>JAUHXC010000015.1 GCA_030427205.1 bacterium | reverse complement strand
TGAGCCGGTGGTCGTGGTCGATGAGCCGGTGCCGGTCGTCCTGGATGCCGATGTAGTTCTTCATCGAGAACGTCACCGTCGTCCACGGGTGGGCCTTGAACTTGGGGCAGTTGACGAAGAAGTCGGCCCGGGCGATGGGCTCGGGGGTGTAGAACGAGTCCCGCAGCCGGCCCGCGTGATACAGCGGCACCTCGACCTGGCTGACCTCTTCGAAGTGGTAGTGCTTCACCCCGCCGACCCGGTCGAACATGTCGTAGAAGCCGGCCCCGCGGAACGCGAAGCGGGTGGGGATGGTGATGCCGCAGCGCTCGCCCACCGCCAGCTCTTCCAGATCGGGCCGGGCCCGGTCGCGCAGCGCCCGCAGCACGCCCTCCATGAACTCGGGCCGGGTATGGGCGTGGGGAAAGTGCTGCCCCGAGGCGACGACGTTGGGTTTGACCAGCGTCCGGCCATAGGGCTGCAGGTCGAGGGTGTCGAGCCCGTCGCGGATGATGCCCCGGATGCGCTGGCTGTCGTAGTCGGCGCAGGCGCGGATGATGACGGTCGGGCGCTTGGTCTCGGGCATCGGCTCTCTCCGGTGGGCGGCGGGCTCGCGGTGACGACCGGCTCACAGTATCGACCGCATCGTCCGGTTTCCACTGCCTCTGCGGGCCGTATCCCGGACCGGATGCGGTCGACGAACAGGAAAAGTGACGTCTGGTCGGACACTTCGGCCGCTTCGTCCCTTAGTCACTCTCGCATTTCATTCCAGATGAATTTTTCGCTTGCATTGAGAACAGCCTATGGTAATTTCTTCTCGTCTCGCAGGGGGTTTTGCCCGGCTCCCTGGAGATGCAGGGCGGCCGCGCTTCGGTGCAGCCGAACTGCTCGAGAGGCGCGAGATCCTTCGGATCTCCGTTTCTCACTTGGGTCGGTCTTCCTGGCCGATCCGCCTGGTTAGAGATTTGCCCGGTCTCGACCAGGCGCTCCAAAGAGGTATTGCCCGGCCTCTTGGAGCAGGAGCCGAGTCACTGCCTGAACTCGGTTCCAGAACCCCCTGGGGGCGGCCTTCGGTCGCCACAAAGCCCGGGGGGTTTCTTTTTTTCGAACACCACATCCGAAGAGGTCGGCGTCTGGCCCGCGACGCGCGGGGCGGCCGATGAGCACCCGCCCGATCCCGTGGGGCGACAGCGCCCGCCAGCACCTGCTCGCCAGCGCGCTGGTGCCCGGCGTCTCCGCCGAGCGCGCCGTCGCCGCCCGCCTGAGCCAGCTGCGCACCGACCCCGGCTGTCCGCCCGACTGGCCGCCGCCGGCGCTCGATCGTCAGGCGCGCACCCGCTGGCGCGCGGCGGCGCACGACCCGCGCTTCGCCGCTCGCGTCGCCGCCGAGCGGACGGCGCTCGAACGGCTCGGCGCGTGGTTTCTCACCCCGCTCGACCGCCGCTGGGGCCCCCAATGGCCGGCGGGCATCTTGCGCGGTCGCGGCACCCTGATCGACGACGGCCTCGCCATAGTCGGGGCCCGCGGGGCCGACCGCTATGGGCTCGACGTGGCCCGGCGGGTCGCCGAGGCGGCGGTGGCCCGCGGCCGGGCGGTGATCTCGGGTGGCGCGTTCGGCATCGACCACGCGGCCCACAGCGCTGCGCTCGACGCCGGCGGGCGCACGGTCGTGGTGCTCGGCTCGGGCCTCGAGCGGCCGTCGCCGGCGGCCCATCGCGCGCTGTTCGACGCCGCGAGCCGGCGGGGGGCCGTCGTCTCGCCCTTCCCCTGTGATCAGGGCGCGGCCCGCTGGACCTTCCCCCGCCGCAACCCGTGGATCGCGGCCTTGTCGGCGGCGGTGGTCGTGGTGCAGGCCGGGCGGCAGAGCGGCGCCCTGCACACCGCGCGGGCGGCCCTCGAACGGGGGATCCCGGTCTTCGTCTGTCCCGGCCCGATGGACGCGCCGTTGCATGCCGGCTGTCATGCGCTGGTGGACGAGGGCGCCCGGCTGCTGACCGCCGCCGACGGTTGGGCCGAAGACGCCGCGCCGCTGGCTGAGCCCGATCCGCGGCGGGCCGATGGCATGGCGCCCGACCACCGCGCGCTGTGGCTCGTCTGCTCGGTCGAGGCCCGACCCATCGCCGAGCTCGCCGCCGACGCCGGCCTGTCGATCGACGTCGCGTTGCAGGCGGCGACGGTGCTCGAGCTCGACGGCGTGCTCAGGGCCGTGCCCGGCGGGCGCTACGCCCGCGCCTGACACCGGTTGTGGGGGCCGGCACCGGGCCCTTTCATCCGCCGGCGCCATGGGTCATCATCCGCGGCCCGACGGTCGCCATGGGCCGTCGGCCAGACGGAGGATGCGATGAGCGACGCCCAGACCCCCGTGACCGTCGTCGGCGGCGGCCTCGCCGGCTGCGAGGTGGCCCTGCAGCTCGCCCGCCGCGGGGTGCCGGTGCGCCTGCTCGAGATGAAGCCGCTCAAGCGCACGCCGGCCCAGACCAGCGACAAGCTGGCCGAGCTGGTGTGCTCCAACAGCTTCCGGGCCGCCGACGTGGGCAACGCGATCGGCCTGCTCAAGTGGGAGATGCGCCACGTCGGCAGCGCGATCATGGCCGCCGCCGACGTGCACGCGGTGCCCGCTGGCGGCGCGCTGGCGGTCGATCGGGAGCGATTCGCCGACGCCATCACCGCCGCGATCGAGGCCGAGCCGCTCATCGAGCGGGTCGCCGAGGTGGTCGAAGAGATCCCCGACGGGCTGTCGGTCATCGCCACCGGCCCGCTGACCGACTCGGCGCTGGCCAAGGCGATCGCCGCCCGCGCCGGGCGCGAGAGCCTGGCCTTCTACGACGCCATCGCCCCGATCATCGACGCCGACAGCATCGACTGGGACGTCGTCTGGCGTCAGAGCCGCTATGACAAGGGCGACGGCGCCGACTACGCCAACGCCCCGCTGAGCGCAGAGCAATACGCCGCGTTCGTGCAGGCGGTGATCGACGGCGACAAGGTGCGCGCCCACAGCTTCGAGGACGCGAAGTTCTTCGAGGGCTGCCTGCCCATCGAGGTGATGGCCGGGCGCGGGCCGCAGACGCTGTCGTTCGGCCCGCTCAAGCCGGTGGGGCTGACCGATCCGCGCACGGGCGAGCAGCCCCACGCGGTGGTGCAGCTGCGTATGGAGAACCGCGAGGCGACCGCCTGGAACATGGTCGGCTTTCAGACCCGGCTGCGCTATCCCGAGCAGAAGCGCATCTTCCGCACGATTCCGGGGCTCGAGAAGGCGGAGTTCCTGCGCTTCGGCAGCGTGCACCGCAATACCTACCTGCACAGCCCGAGCCTCTTGAGCGACGCGCTGCACTTCCACGACGATCCCGCGCTGTACTTCGCCGGCCAGATCACCGGCGTCGAGGGCTACGTAGAGTCGACGGCCTGCGGCCTGCTCGTCGCGTGGCATGTGCTGGCGAAGCTGCGCGGCCTCGACGCGCCGGTGCCGCCGCCGACCACCGCGTTCGGTGCGCTCCGGCGTCATCTGCGGGCCGACGGCATCCTCAGCGACTACAGCCCGAGCAACCTCAACTGGAGCTTCTTCCCGCCGGTGGAGAAGCGGCGCCGGGAGAAGAAGCGCGACCGGCGCCTGCGTATGTCTCAGCGGGCGCAGCATGACCTGGCGGGCTGGTGGGCCGAGACGGCGCCCCGGCTCGAGGGCTGATCGCCCGCGGTACCGCGTGAACTCGCATCGTGTAGGCATTCGTCCTACACTGGCGCGATGAGCGACGACCGCGATCCGATCCACCCCGACCTGCGCGCCTTCGAGCGCTATCTGCGCCACGAGAAGCGGGCCAGCCCGCGCACGGTCGACGGCTACCTGCGCGACCTGGCGTTCTTCGTGGCCCACGCCCGCGCCGCAGCGGACGACGGAGCGTTCGACCCGGCGGCGGTGAGCGCGCGCGACGTGCGGCGCTACATGGCCGGTCTGCACAAAGACGGGCTCGCGCCGACGACCATCGCCCGCAAGCTGGCGGCGGTGCGCGCGTTCTTCCGGTTCCTGGTGCGCGACGAGCGGCTGGCGGTCGATCCCACCACCCGGGTGCGCACGCCCAAGCAGCCCAAGCGCACGCCGCGCTTTCTCTCGGCCGACGACGCGGCCCGGCTGATGGAGGCCCCGGCGGGCGACGGCCCGGCGGCGGCCCGCGATCGCGCGCTGCTCGAGCTGGCCTATGGCGGCGGGCTGCGGGTGAGCGAGCTGGTGGGCATCGACCTCACCGACGTCGATCTGGGCCAGGGCACGGTGCGGGTGCTGGGCAAGGGCAACAAGGAGCGCATCGTGCCCATCGGGCGTCACGCCGTCGCCGCGCTGCGTGCGTGGCTGGTGCTGCGGCCGCAGATGAAGGGCAAAGGCGGCCACCCCACCGCGCTGTTTCGCAACAAGAACGGCGGCCGGCTCAGCGCGCGCTCGGTGCAGCGCCTCGTCGAGAAGTGTCGGCCGGCGTGCGCCGAGGCGGGGGCCACGCCCCACTGGCTGCGCCACGCCTGCGCGACCCATATGCTGGGCAGCGGCGCCGATCTGCGCAGTATCCAGGAGATGCTGGGCCACGCCTCGCTGTCGACGACTCAACGCTATACGCACGTCGACTTGCAGGCGCTGATGCAGGTCTACGATCGGGCCCACCCGCGGGCCCGCGGGCAAGGCTGAGGCGTCTGGCTGGCGCTGTCGGGCCAGCGGCGCTTCAGTCGGCGGCGCCGAAGAGCACGTCGAAGCCGACGGTCACCTCGATGTGGTTGGACAGGTCCTGATCGGCTTCGAGGCTGTCGGCGAAGGTATGGCGCAGCCCGCCGCGTACCGCGAGCCGCCGGTTGATCGTGCCGCGCAATTCGAAGCCGTAGTGGAATTGCCAGTCGAGGTCGCTGCCGCCTTTGCCGTCGAAGACGTGGTACGCCCCGCCCCCCAGGATGAGCAGCGGCATGACCGGCCCCTGCTTGAGGTTGATGAGCAGGTCGCCGTCGTAGATCAGCCCGGTGCCGAGAGTCTCGCCAGCGTCGAGCGGCATGTAGCCCAGGGCGGCCTCGGCCCCGAACCAGCTGTTGAACTGCCGGCCCAGCCGCAGGCGGAACAAGCCGTTGCCCTCCGGCGAGAGCGGCTGCCCGGCCGCGTCGCTGAGGCCCGCCTCCCAATCGGTCACGACGAGGTGCCCGCCGGCGGCGATGCCGATGTGGTTCGACGGCGGGACCGGCGCGCCATGGGCCGCGGTCAGCAGCGCGATGGTGATGGCGACCGCCGAGAGCACGGCGAGCGGAGCGGGTGAGGGGACGAGGCGCGCGCGCACGATGACCTCCAGAGTGGCTGGGCGCGACGGTGGGCGCCCCGGGGCAAGATACATCAGGCCGGTCGTCGGTGGCGCACGGGTCCGTTGATCGGCGGCCGCCGCCCCGTCAGACTGATGCCATGCCGCTGACGTCCGAGCCGCCGCAGCCCGTCGCTCTTCCATTGCCGGTCCTGCGCGATCGGCGGAACGCACGCGCGGTGCCGCTGCGGGTCACCAACAGCATCGGCCGCGACGCGGGCAACGACATCCGCGTCGAGCACAGCCGGGCCTCGGTCCAGCACGCGGTCCTGCGCTGGGACGGCAAGGCGTGGAGCGTCCGCGATCTGGCGAGCACCAACGGCACCTTCGTCGACGGCAAGCGCATCGACCCGGGCGTCGAGACCCGGCTGCCGGCGGTGGTCGCGTTGGCGTTCGGTGATCCGGAGAACCGCTGGTGGCTCGCCGCCGACGGGCCGCCGCAGGCGTTCGCCGAGTCGCTCGTCGATCCCCAGCTGCGGGTCGAAGCGGTCGACGACGCGCTCGGCCTGCCCGCGGCCGACGACCCGCGGGTGATGGTCTTTCGCGGGTTTCCCCATTGGACGCTCGAAGACGACGCCGGCGTGCGGCCGGTGGATGATCGCGAAGTGATCGTCGTCGATGGCCACCCGTGGCGGCTCTCGCTGCCGATGCCACCCGACGAGACCCAGGGGTTGGCGGTCACCGTCGGCAAGCGCCTGCGGGTCGGGGGTACCTTCCAGCGACCGGTGGTCTCGGTGCTCTCGAAGAACAGCGCCCGGCGGGTGCCGCGCAGCCGGGCCCTGCGCCTGCTGTGGCTGCTCGCCCGGGAGTTCGCCCAGGATACCCGCACCGACCCCAACGACCGCGGGCTGACGCATATGGACCTCGTCGCGTCCGAGCTCGGCGTCGACCCGAGCACCGTCGACGTGTACGTCTGTCGGCTGCGCGGGCGTATGGCCAAGAGCGGCATCTTCGAGCTGATCGAGCGGCGCAAGGGCGTCGGGCAGCTGCGACTCGGCTTCGACAAGATCGACTTCGAGCCCGAGGCCCCGCTGCTCTGAGTCTTGCCGCTCCGTCCGCCGTCGCGCGGGGCCGCCGAGCCTCAGAGATCGAGCGTCACCCCCAGCGCGACCGACGGTTCGGCCCGCTCGCCGCTCTGCCGGGCGTCGACGAGCGGCCAGCGCAGCGTGGCGTGCACCAGGACGTCGGTCGTCACCTCGGCCAGACCGCCGACGAGCCCGAAGACCGTCGGCCCGCCCGACGCGTCGATGGGTACCCCGCCGTCGGCGTCGCGCCCGGTCCAGCGGCCGTCGACGCCCAGGCGGGTCGCGAACGCCGTGCCCCACTGGTACTGGCCGAAGGCGGTCAGCAAGCCCGCTGCGCCCGGCGTGAACGCGGCGTAGCCCTCGCCCGAGAAGACCCCCGAAACGGAGAGATGCCCCGACCAGGGGTGCGCGAACAGCCCGTACCACACGCCGACCGAAGGCATGAACGCGCCGTTGCCCGGCTGCGCGTCGAGCGGCAGCGGGCGGCCCTCGGCGTCGGTCGACTCCGGGCCGGTGGGCAGGCGCAGCCCCGCGGTCAGCCCCAGTTGATGGGTGGCCCGGCCGCGCGCGCCGACGACGATCCAGCGGCCGAGCAGATCGATATCACCGATGTGCAGCGCGCGGTGGCGGGCGAGCGTGGCCGTCTCGACGGTGCGGTCGACCACCGGCACCGTCAAGCCGATCTGCAGGGCGTCCAGCGGGGCCCAACTCGTCCCGAAGACGACGCGGTCCTCGACGATGCGGGTCTCGCCGAAGGTGCCCGGCGCGCGCTCCGCACGGCGCCGCCACTCGCTCGACAGCCGCAGCCGTCCGCCGAAGCTCTTGCCGGTGCCCATGACCGTCAGGGTCGGATCTCCGCACGCGCAGGCGGCGCACGCGGCGGCCGTCGCCGGCAGGGCCAGCAGCGCGGTGAACACGGCGAGGGGAGCGAGCGGGCGCAGCATGGCCCCGGGATACAACCCCGGCACGCGCGCCGCAAGGTGGCGTGTTGTCGCGGGTGCGGCAGGATGCCGCCGTGAGTTCTACCCGTTGCCCCGTCCGCGCCATCTGCGCTATCGAGGGCCGAACCAGGAGGACCGCATGAAGTCTCTGATGACCGCCGCCTTCGCTCTGTGCTTGGGCCTGGGCCTCGCCGCCTGCGAGCACGATCACGGCGACCACCACCATGACGACGTCGATCAGGTCGCGGAGGGCTGCAAGCACATGGAGTTCGGCCCCGAGGTCGCCCTCGAGATCGACAATGACGATCCGCCGACCAGCGAGACCTTCCACACCCGCTACGACATGACCCTGACCGAAGGGGCGATGGGGCACAGCGGCCAGCTCGACTACGTCAGCCAGGGCGGCACGCACTTCCTCATCTTCGATCAGGAGTTCGAGTTCGGCATGGCCGACGCCGAGGGCGCCGCCGTCGAGCCGTCGATGGTCGAGACCGATCCGGCGAGCTGCGAGCTCGCCGGCGTGGTCTATCACGTCGAGCTGCCCGCCGGGACCTACACCTTCTCCTTCGACGGCGTGCCGCAGACCCTGCTGCAGATGGTGGTGCACGTCGCCGGCCAGAGCCACGACCACGACCACTGACGGCGGGGCGCGAAGCCGCTGATCCCCAGCCTCCGGGCCACCTTGTGATGGGCGGCTCGGCGGTGTATGCCGAGGCATGCCGCGCCCGTCCATCGCCGCCGCTCTGATCGCCCTGGGGCTCGCGACGTCGCTCTGCCCGGCCGACGCGACCGCCGAGACCCGCTGCGACACCGCCGAGCCCATCGTCTTCGCCGGCCTCGACTGGGACTCGAGCCGCTTTCACAACGCGGTGTCCCGCTTCATCCTCGAAGAAGGCTATGGCTGCCGCACGGATCTCATTCCCGGCAGCACCGTGCCGATGCTCACCGCGCTGGCCCGCGGCGACGTGCACCTCTATATGGAGGTCTGGGCCGAGAACAACAAAGAGCTCTGGGAGGGGCTGGTCGCCGAAGGCGCGGTGGTCGAGCTGGGCATCAACTTCCCCGATGCCATCCAGGGCTTCTTCGTGCCGCGCTATGTCATGGAAGGGGACCCGGCCCGAGGCATCCCACCGCGCGCGCCCGATCTGAAGCACGTCGACGATCTCAAACGCTACGCCGATCTCTTCGCCGACCCCGAGGTGCCCGGCAAAGGCCGGTTCTACAACTGCATTCTCGGTTGGACCTGCGAGACGCTCAATACCCACAAGCTGCGCATCTACGGGCTCGACGAGCTGTATACCAACTTTCGCCCGGGCACCGGTGCCGCGCTGGCCTCGGCCATCGCCGCCGCCTACGCCCGGGGCGAGCCGATCCTCACCTACTACTGGGGCCCGACCTGGGTGCTGGGCAAGTTCGACCTGGTGATGCTCGAAGAGCCCGCGTTCGACCGCCACATCTGGGAGGCCTTGCAGGGGCCGTCGCCGACGCGGGCGACCGCGTATCCGGTGATCGCGATCAAGAAAGGCGCTCACCGGGCCTTCATCGAGAAGGCGCCGGTCGTCGCCGAGTTCATCCGCAACTACCGCACCACCAACGCGATCGTCAGCGACGCGCTGCTGCACCTCGAAGAGAACGAGGGCAGCACCATCGACGACGCCGCCCGCGCTTTTCTGACCGCCAGACCCGACCTCTGGCGGGCCTGGGTGCCGGCCGACGTGGCCGAGCGGGTCGCGGCGGCGCTGGTCGAGGCCGAGGCCCGCGACGACCGCCCGCCGATCGACATCGCCGGCCCGATCAACCGCTTCGTCGAGGCGTTGGTCGCCGACTACGGCGCCTGGTTCGACCTCGCGGGTGTCCCGCTGTTGCAGCTCGTATCGTGGAGCGAAGAGGGTCTGCTCTGGCTGCCGTGGTGGCTGTTCATCCTGCTGTGCGTCGGCCTGGGCCACGTCGTGCAGCCCGGCTGGCGGCTGCCGGCGGTCATCGCGGCCTCGCTGGGCTCGATCGTCGCCCTCGGCTTGTGGCCGCTGGCCATCCAGACCCTGGCGCTGATGCTGATCTCGATCCTGGTCTCGCTGATCATCGGCCTGCCGCTGGGGGTGGCCATGGCCCGCAGCGACCGGCTGCGCACCGGCATGCTGCCGCTGCTCGACGCCATGCAGACCATGCCCAGCTTCGTCTACCTCATCCCGGCGCTGATGCTCTTCGGCCTGGGCAAGGTGCCGGCGCTCTTCGCGACGGTGATCTACGCGGTCATCCCGCTCATCCGGCTCACCGATCTGGGCATCCGTCAGGTCGACGCGCAGGTGCGCGAGGCGGCGATCGCGTTCGGGGCCGACCGCCGGCAGCTGCTCGTCGACGTGCAGCTGCCGCTCGCCCTGCCGACCATCATGGCGGGCATCAACCAGACCACGATGATGGCGCTGTCGATGGTGGTCATCGCCTCGATGATCGGCGCCCGCGGGCTCGGCGAGCAGGTGCTGCTCGGCATCCAGAAGCTCGACGTGGGCCAGGGCTTCACCGCCGGGCTGGGCATCGTCGCGCTGGCCATCGCCCTCGATCGCACCACCCAGGCCATCGGCCGCCGGCTGGATCGGAGCGCCTGATGGCACACGTCGAGCTGCGCGACATCTACAAGATCTTCGGCCCGCGGCCGGCGTCGGTGCTCGCGCGGGTGCGCGCCGGCGAAGACAAGGCGCGCATCCTGCGCGAGACGGGCCATACGCCCGCGCTGCGCGGCGTCGACCTCAGCGTCGAGCCGTCGGAGATGTTCATGGTCATGGGCCTCTCCGGCTGCGGCAAGTCCACGCTCATCCGCCACGTCAACCGGCTGGTCGAGCCGACGGCGGGGCAGGTGCTCATCGGCGGCGAAGACATCCTGGCCTACGACGACGCCCGGCTGCGCCGCCTGCGCACCCACACCGTCGCGATGGTCTTCCAGCGCTTCGGCCTCATGCCCCACAAGACCGTGATCGAGAACGCCGCCTATGGCCTCAAGATCCGCGGCATGGGGCGCGACGAGCGGCGGGAGGTGGCGCGCGGCTGGCTTGATCGGGTCGGCCTGAAGGGCTACGAGGACAGCCTGCCGCGCAACCTCTCGGGCGGCATGCGCCAGCGGGTCGGCATCGCCCGGGCGCTGGCCACCGACCCCGAGATCCTGCTGCTCGACGAGCCGTTCAGCGCGCTCGATCCGCTCATCCGGCGCGACATGCACCGGGTGCTCGTCGAGCTGCAGCGCGAGCTGGCCAAGACCATCCTCTTCATCACGCACGACCTCGAAGAGGCGCTGAAGCTCGGCGACCGCATCGCGATGCTGCGCGACGGGCGGGTGGAGCAGGTGGCCACGCCCCGTGAACTCGTCGAGCGGCCGGCCAACGACTACGTCGCCGCGTTCGTCGAGAGCGTCGGCGAGAAGATCAGCCTGTAGCCCGCCCGGGCGCAGCCGCTCGCCGGGCGGCCATGCGCAGGTGCGACGCCAGCTCGTCGCCGTCGACATAACAGCCGCGCAGCCAACGCTCGCCGCCGCCCGCCGCCAGGGCCGTGCGCCCGTGCAGCATGCGCACGTTGTCGAAGCACAGAATCTCACCGGGCTGCAGCCGGAAGCGCACCGTGCGCGCGGGCTCGGCGGCCAGGGCCAGGACGTGGCGCAGGGCCCGATAGCCCTCGGCGGCGCGGCGGTGGTCGGCGACCCCGTAGCGCAGCCACGGGCTCAGGCGCAGCACTGCGGGGTCGCCGCGATGATCGAGCTCGAGGGTCGGCCCGGTGTGGCGGTGATCGCTGCCCGGCGCGCGGTTGGCGAAGGTGAACGGCACCTCGACCAGCGCCCGATACAGATCCGGCGCGGCGCGGCGCACCTCGTCGACGAGGTGGAAGCCATCGACCAGCAGGCTGTCGCCGCCGTCGAGGCTGGCGGCCATGCACTGCAGAAGCTGCAGGCCCGGCGGCCGGCTGCGCGTCGCCAGATCGGTATGCACCGGCAGCGCGATGTCGGTCGACGCGTTCGAGACGAAGGCGCCCGGCTCGATGCGCACGTCGAAGACCCGCCCGAACTGGGTCTCGCGGATGGGCCCGATCGCGCCGGCCGCCGCCTCGAGCCAGCGGGTCTCGGCGGGCAGATCGACGAGCACGGTGGCGCCGACGGTGTACAGATCGTGCAGCCAGGCCGCCCGCGCGCCGGCGTCGCTCGAGGCGGCCTCACCCGGGTGGCGCGGCAGCGTATCGAGCCGACGCCAGAGGCGTCGCGGCGGCAGATCGGCGTCGGGCGCGTCGAGCATGTGCCAGCGATGGCGCAGCCAGTCGCCGTCGAAGGCGCTGCGATCGCCGGTGCTCCACTCGACGTGCAGCGTCGGGCCGTCGACCGTCGCCGCGCGGGCCGCGAGGTCGTCGGGCAGCGCCATCAACGGCAGCAGCGGCTCCCGCGAGATCGGATGGGTCGTGACCGGATCGGGCGCGTTCTCCCGCATCCAGAGCGATTCGAAGCGCGCCTCGAAGCCATCGCCCCAGCGCACGCGCACCGCCGAGCCATCCGGCATCGCATGCACCAGGGCCGAGGCGCGTGGCGGGTGTTCGAAGTCGGGCGTGCGCAGCGCGGTCGATGGACGCATGCGGGCTCCTCGGGCGGCGACGCCCCAGCATGTCGATTCGCCGGGCGCGGTGCCATGCCCCGGGGTCGATCTGGTCGAGATGTGCCCGGCTTGCTACCCTCAGCGCCCGTCGAGCCAGGGGGGAGCGCCGGGTGAACTCGCCAGCCACGGCACCGGTGGTGCTGCTCATCTTCGCCAACAGCCGGTACGGCGACGACCGCGGCTTCTTGCGCGGTCTCGTCGCCGAGCGCCGGATCATCCGGGCGGCGCTGAGCGAGCCGGAGGCCGACGGGATCTGCCGGGTCGAGTGGGAGCAGAACGTCACCCGGCACCAGCTCTTCGACCTGCTCGACAAGTTCCAGGATGACATCATCGGGGTGCACTTCGGCGGCCACGCCGACCCGCGCGGGCTGGTCTTCGAAGACGACGACGGCCGCCCCTCGGCGGGGCTGATCGACGGCGTCGCCAGCCGGCTCGAGCGGCTGCCGCGGCTGCGCTGGGTCTTCCTCAACGGCTGCGGCACCGCGGCCCACATCGCGGTGCTGCATCAGCGGGTGCCGGTGCCGCTCGTCGCCACCGAGACCGCGATCCGCGACGACGTCGCCGTCGAGATGGCGCGCCGCTTCTATCACGGCCTCGCCCATCGGCAGTGCATTCGCGACGCGTTCGACAACGCCGAGAGCGCGGTGCGCACGGCCCACCGCGGCCCGCTCGACGTCGTGCGTGGGCCCGGTGAAGACGCCCTGCGCCTGCTGCGACCGGGCGGTGAGGCCTCGCCGTGGCCGTGGATTCTGGCCGTGCCGCCCGACGACCCCGCCAGCGTCGAGCGGGGGCTCTTCGACGCGCGGGCGACGCAAGGGCTCGACCCCCGCGGCGGTATCGGCAGCCACACCGTCGAGTCATGGCCGCCGCCGCCACCGCACCTGCCCGATGATGCCCATGGGCTCGAAGACACCGGCGAGCGGACGAGACCGCTGCCGGATATCGAGCAGCGGACGGACGCCGAGGTGACGCTCGAAGGCCGCGGGCGCACGTCGTCCGGCAGCGTCGCGGACGGGACCGTCGAGCAGAGCCTGCCGCTCATCGAGCTTCAGGCCGAGATCGGCACCGTCGAGCTGTCGCGCGCCGACCTCGAGTTCGTGCCGCCGGCGGGGAGCGAGGCGGCGGCGACCGGGCGGACGCGGCGCGATCGCGCCGACCTCGTCGCCGAACCCGACGGGCATACGACCGAGCTGTCCCGGTCGGATCTCGAGTGGGTCGGCGAAGGCCACGCAGACGCGGACGACGCGGTCGGTACGGTCGAGCTGTCCCGCAGCGACATCGAGGTCTTCGACGAGCCGCCCGACGCCTCGCGCATGGATCACGCCGTGATCATCTCGCGCAAGAGCATCCTCGGCGCGTCGGGTCCGGCCGATGATGACGCGGGCGATGGAGAGGACGAAACGACCGCGCCGGTCGACCCCCACGGCGAGACGATCGGGTAGTCCAAGGCTCGATCAGGGCGCAGCGGGCGAGATGCAGCCGTTGGGCATGCCCGGCAGCTTGCAGCGATTTCGCCAGCGGGCGCGCAGGTCGACGCCATACTCGCGCGCGAGCTGCTCGACCATGGCCGCGACGTCGGCGCCGTGACACGGGCAGCGCGCCATGGCCGCCTCGACGCGGGCGGTGAGCGCCGCTGCGCATGAGCTCGCAGCGGTGGGCGGACCGCACGCTTTGCGCAGCGCGGCGCGGCGGTCGACGCCGCCGGCGATCAGGCGCCGGCTCTCCCGGGCGGCGCGGTCACACTCACAGGCGGCGAGGGCCCGATCGAAACGAGCGGTGGACGGTCGCCGCGGCGCTGCGTCGGGCGTCGCGTCGATCCGCTCGGCGGCTGCGTCCGCGGCCGCGTCGTCGACGGCCTGGGCGTCGACCGCTCGGGCGTCGGCGAATCGGGTATCGGCCAGTCGGGCGTCGGCCAGCCGGCTATCGGCCAGTCGGGCGTCGACCGCAGCGTCGGACCGCCCGCTGTCCTCGGCGGTCGGCGTCGGATCGGGCGGCAGCAGCCCCCACGCCGCGACGGCCAACGACAGCAGGGCCAGTATCGCCGCGATCCGCGGCCAGGGGTCGACCGGCGCCCGCTCGTCGCTCTCGTCGGTCTCGGTCGCCTCGCCGGTGCCGGTGCCGGTGCCTGTGCCGGTGCCGTTTCCGGTGTCGGTGCCGGTGCCGGTCCCCGTGTCTGGGCCGGTACCGGTCTCCCCGGCCCCGCCGGCGTCTTCGAGACCGCCCGTCGCCCGAATGCCCCCGCTCTGCTCATCGCCGCCGTGCACCTCGCGCGGGGTCCACCGGTCGGGTCCATCCGCCGGATCGACCCGCCGGACCGCCGCCGCCATCGCCTCTGCCGAGCCGTGGCGTTTCGTGGCCACCTTGAGCATCGCCCGCTCGATACAGCCCGCGAGCCCTGGCGGGATATACGGCGGCACCGCTGGCGGCGGCCGACCCATGTGGGCCAGCAGGACGTCCCGCGCCGGCCCGTGGAAGGGCTTGTGCCCGGTCAGCGCCCAGAACATGACGCAGCCGACCGAGTAGAGATCGGTCTGCGGCGTGATCGCATCGCCGCCGGCCTGCTCCGGCGCCAGCCACGAGACGCTGCCCACGATCGCGTCGTCGGGGGTCAGGCTCTCGGACAGATCGGTCCGCCGGTCGAGCAGCTTGGCGATGCCGAAGTCGAGCAGCCGCACCTCCTCGCCGCGGCGGCCGTCGACGATCATGATGTTCTCGGGCTTGATGTCGCGGTGCACGATGCCCTGGGCGTGGGCCTCGTCGAGCGCGTCGAGCAAGCCGCCGAAGATCGCCCGGGCCCGCGCCGGCACCAGCGGCCCCTCGGTCTCGACGACCGCGCGCAGCGTCCGCCCCTCGACGAACTCCTGCACGATATACGGCTGACCGTCGTGCAGCCCGTACTCCAGCATGCGCACGATGCCCGGATGCCGCAGACCGGCCTGGGCCTTGGCCTCCCGCCGGAACCGCCGCGCCATGTGCGGATCGTGACCGCGCAGCGCCAGCTTGACCGCCACGGTGCGATCGAGGCGCAGATCGGTGGCCCGGAAGACGGCGCCGAAGCCGCCCTGTCCGACCAGCGCGTCGAGTCGGAAGACGTCACCGAGCACCTGCCCGACGAGTTTGCCGGCGTCCGCCCGCTTCACCGGGCCTCCTCATCGCGTAGCTGAAGCGTGCATCAATCTAGATGACCCGGACGGAAGTGCCAATCCGGTGTCGACGACCGGACACGCCGATGCCCGCGTTGCTCCTCCTCGACGTGCCTCTGGCACGCCTTCGTCGTCGCGCCTTGGCCTCGACGCGCCCGGCACGCCGCCACCGTATCGTCATTCTCGTCCGTGTCATCTAGCCCATTCGCCCCGGACGCGCGACGACGGGCAGGTACCCGAGCCGAGGCTCAGCCGCCCTCGCCCGATCGCTCGGTGACGGCGTGGCGGGTCAGCGCCATCATCCGCCGCTCGGGCAGGCGCCCGCGCTCGACCTCCATGGTCTCGACCACACCCGCCTCGAGGGCCTCGCCGAGAAAGCGCGCCGCGTCCAACGGGCGGGCGTCGCTGCAGGTGTAGAAGTCGGCGGCCGCGTAGCCGTGCTCGGGCCAGGTGTGGATCGAGACGTGGGACTCGGCGATGACCACCACCCCGCTGACGCCGTGGGGCGAGAAGCGGTGGAAGAGCGCGCCGACCACCGTCGCGCCGGCCCGCTCGGCCGCCGCGCGCATCAGGGCCTCGAGCGCCGGCGGATCGTCGAGCAGCGCCCGCGGGCAGCCGCGATACTCGGCGAGGACGTGTCGGCTGTGGGTCTGCATCGTCTCCTGCGGGGTCGGCCGCCGCGCATCCTACAGCAAACCGCGCGCCCGCGGGATCACGGCCGGCGCTCGACGCGCACCCGATAGCCGAACGGCTGGTTGCCGCCGAAGACCTCGGGCACGCTCACCAGCAACAACGCCCCCGCCGTATCACCCGGCTCGACCGCGTAGTCGAGACCGCCGGCCCCCGCGGCGTCCAGCGGCACCGCGGCATGGACCGCGCCGCCCGGCCGCAGCGTCACCCAGCGGGCCAGGAAGAACGCCGGATCGCCACCGGCGCCCACGGCGTCGGTCTCGACGTCGATGCGATAGGCGGCGCCCGCCTCGCCCTCGATGCGCACGACGTTATAGGCCCACGGCCGCGGCCGCAGCCGGTCCGGCGGGCGCACCCAGCCGTCGGTGCCTGCCGGGCCCACCTCGATCGCGTAGGGCGCGAGGTTGTCCGGATCGCCGACGGCGTTGACCCCGTGCCAGATATTGGCCGCCTGCCCCGGGCTGAGATAGTCCAACCCGCCGGTATTGCGCGCCGCCCAGTCGGCGAAGATGCGCCGCAGCGGGTCGAGGCCGACGTGCTCGACGTGATAGCGCTGCGGGCTCAGATCGGTGCCGGCGTAGTAGCCGTCGGAGACCACCGCCGATGGCACGCCGCCCTCGGCCGTCATGAAGTGCAGCCAGGTGTGCATGCCGTACTGCCGCACCCGGAACAGCCAGTCGGTGGGATCACCCGGCGCCTCGTTCTCGAAGCTGTGCCACAGCGCGAGCTGCGGGTTGGAGACGATGGCCCCCGCCTCGGAGAACGTCAGATCGTCGTCGGGCAGGTGGCGCGCCTTGTACCACTGGGCCGATGACTCGACGTACCACTGAGAGTCGCCGGTATAGGCGAAGCCGGGCGACGTGGCGCTGTACTGAAAGATGTGGAAGCCCTCGTGGTAGATGTTGGCCGGATCGCGGTGGGCGCCGTCGGGCAGGGTCAGAAACGGCATGCCGAAGCGATCGGTGCTCTGGGCGTTGCCCCAGCCCTCGGGGAAGACGTCGTCGGCGCCGTGGTGGATGTAGACGTTGTAGTAGTAGCCCGCGGGCGGATTGGGCGGGTCGGCCATGCCCAGGTCGTCGATGCAGTCCCGGCGGATCGCGATGAGCTGCTCGGCGAGGATCGGCGCGTCCGCCGCGTGGTCGAAGCGTGGATCCCACCAGATGGCGAAGATGTCCTCGACGTAGAAGGCCAGGGTATCGACGCCGCCGAACGCGGTGCGCAGCATCAGCCGCGAGTCGTCGACGGCCGCATCCGGCAGGGAGCCATCGAGCGGCGCAGCGATCGACGCGTCGACCGGCGCATCGACGGCCAGGTCCACATCCACCGCCGCGTCGGCGATCGGCATTTCGTCCGCCCGGGCGGCGTCCCCCGCGTCGAGCGGGCCGCCATCCGCCGGACCGCCCGAACCCGAGCCGCCGCCGAGACAGGCGCCGAGCGTGAAGCAGGCCAGGGCGAGCGGGACGGATCGCAGCAGGCGCATGGGACAGACCTCCAGCGGGCCGTCATCGTCGAGCACCGCGCCCGGGCGAAGCAAGCGCGCCCGCGGCGAACCCGGCTTGACAGCCGCCGCGGCGTGCACACCCTTCGCCGAATTCGATTCCCCCCGAGGTCCCCCCGATGAGCGCACCCGTCTTCCATGGAACCACCATCCTCGCCGTGCGCCGCGGCGGGCAGCTCGTCTTCTGCGGAGACGGCCAGGTCTCGCTGCAGAACACCGTCATGAAGGGCCGGGCGATCAAGGTCCGCACGCTGCTCGACGGGCAGATCCTCACCGGCTTCGCCGGCGCCACGGCCGACGCTTTCACCCTGTTCGAGAAATTCGAAGCCAAGCTCAAGGCGTTCAACAAGAACCTCGTGCGGGCCGCCGTCGAGCTCGCCAAGGACTGGCGCACCGACCGCTACCTGCGCCGGCTCGAAGCGCTGCTGCTCGTTGGCGACCACGAGCGCACCCTGCTCATCTCGGGCACCGGCGACGTCATCGAGCCCGACGGCGACGCCATCGCCATCGGCAGCGGCGGCAACTACGCCCTCGCCGCCGCCCGGGCCCTGCTCGCCCACAGCGACCTCGACGCCAAAGCCATCGCCACCGAAGCCCTGCGCATCGCGGCCGGCATCGACATCTACACCAACGACCAGCTCGTCATCGAAACCCTGAACGCCGAGGACGCCCGATGAACGCCGACCTTCCGGTCTTCACCCCCCGCGAGACCGTCTCCGAGCTCGACCGCTACATCGTCGGGCAGCACAAGGCCAAGCGGGCGGTGGCCATCGCCCTGCGCAACCGCTGGCGGCGGCGGCGGGTGCCCGACGAGCTGCGGGACGAGATCGCGCCCAAGAACATCATCATGATCGGGCCCACCGGCGTCGGCAAGACCGAGATCGCCCGCCGCCTCGCCCGGCTGGGGCAGGCGCCCTTCATCAAGGTCGAGGCCAGCAAGTTCACCGAGGTGGGCTACGTCGGCCGCGACGTCGAGTCGATGATCCGTGACCTGACCGATCTGGCGATCAACATGGTCAAGGCCGAGCAGACCGAGCGGGTCGAGGCCCAGGCGGCGCGGGTCGCCGAAGACCGGCTGCTCGACCTCTTGAT
The DNA here is from genome assembly GCA_030427205.1 of bacterium. Taxonomy (GTDB): domain Bacteria; phylum Myxococcota_A; class Bradymonadia; order UBA7976; family UBA1532; genus JACKDM01. The sequence goes on along the minus strand of JAUHXC010000015.1, from coordinate 211,789 downwards.
GAAGGGCAGCGAAGACAGCGGGCGCACCGCGGGCTACTTCGCCGTCAGCCCCGACGGCCAGGCAGTGCCCCAGCAGGGGCTGCCCAGCGACCGCGAAGAGGTGCGCAAGCTGCTGCGCCGCGGTGAGCTCGACGACCGCGAGGTCGAGATGTCGACCCGCAAGACGCCCGCGCCGATGAGCTTCGAGATGCTCAACGGCGCCGATATGAACGAGATGCTCGGCAACATGCGCGAGGCGCTCGGCAACATCGGCCTCGGCGGCAAGGGCGCCACCAAGCAGCGCAAGGTCAAGGTGCCCGAGGCGCTGCGCCTCTTGACCAACGAAGAGAGCGAGAAGCTCGTCGACATGGAGCGGGTGACCACCGAGGCCCTCGACCGGGTGCAGCACACCGGCATCGTCTTCCTCGACGAGATCGACAAGATCGCGCTCGGCGGCGGCCGCGGCGGGGGCGGGCAGGGGCCCGACGTCAGCCGCGGCGGCGTGCAGCGCGACCTGCTGCCCATCGTCGAGGGCTCGTCGGTGACCACCAAGCACGGGGTGGTCAAGACCGACCACATCCTCTTCGTCGCCGCCGGCGCATTCCACGAGACCAAGGTCGCCGACCTCATCCCCGAGTTGCAGGGCCGCTTTCCGATCCGCGTCGAGCTCGAGGCGCTGACCGAGCAGGACTTCTTCCGCATCCTCACCGAGCCCAAGAACAGCCTCGTCAAGCAGTACGAGGCGCTGATGGCGACCGAGGGCGTGACGCTGAAGTTCAGCGAGGCCGGGCTGCGCGAGCTGGCCCGCGTCGCCTACGAGGCCAATACCCGCCTCGAGAACATCGGCGCCCGCCGGCTGCACACGGTGATGGAGACCCTGCTCGAAGAGATCAGCTTCAAGGCCCCCGAGCGCAAGGGCGACACCGTCGAGATCGACGAAGCGCTGGTGCAGACGCGGCTGGGCGAAGTGCTCGAAGACGAGGACCTCAGCCGCTACATACTCTGATCGCCCGCGCCCCGCGCGGGGGCTTTCCTCTGCGACCCGCCTCGTCTACCGTGCGGCCCGCGCACCGGCCACCCCACGGAGACACCGTGAAGACCATCCCCCAGCTGCAGGCCAAGGCGGCGACGCTCATCGAGGCGCTGCCCTATATCCAGCGGTTCGCCGGCGAGGTGCTCGTCGTCAAGTACGGCGGCCACGCCATGACCGACCCCGAGGCGGCGAAGAGCTTCGCCCGCGACGTCGTGCTGCTGCGCTCGGTGGGCATCAAGGTCGTGGTGGTGCACGGCGGCGGCCCGCAGATTCAGGCGGCGCTCGACCGGTTGGGTATCGTCTCGACCCGCAAGATGGGCCATCGGGTCACCGACGCCGAGACCATGCAGGTGGTGCGGCGGGTGCTCGTCGGCGAGGTCGCGCAAGACATCGTGACCCGCATCAACCAGGCCGGCGGGCGGGCTGTGGGGCTCTCGGGCGCCGACGGCAATCTGCTGCGCGGGCGGAAGCTGCTCATCGACGGCCACGACATCGGCCGGGTGGGCGAGGTGGTCGCGGTCGACGACACCGAGCTGCGCCTGCTCACCGACGGCGGGTTCATCCCGGTGGTCACGCCCATCGCCGTCGACGCCGAAGGCGAGCCGCTCAACGTCAACGCCGACCTCGGCGCCAGCGCCGTCGCCGGCCACCTGAAGGCGCGCAAGCTGCTGCTGATGACCGACATCGACGGGGTGCGCGGCGCCGACGGGCAGGTCATCCCGACCCTCGACCACCGCGACGTGCCGCGCCTCATCGACGAAGGCGTAATCAGCGGCGGCATGATCCCCAAGCTGACCTGCGCCACCGAGGCGGTGAAGGCCGGCGTCGAGAAGGTGCACATCGTCGACGGCCGGGTGCAGCACGCGGTGCTGCTCGAGCTGTTCACCGACGACGGCCTGGGCACCGAGGTCGTCTGATGCCGACCAGCTTCTGGATCACCCTCGCCATCGCCTCGGCCGTCGTCGGGGTCTACCTCTACTGGCGGGTCGGCCCGCTCTTGTTCGGCATCGCCCGCGCCGGCGACAGCACCGACAAGCGGGTCACCAAGTGGAACAGCTTCATCGCGCCGCTGATCCGCAAGATGCTCGAAGAGCCGCTCGTCGTCGCCGAGGCCCACATCTTCACCGACAAGGACGGCAAGCCGCGCACCCTGGCCACCTGGACGATGCTGCCCTCGGTGCTGCCCGACACCGACTTCGTGGCCATCGCCCGCCCCGACGCCGAGCGCACCGAGGTGGTGGCCATCGCCGAGGCCGAGGCGCTGCGGGCGCTGCTCGGCGACAAGGCGCAAGACCAGCAGATGTGGGGGCACCGCACCTGGATCCAGGTCTGGCCCGAGGAGATCGACCTCAAGCAGGTGGTGTCCAAGCTGACGCCGGTCGACGTCTTCCAGAAGCGGCACGGGTTCGAGGTGCGTTGAGAGGTGCGCCGATCTACACCGGTCCGGCGCCCACCGCGCCCGACGTCCCCGTGCGCGCCGGCGGGTGCGGCTGCGGCGTTGATCGCTTCACGACGCTGCCCGCGCGGGCGGAGCCGCTGACGCTCTGGCTGTCGCCGTTCGGCCGGTTCACGCTCGGCGACAGCGGTTGGACCGTGCGCGGTCGACCGTTCGGCCGCTCGTCGCCGCTCGCGCTGACGATCCCGTGTTGGGTCGACCAGGGGCAAGACGATCGTGGAGGCAGACAGCGTCGTTCGTCGACGACGCTCGGTCGTTGCAGGCTCAGTCGATCTTGCGGGTCAACTGCTTGACGCCGCGGCGCAGCGCCTTGCGCTGGTTCTTGCTGAGGTCGCGCAGCCAGCCGTTCTTCTTCTTGCGGTTCGACGAACGGTGTCGATCGAGGTAGCTCTGGCTGCTGGCCACCATGGCCTTGGCCATGCGGCGCTGGGCCTTCTCCAAGGGCTTGAGCAGCGTGGACTGCTTCTTCTTCTTGGACTTCTTGGCGCGGTAGAGCGTGACCGCTTCGCCTTGTTCCCGGAGGATGATGATACGTTCGACGGAGTCGACTCGGGTCAGCGACATGTTGTTCTCCTCGGCACAGGCCGCCGGCAGGATAGCACAGGATATGATTCCTGCAGCCAGATCGATCGAGTACGATCCACACTGCTCGCGTTCACGGACGCATTCCCCGATCTCACCCCGAGAAGGAGTCAGACATGGAGAACAAGGCGAATACTTCAGCGGCCGGGCGCGCACCGGATCCCGTGCTCATCGATCTCGGCCGACAGAAGTCGAAGAAGGTCAAGCAGCTGCGCAAGGGCGACGGCCCCCTGGTCGACGACCTGCACGCGGTGATCGACGAGCTCCGTGAGAACGGGACGATCGACGCGGGCGCTCAGCCCGTCATCGTGGTCGTCGAGCGCAAGCGCAAGCGCAAGCGCAAGGACTGGCCGTTCGGCGGCTGATCCCGCTCAACGCACCCGTACGATGCGCGCCTCGGGCTTGCGCAGCTTGGAGCGTACCCGCCAGATGCCCACCAGCAGCACGAGCGCGAAGCCCTCGATGAGGAACCACACCTCCCGGGGCAGCGGCGGTGTGCTGTCGAGCAGCTCGAGCATCCCGTCGGAGAAGGGCAGCGGTACGCCTGACTGACGCAAGTGCAGAACGATCAGGGCGCCTACGGCCACGATCGCCAACAACCCCAGCACGGCCACGAACATACTGCCGACGACGGCCGCCTTGTCGACGCTGGCCTGGAAGTGGCGCGCGCGCCGACGCACGTGCTCGAGCTCGTAGAAGCTGCGCTCGATGCCGTCGTGTACGAGGGCCGGCAGCTCGATGGCGAGGTTGGCCGCCTGCCGGCCGATGTGCTCGGCCGTCATGGCCCGCTGGACCCTGCGCCGGGCCGCCTCTTTCTGATAGCGCCGCATCATGGCGAAGTAGTTCAGCTCGTTGTCCAGCGCGCGCAGCGACGCGTCGAGGGTGAGCTGCGCCCGGTTGACCCGCAGGAAGGCCCACGCCGAGGGGATGCGATAGCTGTTGAGGATCTGGACCATCTGCGCGAGCGCATAACCCATCGAGCGCTCGCTGTAGGGCAGGTTCGGCGTGCGCGCCCGCAGCGACCAGCCGCGCAAGAAGTCAGCGAGCTCGATCTTGCACGGTTCGATGTCGATGGGTGGCAGCTCGGGACCCATCAGCAGGAACAAGTCGGCGGCCTTGGCGTACTGCTGCATGCCCATGGCTTCCTGCATATCGTTGTATTGCCGCAGGAAGCCCGCCTCCAGCCAGCCCACCGAGCCGAAGTCGATCAGCGCGATGCGGTTCTTTCGCAGCAATACGATGTTGCCCGGGTGCAGATCGCCGTGGAAGTAGTTGTCTTCGTACAGCTGCCGCGCCAGCGACAGGAAGAGCTTGCGCCCGACCTTCTCCTTGTCGATGCGGTTCTCCGCCAGCCAATGGGTGAGCCGCAGCGGATCCTGGTGCTCGAGCCGCAAGACGTCTGACATCAGCGCGCCGCGGATGAACTCCATGACCAGCACCCGCTCGGAGGCATACGTCGGGAAGACCTTCGGCACGTAGATCCCGTGGTGCTTGAGCAGCTTGCGCATGTCCTTGATGGCGGTGGCCTCGAAGCGGTAGTCCAGCTCCTCGACCAGGGTCTTGCTCAGCTCCCGCTGCAGGTCGTCCCAGCGAGCCGACGGGAAGATGCCGAGCCGGCGGGCGGTGCGACAGACGAACGAGACGAAGCGGATGTCGGCGCGCATGGTCTCGGCGATCGTCGGCCGCCGGATCTTGACGGCGACCGCCACGTCCTCGCGACGCAATACCGCGCGATGGATCTGCCCGATCGACGCCGCGGCGAAGGGGACCTCGTCGAAGGACGAGAAGATGGTGGGCAACGGCCGGCCGAGGTCTTCCTCGATCGTCCGGCGCGTATGTTCGAAGGCAAAGCCCGTCGCGTGGTCTTGCAAGGCCGACAGGACGTCGCAGAACTCGGGGGAGAACAGGTCGCGGCGCATGCCCATGAGCTGCCCGACCTTGACCCAGAGCCCGCCCAGGCGTTCGAGCACTTCGCGAATCAGCAGCGCGCGCCTCGCAGGGCTGTCGTCCTTGCTCAGACGCAGCCGCAGCAGCCGCAGCAGCATGCCGGTGAGCGTCCAGGCGAGCACGATCGGTCGCAGACGTCGTGGCCGCTCGATCGGCGCGACCTGCGGACGCTGGCGGTCGCGCACGAGTGGGGTGGGAATCCACTTCTTCTTGAGCATCGTCGACCCTCGTTCGGCGGCGTCCTCCGGCTGTCTTATCAGATCGACGCCGGGCGGTCGCCCTCATCCCGCCGTCGGCTCGCGCGTCGTGCCGTTGATCCGGGCTCGGCGAAAGCCTAGCGTGGGGCAGCGATGTTGAGGAGGCGCGAGATGACTCAGGCGCAAGCGAACGGGACGTGGGGGCGGCGCATGCAGCGCCCGCCGAGCGGGGTCGACGTCGTACCCGAGACAGACGCGGTGCAGTGGCCGCTGGCGATCGCCCGGCCCAAGCCGATCCGCCGCTACTGGCGCCGGGGCCTGCGATCGCTGAAGACGTTCTTCGAGAACCCCAACGACATCAAGCACGCTTTCGAGTTCTACTACGCGATGAGCCAGCGCGACATGGAGACCTACTTCCAGCGCTTCGTCGCCAGCCCCCACGGGCCACGTCTGCTGACCGAGAAGCCCGACCTCGCCGCGGTGGTCGCCGACGTCGAGGCCCTCGCCGCGATGCCCGACGGCAGCCTGGGACGGGCCTACCTGGGCTTCCTGCAGTCCAACGGCTATCAGTCCCTGGGCATCCTGCGGCTGTATCAGGTCATCATGCAGAAGTGGGTCGACGAGGTCGGCCTGGAGATGCTCGATGACGACCGGATGTGGTTCGTCAACCGCTACATGGTCTCCCACGATCTGCATCACATCGTGACCGGCTACGGCCCCGACGAGCTCGGTGAGGCGGCGTTGAGCGTGTTCACCCTGGGGCAACACTACGGCGGGGGCCTGACGGTATTGACCATGGGCGCGGTGAGCTACTGCGCGAAGGAGCTGGGCCTCTCGTGGCTGCACTATGCCTGGCGCGCCTTCAAGCGGGGACGACGAGCCCGCCCGCTCTACGCCGCGCCGTGGGAGGAGCTGTTGCCGCTGCCGCTCGACCTCGCGTGCGAGCTGCTGTCGATCCAGCCGATCCACGAGGCCCACCCCAATGGGATCTGGGCCGCTGACTTCCACCCGCCGCACCACGATCCCTACCTGCTCGAGGGTCAGGGGCTCGACGCGGCGTCGGTCATCGCTTCTTCATCATCGCGAGCAGCCGGTCCGGCGGCTTGACGTTGAAGCGCTCGCGCCAGATCGAGTCGGTCAGGCGCGCGCCGCGACGGGCTTCTCGATGCACTTCGCGGGCCGATGGCGTCAGCAGGCTCGCCCGCTCGAAGCGGCGGTTGAAGCGGGTTCGCCGGGGCTCGGCCCAGCGGGTCGCCACGGCGATGCTGCTCGGCGAGAGGTTGTCGACGCTGTGCCACCACCACGGCGGGTTGATGAGCACGTCCCCGGCGACGAGGCGAGCGGTCATGCGGGTCACCCGGGTGTAGAGCGGCCACCGCTCGGCGATGACCTCGGGCGGGGCGCGATGATCGAGCCGGCTCATGGAGAACCCGGTGTGGTGCAGCAGCGGGTACATCCACGGCGTGAAGCTGGGGTGGATGAACTGCCACTGCTTCTCGCCGTGGATCAGGGTGAACCCGTTGAAGAACGGCGCGCAGTGAAAGGGCGAGCCGGTGCCCTTGCCGCCCATGAACAGCTCGGTGCCGAAGTGGTGCCCCAGGTCGCCGAGCAGCCGGCGGAAGACGTCGAGGGGCAGCGCCTCTTCGAGCTCCGGCCGCTCGAGGAAGATGTCGTTCGCCCCCCGCACGTACTTTCCGGTCTCCTTGCCCGACAACATCTCGTCGAGCAGATCGCCGAGGGTGCCTTCGAACTCGGTCAGGTCTGTATTGGTGACCCAGAATTTTGCGTCACTGTGGTCACGTACGAGGTCGTCGAGCTGCCAGGCGTCGAGCACACCGAGCTGCCGGGCGAGGCCCTCGAAGATCACCGGGGTGTGCTGAACGAGCGCCTGCACCTCGGCCGGCGTGACCTCGTCGAGGCGGAGCCGGGGCACCTCGAAGGTCACCGCCGGCACTTCGATCCGCGCCAGCCGCCGGTGCACGAGGGCCCGCTCGGGCACCTCGAGCGGGATGCGGATCTCGTCGGGGTTCATCGCCACCTCCTCCCGCTGCTTCAGCATCGGCAGGGAGACGGCGGTCAGGAGCTGGCGGGCCCAGAGGATCGCCGAGTCGGCAGCGCGCAGGGTCAACGGTAGCTTCGGCGCGCGCAACGCCTGAAAGGCGCGGTGATCGTCGGGCGCTGCGGTCACGGGCTGAATCGAGTTCATTGTGCGGTCTCGGCTGACGTATTGCGCGCCATGGTAGCAGACCCCGGGGCATCGGTGTCCGCCGGCTTCGGGGAAGCCGGTTGACCTGACCGGGTCGTATCGGCAGTATTCGCCCCTCGGTCGGGCGTGGCTCTCGGAGGCACGATGCTCAGGTTGCGATGGCGAGAGCGGACGAGCTCCGCCTCTCTCTACCTCGCCGAACTCGGCGCGGATCGTCTCGCGGCGATGGGGTTGGCGTCCGACCGCGCGCAGCACGGTCTCGATCAGATGCGCGCCCGCTTCGAGCGCCGGCTGCATGAACGCCTCGCGGCGCGATCGCCGAGCCGATTGAGGGCCGCGCCCCGTATCGATGGGGGCGACCTCGACGCCCTCCGCCGGGCCCACGCGGCGGCGACCCCCGTGATCATCGAGGGCCTGTACGACGACTGGCCCGCGCGCCAGGCGTGGAGCATGGCGAGCTTCCGCGAGCGCTTCGGCGAGCGCCGCTTCGACGTGAACGTGCAGCACACCGCCCACCGCGGCACCGACTTCCGGACGATGTGCCTGGCGGACATCATCGACTCGTTCGACGGGCCGGGCGGCGAGCTGAACTACATCATGTTCAGCCCCGTCCTGAAGACGATCCCCGAGCTGCGCGACGAGATCGACCTCGACACCGTCCGCCGCTTCGCTGGCCTCGCCGACGACCGCGAGGTCTGGGTCAAGCTCTTCTTCGGGCCCGCCGGCACCCGCACGTCGCTGCATATGGCGCCGCAATCGAACCTCTTCTTCCAGGTGCAGGGCGAGAAGCGCTGGGTGATGCTGCCGCCCGAGCAGTCGGCGCTGGTCTACCCCAACCGCACCCTGCCCCGGGGGCTGCCGTACTTCTTCTCCAACTACGGCTGGCGCGATGCGGGCGGCAGCCGTCGCTTCCCTCTGACCGACCACCTCGAGGGCTGGGACATCCACCTCGAGGCGGGCGACGCCCTGTGGGTGCCCCCCTTCCACTGGCACTGGGTGGAAGCCCAGACCCCGTCCATCAGCCTGTCGACCTGGTGGTACGATCCGCTCATCGCGCTGAAGTCGTCGCCGTTCTTCTTCATGCTGTCGCTGCCGGGGCTGCTCGGCATCGCCGCCGAGCGCTATGACGTCGACGACTTCGACACCGAGCGCACCCGGACGATCCGCGATCGGCTCGCGGCGCTGCGTCGGCGCCGTTCGCAGGGGGGCGGATGAAGCCCTCTCAGTGGCTGCCCCGCATCGATTTCCGCCCGTCGGTCGCGTTGCGGCTGGTGTGCTTCGCCCACGCCGGCGGCGGGGCGGCGCCCTTCATGCGCTGGGCGGCGGAGATGCCCGAGCGGGTCGCGCTCTGCCCGGTGCGCCGCCCGGGTCGCGAGACCGCGCGCGCCGAGCCGTTGCTGCGCGAGGTCGGGCGTATAGCGGACGGCGCCTTCGCCGCTCTTTCGACTCTGCCGTCGCGGCCGAGCGTGCTCCTGGGACACAGCCTCGGGGCGGCGGTGGCCTTCGAGGTCGCCCGACGCATGGAGCGGGCCGGCCGACCGCCGGTCGAGCTGATCGTCTCGGCCAAGATGCCGGTTCACCTGCCCTCCCGGGCTCCGCGGCTCGCGGGCCTGCCCGACGCGCAGTTCGTCGACGCCGTAGACGCCACGTACGGCGGGATACCGCCAGTCCTGCGCGACGAGCCCGAGCTGCTGGCGATGCTGCTGCCGGCGCTGCGGGCCGATCTCGCCGCGTCGGAAGGCTACTGCGCGACGCCGACGCCGCGGCTGAGTTGCCCGCTGCGGGCCTGCTACGGCAAGGACGACGCAGCGATCGTCGCCGCCGAGATGCCGCGCTGGGGCGAGCTGACCAGCGGCAGGGCGACGGTCGACGTCTTCCCGGGCGGGCACTTCTACCTCTTCGACGAACCCCACATGCTTCGCCATCTGGTGGCGTCGATCGACGCGCGGCTGCGCGCGCAGACATGATCCCGGCGCCGCCACCGAGAGAATCGGCGCTCGACCGCCAAGTGGATGCGGACCCCGTGGGCGGATCGCGCGCAGTGACCTCGACCGAGTGGATCTTGCATCTGAAAGCCGAGCGACAGACCGAGCGATGAAGAGCGACGACCCGACCTGGCAGTTCACCACCCACCACCCGCCGCCCGAGGTGGACACCCTCGGGGCGCTCAGCCGGTATCGCGCAAAGAGCGATCCGGCGCTCGTGCTGCAGCGGCACCTGGGCGACGGTGAGCACGAGTCGGCGCGGCTGACAGCGCATGCGCTCGATCGTCGGGCGCGCGCCATCGCCACCTCGCTGACCGATCTGCCGGTCGGCGCGCGGGTGCTGTTGCCATTCGAGCCGGGGATCGACTTCGCCCCGGCCCTCGTCGGCTGCACGCTCGCGGGCCTGATCGGGGTGCCGGTGCCCTCGCCCCTGGAGGGCGGTCGCGGCGTGCAGCGGCTGCGCGCGATCTGCGAGGACGCCCAGGTGGCGGCGGTGCTGACCAGCCCGCTGATCTACGAGAAGGGTCATGCGCTGCGCGACGCGCTGCCCGGCGCGGCGTGGCGCTCCACGGCAGTCCCCGAGGTGCTGGCCGACGACTTCGAGGCTCGCTGCGGCCAGCGGGCCGCTGCGGCCGGCCCCGACACCCCGGCCTACCTGCAATACACCTCGGGCTCGACCGCGGAGCCGAAGGGCGTCGTCATCGCCCACAGGCACGTCCTGGCCAACTGCGCCGAGCTCAACGAGCCGCTGCGCTTCGACCCCGACAGCGTCATCGTCTACTGGGTGCCGACCTATCATGACCTCGGGCTGCTCTACGGGGTCATGGCGCCGCTCTTCTTCGGCTGCCGCGCCATTTCGATGCCGCCGGGCGCGTTCATCCGTCGGCCCATCCGCTGGCTCGACGCCATCAGCCGCTATCGAGGCACCCACAGCGTCGCCCCCGACTTCGCCTTCGACATCGTCGTCGGCAAGACCCGCCCCTCCGAGCGCGCGGGCCTGGATCTCTCGAGCTGGCGCCACGCGCTCAACGGCGCCGAGCCCATCCGCGCCGAGGTCGAGCGACGCTTCTACGCGGCCTTGTCGCCGCACGGCCTGCGGGCGGGCGTCGTCTGCCACTCCTACGGCATGAGCGAGTCGACCGCCGAGCTGACCGGCGAGCCACCCGACGACCGCGGCCGCTTCGCGCGGCTCGACGCCGCCGCGCTCGAGGCCGGGCGGGTGATCGACGCGGACCCCGAGGCGCCGGACGCGGCGATACGCTACGTGGCGAGCTGCGGGGTCTCCTCGGCCCTGACGACGCTGTGCGTCGTCGATCCGGAGACCCGCGCGCCGTGCTCTGCCGACCGCGTCGGTGAGATCTGGATCAATGGCCCCTCGGTGGCCGCCGGCTACTGGCAAGCGCCCACCGCCACCGCTGAGACCTTCGAGGCCCGTCGCTCGGACCTGCCCGATGGACCCGACTGGCTGCGCAGCGGAGACCTGGGCTTCATCCGCGATGGACGGGTCTACGTCACCGGGCGGCGCAAGGACCTCATCATCGTCCGCGGCGAGAACCACTACCCCCAGGACCTCGAGTGGGCGACGCAAGGGACGCACCGCGCGCTGCGCCCCAACGCTGCGGTGGCGTTCTCGGTGCCCGGCCCCGCCGGCGAAGCCGTGGTGCTGGTCAGCGAGGTCTACCCCGATCGGGTGGACGACGCCGATCAGCTGCTGGCGCTGCTGCGGGAGGCGGTGGCCGGCCGCGGCGTGCAGCTCTCGGCCGTCGCGCTCTGCCCGCCGCGGGCCGTGCCCCGCACGTCGAGCGGCAAGGTGATGCGCCAGCGGACGCGCGCCGCGTGGCTGGCCGACGGTCTGCCCACATTGCATGTCTGGCGCCGAGGCCCGACCCGCCGGGCCGATGACGCGAGCCTGCGGGCGCAGCTGGCCCTGGCTGCCGACGCCGAAGCGCGGGCGGCGGTGGTGCGGGCCGCGCTCGACGCGCTCATCGAGGAGAAGACGGGCGACGCGGCGCCATCGGACCGTGCGCTGGCGGACCTCGGGCTCGACTCGCTGGCCATCGTCGACGTCGCCGAGCGGCTCACCTGGCTGCTGGGCGCCGACGTCACCCTGGGCGCGCTGTTGACGGCGCGGCCACTCGACGCCCTGGCCGCGGCCCTCGCGGCGGACGCGGCGGCCATCGACCTCGACGCGGCGCCGGTCGGGGGCGGCGATCCCCACGCGCCTTTCCCGCTGCATGGCATACAGGAGGCCTACTGGTTCGGGCGTCAAGGACGCGACGGCACCGCCTGCCACAGCTACTTCGAGCACGAGGCCGTCGGCGTCGACATCGACCGCCTCGAGGCTGCGTGGCGGCGCCTCGTCGATCGTCATGGCGCGCTGCGGCTGGTCTTCGACGCCGACGGCCGCCAACGGGTGCTGCCGGAGGTGCCGCCCTACGCCTTCGAGCGGGTCGACCTGCGCGGGCTCGACGCCGAGGACGTGCGGGCACACATCGCGGCCACCCGCGACGAGCTGTCCCATCGCATCCACCGGGCCGACCGCTGGCCGCTGTTCGAGATCCGCGCCCTGCGGCTCGACCCGGTCGATGATGCCGAGCGCTATCGAGTCGCCGTCAGCATCGACCTGATCCTGGTCGACGGCGCCAGCGTGGCGATGCTGATGCGCGAATGGCGCGACCTGTACCGCGGCGTCGACCTGCCTGCGCTGCCGTCCATCGGTTTCCGCGACGTCGCGCTCGCCGAGCGCCGCCAGCGCGAGGGCGAGCGCTGGCAGGCGTCCTACGACTGGTGGATGGCCCGGCGGCCGGACTTCGACCCGACGCCGACCTTGCCCCTCGCCCGGCGCCCGCAGGATATCGGTCGCCCGCGGTTCACCCGGCGTCAGGCGACGGTACCCGACGCCGGGTGGCGTGCCATCCGCGCCGAGGCCGCCGATCGGGGGCTGACCCCCTCGATGGTGCTGTGCGCCGCGTTCGCCGAAGTGGTCGCCACCTGGGCCGGCAACCCGGACTTCGTGCTCAACCTGACCACCTTCCGCCGGGCGCCGATCCACCCCCGCGTCTGGGACATCGCCGGCGACTTCACGACGATGGCGTTCCTCGACTGTCGCCGCCCGACCGCGCAGGGCTTCGCCGCCTTCGCCGAGGGCCTGCAGCGGCAGCTGCGCGCCCAGCTCGATCATCGGCGGGTGCACGGGCTCGACGTCGTACGCGGGTGGTCCCGCGGCGGCCCGGTGGCATTCCCGGTGGTCTTCACCAGCATGGTGCGGGGCGACGGCAGCCAGTGGCACACCGAGTGGCTGGGCGAGGAGGTCTACGGGGTCAGCCAGACGCCGCACGTCTGGCTCGACCACCAGATCCTCGAGGTGGACGGCGCGCTGGTCTACCGCTGGGACGCCGTCGAGGCGCTGTTCCCGCCGGGGCTGCTCGACGCCATGTTCGCCGCGTTCGGTCGCCGCGTCGCCGCCTTGGCCGCCGAGCGCGAACCCTGGGGCGCCGCGCGGCCCGACCTGCGCCCCCCCGAGCAGCGCGCGCTCGTCGAATCGGCCCACCCGCCGGCGAAGCGCTGGCCCCACCAGACCCTGACCGCGCTGCTCGCCGCCAGCGCCGCGCGTCACCCCGATCGGCCGGCGCTGATCGCCGGTGAGTCGACCCTCGACCACGCCGAGCTGCTGCGCCTGAGCCACGCCATCGCCCGCCGCCTCGGCGCGCTGGGCGTCGCCCGCGGCGACCGGGTGGCGGTGGTGATGGACAAGAGCTGGCCGCAGATCCCCGCCGCGCTGGGCGCGCTGTGGGCCGGCGCAGCCTACCTGCCCATCGACGCCGCATGGCCCGCGGAGCGCTGCGCCTACATGCTCGCGCAGGGCGAAGCGCGCGTCGCCCTGACCACCGCGGCGGTCGATGGGCGCTTCCCCTGGCCCGACGGGCTCACCCGGGTCGTCGTCGGTGCAGGCTTCGAGTGTCCCGGCCCGCCGGTGGCGGATATCGCCCGGCCGGCCGATCTGGCCTACGTCATCTTCACCTCCGGCTCCACTGGCCGCCCCAAGGGGGTGATGATCGAGCACGCCAGCGCGGTCAACACCGTGCTCGACGTCAACGCCCGCTTCGACGTCGGCCCCGACGACCGGGCCATCGGCCTCTCGTCGCTCTCGTTCGACCTGTCGGTCTACGACATCTTCGGCCTGCTCGCAGCCGGCGGGGCGGTCGTCCTGCCCGCGGCCGACGAGCGGGACGATCCGGCCCGCTGGGCGGGCCTGTTGCGGCGGGGGGTGACCCTCTGGAACACCGTGCCCGCCCTGGGCGGCATGCTGGTCGAGCGGGCGGCGCAGGACGCCGAGCTCGCGGCCGCCATGCAGGGGCTGCGGGTGGTCATGCTCAGCGGCGACTGGATCCCCGTGCCGCTGCCCGACGCGGTGCGCGCGCTGGCCCCCGACGCACAGATCCACAGCCTCGGCGGGCCGACCGAGGGCACCATCTGGCAAGCCGCCTATCGGATCGGCGCCGTCGACCCGACCTGGAGCAGCATCCCCTACGGTCAGCCGCTGACGGGGCACGTCCTGCGGATCCTCGACGCTGACCTGCGCCCCTGCCCGATCTGGGTGCCGGGCGAGATCTTCGTCGGCGGGCGCGGCCTCGCCCGGGGCTACATCAACGACCCGGCGCGCACCGCGGCGCTCTTCGTCGAGCACCCCCAGACCGGCGAGCGGCTCTATCGCTCGGGCGACTTCGGGCGTTGGCGCCCCGATGGGACCATCGAGTTCCTCGGGCGGCGCGATGCTCAGGTGAAGGTCAACGGGTATCGCGTCGAGCTGGGCGAGATCGAGGCCGCCCTCGAACGACACCCCGACGTCCAGTCCTGCGCCGTCGTCGCCGTCGATGGCCGGCGCCTGGTGGCCCACGTCGTGCCCGCCGCCGCGTCTGCCGCGCCCGCCGAGACCCCGGCATCGGTGCCCGCGTCGGGTCCGCCGGGCTTCGCCGCGCACCCCGACCACCCCTTGATCGGCGAGGACGAGGCCAAGGCCGCCTTCAAGCTGCGCCAGCCGAGCGTACGCCGGGACCTCGACCCCGACGCCCCGCTGCCCGCGCTCGACGCCGGCCAGCTCGCCCGCAGCAGCGTGCGCCGCTTCGCCCCCGCGCCGATCCCCGCCGCCGACTTCGGCGCGCTGCTCGCGCCGCTGCGCCGCGTAGAGGTCGCCGATCGCCCGCTGCCCAAGGCGCGCTACGGCTCGGCCGGCAGTCTGTATCCGGTGCAGATCTACCTCTGCGTACACCCGGGCCGGGTCGAGGGGCTCGAGGGCGGCGTCTACTACCATCACCCGGTCGAGCACGCCCTGGCGCGGGTCGACGATCGGATGCCGCTCACCGCCGAGCGCGCCCCGCAGAACGAGGCCATCGCGGCCGGCGCCGCGTTCGCGGTGGTGCTGGTGGGCCACATCGAGGGCATCGCGCCGCTCTATGGCGAGCTGAGCGAGCGCTTCTGCCTCATCGAGGCCGGCCTGATCTGCCAGCTGCTCGACGACGCCGCCGCCGACGCCGGGCTGGGGCTGTGCCACGTGGGCTCGGTGAAGCTCGACGGCCTCGAAGAGACCTTCCGGCTCGCCCCCGGCGATCGATACCTGCACACGCTCTTCGGCGGTCTGAGCCCCGATCGGGCGCGCGCCGTCGGGCTGCCCGAGCGTCTGCGGCAGCATCTGACCGGGTCGCTTCCCGCCTACATGGTGCCCGGCGCCGTCCGGGTCCACGGGGCGCTGCCGCTCAACGCGAACGGCAAGATCGACCGCCGCGCGCTCGCCGAGGCCGAGTCGCCGCCGACGCCCGCTCCGCCGAGGGCGCCGACCCCGCGGGCTACGCGGCCACTCACCGACGACCTCGGCGCGCTCATCGCCGAGACCGCCGCCGAGGTCCTCGAGGCCGACGGGATCGATCCGTCTACACCGCTGCGCGAGCAGGGGCTCGACTCGATGGCCGCGCTGCGGCTGCGCAACCGCCTCGAACAGCGCCTCGACCGGCCGCTGCCCGCGACGCTCGCCTTCGATCACCCCACGATCGACGCGCTGGTCGAGCACCTCGGCGGGCGCCCGCTGCCCCGACCAGCACCGCCGGTCGCCGCGCCGATCGCGACGGACGAGCCGATCGCCATCGTCGGTATGGCCTGCCGGTTCCCCGGCGCCGTAGAGAGCCCCGACGACCTCTGGCGCCTGCTCGACGCCGAGCGCGACGCCACCGGCGAGATGCCCCGCGACCGCGGCTGGGACGTCGACGGCCTCTACGACCCCGACCCCGACGCGCCGGGCCGCAGCCTGACCCGCCGGGGTGGTTTCCTGAGCGACGCAGCGGCGTTCGACCCGCTCTTCTTCGGCGTCAGCCCCCGCGAGGCGGCCCGGCTCGACCCCCAGCAGCGGTTGCTGCTCGAGACCTCGTGGGAAGCCCTCGAATCCGGCGGCATCGCGCCCGAGGGGCTCGCCGGCAGCGACACCGGCGCCTTCGTCGGGATCATGTACAGCGACTACGCCGTGCGGCTGCGCCATCGGCCCGAGCTGCTCGACGGGCAGCTCTCCATCGGCAGCTTCCCGTCGACCGCCTCGGGGCGCATCGCATACACCTTCGACTTCAAGGGCCCGACCCTCACCGTCGACACCGCGTGCTCGTCGTCGCTGGTGGCGATCCACCTCGCCGCAGAGGCGCTGCGCGCGGGCCGCTGCGGGCTCGCGTTGGCCGGCGGGGTCACGGTGCTGTCCAACCCCGACGTCTTCATCGAGTTCAGCCGGCTGCAGGGGCTGGCGCCCGACGGCCGCTGCAAGGCCTACGGGCCCGACGCGGACGGTGTCGGCTGGGCCGAGGGCGCGGGCATGCTCGTGCTCGAGCGGCTCTCGGACGCCCAGCGCAACGGCCGCGCGATCCTGGCGGTCCTGCGGGGCACCGCCATCAACCAGGACGGCCGCAGCCAGGGCCTCACGGCGCCCAACGGGCCCGCGCAGCAGCGGGTGGTGCACGAGGCGCTCGACCGGGCCGGGCTGACCCCCGACGACATCGACGCGGTCGAGGGCCACGGCACCGGCACCCGCCTCGGCGACCCGATCGAAGTCGGCGCGCTGCAGGCGGTCTTCGGCGAGCGTTCGCGGCCCCTGTGGCTCGGCACCGTCAAGAGCAACCTGGGGCATACGCAGGCGGCGGCGGGCGTCGCCGGCGTCATCAAGACCGTGCTCGCGCTGCGCCACCAGCGGCTGCCGCGCACGCTGCACGCCGGCCCGGGATCGGCGCACGTCGCCTGGGACTGCGCCGACGTGCGGCTGCTGACCGAGGCGCGGCCCTGGCCCGCCGGAGAGCGCACGCGTCGGGCCGGCGTATCGGCCTTTGGCCTCAGCGGCACCAACGCCCACGTCGTACTCGAAGAGGCGCCCTCCTCGGATCGGGTCGCGCAAACGCCGCGCGGCCTCGCACCGCTGATGCTCTCCGCCCGCGACGCCGACGCGCTGCGCGCGGCCGCCGGTCGCCTCGCCGACTGGATCGAGCGCCAACCCGACGCACCGCTCGAAGACGTCGTCGCGACCGCTGCCCGCCGTCCGCTGTTCGAGGTGCGCGCGGCGCTCGCCGCGGCGACGTCGGCCGAGGCCGTCGAGGGGCTGCGTACGTTGGCCGCCGGCCGATCGCACGACGCCGCCGTCACCGGCCGCGCCGGCTACCGGGGCCAGGTCGCCTTCATCGTGCCCGGCCAGGGTCACCAGTGGCTCGGCATGGGCCGCGCGCTGCTCGCCGAGACGCCGGCCGCGGCCGCGATGCAGGCCGCCGCGCGCGCCCTCACCCCCCACGTCGACTTCGACCCGATCGCCGCGCTGCGCGGCGACGTCGACGCAGAGACCCTCGCCCGGGCGACCGTCCTGCAGCCGACCCTCTTCGCGCTCACCCTCGGCCTCGACGCGGCGTGGCGCGCGCGCGGCGTCGAGCCCGCCGCGGTGGTCGGGCACAGCCTGGGCGAGGTCGCCGCGGCGGTGATCGCCGGCGCCCTGAGCCTCGAAGACGGCGCGCGGGTAGTGGCAGCGCGCAGTCGCCTCGCCGCCCGGCTGTCCGGCAAAGGCGCCATGGCGCTGGTGCAGGCCCCGCTGGCCGAGGTCGAGGCGCACCTCGCCCGGGCGCCCGGGCTGACGCTGGCGGTGGTCAATACGCCGACCTCGGCGGCCGTCGCCGGCCCCTCGGCGGCGATCGACCGCTTCGTCGAGTCGATGCAGGGGGTCGCCTTCTGCCGCCGGATCGCCATCGACTACGCCTCCCACAGCCCGGCCGTCGAGCCCCTGCTGCCCGAGCTCGCCGCAGCGCTGTTCGATATCGAGCCACGCGCCGGCGCGCTGCCGATCTACTCGACGGTCGACGGCGCCGCGCTCGAAGGCCCGGCGCTCGACGCCGCCTACTGGTGCCGCAACCTGCGCGAGCCGGTGCGCTTCGACCGGGCGATCGACGCCTTGCTCGGCGACGGCTTCGGGGTCTTCGTCGAGCTGAGCGCCCACCCGGCCCTCGCGCTGCCGCTCGCCGGGCACCTGGGGGACGGCGCGCTCGTCGTCGGCAGCCTGCGCCGCGACGCGGGCGTCGAAGCGCTGACCCGCAACCTGGGGGCGCTGTTTGTCGGCGGACACGACGTCGAGTGGGGCGGCCTGCTGGCCGACGGCCCGCCGCTGCCGCTGCCCACCTACCCCTTCCAGCGGCGACGCTACTGGCTCGACGCCCCGCCCGACGCTGCGCCGGCGGGCGCCGAGGCGCTCGACCACCCGCTCCTGAGCCACGGGATCCGGCTCGCCGACGAGGGCGGGCTGCTCGCCACCGGCCGCGTCGATCGGACCCGCGCGCCCTGGCTCGCCGACCACCGGGTGTTCGACCACACGATCTTCCCCGGCACCGGCTGGGTCGACCTCGCGCTGACCGCCGCCGACGGCGCCGGCCTCGCCGAGCTGATCCTGCACGCCCCGCTCATCGTGCCGGCGGGCGTATCGATCGCGGTGCAGGCCCGGACCGCGGGCGACCGCCTGACACTGCACGGGACGCCGGCGGACGACCCGACGGGCTGGCGGCTGCACGCCTCGGCGCGATTGGGCGATAGCCCCGCGCCCGCCACCGAGCCGCTGAGTTGGCCGCCGACGGCCGCGCCGGTGGATCTGGGCGACCACTACGCCACGCTGACCCGGCGGCACCTGCGCTACGGGCCCGCCTTCCGGGTGCTCGAGCGCGCCTGGCGCGACGGCGAGACGGTCTGGGCCGAGCTGCGGCTTCCCGAGGCGACCCCGGGCGGCGGCCACCGGCTGCACCCGGCGCTGCTCGACGGGGCGCTGCACGCGCTGCTGCTGCTGGTGGCGCCCAGCCCGGGTGAGGTGTGGCTGCCTTTCGCGTGGCGCGGCGTGCGGCTCTACGCCGCCGGTCCGCGCGCGCTGCGGGTGCGCCTCGACCGCTACCCCGCCGGGGTCACCATCGCCGCCGACGACCCCACGGGCGCGCCGGTCCTGCGGGTCGACGCGCTCGAGGGGCGGCCGGTCGACGCGCGCCGGCTGCGGGCGGCGCTCGCCCCCCGCGACCTCTATCGCATCACGTGGCGCGCCCGGCCGGGTGACGCTGCCGAGGCGCGCGGCCGGATCATCACCGACGACGACGCGCTGGCCCGAGCGCTGGGCTGGCCGCGGCAGCGGTGGAACGAAGCCGGCGAGAATGCCGAGGACGCGCCGCCGACCACCGTACTCGACCTGCGCGGCCGGGCGGACGTCGACGCGCTCGGCGGGCGCCTGCTCGACCTCGCCGCGATGCTGGCCGAGGCTTCGGCGCCGCTGGTCGTCTTGACGGCCGGCGCCGCCGCCGTCGACCCCAACGACCGCCTCGCGCCCGCCGCGACGGCGATCTGGGGCTTCGTGCGCGCGGTCCGCGCCGAGCGCGGCGACAGCCTGCTGCGCCTGCTCGATACCGCGCTGACGCACGACCCCGAGGTGCTGGCGGCGGCCCTGCCCGCGGCGCTCGGCTGCCCCGACGCCGAGCTCGCGCTGCGCCCCGACGGCCTCTTCGTGCCGCGGCTCGACGCCGCCGAGCCACCGGCGCTGGAGCCGCCGTCCGACCCCTGGTGTATCGACCTCGAAGGCGCCGGGGAGCTGGACGCTCTCGTCGCCCGCCCCGTCGAGGGGCGCCCGCTGGCCGCCGGCGAGGTCCGACTCGCGCCGCGGGCGCTCGGCCTGAACTTCCTCGACGTCGTGCGCACCCTCGACATGGTCCGCCTCGAAGACCGCCCGCTGCTCTCCGAGGTGGCCGGCGTGATCACCGAGGCGGCCCCGGGCACGCCGTGGGCTCCCGGCGACCGGGTCATCGGGGCGCTGTCGACCGCCGGGGGCACCGCGGCCATCGCCGACGCGCGCCACCTCGCGCCCCTGGGCCGGTCCAGCTTCGCCGAGGGGGCCACCCTGCCGGTGGCCTACGGCACCGCGTGGTACGCCGCCGTCGAGATCGCCGACGTGCAGCCCGGCGAGCGGGTCCTCGTGCACGCGGCCACGGGCGGCACGGGCAGCGCGCTGATGGCCGTCTGCCGGCTGCTCGGGGCCGAGGTCTTCGCCACCGCCAGCCGGCCCAAGTGGCCCGCGCTGCGGCGCGCCGGCGTGCCGCCGAGCCACATCGGCAACAGCCGCGACGCCAGCTTCGCCGCGCGCGTGCTCGCCGCGACCGACGGCGCCGGCGTCGACGTGGTCTTCGACAGCCTCGCCGGCCCGCTCGTCGACGCCTCGCTCGACTGCCTGCCCCGCGGCGGGCGCTTCATCGAGCTGGGCAAGACCGACGTGCGCGACCCCGCCGCGGTGGCCGAGCGCTGGCCGGGCGTGCGCTACCGGGCGATCGACTTCAAGTCGGCCGGATCCGACGCCATCGGGCGGATCCTGCGGCGCGTGGCGGCCGAGGTCGACGCAGGGCGGCTCGACCCCCTCGCGCTGCGGGCCTTCGACCTGCGCGAGGCGCCCGACGCGTTCCGCCTGATGGCCCGGGCGCAGCACCTGGGCAAGCTGGTGCTGTTGCCGCCGCGCCGCCTCGACCCGACGCGGACCGCCCTGATCACCGGCGGCACCGGCGAGCTGGGGGCGGCGGTCGCCCGTCACCTGGTGCGGGTCCACGGCGCGCGCCGGCTGGTGCTGTTCTCGCGGCGCGGTCCGACCGCCCCCGAGGCCGCGGCGCTGCGCGGCGACCTCGAAGCCCAGGGCGCCGACGTGCAGCTCGTGGCGGGCGACGCGGCGCGCTTCGACGACGTGAAAGCGGCGGTCGCGTCTGCCGGCGAGCCCTTGGGCGCGGTCTTCCACCTCGCCGGGGTGCTCGAAGACGGGCTCGTCGGCGCGGTCGACGCCGGGCAGCTCGCCCGGGTGCTCGGGCCCAAGGTCGACGGCGCCCGCCACCTGCACCGGGCCACGCTCGATCACGACCTCGACCACTTCGTGCTCTTCTCGTCGGCGGTCGGCGTGCTCGGCGGCCCCGGGCAGTCGGCCTACGCCGCGGCCAACGCGTGGCTCGACGGCTTCGCCGAGGCCCGCCGCCGGGCGGGTCGGCCGGCGCACAGCCTCGCGTGGGGCCTCTGGCGCCCCGGCGGGCGGGGCATGACCGCGAACCTCGGCGCCGCCGACATCCGCCGCGCCCGTCGGGCGGGCATCGCCCCGCTGAGCGTCGAGCAGGGCCTCGCGCTGCTCGACGCGGCCCTCGAACAGCCGGGCGGCGCGCTGGTGCCGGCGGCCCTGCGCTTCGACCGCGTCGAGGGCCCGCTCTCGCCGCTGCTCGCCCACCGTTCACGGCCCGCGCCGCGCCTGTCCGCCGCGGCGGTCGCGGCGCCCGAAGACCGCTCCGATCCGGCGAGCGTATTGCGCGCCGAAGCCGCGCTGGTGCTGGGGCTGGACGACGCATCGGCGCTCGACCCCGACGCCCCGCTGGAGTCGGTGGGCCTCGACTCGCTCATGGCCGTCGAGCTGCGCAACCGGCTGCGCTTCCGGACCGGCGCCGAGCTGCCCATCGGCGAGCTGTTCTCCGCGCCGCTGTCGGCGCTCGCCGCGCGGCTCGGCGAAGCGGCGCCGACCCCGCCGATCGCGCCCGAGCCGCCGCGCCCGGCGGACGACAGCCCCTTTCCGCTGACCCCGATCCAGCAGGCGTATTGGGTCGGCCGCCAGGACGGCGCGCTGGGCGGGATCGCCTGCCACGTCTACCAGGAGTTCGACGGCCCGGCGCTCGACCTGCAGCGCCTCGGCGCGGCGCTCGACGCCGTGATCCGCCGCCGGGACGCGCTGCGGCTGGTGGTCACCGCCGACGGCACCCAGCGCGTCCTGCCCGACGTGCCGGCCTACATCATCGCCGTCGAAGACCTCACCGACCAGGCGCCGGCCGCCGTCGACGCGCGCCTCGCCGCGATCCGTGACGCGCTGGCCCACGGCGCGCACCCGATCGACAGCTGGCCGCTGTTCACCGTACGCGCGACCCGCCTGCCCGCGGGGCGCATGCGGCTGCACGTCGACTTCGACCTGCTGATCGCCGACTCCCAGGCGCTGCGGCTGATGATGGAGGACTGGCGCCGGGCCTATCTGGGCGAGCCGCTGCCGCCGCTGCCGCCGATCGACTTCCGGGGCACGGTGCTCGCCGAGCGCGAGGCCCGCGACCCGGCGCGGCGGGCGGCCGACCTCGAGTACTGGATGACGCGGCGCCCGGACTTCCCGCCCGCGCCGGCCCTGCCGCTGGCCGTCGAGCCGGCGCAGCTCGGCCCGCCGCGCCACGTGCGCCGGCGGGGCGGGCTCGACCGCGCGGCGTGGAGCGCCCTGCGCGACCGCTGCCGGGCCCACGGCGTGACCCCCGCTGTCGCGCTGTGCACCGCCTACATCGAGGTGCTGCTGCGCTTCGCCGACAGCGACGACTTCGTGCTCAACCTGACCCACTTCACCCGCCCGCCGGTGCACCCGCGGGTGTCCGAGGTGGTGGGCGACTTCACCAGCCTGCTCTTCGTCACCTGCAGCCGCGGCGAGGGCGACGCCTTCGTCGAGCGCGCGCGGGCGGTGCAGCGGCAGGTGCGGACCCACCTGGAGCACGAGTCGATCAGCGGGGTCGAGGTGCTGCGCGGCTGGGCCCGCAGCGGCCCCATCGACACCCCGCCGGTGGTCTTCACGAGCACCCTCGGCACCGGCTCGATCGACGACGGCTGGGACCAGAGCTGGCTCGGCGAGCCGGCCTTCGCGATCAGCCAGACCCCCGGGGTATGGCTCGACAACATCGTGCTCGCCGAGCGCGGGCGGCTGACCTGGTGCTGGGACGCGGTCGAAGGGCTCTTCCCCGACGGGCTGGTGGACGAGATGCTCGCCGCCTTCGGGCACCGGGTCGCCGCGCTCGCCGCCGACGAGGGCGCCTGGACCGTCGCCCGACCCGAGGTGCTGCCGCCCGCCGCGCTGGCCCGCATCGCCCGCTTCAACCAGACCGCCGGCGAGGTGTACCCCGGCAGCCTCGCCGACCACGTCGCCCGCGCCGCGCAGGCCCATCCGGCGCGCATCGCGCTGCGCGAGGGCCCGTTCGAACTCCGCTACGCCGACCTCGATCGCCTGGCCCGCGCGCTCGGCGCCCGGCTGCGCGCTTCGGGCGCCGCGCCCGGCGTGGCCGTGCCGGTGGTCTTCGAAAAGGGCTGGCGCCAGATCGCCGCCGCCATAGGCGTCATCTACGCCGGCGCGGCCTACCTGCCGGTCGACCCGACCCAGCCCGCCGCCCGCCGGGATGGCATCATCGCCCGCAGCGGCGCGCCGGTGGCGCTCGTCGACGGGGCCCTCGCCGGCGACATCCGCTGGCCCGACGGCATGCAGCGGGTCTCGCTCGATGCCATCCCCCGGGATGGCATTCCGCGTGATGGGGGCGATGACTCCCATGCCATCGGGGATGCCATCCAGGGTGCCATTCGAGATGCCATTCAGGGTCTCATCGATGGCATCACGGATGACTTGCCCGATGGCATCGACCCCACCGCGCGGGCCGAGAGCGACCCCGAGGGTCTGGCCTACGTGCTCTTCACCTCGGGCAGCACCGGCGCGCCCAAGGGCGCGATGCTGCCTCACCGCGGCCCGCTCAACACCGTCGCCGAGGTGGCCCGCCGCTTCGCCGTCGGCCCCGACGACGTGCTCTTCGCGCTCTCTTCGCTGGCGTTCGACCTCTCGGTCTTCGACGTCTTCGGCGGCCTCGGGGCCGGCGCCACCGTCGTCGTGCCGCCCGAGGCCGACCGCCGCGACCCGGCCGCGTGGCCCGCGCACCTCGCGGCGGGCGTCACGGTCTGGAACTCGGTGCCGGCGCTGATGCAGCTGCTCGTCGAGCACGCCGACGGCCGCCCCGACGTCGTCGCGGCGATGCAGAGCCTGCGGCTGGTCCTGCTCAGCGGCGACTGGATCCCCGTCGGCCTGCCCGACGCCATCCGCCGCCTGGTGCCCGGGGTCGCGGTCATCGGCCTGGGCTGCCCCACCGAGACCTCGATCTGGTCGGTCTGCAACCCGATCGGCGCGGTCGACCCGGGGTGGACCTCGATCCCCTACGGCCGGCCGCTGGCCAACCAGACGATCCACCTCTACGACCGCGACCTGCGGCCGACGCCGAGCTGGGTGCCCGGTGAGATGTACATCGGCGGGCGCGGCGTGGGCCTGGGCTACTGGGGCGAGCCCGAGCGCACCGCCGCGCTCTTCTTCGAGCACCCCGAGACCGGCGAGCGGCTCTACCGCACCGGCGACTGGGGCCGGCGCTGGCCCGACGGCACCATCGAGTTCCTCGGTCGGCGGGACGCGCAGGTCAAGGTCAACGGCAACCGGGTCGAGCTGGGCGAGATCGAGGCCCGCCTGCTGGCCCACGACGCCGTGCGGGCCGTCGCCGTCGTCGCCGTCGGCGAGCGGGTCCGGCGCCTCGCGGCGCACGTCGCGCTCGTCGATGGGGCGCCGACGACCACCGACGCCCTGCGCGCGTGGTGCGCGGCGGGGCTGCCCGACTACATGGTGCCCGCCGGCTTCGAACTGCACGACAGCCTGCCGCTCAACGCCAACGGCAAGGTCGACCGCAAGCGGCTGGCCGAGCGCGGGCTGGGTCGGGCGGCGGCGGGCACGCCCGAAGCGGCGCCGCCGGCCGACGCCTCGTCCGAGACCGTCGCCCGGGTGCGCGCGGTGGCCGAGGCGGTCTTCGAACTGCCGGGGCTCGACCCGCGGGCCGCCTTCGGCGACCTGGGCGTCGACTCGCTGCTCGCCCTGCGCTTGAGGGCGCGCCTCGAGAAGGAGACCGGCCGGTCGTTGCCGGCGACCCTGGCCTTCGACCACCCCTCGGTGATGGCCATCGCCCGCTTCCTCGACGGCGTGCGGGCGGCCGCCGTCGCCGGGGTGACCCGCGGCGCCGCCGACGCGCCCATCGCCATCGTGGGCATGGCCTGCCGCTTCCCCGGCGGCGTCGAGACCCCCGAGGACTACTGGCGGGTGCTCATCGAAGGCCGGGACACCACCGGCCCGGTGCCCGCCAGCCGCTGGGACGCCGACGCCATCTACGACCCCGACCCCGAGACGCCGGGCACCAGCTACTGCCGGCGGGGCGGCTTCCTGGGCCCGATCGAGGACTTCGACGCGGCGTTCTTCGGCATCTCCCCGCGGGAGGCGCGGGCGCTCGACCCGCAGCAGCGCATCCTGCTCGAGACCGCCTGGGAGGCCATCGAGGACGCGGGGGTGCCCGCCGACGGGCTGGTGGGCAGCGCGACGGGGGTCTACATCGGCCTGTCGGCCCACGAGTACGTCTGGAGCCAGGGGCACGACCCGCTGCGGGTCATGGACGGCCACGGGGTCACCGGCAGCGCCGGCAGCGTCGCCGCGGGCCGGCTGGCCTACGCCCTGGGCCTCGAAGGCCCGGCGCTGATGGTCGACACCGCCTGCTCGTCGTCGCTGGTGGCGACCCATCTGGCGGTGCAGGCCCTGCGCGACGGCGAGTGCGACGCCGCGCTCGCCGGCGGGGTGAGCCTGATGCAGAGCCCGGTGCTCTTCGTCGAGTTCAGCGCGCTGCGCGGCCTGGCCCCCGACGGTCGCAGCAAGGCGTTCTCCGCCGACGCCGACGGGGTCGCCTGGGCCGAGGGCTGCGGCATGCTGCTGCTCAAGCGCCTCGACGACGCCACGCGGGACGGCGATCGGGTGCTGGCGGTCATCCGCGGCGCGGCGATCAACCAGGACGGCCGCAGCAACGGCCTCACCGCGCCCAACGGCCCGGCGCAGGCGCGGGTCATCCGCCGGGCGCTGGCCGTCGGCGGCCTGACCCCCGACGACGTCGACGCGATCGAGGCCCACGGCACCGGCACCCGCCTGGGCGACCCGATCGAGGCCGGCGCGCTGGCCAGCGTCTTCGGCGATCGCATCGGCGGGCGCCCGGTCCACCTGGGCTCGAGCAAGTCGAACATGGGCCACACCCTCTCGGCGGCGGGCGTCGCCGGGCTGATGAAGATGGTGCTGGCGCTGCAGCACGAGACCCTGCCGCCGACGCTGCACGCCGCCCGCCCGACCGGCGAGGTCCCGTGGGACGCGACGCCGCTGTCGCTGCTGCACGCGGCGTTGCCATGGCCGGTCGATGCCGAGCGGCCGCGGCGGGCCGGGATCTCGTCGTTCGGGGTCAGCGGGACCAACGCGCACGTGGTCATCGAGGGCCCCGAGGCGTGGATCGAGCGTCCGGCGACGCTGGCGGACGCGGCGCCGGACGGCGCGCTGCTGCTCTCGGCCCGCTCGCCCGAGGCCCTGCGGGCTCAGGCGAAGCGCTGGGCCGGTTGGTTGAGCTCTCGCGACGTCGAGTGGGCCGACGTGCTGCACACCGCCGCCCACCGACGAAGCCACCTGCCGCACCGCGCGGTGATCCTGGCCGAAGACCCGATCGGCGCCGTCGACGGGCTCGCCGCCCTCGCCGCGGGCGACCCCGGCCCGCGGGTGGTCGATGGCGTCGCCCGCCGCGGCCGGCGGGTCGCCGTGCTCTTCACCGGGCAGGGCAGCCAGCGGCACGGTATGGGCCGCGCGCTCCATGGGCACGACCCGGCCTTCACCGCCGCCTTCGACGCCGCCTGCGCCGCCCTCGACCCGCACCTCGAGCGGCCGCTGAAGAGCGTGGTCTTCGCCGATGACGGCCCGCTGCACGAGACCGCCTGGACCCAGCCGGCGCTCTTCGCGATCGAGTGGGCGCTCTACGCCCGCTGGCAGGCCTGGGGCCTGACGCCGACGACGCTCATCGGCCACTCGGTCGGCGAGTTGGTTGCCGCGTGCGTCGCCGGCATCTGGTCGCTCGACGACGCCGCGCGGGTGGTCTGCGCCCGCGGCCGGCTGATGCAGGCCATGCGGGCCGACGGCGCGGCGGCGGCCATCGAGGCCGACGAGGGGGAGGTGCGCGCTGCGCTGGCGACCCTCGACGGGGTGGGGGCCGAGATCACCGGCCTCAACGGCGCGCGGCAGACGGTGATCGGCGGTGACGCCGACGGGGTGCGGGCGGTCGTGGACCACTTCGCCGCGCGCGGCCGGCGCACCCGCCGCCTCGCGGTCAAGCGGGCCTTCCACAGCCACCACATGGCGCCGATGCTCGACGACTTCCGCGCCGTGCTCGAGACCGTGTCGTTCGCGCCGGCCTCGGCGGACATCATCAGCACCGCCACCGGCCAACGGGCGGGCCCGTTGGACATGACCGACCCCGCGTACTGGGTCGCCCAGGCGCGAGGCGCGGTGCGCTTCGCCGACGCGGTGCGCGCCGCCGCCGCGCAGGGGATCGACGCTTACGTCGAGTGCGGGCCGGCGGGCGTCCTGTGTGGCATGGTGCCCGGATGCCTCGCCGCCGACGCCGACCGACCGGCGCGCGTGCCGAGCCTGCGGGGCGATGGCGACGACCGGGGCGCGCTGCGCCGGGCGAAGGCGGCGGCCTTCGTCGCCGGCGTCGAGATCGACGCCGGCGCCTTCGGCCCCGAGCGCGGGCGGCTCGTGGCGTTGCCGACCTATGCCTGGCAGCGGGTCCGCCACTGGCGACCCCCGGCGCCCGTCGTGGTCGAGGGCGAGCGCTGTCGCTACGGGCTGGCGGGCGCCGTCCGACGCCTGCCCGACGGCGCGGCGGTGCATGCGCTGGCGATCGACCTCGAGCGGCTGCCCTATCTGGCCGATCACGCCGTGCAGGGGCGGCTGGTCGCGCCGGGCACCTTCCACCTCGCGCTGCTGCTGGCGATCGGCGCCGAGCACCTGCCCGACCAGCCGGTCGAGCTGCGCGGGGTGGTGTTCGAGCGGCCGCTCTTCGTGCCCGCCGACGGCGCCGTCGAGCTGGTCACCGTGCTGCGCCCGCTCGCCGACGGCGGCTGGACGGCCCGGATCTCGAGCGCGTCGTCCGAGGGCTGGCTGCGCCACGTCGAGGGGCGGATCGTGCCCGGCGGGGCGGCGCCGGCGGCGCTCACCCCGCCGACCGGGCCGGCGCAGCGCACGATCGGCTTCGCCGACGTGGTCGAGCACCTCGCCGGCCGCGCCGTCGACTGGGGCCCGCGCTGGGCTTGGAGCGCGTCCATCGAGCGCCGCGGCGACGACGTCTCGACCCGGCTTCACCCGCCGCCGGACGCCGGCCACGACGCCGAGCATGCGCCGGTGCCGCCGGCGCTGCTGGACAACGCCTCGGCCGCGGGCGTCGTGCTGCACGTCGACGAGGCGAGCGACGGCGTGCCGCGGCTGCCCTTCGCGGTCGACCGGCTGTGGTGGAGCGGCGAGCCGGCCCGCATCACCCACGCGCTGCGTCGACGACGGGCCCCCGACCGGGCCACCGAGCCGGTGGACATCGACCTGCGCGGCGCGGGGCTCGTCGCCGCGGTCCGCGGGCTTTCCCTGGCCCCGGCGCCGCGCGCCCGCTTCCTCGGCGGGCAGGCCGGCGCGCTGTACGCGGTGGTCGACGCGGCGGTCGACGCGGCGGTCGACGCGGTGGTCGATGGGGCGGCGCACGACCCGCCCGGCGACGCGGCACCCGCGGACGTCGCCCGCGTCGACGGTGACGACGCCCGGGCGGTCCTCTGGGCCGGCGTCGAGCTCTTGCGGCGTCGTCCGCGCCCGGCGGCCCTCGTCGTACCGACCGGCCCGCGGGGCGCGGCCCTGCGCGGCCTGCTGCGCAGCGTGCGCAGCGAAGGCGACGGGCCGCGCACCGTGGTGGGCGACGACCCCGGCCCCGCCGCGCTGCGTCGAGCGCTGGCCGCCGGCCTCGACGAGGTCGAGATCACCGCCGACGGCCTGCGCGCGCCACGCCTGCGCCGACTCGAACCGGGCGCAGCCGACACCCTGCCGATGGACGAGGCCTTGATCGTGGGCCGCGGCGCCTTGAGCGCGGCGCTCGCGCGGCACCTCGCCGCTCGGGGCGTCAGGCGGCTGACGGTCATCGGGCGCCGCGCCGGGGCGGACCCCCTCGCGCAGGCGTTGGCCGAAGACGGCGTCACGCTGACCTCGCGGGTCGCCGACGTCACCGACCGCGCCGCCATGGCCGAGGTGATCGCCGGCCTGGGTGACGGGCGGCTGACGGTCTTCCACCTCGCCGGCGTGACCCGCGACGGCCTCTTCACCGAGCTGGACGACGCCGCGATCGCCGAGGTGCTGGCGGCGAAGGTCGACGGCGCGCGCGCGCTCGTCGCCCTGCTCGAAGGGCGCCCGCAGACCCGCCTGGTCTTCTTCTCGTCCATCGCCGGCCTCGTCGGCAGCCCGGCTCAGAGCGCCTACGCGGCGGCCAACGCGTTCCTCGACGCGACCGCGATCGCCCTGAGCGCGCAGGGCCGGCCGGCGCAGAGCGTGGCCTGGGGCCCATGGGATCCCGCCGTCGGCGGCATGACCGCGGCGCTCAGCGAGCCCGATCGCGCGCGAATGGCACGCCACGGCCTGCGCCCCCTGCCCGTGGAGAGCGCCCTGGCCCTGCTCGACGCCGCGCTGGCCCGCCCCGAGCCTCTGCTCGTGGCCGCCGACCTCGATCAGAGCCGCGCGGCGCGCATGCGGGCCGAGGTGCTGGCCGAGCTGCTGCCTGCCCGGCGCGTGCCCCGGCCGGCCGCCTCCGGATCCTCGGCCGACGGCCTGCTGCCGGGGGTGCGCGCAGAGATCGCCCGGGTGCTGGGGTTGCCGTCGGGCGACGCGGTGCCGCCCGACCTGCCGCTTCAGGAGCAGGGCCTCGACTCGCTCATGGCGGTCGAGCTGCGCGACGCGCTCGCCGATCGCTTCGCGGTCGAGCTGCCGGCGACCCTGGTGTTCGATCACCCGACCGCCGCCGACATCGAGCGCCTGCTCGGCGGGCGCGTCGCCGCGGCGCCGCAGCCGGCGGTTCAGCTCGATCCGGCCGGCGACGAGCCCCTGGCGATCGTCTCGATGGCCTGCCGGCTGCCGGGCGGCGTCGACACCCCCGAGGCGCTGTGGACCCTGCTCGTCGAGGGCCGGGACGCCATCGAGCAGGTGCCCGCGCGCCGCTGGGACATCGATCGCTGGTACGACCCGGATCCCGACGCCCGCGGCCGCACCTACGCCCGCCACGGCGGCTTCGTCGGCGACGTCGAGCGCTTCGACGCGGCGCTCTTCCGCCTGCCGCCGGTCGAGGCCCGCAGCTTCGATCCCCAGGGCCGGCTGCTGCTGGAGTGCACCTACGAGGCGCTGGAGCGGGCCGGGCTGCCCCCCGAGCGCATGCAGGGCAGCCGCACGGGGGTCTACGTCGGCATCGGCGGCATCGACTACCAGGTCCGGGCCACCGCCGACCCGGAGGCGATCGACCCCTACTCGGTGCTCGGCACCTCCCACGCGGCGGTCGTCGGCCGCATCTCGTACCTGCTGGGCCTGGAAGGCCCCAACCTGCCGGTGGACACGGCCTGCTCGGCGTCGCTGGTGGCGCTGCACCTCGCCCGGCAGGGGCTGCTGCGCGGGGAGTGCGATCGGGCGGTCGTGGGCGGGGTGAACCTCTTGCTCTCGCCCGAGGGCTTCGTCTACTTCAGCCGGCTGCGCGCGCTCTCGCCCCGCGGCCGGTGCCGGGCCTTCGACGCCTCGGCCGACGGCTACGCCCGCGCCGAGGGCTGCGGGGTGGTCGTGCTGCGCCGGCTCTCCGATGCGCTGGCCGACGGCGACCCCATCCGGGCGGTCGTGCGTGGCAGCGCGATCAACCAGGATGGCCGGAGCAACGGCTTCACCGCGCCGAGCGGGCCCGCGCAGCAGGCGGTGATGCGCGCCGCGCTGGCCGACGCGGGGGTCGAGCCCGCGTCGGTCGGGCTGATCGAGTGCCACGGCACCGGCACCCCGCTGGGGGATCCGATCGAGGTTCAGGCGCTGGCGGCGGTCTACGGCGCCGGGCGCGCAGCCCCGCTGACCATCGGCTCGATCAAGAGCAACATCGGCCACGCCGAGGCGGCGGCGGGCGTCGCGGGGCTGCTCAAGGCGGCGCTGGCCGTCGAGCGGGGGTACATCCCGCCCACGCTGCACGTCGAGGCGCGCAACCCGCACATCCCGTGGGCCGATCTGGCGGTCGAGCCGGCGGCGGGCGCGCCCTTCGTCGGCGACGGGCCGCGGCGGGCGGCGGTGAGCAGCTTCGGCTTCAGCGGCACCAACGCCCACGTGATCGTCGAGCAGCCGCCGCCTGCGGTCTCGGCGCCGCCCGCGCGCCCGCCGCTGCCGCTCCTGATCTCGGCGCGATCGGTCGAAGCCCTCGCCGGGCTCGCCGGCCGCTGGGCGGACTGGCTCGAGGGGCAGCCGGGCGTCGAGCCGGGCGAGGTGGCCGCCGCCGCTGCCGCCGGACGGACCCACCATCCGCGGCGGGCGGCGATCGCGCTCGACGATCGCGCCGCGGCGGTCGCGGCGCTGCGGGCGCTGGCCGCCGACGACGCGCACCCGGGCCTCGCCCGCGGCAGGGCCCGTGAGGTCGGCCGCCCGCTCTTCGTCTTCGGTGGTCAGGGCGGGCAGTGGGCCGGCGCCGGGCGCGCGCTGTACGCCGCGTCGCCCGCCTTCGCCGAGGCCGTCGACGCGTGCGCCGCGGCCCTCGCGCCGCACGCGCCCGTCGACATCGGGGCCGCCGTGCGCGGCGAGCTGCCGCCCGAGGTGATGCAGCGGACGGCCGTGGTGCAGCCGACCCTGTTCACGCTCGCGATCGGCCTGTCGGCCGCGTGGCGCGCGTGGGGGGTCGAGCCGGCGGCGGTCGTCGGCCACAGCCAGGGCGAGGTCGCCGCGGCGGTCGTCGCCGGCGCCTTGAGCCTGGAGGACGGCGCGCGGGTCATCGCCGTGCGCAGCCGGCTCGTCGAGGGGTGTGATGGCGCCTGCGCGGCCCTCGAACTCGGCGAAGACGCGGCGCGCGTCCGCGCGGCGGCGATCGATCCGGCGCTGGAGATCGCGGTGGTCAACGGCCCGCGCGCGGTCGTGCTCGCCGGGCCGGCGGAGGCGGTGCAGCGGCTCGTGGACACGGCGACCGCCGATGGGATCCGCGCGCGGCGGCTGCCGGTCGACTACGCGCCGCACAGCGCCCACGTCGATCCGGTGCTGGCCCCGCTGGCCGAGGCGCTGACCGACATCGCGCCGCGGGCGGCCGCGATCCCGCTGTATTCGACGGTGCACGGCGCGGCGCTCGACGGCGCGGCGCTCGACGCCGACTACTGGTGCGCCAACCTGCGCCGCCCGGTGCGCTTCGCCGACGGCGTGCGCGCGGCCCTGTCCGACGGGCTGCGCTGCGCGCTCGAGATCGGCGCCCACCCGCTGCTGGCCGGGCCCCTGGCGGCCATCGCCGACGAGGCCGGGGTCGATCTGCTCGTGGGGCGCTCGCTGCGGCGCGAGGCGGGCGGCCTCGACGCGCTGGCCGCGGCCCTCGCCGAGCTGCACGTGGGCGGCCTCGCTGTCGACTGGCGCGCGATCTGCGGCGCGCCGGGCCCGGTGGTCGCCGCGCTGCCGACCTATGCCTTCGATCGTCGGCGTCATTGGTTGCCGCCGAGCCGCCCGCGCGGCGCCGGCGACTTCGCCCACCCCATCCTGACCCGGCGTCTGGACCTGCCCGACGGGCGGGTGATCTTCAGCGGGCGCATCGGCCCGACCGAGCCGGCCTGGGTCACCGAGCATCGGGTCTTCGACCGGGCGGTCTTCCCCGCGACGGGCTGGCTCGAGCTGGCGCTGACGGCGGGCATCGCGCTGGGCACGCCGCGCGTCGAGCGGCTGGACCTGCTGCGCCCGCTGGCGCCCACCGCGACGGTCGACGTCGAGGTGATCGTCGAGCCCGAGCGAGGCGGCGTCCGCGAGATCGCGCTGCACAGCCGAGCGGGCGAGAGCCCGTGGACCCGCCACGCGGAGGGGCGGCTGACCGGCTCGGGCGCGCTCGACACGGGGCGTTTCGACGCCGCGGTGGCCCTGACCGACGCCGAGGCGGTCGACCTCGATACGCTCTACGCCGCGATCGACCGCAGCCCCATCGGCTACGGGCCCGCTTTCCGCCGCATCGCGGCGCTCACCCGCCGCGGCGGGACGGCGCTCGCCCGGCTTTCGGCGGGCGACGCCGTCGAGGCGGGCGGGTACCGGATGCACCCGGCGCTGCTCGACGCGGCGCTGCACCCGGTGGGCCTGCTCGCCGACGACGCCGCGGGGCCGGACCTCGCGTGGGTCCCGGTCGTATGGCGCGACGTCGAGCTGTGGGCCACCGGCGCCGCTGAGCTGACGGTGCGGGTCGAGGCCCAGGGCCCGGCCGATCGGGCGAAGCTGAGCCTCTGGGCCGTGGATGGCGCGGGCGCGCCCGTGCTGCGGGTCGGGGAGCTGGCCGGGGCGCCGGCCCGGGCGGATCAGCTCGGCGACGCCGGGCCCACGCTCTATCGGGTGGGGTGGCGCGCGGTCGACGTGCCCTCGCCGTCCGGCGCGGCGGCGGTCGTGCCCGCGGCCGATCTGCCGGGCTGGCTCGCCGCGCAGCCGAACCTGCCCGCGCGGATCGTGGTCGACGCGACGGACTACGGGGCGCCCGTCGACGCCGCCGAGGCGGTCATCGAGGCCGGTCACGCCGCGGCGGTCGACGCCCTGGCCGCGGCGCAGGCCTGGTTCGCCGAGCCCCGCGACGCCGCGTTGCTCTGGGTGACCCGCGGCGCCGCCGGCCCCGACGTGCGGCGCCCGGCGGGCGCGGCGGGCTGGGGCGTATGGCGCAGCGCGCGCCGCGAGCGGGGCGGCCCGGGCGGGGCCGTCGGGCTGATC
This sequence comes from bacterium, assembly GCA_030427205.1. Taxonomy (GTDB): domain Bacteria; phylum Myxococcota_A; class Bradymonadia; order UBA7976; family UBA1532; genus JACKDM01. The sequence continues at coordinate 178,229 of JAUHXC010000015.1, read as the reverse complement.
GACCTCGACCCGGACCTGCCCGTCGGCGACCTGAGCGCGCTCGCCGCCGGCCTGCCCGACCGCGCGCGCCGGGGTGACGCGTGGCTCGCGCCGCGCCTGGAGCAGACCCCGGCCGCCGAGCCCGCCGCCCCCGACTTCGACCCCGAGGGCGCGGTGCTCGTCACGGGCGGCGCGGGGCAGATCGGGCGCGCGGTGTCTCGGGCTCTCGTCCGCAGCTTCGGGGTGCGTCACCTGGTGCTCACCGGCCGCAGCCCGGCGCCGCGGGACGGCCTGATCGCCGCCCTCGAGGCCGAAGGCGCGTCGTCGGTCCGCTACCGGACCTGCGACGTGACCGATCCCGACGCGCTGGCCGCGCTGATGGGCGAGATCGGCCGGCCGCTGACCGGCGTATTCCACCTCGCCGGCGCGCTCGACGACGGGGCGCTCGATGCCCTCGATCCGCGGCGCCTCGGGGCGGTATTGCGCCCCAAGCTGGACGGGGCGTGGCGCCTGCATGCTCTCGTCGGCGACGCGCCGCTGGCGGCCTTCGTGGTCGTCTCGTCGATCTCGGGCTGGCTGGGCGGCGCGGGGCAGGCGGCCTACGCCGAGGCCAACGCCGGGCTCGAGGCGCTCGTCGCCGCCCGCCGCGCCCGTGGGCTGCCGGCGACGGCGCTGGCCTTCGGCGCGTGGCGCCCCGCGGGCGGGCGTGGGCTGCTGGCGCACATGACGCCGACCGAGCTGAGCCGGCTGGCGCGCGGCGGCTTCCCGCCGCTCGATGAGGATGAAGCCGTCGCGCGCTTCGTCTCTGCCCTGCGACGGGCCGAGCCGCATCTGGTGCCCGCGCGCATCGACCGCGCCGCGGACGCGCTCGCCGACGACGCTCACGGTCTGCTGCGGGGGCTGGTCGCGCCGCGGCTGCCGAGAGCGCGCGGCGCCGCGCCGGTCACCGCGCTGGACCCGGCCGCCGCCCTGAAGTTGGTCCGCGGCCTGGCCGCGGCGGTGATGGGCGCCGATGTCGGGGCGGTCGAGCCCGACGCCGCGCTTGTGGATCTGGGGCTCGACTCGCTGATGGCGGTGGCCCTGCGCGACGGCCTCGCCGAGCGGCTGGGTCGTCCGCTGCCGGCCACGCTCGCCTATGACCACCCGACCCCGTTGGCCATCGCCGAGCTGATCGCCGGTGACGCCCACGAGGCCGCCGCGCCGCTGCCCGCGTCCGCGTCCGCCGACGAGCCCATCGCCATCGTGGGGCTGGCCGTGCGCCTGCCCGGCGGCGTCGAAGACCCCGAGGCGTACTGGCGGGTGCTCGAAGACGGGATCGACCTGATCGGGCCGTTCCCCGAGCGCTACGACCCCGACGGGATCTACGATCCCGACCCGGAGGCCCTCGGCAAGAGCTATACCCGCCACGGCGGCTTCTTGCGCGACCTCGCCGGCTTCGACGCGGCGTTCTTCGGCATCGCGCCCCGCGAAGCGGTGGCGATGGACCCCCAGCAGCGGCACTTCCTCGAGACCGCGTGGGAGGCCCTGGAGCGAGCGGGCATCCCCCCGACCGGGCTCGACGGCAGCCCGACGGGGGTCTACGTGGGCGCCGGCCGGACCGGCTACGGGCACGGTGGCGGCCTGGAGAGCCTGGACGGGTACGGCGGTACCGGCAGCATCCCGAGCGTCATCAGCGGGCGGCTGGCGTACGTCCTGGGCACCGCGGGGCCGGCGGTGACGGTCGACACCGCCTGCTCGTCGTCGCTGGTCGCGCTGCACCTCGCCTGCAACGCGATCCGCGCCGGCGAGTGCGATCTGGCCATCGCCGGCGGGGTCCAGGCGCTGCCCGATCCGGCGCTCTTCGTCGAGTTCAGCCGGCTGCGGGGGCTGGCGCCCGACGGCCGCTGCAAGGCGTTCTCCGCCGATGCCGATGGCACCAGCTACAGCGAAGGCTGCGGCGTGCTCGTGCTGGAGCGGCTCTCCTCGGCGCGGGCGGCCGGGCGGCGGGTGCTGGCGGTGGTGCGGGGCACGGCGCTCAATCAGGACGGCCGCAGCCAGGGCCTCACCGCGCCCAACGGCCCGCGGCAGGCGCAGGTCATCCGCCAGGCGCTGACCCACGCCGGGCTGACGCCGGACGACATCGACTACGTCGAGGCGCACGGCACGGGCACGACCCTCGGCGATCCGATCGAGGCGGGCGCGCTGGCGCAGGTCTTCGGCGGCGAGCGCGACCGCCCGCTGTGGCTCGGCGCCGCCAAGTCGAACCTGGGGCACACCTACTGCGCCGCGGGGGCGATGGGCGTCATCAAGGTCGCGCTGGCGCTGCACAACGGCCTGATCCCGCGCACGCTGCACGTCGCGGCGCCGACCCCCCACGTCGACTGGTCGACGACGGCGGTGACCCTGACGCGAGAGGCCGTGCCCTGGCCCGCCGACCCCGCACGCCCGCGGCGAGCGGGGGTCTCTTCCTTCGGTATCAGCGGGACCAACGCGCACGTGGTGCTCGAAGAGGCGCCCGCGCTGCCCGCGCCGCCCGCCGCCGAGGCGCCCTGCCCGCTGCTGCTGTCGGCGCGCAGCGAGGCGGCGCTGGCTGCCCAGGCGCGCCGCTGGGCCGACGCGCTCGACGGGCTCGACGCCGCGCGATGGCCCGAGGTCTTGCGCACCGCCGCCGTGCACCGGCCCCACCTGGCGCTGCGAGCGAGCGTCGCGGTGGGCGATCCGGCGGCGGCGGGCTCGGCCCTGCGCGCGCTGGCCGACGGGCGCCCGGACCCCGCGCTGACGCTCGGTCGCCGGCGTTCCCGGGTGGGCGTGGTCTTCGTCTTCCCCGGTCAGGGCTCCCAGTGGCGCGGTATGGGGCGGGCGCTGCTGGCCGGGCGAGACGCCGTCTCTCGGGCGTTCGCCGCGGCGGTCGATGCCTGCGAGGCCGCGCTGGCGCCCCACGTCGACTTCTCGGTGCGCGCGGTGCTCGAAGACGCGCCGGGCGCTGCGGCGCTCGATCGGGACGCGGTGATTCAGCCGACGCTCTTCGCGATGGCTGTCGGTCTGGCGGCGGCGTGGCGCGCGGCGGGGCTCGAGCCGGCCGCGGTGGTGGGGCACAGCCAGGGTGAGATCGCCGCCGCTGTGGTGGCCGGCGTGCTCGACTTGCAGGCGGGCGCGCGGGTCGTGGCGGTGCGCAGCCGCCTCATCGCCGAGCACGCCGACGGCGGCGTCATGTTGAGCGTCGAGCACCCGTTGCACGCGCTCGAAGCCGAGATCGCCGGGCGCCCCGGGCTGACGCTGGCGGTGGTCAACGGGCCCGATCAGGCGGTCGTCTCGGGCGACGCCGGCAGCATCGCCGCGCTGTCCGACGAGCTCGAGGCCCAGGGGGCCTTCTGTCGCACCGTCGACGTCGCCTACGCCTCCCACTGCGACCGGGTCGATCCGGTGCTGCCGCCGCTCGCCGAAGCCCTCGCCGACCTGCGCGTGGGCGCAGGGCGCGTGCCGATGCTGTCCACCGTCACCGGACGTGCGCTGCGGGCGGGGGAGGCCGACGGCGCTTACTGGTGCCGCAACCTGCGGGCGCCGGTGCGCTTCGACCGGGCGCTCACCGCGCTGCGCGCCGAGGGGCACGATGTCTTCGTCGAGCTCAGCGCCCGCCCGGTGCTGGCGGTGCCCCTGCGCGCGGCCGGCGAGGGGCTCGTCGTGGGCAGCCTGCGCCGCGACGAAGGGGCGGCGGCCACCCTGCTGGAGGGGCTGGGCGCGCTGCACGCGCACGGTGTGCCGGTGGACTGGTCGGCGCTGCTCGGGCGGGGCGCGCCGCTGCCGCTGCCGACCTACCCCTGGCAACACACCCGCTATTGGCTCGATCCGCGCCCGCCGGCGACCGAGGGTCACCCGCTGATGGGGCCGCCGCGAGAGACCGCGCTGGTGCCCGGCGCGAAGCTCTTCACGGTGGAGATCGACCTGGACGCCGAGCCCTGGCTCGCCGACCACCGGATGCATGGCGCGATCGTACTGCCGGGCGCCGCCGCGCTGGCGCTGCTGCTGCGCGCCGCCGATGCGCTCTACCCCGGCGTCGGCGCCCTGAGCGACGTGCGCTTCGAGCGGCCGATCCGGCTGAGCCGGCAGGCCCCGTGGCGCGGCGAGCTGAGCGCGCAGCCCGGTGAAGGCGGGTACGCGCTCCGACTCAGCCAGCAGACCGGCCGCGGTTGGTCCCCCTGCGTGCGCGCCACCGCCTGCCCGGCCGACGAGATCGCCGCCGACGCCTTCGATCCGCCGGCCGACCTCGAGGCAACGTCCATCGCGGGTCACCTCGACGCCCAGCGGGCGGCGGGCCTCGACCTCGGCCCGGCCTTCCGCGGGCTGGTCGAGCTGCGCCGCGCGTCCGGCGCCGCCGCGGGTCGGATCGCGACGCCCACTCCCGTGCGGCCGACGGCGCACCGCTGGTCGCTGCACCCGTCGCTGCTGGACGCCGCGTTGGGCCTCGTGGGGGTCGCCGCGCACGCCGGCGGGGGCCTGCGGGTGCTCGCCGGCATCGGGCGGCTGCAGGTGCACGGCGCGCTGCCGCGGCAGGCCTCGGCCTGGGCCGTCGCGCGGGGTGATCGCGCGCGGCTGACGATGGCCGATGGCGACCGCGCCGTGCTCGTCGCCGACGACATCGAGCTGCGGGCGATCGAGCCGGATCAGGTCGGGGCGGGCCCCTGGCTCACCACCCGGTGGCTGCCGTTCGAGTCGTCGGACGGCGCGGCGCCGCCGGGGCTGTCGGGCACGTGGGCCGTGTGGGGTGACCCGGAGAGCGCGCTCGCCGGCCCCTTGACGCGCGCGCTCGAAGCCGCGGGGGCCGCCGTGGCGCAGACGGACGGGGAGACACCGCCCATGGCCGCCGACGGGCTGATCCTGCTGCCTGCGGCCGCTCCGCGCGACGCGCTGCTGCGCCTGGCTGCGGTGGCGCGGGGCGTGGCGGATGTCGCCGCGCCGCCGCGGGTCGTGACGCTGACCCGCGGCGCCCACCGGTCGTCCGACACGGCGTCCGATGCGGCGCTGTGGGTGGGCCTGCATCGCTGCCTGACTCAGGAGCACCCCGAGGCCGCGCCGCTGCTGCTGGACCTCGCGCCGGGCGGCGGGGATCCCGACGACGCGCGGGCGATCGTCGACGCCATCGCCCGGACCGCGGCCAGCGCGCCGCGCATCGACGAGCTGGTCCGACGCGACGGAGGCTGGAGCCGGCCGCAGCTCGCGCGGGGCGATGCGCCGGGCGAAGCGCCGTCGCTCACGACGAACGGGCGCCTGCTGCTGGTCGGTGGGCTGGGCGGCCTGGGCCTGAAGACGGCGCAGTGGCTGGTCGAACACGGCGCACGGGACCTGGTGATCGCCTCTCGCCGCGGCGCGCCGACCGATGAGGCGGCCGGGGTCATCGCGGACCTCGAAGCGGCGGGCGCCGCGGTCGAGGTGGTCGCCGTGGACGTGACCGACGCCGCGGCCGTGCGCGCGCTCGTAGACCGGCTCGGCGAGGCGCTGAGGGGGGTCTTCCACCTCGCCGGCGTCGTCGAGGACGCGGCGCTGCGCAACCTGACGGCCGAGGGGCTGGAGGCGGTGATCGCGCCCAAGCTCGACGGGGCGCGCCACCTCGACGCGGCGACCCGCGCCCTCGATCTGCAGCACTTCGTGCTCTACGGCTCGGCGTCGGCGCTGTTGGGGGCGCCCGGGCTCGGGGGCTACGCGGCGGCCAACAGCGCGCTGGAGGCCATCGTCCGGGCGCGGCGCGCGGCGGGGCTGGCCGGGCGGGTCGTGCACTGGGGCCTCTTCTCGGGGGTCGGCATGGGGCGCATCGCGGACGCCGACGGCGCCGCAGAGGCCCGCGGGCTGCGGCCGTTCACGCCCGCCGAGGGGGCCCGCGCGTTCGCCGCCGCCCTGGCCGAGGGGGCCGAACCGGTCCTGGCCGCCGTGCCGCTGGACGTGGCGCGCTGGGTGGCGGCCAACCCGCTGGTGGGTCGGCTCGATCGCTTCGCCGCGCTGTGCGCGGGGGTCGAGCCGACGCCGCCCGAGGCGGACGCTCGCCAGGCGGTGCTCGCCGCGCCGCCGGCCGGTCGGCGGGCGGTCGCCGTCCGCGCGGTGAGGCAGATCGCGGGGCAGGTCCTGCGCCTCGACGCCGCCGCGCTCGATACGCAGACGCCGCTGCAAGACCTGGGTATGGACTCGGTGATGGGGCTCGAGCTGCGCAACCGCCTCGCGGGCGCGTTCGGTCAGTCGCTGCCGGCCTCGCTGGTCTGGACCCACCCCGACGTGCAGGCCCTCGCGGCACATCTGCAAGCGCGCGTGCAGACCGACGCCGACGGGCGGGTCGCCGAGCGCCGCGAAGCGCCCGATGACGACCTGCTCGCCGAGTTCGACGCCGCGTTGGGCGACGTCGACGATCTGATCTGACCCGAGGAGGACGGTATGCCCACCGAGAGCCGCGCGTGGTTCCTCTACCCGGGGACGGGCGCCGACAGCGAGAGAGGCCAGATCGCCGAGCTGCGCTGCGAGCCCTTCTATGTGCCCGAGCCGGGCCCCGGCGAGGTGCTCGTCGAGACCCTGTACGGCAGCTGGGAGGGCAACTACCAGCACGCGCTGCTGCGCGACCCGGTGGACATCTGTCGGATGCGTGACGAGCCGCGGGTGGTCCTGGGCAACGCGGGGGTCGTACGCCCGCTGCGCTGCGGCCCCGGCGCCGAGGCGATCGAGGTCGGCCACCCACACATGATCTTCGGCGCGGGCGAGGTCGACCGTCACGGCTTCATGACCCGAGCGCTGGCCTACGACGCGCGGGGCACGATGGGGGCCCTGGCGGAGCGCTTCGTGATCCCCGCTCGCTGCCTCGCGCCGATCCCGCCGGGTACCCGCCACACGCTCGCGCAGTGGGCCGCGTTCGCGGTGCGCTACGTCACCGCCTGGGCCAACTGGGCGCTGGCCTACGGCACCCTGCGCCTGCAGCTCGACGCCGCCGCGCTGCCCCGGCCACACGTATGGGGCTGGGGGGGCGGTACGACGTTCGCCGAGCTGGATCTGGCCCGGCGGCACGGCTGCGAAGCGGTGATGGTCTCGGGCACCGATCGTCACCTGGAGCTCATCGAATCCAGCGGGATCGCAGCGCTCGATCGACGACGCTTCCCCGGACTGGCGCAGTCCGACGACGCCGACGACCGCGCCCGCGAGGCCCGGCGGGCCGCCGAGCGGCATTTCGTAGACGAGGTGCGGCGACGCACGGCGGGCGACGGGGTGCACATCTTCGTCGACTACATCGGGACGCCGATGCTGCGGGCGACGCTGAAAGCGCTCGGACGCAACGGCATCGTGACCACGGCCGGTTGGAAGCACGGCATGCGCATCCCGCTGCGGCGGGCGGTGGAGTGCATCCAGCGGCGGCAGCACATCCACACCCACTACGCCCGCTACGGCGAGTGCATCGACGCGATGGCCTACGGCGAAGCGAACGGCTGGATGCCCGCGGTCGAGGCCGAGATCACCCCCTTCGAAGACGTGCCCGCCCTCGCGCGGCGCTACGGCGCCGGCGAGACGGGCTACTTCCCGGTCTTCGCGGTGCGGCCCGAGTGAGAAGGCGGCGATGAGCGACGCGATCGAGCAGTACAAGAGCCGCCTGCGCAAGGCCATGGCCCGGATGACCGCGCTGCGCGACGCGTTGGCCGCCGAGCGCCTGCGCCATCGGGCGCCGATCGCGGTGCTGGGCATCGGCTGCCGGCTGCCGCCGGACATCGACGACCCCGAGCGGTTCTTCGACGCGCTGCTCGCCGGGCACGACGGCGTCGGCCCGCCGCCCACCGATCGCTGGCCGGCGTCCGCCGCGGTGCCCGAAGGCGGCTACCTGCGTGATATCCGCGGGTTCGACGCAGGCTTCTTCGGGATCAGCCCCCGCGAGGCGGCGGCGATGGATCCGCAGCAGCGCCTGCTGCTCGAGGTGACCTGGGAGGCGCTGGAGCGCGCGGGCCTGCCGCCCGCCTCTCTGCCGAGCGCGCGCGTCGGGGTCTGGCTCGGCATCGGCGCCAGCGGGTATCTGGCGCAAGCGCTGGACGGCGCGCCCGACATCTACGCCATCACCGGCAACGGCGGCGCCTTCGCGTCGGGCCGGCTGGCCTACACCCTGGGCCTGCGCGGGCCGGCCGTCGCCCTCGACACCGCCTGCTCGTCGTCGCTGGTGGCGGTGCACCTCGCGGTGCAGAGCCTGCGTCGCGGCGAGACCGACGTCGCCGTGGTCGGCGGGGTCAACCTGATCGTCGAGTCGGCGGGCACCCGGCTGCTTCTGGAGAGCGGCGCGCTCTCGCCGAGCGGGCGCTGCCGCCCCTTCGACGCGGGCGCCGACGGCTTCACCCGCGGCGAGGGCGCGGTCGCGATCGTGCTGCGTCGACTCGATGACGCGCAGGCCGACGGCGACCCGGTGCTGGCCGTCATCCGCGGCTCGGCGGTCAACCAGGACGGCCGCTCGACCGGGCTGACGGCGCCGAACGTGAACGCTCAGCGCGCGATGCTGGCCGCGGCCCTCGAAGACGCCGGGGTCGCGCCGGCGAGCATCGGCTACGTCGAGGCGCACGGCACCGGCACGGCGCTCGGTGATCCCATCGAGTTCGACGCGCTCACCGCCACGCTCGGCGTCGACGGGGCCGGTCCGTGCGCGCTCGGCGCGGTCAAGGCCAACGTCGGGCACCTCGAGGCGGCGGCCGGGCTGGTGGGGCTGATCAAAGCGATCGGCGCGCTGCGGCGGGGCGTCGTGCCGCCGAACCCCACCTTCGCGACCCCCAACCCGCACGTGCGCCTCGCCGGCTCCCGCTTCATCGTGCCCACCGAGCCGCTGCCGTTCCCTGCGGCCGAGGGGCCGCGGCGGGCCGGGGTCAGCGCGTTCGGCATGTCGGGCACCAACGCCCACGTCGTGCTCGAGGAGGCGCCGCCCGCCGAGGCCGCGCCGCCTGGCCCGTCGTCGGAGGGTACGCTGCTGATGCTGTCGGCCCGCGACCCGGCGGCGCTGAGCGCCCTCGCGGACGCCACCGCCGACGCGCTCGACGGCGGCGCGCCGCTGCCCGATCTGGCGCGGACGCTGGCCCGCCGGCGCAGCGCACACCCCCATCGCCTCGCGGTCGCCGTCGCGCCCGGCGCGACCGCGCGGCCGATCCTGCGCGCGTTCGCCGCCGGCGAGGAGACTCCCGCCTTCGTCGGCGACGGTGTGGATCGCGGCGCGCCGGTCTTCGTCTGCGCCGGTCAGGGCGCCCTGTGGCCGGGTATCGGGCGCTGCCTGCGCCGCCTGCCGCGGGCCTGGGCCGTGATCGAGCGGGCCGCGCCGATCGTCGCCCGTCACGCCGAGATCGACCTCGTCGGGCTCCTGTGCGGGTCCGATGCGCAGGCCCTGCACGAGACCGCCAACGCCCAGCCCGCGACGGTCGCCGTCACCCTGGCCGTCGCGGCGTGGCTGTCCGACCACGGCGTCGCGCCCGCGGCGGTCGTCGGCCACAGCGTCGGCGAGATCAGCGCGGCCTGCATCGCCGGCGCGCTCGCCTTCGAGGACGCGCTGCGCCTCGCGTGCGTTCGGGGCCGGGCCATGGCCGAGGCCCGGCCGGGTGGCCTGCTGGCGGTCGCGCTCGACCCGGAGCCCACCCGGCAGGCGATCCACGCGGCGGGGCTGTCACTTGAGATCGCGGCGTACAACGGGCCGCGGGCGACGGTGGTCGGCGGCGCGCCGGACGCGCTCGACGCCCTGTCTGCGAGGCTCGCCGCCGAGGGGGTGCGCCGTCGGCGGTTGCCCGTCCCCCACGCCTTCCACACCGCACATATGGAGCCGACCATCGGCCGCTTCGCCCGGGCGCTCGGCGCGCTGCCCACGACGCCGTTGCAGCGCCCGCTGTACAGCACGGTGACCGGCGGGGCCGTCGAGGCGGCGGCGCTGACCTCGGCACACTGGCAGGCCGGCATCCGCACCCCGGTACGCTTCGGCGACGCCATCGCCGCGTTGCTCGACGCCGGGCATCGGCTCTTCGTCGAGGTGGGGCCCCATCCGGCGCTCGGGTCGCTCGTCGCCGCGGCGTCGGCCGAGGCGCTGTCACTGGGCACGCTGCGGCGCGACGCGGGGCCCCTGGACGCGCTCGGAGCGCTGGGCGCGCTGTGGACAGCGCGGATCCCGGTCGAGCCGGCGGCGCTGTTTCCGGAGCCGGGCCCGGTCGCGCCGGCGCCGACGTACCCCTGGCAGCGGCGACCGCATTGGATCGACGCCCAGGCAGCCTGTGCGCCCGCGCTCGCGCCCAAATCTGCGCCGCCGCCGCCAGAGACCCCGCCGGCCGACGAGGCGACCGCGCGCCAGCGGGTCCGGGCGGCGGTCGGCGCGGTGCTCGGCCTCGCCGCAGACGCCTCCCTGCCCGAGCGGCGCGGCCTCTTCGAACTGGGCCTCGACTCGATCATGGCCGTCGAGCTGGCTCGCCGGCTGAGTCGGACCATGGGCCGCCCGGTGGGCCCGACGACGATCTTCGAGCACCCGACCGTCGCCGCGCTGGTGGCGCACTTCTCGCGAGCCGCGACGGAAGATACGGGCCCGACCACCGCGCGCGCGTCAGGCGGACCCATCGCGGTGGTGGGCATGGCCTGCCGGCTGCCCGGCGGCGCGAACGACCCGGAGACGCTCTGGGCCCAGCTCGAGGCCGGCCGCGTCGCCATCGGTCCGGTGCCCCCGGATCGCTGGGACGCCGCCGCGTATCACGACCCCGACCCGACGGCGGTCGGCACGATGTACGCGACCCACAGCGGGTTCATGGCGGGGGTGGACATCAAGGCCTTCGACGCGGCGGCCTTCGGCATCGCGCCCGGCGAGGCCCGCGCGCTCGATCCGCAGCAGCGTCTGCTGCTCGAACTGGCCTGGGAAGCCCTGGAGCGCGCCGGCCACCCGCCCGACCGTCTGGAGGGCACGCGCACGGGGGTCTACGTCGGCATCGCGACCAGCGACTACGGCCAGCACGTCGCCCGCCGACCGCTCGCCGAATACGAGCCGGCCTTCGCCACCGGCTGCGCCGCCAATACGGCGGCCGGGCGCATCGCGTACACCTTCGGTACCCGCGGGCCGGCGCTGGCGATCGACACCGCGTGCTCGTCGTCGCTGGTGGGGCTGCACCTGGCGATCGAGGCCCTGCGCCGCGGCGAGATCGACCGGGCGATCGTGGCCGGCACGAACTTGATCCTCGATCCGACGATCGGTGTGCTCTACAGCCGGATGTCGGCCCTGGCCCCCGACAGCGCCTGCAAGGCGTTCGACGCCGCCGCCGACGGGCTGGTGCGCGGCGAAGGCGTCGCGCTGGTCGTGCTCACCCGCCTGGAGGACGCCCGGCGCGCGGGCGACCGGGTCGAGGCGCTGCTGCTGGGCTCGGCGATCAATCACGACGGGCGGTCGAGCGGGCTGACGGTGCCCAACGGCGCCGCGCAGGCAGCAGTCGTACGGGCTGCGCTGCGCGACGCCCACGTCGCGCCGGCCGACGTCGAGTATGTCGAAGCGCACGGCACGGGCACGTCGCTGGGCGACCCCATCGAAGCCAACGCGCTCGTCGCCGCGCTCGGCCCCGGGCGCACGGCAGAGCAGCCGCTCGTGCTCGGCTCGGTGAAGGCCAACCTGGGCCATCTGGAGGCGGCCGCCGGCATGGCGGGGCTGCTCAAGGTCATCGGCGCGCTCCAGCGCCGCTCGGTGCCGCCGCAGCCGACCTTCCGGCGGCTCAACCCCGCGATCGAGCCGGGCGACGTCGAGCTGGTCGTACCGACCGCGCCGCGGCCCATCACCGGCAAGGTGGCCGGCCTGAGCAGCTTCGGGGTCAGCGGCACCAACGCTCATGTGATCATCGCAGCGGCCGACGGCCCGAGCGCGGCCGGGGAGGAGTCGAATGCCGCGCCCGAAGGAGCGACCGGGCCGAACGCTGCGGCGGAGCCATCGAGTCCACCCGCCGAGCGTGTCTTCCTGTTGCCGATCTCGGCCCGTGACGCCGAGCGGCGGCGGGCGCTCGCGCAGGCGTGGCGTGCCCGATTGACCGACGTTGGGACGCCGCTTGCGATCCTGTGCGCGGGCGCGGCGCTGCGCCGGGCGCATCTCGACCATCGCCTCGCGGTCTTCGCCGACGAGCGCGACGGTCTGCTCGACGCGCTCGACCGCTTCATCGCCGGTGAGGCCGACGACGCCGCCGGGGTCGCAGTCGGCGAGACCGGCGGCGCGGCGCCGCGGCTGGCCTGGGTCTTCTCCGGGCAGGGCGGCTTCTGGGTCGGCATGGGACGCGGGCTCTACCGCCACGACGCCACGTTCACCCGCGCGTTCGCCGCCGCCGACGCCGCGTGCGCGCGCCAGGGCGGCCCGTCGCTCGAAGCGGCGCTCATGGCGGCCGACGCCACGGAGCGGTACGCCGACAAGCGGATCCTGCACCCGCTGATGCTCGGCTTGCAGGTCGGCCTCGCCGCAGCGTTGCGTCATCGCGGCGTCGTGCCCGCCGCTGTGGTCGGTCACTCCTCCGGTGAGCTGGCGGCGGCGGTGGTCGCTGGGGCGCTGGGCCTCGATGACGCCTTTCGAATCTGCCTGGCCCGCAGCTCGGCGATCGGACAGATCCAGGGGCGCGGCGCGATGGCCGTCATCGGGCTCGACCCGTCCGCTGCCGAGCGGCTGATCGTCCGCGTCGGCGCTGCGCTCGACGTCGCGGTGCACAACGCGCCCGGGGAGGTCATCCTGAGCGGCGATGCGGCCGCGATCGACGCCCTCGCCGAACGGTGCGACGCCGAGAACGTCTTCTTCCGCCGGGTCAAGGGCGCCGACGGCGCGGGGCACAGCCGACACCTCGACCCGCTGCTCGGCGGGTTGCGCGCAGCCGTCGCCGACGTCGTCCCGCGCCCGGCGCGCCTGCCCTTCTTCTCGACGGTGTACGCCGAGCGGCTCGAAGGGGCCCGGCTGGACGCCGACTACTGGGCCGCGAACCTGAGGCGGCCGGTGCGCTTCGCCGAGACGGTGAGCGCCCTGCTCGAGGCCGGGATCGACGGCTTCGTCGAGGTCGGACCGCACCCGGTCTTGCTGCGCGCCCTGGCCCGGATCGCGCCCGACGCGCTGCGCGTCGGCACCCTCCGGCGCGACGGCGACGACCGGCGGGCGTTGACGCGGACCATCGCGACGCTCTACGTGCGCGGCGCCGATCCCGACTGGGCGGCGCTGCACCCGGCGGGCAGCCCGGCCGTCGACCTGCCCCGGCAGCCGTGGCGGCGCGAGACCTTCTGGATACCCGCTGGCCGCGCCGCGGACGATGGCCACCCGGTCATGCGCCGAGCGGTCGAGATCGCGCGCACCGGCGAGCGGATCGTCGAGTTCGAACTGGACCCTGCCCGACGCGACGCCCCGCCGCATACGCAGATGCAGGGATCCGCGGTGCTCGACCCGGGGCTGCTCCTCGAGTGCGTCGCCCTGGCGTGGGCCGGCGCGCCGGCCGCCGTGACTCTCGACGCCAGCTGTGCGCTGGACGGGCGGGTCGAGATCCAAGTCGCGACGACCGTCGACGGGGCGGCGACGGTGCACGCCCGCGGCGACGGCGGCCCGTGGTCAGCGTGGGGCTCCGCTCGCCCCGTGGATCCGGGCGCACCCGAGGGACCTTCGCTGGACGCAGCGCGCGCGTCGTGCGACGCGGCGGACCCCGACTTCGTCGAGCGCCGCGCCCAGCGGGGGCTCACGCCGTCCACGGCGATGGACGTGGTCGAGCAGATCTGGCGCGGCCCCGATGCCGTGCTGGCTCGCCTGGGTCGAGCGCGCGCGGCGTGGACGAGGGCCGCAGCGACGTCGAGCGGTCTCTGGCTGCTCGTCACGGCCGCGTTCGGCGCCGACCCGAGCCCGGTGCCCGGAGAGATCTTCTGGCCGACGGCCGTCGAGCAGGCGCGGTGGGCCGAGGGGCCCATCACCTGGATCCACGCGGCGCTGCGAGCGCCGGTGCATCCGGTCCTGGGCGGAGCAGGCGACGTCTGGTTCTACGACGCCGCCGGTCGGCCCCGCGGAGGGTTGCAGGGCGTGCGCCTGCGTCCGCCGGACCGCGCGCTGAGCCGCGTCGCTGCCGCCGAAGCGCTGCCCCGCTGGACCTACGCCAGCCGCTGGATCGAGGTGCCCGCTCCCGAACCGACGCTCGCGCCCGGGGTATGGCTGATCCTCGGCCCGACCGAGCCCGCCGCGGCGCTCGCCGACCGCCTTCGCGCCGCCGGACACCGCCCGGTCGAGAGCCGGCTCGAGCGCCTGCGAGACGACGCGGCGCGGGCCGGCGATGAACTACACGGCGTGGTCGACCTGCGCCCGCTCGCCGGCCGCGACCCGATCGCCGCCGCCACCGACGCTCAGGACGGTTGCCGGCGGTTCGTGGAGGCCGGCGTCGAGCGCGTCTGGCTGGTGACCCGGCGGGCCCAGCCGATCCACGGCGGCGGCGACCCGGTCGGCGGCGTCTGGTGGGGCGTCCTGCGCGCGCTGGCCCTCGAACACCCCACCGTCCGCGTCGGCTTGCTCGATGTCGACGTCGACGCCGACGACCCGGCCGAGATCATCGCCGCGGAGATCACCGGGCCGGATCGTGAGGATCTCGTCGCCCATCGCGGCGGCGACCGCTTCGGAATGCGCTTGGTAGCCGACCCGCTGGACCTGCCCGCTCGACCGCGCAGCTTCGACCCCGACGGCACCTACCTGGTCACCGGCGGCCTCGGCGGGATCGGGCTGCACCTCGCCGACTGGCTCGTCGACCGCGGCGCGCGGCACCTCGTCCTGACCAGCCGCCGCGGCGAGGACGGCGTCGACGCGGACGCCCGCGAGTTCCTGACCGCGCTCCGGCGGCGCGGCGCCACGGTGCATGCGCCCGCGGTCGACGTCACCGACGAGCCGGCGATGGCCGCGCTGCTCGACGCGATCCCCGCCACTCGGCCCCTGCGCGGCGTTTTCCACGCCGCCGGGGCGACTCATTTCGGCCCGCTGGTCGAAGGTGATCGAGCAGCGGCGGAGCGGGTCCTCGGGGCCAAGGTCGCCGGCGCCTTGATCCTCGACCGCCTGACCGCGGGGCGCCCACTCGACTGCTTCGTCTGCTTCTCCTCGGCGGCGGCCACGTGGGGCGCGGCGGGCCTCGCGCTGTACGCCGCCGCCAACCACGCGCTCGACCTGCTCGCGCACCGCCGCCGCGCCGCGGGGCTGCCCGGCACCAGCGTCGCGTGGGGTGGCTGGTCGGGCGGGGGGATGACCGACGCGGCGACCCGGGCGGGCGCCGCCGAGGTCGGCCTGCGCTCGTCGCCCGCCCGGCACCTGCTCGAGGCGCTCGACGCGGTGCTGGCCAGCGAAGCTGCCCAGCGGACCGTGGCCGACGTGGATTGGCGACGCTTCAAGCCGCTGCTCGAAGCCCGCGGCCCGCGGCCGTTGCTCGACCGGATCGAGGTGGCCGAGGCCATCGCCGGTCAAGGGCCGCTCGCCCGGCGCCTGGACGCGTTGGCCGAAGGCGACCGCTGGCCGGCGCTGCTCGCCGCGGTGGCCGCCCACGCGGCGCGGGCCCTCGGCGTCGAAGCCGGCGGCGCGCTCGATCCCACCGCCGGCTTCTTCCGCCTCGGCATGGACTCGGTGATGACCGTCAACCTGCGCCAGGCGCTCGAGGTCGACCTCGGCGACAGCCTGCCGGCCACGGTGGTGCTCGATCACCCCAATGTACGCGAGCTCGCGGGCTGGCTGGGGCGCGAGCGGCTCGGTATCGCGCTCGATGGGGCGGCGCCGGCCCCGCCGACGGCCACCGCAGCGCCCGACGACGCCGACGTCGAGGATCTGTCCGCGAGCGACCTCGATGACCTGTCCGAGAGCGACCTCGAGGCGCTGCTGCTCGCCGAGTTGGGAGATGATGATGGCTGAGCGCAAGGACGCGCTGCGGCGGGCGCTGCTCGAGATCCGCCGGCTCAAGGCGGACCAGGCCGCCCGAAGGTCGCCGATCGCGGTCGTCGGGCTCGGCTGCCGACTGCCCGGCGCGGCGGATCCCGAGGCCCTGTGGGCCCTGCTCGAAGAGGGCCGTGATGCCACGGGGCCGATCCCTCCGGGTCGCTTCGCCCATGAGCCCGGCGACATCTACTCGACCCACGGTGGCTGGCTCGACGCGGTCGACCGCTTCGACGCCGCGTTCTTCGGGATCAGCGCCCGCGAGGCCCGCAGCCTTGACCCCCAGCAGCGCCTCTTCCTCGAGGTCTGCTGGCAGGCGCTGGAGCACGCCGCCATCGACCCCTTCGCGCTCAGGGGCAGCTCGACGGGGGTCTACTGCGGCATCACCCAGGTCGACTACACCCAGGTCCTCGCCGAGCACGGCGACCCGCCGTCGCGCTTCGCCGGCACCGGCACCGCGCTCAGCTTCGCCGCGGGTCGGGTCGCGCGCACCCTCGATCTGCGCGGGCCGGCCTTGGCTGTCGACACCGCCTGCTCGTCCTCCCTGGTCGCCGTCTGCGACGCCGTGGAGGCGCTGCGGCGGGGCGCCGTCGACCTCGCGCTGGCCGGCGGCGTCAACCTGATCCTGCATCCGGCCGGGCACCGCGTGCTGTGCCGGGCCCAGGCCCTCAGCCGCGCCGGGCGCTGCCAGACCTTCGACGCCGCCGCCGACGGCTACGCGCGCGGAGAGGGCTGCGGCGTCGTGGTCCTCGAGCGGCTCGACGACGCCCTCGCCGCCGGACGCCGGATTCTGGCGGTGATCCGCGGCGCGGCGGTCAACCACGACGGCGCCTCCGCCGGCCTGACGGTGCCCAATGGCGAGGCTCAGGCCCGCGTCGTCGCCGCCGCCTGCGCCGACGGCGCCGTGACCCCGGGCGAGGTGGACTACGTCGAGACCCACGGCACGGGCACCGCGCTCGGCGACCCGATCGAGGTGCGCGCGCTCGCGCGGGCCCTCGGCGCCCGGCGGACGCGCCCGCTGCTGCTCGGCGCGCTGAAGGCCAACATCGGCCACCTGGAGTCCGCGGCAGGCGTCGCCGGCCTGATCAAGCTGGTCCTCTCCCTGGCCCGCGGACGCATCCCGCCGCATATCGGCATGACGACACCCAACCCGGCCATCGAGTGGGACAGCCTGCCGGTCGAGGTCGTGCGCGCGGCGCGGCCCTGGCCCGCCCCGCGGCTGGGCGGCGTCAGCGCTTTCGGCGCGAGCGGCACCAACGCGCATGTCGTCATCGAGGGCCCGCCGCCGATCGCCGAGCCCGCACCGGCCCCCGACGAGCAGCTCCTCGTGCTCTCGGCGCGGACCCCCACGGCGCGCCGCGCGCTCGCTGGCCGCTGGGCCCGCCATCTGGCGCGGTCGGACGCCCCGCCGCTGGCGGACGCCTGCCGGACGGCCGCCATCGGCCGGGCCGCGCTGCCCTGCGGCCTCGCCCTCGTCGGCGACGACCGCGCGCACATGGCCGCCGCGCTCCAGCGATTCAGCGACGGCGACGACGACGATACGGCGGTGAGGGTGGGCCAGCGCCCGCGGCGAGCCCCGAAGCTGGCGTTCCTCTTCGCCGGGCAGGGGGCGCAGCGCTTCGGCATGGGCCGGGCGCTCTACGACGCCGAGCCGGTCTTCCGCGCGGCGTTCGACGCCTGCGACGCGGCGCTGGGCACCCGGCGCGCCGGCCGCCTCGTCGACGTGGTGTACGGCGCCGACGACGGGCGGCTCGACCAGACCCTGTGGACCCAGCCCGCCCTCTTCGCCGTCGAGTGGGCGCTCGCCGCCCTCTGGCGCCATTGGGGGGTCGAGCCCGACCTCGTCGTCGGTCACAGCCTGGGTGCCTTCGTCGCCGCGACCGTCGCGGGGGTATTCGAACTCGACGCGGCCGTGGGCCTCGTGGCCCGGCGGGCCGAGCTGATGCATGCGGCCCCGCCGGGCGCGATGCTGGCCGTGTCCGCATCGGAGCTGCACGTCGTCGACGCCCTCGCTCGCCTCGATCGGGCCGACCTCGACCTCGCCGCCGTCAACGCGCCGGGCGCCTGCGTGATCTCCGGCACACCCGACGCGATCTCCACCGCTGCCGAGCACTTCGCGGCCGCCGGGATCGAACACCGCCGCCTGCGGGTCACGCGCGGCTTCCACTCGGCGACGATGGACGGGGCCCTCGACGCCTTCGAGGCCGCCGTCGCCGCCGCCTCGCCCCGCGCGCCGCGGATCCACATCATCAGCGACACCACGGGCCGCCCAGCGGGCGCGGAGCTGGCCTCGCCGGCCTGTTGGCGGGCCCACCTGCGCCACACCGTGCGCTTCGACGACGCGATCCGTGCGGTGCGCGACGCGGGCGCCGTCGGCCTCGAGATCGGACCGCGGGCGACGCTGACCGCTCTCGCCCGCCGGGTCCACCCGGACGGGACCTGGATCCCCACGCTGCGCCGCCGCGCGCCCGACCGGGCGGCGGCGCTGCGTGCCGCGGGTGCGCTGTATCTGAGCGGCGCCCCCGTCCGCCTCGATCGGCTCACAGCGGGCCGTCCGACCTCGATGCCAACGATGGCATTCGAGCGGATCCGCCATTGGATCGGCGCGGCGGCGGCCACCGAGCCCACGGCCACCGAGACCGCGGCCACCGAGCCCGGCCTGCTGGGCCGGCCTGCGCCAGCGCCCGAGGGCGAGCACCGGTTCCACGCGACATGGTCCGCCGATCGCGCCGCCGTCTTGCGCGACCACCGCGTCTTCGGTCACTGCGTCGTCTCCGGCGCGGTGACCTGCGCGGTCGCCCTCGACGCCGCCCGGCGCGTGGACGGCCCCGGCCTGCGGGTCATCGAAGACATCGGGTTCACCGCGCCCGTCGTGCTCGAACGCTCCGCCGGGCTCACGATCGAGACGCGGCTGACGGGCGAGCCGGGCGCGCGCCGCTTCGAAATCGCCAGCCTCGCATCGGCCGGAGGCGCGGCGTCTGGCCGGCGGGTGCACGTGCGCGGGCTCATCCGCCGCGAAGACCACCCGCCCCCGCCGCCGGTCGATCTCGATGAGCTGCGCGCCCGCTGCCGGGCCGAGATGTCCGGCACCGACTTCTACGACCGCTTCTGGCCGTCCGCCGTCCACCACCTCGGGGCGAGCTATCGGACCATCGAGCACCTCTGGTTCGGACCGGGGGAGGCGCTCGCGCGCCTGGGCGCGGCCGACGACGCCGACGACGCCGACCGGGCCATCGGTTGGGCCGAGGCCGCCGGGCAGCTCCTCAAGCCGGCTGCACCCGACCGCGATACGCGCTTCGCCGACGCGGACTCGACGTTCATCGGCAGCGGTATGCGCCGCAGCCTCGAGCTGGTGCGCAATCCAGGCCCTGCCCGCTGGGCGTACGCGCGGCTCACCGTCGTCGAGCCGGACCGACTCGTCGGCGACGTGACGCTGCTGGACGAAGGGGGGCGAGCGCAGGTGGTCTTCGAGGGGCTCGGCGCTCGACGGCTGCCGCGGACGATGCTGCGCGCGGCGATGGACGCGGGCGCCGCCGACGCCGACCTGCCCGAGACGGCGACAGGCTGGACGACATGGCTCCAGCGGGCGATCGGCCGCCTGCTCGAGCAGCCGCCGCCGCCGCCGGACGTGCCGCTGGCTGATCTCGGCTTCGATTCCCTGATGGGCATCGAGCTCGCCGAGCGCATCGGCGCCGCGCGCGCTGCCGTTCTGGGGCCGACCGACTCCTGGCGCGACGCCACCCTCGAGGCGCTCGCCGCGGACCTCGCCGGCATCGGCGACGCTCCGGCGCGGCCCGACGACCGCCCGGTGGCCGGGCAGCCCTCGGCGGCCGACGCCGTATGGCCCCGGGCGACCACGTCCGACGGCCCGCGTCGCGTCCTCGCAGTCCCGCACGCCGGGGCCGGACCCGGCGCTCTCGACAGCTGGGCCCGCACGCTCGATGGGCAATGGTCCGTGCGCGTCGCGCGCCTGCCGGGGCATGGCGATGCGCGGTCGCCGATGACGTCCCTCTCGCCGCTCGTCGAACACCTGGCGGCGAACCTGCCGCCACCCGAGTCGCCCTGCGCGCTGGTCGGCGTGAGCTTCGGCGCCCGCGTTGCCCACGCCCTCGCCCGCGTGCTCGTGCGAGCCGGCCGGCCACCGACGTGCCTGATTGCCGTCTCGGCACCTCCACCGCACGCGCCGCCAACGCCCGCCATCGACGAGATGCGCGCCGCGTTGGACGGCGCCGGCGACCTCGACGCGCTCAAACGACTCGGGATCCTGCCCGCGCGCGCCACCGCTGGCGTCCTCCCGAGGCTCCTGCCGGCCCTGCGTGCCGACCTGGCCATGCTCCTGGAGCTGCCCGCGGCGCCGTTGGAGCCACTGCCGCTGCCCATCGTGGCGTTGATCGGGGAATACGACCGCCTGGTCGACAAGGCAGCGATCGCAGGCTGGCAGCGCTACACCTCAGAGGCGTTCACCCAGCTCACCATCCCTGCGGGGCATCTCATTCACCAAGAGTCCCCGCGCGCGCTCTCCCGCGCAGTGCAACCCTTCGTGTGACCGGTACTCGCTGACGCCGCGATGTCGGCACGAGCCGGAGGTCGACTGGGCTCACAGGTCGACCGGGCCGACCGGCTCATCCACGGGGCCATAGGCGCCGTCCGCTGCGCCGGGCCCCGTCCACCGGCGCTCGACGGTCACCGACAGCCCCTCGACACCGCCGTAGAGCCCCGCGTCCAGCGCCGCCTCGGCCTGCGCGCTGCCGTTCAGCGCGTGCTTCACGAACGCCGCCGCGAAGTGGTTCACCCGGTCGAGCTCGGCGCCCTTCTCCCACGCCGGGTCATCGCAGATGTAGGCCTGCATCTCGTCGGGCAAGGCGCCCATGAAGGGCAGATCGTCGCACGACGCCACGCTGACGAAGTGCTCGGCGCCTTCGAAGGCCACCAGGGTGCGGTCGGCGCTCGCGACGTGCTCGAACGAGAGGCCCGTCGCCCAATCCCACGGCGCGCCGGTATCGGCGGTGCCGCCGATGAACATCACCGGCACGTCGACCTGCGCCAGCCCGCGCTCGCCGAAGAGGTGCGCGTCGCCGGCGATGGCCAGGATGGCGTCGACCCGATCGTCGCCCAGCGCCGGCCACAACCCCGCGGGCGCCTCGTCCAGGCCCATCTCGGCGGCCAGCCCGGCGCCGCCGTCCTGCACGAAAGGCGCGCAGAAGTAGCCCTGCACGAACGGATCCTCGGCCGCGGCGCAGCGCTCTTCGAGGCGCTCGAGGTCGAAGCGGGCCCCGGCGCTCGCCAGCGCGGTGTAGCCGCCGTACGAGTGCCCGGCCACCGCAATGCGCGCGCCGTCGATCTGGGCGGCGAAGGGGCCGTCGAGCGCGAAGTCGATGGTCGCCGAGACCTCCGCCGGCCGGGCGATCGAGGCCCGCACCACGTCGGCGGACCAGTCGCCTTCGGTGTGCTCGGGCGCCAGGACCACGACGCCGTGGGACGCCAGGTGCTCGGCGAGGCCGTGGTACCACTCCGGGTTGAGGCCGAAGCCGTGGGAGAAGACCACCAGCGGGAAGCGGCCGGCGGCGGGCGCGGCGTCTGCCACCGCGGAGCCGAAGGCGCTGACCGGATCGGCCGGGAAGCCGGGGAACTTCAGCGCGAAGGTGTATTCGATGGCGGCGTCGGCGTCGGTGGCCGGGTACCAGCCCTTGACGAGGAGGCCGTCGGCGTCGACGACCCGGTGGCCCACGCCGTGCGGGCCGCGCTCGACATAGGCGGTGGCCGGATCGGCCGGTGTCGGATCGAGCGGCGCGTCGACGTCGCCGCAGCCGGCGGTGAAGGCCGCGCTCGAGGCGGCGAGCAGCAGGGGCAGGGCGGCGGTGCGGTGCAGGTTCTGGATGCGCGGGGTCATGGCGTGTCTCCTCGGTTCGGGTCCCGTCCATCGGGTGAGCCCAAGCTAGCCGCGGGCCCCCCGCGCCGGACACCGCCAACTCTGTTCACGGCCTGTGCAGAAATGCACAGGTCGGCGCTGCGGGGGTCTCGGATGGACATGGATCGGGGCAATATGGGGCTAGAAGGGCCGGCTCGAGCCGCCTGCATGCAGCGGTGCATGCTCGCTGTCCTGTCGCCGTCCTGTCGCTGTCCGAGCGGTCCGCTGCGATCGGGGTGCGCACCCGGGCTCTGCCCGTGCAGTGCCGGCGGGATGTGGTTCGAACCGCGGCGGGCGTCGATCACGCCGGGCGACCGGGCGGTTCGAACCGCGGCGGGCGTCGATCCCCCCGGTTGACCGGGCGGTCCGAACCGCCTCGATGTAGGTGAGTGTACGCCAGAAGAGGGCGCTCGACCGCCCCCGCATGAGGAGAAGTCCTCACTCCACCCCCTTTCGAACCGCCTTTTTGTCGCAGGTGCTGTCACGGAATCCGGTTCGGACCACCCCCAGGTGAGGAGATCTCCTCACTCGACCCCCTTCCAAACCGCCTCGATGTATGTGCTTGTGCGATAGAGAGGCCGGTCTCGACCGCGCGTCGTCGGGAGACCGCGGGCGCCAGGGCGGTCGGGACCACCGCGCGCGGGCAGGGGATCGCCGGTGGGCGCGGTCGGGACCGCCGCGGCCGGGCAGGGGATACGCGTCGAGGCGGTCGCGACCGCCCGCGCCGGCACGGCCCTTCCCAAAGGCCCGCGGCAAGGCGCAGAATCGCAGCCCCAGCGCCCGACCTGCCCGCGACGACCTGCCCGGAGGCCCGGATGATCCCCGTCGAGCTGCCGAAGTCCGCCCCCGCCGACCTGCGCGTCGTGCGCGATACCGACGGCGTGCCGCACATCATCGCCCCCGACGTGCCCACCGCGGCCTGGGGCATCGGCTTCTGCCACGCGCTCGACCGGCCGATGCAGATGGTGCTCATGCGCCTGCTGGGCCAGGGGCGGGCGGCGGAGTGCCTCGACGGCAGCGACGAGATGGTCGAGGTCGACCGCTTCTTCCGGCGTATGAACTGGAGCGGGCACGGCATGGCCGACGAGGTCGCCGCGCTGACGCCCGAGACCCGCGCCATCTGCGACGCGTACTGCGCCGGCGTCAACAGCCGGCTCACCCGCAAGCGGCCCTTCGAATACGCGCTGGTGGGCCACCGCCCCGAGCCGTGGACGATCGAGCACAGCATCCTGCTCAGCCGCATGACCGGCTACCTGACCCTGGCGCAGTCGCAGGCGGAGCTCGAGCGGCTGCTGATCGAGATGGTGCAGGCGGGCATCGACGACGCGCGCATCGCGGCGCTCTTCCCCGATCGGCCGGCGTGGTGCCGCCGCGAATGGCTCGCGGCGCTGACCCTGCCCGAGCGGGTGGTGCCCGAGGCGCTGAAGTGGCTCTCGCCGGCCCCGCGCATGATGGCCTCGAACAACTGGGTCGTCTCGGCGGCGCGCTCGGCGACGGGGCACGCGCTGTTGGCCAACGATCCGCACCTCGAGATCAACCGGCTGCCCAACGTCTGGGTCGAGCAGGTCGTCGAGCTGCCCGACGATACGATCTGCGGCTTCAACATGGCCGGCCTGCCGGGGCCGGTGGTCGGGCGCAACCGGGCGCTTTCGTGGGGCGCGACCTATACCTTCATGGACGCCGTCGATCATTGGATCGAGGACTGCCGCGACGGGCAGTACCGCCGGGGCGACGGGTGGGTGCCGTTCGAGACGCGCACCGAGGTCATCCAGCGGCGAAAAGGCGCGCCGGTGACCGTCGAGTTCTACGAGAGCGTGCACGGGGTGCTCGACGGCGATCCGCACGTCGCGGGCATGTATCTGTCGAGCGCGTGGACCACCAGCCGCTCGGGCGCGCGCTCGCTGGAGGCCCTGACCCGGGTCTGGACCGCGCGCACCGTCGACGAGGGCATGGCGGCGATGGGCGATATCGAGACCGCCTGGAACTGGGTCTTCGCCGACGCCGACGGGCGCATCGGCTACCAGATGAGCGGGCTGATGCCGCTGCGCCACCCCGAGGCGGACGGGGCGTGGCCCATGCCGGGCTGGGATCCGGCGTTCGACTGGCGCGGCACGGCGCCCCGCGAGGCGCTGCCGCGGGTGGTCGATCCGCCGGAGGGCTTCATCGTCACCGCCAATCAGGACCTCAACCCGCTGGGCGAGCTCGATCCGATCAACCTGCCGATGGGCGACTACCGCGCCCGGCGCATCGCGGCGCAGCTGGCCGCCGCCGGCAAGGCGAGCTTCGACGACTTCGCCGCGCTGCACATGGACGTCTGGTCGCTGCAGGCCGATGAGTTCATGGCGATCTTGCGCCCGCTCTTGCCCGAGACCGCCTTCGGGCGCGCGCTGGCCGAGTGGGACCTGTGCTACGACCCGGCGTCGGCGGGCGCGGTGGCCTTCGAGGCCTTCTACCGGGCGCTGATCGAGGAGGTCTTCGGCGGGGCGGTGGGCCGGCCGGTGGTGCAGCACCTGCTCGATACGACCGGCGTCTTCATCGACTTCTACCAGAACTTCGACCGGGTGCTGCTCGCCGAGACCTCGCCCTGGTTCGGCGATCGCGATCGGTCGGCGGTGTGGCGCGCGGCGCTCGCGCGCTGCCCCGAGCAGGTGTCGGGCACGTGGGGTGAGGCCAACCGCTTCGACTTCACCCAGATCTTCTTCGGCGGCAAGCTGCCGCGCTTCCTGGGCTTCGATCGCGGGCCGTACAGCCTGCGCGGCGGGCGGGCGACGCCGCATCAGGGACAGATCTATCGCGCGGGCGATCGGCTGACGAGCTTCGCGCCGTCGATGCGCTTCATGGCCGATATGGGTCAGGCGGGGGTGCAGAGCGCGCTGGCCGGCGGGCCGTCGGATCGGCGCTTCTCGAAGTGGTACGCCAGCGGCATCGACGGCTGGCTGGCGGGGCGCTACTGCGCGCGGGCGCGGCTGACGCCGCTCGGTGACGCCGCCGACGTGACGCCGCCGGGATGACCCTGGCGGGCGCTCAGCGGAGCTGGCCCTTGCCGAGCGGCAGCGTGCGCAGCATGCGGTTGGGATCGACGCCGTCGAACTCGAGGGTCTGCGTCTCGCCGACCACGTTGCCCGCCGCGTCGCGCAGGGTCAGCTCGGCCCGATAGCGCGCGTCGGCGCCGGTCAGCCGGAAGGCGCCGCTGCACATGCCGTGGCCTATGCGCAGGGTCTCGCCGTCGAGGGGCAGCACGTAGGTCCGCGCCTGTTCGTCGTCGTCGAGCGGCTTCAAGTCGACCTGCACCGCGAGCGGCGCGTCGCCGGCGGCGGGCAGCTTCACCGCGATGTGCGACGACGGGCCGCAGCCCAGGCGGCGGTACGACTGGCCGGTGACGACGGGCGTACCGCTCCAGGCGGGCGCGGCGGGCTTGTGGTCGGCGGCGGCGGTGGTCCAGCGGACGGGGGTCGGCTCGCCCTGGTGCCACATGGTGGTGCGGGCCGGCTGGCCGTCGGCGCCGCGCAGGTCGAGGGTGTAGCGGGTGCCGGGCTTCAGCGGCTCGGCGGGGCGCACGACGGCCTGGGTCAGCCCGAAGTCGCCCTGGTGGATGGCGTCGACGACGAGGTCGACCCGGTGGCCCTTGGCGACGAGCCGCGCGGCGCCGCCTTCGGCGAGGCCGGCGATGGGCGCCTGCTCGTTGCCGAAGCCTTCGAGCAGCAGCATCGGGCGGGATGTGAGGTGGGTATCGGGCGGCGGCCAGGCGGTGAAGTTGCCGGCCATGCACTTGGCCTCGGCGATGGACGGGGCGATGAAGACCGCCGCGAGGGCGAGGGCGAGCAGGGTGGGGACGAGCGGGCGGTGGGCGTTCATCGGGGGTCTCCGGTGCGGATGATGCTGGGGTGACGCGGGGCACGACGGCCGAGCCGCGAAAAAGTTCTAAACGCCGTCGGCCCGTCGGGCAGCGCCCGCTCAGCCCCGTGCGGGTGGCTCGGGCGTCGGGGTCGATCGGCCGGGCGCTGCGCCGGCGTCGATCGCGCTCAGCCCGCCCTGGCGCCCGTCGGCCTCGACCAGCGAGAGCACGCCGCCGGGCAACCCGAACCGCTCGGCCAGCTGCCCGTGGGCCCGGCGGGCGGCGGGGGCGAGCTGCGGGCGGGCGAGCAGCGGCTTCAGCCGCTCGGCGTCTTCCAGTTGCCCCTCGCGCCCGAGCAGATCGATCACGCGCGTCGCCGCGTCGACGAGCTGCCAGCCGGCGTCTTCGGGCAGGGGCAGGCCCGCGTCGGCGGCACTGCGGGCGATGGCCAGCGCCTCGGCCGGCGATACGCGATCGAGGATCTGATCGCGGGCGAAGGCCGCCACCCGCGGATCGGGGTCGCCCATCAGCGCCCGCCGTCGCCCGTCGGCGAGCGCGTCGGGCTCGATGCGCAGCGCCGCCAGCCGGACGCCGGCCCACGGGTGGTGGCTCCAGTGTTCGAGGTGTGCCGGATCGTGATCGGCGGCCCACAGCATCTCGACCAGTTCGAACAGCTCGACATCGGTCGTATCGGGCGCGGCGTTGGCCGCGCCGGCGTCGTCGAGCAGCGCGTGCCCGATCTGCGTATCGCCGAAGACCCGGGCCATGGTCAGCGGTCGATCGGCGCCCGTCGTCGCCCGCAGGCGCAGGCGCACCCGGTCGATCAACGCGTCGGCGCCCAGCGCCTTCAGGCGGGCGACGGACTCGAACAGCCAATAGGTCGGGCAGGTGGGGTCGAGCAGCCGCGCCGCGAGCCACGCCTGTTCGGGGTGCTCATAGGGCGCCAGCGCCTCGGCGAGGTCGAGCCAGCGCTCCACCGCCCGGTCGATGCGCTGTCGATTGAAGGCTTCGTCGGCCAGCGGGATGCGCAGCCGCGGACCTTCGACGTCCAGCCCCGCGTCTCGGGCGGCGGCGATCCGCTGGATCAGGCGGTCGTCCATGGCGTCGGGGGCGGCGACCTCGGCCCGGGTGGGGATGCGCAGCCGCATGCAGTCGTCCTCGATGGACACCCGCCCGCCGCGATCGAAGACGGCCTCGCGCAGGTATCGCCGGCGACGCCACCGCGCCCGCCGGGCCGAGGCCAGCCAGGCGCCCGGTACGGCGCACAGGACGCCGGCGACCGCCGCCAGGCCCCCGCTCTTGGTCGCTGACATGGCGATCGCATAGCCCAACCCGGCGGCCAGCGCGCCCCCGCAGACTGTCGCGAGCGCCTGCTCGAACGGGCTGACGCGCTGGCGCGCGGGCGGTGTCGGGTCGGCCTCGCGGTCGACGGCCTCGGCGGGTCGCGGGTCCATGGCGCTCCTGCTCGTCGCGGCGCGCAGAGAATATCACGCGGCCGCGGTGTCGCCTGCCCCCCGCGATGTGCTTCAATGCCGGCTTTGCACGTCGCCACCAGGGAGGCGCGAGATGAGCAGCCAGGCCGAGATCGCCCAGCGCGCGTACGCGGTCACGACCACCAACTACCGCCCGGCGCCGATCGTCTTCGAGCGGGGCGAAGGCATGTGGCTCTACGACGCCGCGGGCAAGCGCTACCTCGACTTCGCCGCCGGCATCGCCGTCAGCGCGCTGGGCCACAACCACCCGGCGCTGACCACCGCCATCGCCGAGCAGGCCCGCAAGCTGCTGCACGTCAGCAACCTGTGGATCAACCGCCCGGCGGTCGAGCTGATGGAGCGGCTGACGGCGATCTCTTTCGCCGATCGGGTCTACTTCGCCAACAGCGGCGCCGAGGCCAACGAGGCGGCGCTCAAGCTGGCCCGGCGCTATCATCAGGCGGTGCGCGGCGATCAGAAGCGGCATCGCTTCGTCTGCACCACCGGCAGCTTCCACGGGCGCACCTGGGCGGCGATCAGCGCCACCGGCCAGCCCAAGTACCACAAGGGCTTCGGGCCGCTGGTGCCCGGGTTCGATCACGTGCCCTACGGCGACGCGGCGGCCATCGAGGCGGCGATCACCGACGAGACGGCGGCGGTCTTCGTCGAGCCGATCCAGGGCGAGGGCGGTATCCTGGTGCCCGAAGACGGCTACCTCGAAGCGCTGCGCGACATCTGCGATCGCCACGGGGTGCTCTTGATCTTCGACGAGGTGCAGACCGGCGTCGGCCGCACCGGCCGCTGGTTCGGCCATCAGCATTCGAAGATCACCCCCGACATCCTCTCATCGGCCAAGGGCCTCGGCGGCGGGGTGCCCATCGGCGCGATGCTGTGCACCGAAGAGGTGGGGCAGGGCTTCGTGCCCGGGGTGCACGCGAGCACCTACGGCGGCAACCCGCTGGTCTGCGCGGCGTCGCTGGCGGTGCTGACGACCATCGAGGCCGACGGGCTTTTGGCCAACGCCGAGTCCACCGGTGAGCTGCTCGGGGCCGGCCTCGACGAGCTGGCGAGCACCATCGAGGGCTGCGTCGCGGGGCGCGGCATGGGGCTGATGCGCGCGCTGGCGGTCGACCCCGACGTGATCGATCGCGGGGCGGTCAAGGCGGCCTGCGAGGCGCGCGGGCTGCTGCTGACCACGGCCGGGCCCGACGCCTTGCGGCTGACCCCGCCGCTCATCGCCGGCCCGGCCCATGTCGAGCAGGCCCTGGATATTCTGCGCGCGGCCCTGACCGACGTGGCCGGCGCGGCGGAGGCGGGCAAGTGAGGGGCCACCGTCCGTTCGACGACGCCCGCAGCCTGTGCTCGCTGCTCGACCTCGACGCCGAGGAGATCCGCGGGCTGCTGGCCCTCGCCCAAGATCTGGCCGACGGCCGCGGCCCCGACAAGCCGCTGGCCGGGCAGACGCTGGCGATGCTCTTCACCAAGGCCAGCACCCGCACCCGGGTCAGCTTCGAGGTGGGCACCTTCCAGCTCGGCGGCCACGCGCTGATGCTCAGCGCCAACGACACCCAGATCGGCCGCGGCGAGCCCATCCGCGATACGGCCAACGTGCTGGGGCGCTATGTCGACGGCGTCATGATCCGCACCTTCGAGCAGGCCGACGTCGAAGAGTATGCCCGCCACGCCGGGGTGCCGGTGATCAACGGGCTCACCGATCACGTGCACCCGTGCCAGCTGCTGGCCGATCTGCTCACCTGCCGCCAGGTCTTCGGCGCCGCGGCGCTCGGCTCGATGCGGGTGCTGTATGTCGGCGACGGCAACAACATGGCCCGCTCGTGGCTCAACGCGGCGATCCGCCTGGGCTTCGAACTGGTGCTGTGCTCGCCGGAGGGCTATCGCCTCAGCGATCTCGAGGTGCATCGGGCGCGGGCCGCCGGGGCGAAGGTCGTCGAGGAGGACGAGCCGCAGGCCGCCGCGGCCGGCTGTCACGTCGTGACCACCGACACCTGGATCAGCATGGGTCAGGAGGAACAGAAGGCGGCGCGCAAGGCGGCGTTTGCCGGCTACACCGTCGACGACGCCCTGATGGACGCCGCCCGCGACGACGCGATCTTCCTGCACTGCCTGCCCGCCTATCGGGGCTACGAGGTCACCGCGGCGGTGATCGACGGCCCGCGCTCGCGCATCTACGACGAGGCCGAGAACCGGCTGCACGCCCAGAAGGCGGTGATGGCCTGGCTGATGGGCGCGGTGGCGCTGCCCGGCTGAGCGGCCCGCGCCGGGCAGATGTCAGCGCGCCGCGGCGGTGCGCGGCGGCTCGGCGAGCGGGTGCGGATAGTGGTGGCCCAGGTCGAGCCCCACCTCGCGCAGCACCCGCCGCGGCGCATCCCACGGACACTGCAGATAGGCGTCGGGCAGCTCGGCCAGCTCGGGCACCCAGCGCCGGGTATAGCGCCCGCGGCGGTCGTAGCGCTCCGCCTGATCGCGGATGTCGAAGACCCGGCTGCGGCGGTCGTTGCCGACGCCGGCCACGTATTGCCAGTTGCCGTAGTTGCTGCACGGGTCGTGGTCGATCAGCCGGGCCTCGAACCACGCCGCGCCCCAGCGCCAGTCGATGCCGAGCACCCGGGTGAGATAGCTGGCGACGTTCTGCCGGCCGCGGTTGGACATCCAGCCGGTGCGGGCCAGCTCGCGCATGTGGGCGTCGACGAAGGGCACCCCGGTCTCGCCGGCGCACCAGCGTTCGAAGGCCGGGCGGTCGTGCGACCAGCGCACCGCGGCGCCTTGGATACCGCCGGCGGTGAACAGGCGCACCCCGTGCTGCCAGGCCACCGAGCGGAAGAAGTCGCGCCACAACAGCTCGAAGAAGAGCCAGTACGTCGAGCGGTTGCGGGTGCGCTCGGCCTCGTAGCGCCGCAGCTCGGCGTAGATCCGGCGGGCGCTGATGGCCCCGTGGGCCAGCCAGGGCGACAGCTTGCTCGAGTCGTCGGCCCGCAGCAGCCCGTTGCGGGTGTCTTTGTAGGTGGCCACCGCGTCGCTGCCCCACAGGTAGTGCTGCACCCGCGCCCGGCCGGCGCGCTCGCCTCCGCGAAAGCCGAACACCGCCCGCGGATCGTCGACCGGCGCGCTGCAGCCCAGCTCGGCCACGGTCGGCAGCGCGCCATCGATCGGGTCATCCGGCGCGCCGCCGAGGTGGCCGGTGACGGCCGCCGGCTCGTCGATGGGATCGAGCCGGGCGATGGCATCCAGCGGCGGGCGGATGATGACATCGGCCTCGATGGCTTTGCGGAATCGGGTGAAGCTCGGCGGGCAGTCGGCCGCTTCGAATGGCAGATCGTCGTGGTGCACCATGCGATGGCCGCGCAGGGCCCGACAGCGCCCGGGCAGGGCGGCGCGCACGGCGGCCTCGACCCGCTGCTCTTCGACGGTGGCCGCCCGGAGCCAGAGCACGTCGTCGCAGCCGGCGGCGTCGGCGAGGCCCGGCAGGATGTCTTCGGGCCGACCCCGCGCGACGAGCAGCGTGCCGCCGATGGCGCGCAGCGCGTCGCGCAGGTCGGCGAGGCACTCGACGAGGAAGCGGGCGCGGTGGGGGCCGATGCGGGCGAGGCTCGGCGGCTGAGGGTCGAGCAGCCGCGGGTCGAGGCACCACACGACGACCGCCGACCGGCCGGCGGCGTGCAGCGCGGGGTGGTCGTCGAGGCGCAGGTCGTCGCGCAGCCAGACCAGGGTTCGGGCCATGGGGGGTCTCCTCGCGCCGCCGGCGTGGGCGCCACGAGTGGGAGGGCCGACGGCCGCCGCGGGTCACGGGCGCGCCGCGAAACCGGCGCGGGGGGCCGCTGACGGGGCACCGCACCCGGGTTGTTGCCACGGCGCGAGCGCCGGTCGAGCGGGGGGTCGAGGCGGGGTTCGCCCGCCAAACGGCGGGGCTGATCCGCCCACAACCCGCATTCCACCGTCGACGGGTTTGGGGAGCGTTGCGCCGTAACTGCTCGATTTTCAGAAATAAATGGCCGTGTTTGGGCCGAAATGGCCAAAAAACGCCGCGCAGCGCAAAACGGGCCCTTGCATTGCGAGGCGAATCCCGTCAGCGTACCGCGCGAGGCGAGCGGATGACGTGATGTCGCCCGCGCCGATCAAGCCTGCAGGCATCAGACTGCACTGAGGAGTAGACGAGATGAACAAGACCGAACTGATCGCCAAGATCGCCGAGGCCGCCGACCTGCCCAAGACCACCGCCAACAAGGCCCTCGACGCCGCTCTCGGCGCCATCACCGAGGCCCTCGTCGCTGGCGACACCGTCTCGCTGGTCGGCTTCGGCACCTTCAACGTGCGCGACCGCAAGGCCCGCACCGGCCGCAACCCGCGCACCGGCGAAGAGATCCAGATCGCCGCCAGCAAGAACCCGGCCTTCAAGGCCGGCAAGGCCCTCAAGGACGCGGTCAACGCCTGATCGCGCCCCCGTGGCCTGCGCCCGGCCGGCGTCCGTCGGCCGGGGCGCCCACCCCTCGGTGGGCCTTCCCTCCACCCGATAGTCTCCCGCTCGCCCGCCCGTGTACCGATTGAGGTATGGTGGATGGATGAGAGCCTTCCTCTTCGCCAGCGTGGCCTGCGTGCTGCTCGCCGGTCTTCGGCCCGACGCGGCCTTCGCCCGTGGCTATCGCATCGACCAGCTGCCCGGCGGCTATGAGTTCGAGTGCTATATGTGCCACTTCCGCCAGCCGTTCACCCGGCTGACGGTCTTCGGCATCCTGGTGCGCGAGACGCTGCTGTTTCGCGAGGATTATCCCGACGAGCTGCCGGAGAACTTCTTCGTCGGGCCCGAAGGCAACGTCGACTGGGCCACCGTCGCGCTGTTGGACTCCGACGGCGACGGCTATACCAACGGCGAGGAGCTCGGTGATCCCGAGGGGCTGTTCGTCCAGTTCGACCTGCAGCCGGACTTCCCGTTCACCCGGCCCGACCTGCCCGATGACTTCCCCTGCGGCAGCGGCACGGTCGAAGGCCCCGAGGCCTGGAGATATCGTCAAGTGTTGTGGATCGGCACCGGCTCCGGTGGCGCCCTTCGACCTCCTCAGCTCTCCTCGTCGAGGCCCAGCACCTGCCGGGCCTGATCGTGCCATAGGACACCGAAGTCATCGGCCAGCCGCATGACCGCGGCGAGCTGCGCGAGCCGCTCGTCATCGTCGGCCGCCTCGGCCTCGGCGATGGCCGCGCGCATCCGCAACCGCATCTCCCCGTCGGAGAGCAGGTCGCCGGTGATGCCACGAACGAAGTCGGCGTAGGCGTAGTCCCGGGCTTCCATCGCGGCGGCGAGCGTCGCCGAGAGCCGCGCGCCCAACTCGGCGTCGGCAGTCATCCCAGCCATCAGGCCGCCTCCTGCTCGGCACCCTCGTCGGGCGTGGCCACCGCCTGAGACATCCGATCGGCGCGCTCGACTTGCTCGCCGTCGGCGAAGACGACACCGGCCCTCACCAGCGGCAACAGCTGCGGATTGTCGAGCCGGCGCCAGCGCTTCTCGGCGGCGAGCAGCAGCTTAAACGCCATAGCCAGCCCCGCCTTGCGCGATCCGGCCCCCTTCGTCTGCCGCGTGCGGTGCTTGACCGTCGCGAACGTCGACTCGATCGGGTTCGTCGTGCGCAGGTGCTTCCAGTGGTCCGCCGGGAAGTCGAAGTAAGCCAGCAGCTGGTCGAGGCCGTCGGTCAGTGACTTCACCGCCTTGTCGTACTTCGCGCCGTAGTCGGCCTCGAACTGACCGATGAGACCAAGCGCCTCGGCGCGGGTCTCGGCGGCGGCGATCTCGTCGAAGCGCTGCTTGAACAGGTCCTGCTTCTTCCGCGGGACCTTGCCGAGCACGTTGGCCCGCTTGTGCACCCAGCACCGCTGGCTCCGCGTCTCGGGGAAGACCTCGCGCAGCGCGAGCCAGAAGCCCCGGGCCCCGTCGGCGACCGCGATGGCCGGTGCGCGCATACCGCGGCTGCGCAGGTTGCGCAGGATCTCGAGCCAGTGCTCGGTCGACTCGCTGTAGCCGCCCTCGATGGCGATGACCTCCTTGGTGCCGTCGGGGCGGGCGCCGATGACCACCAGCGCGGCGACGTTTTCTTCGCCGAGGCGGACCTTGAGGTGCACCCCGTCGGCCCACATGTAGACGTAGTCCCGGTCGGCCAGGGAGCGGGTGCGCCAGGTCTCGTACTCAGCGCCGAAGCCGACGATGAGTCGGCTGATGGTCGACGGCGAGAGCGCAGCATCGTCGCCGAGCAGGCAGCGCAGGGCCTCCTCGAAGTCGCCGGTCGACAGCCCGCGCAGGTACAGCGCCGGCAGGACCTCCTCGATGTTCTTCGACCGCCGCAGGTACGGCGGAAGGATGCGGCTGGTGAACCGCTGCCGCTCGCCGTCGATGACCCGCTTGTCGTTCACCCGCGGCGCCTGGACGGTCAGCGTGCCGGCCCCCGTGGTGATGCTGCGGGGCCGGGCCCGGCCGTTGCGCACGACCTGGGCGTGGCCGCGCTCGTCGCGGGCGTCCTGATGGCGGCGGATGTACTCATCGACCTCGGCTTCGAGGGCGGCGACGAGCATGCGCCGAGCCCCTTCGCGGACGAGTTCGTCGAGCGCAAGGGGCAGGTGATCATCGAGCGCGATCGGCTCGGGCTTCTCTTCTGTCGTGTGGTCGCGTAGCTTCACTTCTGGCGTACCTTTCCACCGGCGGCAACCGGTGTTGGTTCTTCTGGTACCTGGAAGGTACGCCACCTTCATCAATCCGCGATCCACAACTCCTGGCTATACCTCCGAGGCCTGCGATGGCGACGTCTTCGCCGGGGCCACCTGCCTCGACTATGGCTTCTTCGGCGGCGCGCTGCGCTGTCGCGACGATTGCACCGTCGACACCGCCGACTGCACGCTCTGCGGGAACGGGGTCATCGACGGCGAGGAAGCCTGTGATGGCGCGGTCGAGCTGCAGTGCGCCGACGGGCTGGTCGGCGAGGTGCGCTGCGTCGATTGCATGATCGATGACAGCGAATGCGTCGCGCCGCCTGACGCCGGGCCGCCGGATATGATGCCGGACATGCTGCCGGATATGGCCGTGGATGCCATGCCCGATGCCATGCCCGACACCGGCGCGGATGCCATCCCCGACGCCATGCCAGATGCCATGCCAGATGCCATGCCGGGTCTGATGCCCGACTCTGCGGCGGATGCCATGCCCGATGCCATGCCAGATGCCATGCCCGGCGACATGCCGGACGGCATGGCCGATCCGGGCCTCGACGCCGCCCCGCCTGCGTCGCCCGCCGACGACGACGTCGGGTGTCGCGCGGCTCACCCCTCGCGCGCGCCGTTCGGCCTCGGCTGGCTGCTGGTGGCGGCGCTCCTGATCCGTCGGCGCCGCGCCGAGCAGCGCTTCTGATCTGTCGGCGGCGCACTGGGCTGCGCTTCTGATTCGTCGGCGCGGGTGCTAGCGTCCTGGCTTCGCCGACCGCTGGAGCCCGCGCCATGCGTTTCCCCGAATACGACGACCTCGACGCCACCGCCCTCGCCGCGCTCGTGCGCGCGGGTGAGGTCTCGCCCGCCGAGGTGCTCGAAGCCGCCATCGAGCGCATCGAGGCCCGCAACCCGGCCCTGTCGGCGGTGGTCGAGCGGCTCGACGCCCGGGCGCGCGGGCGGGTCGATGAGCTGCCCGACGGTCCGCTCAGGGGCGTGCCGTTTCTGCTCAAGGACCTCAAGATCCAGCTCGCGGGCACGGTGACGACCAACAGCACCCGGCTACGCACCGGCGCGGTCGCCGAGGCGTCGTCGGTGCTCGCCGAGCGTTATGAGGCCGCCGGGCTGCAGATCGTGGGCAAGAGCAATACGCCCGAGTTCGGCATCATGGGCATCACCGAGCCGGCGATGCGCGCGCCGTGCCGCAACCCGTGGAACCCGGCCCATACGCCGGGCGGCAGCTCGGGCGGTTCGGGCTCGGCGGTGGCCGCGCGCATCGTGCCCGCGGCCCACGCCGGCGACGGCGGCGGCTCGATCCGCATCCCGGCCTCGGCGTGCGGCCTGGTGGGGCTCAAGCCGACCCGCGGCCGGGTGACCATGGCCCCGTTCGCCGGCGAGTCGTGGTGCGGCTTCGTGCAAGAGCACGTGCTGACCCGCTCGGTGCGCGACTCGGCGCTGCTGCTCGACGTGGCCGATACGCCGACGCCGGGCGAGCCGTATCTCGCGCCGCCGCACGCCGGGCGCTGGGTGGACGAGGTGGGGGCCGATCCGGGCCGGCTGCGCATCGCGGTGCACCGCGGGTCGCTCTATGCCGACGAGACCCACCCCGAGTGCCTGGCGGCGGTCGATGGCGCGGTGAAGGCGCTCGAAGAGCTGGGCCACGAGGTGGTCGAGGCCTGCCCGCCCTTCGAACGGGCGCCGATGGTGCGGGCCTATTTCACCGTGGTCGCGAGCAACGTCGCCTGGGCCTGCGCCGAGACGGCCCGCGCGGCGGGGCGGCGGCTGTCGAGCGGCGACTTCGAGCCGGCGACGTGGCTGCTGTCGCTCATCGGCCGGGCGACGCCGGCTCCGGAGCTCATCGCGATGCAGTCGCTGATGCATCGCACCGGGCGCGCGGTCGCCGGGTTCTTCCAGCAGTACGACGCGTTCGTCTGCCCGACGCTGGCCCAGCCCCCGGTCGAGGTGGGCGCCCTGGCGCTGAGCAAGGGCGAGGCGCTGCAGGTCGGGTTGCTCAAGACGCTGCCGTTCAAGGCGCTGCTCGACGTGGCCCTCGACAAGATGGGCGGCGACAAGCTGGCCTATACCCCCAATACCCAGCTCTTCAACCAGACCGGGCAGCCGGCGATCTCGTTGCCGTTGCACCAGAGCGCCGACGGTCTGCCCATCGGCGTGCAGATCGCCGCGCCGCTCGGCGGCGAGGGGCGCTTGCTGCGGCTGGCCCGTCAGCTGGAGGTGGCCCGGCCGTGGGCCGATCGGCGTCCGCCGCTGCTCGCGAACGGGTGAGGAAGGCGCCTGCATGGGCCGCCGGTCAGCATGGTGAAGGCATGCCGTGGCATGCTTTCGCTCCCATGCCGTGCCATCCCCAGCGGGCGGTGTTATCGCAAACCCGGCCAGCGGGGTGTGATCACACCGCCATGGCATGGCTCGCCGCCGATGGCTGCCGTCGCAGCCCGGCGTCGCCCGTCGTTGACGCTGTCGCGCTGACTTGACACCCGCCGAGCCCCGGCTGTGGCCGTCACCGGGCCGACGCCCGGCCGAGACCGCCGCGAGACGGGCGCGCCACGCCGCCGGCATGCGCGCTTCGCGTACCCGTCACAGTTGGCCCGACGGTTGCAGATGTCGACCTCGGACAGCGGTCGCTTCGACCCGGCGTGCTTCGTGACGTCTGCGGTACCGATTTCAGCGGGATGTCGGTTTTCCGCTGAGCGCCGGTCGATGTTAGGCTTGCAAGTCTGACCGCATCCCGTGGAGTGCCCGTTGGCCAACGACGCCCGCCTCATCGAACGCTACGAGGCCAAGTACCGCATCCCGGTGCACATGGTCGCGCCCATCCGCAAGGCGGCGCTGGTGGCGTGCGATCCGGACTCGGCGAACAAGGGCGGGCGCTACGTGATCTCGTCGCTCTACCTCGATACCCGCCAGCGCCGCCTCTACCGCGAGACGACCGATCGGGTGCCGCGCCGCTTCAAGCTGCGGGTGCGGCGCTACTCGACGGGCCAGAAGTGCTTCCTCGAGGTCAAGCGGCGCATCAAGGGGGTCATCAGCAAGCTGCGGGTGCCGATCCCGCTGTCGGCGTGGCCGGGGGTCGTGCTCGATCCGAAGGTCGGCGCCGCGCTCGAGCTCTCGGCGCGCGACCGGCGCAACCTCGACGAGTTCGTCTGGCGCTGCATCTCGCTGGGGGCCGAGCCGACGACGGTGGTGCGCTACGAGCGCGAGGCGTATATCAGCCGCCTGGAGAGCTACGCCCGGGTGACCTTCGACTGGCGCATCCGCGCGCGCGCGCCGAGCGGCTGGGCGGTCTCGGTGCGCCCCGAGGACGGCCCCTGGATCCCGGTCGACGCGCCGCGGCGCTTCGGGCTCGCCGAGTCGGGGGTGGTGCTCGAGCTCAAGGCAGAGACCGCCGTGCCGCTGTGGATGACCGACATCGTGCGGCGCTTCTCCCTCAAGCGCAGCGGCTTCAGCAAGTACGCGTCGTGCCTGGAGGCGGTCGAGCCGTTCCGGGTGTATTCGCCGCCCGAGCTGCGGGTGCCGTCCCGCCGCCTGCGGGCAGGGGGAGGCTGATGGATCCGCTGGCGCTCTTCGATACCGGCCTGGGGGCGATCACGCCGGGTCAGGCGGCGCTGTCGCTGATGATGGCATTCGTGCTGGCCAAGGGCATCGCCTTCGCCTACGAGCTGACCTACGACGGGCTGAGCTACAACCGCAGCTTCGTGCAGTCGCTGGTGCTCGGCGGGTTGGTGGCCTGCATCCTGATGATGGCCATCGGCGACAACCTCGCCCGCGGCCTGGGCATCCTGGGCACGATGGCGCTGGTGCGCTTCCGCACGAACGTGCGCGAGGCCCGCGACCTCATCTTCATGTTCGCCGCGCTGGCGGTCGGGGTGGCGGCCGGCGTGCGGGCCTACGCGGTCGCGGTC
The DNA here is from genome assembly GCA_030427205.1 of bacterium. Taxonomy (GTDB): domain Bacteria; phylum Myxococcota_A; class Bradymonadia; order UBA7976; family UBA1532; genus JACKDM01. The sequence continues at coordinate 140,548 of JAUHXC010000015.1, read as the reverse complement.
GCCGGCACCGTCGCCTTCGGCCTGGCCTCGGGCTGGGTGAGCTGGTCGCCTTTCGCCAAGCGGGTGCGCTTCGACGGGCTGCTGCGCTTCTGGCTGCCCCGCGGCGAAGAGGCCGAAGACAGCCCCGCCGCGCGTGTGCGCCGGGTGCTCGACAGCCACTGCCGCCGCTTCACGCTCGTCGCCCTGCGCGACGTGGCCCAGGGCGAGACCCTCGAATACGCCTATCAGGTGGCCCTGCGCCGGCCCGATCGGGGCGATCACCTCGTCGAAGAGCTGGGCGCCGTCGAGGGCCTCAGCGGGTTGAGCCTGCTCCTGCAGGACGCCCACACCGAGTTGTGACATGGACGCTCGCAAGCGCACATTGAGCCTGCTGCTGTGGGCCGCCGCCGCCGTGGCCACCTTCTGGCTGTGGCACATGCAGCGGCCCGAGCTGGCGGCGCTGCCGGGCATCGTCGAGGCGGTGCCGATGCCGCTCGGCGCCTCCGAGCCGGGCCGCATCGCCACGGTGCATGTGGTGCAGGGGCAGGCGGTGCGGGCCGGCGATCCGCTGGTCTCGCTGGATACGACGGTGGTCGAGGCCGAGCTGGCGGTGGCCCGCGGGCTGCTGGCCGAGGCGCTCGCCGGCAGCTCGGCGGAGAACGTCACCCGCACCCGCGAGGTCGAGCAGAGCCGCATCGAGACCGCCGCCCGGCTGGCCGAGGCCAAGGCGCAGTGGGAAGACGTCGACGCGCGCCGGGCGTCGGTGACGGCCGAGCTGCGCGCGGTGCGGTCGGAGCTCAAGCGGGTGCGCCCGTTGGTCGAGCAGGGCGTCGCCGGCTTCGATCGGGTCGGCGATCTGGAGGCCCAGGCGGCCCGGCTGCGCCAGGAGGCGGAGCATCTGCCCCAGGTGCTGGCGAGCCACGCCCAGCGCATCGAGCGCTTGGAGACGCTGCTGAAAGCCTACGAGGCTGCTGATCCCGGCGCGACGCTGGCCCCGCTCGACGCGCGGGTCGAGACCGAGCAGCGGCGGGTCGAGGCGCTGCTGCGGCGGCAGGCGGCGGCGACGCTGCGCGCCCCGCGGGATGGCCGGGTGACCCGTATTCTGCTGGGGCCGGGCGCGGCGGTGCCCGCCGGGGTGCCGGTGGTCGAGATGATGCCGCACCAGTCCGAGCGGCTGGTGGCGTGGCTGCCCGAGGCGACCGCGCGGCGCATCGAGGTCGGCGACACCGTCGAGGTGGCCGCGCTCGACCGGCTGGCGGGGCAGGCGGTGCCCGGCCGGGTCGAGGAGCTGGGTCCGGGCATCATCCAGATGCCGCCGCGGCTGTGGGCCGACATCAACGCGCCCAAGTACGGCCGGCCGGTGCACATCCGCCTGGCCAGCGGCGATCGGCTGCTGCCCGACGAGCGGGTGATGGTCAACGTGCGGCCGGTGGCGTTCACCGGGGCCCTGGCGGCGGACGTGCCGTCGTCGGTCAGCCCGCTGGTCGTGCCCGACGCGCTGGTGAAGCTGACCCGCATGGAGCCGAGCGGCGCGCTGTGGCTGCCCGAGAAGGCGCGCTTTCTGGTGCTCAGCGACGATACGGGCCACAAGAAGCGCAATGACGACGCGCCGTGGGTCTTCACGATGGACGCGGCGGGCCGCTTCGATGCCACGCCGCTGGTGATCGACGGCGTCGAAGAGATCAGCGACCTCGAGGCGGTGACCCGCGGGCCCGACGGCACGATCTATCTGCTGTGTTCGCAGAGCCACAACAAGAAGGGCAAGCGCAAAGGCAAGCGCACCTGGCTGCTGCGCACCCGGCTGGTGGGTGACCGCCTGGTGGTGCACGGCGCGGTCAAGCTGTGGAGCACGCTGATCGACATGCTCACCCTCGAGACCCGGCTCGAGCTGGGCATCGACGACGGCCTCGACATCGAGGGGTTGACCTGGTTCGACGGGGGCCTGCTCTTCGGGCTCAAGAGCCCGGCCGACCGCGCCGGGCGGGCCCGCATCTGGCATCTGACCGACGTCGATCGACTCTTCACCGGCGGCCTGGGGCCCGAGGGGGCCCGGCTGGGGCTCTGGGCGTCGTTGAGCCTGCCCGTGGGCCCCGGCGACGTGCCCGGCGGCATCTCCGAGCTCATGGCCGACGGGCAGGGGCTCTATGTGCTGTCGACGCTGGCGGAAGGACCCGCGTCGGGCGCGGCGTGGTATCTGGCGCACAAGCAGGCCACGCCGACCCGGCTGGCCGCGTGGTCCGATCGCAAGCCCGAAGGCCTCGCCCGCGGACCGGACGGGCTGCGGGTCTTCTTCGACGAGGGCGACGCCGCGCCGCACTGGGCGCCGCTGGCCGAGGCCCGATGAGTCGAGCGGGGCGTCCGCGGGATCCGCGCGGCGGCCTCGGCCGGGCTGCGGTGATCCGTACACTGCTGGGGCCCCTGGGGTTGCTGGGATCGCTGGGGCTGCTCGTCGGCTGCAGCGCGCGGCCGGCGCCGATCGTCGAGCAGCCGATGCCCGGCCTGCGGGTCGCGGCGGTCGACGAAGACGGCGAAGACGACGACGCGCCGCGCTGGCCGCGTGGGTGCGAGACGGCGGTGCTCGCGGCGCTCGAAGCGCACCCCGGTCCGGCCGCGGCCGCGGCCGCCCTCGCCGCGGCGCAGGCCGACGCCCGCGTGGCGATCACCCCCGCCCCGGAGATCCGCGTGCAGAGCGGGCTGCCCGATCCGGCCGATGGCGGCCGGGTGGGGCTGCGTATGCCGCTGCCGTCGCCCGGTGAGGTGACCAGCCGCAACGCGCTCGAGCAAGCGCGGGTGCGGTTGGCCCAGGCCGATCTGACCCTGGCCCGGGTCGAGCTGGCGGCGGCGGTGCGCCTGCTGCATCTGACCGCGCGCCGCGCCCGAACCGCCGCCCGCCGGGCGAGTGAGGCGGCGGCGCTGGCCGATACCACCCGCGAGGCGATCGAGGCCCAGGCGCGGGCCGGCACCCTGCCGGCGGTGGCGATGGCCGAGGCGCGTTTGATGCGCGCCGAAGCCGACGCCGCCCGCCGCACCGCCGAGGCTGAAGCGATCCGCGCCGAGACGGCCCTGCTGCGCCTCAGCGGCTACCCGCCGGCGAGCCTGCCCTGCGCCGCGCCCCACGAGACCGCAACCGGCGAGACCCCCGGCGTCCGGGTCGCCCGCGCGCGGGCCGAGGAGGCGGCGGCCGAGGCGGCGCTGGAGGCCGATCGCCGGGGCCTCGCGCTGGAGTTCGTCGAGGTCGCCTGGGACGCGGTGCCCGAAGACCCCGACCGGATGCTGCTCGGCTTCGCCGTCCGCCTGCCGAGCATGGCGATCGCCGCCGATCCGGTGGGCGCCCGTCAGCGGGCGACGCGGGCCGAGTGGCAGGCCGCCGAGCGGGTCGCCCGCGACGTCGCCGACGACGCGCGGGTGGCGTGGCAGGTGGCGGTCGAGCGGCGCGACGCGCTGGCGGCCGATCCGGCGCTGGCCGAGGCCGAAGCGCTGCTGGCCAAGGTGAGCGTGACCCGAGGCAAAGCCCCCGAGGTGCTCGCGCTGCGCAAGCGGGTCATCGCCGCCCGGGCGGCGCTGGACGCGGTGAGCTTCGACGCCGAGGCGGCGGCCATCGAGCTGCGCCGGGTGCGCGGGCAGGAGTAGCCGGTATCAGGGCCGCGGGCTCTACCCGGTGCGCTGGGCGCGCCAGTCGGCCTCGCTCTCTTCGTCGCTGTCGAGGGGGGTCGGCCCGAGCCGATGGAGCATCTGCTTCAGCTCGGCGGTGGGGGAGGGCAGCTGATCCACGGCGTCGCCCGGCAGGCTCAGTGCGCGATGAGCTGGAAGGCGGCGGCGATGTCGTGGAAGGCGCCGGGCACGCCGTTGGTGGTCTCGGCGGCGGCCTCGGGCGCGATGCCCAGCGGCTCGGCGAGCAGATCGCGCAGCCACGCGCTGACGTCCCAGGTGATGGTCAGCTCGCGGTCGTCGGTCTCGATCTCGACGACGCCGACGTAGAACTCGAACGAGGCCCGCGAGCTCACCGAGACCGCCGCGCCGCTGCCGGTGCTGTCGCCGGGATCGATGCCGGCCTCGCCGCCCTTGCCCCGGGCCGCAGTGGGCGCGGGCTCGGCGGGCGTGGGCGCGGGCTCGGAGCTGGGCGCGTCGCCGCCGCCGCCGGGCAGGGGCTCATAGGCCTCGCCGGCATCGCCCCACGGATCGTCGGCGGGCGTCGGGGCGGGCTCAGCGGGCGTCGGAGCGGGCTCGGCCGGCGTCGGCGCAGGCTCGGCGGGGGTCGGGGCGGGCTCAGCGGGCGTGGGTGCGGGCTCGGCGGGCGTCGGCGCGGGCTCGCCGTCGCCTTCACCTTCGCCGTCGTCATCGGCCGCGATCGGGGCGGGCTCGGCGGTGCCCTTGCTGCGGGCGACGGCCTGCGGGTCGATCACCTGACCGTCCACGTTGACCGAGACGCCGTCTTCGCTGGGATCGATGCGCAGCAGGACCCGATAGCGGCCCGCCTCTTCGAGCACGAGGTCGCCGTCGAGGGCTTCGGTGTGGGCCTCGCCGTCTTCGACGGTCACCCGGATCGAGACGACGGCGCCGGGGTGGTTGCTCTTGTTGTCCGTCGGCAGCACGAAGAGCTCGGCGTCGAAGTCGAGGTGGTCGAGCTGCACGGTCTCGAAGACCTCGCCGATGCCCTGCACGTCGATGTGCGGCGTCAGCGTCAACGCCTCGCCGGCGCGGGTCACGGTGGTGGTCTCGCCGGCGGCGCCGATGGACGCGTCACCGCAGCCCCCGATCAGGGCGGCGGCGAGCAGGGCGGTCGGGAGAGCGAACGCGTGAGCCTTCATCGGCGGGTCCTCGACGGTCGACACAGGTCGCGGGAGTGGACGATCGGAGTATGACCGAATGTCAAAAAGAATGCACGCCTTCGATCTGTTCGCCGCCGGCCGTGGCGTCTGGCGCAGGTCGGGCCGCCGTCAGCTCTCGAGCGCCTCTTCCTTGATCTCGGCCAGATCGGGGTTGGCGTGGATGATCTGGCTCAGCCGGGGGCGCTTCATGCCCAGGCTGCGGGCGGCGTGGGTGATGTTGCCGCCGCTGGTGCGCAGCGCGCGGGCGATGGCCTCGAACTCGATGCGCTTCTTGAGGTCGCTCAGGCTGCCGGTCTCTTCGATCATCGCCTCGAGCCAGTCGGTGTGCATCACCGAGACCGGGTCGTCGAGCGGGACCTCCACCGTGGGCCCGTCGTCGGTGATCGCCTCGCCCTCGGGCGCCGTCTCGACGCTCTCGGCGGCCGGATCGCCGGCGCCCACCGCCGCCGCCAGGACCGGATCGCGGTCGAACATCTCGTGCAGCGCCACCAGATCCTGCTCGGTGGGCGGGCGGAACATGTCGCCGAGCTCCATCAGCTCGGCGAGGCCGATGGTCTCGCCGTCGGCGAAGAGCGCGACGCTGCGCACCACGTTCTCCAGCTCGCGCACGTTGCCCGGCCAGTCGTGGCGCACGAGGCTGGCGAGCGCCTGCCGGTCGAAGCGCAGCGCGGGCCCGGGACGTCGGCCGAGGAAGTGGGCCACCAGCAGCGGAATATCGGGCCGCCGGTCGCGCAGCGGCGGCACCTCGAGGATGACCCCGCGCAGCCGGTAGTAGAGGTCGGCCCGGAACTCGCCGTCGCGCACCATCTGCTCGAGGTTGCGGTGGGTGGCGCAGATGACCCGCACGTCGACCGACAGCGTCTCGGCGCCGCCCACCCGCTCGAAGGTGCCCTCCTGCAGCACCCGCAGCAGCGCGACCTGGGTATTGGGCGAGATGTCGCCGATCTCGTCGAGGAAGAGCGTGCCCTGGTGGGCCAGCTCGAAGCGGCCCTTCTTGCTGCTGATGGCGCCGGTGAACGCGCCCTTCTCGTGGCCGAAGAGCTCGCTGAGCAGCAGGGTCTCGACGAATGCGGCGCAGTTGACCTTGACGAACGCGCCGCCCGAGCGCGGCGAGTGGTGGTGCAGCGCCGATGCGACGAGCTCTTTGCCGGTGCCGCTCTCGCCGCGGATCAGTACCATGCTGTCGCTGCCGGCCACCCGATCGAGCGCGTTGAACACCGGGTAGAGCGAGCGGGCGCGGCCGATGATCGACGGGTAGCGCTCGGCCCAGCGGGCCTTGTACTCGCCGCCCCGGCGGCGGGCCGGGGTGCGCTCGGCGTCGTCGGTGAGCCGGGCGTCGGGGGCCAGCCCGGCCCGCACCCGGCGCAGCGCGTCGGCCACCGCCCGCCGGCGGGGGGCGTCGCGGTAGACCTGGCGCATCGACGGCGGCAGCTCGGCGGCGACCCGCTCGATGGTCTCGACCGCGCCGGCCAGCGCCTGCAGCGTCTCGGCCCGATCGCCGCGGGCCCACCACACCTCGGCGAGGCGCGCCCGGGCGAGCCAGACCGCCTCCCGATCGCCCAGCGCCTCGGCGCTCTGCTCGGCGGCCTCGAGCTCGACGAGCGCGGCGTCGGTCTCGCCCTGCGCCGAGAGGATGCCGCCGCGGGTCAGGTGCAGCCGCGGGGCGAGCGCGTCGCGGGTGCCGGCCAGGGCGGTCGCCTGCTCCAGCAGCTCGACGGCCCGCGCGGCGTCGCCGCTGTCGAGCAGCAGGTCGGCCTGGGCCCAGAGCACCGGACCCAGCCGCTGGTTGCTGCCGGCGCCGGCCCGCGCGACCGCGGCGCCGTAGCGATCGAGGGCTCGGTCGAGATCGTCGTCGGCGCGGGCCAGATCGCCCTCGAGCATCAGCCGCTGCGTCTCGAGGTAGCCCAGCTGCTCGCGGCGGATGTACTGCCCGGCGATGTCGCTCAGGCGGCCCGCGCGCTCCCGCTCGCCCACCGTGAGGTAGAGATCGGCGAGGTTGAGCGCGGTCGTCGCCAGCTGCAGGCGGCGGCCCAGCCGGCGGGAGGCCGCCGTCGACTCGTGATAATAGGCCAGCGCCTGGCTGTAGGCCTGCCGCCGGTGGTGCAGCACCGCGAGGTTCTCGAGCGAGATGGCCAGGTTGGGCAGGTCGTTGTGATCGGCGCAGAGCCGGCGGGCCGACTCGAAGCGCAGCAGCGCGGCGTCGACGTCCCCCCGCTGCAGGTCGACGACGCCCAGGTTGATCAGCGCCCGGGCCTGATGGTCGGCGAGGCCCGGGCGGCCGGTCGACAGCTCGAGGTTGCGGGTGAAGATCGCCGCCGCGTCGTCGAGGGTCTCGCGGGCGATGTGGGTCTTGCCCAGGGTATTGCGCGCGTCGAGCAGCGTCGCGTCGACCGCCCCGCCCACCGCCGCGGCCCACTCGGCGGCGCCGGCGATGTCGCCCTGGCGGTAGGCGGCCTCGGCGGCAAGGGCCTGCAGGACCCGGCGCGCGGTCGGCGGCACCTCGGGCTCGGCCAGCGTGCGCTCGGCGAGGGCGCGGGCCTCGGCGTGGGCGCCGGCCAGCGCCATCAGCCGGGCCCGGCGGGCGTCGAGGGTGGCGCCCGCCCGGTCGGGATCGGCCGCGGCGAGCGCCTTGAGCGCCCGCCGCGCGGCGTCGGGATCGCCGCCGGCGGCGTAGAGCTCGGCCAGCCGATCGAGGATCTCCGCCCGCAGGTGGCCCTCGGCGCACTCGACGACGTCTTCGAGCAGCGCCGCGGCGCGGGTGTGGGCGAAGCAGGCCTGCAGCCGGTCGGCGGCGGCGATGGCGTAGGGGATGGCGTCGGCGGCGGCCCCGCCGGCGAGGAAGTGGCGCGCGATCCGCTCCGGCTCGGCGCCGAGGCCCGCGGCGAGGCGTTCGGCGACGGCCCGGTGCAGGGCCGCCCGCCGATCGGCGTCCATCGCGTCGTACCACGACTCGCGGGCCGCGGCCCGGGCGAAGCGGAACCGCACCACGCCCGCGCTCAGGCTGCGGCGCACGATGCGTCGGCGCAGCAGCACCGCCAGCGCCGCCCGCGCGTCGCGGACCCCGGCGAGCGCGGCGATCTGCTCGGGGGTCGCGGCGTCCCGCTGCACCGCGAAGACGTCGAGCAGGGCGCGGGCGCTCTCGGGCAGGGCCTCGATCTGCTGCTGCCACAGCGCCGCGGGGTCGTCGGGGATGGCCTCGACGATCTGCTCGAGGGCCAGCGGCATGCCCGCCGAGGCGGCCATCACCCGCTCGACGACGCCCGGCGACTGCAGAAACGCCCGCACCGCGTCGGCGCCGAGGCCGGCGAGCGGCACCCGCTCGACGGCGGCGGTGGCCCGGGCGACCTCCAGCAGCGGCTCGGTGGCCGGCGTCTCGCGGAAGCTGATGACGAGCAACCCGCGGAACGTGGGATCGATCAGCGCGCCGGCCCGGGCGCCCTGGGGCCCGGCGTCGGGCGGGGTCCAGTCGAACGCCGGGTCGGTCAGCAGGTTCTCGAGCAGGTAGCGCACCAGCTCGAGCGTCGCCCGATCGGCCCAGTGCACGTCGTGCAGAAAGAGCACCGAGGGGTGCACGTCGGCCAGCTCGATCAGCGCCTGGCGCACCGTCTCGTGAAACGCCGGCGTGCGATCGGCCACCGCCGAGGCGCCGTCGTCGGGGGCCAGCCCGGTCACCAGGTTGAGCGCCCGCTCGGTGCGGGTGGCGCGGCGGCCGACCTCGGCCATCGACGCCGCGCCGGCGGCGAGCAGGTCGACGAGCGGACCGTGCGGCCGCGGGTCGTTATGCCGCGACCAGCACTCCAGGGCCACCTCGCCCTCGTCGCGCAGCCGGCGCTTGAGCTCGGCCATCAGCCGGCTCTTGCCGACCCCCGCCGGCCCGGTGATCAGCACCGCGCGCCCGCGGCCGCCATCGCGCAGGGCCTCGGCCAGCTCGAGGATGCGCCCCAGCTCGCGGTCGCGGCCGAAGAAGCCGAGGGGCGGCGGCTCGGGGGCGTGGCTGTACATCGGGCGGGCGGGCTCCGCGGTGGTCGTCGGGGCTGTATACCCCGACCGCCGGTCGCATGGCGAGAGCAGGCCGGATCGTATCGCCGGCCGGGGCGCGCCGGCCGGCCCGGGATGCGTTACAGTGCATGCCCGACAGTGCAGGCCCACCGATCATCGAGGATCCATGCGCGCCATCATCTGCCCCGAGCCCGGCCCGATCTCCGCCCTCGAGCTGCGCGAGGTCGACGACCCCAAGCCCCGTCGGGGCGAGGTGCTCATCGACGTCGCCGCCGCCGGGGTCAACTTCCCCGACGTGCTCATCGTGCAGGGGCTCTACCAGTTCAAGCCCAGCGGCGCCTTCACCCCGGGCGGCGAGGTCGCCGGCACCATCAGCGCGCTGGGTGAGGGGGTCGAGGGCTTCGCGGTGGGCGATCGGGTCGCCGCGGTGATCCCGTGGGGCGGCTTCGCCGAGAAGGTGGCGGCGCCCACCGGCGCGGTGGTCCGGGTGCCCGACGGCATGGATCTCGAGACCGCCGGCGCCTTCAACCTCACCTACGCCACCGCGCTGCACGCCCTGCAGGACCGCGCGCGGCTGCAGCCGGGGGAGACGGTGCTGGTGCTCGGGGCCAGCGGCGGCGTGGGGCTGGCGAGCATCGACGTCGCCAAGGCCATGGGGGCCAAGGTGATCGCGGCCGCCTCCACCGCCGAGAAGCTTGCGACGTGCACCGCCGCCGGCGCCGACGCCGTCATCGACTACACCACCGAAGACCTCAAGGCGCGGGCCAAGGCGCTGAGCGGCGGCGGCGTCGACGTGGTGGTCGACGCCGTCGGCGGGCGCTACAGCGAGCCGGCCCTGCGCGCGACGGGCTGGGGCGGGCGGTTCCTGGTCATCGGCTTCGCGGCGGGCGACATCCCCAAGGTGCCGCTCAACCTGCCGCTGCTGAAGGGCTGCGCGATCGTCGGGGTCTTCTGGGGCTCGTTCGTGGCGCGCCAGCCGGCGGATCACGCGCGCAACCAGGCGCAGCTGGCGGAGTGGTTCGAGGCGGGCCGGCTCTCGCCGATGATCTCGGCGCGGTTCCCGCTGGCCGATACGGTCGACGCGCTGCGCGTGCTCGCCGAGCGGCGGGCCCGGGGCAAGGTCGTCGTCACGATGGGCTGAGGGCGCCGCGCGCGGCGGTTCGAAGCCCGCGTCGGCGCGCAGGTCGCGGCGTCGAGGCGGTCGCGACCGGGCGCGGCGGCGTACCCGGGCGCGGCGCGGCGGTCCCGCCGGTCATTCTCGCGCACATCTTCCTACACCGACCCGGTCGCGACCGCCCCGACGGCCGCTGGTCTCGTCGGCGCGCGCGGTCCGTACCGGCGATCCCTCGCACATCTCCGATATCGAGGCGGTCTGGAAGGGGGCCGCATGAGGAGATCTCCTCATCGGGGGGCGGTTCGAAAGGGGGTCGTATGAGGAGATCTCCTCATCGGGGGGCGGTTCGAACCCCGTGCGCATCACACATCTTCCTACATCGACGCGGTGCGGACCGTCTGCGCGGGCGGCGGGTCTCGTCGGCGCGGCGGTTCGAACCGCCTGCGCGGGCGGCGGGTCCCGATGCCGACATGGTTCGAACCGCCGGGGCAGGGCAGGGCGCTGCGGAGACGGCGGTTCGAACCGTCTGCGCCGGGGACTGCTGCGCCGAGACGACTGCGCCGGGACTACTGCGCCGCGCAGACGCGCTCGGGCACGCAGCGGGCGTTCTGGGCGAACGAGTCGACCTGCAGACAGATCTGCCCGTCGGGGCACGCTCCCGCCTCGCCGCAGACCACGCCGGAGCAGGCGTTGGGGGTCACCTCGCGCCCGTCGGGGCAGGTGATGGCCCACTCGATGCACATCTCGACGCACGGGTCCTGGCGGGTGAAGCCGTCGCCGGTCACCTCGCAGGGTTCGCCGGCGCTCTTGCCGCAGCCGGCCGCCAGCAGGCTCAGGGCGACGACCATCAGGGCGGTCATTGCACGCATCGCGCTTCTCCGGGGGGCGGCCGTCGGCCGCGGATCAGGTCGACGGCTCGTCGGGCGCGGCGTCGTCGGTCGCGGCGTCGGAGGCCGCCGGCGCGGGGCCGGTCGTCAAGCCGGCCACCTCGAAGCCCGACTTGTCTTCGATGCCCAGGATGTCGTAGCCGCCCTTCGTCGCGCCGTGCAGCTCGACGAGGCCCGCCGAGTCGCTGACGAAGACCTGCTGCTCGCCGGGGTTGCCGTCTTCGTCCTTGAGCTGGATCTTGAACAAGAGCCCGGCCACGCTGACCCCCGGCGGGCCCTCGATCTGGATGCGCGGGGGGCCCATGGCGGCGAGCGCCGCGGCCTCGGCGGCGGGATCGTCCGGGCGCAGGCCGTCGAGCACCCGGGCGCTCGCCAAGGCCGCATCGCCCACCTTCTCGCCGGCGCGCTCGCCGTCCTTCTGGAAGATCGCCGCGTTGCCCGATGGCGCCGGCACCTCGGCCCGCTGATCCAGGGTCGACGCGAGGCCGTCGAGCACCTCGTTGGCCTTCTTGCGGGCCGACTCGATGACGATGATCTGCCCGTCGGCGGCCTTCTGGAAGACGGTCTTGTTCTCCGACGCCGGCGGCGGCTCGATCTCGCCCTGGTTGAGCCCCGCGAGGCTCTCGCCGATCTGCCTGGCGTTGTCGGCGATCGAGCGCGTCTGCTGGCTGACGGCGGTGCCGAACGCGGGCACCACCGTGCTCGGCGACGGCGCCTCGGCGCCCGGGCCGTCGAGCGCGTCGAGCGCCTGCCCGGCGAGCACCGCCTGCTCGACCATGTTCGAGCCGTGGCGCGCGGCCGTGCGATCCAGCTCGTCGGCGACCCCCGAGGTGATCGGCTCGAAGTCGGCCCCGGCGGCCAGGTCGGCGGTGTGCGTCTGCAGGCGGCTCGAGGCGTCGGTCAGGCTGTCGCCCGAGCTCTTGGCCATGCGCGGCAGGACCTCGGCTACGCCGCTCTTGGGCGGCCGCCCGCCGGTGCCGACGAGGCCTTGCAGCGTGCCCGCCGCGTCGCCGGCGGCGATGTCGAGGGCGCTGGCCTGTGAGTCGGCCAGATCGGGATAGGCCTTGGCCACCGCCGACTCGGGGATGGGCTTCTCGCCGACGTAGCGCAAGAGGTCCATCTGGTTGGTCATCTTGGCGGCGGCGAGGTCGATCGTATCCGCCTCGCGCTTGGCGAGCCGCGGGAACTCCGGCGGGATCACCGGCTCGGGCTTGACCTCTTCGTACTCGCTCTCCTGCTCCTCGGCCTCCTCGGCCTCGGACGTCAGGTCGAGGGCTTCTTCTTCGCCGGAGAGGTTGTCGCCTTCGAACGACGGCGTCTCGGGCAGCCGCCAGCGCCAGGGCAGCTGGTTGCGCGGGTCGAGCAGCCAGCGCAGCCGGCCCTCGATGGTCGAGCGGGCGAGCTCGATGACCAGATCGGCGAGGTCGAGGCGCAGCAGATCGGTGAACCGCGGATCGGCGGCGAGGCCGGCCCGCAGGGTGAAGAGGCTCTCGGGCGAGACGATATAGTCGGCGACCCACTCCGCCGCGCGGGTCAGCGTATCGAACTCGATGAAGCGGTCGCGGGAGAAAACCAGCACATGGCGGCCTCCCATCTGGAGCGTGAACCTCACGGCGTCCTCTCGCTGCGTCGCGGCCTGGGCCCGTATGGCCCGTTGGCGGGATGGATCCCCCGCGTCGGGCGGCGCCGGCCGACCCCTTCGATCTGGCCCGGAATCGCCTTTTGATGCAAGGGGTTCACCCGATTTCGGGTCAGCGGCGCGCTGCCGGAAGCGGCAAAGCCTGATCTGGGGTTTGGCGATCATGGCGCCGTGTGAGGATAATCGGCACCGTGGAGGACGTGATGGCGCACACTGCGAGAGACCTTTCGGCCGGGCGGCGATCCCGGCTCGGGCTGCTGGCCGGCGGCCTGCTGCTCGCCTTCGGGCTCGGGGGCTGCGGCGGGGGACCCGATCCTCAGCCCACGTCGAACGTCACCTTCGAGTGTCCGCGGGATCGGGCGATGTCCGACATGACCGCCCGCCGCTTCCCCGCCGAGGGGCTGCCGTCGGTGTGGGCGGTGCTCGAAGATCGCGAGAAGGCCGAGTGCTGGGAGGCCGGGCTGCGCATCGCCGGCTACGCGGCGACCGACGACGCCTTCGCCCGCCTGCGCGGCTTCATCGAGCACCGCGCGCAGCGGTTCGCGCTCAGCGGCGATCAGGTGGTGCTGCAGACGGCGGTCGAGTCCATCGGCAACGTCGTGCGCATGAACAAAGAGGCCGGCACGGCGCAGCAGGCGCTCGAGTTCCTCATCGAGGGCAGCAACCCCGAGACCTGGGCCAAGCGCTCGGTGAAGTGGCCCATCGACGCGGTGCTGCGGCGGGAGCTCATCCGGCTGCTCTCGCGGGCCTCGGTCAAGGCGCTGGCGGTCACCGAGCGCCCCGAGGCCTACGCGACGATGCGCATCCTCGCCGTCGACGCCGTCGATCGCCGCTCGCTGGCGTTCAAGTTCACCGCCGCCGGCGGCAAGGCCGACCGCGTCGAAGAGCTCATCAACCTGCATGTGCTGCCGCCGGGCCGGGTGGCCTTCGCGATGGAGGGCACGCTGCTCAGCCTGCGCGGCCAGGACTACCGCGAGCTGCGGCGGCTGGTGACCGAAGAGGCGGCGGCCGCCGGGCGGGAGAAGCCCGAGTTCGGCGAGTGCCCCGAGGGCACCGTCGACGACCGCTGCGATCTGCTGCGCGCCCGGGTCAAGGCGGTGCGCGACCTCGCCCGCGAGACCTTCCGCCTCGAGCAGGAGTGGCTGGTGGCGGCCCGCGGCAACGAGCAGTACCAGCAGGCGGTGCGCGCCGCCGACGCGGTCGCCGACTCCCGGCTGAGCGGCTTTCACGGGCAGCTCGACAGCCTGCGGCGCCTCGTCGACGCGGTGGAGGACCACGCGGCCATCGAGTCGGTCAGCCGGGTGATCTTCCCCCGCGGGCCGCTCGAGGTGATCCAGCGGCCGTATCAGGATCAGGTGGAGCACGCCCTGGCGTCGATGCGCATCCTCGAGCGCAACTACGCGCCGCAGCTCGAGCGGCTGCGGCTCGCGCCGCACGTGCGGGTGGTGGTCGAGGCCCACGAGGCGCTGCAGGCGGCGCTGCTCTCGGGGCAGCAGGGGCAGGGCTACGAGCAGGTGCTCGACATGCGCGCCCGGTTGCAGACGAAGCTGCGGGTGCTCGTGGCGGCGGTGATCGACCGGGTGCCGGGGGTCAGCGGCCCCGAGCGGCGACTGCGCTCGCTGGTATTGGGTACGGTGATGGACCACAACGCCGTGGTGGACAATTTCTTGCTGCGCAGCGAGCCCATCCGCGACGTCGACCCGGAGACCGGGCAGGAGATCGCGCCGCCCGAAGAGGGCGGCGAAGCGCTCACCGACGCCGCGCGGTGAGCCGGAGGGTCGGCGCTGCGGCGCGCCGGCCCGATCGACGCGTGATCCCACATGGAGGTGGTATCACGCCGCGGGGAGCCGTCGCGGCAGAGCAGCCGCGCTGAGAATACGCCCGGTGGGGCGATGGGGGCCGATATGAGGGCCGATACGGGGCGCGCCGCGGGCATGACCCGCGGGGTGCGTCTGCGGCGTCGCCTGGCGATGACCGCGACGATGATGGTGGGGCTCGCGCTCGGCTGTGGCGACGACGACGCCGTGGGCTCGGCGGGCCTCGGCGAGCGCTGCGAGCGGGTCTCCGACTGCGCCGAAGGCACCTGCATCGGGGCGCGGATCTGCGCGCTCGAGTGCCGCTTCCTCGGCGACTCGTGCGCCGACGGGACCACCTGCTGGGCCGCGCAGACCATCGACGGCGCCGAGGTGCAGGTCTGCTCGCGGGTCGGCTGCGACGGGCAGTCGTGCCCGCCCAACTCCACCTGCGATCGGGCGCAGCTGCAGTGCGTCTGCAACCCGCCGTTCAAGAGCGTCTCCGGGCTGTGCGAGCTGTGCCACAGCGACAACCTCATCGACGGCTGCGAGCAGCCGGGGCACGACGATCCGTGCGGCTGCATCGATCTGCGCAGCATCGAGCTGCCGCAGGCGGCGCTGAGCGGCTTCGACCTGACCGGCGCGGTGTACGACCGCAATACCTTCTTCTCCGATGACTTCGACGCGACCAGCTCGGGCATGTTCGGGCCCGGCGCCCAGCTGCCCGGCGTGGTCTATGCCGGCATGGTGCTCATCGGCCTCGACATGTCGCTCGGCAACCTCGTCGGGGCCAACCTCGCCGGGGCCGATCTGACCGACGGGCTCTTCGCCGGCACCGACTTCACCGACGCGATCCTGACCCGCTCGACCCTCGAGGGGGCCAACCTGCGCAAGGCGATCCTGACCGGCGCCTCGCTCAACGGGGCGACGCTGCGCGACGCGGTGCTGTCGGGGGCCAACCTGCAGGGGGTCAACCTGCAGGGGGCCGATCTGCAGGGGGCCAACCTGGTCAACGCCGACCTCAGCGGCGCCGATCTCAGCCGGGCGATCCTCAACAACGCCAACCTCGACGGGGCCATCCTCGCCGGGGCCAACATCGAAGACGCCGAGATGCGCGGGGTCGAAGGCGATCTGCCGCCGTGGGTCCAGGCGTCGATCGGCCCCGATGGCCGGGCCGAGGCGGCCAACCTCGCCCGCGCGGTGCGCGAGATGGGCTTCAACGATCTGCAGGGCGCCAACCTGGCCGGGTCGGATCTGCGCAACCAGAACCTGGCGGGGCAGGATCTGGCCCAGGCGAACCTGGCCGGGGCCAATATGAACGGCACCGATATGTCGGGGGCGAACCTCGAGGGGGCCAACCTCGAGGGCGCGCGCATGCAGGAGGCGCAGGCCGAAGGCGCCAACATGGCCGGGGCCAACATGAGCCGGGCCAACCTCGAGGACGCCCAGCTCGCCGGGGCGCAGCTCGACGGGGCCGACATGTCCAACGCCAACCTGGCCGGGGCCGATCTGCAGGGGGCGACGGCCCGCGAGGCCGATCTGAGCAACGCCAACCTGGCCGGAGCGGCGGCGGC
This sequence comes from bacterium, assembly GCA_030427205.1. Taxonomy (GTDB): domain Bacteria; phylum Myxococcota_A; class Bradymonadia; order UBA7976; family UBA1532; genus JACKDM01. The sequence continues at coordinate 124,734 of JAUHXC010000015.1, read as the reverse complement.
GGGCGCCGATCTGGAGAACGCCAACATGGCCGGGGCCGACCTCAGCGGCGCCGACTTCTACGACGAGGCCAACGACCAGGGGGCGAACCTCGCCGGGGCCGACATGACCGGCGCCAACCTCTCCGACGCGGCGATGCAGGGCGCGAACATGCAGGGGGCCAACCTCGACGGCACCTTCGTCGGCGAGGGCTCGTGCGGCGACGGGCGGGGCTGTGACGGCGAGCACCCGTGCGCCGACGGCGGCGCGTGCACGCCGCGCAACCCGCCGCCGGTGGCGCAGATGCAGGGGGCCGACCTGACCGACGCGTCGGTGCGCAACGCCGACCTCGCCGGGGCCGAGATGGCCGAGGCGACGATGAACAACGCCGATCTGTCGGGCACGAACCTGAGCGGCGCCGACATGTCGGGGGCCTCGGCGGCCAACGCGGTCTTCGACGAGACCGAGCTGTCGGGCGCCGACATGAGCGCGGCCGATCTCTCGGGGGCCGACCTGCGCCGGGCCCGGCTCGACGCGTCGACGGTGCTCAACGACGCGGTCATGGCCGGCGCCGATCTCAGCGGCCAGGATCTGCAGGGCGGGCAGCTCTCGGGGGCGAGCCTCATCGGCGCCCGGCTGCAGGGCACCAACTTCCGCGGGGCGTTCATCGAGCGCAGCGACTTCACCAACGCCGACATGCGCGGGGTGCTCATCGGCTGCTGCGACGTCGTCGAGCTGATGGGCGAGCGCACCGCCTCCCGGGACTGCGTGCCGGCGCGGGCCCGGGCGGCCAACTTCTCCGGGGTCGACATGCGGCCTCTCGCCACCCGCCCCACCGACCTGTGGAACGTCGACCTGCGCGGCCTGTCGTTCGGCGGCGCCCAGCTGACCCGGGTCGCCTTCGGCCCGGCCGACATCCGCGGCGCGCAGTTCATCGACGTGGCGGGCCCGAGCATCGACTTCTCCCAGGCCCGGGTCACCGGCGCGATCTTCTCCAACGCGCGCATCCAGAACTCGATCCTGACCAATCGCGACCTCACCGAGAACCGCTTCGACGGGGCCGATCTGACCGGGGTCGACTTCACCGGCGCCAACCTGACCCGCGCCGACTTCGCCCGGGCCTGGCTCGATCAGACCACCCTGGCCGGGGTCGACGGCGAAGAGGCGAGCTTCCTCAGCTCGACGATCATCGGCGACATCGACTCCGAGCTCCGCCCCGCGCGCCTCGTCAGCGCCAGCCTGGCCCAGGCGCGGCTGGTGGGCACGTCGCTGGAGTTCACCGATTACTGCCGGGCCGACTTCGAAGGCGCGGTGCTCGAGAACGTCATCGAGAACCCGTCGATGCCCTGGCTCGAGCCGGGCCGGGACGGCGAGAACACCTGGAAGCAGGCCAACCTGCTCGACGTGCTGCAAGGGGTCGAGCCGCCGCGGGATCTGACCTGCGTGCGGCTGACGGAGGCCGAGCTGCTCGGCGCGACCCTGCAGCCGGGCACCCGCTTCACCCGCGCCCGGCTCGAGAAGGTGACCTTCGGCGTGACCGAAGACGGCAATACCACCCGGATGCCCCAGGCCGACTTCTCGCGCACCCTGCTGCTCGACGTGGCCTTCGATCAGGTCGAGATGGCCGGCGCGACCTTCTCGCGGACCAACGCCTCGGGCACCGCGTGGACCGGCTCGATCATCACCGGCGCCAGCTTCGCCAACGCGCAGCTCGACCGGCCCGACTTCACCAACGCCCGCCTCGGCGACAGCGACTTCGCCCGGCTCGACCTCAACAACGCGGTCTTCAGCGGGGCGGTGCTCACCGATACCCGCATCAACGACACCGTCGTCGACAACGCCAACTTCAGCGGGGCGGTGCTGCTGCGGGCCAACATGACCCAGATGTCGGGCCGCGGGGCCAACTTCGGCGGGGCGCTGCTCGAAGACGCGCGGGCCTCGCGGGTGAACCTGCCGGGGGCCGGCTTCGGGCAGGCCGGGCTCACCCGGACCCTCTTCGACGACGCGACGCTGTCGGGGGCCAACTTCGCCAGCGCGGCGATGATCTTCACCGACTTCACCGGCGCCGACATGGTCGGGGCCAACATCGGCGGGGCGGGGCTCTCGGGGGTGATCTTCCGCGATACCGACCTGACCAACGCCGACTTCACCGACTCCACCGGCCGGCCCGACGTCTTCCTGGGCATCAACCTGTCGGGGGCCAACCTGTGCGGCGTGCAGTGGGGCGAGTACGACGACCCGGCCAACTGGGCGGGCGCGGTCTTCACCCCGGCGACGGTCTGCCCGCCCAAGAACGAGAGCAACGTCTGCACCACGACGGCCCAGACGGCCAATACGGGCGAGATCCTGAGCTGCCGGCTCTTCGGGCTGCCCGACTTCGCGCCCTTCGTCGACCTGTCGGGGCTGACGCTGCCCGAGGGCACCGACCTCAGCGAGCGCAACCTCGACCGGGCCAACCTCACCGGCGCGACCCTGCGCAACGTCATCCTCGGCGACGCGCCGGGCGCGATCTTCGTCGAGGCCAACCTCGAGGGCACCACCATCGCCGCCGGGGCCAACCTGCGCGGGGCCATCTTCGTGATGGCCGACCTGACCGGGGTGACCATCGAGCCGGGGGTCGACCTGACCGGCGCCCGCTTCACCGAGGCCAACCTGCGCGGGGTCGTCGCCGACGGCGCCATCTTGACCGACGCCCGCTTCGGGCAGGCCGAGATGAGCGGCATCTCGCTGGTCGGGGCCCGCATGCAGCGGGTGGTGCTCAACCAGGCGCTTATGGGCGGGGCCGACCTGACCGACGCCCTCGCGCCCGAGGCCAGCGCCGTCGACGCCTTCATGGCCGGGGCCGACCTGAGCCGGGCCGACTTCACCGCCGCCGAGCTGACCGGCGCGATCCTGACCGGCGCCCGATTGCTGCAGACGCTCTTCAGCCAGGCGGCGATGGGCAGCGCGACCCTGGATCAGGCCAGCCTCAACCAGGCCCGCTTCGACGGGGCCGACCTGCGCAGCGCGATCCTCACCGACGCCCGCGGCCTGCCGGCGACGGTGCTCGCCGCCGACCTCAGCGGGGCCAACCTGTGCGGGGTGCAATGGGGCCAGCTCAACGACCCGGAGACCTTCGCCTTCGTGGCCAGCGACGAGACCATCTGCCCGTTCAAGGACGAGTCGGGGGAGTGCCCGCTGACCGCCGCCGAGGTGCCCAACTGCCGCCTCTTCGGTGAGCCGATCCTGCTCGTGCCGGGCACCGATCTGTCGGACCGCGAAGATACCCAGGGCCTGAACATGGCCGGCCGCGACCTGACCGGCGCCGACCTCAGCGGGGCCAACTTCGACCGGGCCTCGTTCGCCAGCGCGACGCTGATCGAGGCCGATCTGACCGGCGCTCGCCTGGGCAACGCCGACCTGACCGGCGCCCGCCTCGACCGGGCCCGGCTCGAAGGCGCCGACTTCTCCCGGGTCGAGAGTCCGCTGCCCGACTGGGTGCGCCTCGGGCTCGACGCGGCGGGCATCTACCGCGTCGAGGCGCTCGTCACCGCGATCCGCGACGGGCGGATCCAGGATCTCTCGGGGGCCTTCCTCGAGCAGCGCAGCCTCGCCGGCATCGACCTGACCGGCTTCACCTTCGACCGGGCGGCGATGCGCGGCGTCGACATGCGCAATACGACCCTCGATACGGCCACCTTCGTCGATACCCGGGCCGCGCTGGTCAACCTGCGCGGCTCGAGCCTGCGCGAGACCGTCTTCACCCGCGCCCGGCTTGCCGGCGCGGTCATCGGCTGCAACCCGGTCGACGCCCGCCCGGACTGCGAGCCGGCGGCGGTGACCGGCGCCGACTTCGCGCTGGCCCGCTTCGGCGTCGAGGGCAACGGCACCGACCTCGGCGGGCTCGACGCCCGGGGGGTCGACTTCACCGGCGCGACGCTGGCCGGGGCCATCTTCGGCGGCATCGACCTGCGCGGCGCTGTGCTCGTGCGCGCGCGCTTCGGCGCCGGTGACGATCTGCGCAGCGCGCGTCTGGCCGGCGCCGACTTCACAGACGCGCTGATGGGCGGCGTGAACCTGCGCTCGACCGTGCTCGACAGCGCCGTCTTCAGCGGGACCGACCTCACCGGGGCGTCGCTGCAGCTCGCGCGGCTGCGCGGCACGAACCTGCAGGGGGCCCGCATCGGGCTGGCGCAGCTCAACGCGAACCTCGAGGGCGCCGACTTCAGCGGGGCCGACCTGCGGGCGGCGACGATCCTCGGTGTGGTCGGCCAGGCCAACAACCTGACGCTCATGATCGAGGCCGACCTGCAGGGCGCCGATCTGAGCCAGGCCGACCTGCGCAATACCGACTACTGCCGAGCCGACTTCGAAGAGGCCGTGGTGGCCGGCGCCCGGCTCAACCCGGCGCTGGGCTGGGTCGAGGCCGGGGTGGGGGACGACGGGCTCTACCGCCAGGCCGACCTCGTCGCGGCGCTGCGCGGCGAGGGGGCCCTGGTCGACGACATGACCTGCGGCCGGGTGATCGACGCCGACCTCTCCGGGGCGCCGATGCAGGCGGTGCTCGCCTGGGATCGCGCGCTGCTGCGCCGGGTCGACGCGGCCGCGGCGAACTTCGGCGCGGGCGACCTGCGCGGCATCCTGCTCGACGAGGTGAACCTGATCGGCGCGCGCATGCCCGGCGCGCGCATCGACGATCTGGCCTTCCCCGGCGCCGACCTGACCGGGGCCGACCTCAGCCGCGTGCAGGCGCCGCGGGTCGACCTCACCGGCGCCCGCCTGGTCGGCGCCCGGCTCAATACGGCGCTGTTGACCAGCGCCAGCATGGCCGGGGCCGATCTGACCCGCGCCGCGCTCGTCGGCGTGCGCACCCCGGGCAGCGATCTGACCGGGGCGGTGCTGACCGAGGCCGACCTGACCGGGGCCGAGCTGACCGGTGGCGCCTCGCCCGTGCTGCTGACCGGCGCCGATCTGGCCCGCGCGACTCTGGCCGACGCCGACCTGACCGGGGCGGTGCTCGACCGGGCCGACCTGTCGTTCACCGACCTCAGCGGCGCCGATCTGGCGCCCACGTCGCTGATCGAGGCCGATCTGACCGGGGCGTCGGTGGGCGGCGCCGACTTCCGCGGGGCGAACCTCTCGCGGGCGGTGCTGCGCGACCTCAGCGAGCGGCCGGCGCAGGTCGAGGGCATGAACCTCTCCGGCGCCGATCTGTGCGGCGCGGGCTTTGGCGAGCTCAACCCGCCGGCGCAGTGGCCGCGGGTGACCTTGTCGCCGACCACCGTCTGCCCCCGGCGCAACCCGGACGGCAGCTGCACCGATACCCCCGCCTCGCTGCCCAACTGCTTCATCTGGGGCAACCCGCCGGCGCTGGGGCAGGGGGCCGACCTGCGCAACGCCGATCTGCGGGGCTACGATCTCAGCGGGCGCAACCTGGCCGGCGCGAACCTCGCGGGCGCCGACCTGCGCGGCGTGCCCGCCGTCGGCGTCGACCTGAGCAACGCCGATCTGCGCGGAGCGGACCTGGCCGGGGCCGACCTGACCGACGCCACCATGGCCCGGGCCCGCCTCGACGGGGTCGACTTCTCGGCGGTCATCGGCGAGCTGCCCCCGTGGGTCGTCGCCGGCCTCGGCGCCGACGGCGTCTACCGTCAGGCCAACCTCGTCACCGCGGTCGGCGCGGGCTTCCTGACGCTGCAGGGCGCCAGCCTGCGCGGGGCCGCGCTCAACGGCGCCGACCTGCGCGGGGCGACGCTCGACGGGGCCGACTTCTCCAACGCGGCGCTGCGCCAGGCCCGCTTCGGCGGGGCCACCGCCCGGCAGACGCTCTTCGTCGGCGCCGACCTGAGCACCGCCTCGCTGCGGGAGGTGATCCTGACCGGCGCCGATCTGTCGAACGCCGGGCTGGGCAACGCCGACCTGACCCGCGCCGACCTGCGCATGGCGCGGCTGACCGGCGACGTCGGCGCCGGCGGGGCCACCGCGCTGCTCGTCGAGGCCGACCTGCGCGGGGCGACGCTGCGCGGGGCCAACCTGCGCGAGGCCGACTACTGCCGGGCGCGCTTCGAAGGGGCCGACATCACCGCCGCCACCGCCCGCAACGCCCAGCCGTGGCTGACCCTCGGCCGCAACGGCGTCGGGCTCTACGCCCAGGAGACCCTCGTCGACAGCATCACCGACGCGGCCAACGACCGCAGCCTGTTCTGCGCCCGGCTGACCGACGTCGACCTGCGCGGGGCCAACCTCGACCGGGTCACCACCATCCGCTTCGCCCGCATCGAGTCGGTGCAGCTCGCCGGCGCCCGCCTGCGCGGCCTGCGCGGCATCTCCGACGTGCAGCTCGTCGACAGCAGCCTCGCCGAGACCGATCTGGTCGGGGTGCAGCTCGCCGGCGCGCGCATGGCCAACTTCGACCTGCGCGGCGCCGACCTGCGCAACGCGAACCTGAGCGACGCCGACCTGCGCAACGTCGATCTGACCGAGGTCAACATGGACGGCGTCATCCTCGAAGGCGCCGACCTCGAAGGGGCCGACCTCAGCGGCTCGGCCATGGTCGGGGCCCGGCTGGCCGACGCCGATCTCTCCCGCGCGACCATGGCCGGCGCGATCATGCGCGGCGCGCAATTCGACGACACCGTGCTCGTCGGCGCCGATCTGACCGGCGCGACCCTGCGCGACGCGCAGCTCGTCGACGTCAACGGCACCAGCGCCGACTTCAGCCGGGCCAACCTGGTCGCGGCCACCATGCGCCGGGGCACCTTCAACGACGCGGTCATGCGCAGCGTCAACCTCTCGGGCCTCGCGCTGCGGGAGAACGTGCAGATGATCGGCACCGACCTCGGCGACGCGGTCGGCCTGCCCGGGGCCAACCCGGACGTCAACCTCGCCGGGGCCAACCTCTGCGGCACGATCTGGGCCAGCATCAGCCCCGACGTGCAGGCCATCGCCGCCGGACAGGCCGACACCGACGGCAATACCATCTGCCCCGACCGCGATCCGGACACCAACCTCTGCGTGCGTATCGGGAACTGCCAGCTGTTCAGTCAGGCGCAGCCGCTCTGACGCGGCCGCGCTGAGGCTGCTGGGCAGAGCGCTACGCCTCGCGCGCCGCCGGCTCGCCCGGGCTCTGTTCGAGCGGCGGCAGCGAGGCGTCGTCACCGAGCTGCACATGATGCAGCGTCTCGGCCAGCTGGTCGAAGCGCAGCGGCTTGGTCAAGAACCCGTTCATGCCGGCCTCGGCGGCCCGCGCCCGGTGCTCGAGCAGCGCGCCCGCGGTCAGCGCCCAGATCGGCGTGCGGATGCCCATGCTGCGGATGCGCCGGGTCGCGTTGAAGCCGTCGTGATCGGGCAGGTGCAGGTCCATCAGGATCAGGTCGAAGTCGCCGTCGGCCATCTCGACCGCCTGGTTGGCGTTCTCGGCGAGCTCGGAGACGCAGTCGAGCCTGTCGAGCATCGCCCGGACCACCCGCTGGTTGATCGGGTTGTCTTCGACCACCAGCACCCGCATGCCCTCCGACTCGATGACCGGCAGGCCCGCGGTGGCCCGCGCCGGCGGCTCACAGGGCCGCCAGGGCACGTTGACTTCGAAGCGGCTGCCTTCGCCGGGCACGCTGTTGGCGTCGAGGTGGCCGCCGAGCAGCTCGGTCAGCCGGATGACCAGGCTCAGCCCGAGCCCCGTGCCCTTGTGCCCCGGGCTGGCCTGCTCGAACGGATCGAAGACCCGGTCGAGCACGTCGGGCGTCATGCCGCGGCCGGTGTCGATCACCGTCACCTTGAGCGTATCGGCGGCCGACTCGAGCCGCACGGTGACCCAGCCCTTCTCGGTGAACTTGATCGCGTTCGAGACCAGGTTGAAGACCACCTGACGCAGGCGCACCGGGTCGCAGCTGGCCCACGGGGGCACGTCGTCGGCGCCCTCGAGGCGCAGCTCCAGGCCGCGCTCGGCGGCCATCGCCCCGAACGCGTTGCCCACCTGGGTCAGCAGCGTAGGCGCGTGGGTCGGCCGCAGGTCGGGCTGCATGTGGCCCGCCTCGACCTTGGACAGATCGAGGATGTCGTCGACCAGATCGAGCAGGCCGTCGGCGCTGGTGCGCGCCGCCTCGAGCAGCGCGCCTTCGTCGTCGGGCGCCCGGGACAGCAGATCGAGCGAGCCGATGATGCCGTTGAGCGGCGTGCGGATCTCGTGGCTCATCTGGGCCAGGAAGCTGCCCTTGGCCCGGCTCGCCGCCTCGGCCCGGCCGATCTGGCGCCGCAGCTCGCCCTGCAGGCCCGACAGGGTGCCGAGGTACCGCCGCATGGCGTGGGCGATGGGGATGGCGTGGAAGGTGATCGTGCCCATGACCAGCAGCTCGACGACCACCTCGTCGAGCGGCACGTCGATCAGATAGCGACAGAGGGCGACGAGCACCAGCAGCGCGAGCGACGCGCCGAGCGCCGGGGCGAGGGCGAGCACGAACGGCAGCAGCAGCAGCGGCGGCACCGCGGGCACCCAGCCGCCGGGGATCGGGCCCACGCTGAACACCAGCAGCGGGATGAACACGATCGAGATGAGGCCGCGGATGTGCGCCACATAGGGGCTCGGCTGCCGCCCGGCCTTCATCGCGCGCCAGATGTACTGCCGCAGCGCCATGTTGCCGACGAAGAAGACCAGCGCGAGCAGGGCGGGCAGCCACGGATCGGGCGCGGCCAGGCAGACGTAGCCGCATGTGGCGATGATCGGCAGCGGGACCGCGCGACCCAGGAAGCGGGTCCCCTGGTGCTCGATGCGCTCTCCGGACAGCGGTGCTCTGTCCGGGGACGTGTGCCCCTCGCCCATCGGCGGGACTCCTCGATCGCCGTACTACGGGGTAGAGCGTACGGCAAAGGACCTGACCAGACAAGGCGAGCGCGGCGATGGGTCGATGGCCGGCACATGGGGTCCGTGCGGGGCCCTCCGGGGGCTCCCCGATTGACAGCCGCCCCCACGAAGCGGTGGACTGCGACCCTGGGGGGAGATGTCAGGGGAGCGTCCCGATGGCGGCGAAGATCGTGCTGTTGACCGGTGCCTCGAGCGGTATCGGACGCGAGACCGCGTTGCACCTGGCCCGCGGCGGCTGGCGGGTCTACGCCGGCGTGCGCAAAGAGGCCGACGGCGAGTCGCTCGCGGCCGACGCCGAGGGCTGCGCCGGCGCGCTGTCGCCGGTGAAGCTCGACGTGACGATCGGCGCGCACATCGAGGCGGTGCTCGCGCAAATCGAACGCGAGGCCGGCCGGCTCGACGCGGTGGTCAACAACGCCGGCATCTTCGCCGAGGTGCCGCTCGAAGTGCTGCCGCTCGACGAGCTGCGCAAGCTCTTCGACGTCAACGTCTTCGGCGCGATGGCGGTCACCCAGGCGGCCCTGCCGCTGCTGCGCGCCGCCCGCGGGCGGGTGATCAACATCAGCTCGATGGCCGGGCGCATCTCCTTCCCCATCGCCGGCGGCTACTGCGCCAGCAAGTTCGCCCTCGAGGCCCTGACCACCGCGCTGCGGCTCGAGCTCATCGAGCAGGGCATCTCGGTGAGCGTCATCAACGTCGGGGCCTATGCGACCGCGGCCTGGCGCAAGGGGGCCGACGTGGGCAGCGAGGTGCTCGAAGGGCTCGACGAGACCCACAAGGCGCTCTACGCCGACATGATCGTCGAAGCGCGGCGCATCAACGGCGACTTCCTGCAGAAGGTCAACCCCATGGAGCGGGTGGTGGGCACCATCGAGCGGGCGCTCACCGACGCCAGCCCCAAGCGGCGCTACGTCGCCGGCGCCGACGCCCGGCAGGTCGAGCTGGTGCGCCTGCTGCCCGAGGGCCTGCGCGAGAAGCTGGTGATGCGCCAGCTGGGGCTGGCCTGACAGCGGCTCGCATCCGCCGCGCGCCCCCGGAGGACTCATGGGCCCATCGAGACGCACCGCCATCGCTCTGCTGGCCGTCGCCGCTGCATTCGCCGTCGGCTGTGACGACGGGCAGACGGGCGCGGACGATGCCATGGATGCCATGTTGGATGCCATTCCGGATGTTATGTCAGATGCCATGGGTGGCACTCCTGATGCCATGGTGGATGCCATTCCAGATGCCATGGGTGCCATGCCCGATGCCATGCCCGACGGGCCGCCGCTGCCGCCGTGCCCCGCGCCGGTGGCGCCCGCCGAGGCCCGCCGCCCGGTGGGCCCGCTCGACGACGGCGGCTACCTGACCCCCGGCGGGCGCATCGCTCGGGCCGCGGGGCCCAGCGTGCGCATCGAAGGCTTCCCCACCAGCGTCGCGGCCGATCCGCGCGGGCGGGTGGCCTGGGTCAGCAGCGCCAGCCGCGACGACCGCGCCCTGGTGGTGGTCGCGCTCGATACCCACGAGATCGTGCAGACGGTGCAGCGCGACGAAGCGCACTTCGGGCTGGCGGTGGCCCCCGAAGGCCGCGCGGTCTATGCCTCCGCCGGCGACGCCGAGCGGGTCGATCGCTTCCCGGTGCTCGAAGACGGCACCGTCGGCGAGCCCGAGGGCGTGGTCGTCGACGGCTACCCGGCGGGCATGGCGCTCTCCGCCGACGCGGGGCGGCTCTACGTCGCGCTCTTCGAAGGCGGCGCGCTCGTCGAGGTCGACACCGCGACGCTGCAGGTCACCCGCCGCCTCGACCTGCCCGGCGCGCTGTGGGACGTCGTGCGCCTGCCGGGCACCGAGCGGCTCTACATCAGCGATCTGGCCGGCGAGGTGATCCACGTCGTCGACGGCGACACCTGGACCATGAGCGGCTCCATCGCCGCGCCCACCTCGCCGGCGGGCATGGTGGCCGATCCCGAAGGCACCCGCCTGTGGGCCGCGGTCTCCGGCGCCGATGCCATCCTCACCATCGACCCGCTCACCGACGAGGTGATCGGCTGGACCCCCGCCGCCGGCGATGACTGGACCGACGCCGAGGGGGCGCCGCTGCCCAACTCCAACGTCAACGCGCTGGCCTATGAGGCCGGGACGGGCCGGCTGTATGCCAGCCGCGGCGCCGACAACGCCATCTCGGTCTTCGACGCCGATGACATGACGCTGCTCGGCGCGCTGCCCACGCCGTGGTATCCCACTGATCTGGCGCTCGTGCCCGGGCAACGGGCGCTGATCAGCGTCGAAGGCAAAGGCAGCGGCGCGGGGCCCAACGAAGGGCAGGGGGTCAAGCAGCGGCTGGCGGGCACCATGAGCGCCATCAGCCTCGACGCCATCGATCTGGCCGAGACCACCGCCACCGCCCGCGCGGGCTATGCCCGGCCGTCCACCGTCTTCCCTTATGCCTGCGACGAGGGCCGCTTCCCGATCCCGACCCGGCCCGACATGGCATCACCCATCGAGCATGTCATCCTCATCGTCAAGGAGAACAAGACCTTCGACTGCGTCTTCGGCGACCTCGACGACCCGGACGTCGCCGCCGACCCGGCCAACCTGCGCTGGGGCGAAGCCTTCACCCCCAACGCCCACGCCGTCGCCCGCGAGTTCTGCCTGCTCGACAACTTCTACACCGAAGTCGCCAACAGCGATCAGGGGCACATCTTCCTGACCGCGGCCCACATGACCGAATACGTCGAGCGCATCTGGGCCGAGAAGACCCGCACCGATCGCTTCGGCGGCTATCAGATCACGCCGCCGGCCATCCCCGACAAGGGCAACGTCTTCAGCCACCTGGCCGACAACGGCGTCGACATCCGCATCTTCGGCGAGATCGTCGGCATGTTCGCCCCGCTCGCCAGCGGCGGCAGCGTGGTGCGCCTCGCCGACGCCGCCTGGCCCGGCGGGCCGGTCACCAACTACAGCGTCACCGACGAGGCCAAGGCCCGCCATTACATCGCCACGACCATCGAGGCCGGCCGGCTGCCGGCGTTCAGCTATGTCTTGCTGCCCAACGACCATACCAACGGCACCGACCCCGGCCGGCCGACCCCGGAGTCGATGGTCGCCGACAACGACTACGCCATGGGCCTGATCATCGAGGCCCTCGCCGCGTCGGACTACTGGCGCACGTCGGTGGTCATCGTCGTGCAGGACGATACCCAGGGCTGCGAAGACCACGTCGACGGCCACCGCTCGGGGCTGCTCGTCGCCGGCCCGTGGGTCCGCCGGGGGCACGTCAGCCACGTGCACGGCTCCTTCCTCTCGATCATCACCACCGTCAACCGCATCCTCGGCGTGCCGCCCATCGGCCGCCCCGACGCCAGCGCGATGCCGCTGTGGGACTGCTTCACCGGCGAGCCCGACCTCACCCCGTACACCGCGCGCCCGCGCAGCTTCCCGCCCGAGGTCAACCCCGACGACGCGCCCGGCGCCGCGCAGTCGGCCCGTATGGACTGGCGCAGCCCCGATCGCAACCCGGGCCTGGGGGTCATCCTCGACAACTACCGGCTGTACAAGATGGGGCGCATCAGCAAGGCCGAGGCCCAGCGGCGCATCGAGCTCGGCCCGGGGGACGCCGACGACTGGGACGACGCCATCGACGAGTCCCGCGAAGAGACCACCGCGTTCGACGCCGACTTCGCCCGCCTGCAGGCGTGGCGTCGGGCCCGGGGGTTGCCACCGATCGAGCTGTTCGGGGCCAAGCCGCTGCCGCCGCGGCCCGCGCGGCCCGCACTGCCGGCGCGGCCCTGAACCCGTCGGGGCTACGGCGCCGACGGCAGCGGCCGCACGAGCCGGATGCCGACCGTATACGGCCGCTCGAAGGCCCGCATCGGCTCGAGGTAGCTGTCGGGGCACAGCTTGCGCGGCGTGCGCGCCGAGCAGCCGCGCACGCCGGTCGGCGCGTCGTGCAGCCACTCGGTCACGTTGCCCTGAATGTCGTAGATCCCCCAGCGGTTCGGCGCGAGCCCGGCCACCGGCTGGCCCCAGATCTTGCCCCGATCGCCGTACCACGCCGCGGCGAACAGCGCCCGCTGCGTATCGCCACCGACGTAGCGCGTATCCCGGCCCGCGCGCAGGGCGTAGCGCCACTCGCCGTGGGTCGGCAGGCGCACGCCGGTGCACGCCGCCGCCGAGCGGCGCAGCGCGTCGAGGCCCTCGCCCTCGCACCACGCGATCTCGGCGTGCAATGTGGGACACACGTTGGGCGCGTGGCAGTGATTGATGGCCAGGCAGCGGCGCAGCGCCCCGTCGTCGTAGCACGCCGGCAGCCCGGCCGCGCGGGCGGCGCCGTTGGCGAAGGCGGCCGCCTCGAACCAGCTCACCTGCTCGACCGGGCAGCGCCCCTCGCCGCCGGTGCAGCGATTGCGTGAGGGCGAGACCTCGCGCCCGGCGCCGGGCGCCCCCGCCGCCCACTCGGCCTGGGTGACCTCGGTCGCTCGCATGAGCAGCGGGTGGGGGACCGTGATCGGCTCTCGAGCGCCGCGCGGCGGCCAGTACGAGCGGGTGCGGGTCGACCGCTGCATGACATCCCGGTGGGTCCACGTCTGCGGCAGGGCGTCCTCACCCGGCGGAATACAGACCCAGCCGGCGGGCACCTCGACGCCATCGGGGCAGCCATTGCACGGCGGCACCGCCGGCCCGTCGCCGCGCTCGGGGCCGCAGCGCACCGCGGCGCAGCCCTCGTCGCTGCGCCCGTCGCCGTCGCTGTCGATCCCGTCGCAGTGCGCGTCGCAGCCGTCGAAGCCTTCGTCGGCGATGCCATCGCAGTCATCGTCGGCGGCGTTGCACACCTCGGCGGATGGCGTGCAGCGATACTCGCACCCGGTGGCATACTCGCCGTCGAGGTCGTGCCAGCCGTCGGGGCAGGCGCCCATCACGCACGCGCCGCCCACGCAGCGGCCCGCGCCCCAGATCTGCCCCAGCCCGCTCGGCCCGCACATCGCCGCCGCCTCGTCGACCCGGCCGTCGCAGTCGTCGTCGCGCCCGTTGCACAGCTCGCTCGAGGCCGCGCAGTCGTCGCCGGTCGCCACCCACGCCCACCCGGCCAGCGCCGCGACGATCACCGCCGCCGCCAGGGCCAGCGGCCAGCGCGGCGCGGGCGGCGGCGCGACCGCGTGGGAGATCCGCCAGGTGAGGGATTCGGCCCGGGTCGGCGGGGCGTACAGGCGCCAGGGCCAGCCGCCTTCGGTCATGTGCTCCGCCGGCCGCAGCATGCGGGTCTGCGCCGCCGACGGCTCCGCCGAGCGGTGGGTGGCCTCGGGCGAGTCCACCGTGGCTTCGATGGCGCTCACCGCGCTGTCGAAGGCCTCGCCGATGGAGCGATCGGCCGCCAGATCGGCGTAGAAGCGCTGGGCGAAGTCGCGGGCGACCGCGTCGACGATGGCCTGATCCGTGGCGATCACCGGCGCGCTGCACTTCTCGCGCAGCACATCGACCTGCGCCGACGTGCTGCAGCCGTTGAGCACCACCAGCGACAGCCGCGGCAGCTGCGCCAGCCGGCCGGCGAGCCCCTCGATGCGCGCCGCCGAGGGCCGACCGGCGTCGTCCTCGAGCATCAGCACGCTCTCGGTGGCGTGGCCGCCGTAGTGGAAGCCGACGATCCGGTCGTTGTGCCGGGCGAGGGTATCGTAGAGGTCGTCGCGGGTGACGTTCGAGCGGGCGACGAAGTGCACCGCCGCCGGGATCAGCGCCTTCTCGATGGCCCGCTGCTCGGCGACGAGGTCGCGCAGGTAGCCGGTGGTCGGGCCGTAGCGATCGTTGGCGAAGGCCAGCACGAAGACCGGCTGGCCGTCGGCGACGACGAAGGCTGGCGGGGCCGGGGTGTCGGGCGCGGGCGGCCCCTCGGCTGGAGGCTCGGGCTCGGGCTCGGGCGGGGCCGCCTGCGTCTCGTCGGGCGTGGGTTCGGGCGGCGTGCTCATGTCCCCGATACGGTATCCCGGTCAAACACCGGCGACAATCACCCGTCAGCCGCCGCCGGGCAGGTCGCGCACCAAGCGCAGGCCCCAGCGGTGCATGCGGTAGGTGCGATCCTCGCTGCCGGTCGTCGCGAACTCCAGCCGGTCGGGTTCGATCCGGATGTCGCCCCCCCGATGCTCGTAGCGCGGGCCGTGAACCGGCTCGGCGACGTTTCCGAGCATGTCGTGGAGGCCCCAGGTATTCGCAGCGCGACCGCCGACGGGGCGGGTGCGCAGGCCCGCGGTTCGGGCCGACCATGCCATCTCCGCAAGCGCCGTCGGCGCGCGGCCCGACTCGCCCGCCCGCGCGGCGTACTCCCATTCGTCGGCTGTCGGAAGACGGTATCCGGTGCACTCGAAGTCGATGTCTCGCAGGCGCTCGCTCGCGGCGCGGCTGCAGGTGAACACATCTCGCGGGCCTCGCCGGCCGTAGCGTGCGACGCAGGTGAAGCGGTCGGGCGGGCAGCCGCCGCCCGGATCTCCGACGCACCCGGCGAGCAGGGTCGGCGGGTAGCATGGATCGAGTCCCGCGGTTCCGGAGAGCGCGTTGGCGAACCATACGCTGTCGAGCCAGCTGACCCGGTCGACCGGGCACAGGTCGTCCGACTCGGCGGCGCAGTGATCGAAGCTTGGTCGGGCGCCCGCGTTCGCCCGCCGGGCGATCTCTGCCCAGCGACCGCGGGTCAGCTCCGTGCTCATCATCAAGAACGGGCGCTCGATGTCCACCCGGCGCGGTGGAGAGCCCAGCTCGGCCTCACCCGGCGGGATGCAGACCCAGCCCGCCGGCACCTCGATCCCATCGGGGCAGCCGTTGCACGGCGGCACCGGATCATGCCCCGCGCGCTCGGGCCCGCAGCGGGTGAGAGGGCAGCCCTCGTCGCTGCGCCCGTCGCCGTCGTCGTCGATCCCGTCGCAGCGCAGGTCGCAGCCGGCGAAGCCTTCGTCGACGGTGCCATCGCAGTCATCGTCGATGGCATTGCACGACTCTTCGCCGATGGGATCGCAGGCATACTCGCAGCCGGTGCCATACATGCCGTCGATGTCATGCCATCCGGCGGGGCAGGATGCCATCTGGCACGCCCCCTCGACGCAGCGGGCCTCGCCCCAGACGGCGCCAGTACCGAAGGCCGTGCACGCCGCCCCCTCGTCGATGATCGCGTCGCAGTCGTCGTCGGCGCCGTCGCACGCTTCACGGCCGGGGGTACAGCTCGGCCCGGCGTCGCGCCCGTCGGGCCACAGGGCGACGCCAGCGAGCAGCAGCGCCGCGACCAGCCCGGCCAGCAGCCACAGCCGACGCGCGCCCGGCGCTGGGGCATCGGTCAGCCGCCAGTCGGCCGCCTCGGGGTGATCGGGGTGGGCATGCAGGCGCCAGGGCCGCGCCGTCGCGACGGTCGCGCCGGGGCGCAGCAGGCGGCTCGGGCCCTCGACGGCGCTCTCGACCCGGCTCGCCGCGCTGGCGAAGGCCTCGGCGGTGGTGCGGCCCGCCGCCAGATCGCGGTACAGCCGCTCGGCGAAGTCGCGCGCCGCCGCGTCGACGATCGCCCGATCGGTGGCGACGATCGCCGCGGGGGTGTGATCGCGCAGCGTCTCGACCTGCGGCCCGGTCGTGCAGCCGTTGAGCACCAGCAGCCGCAGCCGGCCGAGCTGGCCGATGCGCGCCGCGAGCCCCTCGATACGCGCCGCGGTGGGCGTGCCCGCGGTCGTCTCGAGGAAGAGCGCGTCGGCTTCGGCGTGGCCGCCGTGATGCCACGCGGCCAGCCGCTCGCCATACCGCGAGAACAGATCGAAGAGCTCGTCGAGGGTGACATTGCCCCGCACCACCACCTCGACCGGCCCGCGGTCGAGCGCGGCCTCGATCGCCCGCCGCTCGCCGACGAGATCGCGCAGATAGCCGGTCGTCGGGCCGTAGCGATCGTTGGCGAAGGTCGCGAGCAGGACGGGACGGGACATCGGACGAGCCTATCGGCCACCTGTGGGCCGCGCAACGCCGGGCTCGCTCGGCGGGACAACTGGTGTATCGTGCGCCCGCGGTCGGCGCGCGCCCCCGATCGAGCCCTTCCCCGCGGCGCGGAGTCATGCGATGTCCGACAACTTCGCCCCGGCCATGCCCCACGGCGAGATCACCCAGCTCTTCGATGGCATCTGGTTCGTCACCGGCTCGCTGCAGTTCAAGAAGCCGCCGATGCGCTTCAGCCGCAACATGACCATCCTGGGTCACGACGGCGAGCTGACCTTGATCAACACCCTGCGCCTCGACGACGCCGGCCTCGCCGCGCTCGAGGCGCTCGGCGAGGTCAAGCGGGTCATCCGCATCGCCGGCTTCCATGGCATGGACGATCGCTTCTACGCCGACCGCTACGGGGCCGAGGTGCTGTGCGTCGAAGGCATGATCTACGCCCGTGGCCTCGACCCGAGCACCGCCCGGCCGGAGCATCACTACTTCCAGCCGCACACCTGGATCGACGCCGACGCCGCGCTGCCGCTGCCCGGCGCCCGGCTGCACCTCATCCCGGGCAAGATCCCCGAGGCGCTGATCCACCTCGATCGCGACGGCGGCATCCTCATCAGCGGCGACGCGCTGCAGAACTGGGCCAAGGCCGACGCCTACTTCAACTGGCCGGCGCGCATCGCCATGAAGCTGATGGGCTTCCTCAAGCCGCACAACCTCGGACCGGGCTGGGTCAAGGGCGCGGTGCCCGACATGGCCGCCGTCCGCGCGCTGCTCGACCTCGACTTCGAGCACGTCCTGCCGGCCCATGGCTTCGCGGTCATCGGCGGCGCGAAGGAGAAGTTCCGCCCCGCCATCGAGAAGGTGGCCGGCCGATGAGTGAAACATCGTTCTACGAGACCCACGCCGACTGGTGGCTGCTGCTCTCGCCGCTGAGCGAGTACGCCGAAGAGGCCGCCCGCTACAGCGCGCTGATGCAGCGGCACGGCCCGCTGAAGACGGTGCTCGAGCTGGGCGCCGGCGGCGGCAACAACGCGTGGTACTTCAAGCGCCACTTCGCCATGACGCTGAGCGATCTGTCGCCGGCGATGCTCGCGCAGAGCGAGGCCATCAACCCCGAATGCACCCACGTCGTCGGCGACATGCGCACGCTGAAGCTCGACCGGCGCTTCGACGGGGTCTTCATACACGACGCCGTCATGTCGATGGTGACCGCCGACGACCTGCTCGCGGTGATGCGCACCGCGTTCGAGCACCTGCGGCCCGGCGGCGTGGCGCTCTTCTGCCCCGATTTTCTGGCCGACGATCTGGTGCCGTATGTCGACTGCGGCGGCTTCGACGGCGACGACGGGCGGTCGCTGCGCTATCTGGAGTGGGTGCGCGACCCGCGCCCCGCCGAGGAGCGGGTGCGCTGGACCTTCACCTTCAACCTGCAGCACCCCGACGGCCGGCTCGAGGTGCTCGTCGACGACGGCGACGGCGGCCTCTTCGCCGAAGCGCGCTGGATCGAGCTGCTCGAGAAGGTCGGCTTCACCGTCGAGGTCTGCCGCACCGACGGCCCCGTATGCCCGTCGGGCGAGGGTCCGCCGGGGCAGACGCAGTTCCTCGCCCGCCGGCCCGGCTGAGGGCTGTTTCGACGATCATCAAAAAAGGGTTGCCGCTAATTCGGCGATCATCTAATTAGATGCACATCTGATTAGATGATCATCGAAGGAGGTGCCCCATGCCCGCCGAAGTCGCCACCCTCGTCGCGTTCTTCAAAGCCCTGGCCGATACCACCCGCCTGCGCATCGTCGGCCTGCTCGCGGTCGAAGAGCGCAGCGTCGACGAGATCGCCACCCTGGTCGACGTCAGACCGCCGACCGTCTCGCACCACCTCTCGAAGCTCAAGAAGCTGGGCCTCGTGTCGGTGCGCAGCGAGGGCAATACCCGCTGGTATCGGCTCGAGCTCGACGCCGTCGAGAAGCTGGCCCGCGAGGTTCTGGCCGGCGATGGCTTGACGTCTATCGGTGACGAGGTCGAGGCGGCCGCCGAGGACGCCTACGCGCTCAAGGTGATGCAGACCTTCATGGAGGGCGAGCGCATCACCCAGCTGCCGCGGCAGTGGCGCAAGAAGCTGGTGCTCGTGCGCTATGTCGCCCAGCAGTTCGAAGCCGATCGCACGTACAGCGAGGCTGAGATCAAGGCGGTCATCGCGCCCATCTACCCCGACCACGTCACCTTGCGCCGGCTGATGATCGACGTGAAGTGGATGCTGCGCGACAAGGCGGGCCGCGCCTACCGGCTCAACCCCGAGCGCCTCGCCGAGCTGCGCGGATCTCCTTGACGCCTCGCGGGAGACCGCCCACGGTGCAAGGTGTCTCCCGGAGGTCGAGATGCCCCGCACCCGCACCGCACGCGCCCGTCGAACCGGCCGCGGCCACCCCGGCCGCCCGGTCACCCGCCACGCCAGCCAGCCGCTCTTCGAGATGCAGCGCACCGCCGGCAACCGCGCCGCCGGACGCCACATCGAAGGCAGCGGCCGCCTGCCCGGGCCCGTTCGCAGCCACTTCGAGCGGGCCTTCGACACCGATCTGTCGGATGTGCGCCTGCGCACCTCGAGCGAGGCCAGCGCGCTCGACGCCCGGGCGATGACCCGCGGGCGCGAGATCACCTTCGCCCCGGGCAAGCTCGACCTGCGCAGCACGAAGGGGCTGGCGCTGCTGGGCCACGAGCTGACCCACGTCATGCAGCAGGCGGCGGGGCGGGTCTCCGAGACCGGCCGGCTGGAGGGTACGCCGCTCAACGTCTCGCGGCAGCTCGAGCATCAGGCGCACACCGTCGGCGAGCGCATCGCCCGCGGCGGTCGGGCCGACGCCGGCCTGCGCGGCCATCGCCCGCGGGTCGGTCGGGTGGTCCAGCGGGACGTCGACCCGGCCAACGAGGCCAAGATCAAGGGCTACGAGAAGGGCAGTGAAGACCAGCGCGGCGTCTTCTTCTACGGCGTCGACGAGTACGGCAAGGACGGTGAGACCGATACCTACGAGCTGGGGCTCGGGGTCTACATCGAGCACGAGAAGTACGCCGAGATGTACCAGGCGCGTACGCCGCTGGTGGCACAGCGCAAGGTGCGCGAGGCGGCCAAGAAGCGCGAGCTGGAGGGCGACAAGAGCCTGACCAAGACCCAGCGCAAGAGCCGCTTCGACACCTGGGTCACAGAGGAGAAGCGCCTCGAGCGGCTGCAGGCGGCGCGCAACGTGCTCGGCAAGGGCGCCAGCGACACTGACGTCGAGAAGCTGGCCAAGGCCGGCACCGGGCACACCTGGATCGAGTTCCGCCGCTCGGGCGGTGGCAAGGAGCTGGGGCGCTATACCTTCGGCTTCTCGACGTTGCCCGGCGTGCTCGGCGGCAAGGAGGGCGCGAGCGGGGCGCAGATCGGCGTCGTCAAGAACCCCGACCCCTACGCCAAGCCCGAGAAGGGCAAGCTCAAGCGCTATACGGTCACCGCGCGCAAGTACAAGCAGGCGCTGAAGAAGGCCATCGCCGTTCGGCAGGACCCGCCGCGCTACAAGCTGACGGGCTACAACTGCACCAGCTTCGCCAAGAAGGTGCTCGAGAAGGGCGGGGTGACCTTCCCCGCCGAGGGCTACCCGGTGGGTCCCTGGGGCGCGGGCGGCACGGTCTACTCGCCCAATGATCTGTACGACAAGGTCGAGGTCGACTGAGGTCGCCCTCACGGGTGGGCGATCACCATCAGGCTCGGCGCCCGGTCGAGCGCGCAGCGCAGGCAGGCGTCGACCGTCAGCGGGTCGAGCGCGCCGAAGCTCTCGTCGAGCACCACCAGATCGGCCCGCTGCAACAGCGCCCGCGCGAGGAAGACCCGGCTCTTCTCGCCGTGGCTCATCTGCCAGCCCGTCTCGCCCACCTGCTGCTGCAAGCCCGCCGGCATGCGATCGATCAGCGGGCCCAGGCCCAGCGCGCGGCAGGTCTCTTCGGCCGCCTGCAGATCGGCGGGGGAGGGGGGCCACGTCCGGCCGAGCAGCAGGTTGAAGGCCAGCGTGCCGCCGAAGATGTGATTGTCGTGGAACTGCGGCGCCGCGGCGATGCGCCGACGCCAGCCGGCCGGGCCCAGGGTGCGGTGGTCGTAGCCGTCGAGCAGCACCAGCCCCGACTGCGGGGTGCGCAGCCCGGTGAGCACCGCGGCCAGGGTCGACTTGCCGCCGCCGGACGGTCCTTGCACCAGCAAGCGATCGCCGCGATGCACCTGGATCGCGCAGTCGTCGAGCACCACCGGTCCGTCCGGGCGATAGCGATAGCCCAGCCCCTGGCCGTCGAGCAGCAACTCGCCCCCGATGTCTGCGGCGGCCCCCTCGTCAGCGGACCGGCGTCGCGGGCGCGCGACCACCGCCGGATCGCCCGGCGGCCGGGTACGCTTCGCCGCGCCGAACAGCGGACCGACCACCTTCCAGGCGATCAGCGCCCGGCCGATGCGATCGAGGCCCATGCCCAGCGTCGCCAGGGCGCCGCCGGCCAGCAGGACGCCGCCGATGGACACCGCGATCGCCGTCGACGACGCGCCGGCCACGAAGGCGGGGGCCAGCGCGGCGATGCCGACGGTCAACCAGCCGCGCCCGAGCAGGCCGAGGGGCACCGCCATCGCGTCCAGCGCGCGGGCGTCGGCCAGATAGGCCGAGAGCGCCCGATCTTCGTCCCCGTGCAGGTCGGTGCTCTGCATCAGCCGGGTGCGATGCCCGACCATGCGCGCGACCAGATCGTCGACCAGCGCCAGCCGGGCCGCCGTCCAGCGCGACTGGCGGCGGTAGTGCACCAGCGAGACGCCGATCACGACCGCGGCGAAGGCCAGCAGCGCCAGCACGTGCCCCGCGCCGCCGGCGCCTATGCCCAGGACCGCCGCGGCCAGCCCCAGATCGACCAGGGCCATGACCGATCCGAAAGCGAGCCCGAGCGCGCTGGCCTCGATGGCGTCCGCTTCGAAGACCTGGCCCATCAACGCGCCGGCGCCTTTGGCCCGCATGACATCGGGATCGACCCGCAGCGCGCCGAGCAGCAGCCGCTTCTTGAGCAGCACGCCGATGCCCACCGAGAGCCGGGTGCGGGCCCACTGCGCGCGCAGCGACAGCGGCACCATGGTCAACAGCATCAGCACCCAGGCGGCCACCGCGGCGGTCGACAGCCGCCCGTCGAGCGCGCCGTCGCCGATGAGATACCAGCCGAAGATCCCCAGCAGCAGGTGGGCCAGATGGGCCAGCCCGAAGACCAGCGCCTGCCGGCCGAGGCCCGCGTCCCGCGCTTGGCGCAGCAGCGGGGCGTCGGGCGGGGCCCGCAGCAGCCACGCCTCGCCCACCGGCGCCTGATGGAACGTCGACGCCACCAGCGCGGCTTCGGCGCGGGCCCGTCGCCGGCCGCTGAGGCCGACGCCGTCGAGCAGCGTCGCGAGGCCCGGCGCGCCCATGGTCATGACCCGCTGTCGCAGGTGGCGCGCGAGGGCGGCCCGCGAGATACGATGCTGCCGCCGATCGGGCCCGAGCAGCCAGACCGCGCGGCCGCGGGCGCGGGTCAACGCCAGCGCGCCCTCCGCGCAGCGCACCAGGGCCGGCCCGCCCGCCGCCAGCAGGCGATCGATGGCGCCGTAGTCGGCCTCGACCGGCTCGACCTCGACGCCGAGCGGATCGGCCAGGGCGTCGAGCCAGCGGCCGTCGGGCACGCCGGCGGGGCGCGGTGGAGCGGCGACCGACGGCGCGAGGCCGGCGAGCGCGGCGAGGGCGTGCAGCGCGTCGCCGATGGCGTCGGCGGGCCAGGCGAGGCGATCCATCGGCAGGGTCGAGGCGCGGGTCATCGGGCGACCTCCGCCGCGGGCTTCGCGGTGAGCCGGCCGCCGTCCATCCAGCGGTGCTGCCAGCGATCGTCCTGCCAGATGCCGTGCAGCCGGGCCTCGGTGTGCCACAGCTCGGCGTAGAGCCCGCCGGCGGCCTTCAGCTCGGCGGGCGGGCCGTCCTCGACCACCCGCCCGCCGTCGATCACCACGACCCGATCGAAGCCGGCGGTCTCGGCGAGATCGTGGGTCACGCAGATGACCGTCGCGTCGGCCCAGCGCCGGCGGACCCGCTCGAGCAGGCGCCGCCGCCGCGGCCGGTCGAGCCCGCGGAACGGCTCGTCGAGCAGCACCAGCCCGGCGTCGGGGCGCCCGAAGGCCCGCCCCAGCCGTACCCGCTGGCCCTCGCCGCCCGAGAGCAGGCCGCCGCCCTCGCCCAGCGGGCTCTGCAAGCCGGCGGGCAGGCGCCCGAGCAGGCCGCGCAGCTCGGCGGCGTCGAGCAGCGGGCCGGGGGCGTCGGCCGCGGTGGCGCCGTAGCGCAGGTTGTCGAGCAGGCTCTGATTCCAGATGTGCGTCGCCGGATCGACCCAGGCGGTGCGCGCCCGCAGCGCGGGGATGGCCGGGCCGACGAGCGGCGCCCCGTCGGCGAGCACCGCGCCGGCGGCCGGGCTGCGCATGCCGCTGATCACGCCGATCAGGCTCGACTTGCCGGCCCCCGAGCGCCCTACGACGGCGACGTGCTGGCCGGCGGGGACGTGCAGGTCGAGGCCATCGAGGATCGTCGCGCTGCCCGCCCGCAGCACGACCCGGTCGAGGTCGAGCCGCACCGCGCCGCGGGCGCCCGGCAGGCCGTCGAGCGGCGCGCCGTCGGCCTCGCGGGCGTCGAGCGGCTCGAGGATGCGCAGCGCCTGATTGCGCGCGCCGGGCCACGCCTGCAGCGCGTCGACCAGCCCCCGGGCCCGGCCGGGCAGGGCCAGCCCCCACCAGACGAGCAGCAGCACGCCGCGGGTATCGTCCACCCGGCCGAGGTGGTCCCACAGCAGCCAGCCGACCACCGCCGCGCCGAAGATACCCAGCACGCCTTCGACCGCCAGGGCCAGCCGCTCGAGGCTCAAGGCGGCGGCGCCCCACTCGGTCAGCAGCGCCTCGTGCCGCCGCCGCATGGCCCGCTGACCGCCGTGGGTGCGGATGGCCGACAGGCCCAGCAGGGCGTCGAGGCTGTACTTGGTCAGCGCGCCGGCGTGGGTGCGGAAGCGCAGGTCGCGCTCGGCGAGCAGCGGTACCGAGACCAGCGGCAGCAGCAGGCCCACCGCGACGGTGACACAGACGATGGGCCATAGCGCCGGGTCGAGCCAGACCAGGGCGGCTGCGGTGAAGATCAGGCCGCTCGCCGCGCGGATCACGCCGGCGGCCAGCCCGGGCAGGGTGCGCAGCGCGTCGATGCCGTGGGCCCGCTCGGCCATGTCGGACAGCGGCCGACTGTCGAGGTAGCGCAGGGCCAGCCGCGGCAGCTTGGCGCGGAAAGCCAGGCGGATGCGCATCTCGATCCGCCGGCCGAGACGCAGCAGCGCGACGGTCAACGGCAGCTCCACCGCGAGGGCGGCGACGAAGAAGATCGCCAGCACCGCGAGCGCGCCCAGCCGCTGCTCCGGCGGGCCGACATAGTCCAGGGCGTCGACCATGCCGCGCAGCAGGGTGGCCTCGACCACGGTCACCGCGGCGCTCACCAGCAGGCCCATGGCGATCAGCGTCGGGGTGAGGCACCCATCGCTCACCATCTGCCGCAGGATCGCTCGCAGGGGTCGGCGTCCGCGCTCGTCGACCGCGGCCTTCAGCGCCCGGACGGCGTCGGGATCGGCGATGCCTCGGCCACCGTGCGTCTCGGCGTCATGGGTCGCGGCGTCGCCCGATGGCATCTCCGAGCCATCTCGCATGCCATTCGTTGCATTTTTGATGGGTCCGGAGTCATCCGGTGCGTCATTTCTGCTGCCATCAGGGTCGAAGTCGAGCAGCTTGCCGCCATCGGCGCCTTCGAGCAGCCCCCGCGCGCGCACCAGCACCGCGCCGCGCATCTGAACCGTCTCGGCGTCCACCGGCAGCGCCGGCCAGGCGTCGACCGGCACCGTCACCCGGCCCTCGACCAGCCCCTCGGCCAGCCCCTCGACCGCGCGCAGCGCCTCGCGACCGCGGCGCAGCGCGCCATCGGCCACCAGCCCGCCGACGACCCGGGCCGCCGCGGCCAGCGCCGCCCAGCGCAGATAGCCCGGGTCTTCGTCGGCCCACGCCAGCGGGGCGTCGGGCGGCACGCCCATGCGCACAAGGCGCCCCGCGAGCAGTCGCCGCCCGCCGGGGCTCGTGGCCCACGCCCGCCAGCCGGCCGCGGGCACCTGCATGCCGTGTACATAGAGCATGCGCTGCAGCGCGTCGACCGACATCCAGCGCCGACCGACCGCCGGATCCATCACCTGCACCCGCCGCCCGATGCGGCGCCAGACGACGATGAAGTGATTCGCCCCGTCCGGCTGACGCACCACGACGATGCACGGCAGCGCCTCGGCCTCGGGCAGGGTCAGCAGATCGGGCGCGAGCATGATCTGCTCGGCGTCGAGCCCGAGCGCCAGGGCGACGTCTTCGACCCGGTCGATCGAGGTGCCGTCGACGTCGGTCTGGCAGGCCTCGCGCAAGCGGTCCATGGCCACCCGGATGCCGAAGCCGCCCAGCAGGGACGTCAGCGCGGCGGGGCCGCAGTCCATCGCCGACGTGCCGACCGTCTCGGGCACGAACCATCGTCGGGCGCCGTTCACGGGGCGCCGCCCGGCTGCCCGTCGGCCGCCTCGGGCCGGACCAGCCGCCCCAGGGCCGCCAGCAGCATCTCGAGCGGGGTGATCTGCTCGACCTCGATCTCGAGCTGGCCGGTGAGCCCGTGCTGCAGCGGCACGTCGTGCGGCTCGTAGCCCGCGGCGTCCGGCGCGAGCGGCGACAGCTCGATGCGCAGGCCGCCGTCCCGGGCCTCCGCCGCGACCCCGGTCACCCGCGCGGCGACGACCCCGTAGCGGGTCCAGGGGAAGCCGTCGACCCGCAGCCGGGCCCGTTGCCCCGGCTTGACCCGGCCCAGCGCCCGGGCCACCGGCAGATGGGCCACCACCCGCAAGCTGCCGTCGCCGACGATCGTGCCCAGCCGCGCCCCCGGCTGCAGTACCGCGCCGATGCCCGGCGGATCGATCTCGGCGATCCGCCCGCTGGTCGCGGCCCGCACGGCGTGGGCCGCCAGCTGCTCGTCGAGGCGGTCGAGGCGGGCGGTCGACGCGGCGACCTCGGCGTCGAGCGCCGCGAGCTCGGTGCGCAGGGCCGCCTGGGCCGCGTCGCGCTCGGCGGCGCCCCGGTCGCGCTGGGCGCCGAGCCGGGCCACCTGTTGCTCCAGCTCGCGCACGGTCGCGCGCGCTTGTCGGGCCACCGCCTGCAACCGGTCGGCGTCCGCCGTCGGCGCCACGGCCCGCTCGGCGAGATCCCGCGCCCGGCGCGCCTCACCGCGGGCTTGAGTGTGGGCCGCGCGGGCCGCCTCGAGCCGGGCGCGGGCCTCGGCGATCGCCGCGGTATCGACCGCCGCCGCCGGGTCGTCGGCGCTGGCGCGGGCGTCGAACTCCGCCTGGCGGGTCGCCCGCCGCGCGCGCAGGCCGGCCAGACGCGCCTGCTCCTCGGCGATGGACAGCCGGATCTCCCGGTCGTCGAGCTCGAGCAGCAGGTCGCCGGCGGCGACCGCCCGATCGAGGGTCAACCGGCTCTGCACGAGGCGCCCGCCGATCTCCACCTGGATCGGCTGGCTCGGTCGGTCGAGCTCGACCCGCGCCGGCGCGCCGGGCACGAAGACCGCGATCCGCGCCGTGGCGAACCACGCGAGCCATGCGGCCAGCGCCGCCGCGCCGATCAACGCGCCCAGCGCGAGCCAGCGGCGGCCGCCGGCCTGCAGCGAGCGGGTTGTCTGGTCGAAGGGTGTCGCCATCGGCTCCTCTGATCCTGCGCCGAGGCATTGCACACCGCGATCGCGCCGCTTTTCGACCTTTTTCCGCCAGGGCTGCGCCGGGGCTGCGCCGGCGCCCGCCACGCCCGGACGAAAAAATAATCGGCCGCAGAAAAAAACGCCCGGCGCCGTGGTGCATGACCCCGATGAAGGCCGAGGCAACGGCGCCTCGCCCCAGACCACGGAGACCCACGATGGCCAGCAAGAACGTACCCTTCTTCGCCCGCTTCCTCGAGACCCAGCAGCCCGCCGTGCGCACCGGCGTCAAGGCCGGCGCCGAGTCCGGCGCGACGGCCCGGGAGCGTGAGCGCACCCAGAAGGCGCCCTCGGACTTCGACGAGATGGTGACCATGAAGTACCCCTCGGACAACGACGAGTGGATGGGCGACTGGTAGGGCCCCGTCGCCGCCGGACCACGGCCCACCCGACGCCCGCCGGCTGCACGCCGGCGGGCGTTTCGCGTTGTCGGGCGTCGATCCGGGCCCGGCTGCCGATTTTGAAGGCCGCGCGGAAAAAAGCAGCGTCGCGGAAAAGAGCCGGTCGCTGGCGGTGCAGGGGATCGACGAGAGCGTGGCTGGCACGCCGCGCTCTCGAGCCCGACGCTGACGATGGTGTCGCCGTCGGGCAATCACCCGAGCCATTGGGAGGACATCCATGGCCAAGCAGAACGTGCCGTTCTTTGCCCGTTTCCTCGAAACCCAGCAGCCGCAGGTGCGGACCGGCCTCAAGGCCGGCGCCGAGACCGGCGCGACGGCCCGGGAGCGCGAGCGCACCCAGAAGGCGCCGTCGGACTTCGACGAGATGGTGACCATGAAGTACCCGTCGGACAGCGACGAGTACATGGGCGACTGGTAGTCGCTCTCGGCCGGCCGTCGCGTCCTGCGGCGGCCGGTCGGCCTGCCCGCGCAGGCGCGCATCCTGTAGACTCGGTCCGCCCGGACCCGGAGGCGAGATGTCGGTCCTCATCATCACCCACAGCGCCGATCACGGCGGCGTCGACGACGTCATCGGTCACATCGAGGCCCGCGGGGTCGATGTCGTGCGCCTCGACACCGATCGCTTCCCGACCGAGATCGGCCTCGCGGTCGAAGAGACGGCGCACGGGCAGGTGATGTCGCTGACGGCCGACGGCTGCCGGCACGCGCTGGCCGACGTCGAGGCGGTCTGGTACCGCCGCATGCGGCCCGCGAAGCTGCCCGACGACATGCCCGCCGACTTCCGCGGGGTCGCGGCCGGCGAGTCGCGCGCCGTGATCCTCGGGCTGCTCAACAGCCTGCCGGCCTTCCGCCTCGACCCATGGGACCGCATCCGCCACGCCGATCACAAGCAGCGCCAGAAGCGGCTCGCCCGCACGGTGGGGCTGCACGTGCCGCCGACCCTGATCACCAACGACCCCGACGCGGCCCGCGCCTTCGCCAAGGCGTGCCCCGACGGCGTGATCACCAAGATGATGTCGGCCTTCTCGCTCGAGCGCGACGGCGGCGAGCAGGTGGTCTACACCAACGCGCTCACCGAAGCCGATCTGGCCGCGCTCGATGGCTTGAGGCTGTGCCCGATGGTCTTCCAGGCGCGCATCGAGCGGGTGCTCGAGCTGCGCTGCACGGTGGTCGGGCACCGGGTCTTCTGCGGCGCGCTCTCCGTGGCGGCCACGGACGCCGCCGAGGCCGCCGACGACTGGCGCCGGCAGGGGGCGGCGCTGGCCGGGCAGTGGGTGCCCCATACGCTGCCCGAAGAGATCGCCGACAAGCTGCGGGCGCTGGCCACGCTGCAGGGGCTCAACTACGGGGCCGCCGATCTGCTCGTCGACGCCCATGGCACCCATCACTTCCTCGAGATGAACCCCGCCGGCGAGTGGGGGTGGATGGAGAAGGCCTGCGGGCTGCCCATCGCGGCGGCGCTCGCCGAGGTGCTCGTCGAGCCCGGCGCGCGCCGGGTCACGGAGTGGATCCCATGAAGCGCCCCATCGTCTTGTGCCTGACCCATACCCGGGATCACTACACCATCGACCGGGTCATGCAGGAGGTCGCCGCCCGCGGCGCCGAGCCGATCCGGGTCGACGTCGATACCTATCCCGCCCGGGTGGGCCTCGACGCGGGCTTCGCGCCCGATGGCGCCCCGCGGCCGACGCTCACCACCGACGGACGCACGGTCGCGCCGGAGGCGGTGGTCGGGGTGTGGTGTCGCAAGCTGTGGGCGGCGAAACCGCCGGAGGGGCTCGATCCGCAGATGGCCGCGGCGTGCGTGCGCGAGGCGATCTCCGCCCGCGATCTGTGGCTCGCGGGCTTCGAGAGCCGGCTCACCGCGGCCGGCGCGCCGGTGGCCATCGTCAATCGGCCCATCGCCGAGCAGATGGCCGAGAACAAAGGCCGGCAGCTGGCCGCCGCGCGGGCCTGCGGGCTGGCGACGCCGCCGACGCTGGTGAGCAATCGCCCCGAGGCGGTGCGCGCGTTCTGGTACGCCCAGGGCGGCGACGTGGTCGCCAAGATGCTGACCCCCTACAGCATCAGCATGAGCGCCGACTCGCCGTTCGTGTATACCAGCCGCATCGCCGAGGCCGATCTCGAGGCGCTCGGCGGCCTGCGCCAGAGCCCGATGGTCTTCCAGCGGCGGGTGCCCAAGGCCTGCGAGCTGCGGGTCATCGTGGTGGGCGACCGGGCGTTCGCCGGCAAGATCGACGCCCGCGGCAGCGCCCGCGGCGAGACCGACTGGCGGCGGGCCTCGGTCGGCGAGGTGAGCTGGCAGCCCGCCGCGCTCGACGACGACCTCGCCCGGCGCCTGTGCGCGGTGGTCGAGCGGCTGGGCCTGATCTACGGGGCGGCGGACGTCATCATCACCCCCGACGGCGAGCCGGTCTTCCTCGAGGTCAACCCCTCCGGCGAGTGGGGCATGATCGAAGCCCAGCTCGGCGCGCCCATCGCGGCCGCGCTGGCCCGCGCGTTGGTTCCCGACGAACCCGGATCCGTGGAGACCGTACGATGACCATCCTCCTGGTGACCCGCTCCGCCGACGAGCACTGCACGCCGCGGGTCCATGACATCCTCACCGCCCGCGGCTGCGACGTGGCCCGCTTCGACACCGATCGCTTCCCCGGCGAGGTGCGCATCGTGACCGCCGGCGGCCCGACCGACGGGCGCATCTTCCTGCCCGATCGCACCGTCGAGCTGGGCGCGATCAGCGCCATCTGGAATCGGCGGATGATGCTCGGCGGCGCGCTGCCCTCGTCGATGGACCCCCGGATGCGCCACGCCGCGGTGGTCGAGTCGCGCAAGATCCTCACCGAGATCATCGGCCACTCGCCGGCCTTTGCCATCGATCCCATCGCGGTGCACGAGCGGGCGGCGGGCAAGCAGCACCAGCTCGCGGTCGCCGCCGGGGTCGGCTTGCGGGTGCCCGAGACGCGCATCACCAACGACCCCGACAGCGTGCGGGCCCTGGTCGCGAAGTGCCCCGGCGGGGTGGTGACCAAGATGATGCATCGCTTCGACCTGCCCACCGAAGACGGCATGGCGACGCTGTTCACCAACGTGCTCGACGACGAAGACATCGCCGCCCTCGACGACGGGCTGGTGCTGTGTCCGATGACTTTCCAGGAGCACATCGAGAAGGCCCGCGAGCTGCGGGTGATCGCCGTCGGCAACCGCCTGTGGACCGCCGCGATCGAGTCGCCGAAGCACGCCGGGGCCGAGGTGGACTGGCGCCGCGAGGGCGCCGACCTCGTCGAGCGCTGGGCCCCCGCCGAGCTGCCCAAGATCGTCGCCGAGCGGGTCCGACGGCTCATGGAGCAGCTGGGTCTGGTCTACGGGGCGCTGGATCTCATCGTCACCCCCGAGGGCGAGCATGTCTTCCTCGAGGTCAACCCCGGCGGAGAGTATTTCTGGCTCGAAGATCACTGTGGCTTCGAGATCTCCGTCGCGCTGGCCGATCGCTTGCAGCGCGGGCACGGCTGAGCCGCCGCACGCTTCGCGCCCCGCCGCGGGTCTCCAGCGTCCGTCGACGGTGCAATCCCGTCGGGTTCTGTTAGACTCGGGCCGTGTCACGCAGCCGTACGATTCCCCTGGGCCCCTTCGAACTGGTCCAGCCCGCCGGACGCGGCGCCATGGCCGAGGTCTGGCGTGCGGTGCATCGCAGCCAGTCGGTGCCGGTGGCGGTCAAGATCGTCACCGCGCCTGCGGGTCGGGCCGAGCGCTATCGACGCATGTTCGCCGACGAGGTGCGCTCCACCGCGCGCCTCGATCACCCGGGCGTCATCCGGCTGCACGATCACGGCGAGGTGCCCGCAGAGCTGGCCGAGGCCACCGGCGGGCGCCTGCCGCGCGGCGCGCCCTATCTGGTCATGGAGTGGGTGCACGGCGGCACCCTGCGCAGCCGTAAGGGCCGGCTGCGCTGGGCCGGGCTGCGCTCGACGCTGCTGGCGCTGCTCGACGCGCTGGCCCACGCCCACGCCCGCGGGGTGATCCACCGCGATCTCAAGGCGGCCAACGTGTTGGTGGGCGAGCGGGGTCCGGTGCTGACCGACTTCGGCCTGGCCTTCGATCGGGATCACGTCGACGCCGATCTGGAGAGCTCGGCCCGCCTGGGCACCCCGAACTTCATGGCCCCCGAGCAGGTCGCCGGCGACTGGCGGGTGCTCGGGCCGTGGACCGACCTCTACGCCCTCGGCTGCCTGGCCTACGCCCTGGCGAGCGGGCAGGCGCCGTTCGCCGGTCGCGGGGCCCGGCGCATCATGCGGGCCCACCTCGACGAAGACCCGCCGCCGCTGCATGCGACCTGCCCCGTGCCGTCCGGCTTCGAAGGCTGGATCCGGCGGTTGATGGCCAAGGCGCCCGGCGAGCGCTATCAGTTCGCCGCCGACGCGGCGGTGGCGCTGCTGGGTATGTCCGACGTCGAGCGGCTCGACCCCGACGGGACCGACCCCGATACGAGCCCCGAGATGCTCGTCGTCGACTTCGAGGGCGAGGACGTCACCCTGGTGGCGCCGCCGGTCTTCCTGCCGCTCGACGATACGAGCTGGAGCATGGGCTCGACCCACCCCGACGGGCGCCCCCCGGTGCCGCGCACCTGGCGCGGGCCGCCGCCGCCGCCCGCCGATCCGCCGCTGCCCGGCGTCGGGCGCGCCCTCTTCGGCCTGCGTGAGACCGCCTTCGTCGGCCGCTTCGACGAGCGCGATCGGCTCTGGAGCCAGCTGCGCCGGGCCACCGGCGGCGAGGGCGCGCGGCTCGTCGTGCTCGAAGGCCCGGCGGGGCAGGGCAAGAGCCACCTCGCCGACTGGGTCTGTCAGCGGGCCCACGAGCTGGGCACCGCCGATCACATGCGCGCGCTGCACGACGACCTCAAAGGCCCCGGCAGCGGGCTGGGGCCGATGATCGAGCAGTTCCTGCGCTGCGCCGATACCGCGCCCGACGAGCGGCTCGAGCGCATTCGCTCCATGCTCGGCGGCGGCGGCGTCGATCCCGACCTGCCGGCGGCCCTGGCCGCCTTGATGAACCAGAGCGGTCGCTTCGACGACGCGGCGACGGCGGTCAAGCTGGGCTCGGATCGCGAGCGCTACGAGACCTTGTCCCGCGGGCTCGCGCTGCTGGTCCTGCGGCGCCCGCTGGTGCTGTGGCTCGACGACGTGCAGTGGGGCCTCGACGCCTTGCGCTTCGTCGACGATCTGCTCAAGCGGCACGCCTACCTGCCGGTGCTCGTGATCGCCACCGTGCGCGACGACGGCGTGCGGGCCGACTCGCCGGAGCTGGCGCTGCTCGAGGCGTTGACCGATCGCCACAGCGTCGAGCGGGTGCGCATCGGCCCGCTCGACGCCGATACGCTGACCCAGATGGTGCAGGCCCGGCTGCCCATCGGCCGCGCCGTGGCCGATCTGCTCGCCCGGCGCAGCGCCGGCAGCCCGCTCTTCGCCGAGCAGCTCGTGCGGCATTGGATCCGCACCGACGCGCTCACCGACGGGCCGGGCGGCTTCCGGCTGCGGGCCGGCGCCGAGGCGGAGCTGCCCGCCGACCTCGCGGCGGTGTGGCGCGCCCGGCTCAACCGCGCGCTGGTCGAGGCCGACGAGTCGGCGTGGCAGGCCCTCGAAGGGGCGGCGGTGCTCGGCTTGATGGTCGACCGGGTCGAGTGGAGCGACCTCTGCACCCGCAGCGCGCTGCCCACCCCCGAGCTGGCCCTCGAGCGGCTGCTGGACGAGCGCCTCGTGCGCTCGGAGGAGGCCGGCCGCTGGGCGTTCGCCCACGCCATGCTGCGCGAGACGCTGCTGCAGCGCGCCCGGGACGCCGGGCGCTGGATCCCGTGGAACGCCCGCTGCGCCGAGTCGCTCTCGGCGCTGGAGGAGGCCCGGGCGATCGACCCCGCCCGGCTCGCCGGTCATCGGGTGGCCGCCGGCGATCACGAGGGCGCCCTCGAGCCGCTGCTGCGCGGGGTGCGCCGCGCCCTGGGGCGAGGGGACTACGACGGCATGCGCCGCCTGCTGCTGTTGCGGGCGCGCGCGCTGCGAGCGGCTCAGCGCCCTCTCAGCGACCCCGCCTGGATCGAGAATCGGGTCTATTGGACGCGGCTCGACGTCGTCACCGAGCGGCTGCGCAACGCGCGTCGCCGGGCGCGGCGCTCGGTCGAGGCGGCCCGCGGGCTCTCCGATCCGCGCCTGCTCGCCCTCGCGCTCACCGAGCTCGGCCGGGTGGAGCAGACCAACGATCCGCAGCGCGGCGTCGACATCCTGCTCGACGCCCGCGAGGCGGCGCGCCTGAGCGGTGATTCGCGGCTCGAGGCCGAGGCTCTGCGCCGCGCCGGCTGGTGTCTGGCCCAGGGCGGGCGGCTGGCCGAGGCCGAGCAGCTGCACGAGGAGGCGCTGGAACGCCTGCGCGGGGTGGATGATCCCTTCACCGAAGGCGGCATCCTGCACACCCAGACCATCATCGCCTGGAAGCGCGGCAAGCTCGACCGCGCCGCCCGCCACGGGGCGCGGGCGATGGAGCTCTTCGAGCGCACCGGCGATCGCTATGGGTTGGGCAACGTCTCGAACACGTTGGGCGACGTGGCGCGCTATCGCGGCGATCTGGTCGAGGCCGAGAACTGGTATCGCCAGGCGCTGCGGCTCAAGTCCGCGGTGGCGAGCCAGGCCGACGACACCGAGCTCAACCTCGCGCTGACCCTGGTCGAGCTGGGGCGCTACCCCGAGGCCCGCGCGCGCATCGAGCAGGTCATGCAGCGGGCGCGCGCGGTGCGCCACCCGGTGATATTGGCGTTCTGCGCGGTCACCATGCTGCCCTGCGATGCCTACACCGCCGACTGGTTCTCGTGGGACGCCCGCTGGGAAGACATGGGGCTCTTCACCGATGGTAAGCTGGCCGAGCCCGACGCCGTGCGGGCGCTGCGGCTGGCGGCGGATCTGGCGGCGACGGTCGGCGAGATCGAGCGGGCGCAGCAGGCCGAAGAGCTGGCGCGCATGCAGGAGGAGGCGCTGGGGCGCGCCGCGTTGGTGGCCACCGATCCGCCGCCCGACAGCGTCGACATCTCGCCGGGCCCCGGCGACCTATCGAGCGAGGGCGTGCTGGGCGCGCCGAGCATCGACGACCTCGATGTCAGCGATATGCCGGGCACCGATCCGCCCAGGGCCGCCGGTCCCATCGAGGACGATCCGTTCGACTCCGAGCCGCCGACGGCGGTCACCCCGCTCGACATCGATGGCGGTGAGCCGGACGGCGAGTGACCCCCGCGCCGCGCACGCGCGACGACCGCCGTTGACCTCGCCCGCCGTCGGCAGTACCACTGCGGCAGGATCGGTGCGGCGCCGTCGCCTTCGGGCGCGCCCGCACCCTGCACGGGAGAGTCGGTGAGCCCGTCGCTTCACACCAAGGCCCGATCGGTCGACGGACCCGGGCCGATCGAGACCGTGGCCGCGGACGCGGTGCGGCTCGCGGTCGTCGGCGCCGGCCGCTGGGGCCGGCTGCACGCGCGCAAGATCGCTGAGATGCCCAGCGCCGAGCTGGCCGCGGTGGTCGACCGCGACCTCGGGCGGGCCAGAGCCCTGGCCGAGGCGCACGGCGTGCCTGCGCTGGCCAGCGTCGCCCGGCTGGCCGACGGCGGCGCGGGGCGGCGCGCGGTGCACGGGGCGGTGGTCGCCGTCGATCTGCCCCAGCTGGCGCCGGTGACCGCGGCGGCGCTCGATGCGGGGCTGCATGTGCTCGCCGAGAAGCCGCTGGCCCTGCACGGCGCCGCTGCCCGGGAGCTGGTCGAGCTCGCCGCGCGTCGTCGGCGGTTGCTGGCGGTGGGCTTCGTCGAGCGCTTCGCCCTGCCGGTGTGCAGCGGGCGGCGCATGGTGAGCCGCCGCGTCGGCCCCCGCCGCGGCGAGACGCCCATCGGGCTCGACTGGCTGGTGCACGACATCGATCACGCGCTGCGCTGCCTCGGCCCCGACCTGCGCCTCTTCGACGCCCGGTTCGACGCCGATCTCGCGCGGATCCGGCTCGTCTCGGACCGGGCCGAGGCCCGGCTGCGGGCCGCGCGGCGTCCGGGCCCGCCCTGGCGCCGCCTGTGGCTCGACGGTCATCGCTTCGATCTCACCGCGGCGCCCGATCCGCTCGCGCTCGAAGTCGCCGCCTTCTGCCGCGCGATCAGCGGTGGCCCGGCCGGCCCGCTGGCCACGGGCGCCGATGCGGCGGCCGTCCTGGCCGTGCTCGATGCGCTCGATGCCGCCCGCCCCGCGGCATGAGGTGCACCCCAGAGCGTCACGCCGCCGAC
This sequence comes from bacterium, assembly GCA_030427205.1. Taxonomy (GTDB): domain Bacteria; phylum Myxococcota_A; class Bradymonadia; order UBA7976; family UBA1532; genus JACKDM01. Next base: position 89,438 of record JAUHXC010000015.1, on the reverse strand, counting down.
CGATGACCGAGCCGACCGTCATGTGCGTCGCTGGCGAAGCCTCCGGCGACGCCTTGCTCGCGCCGGTGGTGGCTCACCTCCGGCAGCGCGGCGCCCGCGCGATCGGGGTCGGCGGCGATCGCAGCGCCGCCGCCGGGCTGGAGCTGCTGGCCCATGCCCGCGACGTGGCGGGGCACGGTCTGATCGAGGCGGCGCACACCCTGCCGGCGGTCCTCGGCGCCTGGCGGCGGCTGCGGCGCGCGCTCGACGGCGCTGTGGGCGTGGTGCTCGTCGACTTCCCCGAGGTCAACCTGCGCCTGCTGCGCCGCGCGGCGCGGCGGCGAATCCCGGCGATCTACCTCGCGCCGCCGCAGGCCTGGGCCTGGCGAGCCCAGCGGGCGGCGACGCTGGGTCGGGCCCGTTGGGTGGGCTGCCTGCTGCCGTTCGAGGCCCGCTGGTACGCCGCGCGCGGGGTCGACGCGGTGTGTATCGGCCACCCGCTGGCCGATCGGGCCCCGCCGCGGCCCCCCGATCGGCCGGGGCTGGCTCTGTTGCCCGGCAGTCGGGCCGCGACGGTCGAGCGGCTGCTGCCGTTGCAGCTGGCGGCTGCCACCCGCCTGTGTCAGCGCCACCCGGATCTGACGGTGCACGTCGCCGTGGCCCCGACGATCGATCGCGCGGCCATCGCCCACCGCTTCGCCGACGCCGGCCTGCCCGGCGCGTTGCACGCCGACGCCGACCCGGCGCTCGCCCGCAGCAGCGTCGCGCTCGCCGGCGCCGGCACCGCGACGCTGCACGCGGCCCTGGCGCGGCGGCCGGTCCTGACGCTGGCCCGGCTGCATCCGCTGACATGGGCCGTCGCCCGCCGCCTCGTGCACGTCGAGCACACGGCCTTGCCCAACCTCGTGCTCGGGCGGCGAGCGTGGCCCGAGCTGTGGCAGGCCGACGCCACGCCGGATGCCATCGCCGATGTCATCGATCCCATGCTGAGTCATCCCGAGCGATGGGATGATGCCTTCGATGCGTTGCGCGACGCGGTGCATCGCCCCGCTGGCCGGACACAGCTGCTCGACGCAGTCGATGGCCTGCTCGACGCCCCGCCGGCTCAATCGCAGCGATAGCTCAAGCGATAGCGCACGCCGGCGGCGGGCTCGACCCGAAGCTGCAAGCCGACCTCGCCGTCGAGATCACCGGGCACGAGGCGCTCGTCGTCGGTGCCGCTGTCCGCCCGATCGAGGATCTCGCCGTTGGCGGTGACGAGCGCCAGGGCCAGGTCGCCGTCGGCGTGGGCGAAGCGCAACAGCGCGCTGAAGCGGCAGTCGGCCGGCGGGTCGATGGCATAGTGATCGCCCATGCCATCCTCGGGGCAGGTGATGCCATCGACGGTGGCATCCGGCGCGAGCGGGATGGGTTCGTCGCCCTCGGCGTCGTCCGCGGGGCAGGCGAGGTCGGCGAGGCAGCGCCCCGCGCCGTCGGCGGCGAAGCCATCGGCGCAGGCATCCAGCGGCAGGCAGCCGCCGTCACCGCCGTCGTGAAAGCCCATGGAGCATGCGCCGGCGGCGACGCAGCCATCGCCGCCGTCGACGAAGCCGCCGGCGCAGACGGCGCTGCATACGCCGAGGCCGTCGTCGCGCAGATCGCCGGGGCATGCGGTCGTCTCGACGCAGGTCCCAGCGGGCAGCAGGTGATGGCCCGGCGCGCAGCGATCGCCGGCGACGCAGCTCCCATCGCCGCCGTCGTGGAAGCCGAGCGCGCAGCGGCCCACGGGCAGGCAGCGGCCGTCTCCGCCGTCGACGTGGCCCGGGGCGCAGATGCCCTCCGGGGCGCAGCCGCCGGCGCCGTCGGGGTGCTGCCCCGGCATGCACCGCACGTCGCGGCCGCAGCGATCGCCGTCCTCGTCGAGGCGCAGGCGATAGGCGGCGCCCTGGCCGGGCAGCGCGTCGACCCGCAGGTAGACCGTGCCCGTCGGACCGGGCGGGATCACCAGCCGCTCGCGGTTCTCGTCGTCGCGGCTCGCCGCCAGCGGGCCCGATCCGGCGCCCTCGACGCCGCCGTCGGGGCCCGCGAGCAGGCTCAGCGACAGGTCGGCCTCGGCGCCGGCGAAGTCGAGCCGGGCGACGGTCGTGCAATCGGGGCTCTGCTCGACGACGAAGAGATCGTCGTCCCCCGGGCAGACGATCCCCCGGGCGGTCTCCCCCGGCGCGAGCGGGCGCGCGTCGCTCCAGCGGGCATCGGGCTCGCCGGGATCGTCGGCGGGGCAGCTCAGCGCGGGGTGACACAGGCCGGCCGCGTCGAGTTCGGCGCCCGCCACGCACGCGGCGACGGCGATGCAGGTGCCGTCGCCGCCGTCGTGGAAGCCGTCGCTGCACGCCCCATCGGCGATGCAGGCGCCGTCGCCGCCGTCGTGGGCGCCCGGCGCGCAGCCGTCGGCGCAGGCCGCGACCCCGTCGTCGATCTGATCGCCGCAGTCGAGCGGCGCCCGGCAGCGCAGGCCGGGGGCGGGTACGAAGGCTTCGGCGCAGCGATCCTCGGGTATGCACCGCCCGTCGCCGCCGTCGTGGAAGCCGTCGGCGCAGGTGCCCGGCGGGGTGCAGGTACCCGCGCCGCCCTCGACGCTGCCGGGCGGGCAGACGCAGCGACCGCCGTCGATGATCCGGTCTCCGCGGCAGGTGCCCTCGGCGACGCAGGCGCCGCCGCCGTCGTGGAAGCCGGCGGCGCAGTCTTCGGCGCAGCGGCCGGTGCCGTCGTCGTCGAAGCCCGGCGCGCAGCGCCCGAGCGGCACGCAGCGCCCGTCGCCGCCGTCGTGAAAGCCTTCGGCGCAGTCCTCGGCGACGCAGCTCCCGTCGCCGCCATCGCGGAAGCCCTCCGCGCAGCGGCTGCACGCCCCTCGCTCGTCGATGGCATAGCCCATGGCACATACGCCGAACGGCTGGCAGCTGCCGTCGCCGCCGTCGTGACCCGCCGCGTCGACCCGGATGGCATAGCGCACCGTCTCGTCGCCGAAGTAGCCGAAGACCCGGGCGTAGAAGCGCCCTGCGCCGGTCCACGGCAGGTACTCGTCGTCGGAGGCCGAGGCGCGGGCGTCGAGCACCTCGCCCCCGTCGTTGCGATCGCCGAGGTCGAGCACCCACTCCAGGTCGAGATCGCCCTCGGCGTGCGCGAAGCTGAGCCGGATGGCGGCGGGGCAGGGGCTGTCGAGATCGACGGCGAACAGGTCGACGTCCTCGGGGCAGATGATGCCGTAGACGCTCTCGCCGAGCGGCAGCGGCGCCGCGTCGTCGAAGCCCGCGCCGGCCCCGTCGGCGCTGCAGTCGAGCGCGGCCTGGCAGACGCCCGCTGCGTTGGGCTCGAAGCCGGCGGCGCAGTCGTCGAGCGGGCGGCAGGTATCGTCGCCGCCGAGCTGGAAACCGAGGCCGCAGCCGTTGACCGGCACGCACCGCCCGTCTCCGCCGTCGTGGAAGCCGGCGGCGCACTCGGCGGCGCATACGCCGGTGCCGTCGTCGCGGCCTTCGGCGCACTCGACGTAGGCCGCGCAGCCCTGGTCGAGCGTCGGGTGGTGGTCCGGCGCGCAGGTGCCGACCGGCCAGCACTCGCCGTCGCCGCCGTCGGCGTGGCCCCGGGCGCAGGTGCCCTCCGGCACGCACGATCCGTCGCCGCCGTCGCGATAGCCCGCCGCGCAGTCGAAGCACTCGCCCAGGTCGTCGATGGCATAGCCCGTCGAGCACTGACCGATGGGCGCGCACAAGCCGTCGCCGCCGTCGTGGCCGTCGACGTCGATCGACAGCGTATAGGCGGCGCCGGCGCCCTCGTAGCCGTAGACGATGGCGTAGTATTCGCCGGCCTCGGGCAGGTCGACCTCGACCACCTCGTCGTCGTCGGCGCTGTCTCCCGAGGCGATGCGCTCGCCGAAGGCGTCGACCACCAGCACGTCGAGATCGCCCTCTTCGTAGGCGTGCTCGAGCACGAGCCGCATCGGGCAGGGCGCCTCGGCGTCGAAGGCCACGACGTCTTCGTCATCGGGGCAGAGCACGCCGACGATCGGCCCTTCACCGGGCACGACGAAGGCGGCGTCGTCGTAGGTGTCGTCGTCTTCGTTGCTGTCGTCGACGCACTCGGCGGGCGGTTCGGCGTCGAGCTGCATGTCGGGCCGGTCGGGCCCCGCGTCGGCGGTCGCCGGGGTGTCGTCGTCGCAGGCGGCGAGCCCCGCGGCGAGCAGAAGCGAACGTCGGATCATGGTGCTCCCTCCGGTGAACAGACTACCGGAGGAGGCCCGGGCTCGGCAGGACGATTTCCGCTGATGACGGAACTCTACATGTGGTCTCGATACCAGGCGATGGTGCGGGTCAGGCCTTCGGCCAGATCGACCCGCGGCCGGTAGTCCAGCAGCCGGGCGGCCTTGTCGATGTTGGGGATGCGCAGGTCGACGTCGGCCCGGTCCATCGGCTGGAACTCGAGCGCGCTCTTCGAGCCGACGAGCTGCGCGATCTGGCGGGCGAGGTTGTAGATCGTCAGCGTGCTGCGCGGGTTGCCGATGTTGAACGCGTGCCCGATGGCGTCCTCGCGCTCGATGGCCGAGACCACGCCGTCGATGATGTCGTCGATGTAGCACCACGACCGGATCTGGCTGCCGTCGCCGTGGATGAACAGCGTATCGCCGCGCAGCGCCCGGGTGATGAAGTGGTGCACCGCGCCTTCGCCGACCTGGTTGGGCCCGTAGATGTTGAACGGGCGGATGCTCACCGTCGGCAGGTCGTGCTGCTTGTGGTACGAGAGCGCGAGGTGCTCGGTGGCCAGCTTGCTGACCGCGTAGGTCCAGCGGGCCTCGCCCACCGCGCCGAGGCTGGTGGCGTCGCCTTCGGTGACCTTGTAGGCGAAGCGGCCGAAGACCTCGCTGGTGCTGAAGTCGACGAAGCGGCTGCAGCGCTGGCCGTCGAAGGCGGCCTCGAGCGCGTTGACCGTGCCGAGCAGCGCCACCCGCATGGTCAGGATGGGGTTGCGCATCACCGTGTCGACCCCCGCGATCGACGCCATGTGCACCACGACGTCGGCCTCGCGCACCACCGGCGCGAGCGCGGCCGCGTCGAGCACGTCGCCGCGCACCAGCGTCACGTTGGGGTGATCGAGCAGCCCGGTGCCGGCGACCGCGTCGCGGTGCATGTTGTCGTAGAGCACCACCCGGTTGTGCGGGGCGAGGCGCGCGGCGAGGCTCGAGCCGATGAAGCCGGCGCCGCCGGTGATGACCACGGTCGCGTCGCTGATCATGGAGCGTCCTTGTTCGGCGCCGCGCGGTCGAGGTCGACGCCCGGCAGCAGCCGGCGCCAGTCGACGTCCGGCACGGCGCCGGTGGGCTCGCCGAGCAGCGCGTAGACCGCCGGCGGCAGATAGGGATGATGGGTCTTCCACCGCCGTTCGAAGTCGGCGGCGGCCTCGGCCAGCGCGCCATCGGCCCCCTCGGCCCGCAGCGCGTCGATGCGCCGCCGCAGGTCGATCTTGCGGTCGATGTCGTCGGTCTGGATGTAGAGGTCGATGAGGTACTGCAGCGCGAGCTGATGGTCGCCGAGCTTGCTCGAGATGGCCGCCACCAGGTTGCGCATGCGCGTTGGCGCGCCCGGCGCGTTGGCCGCCTGCTCGAGATAGCTCAGGCCGAGCTCGCGCTCGAGCCGCTCGCGGGCCTCGTCGTGGTCCGGGTTGCGGCGCAGGGCCGAGGGCATCTCGATGTAGTGGTTGAGGCCCAGCCGGTAGGCGGCTTCGAAGTCGTCGGGGTCGCGTTCGAGGGCCCGGCGATAGAAGCGGTTGGAGAGCGTGATGTTCTCGACGGTGAAGCGCCGCCCGTAGAGCACCGTCGCGCCGGCCCAGTGATAGACCTTGGTGAAGTCGGGGTCGAGCGCGATCACCTGGTCGAGGAAGAACTCGAGCCAGGGATAGCGCCGGTCGCTCGAGAAGTGGCGCGCGAAGTACTCCAGCGTGCGGATCCACATCAGATCGGCCGCCGCCTGCTCGTAGCCGAGGGTCATCAGCCGCAGCAGGCGGGTATCGGGCACGTAGAGCACCTCGTCCTGCAGCGCGATGGCGTCGCGGTCGCGCACCTGCCGCGCGCGCTCCAGGCTGAGGCGGTTGACCGCGATGGCGGTCAGCAGCGCGGCGACGACCAGCAGCCAGCGCGCCGGGCGCGGCAGGGCGGCGAGGCGATACGCGAAGCGCTCGAGCGCCGATCGATCGGTGGGGGTGGGGGAAGGCATGGGCTCATCAAAATACAAAGGGGCCGCGCTCGCAACGAGCGGGCCCCTTCGTCGGGTGCCGAGCGCCGCCGGCCGGCGGGGCGTATGGGCTACTCCAGCTCCTGCGCGGTGAAGAGACCCGCGCCGCCGTTGACGTTGTTCTCCTCGTCGACCACGCCGACGCGCTCGAAGGTCGAGAGCACCTGGTCACAGTTCAGGTCGCCGTTGGCGCGGGCGGTGAACTGCGAGTCGTTGCCTTCACCCTCCGACACGTAGGTGTACTGGAAGTAGAACGGGTCGTCGACCGCGAAGTTGAGGCCCTGCCAGGTCGGGTCCGACCAGGTGTCCGGCTCCGGGCTGTACTTCTGGCTGTCGCCGCCGGCGCAGACCACCGCCCGCCAGTTGCCCGGGGTCGCCTCGACCGTCTGCGGGAACTGACGCGCCAGGATGGTGCCGTCGCGGCGCGAGTACTCCGCCGTGTAGTAGCTGACCGACGAGTCGAAGATCTTCCGGATGTTCATGGTCGCCTCGGAGGTCTTCGACCGCCGGATGTACTTCATGAACGCGGGGATCGCGACCGCCGCCAGAATGCCGATGATCGCCACGACGATCATCAGCTCGATGAGGGTGAAACCCTTCGCGCCCTTCCGCTGCTGCAGCTTCCGCATGCTCTGCGTCTCCAGTTCCAGGGAGGGTGAGTCTTGCAGCGCGCGGTCCCTCCCCCGTGACCGCCTCGCCGATGTCCGAAGCCGCTGGGGCTCGCGGAGCGCTCTGTGATGACCGGCGTCGCCGGCCGTGGTGACCGGGTCGCCCCGGTCGGTGTATCTCTCGGGTCGAGCCCGAAGGCTCACTGGTTCTCGTTCTCGATGTAGACGTCCGGCTTCTCCGAGGTGACCTCGAAGGTCGACCGCGCGTTGTCGCCGTTGAAGTCACCGTGGGCCTGGGCCCAGAACCAGTGCCGGCGGATGTCGCGGATGGCCTGGCCCCCGTTCTGGCCCGGCGTACCGGCGGCCAGCTCGTACTGGAACCAGACCCGCCCCGGCGACTTGATGCCCAGCGCGTACCACGCGCTGTCCTCGGGCAACGGGTTGTCGGGGCTGTCCCACGACAGCTTGCCGGTCTCGGCGTTGGGCATCTGGTCGGGCCAGACGTCCTCCTGCGGCGCGCCGCAATAGCGGCCCCAGGCCTGGAAGTACGCTTCCTGCGCCGCCCGGACCGCGCCCAGGAACTGCTGGGCTTCGGCGTTGCGCGCGGCGTAGGTGTACTTGCGATAACCGGTGATCGCGAGGACCGACAGCACCCCGATGATCACGACGACGATCATCAACTCCACCAGGGTGAAGCCTCTGATCGTCGCTCGATTCGGGGCCATGGGTTGCTCCTCCGCGTTCGCCCGACATACAGAGCACGGACCGTGCCAGCTATTGTGCTTTTTCCGATGACGGTGGAATGCGGGCTGCGGCGCGATCCGTCGCCGGACGGGCGACGATTTTGGGCAGGGGTGACGATTTTCGGCACCCCCCGATCGACGAAATGCGTCACCCGCTGCCGCTGAGCGTCGCTCTGGTGCCCGCGGCGCAGCTCTTCAGTCGTCGTCGGATTTGATCTCGAGCTTCTGCAGCCGATAGCGCAGCGAGCGGAAGGTGATGCCGAGCAGCCGGGCCGCTTCTTTCTTGCGGCCGCCGGTGCGGGAGAGGGCCTGGCCGATGAGGCGCCGCTCGACGTCGTCGACGACGCCCTCGAGGTCGATGCCGCTCTCGGGCAGCTCGACGCTGTCGACCGGCTCGACCGGACGCGGCCCCTGGCTCTGGAAGCGCAGGTTGCCCGGCAGGCTCAGCGGGCCGATGCGATCGCCTTCTTCGAGGGCCACCGCGCGCTCGATGAGGTTCTCGAGCTCGCGTACGTTGCCGCTGTACGGGTAGCGCACCAGCAGGCGCATCGCCTCGGGGTCGATGTCGCGGATGGGCTTGTGGAACTCCTCGGCGTACTTGCGCAGAAAATGATGCGCCAGCAGCGGGATGTCGCTGGGGCGCTCGCGCAGCGGCGGCAGCTCGATGGAGATGACGTTGAGCCGATAGTAGAGGTCTTCGCGGAAGTTGCCCGCCCGCACCTCTTCGCGCAGGTCGCGGTTGGTGGCGGCGATCACCCGCACGTCGACCGGGGACTCGCGCAGATCGCCGACCGCCTTGACCTTGCGCTCCTGCAGCACCCGCAGCAGCTTGACCTGCATGCCCAGGGGCATCTCGCCGATCTCGTCGAGCAGCAGCGTGCCGCCATCGGCCGCCTGGAAGAGCCCCTCGCGATCGGTCGTCGCGCCGGTGAACGTGCCCCGGCGGTGGCCGAAGAGCTCGCTCTCGAGCAGGTTCTCGGGGATGGCGGCGCAGTTGATGACCAGAAAAGGCGCGCTCTTGCGCTCGCTCTCGTTGTGGATCGCCCGGGCCACCAGCTCTTTGCCGGTGCCGCTCTCGCCGAGCAGCAGAACGTTGGTCCGGGTGCGGGCCACCCGGCGCACGAGGCTGAAGACGTCCTTCATGCGCTGGCTGCGGCCGATGATGCCGCCGAACCGGTCGCGGGAGTCGAGCTTCTGGCGCAGGGTGCGGTTCTCGAGCACCAGCGCCCGCCGCTCGAGGGCCTTGTCGATGACCGCTTTGACCTCGTCGAGCTTGAAGGGCTTGGTGAAGTAGTCGTAGGCCCCCATCTTGATCGCCTTGATCGCCGTCTCGGTCGAGGCGTAGGCGGTCATCACGATGATCGGGGTGTCGGGGTAGAGCTCGCGGGTGCGCTCGAGCACCACCATGCCGTGGGTGCCCGGCATGCGCAGGTCGGTGAGGACGAGGTCGTATTCGTCTTCGAGCAGCCGCTGCACGCCGGCGCTGCCGTCGGCGGCGGTGTGCACCTCGTGACCTTCCTTGAGGAAGAAGATCTCGAGCAGCTCGCGCATGCTCAACTCGTCGTCGACGACCAGGACGCGGCTCACGACTCGACCTCCGGCGATCCGGGCGGTTGCAGTGTCGGGCGGACGGGCAGGTGTACCACGAACCGACTGCCTTCTCCCGGGGTGCTGAAGACGTCGATGTGTCCGCCGTGCTCTTCGACGATTCGCAAGACCTGTGCCAGCCCCAGCCCGGTGCCCTGCTCCTTGGTCGAGTAGAACGGGTCGAAGATGCGATCGAGCGCCTCGTTGGGGATGCCGAGGCCGGTGTCGATCACGCTCACGGTGATCGCGTTGCCCCGGCGCTGAGCCACGATGCGCACCGGTCCGCCGTCGGGCATGGCCTGGGTCGCGTTGTTGAGCAGGTTCCAGAAGACCTGCTTGAGCTGCCGCGGGTCGGCCTCGCACCACAGGTCGGGCGGCGCTTCGAATCGCACGTCGGGCACCGGCGTGCTCTCGCCCTCGCCGGGGTGATGCAGGTAGCCGAAGACCTGCACCAGCTCGTCGAGCAGCGCGGCGAGCTGCACCTTCTCGAGCTGCGGCGGGTTGGGGCGGGCGAACTGCAGGAAGTCGGTGATCAGGGCGTTGAGCCGGTCGGTCTCGCGCAGCACGATGCCCATCAGCCGCTCGCCGATGGGGTCGAGCTCGGTGTTCTGCGAGAGCATCTGGATGCTGCCGCTCATGCTGGCGAGCGGGTTGCGGATCTCGTGGGCGATGCCGGCGGCCATCTTGCCAATGGCCGCGAAGCGCTCGCTGCGGCGCAGCCCGGCCTCCATCTCGCGCAGGGGGGTGAGATCCTGAAACGCGAGGATCCAGCCCTGGCGTTCGCCCCCGCGGTCGAGCAGCGGCGAGCGGCTGTAGCCGAGCACCCGCCGCGCGCCGTCCGGTCGGGTGAAGGGCGCCTCCCAGCGCGGCAGGTCTTCTTCGTCGACCGGCAGGTCGGGGAAGACGAGCCGGGCGTCGTTGTAGAGCACCTTCTGCGGGTCGAGGCCGGTGATGCGCCCGGCGGCGGGGTTGAAGAAGATGATCTGCCCGTCGTGGGTGTAGCTGGCCAGCCCGCTCTGGATGCTCGTGATGATGCGGTCGTTGAGCGCCCGCGCCGCTTCGAGGTCGCGGCTGGCGACCCGCAGCCGACGGCCCGTATCGCGCACCTGCTCGCTGAGGTAGCCGGCGAGCAGCGCGACGAGGAAGACCGCGCTGATGTTGGTCACGCCGCTGAGGAAGACGCCGAGCAGGCGCTCGTCGCTGACCGGGCCGCCCGGCAGCCACCAGCCGAGGGCCTCGCGGGCCACCTGCAGCACGATGAGCGCCGTCGACAGCATCATCATGTACATCGCGCCCCGCCGATAGAGCAGGATCGAGGCGTTGAGCACCGTCAGCGCGAACAAGATGAGGAAGAGGCTCTCGGTGCCGCCGGTGACCGAGATCAGCACCGCCCCGATCAAGAGGTCGATGGACAGCTGCACGTAGGCGAAGCGCGAGTAGCCGCCGCGCAGGCTGCGCAGCACCACCGCGTAGACGATGGTCAGCGCGTAGGTGGCGATGATGACCCCGAGCAGGGTGAGCTGGGTCGGGTTGGCGGCGAAGTCGGCGCCGATGATGCGGAACAGCAGCGTCGAGCCGAGCAGCAGGGTGATGATCACCACCCGGAAGAACATCAGCCATTGCAGCTTGGCGACGAGCTCGGGCTGCGGTTCGGGTCGCCGGGCGGTGGTGATCCGCGGCTCGCTGGGCGCGGCCTCGGCGCTGTCTTCGGCAGAGGGGGGTGGCGCGGCGGTCGGCCCGAGCGAGACGAGCGGCTCGGTCTGCCCCCGCAGCGCGGGCAGCATCGGCGAGGTCTCGGTGACGGCGGGTTCGCTCATGGCCCCGTCGGCGGGCAGGCTGGGTATCGGCTCAGCTCTGCACGTTGCCGGCGACCGAGAAGATGGGCAGGTACATCGCGATGAGCACGGTGCCGACGATGCCGCCGATGAAGACCATCATGATCGGCTCGAGCAGCTTGGTCAGCCCCTCGACCGCCACCTCGACCTCGTCTTCGTAGAAGTCGGCGATCTTCTGCAGCATGGTGTCCATGGCGCCGGTGCTCTCACCGACGGCGATCATCTGCACCACCATCGAGGGGAAGACGTTCGTCTTGGCCAGCGGGTCGGCCATGTTCGAGCCTTCGGAGATCTTGTCGCGCACGAAGTAGATCGCCTTCTCGATGACCTTGTTGTTGGCCGCCTTGGCGACGATGTCGAGCGCGTCGAGGATGGGCACGCCCGACGCGATCATCGTACCCAGCGTCCGGGTGAACTTGGCCACCGCCACCTTGCGCAGGAGCTTGCCGATGATGGGGAACTTGAGCAGCGCGGTGTCGAAGATCTCGCGGCCGCGCTCGGTGCTGATGAACTGCTTGAAGGCATAGCCGAAGGCGACGAGGCCGATGATGACCGCCCACCACCATTGGCCGAACCAGTGCGAGGCGTTGATGACCACCTGGGTCAGCGTGGGCAGCTTGGCGTTGCCGAAGTCGGCGAACATCTTCTCGAACGTCGGGATGACGAACTTGAGCAGGGCGAAGACCACGCCGCCGGCCACCACCAGGATGCCGATCGGGTAGGTCATCGCGCCCTTCACCTGGCGCACGAGCTTGACGTTCTTCTCGATATAGGTCGCCAGGCGGTTGAGGATGGTATCGAGGATGCCGCCGATCTCACCGGCGGCGACCAGGTTGACGAACAGGCTGTCGAAGACCTTGGGGTGCTTGCGCAGCGAGTCGGCGAAGGTCATGCCGCTCTCGACGCTCTCCTTGACGTCGGTGAGCACCGACTTGAAGTACTTGTTGGGCTCCTGGCTCGAGAGGATGTCGAGGCATTGCACCAGCGGCAGGCCGGCGTCGATCATCGTCGCGAACTGGCGCACGAAGACGACGAGCTCTTCGGCGCGCACCCGGCCGCCCATGCCGGGCAGCTTGATGGCGAGGCCCTTGCGCTTGGCCCGCACCTTGTCGGGCAGGATGTTGCGCTGCCGCAGGAGCAGGTGGGCGTCTTTCTCGGACTCGGCCTGGATCACGCCCTTGCGGACTTCGCCGGCCCGTGTGCGACCTTCCCAAACCCACTCGGCCATGGGCTCCTCCGTTGGCTGGCTTCACGGACCTCGTGGCCCGAGTGCGGAATGATAGCGCAGACGCCCGGACGCCGAAAGTCGGCGACCCCGCGAACTGCGCGCCATGTCAGCGCTTTGGCGCCCCGCCCCCGCTGGCGATCATCGCCCGCAGCTCCTCGAGGTCGTTCGAGGCGGCGAGCGCATCGTCCAGCGAGATGTTGCCCGCGTTGAGGTGGGCGTAGAGCGACTGGTTCATCGTCTGCATGCCGTAGCGCATCTGGCCGACCTGCATCGAGCTGTAGATCTGATGCACCTTGTCTTCGCGGATCAGGTTGCGAATGGCCGGCGTGGGCACCAGCACCTCGCACGAGAGCACCCGCCCGACGCCGGTCGAGCGCATGATCAGCTGCTGGCTGACGATGCCCTCGAGCACGAAGCTGAGCTGCGCCCGGATCTGGCCCTGCTGGTGCGGCGGATAGAGGTCGATGATGCGGTTGATCGACTGCACGGCGGAGTTGGTGTGCAGCGTGGCCATGCACAGGTGGCCCGTCTCGCTGATGGTCATCGCCGCGGCGACCGTCTCGAGGTCGCGCAGCTCGCCGATGAGCACCACGTCGGGATCCTGGCGCAGCACGTAGCGCAGCGCGTTCTTGAAGCCGTTGGTATCGGCGCCGACCTCACGCTGGTTGACGATCGAGTTCTTGTGCGGGTGCAGGTACTCGATCGGGTCCTCGATGGTGAGGATGTGGTGGTGCCGCTCGCGGTTGATCTTGTCGACCATCGCCGCCAACGTCGTCGACTTGCCCGAGCCGGTCGGGCCGGTGACCAGGATCAGGCCCCGGCTGCGCCCGGTGAGCTGGCCGACGACATCGGGCAGGCCCAGCTCGTCGAAGTTGTGGATCTTGGTGGGGATGACCCGGAACGCGCCGGCCACGGCTCCCCGCTGCATGAAGATGTTCGCCCGAAAGCGGCACAGGCCCTTGACCCCGAAGCTGAGGTCGAGCTCGTGCTCCTGTTCGAAGCGGTGCTTCTGCGACTCGGTCAGGAACGAGTAGCACAGCGCCTGGGTCTCCTCCCGGGCGAGGGGCGGGGACTTGAGCGGGATCAGGTGCCCGTCGATGCGCAGCTGCGGCGGCGTGCCGCAGGTGATGTGCAGGTCGGACGCACCCTTCTCGACCATGAGCTTGAGCAGGGCGTGCAGGCTGGCCATGGGCGGCTCCGCGAGTGGGGTCGGTAGAGATGTACCGGGATGGGGACGATCGGCGTCTGCCGGCTCAGTCGGCCGCTGAGCAGCGCACGACCTCCTTGACGGTCGTCATGCCCTCGGCGAGCTTGCTCAGCGCGGTCTGGCGCAGGGTCTTCATGCCCAGGTTGATCGCCTCGCGCTTGAGCTCGACCGACGAGACCCCCTGCAGCACGAGGTCCTTGAGCTCGTCGGTCATCGGCATGATCTCGTACATCGCCACGCGGCCCTTCATGCCGGTGTCGTTGCACGTCCGGCAGCCGGTGCCCTTCATCACGGTGCAGTTCTTGGCGTCCTCGGGCTTCATGCCGAGGTCGATGAGCTGCTGCACGCTCACGTTGGGGTCGGGCTCCTTGCACTCCTTGCAGATGCGCCGGGCGAGGCGCTGGGCGAGGATCGCGTTGACCGAGGCGGTGACCAGGAACGGCTCGACGCCCATGTTCAGCAGGCGGTGCACCGTCGACGGCGCGTCGTTGGTGTGCAGCGTCGAGAGCACGAGGTGGCCGGTGAGCGCCGCCTTGACGGCGATCTCGGCGGTTTCGAAGTCGCGGATCTCGCCGACCATGATGATGTCGGGGTCCTGCCGCAAGAACGAGCGCAGCGCCGCGGCGAAGTTCAGCCCGATGGCGTCGTTCATCTGGCACTGGTTGATGCCGCCGAGGTTGAACTCCACCGGGTCTTCGGCGGTGGAGATGTTCTCGGTGGCCTTGTTGAGGTCGGCGAGCGCCGAGTAGAGCGTCGTCGTCTTGCCCGAGCCGGTGGGGCCGGTGACGAGCACCATGCCATATGGCTTGTAGATGGCGTCCTTGAAGACGTCGATCTGCGCGGGCTCGAAGCCGAGCTTGGTCATGTCGAGCTGCAGGTTGCCCTTGTCGAGCAGCCGCATGACGATCTTCTCGCCGAACAGGGTCGGCAGCACCGAGACGCGGAAGTCCATCTCCCGCCCGCCGGCGATGCGGATCTTGATTCGGCCGTCCTGGGGCAGCCGCCGCTCGGCGATGTCGAGGCTCGACATGATCTTGATACGGCTGGTGATGGCGTTCTTGAGCTTCAGCGGCGGGTTCATGATCTCGTAGAGCACGCCGTCGATGCGGTAGCGGACCCGGAAGTCCTTCTCGTAGGGCTCGATGTGGATGTCCGAGGCGTTCTTCTTGATCGCGTCGACCAGGATCAGGTTGACCAGCCGGACGACGGGGGCCTCTTCGCTGGAGCGCTCGAGGTCGACGAGGTTCTGCTCCTCCTCGGCCTCGACGACGTCGACGTCGGCTTCCTGGAAGTCCTCGAGGATCTCCTCGTACTTCGCCGACTGATCGTAGTAGCGCTCGATGGCGTTGCGGATCGCCTCTTCGCTGGCGACGACCACCTCGATGTTGTAGCCCGTATTGAACTTGACCTCGTCCTGGGCGGTGAGGTTCGACGGGTCGCTCATCGCCAGGATGAGCGTCGAGCCGGCGCGGTTGATCGGCAGCAGCTGGTGCTTCTGGGCCAGCTCGCGCGGGATGAGCTTGAGCACCTCGTCGTCGATCTCGAACTCGTCGAGGTTGATCGACGGGACCCGGTAGTACCGGCTCATGAACTGGGTCAGGTCGCGCTCGCCGACCATGCCCATCTTGGTGAGGGTGTACGCCAGTCGATCACCCGTCTTGCGCTGCTCGGTCTGAGCCTGCTTGAGCTGGGTGAGGTTGATCAGGTTCTCCCGAACCAGCAGTTCGCCGAGTCGATCCGCCATGCGTCCTCTTATGTGCTCTCGCCGCCACCGGTCGGCGTTCGGGCGCCGGAGGCCGGCGCGGCTCCATTGAACTGCACGCTTCGCCGGGGTGTCAATCCGGCGCGTCCGCTGCCAGCCTCAGGGCATCGAGCACCGGGCGGATCGGAGGTGTGACGCCGGTCCAGCGGGCGAAGGCGAAGACCCCCTGCCACGCCAGCATCGGCAGCCCGTCGCCGAAGACCCGCCGGCGGTCTACGGCCCGCCGCAGCGGATCGGCGCGTCGGCCGTAGTCGAGGCTGATGATCTGCGCCGCCGGGTCGAGGACGTCGAACGGCAGCCCGAGCCCGACCGCGGCGCCGCCCGGCAGGCTGTCGACGAGCAGATCGGCGCCGGCCATGCGCCGGCTGGCGTCCGTCAGCGGCCCCGGGTGCAGCCGCCCCGTCCCGTTGTCGAGCGCGACGCACAGATCCGCCGCCCGCTGCGCCGTGCGGTTGAGCACGTCGACACGCTGGAATCCGGCGGCGAGCAGGGCCCAGGCCACCGCGCGCGCCGCGCCGCCGGCGCCCAACAGGATCGCGCTGCGCTTCGCCGGGTCTCGGCGGCCGGCCTCGAGCGCCGCCCGGAAGCCCGGCCCGTCCGTATTGTCGCCGACGACCCCGTCGGGGCCGAAGACCAGCGTATTGACCACGCCGATCGCCCGGGCGGTCGCTGTGAGCCGGTCGGCGCTGGCCAGGGCTTCGGCTTTGTGCGGGGCGGTGATGTTGATCCCGTTCAGACCCCGGGCGCGCAGGCGGGACACCGCGGCGGCGACCGCGCCGGGCGGCACGTCGACGAGGTCGTATTCGACGGCTATGCCGCAGGCGGCGCCGGCGGCCCGGTGCAGGGCAGGGGAGACGCTGTGCCCGACGGGGTGCCCGATCAGCGCGGCGCGCAGACTGCGCGGGCCCTGCCGCGGGTTCAAGCGCCCGCCGCCGGGGAGGCCAGCGGAGGCAGCGCGGTGGGCGGCGTGCGGTCGACGAGCAGCGCGCGGGTGCGGCGCACGTCGCGGTCGATGGCCGCTTTCAGGGCGGCGAGGTCGTCGTACTTCTCTTCGCCCCGCAGCCGATCGGTCAGCCACAGCCGGGCCCGGCGGCCGTAGAGGTCGAGCCCCTCGCGATCGATGACGTGCGCCTCGATGGTGCGCGGCGCGCCCTCGCCGAAGGTCGGGTTGTGCCCCACGCTGACCGCCGCCG
This sequence comes from bacterium, assembly GCA_030427205.1. GTDB lineage: Bacteria > Myxococcota_A > Bradymonadia > UBA7976 > UBA1532 > JACKDM01. The sequence continues at coordinate 73,039 of JAUHXC010000015.1, read as the reverse complement.
CCCGCGGGCCCTCGCCCCAGTCGAGCCAGCCGGCGTAGATGCCCGTGGCCGGGCGCAGCTCGGCGTCGGTGTCGAGGTTGGCGGTGGGGAAGCCCAGCGCCCGGCCCCGTTGATGGCCCCGCACCACGACGCCCGAGACGTGATACGGGCGCCCGAGCTGGGCCGCCGCGTCGGCCATGCGTCCGGCGAGGATGTCGGCCCGGATGCGGCTCGAAGACGCGACGTGCTGCCCGTCGGGCGTCTGGGGCGAGATCACGTGCACCGCGAAGCCCAGGCGGTCGCCGAGGTCGCGCAGGGTCTCCACGTCGCCGGCCCGGCGTGCCCCGAACCGGAAGTCGTAGCCCACCACGACGTGTCGCGCCGCGAGGCCGTCGACGAGGACCCGCCCGGCGAAGTCGTCCGGCGACAGCGCGGCGAACGCCCGCCCGAATCGCTGAGCCAGGACCAGCTCGATGCCCGCGGCTTCGAGCAGCGCCAGCTTGTCGCTCTCGGTGGTGATCAGGGGCGGCGCCTTGGCCGGCGCCAGCACCCGAACCGGGTGGGGGTCGAAAGTGAGCACCGCCGGCTGCGCGCCGGCCGCCTTCGCCCGCTGCACCGCGCGATCGAGCAGGGCGCGGTGGCCGAGGTGCACCCCGTCGAAGTTGCCGATGGCCACCGCGGTGGCCGCCGCCTCGACCTGCTCGAAATGTGAGTAGCGCCGCATCGTGCCCTGATAGGCCAGTCCCGGGCCGCTGTCAACGCGCCCGCGCGCCCGCGGCACGAAGCCACGCCGCAGGTTTCGATCCAACCGCCGCCCGGCTGGTGTATGGTCCCGGGGTCCGCCGCGGACCGTCGGCGGGCCCCTGACCGACCGGGAGACCCTCCGATGCGCACCGTCCACCGGCCCATGCTTGGCCCCCTGTTCGTGCTCGCCGCGCTGCTCGTCGCCGCGCCCGCCCTGGCCCAGACGACCCGCGCGTCCGCCGAGCTCGGTCGCAAGAAGGGCGTGGGCTATGCGCGGGCGATCGGCGGCACCTCGGGGCTGTCGTTCTCCTATGGGCTCACCGATCACCTCATCGCCGAGGGGCTGCTCGGCATCCGCTATGTGGCCTTCGAGAGCGAAGAGACGCAGCCCGAGTTCTGGCTCGATCTGGGGCTCGGGGTGCACTTCCAGGTGTTGCAGGCCGAGAATGCGGCGTTCACCGCCGGGGGGCGGGTCAACGTGCTGACCGGTCCGGCCGGCACCGACGCCGACGGGGCGACCGCCGACGTGACCCAATTCGGTGCCGACATCCCTTTTCGGGTCTGGTGGTGGCCCGACGAGCATATTTCGCTTCATGTCGAGACCGGCATCGCGTTCCAGTTCGGCCCCGAGAACGGGGTCATCACCCGCGACGGCCGGTTGTCGGAAAACGGCATGCAGATCAGCGTGTTCGACAACTTCGGCTCGGACATCTTCGGCCATATCGGCATGACGTTCTGGTGGTGAACGCCGGCTCGGGCGAACATTCCAGGGAGAATGCCGCTTTCTGCTGTTGATTGATTTTTACGGCATGACGATAATTGGCACCGGTACGCAAACTCTGCACACCCATCCGGGCGCAGGTCAGTGCACCGATTTCGGCCAACGCCCGGTGGTATGGGAACTTCACGGATCCCGGCGACCGTGGTACGACTCCTGCAACGGCAGCGGCCGACGCCGCGCGAGGCGGCAGGACCGATAGAGGGGAGGAGCAATGCGAAAGCGCGATACGCGCGGCTTCACGCTCATCGAGATGATGATCGTGGTGGCGATCCTCGGCATTCTCGCGGCGATCGCGATCCCCGCGTTCGTCAAGTACGTCCGACGGTCGAAGACGACCGAGGCGGTCATGAACCTGCGCAAGCTGTTCGACAGCAGCGTGGCGTATTACGAGCGCGACTTCAGCACCCGCTTCGGCGAGACGATCACGTCTCAGTTCCCCGGGGTCGGGGACGGGGTCGACCCGACGCCGGGCAACAACCCGTGCTGCGGTCAGGTGGGCGACAAGTGCGACCCGCGGGCGAACCCCGACGCCTGGGATCACCCGGTGTGGCAGGCGCTCAACTTCGCCGTCGACGACCCGCACTACTACTGGTACCACTACAGCGCGGTGGGCGAAGGGGCGAACTCCAACTTCACCGCGCGCGGCATGGGCAACCTCAACTGCAACCAGGCGTGGTCGACCTTCGAGCGCGTCGGTGGCGTGACGGAGGATGGCCGGGTCATGGGTGGCGCGGGCATCTTCTCCATCCGCGAGCTCGAGTAGGCCCGCCGCGACGAGGACATCCAGTGTTCAAGGCCCGCACTGCGTGGCTGGTCGGTGAAAGCCCGGCCCTCGCGACGATCGGCGACGCCCTCGCCCGCCACGGCTGCCGCATCGAGCGCATCGCCGCCGATCAGATCGACTCGGTGCTCGAGAAGGTCCGCAGCGGCGACCTGTCACTCCTGCCCAACATCATCGTGCTCAGCCGGGAAGCTGCGGCCCCCGGCGCGCCCGCCTCGCTCTCGACGCTGGCCACCCGCTCGCCGTGGCGGTTGGTGCCGCTGGTCGTCGTCTCGGGCGTCGAAGACGTCGACGGTTGCCGCGACGCCTACGCGGCCGGGGCGTCGAGCTGGACGGTCATCTCCGGGCCCGACGACGGCGAGCTGGCCGAGGCTTTCGCTCGCTACTGGCTCGAGACCGCCATGCTGCCCTCGCCGATCCTGCCCGCCTGAGCCGCTCTCCCGGCTCCGTGCCCTCACCGCGCGCACGCCGGCGCAGTCGACCTGTCAGATCCCCGGTCGTCGTCGTCGGGCCCCCCGTCGTGGGCGGCCGGCGACAACCGCCGCTGCCGGCTTGCCATCGAGCCACGCTTGACAGTACGAATGTCCCTGCGCCGGGCACCTGCCGGCCGATCGAGAGACGACTGTGAGAAGCCTCGCCCTCCGTTGCCTGCTGGCGTGCGCCGCGTTCGGCCTGCCCGCCTGCGATGACAGCGACACCCCCGCCGAGCCCGACGCCGGCCCCCGCACCTGGAGCATCGGGCTCGAGACGGGGGACGCCGGCGCATTGCTGAGCGTCTGGGGCCCTGCGGCCGACGACGTCTGGACGGTGGGCGGCCAACTCGACGCCGGCGCGGTCTGGTATTTCGACGGCGCCGGTTGGACGCGGGCCGACGTGCCCGACGGGCCGCTGCTCAACTGGGTGCACGGCTGCGGCGACGAACTGTGGATGGTCGGCAACGACGGGCGCGCCCTGCGCCGGATCGGCGACGGCCCGTTCGAGGCGGTCGAGACCGGCGAGACCCAAGACCTCTGGGGTGTGTGGTGCGCGGCGCCCGGCCGCGCCTGGGCCGTCGGCGGCGACGCGATCGCCACCGAGACCCCGGCCGATCCGGTGATCATCGAGTGGGACGGCGCGGCGTGGTCGCGGCCCGCGTTGCCGACCCTCGATCGGGAGAGCCGGGCCTGGTTCAAGGTCTGGGGCACCGACGTCGACAACGTGATCGTGGTGGGCTCGCGGGGCACGATCGCCCGCTGGGACGGCGGCGAATGGCGCCAGGAGCTGGCGGGCACGAGCCGGGACTTCGTCAGCTTGTGGGGCACCGGGCCCGACGACATCGTCGCGGTGGGCGGTCGGGCCAATGGCATGGCCGCGCGCTTCGACGGCACCGCCTGGCAGCACGAGGTGCTGGTGCGCGAGCCGGGCATGAACGGGGTCTGGGTCGCCGCCGACGGGCAGGCGCACATCGTCGGCCTGCGCGGGCGGGTCCTGCAGATGCCGTCCGGCGCCTACGACTACACCCGCGATCCCAACGACGACATCACCCTTCTTCACGCGATCTGGGGCATCGACGGCCGCCCGCGATTTGCGGTCGGTGGCACGCTCGACAGCAGCCCGCCCTGGACCGGCATCCTCCTGGAGGCCGACCGATGAACCCGCTGAACATCTGCCATCGCGGCCGGCTCGGCCTGCCGCTGCTCGGACTGCTGCTCGCTCCGCTCGCGCTCGCCGGCTGTGACGACGAGACCGAGAAGCCGGTGCCCGTGGCCGAAGGCATCTTCGCCGTGCCCGGCGAGATCCTGCCGTCGGCCACCGAGGAGCAGCGTGAGACCTTCGCCCGCGGCGAGGAGGTGGCCACCCGCCGCTTGACCGAGGCCGACGGGCTCGGCCCCCTGTTCAACGTGACGTTCTGCGCCGCGTGCCACGAGAAGCCGGTCTTCGGCGGCTCGGCGGGGCGCTATCGCGACTTCTACATCCACGGCACGACCACCGCCGACGGCGCCTTCATCGAGGGCGGCGAGCGGGGCGGCATCCTGGCGGCGTACGCCGTCGACCGCGAAGACCCGCGGCCGCAGCCGGCGCAGGGCGCCGATACCTATGCCCTGCGCAATCCGATCCCGTTCTTCGGCATCGGCCTGCTCGCCGAGCTGCCCGAGGAGGCCATCCTGGCCTATGCCGACCCCGACGACGCGGACGGCGACGGCATCAGCGGTCGGCCGAATTACGACCGCGGCTTCGTCGGTCGCTTCGGGCGCAAGGCGCAGACCGTCAGCATCGAAGGCTTCATCCGCGGGCCGCTCTTCAACCACCTCGGGCTGACCTCGGACCCGCTGACCGAAGAGCTGCGCGCCCGCCTGCCGGTGCCGTCCAATCGTCAAGAGGGCGACGCCCGGGTGGGTGAAGGCAGCGACGGCCTGCGCGCACAGCGCTCGAGCGGACAGGGCCCGAGCGCGGGCCCGATCGGACAGGACACCTTCCATCAGGCCGCGGCGCCCTCCGAGCCGCTGTTCGACGACGACGGCGTCGCCGATCCCGAGCTCTCCCGCGACGACCTGTTCGACGTCGTCAGCTGGTCGATGCTGCTCGCCGCGCCCCAGCCGAGCCCGGCGACCGAGCAGACCGAGCGCGGCCGAGCGCTGTTCGCCGAGGTGGGCTGCATCGCCTGCCACGTGCCCAGCCTCGTCGGTGAGCGGGGCGCCATCCCGGCCTATACCGACCTGCTGCTGCACGACATGGGCCCCGAGATGGCCGACGGCCTGACCATGGGCGTCGCGACCGGCAGCGAGTTCCGCACCCAGCCGCTGTGGGGCATCGGCGCGGTCGGGCCCTATCTGCACGACGGGCGGGCCGACACCCTCGACGACGCCATTCGCTGGCACGGCGGCGAGGGCGAGCGCGCCCGCGACGCCTACGCGGCCCTCGAACAGGGGCAGCAGGCCGATCTGATCGCCTTCCTCGAGTCGCTCGGCGGCGCAGAAGTGCGCACGCCGGGCCTCGTGCCGCCGGGCACCGGCATCCCCGAAGTGGGCGCGCCGGGCGGCCCGATGATCCCGCTGACCGACAGCGAGGCCGATACCTGGCTCGCCGGGCGCAACCTCTTCGACCGCGACATGCACCTGTCCGAGGGCCTCGGACCCTTCCTCAACGGCGACAGCTGCCGCGCGTGCCACTTCGATCCGGTCATCGGCGGCGCCGGCCCGCGGGGCGTCAACGCGATGCGCCATGGCTTCTACGAAGACGGCGCCTTCGTCGCCCCCGAGGGCGGCACGGGTATCTTCAAGCTCGCCGTGCACGGGCTCGTGCGCCCCGATCGGTCCGACGCCACCGTCTTCGAGAGCCGCCAGACCCCGACCATCCTCGGCGCCGGCGCCCTCGAGCTGGTGGCCGTCGAAGCCATCGTCGGCGGGGCCGATCCCGACGATCTGGACGGGGACGGCATCAGCGGTGTGGCCCACTTCCTGCCCGACGGCCGCGTCGGGCGCTTCGGCTGGAAGGCGCAGATCCCCGACCTGCGTGAGTTCACCGCCGACGCGCTGGCCAACGAGCTGCACCTGACGATCGATCCGGGCCTCGACCTCAGCTTCGCCCGCACGAGCGACGACGACGACGTCGCTGACCCCGAGCTGCCCAACGAGCAGTTCGAGGCGCTGGCCTTCTACATCGCCAACCTCGCCCCGCCGATGCCGCGGGCGCAGCATCCCGAAGGCGAGACGATCTTCGGGCGGATCGGCTGCGACGCCTGCCATGTGCCGCGCTTGACCGGCCTGCCGCCCGGCGCGCCGGCCGCTTACACCGACCTGCTGCTGCACGACGTCTCGCCCGGCGACCGCCTCGGCATCGCCGACGGCATGGCCAGCCCGGCCGAGTTCCGGACGCCGCCGCTGTGGGGGCTGGGGCAGAGCGCCCCATACATGCACAACGGTGAGGCAGAGACGGTGATCGCCGCGATCCGGGACCACGCCGGCGAGGCCCAGGCCAGCGTCGACGACTTCGAGGCGCTCACCGAGGCCGAGAAGCAGGCGCTGATCGACTTCCTCGAGGCGCTCTGACCGCCTCTGGCGGCCCTGGTGACGCGCTGGGATCACCGTTTCCGGGTCTGGGGCCCCAGCGAGCGCCCCGAAACCCGCATCCCGGGCCCGCCGAGCCGGAAAACACCTTTACCTCACCCGTCGATCCCGACATCATTGTCAGGGCGAGGGGCAAGACCCCTCCAGGTCGCCTCGCCTCCGACCCAGGATGTTCGCCGTGACGCCGCCCTTCGACCGTGTCGACGCGCCTGACGACAGCTGGTACGCGGTGTGCTTTGCATCTGGGGCGCACCGCCCCGGGAGGCCCGGCCGATGAGCCGCTCCATACCGCCCATCTTCGCTCCGTTGCTCGCGAGCCTGCTCGCGATGCCCATCGCTCTGCCCGCCGACGCGCTCGCCGACGACGAGCCCGCCGTCGAGGATCAATGGTGGCAGGCCGATGGTCGCGAACGCACCGGCTACTTCGAGGCCGGCGTCGAGGTGACCGTCGACGACGGCAACGTCGAGGGCGAAGTGGGTGAAGCCGGAAACGTCGAGCTGACCACGGGTTTCTGGTGGGTGCCGTTCGCCGCCGCCGAAGTGCAGGTGGCGGTGGGCCAGGCGGTCAACCCCGGCGTGCTCAGCGATACCCGCGTCGCCAGCACCCACGGGGGGATCGGGGCCGGCATCCGCCTCGGCCTGCCCATCCGCATCAGCCCGGTGCTCGCCGCGCACGTCGGCTACCGTCAGGTGCTCGGGGCCACGGCGACGCTCACCTGCGGCGCCGATTGCGCCAACCGCAGCGCGCTGGCCATCGACCACGCGCCCGACCAGCTCTTCTTCGTCGACACCGAGGCCGGCCTTCAGGTCAACATCGGCGTCTTCTCGATGAGCGCGACCTTCGAGTACGCCACCCCGCTCGCGGAAGGCGATACCGGCAGCGCGCAGCTGCGGGGCAACCCCGACGCGAACACCGCCAGCCCGACCCCCGCCGGCTCCGACTCCGAGATGGCCGTCAACCTCCAGGCGGGCGTGCGCTTCTGAGCCGAATTGTGGCACTGCGCCCGATTCGTCCCGATTCCGCCTGCCGCACGCCCCGACGACCGCCGCTCGGCGTCAGGACCCGCCGTCACGCACCGACCTCGACCGGCAGGTTGAACTGGAAGCAGGCCCCGCCGCCCGGCCGGGGTCGGCCTTCGATCCGACCGCCGTGGGCCTCGATGATGCGGCGACACAACGTCAGGCCGAGCCCGACCCCGCCCGTCGCGCGCGCGCGGCTGCGATCGGCCCGAAAGAAAGGCTCGAAGATGTGCGGCAGGTCGGCTTCGGCCAGGCCGACGCCGCGATCGGCGACCTCGACCAGCAGCCCGCCCGCGCCGGCTTCGAGCCGAACGTCGATCGCCGCCGGGGCGTCGCTGTAGCGGGCGGCGTTCTCGAGCAGGTTGTCCACCACCCGCCGGATGAGCGCCTCGTCGGCCCGGACCTGCGGCAGCGCGTCGGGCAGCGTGATCCGCAGCGTACGCCGGGGGTGACGGCGGCGAAAACGCGCCTCGGCTGCGGCGATCACGTCGCCCGGCGCCAGCGGGACGGGGCGCATCGCGAAGCCGGCCTCACCCTCGGTCAAGTCGAGCCGGGCGCTGGTCAGCACGTCGGCGACCAGCCCCTCCAACTCGGCGAGGTCGTCCTCGACGCCTTCGAGGAACTCGCCGAGCCCGCCCTCCTCGGCCTGCAGCTCCAGCGCGACCCGAATCCGGGCCAGGGGGGTGCGCAGCTCGTGGGAGATGTCGGCGAGCAGCTCGCGCTCGCGGGCCAGCAGCCGCTGCAGACGCTCGGCCATCTCATCCATCGCCCGGGCCAACTCGCCGATCTCGTCGCAGCGGGCGAGGCCGGTGCGCGCGTCGAGATCGCCCTCGCCCAGCGCGCGGGCGGTGATCGTCAGGCGGTCGAGCGGGCGGGCGACGGCGCGCGCGGCGGGGATGGACAGCATGCCGATGAACAGCAGCACCAGCAGCAGCCCGAAGAGCAGCTTGCCCATGAACGGCTTGCGCCAGACGGCCATCATATAGCGGTCGCTGCCCGGCAACGGGATGGCCAGGTGATGGCGCAGCTTGCGGTTGAAGCCGACCGCCTCGCGCTCGACGGTCGGATCGGCGGCGGTCAGCGCTCCGGGGATGAGGTCGCCGGTCGCCGCGAGCAGGGTGCCGTCGCGGCGATACAGGGCGAGGTTGGTCTGCAACAGATCGCCCAGCGCCTCGAGCTTGGGCGCCAGGGCCGGGCCGTCGGCGGTGAGCAGCTCGGGCATCGCGACGGCGACCCGCGAGGGCAGATCGTCGAGCGGGCTGCGCTCGTCGCGCAGGGCGAAGACCAGCGCGGCGATCAGCCCGGCGAAGACGAGCAGGCCGGCGAGGGAGTGCCAGTAGATGCGCCAGACCAGGCGCCGCGGTCGCAGCCTCATCGTCGACCTCAGCGGCGGTCGGTGGGCCGCAGCAGCTGGTAGCCGACGCCGCGCACCGTCCGGATCCATCGTGGGCGACGGGGGTCGTCGTCCAGCTTCTGCCGCACCCGGGAGATGTGCACGTCGATCGAGCGATCGAAGGCCTCCTCGGCGTTGCCCCGGGCGAGCTCCATGAGCCGATCGCGGGAAAGCGCCCGGCCGGCGTTCTCGGCGAGGGCGTAGAGCAGGTCGAACTCGTAGCTCGTCAGATCGAGCGTCGCCCCATCCAGCCGGGCGACGCGGGTGCCGGGATCGAGCGAGAGCTCGCCGACCTCCAACGCGCGCAGCCGCGGCCCGGCGTTGCCCCGCGCCCGGCGCACCGCGGCCCGAATTCGGGCGAGCAGCTCCCGCGGTGAGAAGGGCTTGGGCAGATAGTCGTCGGCGCCGAGCTCGAGGCCGAGGACCCGGTCGGCCTCTTCGCCGCGGGCGGTGAGCATGATGATCGGCACGTCGCTGCGCTTGCGCAGGGCCTGACAGACCTCGATGCCCGACATGCCGGGCAGCATCAGGTCGAGCAGGACGACGTCGAAGCGCTGCCGCGACGCCTCGGCGAGCCCGGCCTCGCCGTCACCGACGACGGTCGCCGTGATCTGGTGCTTGCCGAGGTAGGTCGCCGTCAGCCGGGCGAGCCGGGCGTCGTCTTCGACGAGCAGGGCGGTGATGAGCGCGTCGTCCATGGGCAGACCTCCGGCGGAGACTATAGCGCCCGCGGCGGTCGGCGCCCACGGCGCGGGCGTGAAGCTATGTGAAGCGAGCCGTTGCTGCTCGGCAACAGCCAGTTGTCGCAACGCCCGACCCCGGCGGCGCACCCAATGAAGGAAACGCACGGAACCCGGAGGTCGAGATGGGGTTGCTGGTCGAAGGCGAATGGAAGCAGGCGTGGTACGACACCGACGGGAACGACGGCGAGTTCGTGCGCCCCGACACGGTCTTTCGCGGAACGCTGGCGCCCGATGGCGACCATCCGCCCGCCCGCGGCCGCTACCACCTCTACGTGAGCTACGCCTGCCCGTGGGCCCACCGGACGCTCATCGTGCGCGCGCTCAAGGGGCTCGAAGACCTGATCGATGTCTCGGTGGTTCACCCGTTCATGGGCGAAGACGGCTGGACGTTCGGCGACGACGTGCCCGGCGCGACCGGTGACCGCGTCGGATCGGCCGGGTTCCTGCGTGATGTCTATACCCGGGCCGACGCCCACTACACCGGTCGGGTGACCGTGCCCGTGCTCTGGGATGGCGAGAAGCAGACCATCGTCAACAACGAGAGCGCCGAGATCATCCGCCTGCTCAACAGCGCCTTCGACGGGCTCGGCGCGCGGCCGCTCGATCTCTACCCCGAGCCGCTGCGGGCCGAGATCGACGCGGTCAACGCCGACGTCTACGCCCACATCAACAACGGCGTCTATCGCTGCGGCTTCGCGACGACCCAGCGGGCCTACGAGGCGGCGTTCGACGCGCTCTTCGACGCCCTCGACCGGATCGAGACCCGCCTCGAACGGCGGCGCTACCTGGTCGGCGAGCGCATCACCGAGGCCGACTGGCGCCTGTTCACCACGCTGGTCCGCTTCGACGCGGTCTACCACGGGCACTTCAAGTGCAACCGCCAGCGCATCGCCGACTACCGCAACCTGAGCAACTATCTGCGCGAGCTCTATCAGGTCCCGGGCATCGCCGAGACGGTCCGCATGGACCACATCAAGGCCCATTACTACCGCAGCCACGAGAGCATCAACCCGACGCGGATCGTGCCCAAGGGACCCGCCCTGGATCTCACGGCCGCCCACGATCGCCATCGGCTGCCGGGTATCCCGCTCTACGCCGACTGACGGTGGGCATCAACCGGCGCGATCAGCGCCGTGAGCGTCGGCTTCAGCCGCGGTAGAGCCCCGCGACCTGGGCGCCGTAGCCGTTGTACAGCAAGGTCGGGCGCCGCTCGCCGGTGCCGATCATGCGCTCGCTGGCCTGGCTCCAGCGCGGGTGCGGCACCCGCGGGTCGACGTTGCCGTGCAGGTCGTACTCGTCGGGCGCGAGGCTGTTCCAGAAGGTGCGCGGGGCCTCGGCGGTGAACTGCAGCTCGACGACACTCTTGATGCTCTTGAAGCCGTACTTCCACGGCGCGACGAGCCGCAGCGGCGCCCCGTGCTGCTTGGGCAGCTCGCGCCCGTAGATGCCGGTGGCGACGAAGGCCAGCGGGTTGCGGGCTTCGGCGAGCGACAGGGCCTCGTGATAGGGCCAGGGAAACCACGCCTGCTCGGCGGCCCCCGGCATCTGCGCCGGCACATGGGCGGTGACCAGCCGGATCCAGCGGGCCTCGGGGCGCGGCGCGGCCCACGCGACGAGGTCGGCGAGCGGGAAGCCGCTCCACGGCACGACCATCGCCCACGCCTCGACGCAGCGAAAGCGGTAGACCCGCTCCTCGAGCGGCATCCGGCGGACGAGATCTTCGAAGTCGACGGGCCCGGGGTTCTCCACGAGCCCCGACAGCTTCACCGACCACGGGCGGATCTCGAAGCGGTCGACGCGCTTCCAGACGTCGTCCTTGGCGGTGGAGAACTCGTAGAAGTTGTTGTAGCGGGTGGCGACGCGCGGGTCGGTCAGCGGGCGCTCGACGGTGTAGGCCGGGTTGCGCTTCACCGGGTACAGGCCGCTGGTCGCGGTCTCGGGCGAGGTCGCCAGCGGCCCGTCGGGGTGGCCCTGCGGGGTGCCCTTGCAGCCGGCGGCGAGGCAGATGGAGCCGAGGCCCACGGCGGCCACCATCGATTCGATGAACTGTCGTCGATCGCGCCAGTGGGACTCGGCGGTGACGGCGCGCTCGGGCAGGTGCCAGTCGGGTCTGAGGTGAATCGGCATCGGCCTTCTCCCCGTCCGCGCGGCTCCGGGTTTGGCTGTGGGTTCGGCTGCGGGCCCGGCGCCTCAGCCCTTGCGGCCGGCCTTCGCGTCCCGCGGCTGCGGCAGGTCGTCGAGCAGATCATCGGGCACGGGCCGGGGCTTCTCGCCGCCGACGTAGAGCACGAAGAGCGTGAAGAGCGGGGTCAGCAGAAAAGACATCACGGTGTACCCGAAGAAACCGGTGCGCCGCTTGCGGCCGGCGACGCCCACGAGCACGCAGGCGAGCAGGTAGGCCGGATGGGTGACGATGTGCAGCCACAGGCTCATCGCGGCATCTCCGGTTCAGGGGTCGGCGGGGCGTCCGGCGTGGGTGCCGGCGCCGGCGCCTCGACGGTGGGCGCCGGATCGATCGGGACATCTTCGGCGGGCGCCGGCTCGACGTTCCCGGCCGAAGGCGACGGCAGGTTGTGGGGCGACTCGGCCGCCGGCTCTTCGGAGGCGGGGACCGGCGGCGGGGCCGCATTGCCGGGCGGCGCCACGTCGGCGTTGAGGATGATCGGCAGCTGATCGCCGCCGGTGCCCATCAATACGATCTTCGAACTGGGCGACCGGGCGAGGGTCTCGGTGGCTTCGATGCCGCGCCACTTGAGGATGGGCACGCCGCTGATCGTCTCGAACGCCTTGAGCCCCTCGGCCTCGATGATGCGCCGCTCCTTCTCGTCCTTCTCGGTCTCGAGGCGGAAGCGATAGCTCAGCATCTGCTGCTCTTGGGTGAGCTTGTCCTTGATCGCGTTCTCGATGGTCGAGGGCAGGCGCAGCTCGAGCACCAGGAACTCGACGATCACGAAATACTCGGGGTCGAGCTCGGCGCGCAGCGTCTTCGACAAGTCGAGCAGCAGGCCCTGCTCGTCCTTGGCGTAGATCATCTCGGGGGTGTAGTTGCCCAAGACCCGGCGGAGCGTCGAGATGGTCTCCGGCTCGACGATCTTCTGGACGTACTCCGGCCCGACGTCCTGGTGCAAACGGGGGACCTGATCGGCTTTCGGGCGGTAGCGCACCGACGTATTGACGGTGATCTCGAGGCCGTCCTGAGCATAGACGACCGTCGTGCGCTTCAGCTCCTGCACCCGCACGTCGTACTTATAGAACTCGTCCCAGGGGAAGGTGATGACCATGCCCTCGCGGTAGACGTCGTCGAGCTGCGTACCGCCGAAGAAGCGGCTCCACAAGACGCCGATCTCGCCCGGGTAGACCGAGTGCACGATGCGATCGAAGAAGATGACGATGGTGAAGAGCACGACGACGATCAGGCCTTTGCCGGCCATCGTCGCGAACTCCCGGGCCCGGCGCTTGCGGTAGGCCCACTTGCGGCGGCGGGCCAACTCCTCGGGGGTCAGCTCTTCGTCGTCCTCGCCCGATCCATCCGCGCCGTCGTCGCCGGGTGGATCGGCCGGGCCCTTCGGCGGCGGGGCGCCCGGCGGTCCTCCGGGTGGCGCGATCGGCCCGCGTACGGCGTCTGCCGCAGCGGGCTTCGCAGCCGGATCGACCCCGCCCGCCGGACGCTTCTCGAGGTCCGGGGCGTCGGCGTTCGCCGGCGGGTCGTCGGCTCGGGGCTCGGTCGGTTCGGTCATCGGCTCGGGTCGGGTCGTCGGGGGTCGGCTCGTCTGCGGTCGGCGCGCAACTCAGCGTGGCGCGGGCTCAGCTCGGCTCGTCTGCGGGCGCGCTCGGTTGCGGCTGCCCCTTGCGGCGGTTGCGTACGAACGTCTTACCGGCCTCCACCTGCTCTTGGAAGTAGTCGCGGAACCGCTCGGGATCGAAGTCGAAGAACGTGCCCCCCGAGCCGAAGTGCGCGGTGAAGACCCGCCCGATGGCGTAGGTGATGCTGCCGCAGAAGAGCGGGCCGGTCGCGATCGCGATCGGCAGGCCGATGATCGGCAGCGCGCGGGCCACCGAGGTGACGCCCGCGGCCAGCAGAGGGGAGGCGGCGCCGCCGGCGAGCGCGGTGATCGCGGCCTTGCCGGCGTCGGCGCGGAACGGCACGTCGTAGTAGGCGGCCAGATCGCGCAGCATCTTCAGCGAGAAGCCGCTGGTCGCGGCGAAGTCGACGAGGGGCAGCGGGATCAGCCCGGCGCCTGCGGCCCAGAGCGTCCAGCGGCGCACGATGTCGTCGGCGCCGGCCGTGGGCGGCAGCGGGCGCTCGGTGCGGGGCTCGGCGGGCTCGGCCCTGCCGGGGGCGTCGGTCGGCTCGTCGGTCGCCATGGTCACCTCTCGCGCTTGGGATGCCTCGAACCGCGCAAGAGTGCAACGGCTGCGTCGACATTTCCACTTTCGTCTCGTGGCCGACGCTCGGGCGCGGCCGGCGGCGAGGGCTTCGGCGCGGGCCGGTTCACCCCGGCACCGGCACCAGCGGGCCATAGACGGTGTCGACGGGCGCGTCGTCGGGGGCGTCGGCCCGGCTCGGCGCGATGGTCGGCAGCGCCATCAGCGATTCGCGCTCGGGGCGAGCGAGGCCGAGGCCGGCGCCGAGGCCGAGGAACTGCAAGCTCAGCGCGGTGAGCGGGGCCAGGCCGAAGACCAGCGTGGAGAAGCCGATGACGCCGGTCCCCGCGGCCATCAGCGCGATGGTCCGACCCTGCTGGCGATGGTAGCGCCGGGCGCTCCGCACGAGATCGGGCAGCCGGGACAGCGGCGCGCGCAGCACGATGTCGGCGGCCGCCCGGGCGCTCGCATCGACCGGCGGCGCGGCCAGCGTCACGTGGGCGATGGCCATGGCCGCCCGATCGAGCGGTCCGGCCCCGAGGTAGGCGACCGCCCGGCTGCCGGCCTGCAGGACCTCGACCAGCTCGGCCCTGCGCGGGCCGCCGAGCGCGCTCCAGCAGGTATCGGTGCCCAGGCGGCGGGCCCAGCGATCGCCGACGTCGGGCGGCTCGACGGTGAGCAACATCGGCTCGATGCCCAGGGCGGTCAGGCCGTCGAAGAGCGCCTCGGCGCCGGGCCGCAGGGCGTGTTCGAAGCCGAGCAGGGCCACCTCGCGGCCGTCGATGGCCATCGCGAGGCGGGTGCGCGCGGCGGCCTCCCGATCGCGATCGAAGCCCGGGTCGCGCACGACGCCGCGGGCGAGCAGCGCCCGGCTCGGGCCGAGCTCGACGAGGTGGCCGTCGATCCAGCCCGACTCCACGCCGTCGCCATCGTCGCGGCGGCCGAGGACCGTCGGAGACCGGTGGTCGGGCCCCGCCACCGCCTCGGCGAGCGCGTCGCCGGTCGGCGAGCCCGCGGCGCCGATGAGGGCGGCGGCCCAGGCCAGACAGGTCTCGCCGTCGACGTGCGGGCCGACCCGCAGGCCGGTGAACTCGAGCCGCCGGGGGTCGAGCAGCGCGGTCAGCTCGATGCAGAGCCGGTCGGCGCCCGCCAGGCGCTCGAAGGCGCGCCCGTCGGGCACCTCGATCCCCGCGTCGTCGAGGGCGGCGAGGTGCATCTGCAGGGCGGCGGGGCCGCAGACGCGATAGCTGCCGAAGAGGTTGCTGCCGAGCACCGCGACGGTCGTCGGCGCGCCGCCGAAAATCCCGGCCATCAGCGCGGTGGGCAGCGTGAAGCCGACCGAGGCATCGGCGATGCGATCGACGCGGCGGCCGCTGGGCTCGAGGTCGGGGACCGGGCGCTCGGCCCGGGCGAGGCGTCGCCGGGTCGTACGCTCGGCGGCGGCGTCGGCGACGAAGCGGGCTCGACCGGCGATGATCCGGTTGCCGTCGGCTACCGCATCGCCCGGACCCTGATCCCGCGCGCCGAGTCGCCCCGCCGGGATCCGCGCGTCGAGCCGGACCGCCCCGTCGACGATGCGGCCGTCCGCCGGCACGATGTCCCCCGGGCGCAGCTCGAGCGTATGGCCTTCGAGCCGCCGATCCGCCGGCAGGTGGATGGTCGAGCGGGGGCCGGAGATCCAGGCCTGATCGCCGAGCGGCGCCGGTCGTGCGGCAGCGCGGCGGTTGCGGGCCGACTCGTGGGCCGTCAGCGCGAGCGCCATGGTGTGCAGCAGCGTATTGCCGGCGGCGACGATGAACGAGCCGGTGGCGAAGGCGATGATCGTCAGCCCGCCGTCGACGAGCGCGAAGCTCGTGCGCCGCTCGACGACGAGGGCTTGATGGGCGTCGGTGAACTGCTGGCGGGACGACCACAGCGTGAGCGGCACGCTCGCCAGCCCGAGCGGCGTCGAGCGGACGGCGTGACCCAGCCCGGCGAGCACCACGGCGCCCGCGCTGACCGCCACGTCGACGCGATGCGGGTTGGGCGGGTCCTCGGGTGTATCGGCGGCCGGCGCCCCAGCGCTCGGCAGCCCGTCGGCGTGCGCGGTCACCACCGTCGGCGTCGGCCGCATCCGGCGCCAGGCGGCGCGCCCGACGGAGACGGCGCCGGTCAGGATGGCGAGCTCGATCAGCACGGTTGCTCCAGCGGGCCGACGCCCGTGAATCTGCGGCGCGTCAGGGTAGCCGAGAAGCCGTGCGCAGCGCGAGGGCAGCGGGGCGCGTACGGGTCTCTGGGGGGCCTCAGAATCGCAGGCCGCCGGCGAACAGCCGGCGTCCCAGGACCGTGGCCGCGATCTCTTCCCGCCGGTTCCACAAGAAGCCCCGCCCGCGGGCGGTCAGCAGCCAGCGCAACGCGTGGCGCGGATCGAGCTCGCTGGCTTCGAGTACGGCCGGCAGCAGCCAGCGCTGCACCGCCGCCGGATCACGGGCGGTGAGCGTGAAGTGGGCCCCGGCGAGGAAGGTGTCGTCGCCGAAGCGTCGACCGAGCCAGTCGTGCAGCGCCCGGGAGTGGGCGGTGAGGTGGGCATCTCCGACGCCGCGGCCGGCGTCCAGCGCGCCGACGCCGGGGATCAGTCGCAGCCGGCGGTCGTGGTCCCGGGCGTAGACCACCAGCGGCCCGCTGAGGCGGGTGAGGCCGAAGAACGCCCGATCCAGCGCGGCGACTCGCCGTCGGGCGGCGCCGCGCAGCACGCCCCAGGGCACCGCTGGACCGTAGTCCCGGGGGGTGACGGGCTGCGGGGGCAGCGCGGGCATCTGCGGCGTATGGATCGGCTCGGCCGCCGGATCGGACCACGCGAGCCGGTCTCCGATGGCCCAGGGCACGATGCGGCGCCGGTGGCGGCTCTCCGCCGCTCGACGGGGCAGGTCTTCGAGGGTCGTCATCGAGTCGTTCTGGTCGCGGCCGTCGCCGATATAGCGGTGGGACGAGGCGAAAGGCAGCGACCAGACCGGCTCGGTGGCGTCGAGTACGCCCAGATAGGCCTCCCAGAAGGCGTCGGCGATGGCCGCCGGCGGACCGGCCTCGAAGAGCCGGCCGGCGTGGTTGTAGTTCGACAGCAGCAGGTCGATGGGGCCATAGCGTCGGCGCAGGCGCTCGGCCACCCGGCTCAGCGCCGCCCGGGGCAGGTTGCAGTCGTTATAGTCGAGCACGGTCCACGGGCCGATACGCAGCGCGAGCATATTGTCGATGCCGGCGGTCGGCACCCGCATGACCTCGGCGCCACCGCCGATGGGCAGGGGCGCGCGCTCGGGCAGCGCGGTGATCCGGCGGAAGCCGAAGCGGGCGAGGGCCGGGCCCATGTCGAAGTTGGCCGAGCGGTTGGCGAGCACCTCGATGTCGGGGTTCTGCCGGGCGAGGGCCCGCAGCGTCGGCGGGTGGAAGTGATCGCTGTGCCAGTGGCTGATCCAGAGGTGGGTCGCCCGGGCGGCCAGGGACAGCGCGCGGGGCTCATGGTGGGCGAGCTGCCAGCCGCCGGCGAAGCAGGTGCCTTCGAACCAGGGATCGGTGAGCAGGCGGATCGAGCCCGCCTCGATGAGCACCGCCGCGTGGTTGAGCCAGGTGATCGAGAGCCCGTCGGGCGGCGGATCGGTGGCCGTCATCGGGCGGTCCCCAGGCGCGGCGGGCCGCCGCTGCGGTCGATATGGGCCGAGATCTGCTCGATCAGGGCGCCGGGATCGCGCTGGCCCATCAGGTTCTGCGGCGGCAGCCGATCGTCGCCGCGGGCGTAGAGGGCGGCCACGTTGCGCAGGCGATCGAAGACCAGCAGCGCCTCGTCGTCGAGCGCGCCGATCAAGTCCAGCCCCAGGCGGCCATCGGCCTGCCAGAACCACGCCTCGGTGATGGCCGTGGCGCGCGGCGTATCGAACGGCAGCCCGTCCAGCCCGGCGGGCGCGGGGGTCTCGGTCAGCGCGAGGATGGCCGGCATGACATCGACGGTGCTGCGCAGGCCATCGGGCAGCGGGGGAGAGGCCGCCGCGCCGAAGATCCGGAAGAGCAGCGGCACCCGGATGGCGTGCGGGTGCAGCACCCGGCCGTGGCTGCGCATACGACCGGGGCCCCAGACCATCTCCCCGTGATCTGACGTGACCACCACGGCGATCGGTCGGTCCGGCCCGGCCATGGCCGCGATGCGGTCGAGAACGCGGGCCACCTGCAGGTCGGCCCAGGCCACCTCGTGGTCGTAGCGGGCGAGGGGATCGTCGCCGAAGGTCGGCACCCCCGGGCGCCGATCGTCGGGCAGATGCGGCCCGTAGAAGTGGGTCCACAGGAAGAACGGCGGCCCGTCGGCCAGCCCGTCGAGCAGCTCCAGGGCCGCGTCGGCCACCCGCGCGTCGTCGTCCTCTTCGCCGGGCACCTCGACGAAGCGCCCGAAGCCCTCGGCGGTGCCCCAGCGGGCCTCGAGGAACTTCGACGGGCCGTCGTCGACGACCGCCGCGGTGGCCATGCCCCGCCGGGCGAGCCACCACGCCAGCGGGCGGTGCGGATCGTCGACCGGCAGGCCGTAGCGGTAGACCGGGCGCTCGCCGGATCGCAGCTCGGGCAGCGGCCGGTCGCCGCGAAACAGCCGCAGGTGATTGGTCTGCACCACCGAGGTCCAGTGGATGCGCCGGGGCAGCACGCCGCGCATCATCGCCGGGACCGCGATGCTGGTGAAGCCGCCCGCGGTATACGTCGCCCCGTGGCGTTGGCCCGGCTCGGGGAAGTGCCGCGCCAGGCCGGGCGTGGTCGGGCGCTCGGCGCCGTAGACCGACATGCGATCGGGGCGCAGGGCGTCGATGGTGATGAGCACCACGCTCATCGGCGACGGCGTCGTGGGCACGGGCACCGCTTCGGCGGGCTGAAAATCGACCGCTTCGCCGTCGCCGCCTACGCAGTTGTCGTCGACGCCATTGCCCGGGATCTCCGGCGCGTCCGGCCCGATGGCGCCGTCGAGCGGCGCGCAGTCGCCGCCGCCGAGCAGGTGGCTGTGCCCGTCGCCGTCGATGTCGGTCAGCCGGCGGGCGCCGTCGACGATCAGGCCCGAGAGCGGTCGACTGACGGCGTCGCCGATCGTGCCCCAGCCGCTCGGCAGCGCGAGCCCGAGCCCGACGACGGCCAGCACCAGCGCCCGCCGATGATCGAGCAACGCCGCGCCCGCCAGGGCCGTCAGTGCCATGGTCGCCGCCCGCAGCGCCATGTGAAACCCGGGGTAGGTCGTCGGGAACAGCGTCCGGTCGGCGATCACCAGCAGCGCGACCGCCAGCGGCATCAGGAGCGCGAGCAGCCGCGGGCGTTCGGCGCTGAGCCGCGGCAGGTATATCGCCCACAGACCGAAGGCGGCGCCGCCGAGCGGGGCCAATATCACCGTCGCCCAGGCGAGCGCCGCGTCCTTGCTGCCGAGTCGGTCGATCGCCCCCAGATCGAGCACGACGGCGACGCCGATCAGCAGGCCGACTGCCGGCCAGAGCACCCGCGCCAGGGACGGGCGCCGGGCGACGAGGCCGTAGGCCGCGCCGGCCAGCCCGGCGAAGACGAGGCCCAGTCCGACGCTGACGAGATGGGTGCCGCCGCCGGCCCACAGCGGCTCGGCGGCGAGCAGGGCGCCCGCGGCGCACGCAGCCCACAGGCCGGCCCGCGTCGGGTCGAAGCGGTGCTCGGGCGCGGGTTCGCTCGACGGGTCCGGGCTCGGCGTCATGGGCGGCCTGCGCCGCCCGGCGCGTCGGCGGCGGGCGGCGGCGCGGGCGGCGCGGGTGGATCGGCCGCGGTCGGGCCCTGTCCCAGCGGGGCCGCGCTGCCCGCGGCGGGTTTCTCGGCGCCGTCGGGCACCGTCGGACCACGCCGCGCCTCGACGAGGTGGCGGGCGCGCGCCGGCGACAGGCAGGTGAGATCGACGCAGCGCAGCGGTTCGGCGCAGTCGGCGGTGCGGGCGCAGGACTCGCCTTCGTGGCTCGCGCGCCGGTCGCCGCAGCCCCCGCCGAGCAGCGCGCCCATGGCGAGGGCGAGGGCGACCGGCGCCAGAGCGCGCGCTCGCCCCGCGGTCGCCGGCCGCTGTTCGCGATGCCGATCTGCGTCGCTCGGTCTCATCCATCCCCCTGCGGTGCCGGGCCGCCGGATCATCCGCCGCCGGCGGGCGCGGGTCAAGCCGGCACGGCTGCCCCGCGATGCCCCGCCAACCCAAGCGGGCCTTGCCGCGGCCCCGTGGACGTGAGACTTGTGAGGCATGCGCCGCGTCGCCCGCCACCTCGAAGCCTCCGCCGCTTCGGTCATCGGTCAGTTCCACCGTCGACGGGGGCAGGGAGGCCAGGACGGCTGGTCCACCGCCAGCGGCGACGGCTGGGCGGTCGCGGTGGTCGCCGACGGCGTCTCGGCGAGCCCCGGGTCGGAGATCGGCGCGCGGCTCGCGGCGCGCTGGCTCGCGGCGACCGCGGCGACGGAGCTGACCGCGGGCAAGGCGGCCGCCGATCTGGCCACCATCAGCCGCTGGGTCGAAGCGCTGACCGACCGCCTCGAAGGGCTCGCGCAGGAGATGGCCTGGCCCGGCGACGGCCCGGTCTATGCGATCGCCGACTACTTCCTCTTCACGGTGCAGATGGCGGTCGTCGACCGGGCGCGCTACTGCGTGGCGGGCATCGGCGACGGCATCGTGGGCAAGGACGGCGAGTGGATCATCCTCGAAGCCGAGCAGGCCGGCCCCACCTGCCCGATGTACGCCCGGGTGGGCGCCGACGTGCTCGACGCGCCGGTGGACACCTCGGTTCAACTGCACCTCGAGGGGCCGCGCGATGACTTCGATCGGCTGGTGGTCGCCACGGACGGCTGCCTCGACTTCCTCGAAGGCAAGCCCGCGCCGCTGACCCGCCTCGTCGAGGACCCCGACGCCATCTGGCGCCCGGCGCGCATGCAGGCGCAGCTCGAGCACCTCTGCGCGCGCTTCGGCTGGCCGCCCGACGACGCCACGATCGCGGTCATCGGGGCCGTCGGCTGAGGCCCGCCCGGCGCGCCGCGCCCGCGGTGTACCCGACCGACAGCCGCCTCGAACGCAGAAAAAGTGATCCCGACCGCAACCTGCGCCCCGCCCATGGGTTGACGCCGCTGTACCCCACAGCATCCACGGAGGGAGAGATGCCCCACATCGCGCACCGCGCCCTGATCTTCACCGCCGCCCTCATGGGCCTGCCGCTCGCCGCGTGCGACGGCGAGACCGGCGGCGAGCCGACCGACCTGCCGCCGGTGGAAGAAGCGGTCACCTGGCACCAGGACGTCGCCCCGATCGTCGCCCGCCACTGCGGCGGCTGCCACGTCGAAGGCGGCGTGGCGCCGTTCGCGCTCGACGACTTCGAGTCGGTCAGCATGCTGGCCGACGTGGCGTTGTCGTCCATCGAGGCCGGCCGCATGCCCCCGTGGATGCCCGATCCCGACTGCCGCGAGTTCGAGCACGAGCGGGTGATGTCCGCCGCCGAGAAGGAGCTCTTCCGGGCGTGGGTCGCCGCCGATACGCCGCTGGGTGATCCCGAGACGGCCAGCCCGATCGAGATGGGCGCCGAGGTCGAGTTCGACCCGACCCATGTCGCCGTGCCCGCCGAGGCCTATACCCCCGAAGAGAGCCTCGACGACGACTATCGCTGCTTCGTGCTCGACGTCGAGTTCCCCGAGGACGTCTTCCTGACCGCCAGCCAGGTGGTGCCCGACGCCAACGCGCTGGTGCACCACGTGCTGGTCTATGCCATCACGCCCGAGAACCTCGACCTGGTATACGCCGCCGACGAGAACGAGGCCGGCCCGGGCTACACCTGCTTCGGCTCGCCGCTGCCTCAGGGCGACCCGATGGCCGCCGGCGGCAGCGCCCCCGGCCTGCCGACCCAGATCGGCGCCTGGGTGCCGGGCAGCGTGCCCAATGTCTACCCCGAGGGGCTCGCGGTGCCGATCGCCGCCGGCAGCAGGATCGTGATGCAGGTGCACTACAACCTCATCGGCTCGGCGACCGAGCCCGACGCGACCGCGCTGCAGATGGAGCTGACCTCCGAGCCGCCCGACTTCGCGGTCTCGACCCGGCCGATCGTCATCCGGAACCTGGACATCCCCGCCGGCGAGGCGGCGGCGGTCAACGCCGCGGTCTATCGCAACTACAGCGATCGCACCTTCACCATCAGCGCGCTCGCGGGCCATATGCACACCCTCGGCACCCGGCTGTACTCGACGGTCGAGCGGGCCGACGGCAGCGAAGAGTGCCTGCTCGAGATCCCGCGGTGGGACTTCCTCTGGCAGCAGGGCTATGCCATCCCGCGGGATCAGTGGATCGAGGTGCCGCCGGGCGAGGCGCTGACCATCGAGTGCACTTACGACAACTCGCAGGCCAACCAGCCCTTCGTCGACGGCGCGCAGGTCGAGCCGCGGGACGTGACCTGGGGCGAGGGCACCTTCGACGAGATGTGCATGGTCTACCTGACGCTCATCGAGCCCTACGCGCCGCCGCCGCCGCCGGGCACCGTCTGCACCGGCGATGACGCCGCCTGCGCCGCCGAATGCGCCGCCGCCGGGGAGCGCGACACCGCCGACTGCATCATCGGCTGCGCCAGCCAGGCGACCTGCGGCATCTGCGCCCTGCGCGAGACCATCGGCTGCGGCGGCGCCCGCTGCGCCGCGCCGTTCAGCGCCCTGCGGCAGAACGCCTGCATGGAGAACTGCGTGATCAACACCCTGATGCTGGGCGGCGACACCGCCGCCTGCCTCAAGGAGCAGTGCGCCGACGAGTACCTCGAGCTGTCGAGCTGCCTCGGCGAGGTGATCGATACGGGCAGCTGCGACGAGGTCTTCGCCGAGCGCTGCGGGCTGCAGCTCACCCGCTGAGCCCGCGCCGGCCGAGACGCCGGCTTCGCTCAGTCCCGATCGAGCCCCAGCCGGTTGATGCGGCTGGCCAGCGTGGTTCGCGGGATGCCCAGGGCCCGCGCCGCCCGGCTCACGACGCCGTCGTGGGTCGCCAGGGCCACCTGGACCACCTGCCGCTCCAGCTCGCCGAGCGCCGCCTGCTCGGCCTCCAGCCGCTGCCACGTCTCGGCGAGCCGATCGCCCTCGATCTGAAACCCGACCATCAGCGGCGCGCCCGCCGGCAGCGGGGCCAGCGTCTCGGGCGCCAGCGTATCGAGGCCCAGGTCGAAGGGGTCGAGGTGGCCGGCGTCGATGCGATCGGCCGCCGGGTCGTGCATCAGCGCCCGATCGCGGGCCCGGCCCATGACCGCCTCGAGCTGCCGGATGTTGCCCGGCCAGTCGATCGAAGGCGAGAGCAGCAGCCGGCGCAGCGGCAGGGTCAGCGTCCAGCCGCGGGTCGGGTCGCGCCGCCGCAGATAGCTCTCGGCCAGCGCCGGGATGTCACCCCGCCGATCGCGCAGCGCCGGCATGCGCAGCACCACCCCTGCCAGTCGATAGTAGAGGTCGCTGCGGAAGCGCCCCTCGCGCATCGCCCGCTGCAGATCGCCGTTGGTGGCGGCGATGATGCGCACCCGCGCGCGCCGCGGGTGCGGTCCGCTGAAGCCCAGCGGGCGGTACGTGCCGAACTGGGTGAAGTCGAGCAGCAGCTGCTGCGCCGCTGGCGGCAGGTTGAGGATCTCGTCGAGGATGAGCGTGCCGCCGTCGGCGTGGGAGACGACCCCCTTGCGGGCGCCGACGGCCCCCGAGAACGCGCCCTTCTCGTGCCCGAACAGCTCGCTGGTGATGGTGTTGAGATCGTCGCTCGACCCCAGGGTGGCCCTGATCACCGGCGTGCGCCCGCTGGCCTCGGCGATCACCTGCGCCAGCAGCGTCTTGCCGGTGCCCGACTCGCCGGTGATCAGCATCGGCGCGTCGCTGGCCACCGCCGTCTGGACCTCCCGCCGGGCCCGCTCGAGGTGCTCGGAGCGCAACAGCTCGTCGAGCCCCGGCAGCGGCCCCTCCCAGGTCGCCCGGCGGGTGCGCTCGGCGACCAGCTCGGCCTCGGCGCGCTCGATGCGGCGGGACTGAGCGATCGCCGAGGCGATCACCTTGGCCGCCGCGTCGAAGAAGCGCAGGTGCGCCGCGCCCACCTGCTGGCGGATGTGGCGAAAGTCGAGGTAAAGCGCGCCGATCGGCGGCCGCCCGCCGGCGGCGGAGAACGGCCGCAGCGGGCCGGCGAGGGCGGCGAAGATGCCCAGCTCGGCCATGCTGGCCACCGCGCCGACCTGCGCCATCGGGTGCACCAGCGTCGCCTCGCCCCGGCGCAGCGCGTCCTCGATGACCGTGCGGCTGATCTCGACCCGCTCGGCCTCCTTGAGCGCCCGCTTCTGTCCCCGCGCGTTGACCGGCACCTGCGGCTCGCCGGGGCCGCCGAGCAGGATCAGCCCGCGATCGGCGCCGAGCAGCTCGATGAGCAGATCGAGGCAGTCGTCGAGCACCGTCGCGTGCTCGACGGCCTGGCCCATGCGATCGATGAGCGCGCAGAGGGCGGTCCAGAGCTGCTCGGCGTCGGGGGCGGGCAGGGCGGAGAGCACGGGCGGAGGCGGCGGGATCATGGGCCATTGATCGCTCGGCGGGCGGGCGACGTCAACCGGGCCGCGCCCGCCGGACGCGCCGGGTCAGCGCACGGCGGTCAGCGTCGCGCTGGGAAAGAGCAGATCCTGCCCGCCGCCCGCCGCTCGCGGGGTGGCCGCCGCCAGCGCGCCGGCGTCGGCGTAGCGGTCTTCTGTCAGTCGGTGGCGGGCCACATCCATCGTGGCCACCACCTCGCGCCACGGCACGCCTTCGCCGGCGCTGATGCTCACCGTGACCGCGTCGGGGCGCTCGAGCTTGAGCTGCACCAGCGCGTTGTAGAGCCCGACGAAGTCGAGCGCGTCGCCCCGCCGGGGCAGGGTGACCCCGTCGGGCTCGGCCTGGGTCGGGTCCTGCAAGTCCATCAACGCGGTGTTCAACGCGGCGCGATCGTGGGCCTGCAGTTCGAAGCCGCCGGGCCCGACGGTGATATGCAGCCCCAGCGGCTCGGACTCACCCACACCGCTACAACTCGCGCAGATGCGGGGCGCCTGGGCCTCGATGGTGCCTACTTGCACCAACGATGTGCCGAGCAGCACGATCGGGATGAGGCATACGACGAGGTTCATGATCGGGACGAGATCGAGCGCGTCGGGGGCGTCGCCGTTCGGGCGATTCTTGCGGGTGTCTGCCATCGGGTCCTCCTCGGGCATGAGACGCCCGTGCGACCCGCTGTACCGCCGAGGGTTCCCGTCGAAATCGGCGAGCAGAAACTTCTGTAACCGCGAGGGCGACCCGGCGTAGGCTCGGGCGGCCGCCGTCGCGTTGGCGGCATCACGACACGATATCCGGGGAGGATACCCATGAAGCGCGGTGAGATCCTGAGCCTGAAGACCCTGACCCTCGGCATGGCCCTCGGCGGCCTGGCGCTGGCCGGCTGCGGCGGCACGCAGGCCAAGGGCGACGAGGCCCCGGCCGCGGCCGACGGCGCCGAGAAGGCCGACGGCGCCGAAGCGAGCTGCGGCGGCGAAGGCAAGTGCGGCGGCGAAGGCAAGTGCGGCGGCGAGGGCAAGTGCGGGGGCTGAGCCGCCCCGCCCGTGCGCGTCGGGATCGGCCCGCGGGCCGCCCCGACGCGGCATGGCATATGGTATCGATCCGAATGCGCTCGATGCCATATGTCATGTGTTGTGCCAGATGCTGTGTGCCATGTGATGTGCCATATGCCATGCCGTATGCCATGCCGGATGCCATGCCCGCGTCGCCGCGGGTGAGTCGACTGTCATGAGCCACGGGCGACCGGATGTGCCGGCCCCGCGCATGGGGCTGCCCGACCTGGGTCACGGCGTCGGTCTACGCCGCGAGCACTGGGACGATCTCTTCGCGCCGGGCGGCGCCGAAGGCATCGACTTCCTCGAGATCGTCTCCGAGAACTTCATGGCCCGTGGCGGTCGGCCGGCCCGGGTTCTCGAGCGCGCGCGGGCGCACTTCCCGCTGATCCTGCACGGTACGGCGTTGTCCATCGGCACGCTCGACCCGCCCGATACGGGTTACCTCGACGCGTTGGCCGAGCTCTGCGCGCGCACCGATCCGGCCTGGGTGAGCGATCACCTGTGCTACAGCTCGGCCCACGGGGTGCATTACCTCGATCTCATCCCGCTGCCGTTCACCGCCGAGGCGCTCGATCACGTCGTCGAGCGGGTCCGCGGCGTGCAGGACCACCTCCGGCGCCCGTTTCTGCTGGAGAACCTCAGCTATTACATCGAGTACGCCGCCTCCGAGATGAGCGAGGCCGAGTTCTTGAGCGAGCTGTGTCAGCGCGCCGACTGCGGGCTGCTGCTCGACGTCAACAACGTCTACGTCAACTGCCGCAACCACGGGCACGATCCGCGGGCGTTCATCGACGCGCTGCCCGCCGAGCGGGTGGTGCAGATCCACCTCGCCGGGCATGACGACCAGGGGCATGTCATCATCGATACCCATGGGGATCATGTCATCGACGCGGTCTGGGATCTCTATGCCTACACCCTCGAACGCACCGGGCCGGTGAGCACGTTGATCGAATGGGACAATGACATCCCATCGCTCGCGGTGCTGCGGGCCGAGAATCACCGCGCCCGGGCCATCGCCGAGGCGGTCGGGTGAAGCTGGCGGAGATCCAGGCGACGTTTCACCAGGCGCTGCGCGGCGAGTCGACGCCGGAGGCCGCCGCCGCCGCGTTGGGCGCCGACCCGCGCCGGCTGGCGATCTACACCCGCTTCGCCCGGGGGCATGTGGCGTCGGCGCTCGAGAGCAACCTGCCGGTATTTCGCGCCCGCGCAAGCGATGACTGGCCGGCCATCGTCGACGCCTACTTCGCGGCGCATCCTCCACGGCATTGGGCCCTCAACCACGCCGCGCAGGCGTTCCCCGGGTTCGTGCAGGCAACGGTTGAAGCGACGGCCGGCGCCCCGCATGGTGAGGGCCCGGCCCGCTTCGGCTGGACCGCCTTCGAAACCTGCCTCGCGCAAGCCGAGTGGGCGCTCTACCGGGCGCTGAGCGATACCGCGCCACGGCCCGGTCCGCAGGCGCCGCTCGGGCTCAACCCGACGCTGGTGCCGATGCAGTTCCCGTATCCCGTCGCCGACGTGATGCTGGCGCACGGGCGGGGCGAGGCGCCGCCGCGACCCGCGCCCGCGCCGTCGATCGTCTTCTTCTATCAGTCGCCCGCGACGGGCAACGGGCGCTACCAGAAGGCGCGGCCCGATCTGCTGTTCGCGGTGAAGGCGGTGGACGCCGGGCTCGATCCCGCGGCGGCGGCCGCAGCCTCGGGGCAGCCGCTCGCGGCGGTGCGCGCCGCCTATTCGGCCGCGGCCGACGTGGGCTTGATCGTCGGCTGGTCGGCCGGATAGGGCGCGAGCAGCGTCGCCCGCGTGGCGGGCTCGTCGAGGGCGTCGAGCAGGGCGTCGGTCGTGGGGAAGTCCCGCTCTTTCAACGCGCGCCGGGCCGTCTCGGCGAAGTGGAACCCGGGCAGCGCCCGGTCGGCCCAATCCAAGAGCGTCATCGCCGAGCGCGCCGGTCCCGGGTCGAGCGCGGCCTGACGCCACAGCCGCAGGACTTCGTCGAAGCGCCGGCCGCTCGCCGCCATGGCCAGCGCCCGTTCGAGGGCCCAGGCGCCGCCGCCCCAGTAGACCCGCCACCACGCGCCGGTCTGCGCCATCTGCCGGCTGTCGACCGCGAGCGATCGGCCGGTCGCGGTGAGCGCGCCCCGGCGGAAGCCACCGCGCAGCTCGGCGCGCAGCTCGGCGGGTGTGAGGCGGCCGCTGCGCGCCATGGCCAGGTAGGTGTAGACGGTGGTGACGCCCTCGGACAGCCAGGCGTCCTCCCGGGCGATGAGCGGCATGCCGAGGTGGAAGAGCTCGTGGGTCGCCGTCCAGTCGTCGGCGAGCGCGTGCGCGCCCGTGTCGGCGCCGACGAAGAGCACCACGCCCGGTCCGCCGCCGCGCGCGGTCGCGCCGAAGCCGACGCCGGCGCCCGGCTCGAAGGACACGATCACCTGGGCGCGGGGCACGGGGAACTCGCCGAAGACGGTGGCCACATCGGCCGCGGCGGCGGTGAGCCACGCTTCGAAGCGCGCCCGATCGCCCTGCGGGCGGCCGACGAAGGCGACGTCGAGCACCGCGCCGGCCACCGCCAGCTCCGCGCGCTCGAACCGCCCGATGAGCCCGTTGCAGCGATAGCGGAAGCCATTCCACGGGATGCGCCACGCGGGCTGTCCGTCGACCGCCGGCAGACGCGGCCAGGGCAGAGAGAGCTGCGCCGCGCCCGGCGTGGCGGTCAGCCGGGCGCGCAGGGCGTCGACCGCCGGCAGCCGGGTCGGGCGCCACATCCAGCGGCCCGGCGAGACGCTGATGACATCGGCCGTGGCGCGTTCGGCTGCGGCGCGCAGGTCGACGGTGTAGGCGACGCAGCGGGTCTGCGGCGGCACGGCGACGCGGCCCTCGTGTACCTCCAGCGGCGGTCCGTCGACGACGTGGAAGTCGTGGGTCCAGGCCTGCGCGGCGGGTACGCCCGGCATCAGCCGTGGCGGCAGCGGATCGGCGCAGATGCGCACCGCCAAGGTCTGCAGATCGGCCGCCGGCTCGACGTGCACGTCCAGCGCAGTGGAGGGCGGCGGCGGAGGGGCGGGCGGCCCGCCGCAGCCGAGGGCGAGGAGCAGCAGCCCGGCGCCGAGCCGGCTCAACGGGCGCCGGCCGATTGCGGGACGCCGAGCCCGAAGATGGGCGCCGGCGGTCGATAGCCGGCGCCCAGCGCCTGCTCGATGGCCTCGCCGATGGCCAGCAGCCGGTGGTCGTGCCAGCGCGGCGCGACGATCTGGATGCCGATGGGCAGCCCCCGGCGCCGGATGGGCAATGACAGAGCCGGCGCGCCGAACGCGGCGATCGGGCAGTTGTACGCCCCGAGCAGGTCGCCGTAGGGCACCGTCCGGCCGTCGACCTCGAAGGGCTTGCCGGTGGGCCGATGCTCGAACGCCTCGGGGGCCACCGGCACCAGCCACGCGTCGACGCCGCCGACCCAGCGATCGAAGCGCTCGGCCAGCGCGTCCCGGGCTTCGAGGGCCGCGAAGTAGCCCCGCGGTCCGGCGCGCAGGCCGCGGCCCAGCGAGCGGGTGAGCCGCCCCGGGCCGAATCGCAGCCGCATCAACAGCGGGCCGAGCCAGGACAGGGGCGGGTGCCGCAGGGGCAGGGGCCAGGCCCAGCGCAGCTCGGTGCCTTGGATGCGGCCCCAGACCTCGAAGGCCTGCTCGAAGTCGACCGCGTCGGCCGGATCGTAGCGTTCGAGGCGCGCGCCGGTGGCCGCCAGCCGCCTGCGAAAGTCGGCGAACGCGTCATGCACCGCCGCGGGCAGCGGCACGTCGAGCAGGCGGTCGCACCACCCGAACTGCAGCCCGCCGAGATCGACGGGCGTCGCCGGGTGCAGGGGCGGGCTCGGGGCCTGGAACGGCGCCGGGCTGCGCAGCGCGTCGAAGAGCAGCCGACAGTCTTCGACGGTGCGGGCCATGGGGCCCACGGTGGACAGGTGGCGCAGCGTCGTCGGGCCGCGGGGCATGTTGGCGTGGCCCTGCTGCGGCAGCGCGCCTTCGGACGGGCGCAACCCGACGACGCCGCAGAACGCCGCCGGCAGGCGGATCGAGCCGGCGACGTCGGAGCCGATTTCGAAGGGGGTGAAGCCGGCGGCGAGCGCCGCGGCCGCGCCGCCCGAGCTGCCGCCGGGGGTGCGGGTCGTATCGTGGGGGTTGCCGGTGACCGGGCGACCCGGCGGCGCGGTCTGCCAGTCGTAGCTGGCGAAGGGCAGGGCGCTCTTGCCCATGATGATGGCGCCGGCCGCCTTGAGCCGGCGCACGACCGCCGCGTCGTCGCCGGGCACGTTGCCGCGCAGCCAGGGCAGGCCCAACGTCGTCGGCATGCCGGCGACGTCGACGCCGTCCTTGACCGTCATCGGCAGCCCCGCGAGCGGCCCCAGCGGCGCGCCGCGGGCCCGGCGGCTGTCGATGGCGTCGGCCGCCGCGCGCGCGCCGTCGCCGTCGAGCCAGGTCAGCGCCGCAATGTGCGGCTCGTGGGCCTCGATGTGGGCCAGCAGGCCGTCGACGAGCTGGCGGGCGGTGAACCGGCGATCGGCGAGGCCGGCGAGCATCTCGCCCGCGCTCAGGGCGGCGAAGCCCGTGACCTTGCGCTGGCCGATCGGAGGCAGCGGATCGGTATCGGCCCGGCGGGCAACGCGGGGCAGCGGATCGGTCGATCGGTCGCTCATGGTGCCGGCTTGAGGGCCCGCGCCCGATCGGGGAAGTCGGTGAAGACGCCGTCGACCTTCGCGCCGTCGACGGCGATGCGGATCCACGCTTCGAAGCCCGCGGCGTAGGCCGGCACCTCGCCCGGGTCGGCGCGGAACGTATAGGGATGCACGACGAGCCCCGCGGCGTGGGCCCGCGCGACGAGCGGGGTGATGGCCGGCGCGCCCGGTTGGGACGCCTTCGGGTCGATGACCATCGGGTGCCACGGCCCGACGCCCTGGGCATAGGTCGCGATGCGCTTCATGCCGCCTCCGGCGAGCATCCAGGCTGTGTCGTAGGGCGTCCGCTCGCCGTCGGGGCCGACGACCATGGTCTCGCCCCACGCGGTCGGCGCGATGAGCTGCACCAGCTTCAGATCGAGGCCCATCGCGGGCATCAGCGCCCGCAGGCGATCGAGCTCGCGCGGGTCGAAGCATTGGACCCAGACCGCCGAGTCGCGGGCGGTGTAGCCGGCCGCTTTCAAGACGGCGAGCACCGCCCGGCCGAGGTCCTGCCCGGCGGCGTGATGGAACCACGGCGCCTTGATCTCGGGGTAGATCGCCAGCGGCCGGCCGGTGGTTCGGGCGAGCCCCTGCAGCACCGCGATCTCTTCGGCGAGGGTGTGCAGCGTGAAGTGGCCCTGGCCTTTGGGGAAGCGGTGGTCGCGGGCCTCGGTGACCCTTAGCCGGCGCAGCTCGGCCAGATCGAAGTCGATGGCGTAGAAGCGACCGTCGGCGCGGGCCCGATCGGGGAAGACCCGGGCGACGTCGGTGGTGCGCTCGAGGTGGATGTCGTGCAGCACGATGGGCACGCCGTCGCGGGTGGCGACCACGTCCTGCTCGATGGCGTCGGCCCCCATCTGCAGGGCGAGCACCTTGGCCTCGAGGGTGTGCTCGGGCAGGTAGCCCGAGGCGCCGCGGTGGGCCACGACGAGGAAGTCGCGGGTCGTCGATACCGATGCGGACGCATTGTCGGACGGCGCTTTGTCCGGGGTCGACGCCGCCGCCGGCGTGGGCGCGAGCAGCGCGGCGAGCAGCAGGACGAGGCAGCGCGACGATGGCGTGAGCATGACCCGTTATAGCCCGCTGGCGGGTGGGCCCGCTACTGCCCGTCGATGCAGTACAGCCGCGCCTGACTGCCGCAGTTATAGGCCGACGCGCCGTCGCGGTAGAAGGCGATCCAGCGGGCGTCGACCAGATCGCCGCGGCCGGTCTCGACCCCGCCCAGCGGCCGGTCGGCCCGGCCCCAGTCGGAGCAGAACGAGTTGGCCCGGGCGTCGGGGCTGCCATCGGCGTCGGTGCCCGACCAGACGTCCGGGCGCCCGCCGGGCGGCATGCCGCGGGCGTCGACGGCGATCGGCACCCGGATGGCGCCGTCCCACAGGTCGTCGGCGTCGCGGGCGACCCGCTCGCCAGCAGTGGTCTCGATGGGCCCGATGATGACCAGTCGATCGCGAGCGCCGACCTCGGCGTCGGAGATGATCGCCTTCCAGGTGCCGGCGAGTCCGGCGGCGGTGGCGGCGGCGGCGCACGC
This sequence comes from bacterium, assembly GCA_030427205.1. Lineage (GTDB taxonomy): Bacteria > Myxococcota_A > Bradymonadia > UBA7976 > UBA1532 > JACKDM01. The sequence continues at coordinate 41,351 of JAUHXC010000015.1, read as the reverse complement.
GTCGTCGGCGCCCTCGATACCGCCGAAGTCGGCGTCGTAGGCCTGCGCCGTCATGAAGACCCGATGCTCCGCAGGCGCCCAGGGCATGTCGGGCGCGAGATCCGGCGCGGCGTCGAGCAGCGCATCGGATGCGGCGTCGGCGGCGCTGTCTCCACTGGCGTCCAGCGCGCTGTCGGCCGCGCCGTCGGCAGCGGCATCGGCGGCGTCGGCGCCGCCGTCGAGCGCGGTGTCGACCGCGCCGTCGGCTGCCGGGAGCCGGCCGCGATCGAGGGTGGCGTCGATCGGGCGGGCGTCGACGGGCGTGGATCCGTCGGCGCCGCGGTCCGAAGCCACCGGCGCGTCCGGCTGGGCGTCGACGGGCAGCGGAGCCGGCTCGACGGGCGCGTCGTCGCAGCCGCTCAGGGCGAGGCAGAAGAGCGCGCAGGCGAGGCGCGGGCCGCCGATCACGGCTCGGCTGACCAGCGATCGGGGCGCAGCGACAGCATCATGCCGCCGTCGAGCTGGAGGTTCTGGCCGGTGATATAGGCCGCCTGCGGGCCGACGAGCCACAGCAGCGCGTTGCAGATGTCGCCGGTGGTGGCCGGCCGGCCCAGGGGAATGTCCGACGCGCAGTCTTCGGGCAGGTCGACGCTGTTGTCGATGTGCCCCGGCGAGATCATGTTGACCCGGATGCCGCGCGGGCCGAGCTCTTCGGCGAAGCTGCGGGTCAGGATCAAGAGCCCGGCCTTGCTGCAGTTGTAGACCGCCGCCTTGCCCGCCGCGCCGTTGAACTCGAGGCCGCCGACCCCGAGGTTGACGATGCTCGACCCCGCGCGCATCAGCGGCAGCGCCCGCTGGATGAGGTCGAACGGCCCCAGCAGGTTCGCCGTCAGCGTCTCGTGGAAGTCCTCTCGGGCGAAGCCGTCGAGCGGGCCGGTGCGGTAGATGCCCACGTTGTTGACCAGCACGTCCAGCCGCCCGTGGGCTTCGGCGATGCGGTCGATGACCGCGCGGGCCTCGTCGGCGCGGCTCACGTCGCCCTGCACCACCCGCGCGTCGCCCCCGCAGGCCTTGATGCCGGCGGCCACGTCGACCGCCGCCTTCGCCGAGCCCCGGTAGTGCACCCAGACCCGGTAGCCCGCCGCCGCCAGCCGCTCGACCATCGCGCGGCCGGTGCGCTTGGCCGAGCCGGTGACCAGCGCGACCGGCGCCTCGGCGCCCGTGCTCATCGGCCGGCCTGCGCGGCCCGGCGGGCTTCGAAGATGCAGCCGACGTGCGCCGCCGCCGGCACGGCCGCCGGCTTCTTCACCTCGATGCGGACTCGCTCGACGGTCGGGTGCAGCTCGAGCAGCCCACGGCAGCACTCGACCGCCAGGGTCTCGACGAGCTGATATTTGCGCTGCTGCAAGCGCTCGGTGAGCCATGCGCTGACCGCGGCGTAGTCGATGGTGTGCACGACGTCTTCGCTCTTCGCGGCGGGCGCGAAGTCGAGATCGAGGTCGACGTCGAGGAACAGCGTCTGCGGCTCGACCCGCTCGCGGGGCAGGATGCCCACGATGCACAGGATCTCGAGGTCGCGAATGATCACGGTGCCGATCATCGGTTCTCCAGGGCGCTCAGCGGTTGAGGAAGAGCGTATCGGGGTTGGGGGCTTCGCCGGCCTTCAGCTCGCCGAGCTGCACCAGCTGATCGACCAGCGCGGCCCAGCGGGCGGTGCTCATCGAGCCCAGCGCGCCGTCGTCGAGGCCTTTGATGTAGCGCTCGGCGAGGCGCACCGAGGTGTCCATCGCCGCTTTGCTCATCGCCGGGTTGAGCTCGGCCATCACCGCGTTGATCGGGCCCGGATCGGCCAGATAGGCCTTCCAGCCCTCGCGGGTGGCGTCGACGAAGGCCTCGACGGTGGCCTTGTCGCTGTCGAGGTAGGCCTTGCGGGTGACGATCACCGCCTCGTAGGGGTTGAAGCCCGTATCGGCCACGTCGAGGATGCGCACGGGCACCTTGCGGCGCTCGAGCTCGACCGGCTCGGCGAAGACGTAGACCGCCTGAGCGAGGGCCTTGTCGGCGATGAAGCCGGCCAGGTTGCCCGTCGAGGGCACCCGCTTGAGCGCCTGGCCGCCGAACTTCGAGTCGAGCCACTTGCCGAAGGCCAGCCCCGGCTCGAGCACGACCGTCGAATCGCTCTTCCACAGCGACTCCAGCGACTTGTGCGGGCTGTCCTTGTGCACGACGATGCCCCGCGGCGAGAGTCGGAACTGGGCGTAGAGGGCCACCAGCTCGGCGCCGCGGGCGCGCAGGGTGACGACCTCGCCGCCGGTGACGACGGCGAACTCCACCTTGCCGCTCGCCGCGAGCTGGGCCGACGGTACGCCCGCGCTGCCCTTGACGATCGTCACGTCGAGGCCGGCCTTGGCGTAGATGCCTTTCTCGACGGCGGCGTACAGCCCGCCGAACTCGGGCTCGGGCACCCAGTTGAGCTGAATGCTGACCTTGGTGGCGGCCTTCTCGCCGCCGGCCGGGGCGTCCGATGACGACTTGCAGCCGGGCAGCGCGAGCGCGGCCAGCAGGCACCCGGTGAGGGTGAGCGAGAGGGTGGGGGACAGGCGGCGCATGGTGCTCCTCGGGCTGCCGTTCATGGGGTGGCGCGGCTCGACGCGTGCCAGCGGCGCAAGACGAGGTGCCCCACGCCGCTGACCAGCCCGAACAGGGTGAAGCCGACGACCGCGCTGCACAAGATGGCCGCGAAGACCAGATCGGTGCGCGCCTCGCGGATCGCCGTGAGGATGACGATGCCGATGGGCGCGTTGGCCCCGGCGAAGCCGCTGACGAACTCGCCGACGACCGCGCCGATCACCGACAGCCCGGCGGCGATGCGCAGGCCGGTGATGATCGTCGGGGTCGCCGCCGGCAGCTCGAGCTTCAGCCAGCGCTCGCTGCGGCTGGCGCCGTAGAGCGCGAACAGCTCGCGCAGGTTGGGATCGACCGAGCGCAGGCCGTCGACGGTATTGGCGATGACCGGGAAGATCGCGACGATGCACGCCGAGGCGGCGACCGCCGACAGGCCATAGCCGAACCAGATGGTCAGCAGCGGCGCCACCGCGACCACCGGCACCATCTGCAGCAAGTTGGTCAGCGGGTAGACCCCGCGGCGCAGGATGCCCACCGACGCCAACACGGTGCCGATGGTGATGCCGAGCACGGTGGCCGAGCCGAACCCGATCAGCGTCGCGGCGGCGGTCAGGCCGGTCGCCGCCAGCAGCGGCTCGCGGCGCTCGACGAAGGCTTGGAAGACGTCGAGCGGCGACGGGCACAGGTACGGGGCGACGCCGGTCAGCATCACCGCGAGCTGCCACAGCGCCACCGCGACGACGACCGTCACCGCCGGCGGCAGGACCGAGCGCCACAGCGTTCGGGTCGACGCGCTCAACGGGCGACCGCCGCCTCGCGCACACCGCGCTCCAACGCGGTCGCCGCCCGGGCGACCCGATCGACGAAGCGCGGCTCGGTGCGGACGTCCGGGCTGCGCGCGTCGTGGGCGATCTCGACCTCGAAGTCGTCGATGATGCGCCCGGGCCGCGGCGCGAGCACCACCACCCGGTCGGCGAGGTAGATCGCTTCGCTGATCGAGTGGGTCACGAGCAGCACCGTCATCGGCGTCTGCAGCCAGAGGCGGCGCAGCTCGTCATCGAGGTCGGTGCGGGTGATCTCGTCGAGCGCGCCGAAGGGCTCGTCGAGCACGAGCAGGCGCGGGCGGGTGACCAGCGCGCGGGCCAGCGCGACCCGCATGCGCATGCCGCCGGAGAGGGTATGGGGCCGGGCGGATGCGAAGTCGGCGAGGCCCACCCGCTCGAGCATGTCCATCGCGCGGGCCTCGCGCTCGGCGCGGGCCATGCCGGCCAGTTCGAACGGCAGCGCGACGTTGCGCAGCACCGAGCGCCAGGGCAGCAGCCGGGCGTCCTGAAAGCCGTAGCCCAGCGCGCCTTCGGGCCGGGGGCCGCCGTCGAAGAGCACGGTTCCGGCCGTCGCCCGATCGAGGCCGCCGATGATGCGCAGCAGCGTGGTCTTGCCGCAGCCCGAGGGGCCGATGAAGGCGACGAAGCGGCCGGGCGCGACGCTCAGGCTCACGTCGCGCAGCGCCTCGACGGGCTGTCCTGCGCCGTCGTCGAAGGTGCGTCCGATACCGTCGACGACCAGCCCGATCGGCGCGGGCGTACCCCCGCGGGTGCCGTCGTGCGTGCCCTCGTGCGTGCGGTGTGGAGCGGCCATGACTCGGCGTTGATGGTCGAGGCGGGCGGTGCGTTTCGGATTCGGCGTGCGGCGGGGGGTCAGATGTTGCGCACGTCCTCGAACGACGTGCGCTCGCGGACCTCGTCGGAGCCCAGATCGAGCAGGATCGGCAGCGTCTGCTGCTGCCAGTCGTCCTGCTCGAGCCGCCGCACGTGCACCGGGCCGTCCGAGTTGTCGTAGACCGACTCGATGACGTCCATGATCACGTAGAAGCCGTTGGAGTTGCAGAACTTGAGGTCGGTGAAGTCGAGGGTCACCGCCCCGACGGCCCGGTCTTTGAGCTCGAGGTGGATCGCGTCGATGAACGCCTGCAACTGCACATGCGGGTTGTCGACCCGGATCGCGCCGGAGAAGCTGACCACCAGCCAGTCGTCTTCGAGCCGCGCCGTGGCGGTGAAGACGCTGCTGCCCCCCTGCATGATGTCACCGTAGGTGAGGACCTTCACCGTGCGTCTCCCTTGCCTTCGGCCAGCGCGTTGAGGTCGAGCCGGGCGTCGATGACCAGCTCGCCGTCGTCGTAATCCACTTCGAGGTCGAAGCGCGACTCGTGTACCAGGCGGATGAAGCCGAGCCCGCCGGTGAGCTGCTTGCGCCGCCGCTCCACGATCGTCTTTCGCATGAGCTCCCTCAGGGTGCCCGCCGCGCGGGCCTCGCGGATGGCCGCGATGTGCCCGCTGACCCACTCGTAGCTCTCGGTGTGTGCTGTATTGCGGGTGCGCAGATGCAGTTGCCCGTCCGCGACGGTCATCTTCATCGAGATGGCGCTGTCGGGATCGAAGACGTTCTGCAGCATGTTGTCGACCAGCTCGGCGATGAGCACCTCGACCCGCTGCCCGGCGATGCGCGGATAGAAGGCGTCGACCAGCTCGCGCACGGCGCGCCCGATGAGGCCGCTGAGATCGCAGATGATGTTGCGCACCGGTTGGAACTCGTAGGCGAGCGTCATCGATGTCCGGCCGAGGTCGGCTTCCGAGATCACGCCTTCCTCCTCGCGATGATCAGCGTGACGTCGTCGGAGACCTCGTGACGGAACGCCTCGTAGTCGGCGATGCAGCGCTCGAGGATCGTCGCCGGCGGCTCGTCGCCGTGCTCGACGATCAGGTCGTTGAGCCGGCGCACGGTGTAGTCCCGCCCGTCGGTGTCCTGCGACTCCGGGATCCCGTCGGTGTACATCACGAGCAGGTCGCCCTCGGCGAACGGCAGGGTGTACTGCGGGTAGCTGCGCTGCCGCAGGCCGAGAAAGGGCGCCCGTTTCTCGAAGGTCGAGACCCCGGCGCGATGCATCACGAGGCCGAAGCCCCCGCCGGCGGCGTAGGTCAGCGCGTCCTGGTCGAGCACCACGAAGTTCACCGTCGCGTACTTCTTCACCTCGCGCAGGAAGCCGTAGGAGCGCTGGTTGACCGCGTCGACGATCGCCCCGGGGGCTTCGAGGTGGTCGAGGGCCAGGGTGAACTGCGCCTTGAGGAACGCCATGACCAGCGCGGCGGAGACCCCGTGCCCCGAGATGTCGAAGAGCCCGATGGCGGTACGCCCCGAGCGGGTGCGGAAGAAGTCGTAATAGTCGCCGCCGACGTCGGTGAGCTGGCGGTTGTAGACCGCGATGTCCAGCTCGGGCGGGCTGAAGTTCGAAGGCAGCAGGCTCTGCTGGATGCGGCTGGCGACCCGCAGATCGTCGCGGATGATCTCATAGGCCCGGGCGAGGTGTTTCTCCTTCTCGTCGAGCTTGAGAAAGGCCTGGGTCAAGTTGTCGTTGGTCGCCGCCCAATACGCCTGATCCCGCTGCTGATCCTTGAGCAGGCCGCGGTACTTCCAGTAGAGCCGCTTGAGATCGGCCTGGGACAGCATCAGGTCGGCGGGCGGTGTGTCGAGCGCCAGCAGTTCGTCGAGAGAGATCATCACGGCCTCAGTGGTACTCGATGGAGAAGGCCTGCCGCTCGGGCATGTAGGCCACGTCGACGAAGTCGAGATCACCGGGGGCCTTCATGCCACCGATGAGCACGCCGCGCTCCATGTCGCGATTCAGCGGCGTGGTCGAGCGCAGGGTCGCGCGGCCGGCCTCGCGGTCTTCGGACACCAGGGTGAACTCGCCGAGCAGCGAGTCGGGGCCGTCGATGACGCTGGCGTAGCCCTCGCTGCCCGACTGGAAGCGCAGGAAGTCGGCGCCGCTCTGCACCAGATCGCGGCCGGGCCCGTAGTGGTACCAGCCGAACATCATCTCCATGCCGACCCGCTCCATGATCGCCCCGGTGTTCTCGTAGCTCTCGAGCACCAGCCGCTCCAGGCGCCGCAGGCGGGAGAGCGGGTACCACCGGTTGACCTCGAGCCCGCCGATCAACTCCGCGCCCCGTCGACCGGCGACGATGTTCAGGTTGACGCACGCTTGAGCGTAGCCGACCAGCAGCGCGCCGAATACGCGAACCGGCTTCTCTTCGCTCTCCTTCATGATCCCCTCACTTTCCGCTTCCCCGGGCGAGGCGCTGCACCAGCACCGAAATCAGGTTGCGCCCGCGATGGCCGAGCAGGACGACGCCGTCCTGTGAGGTGACCTCACACCGCTCGGGTATGTCCGCAACCGGGGGCGGCGTCGCGCCTTCGAAACCGGCCCGCGCCAGACGTTCGACCCAGTCGGTGGTCGCTTCGTGCCGCTCGCAGCGGAAAGCGTCGCTCACGCCGAACATATCGCGGATCTCCCGGCCGAAGAACTTCTCCTTGATGGTGAACTTGACCGCGGGCTCGAGCGGCGCTTCGTCGATCAATTCGAAGACCGCCTTGAAGTGGATCCAGCAATTGTTGAACCGCTTGGTCAGGCCTTCTTCGTGGTGGTTGGAGTCGGGCTCGATCAGGGTCACGAGCCGCGGTCCGAGCGCCGCGAGCTTGCGCAAGACCTGCGTGCGCACCGTGTTGTCGTTCGCCGCGGGCAGGATGTGGTGCAGCGTATAGGCCGAGTTGATGACCAGTTCGCCATGGGTCCGGCCGAGCAGCCCGGCGAGCAGCTCGATGGGCATCTGCTCGATGAGGCCGAGCCGGGTCTTGATCTCGACCGAGAAGGGCAGCCGCCCGGCGAGCGTGCGCACGCGGATGCTGGCGTCCTGCAGGTTGGCCGGGTCGGGGTCGATGGCGATGAGCTGTACCCGCCGCGTCGTGCGCCGCGGATGGCGGGCGAGGCGCTCGAGCAGCTGCTCGACCTGCGTGCCTTTGCCGATGCCGATCTCCAGCAGCGTGACCGCCTCGAGGCGGGCCATCTCGTCGGCGAGGGCGACGTTGGCGATGTTGTGGCTCAGGTAGATGTGCGGATACGCCGTCGCCATCTCGTAGAAGAGGTCGATCTGGGGGATGTCGAAGTCGGCGACGTAGATGTTCTTGCTCGCCACCAGCGAGCGGTCGAGCCGCGACATCAAGGCCTCGGAGACCAGGTGCCCGAGCAGCGCCGGGTTGCTCGTCGTCTCGTCGACCCTGCGCAGGATGTGCCGCTCGAGCGTGACCTTGGCGAAGGTCTCCCGATGGCGCAGCATCTGCTGACACGCCTGCAGCAGCGCCTCGTAGATCGACGGCTGCATTCTCGACGGTGGCCCGGGAGGCGACATGGTTCCGGCGGTTCCCCTGTCTCGATGTTGCCCACCGCGCTCCGCATCAGACGGCGCATCGGATTCGGTCCCCGGGATCTCCGAGGTGCTCGGGCGTGAGATGTCTATGGCCGATGGCCCCTCAAGTCACTGGCCGACACAGCGTCGGCACGAACGAGCGCCCGCCGCAGGGCGCGATCACGGTCACCGGGCACGGCCCCTCGAGAGGAGTCGGTGCGGCGATCACCATGCCCCGTCGCGTCCGCCGCTCCCCGCGGAGCGCGACCGGGCCAGGTCCGAAAGAAATTACCATGCCAAGGGGCCCAGACAAGGGCCATGTGGCCCGATGTTCCTCGTAACGAGGCGGGTGACTCGACCGATACGTCGGTTGGCGCCGATTGTGTCACGAGTGTCCCACTACGCGTCGCATTTTGTCACCGTTCGGGTCGGGCGGCTCATTCGCAGCACCGAGCGCGCACCGCGATGCGATCCTCGGCGAGTCGACCGGCGCCGTCGGTCAGGCGCAGGGTCATCTCCACCGTGCGGCCGTCGAGGCCGTCGACCGCAACGTCGTCGTAGATGAAGACCGTCACGCCGCCGTACTCGTACGGGCCGTCGGGGCCGCGGCGCAGATCGTCGCGATAGTCGGCCCCGCCGATCTGCTCGCCGTCGGTGAACAGGTCGAACTGCATGCGCACGTCATCGGGATCGATGTGCTGCGCCTGCAGGCTGCCCCAGATGTGGTAGCCGCCCTGCAGGCCGTATGTGATCCATACGGTGCTGCCCTCATCGATCTCGCCGTGGCGCAGCGGCTCGACGCTGCTGCCGATGCGCACGGTCGGATCGGGGGCCGGCTCGTCGCACCCCACGGCGGCGCTCGCGGCGACGAACGCCGTGAGGCATATGCGCCCGATACTTCGATTCAGCGCAGGACGCAGCGCAGGCCGAAGCGCAGGCCGAGACGCAGACTGGGGGCCGCTTTCCATAGTCTCGAAGGTATGCGTCACTGGAAGCGTCGTCAAAGGTCTTCCCACAGTTTTAGTGACCTTCAGGTCAGCTGCATGGCCCATCGAGCGGCTGTCGTGAAGGTGTCGCTGCGCATCGGCGACCGCTTGCGGTATTGTCCGGCAGACGCGGGAGGCGCCGAGTGTCCCCATTCTGGCTCATCGCGCTCGTGGTCGCGGCCGTCATCGCGCTGGGCCTCCGGGCATGGCGCCGTTTTGGCGCGGTCTTCGGACTCGACCACGTACGCGCGTTCGTCGAGCGGCTCGACAGCCTGCGGGCGGCGGCGCTCGACCGCTTCGACGAGCCGCTGAGCGAGGTCGATCCGCGGGCGACCGTGACCCGCGCCGGGCTGGCGGTGGCCTACTCGATCAGCGCGGACGGCGCGCGCTATCGGCACCATCTCTCGGTGAGCCATCCCGGCGGTCATACGACCCATGCCGTCGGGGCCCGCTTTCTCCTGCTGGGTGTGCGGCGGCTGCAGGTCGAGGCGGCCGATGGGGTCGAGGTGGGGCTCGGCGTCAGCCCGGCGGGGGTCTACCACGCCGAGTGGGTGCTCGACGCCGAGCTTCAGGCCCGTTTCGTCGATCGACGCCCGCCGCGGTGGGGCGACGCGTACCTGGCGACGGCGTTCGCCGCCTGTCTCGACGAGGCGGCGCAGGTGCACTTCGAGGCGCTGCCGGCGGAGATGTTCGCCGGCGAGGGCGTCAGAAGTCGTTGAAGCAGGCGTTGATCTCGGCGCCGCAGTTGAGCTGCTGGCAGTCGGCGTCCCCCGGCGCGCAGCCCGAGTCGTTGACGCAGTTGATCGCGCCGAGCAGCAGGTCGTAGCCCCGGGCGCTCGCCGAGTTGATGCAGCGGTCGGTGCAGGCCTGATCGCCCTCGGCGCAGGTGCCGAGGCAGTCGTTGAACGCCGAGCAGCCCAGGGCGCCGCGGGGGACGGCGACCTCACCGAGGCAGGCCTCGATGGGGCCTTCGCAGCTGATGAGCCCGCACGAGGGGGCCGAGCCTTCGGGGCACTGCATGTTGAGGCAGTCGACGAAGGCCAGGTACTGGTCGAAGCCTTCCTGGCTGGTGGCTTCGATACACGCGTCGATGCACGGCTGGTCGTTGTCGGGGCACTCGCGCAGGCAGTCGTCGAACTGCTCGCAGGTGCCCGGTCCGCCGGGGGTGGGGCCGTCGTTGGGGATGCACGCCCGGATCTCCGCCTCGCAGATCTCCTGGGTGCACGCCTGATCGCCCTCGGGGCACTGCGCCTCGGCGGCCCGCAGGCAGTCGATGGCCGCCTGATAGGTATTGAACGCCTCGGGCGCGCTGTCGCCGAAGCAGCCGTTGGTGCAGTCGGCGTCGCCCGGCTCGCAGGCGTTGATGCACGCCGCGAGGGTCTCGCAGTCGCTGTCGCCCACCGGCACCACCGCCACGCCGAAGCAGGCCTCGAGGAAGTCGGCGCAGGCGCCCTGGCGGCAGGCGGCGTCCTCGGGCGCGCAGGCGGCCTCGTCGATGCACTGCACGAGGCCCTCGAAGGTGCGGCGGCCCTCTTCGCTGGCGGCGCCGTTGCAGCTGTCGATGCACTCCTGGTCGCCTTCGGCGCATTGGCCGAGGCAGGCGTTGAGGCCCTGGCAGTCGAGCGGCGCGGGCGGACCGAAGCAGGCCAGCCGCTCGTCGCTGCAGTTGGTCTCCATGCACACCTCGTTGAGCGCGCCGCCCGGCTCGGTGCAGCCACTCTCCCGGGCGCAGATGAAGATCGCGTCGTAGAGCGCCGCGCCCTCCGGCGGCGCCATCTCCCGGCAGCGGCGTGAGCAGTCGGCGTCGCCGCAAGCCCGCAGGCAGGCGTCGAGCGCCCGACAGTCGGCGTCGCCCCGCTCGACCGGCGGTGCCATGTCGACGACCGGCGCGGCGTCGTCGGCGATCGACCCGTCGGGATCGTCGTCCGTGCCCACGTCGATCGGATCGTCATTGCCCATTTCGCGGGGCACGAACATGTCGAGCACGACCGCGGGGCCGATGTCCCGGATACCGATATCGGTGATCTCTTCTTCGCCGCCCGCCGGCACGCAGCCGACGGCGAAGGCCGCGAAGACACCCAATACGACGCTGCCGATGATCCGACCGCTCATCTCTTTCCTCCCGAGGCAGAGGGGTCAACCGCCCGACCCTACGCGAGAGCGGCGTTTCATCTCAAATTCTCGGTGGGAAAGGGGGTCGCGTGGGGCCCGCGGGCTCAGCGAGGGACGGTGACCGTCTCCGGCCGGCGGGTGCGATAGTGGGTGTCGATGTGATCGATCATGTCGAGCAGGGCGCCCTCCCAGTCGGGCCCACCGGGGGTGCCGTCCTTGCGGGCCTGATGGGCGGTGTAGAACGAGCCCTCGCGGCAGTCGGCCTCGGTGTCGAGGTGCAGCAGACCCATGCAGCCCTCGTCCTCCAGATCGGTGAGGCCGTCGCGGTCGTTGTCGACGCCGTCGGAGCAGTAGGTCACCGCGCCGCCTTCGCTCTTGTTGTCCGCCCGCAGCCCGCACTGGGGATCCGGCGGGCCGCAGTGGGCCATGCCTTCGCGACAGCACCAGCGCGCCTCGCCCTTGCCCTGCTTGCCGAACGTCTGGGGCCGGCAGCGATAGCCGGTGGTGCACTCCGCGTCGCGGGCGCAGCGCACGCGCCTCTCGGCGTCGTCGCCCGCATCGACCAGGCCGTCCTTGTCGTTGTCGATGCCGTCGTTGCACTGCCGCAGGTCGTTGCGCCCGCACGAGCCGTCGGGGCTCACGATCAGGCTGCGGGCCCACGCCCCGCTGACCATCGGCCCGCTGAGCAGCACCCCGGTGCCGGGCAGGTCTTCGGGCCGTTGGCCGTAGCCGTGCAGCAGGATGAGCAGAGGGTATCGCTCGTCGGTGGCCGCCGGGTCGTCGTAGCCCGGGGGCACGGTGATCGCGTAGCGGAACGTCTTGCCGAAGCGCTCGCTGTGGAAGAATACGGTCTCCGTCCGGCTGCCATACGCCGCGTTGGCCCGGCCGAACTCGAGGTGCTCCCAGCGATTGTGGACCCAGTCGTACATCGACATGAAGCGGTTGAGCGCCTGGATCGTGGTTCCGACGTGCTGGCCGTCCTGGGTCTCGAGGATCGTCTCGTCGTCCAGCCACGGGTCGCCATAGCGCATCAGAACGCTCTGGCCCAGCTCGCCGAAGGGATCGCTGTAGCGGCCGGGCAGGTAGGCCCCCACGACGTCCTCGGGCATGATCCGCGGGAAGTCGTCGTAGATGCCCACGTTCTGCCCGCCCGCCTGCAGCCGCCCCATCCAGTGGTTGGCCGCGGTGGCGAAGTTGAACAGGTCGCGGATGCCGCCATCGGTCCACACCTGCAGGCGCGCCCGCTGCTCGGGGGTCAGCTTCAGGTACATCGAGCCGCCGTTGAGCTCGAGCGCCCGCTGGTAGTTGGGGTTGTAGTCGAAGCGACCGTTGCCCTCGCCCCAGTCGTAGCCGCCGTCGCGGTACTGCGGGGTGCCGAGCAGCCCGTCGATGCCCGCGTCGATATAGGGCTCGGCGCCGTCGCCGCCGCAGGCTTCGAAGCCGTCGTACATCCAGTTGCCTTCGGTGCCCAGCGGGTTGCGGTACCAGTCGTAGTCGTCGCCCGCCGGATCGGGGTTGGCGATCGGGTCGTAGCCCGGCTCGCTACTCGACGGCACCGAGTCGCAGCCGACGTCGCCATAGGGCTCGTACATGTTGCGGATGACCGGCTCGTAGGTGTCGCGGCGGCCGTTGCCGTTCAGGTCGACCGCCAGCACCAGATCGCTGGGCTTGTCGTGGGGTTCGTTGCCGTCGAACTTGCCGAGCGGCTCGCCGTCCTCGCCGTCGCAGAACATGATCACCGGCAGATCGCCGTCGGGGTTGTACTCGTCGTCGTAGAACCCGCGCTCGATGGTGAAGGTCTCCGGCGGCGGGCAGCGCTCGCCGCGGCACTCGGCGGCGCAGCGCTGGGCCACGGGCCGCAGCAGCTCTTCGTTGGGCACGCCCGGCGGCAGGTAGGGGCTGTCGGGGTTGTACATCAGCGGGTTGCCATAGGCGAAGGCGAGGTCCTGGAAGAGCTTGCCGTACTCCTCGCGATCGAAGCTGCCGCCGCTGTCCTGATAGTAGAAGTTGTTGTAGTTGACCCCGCGGTGCTCGAACTGCTGGCCGGTGTGCTCGACCCCGCACCACGCGCCGAGGCCGCCGCCCTGATCGTGGCGGCAGAAGCCGCCGGTCAGCCGGGTCGTGATGTAGTCGAGCAGGTAGACCCAGTCGACCGCGCCGCCGAGCGGCATGATGTAGTCGAACTTCTCGTGGTGCTTGGTGGCGAAGTAGGCCGCGCCGCCCGCGCCCATCGAGATGCCAGCGATGGCCCGGTAGGCGAACCGCCGCGAGACCGGCTGACCGGCGTCGGCGCGATAGCCCACCTGGAAGACCCCCAGGCCCGGCGTATCGAAGGCGACGGTGCCCTCGACGAGATCGAACTCGGGGTTGACCATCGGCGGCTCGGCGACGCGCCCGCTGTCGTCGGCCTTCCAGTACAGCCGCAGGTGGCGGCTGCGCACCGCCTCGGGCATGGCCGTCGCGTCGAAGACATAGCGCACGCGGGCCCAGTTGCCGTAGCCGAAGCGATGCGGGGTGCGGGTGGCGACGTGCAGCGGCTTGCCGAGCGGCACGTAGCCCGCGCCGACGATGTCGTCGCTCGCACACTGCACCGTGACGCCCACCTGACCGGCGAAGGCCCGCGGCCCGATGCTCACGGTCGCGTCGACGAGCGCGCCGCCGTCGACGCCGACGGTCAGCGCGCCGCCGGATGGGCCGATGGACGCCGTCGCGGCGTCGCCGCAGGCGCTCGGGCGGGATGTGCGCTCGGGCGGCGGCTCGGGCTCCGGCTCGGCGGCCTCCGGTTCGGGTTCGGCGGTCTCGGGCTCGGGGGTCTCGGGTTCGGGCTCGGCGGGCTCCGGCTCGGCGGCCTCCGGCTCGGGCTCGGCGGTGACCGGCGGATCGTCCGGCTCGGTCTCATCGCCGCCGCACGCGGTCAGGGCATACGCGGCGAGCGCGCACAGCCATGCAATCCGGACCTCGCTTCGAATCATGTGCGCCTCCGTCCCTTTCGACCCGGCGACCGCCGCGCCGCTCGCGCATCTCTCCGGTGCCGGATGCGCCGGCAGAACTCATACCGGGGACCGCCGCAGCGCCACAAGGAGGATGCGTGCAGATCGAGGTGCTGTACTTCGCCGCCGCCCGCGAACGGGCCAACGCCGGCTCGGAGTCGCTGACGCTGGCCGACGGCGCGACGCTGACCGACCTGATCGCGGCGCTCAACGCCCGCCATCCGCGGCTCGAGCCGCTGTGGCCCCATATACGCATCGCCGTCGACGAGGCCTTCGTCGCCGATCGCGCCGCGGCGCTGAGCGACGGGGCGACCGTCGCGCTCATCCCGCCGGTGTCCGGCGGATGAGCGTGCAGCGCAGCGAGATGGTGCGGCTGACCGACGATCCGCTCGAGCCGTCGCTGGTCGAGCGGCTGGTCCGGGCCGATGATCGGGGCGCGGTGCTGGCGTTCGTCGGGCTGGTGCGCGACCACACCGGGCCGCATCGGGTCGAGCGGCTCGAGTACGAGGCCTATCGGCCGATGGCGGTGAAGGTCTTCGAGGGCATCCGGGCCGAGGTGGACGAACGCTGGCCCGGCACGCGCGTCGCCATCCACCATCGGCTCGGGCATCTGGCGGTCGGCGAGGTGGCGGTGGTCATCGCGGTCGCCGCACCCCACCGGGCCGAGACGTTCGACGCCTGCCGCTACGCCATCGAGCGCATGAAGGCCGACGTGCCGATCTTCAAGAAAGAGGTGCGCACCGACGGCAGCGTCTGGGTCGGCCTCGGATCCTGAGCCGTCAGCGGGCGGCGAGGGCCCGATCGCGGCCCAGCCAGCCCACCAGATTGGCCACCAGCGCCCGGGCCGAGGCCGGCGCGTAGCCCGCGCCGCCGTGCACGTCGACCCCGGCCAACGCGGCGGACAGGTCGATGTCGGAGAAGACCACCGCCGGCCGGCCGCCCCTGCGCACCACCCGCAGCTGCGCCCGATCGATCGCCGCGCCCTGGCTGCGCAGGCGGCGGCGGGCGCCGAGGTCGTAGCGCACCCGGGTGACGTCCTGCCCGCCGATGAAGAAGCCCGTCATCAGCGGATCATCGGTGGCCAGCGGCTCGAGGCGGCCGAACAGCTCTTCGACCATGCGCCGCGCCGAATCCCCGAAGGTCTCGGCGCCGCCCCACGCGTCGACCAGCACCGTGCCGCCGCCGTCGACGAACGCCGACAGCGCGTCCCGCTCGGCCGAGGTCAGCGTCAGGGCCCGCCGACCGGTCAGGTGCAGCAGCTGCACGTCGCTCTTGACCAGCGCAGCGTCGAGCGCCATGGCGGGCCGGCTGCGCAGGGCGAGGCCGGTGGCGTGATCGGCGTAGGCCCGCAGCCGATCCCAGCTGTGCCGGGCCGCGTCCCAATCCCGACCCTCGCCGTGCCGGGCACGGGCCACGATGACCTCGCCCTCACGCTTCGGGCCGGCGTCCTCGGCCAGCGGCACGGTGGTGAAGCGGCCGTCCAGCGGGCGCAGCGCCGTCGCGTGGAACAGCAGGTTCATCGCCAGGGCAAACGCGTCGCTCTCCACGCGATCGGTCTGCCAGTCGGCGGCGAGGTAGCCCTCCGACAGCACGAAGACCGTGCGCGCGCCGTCCGACGCCGCCGACAGGGTCGGCCGCTCACGCCAGGGGTGCTTGACGACGGTGTAGACCGGGTGGTCGGCGGCCAGCGGCGCGAGCGCGATGCCCGGGTGCTCGGCGGGCGGGAAGATCCGCCCCAGCAGCTCGACCATGCTCGCCCGAAAGGCCGGGCTGCCGTCCGCCGCCTCGGCCAGGATGGTCCCGCCGCGCTCGATATAGTCCCGCAGCCGGGCCACCTGCGCCGCGTCGAACGTCGCCGCCTTCGAGCCGCTGATGAACAGCAGCGGCGCCTCGAAGGCCTCGATCGGCTCG
Organism: bacterium; assembly: GCA_030427205.1. GTDB lineage: Bacteria > Myxococcota_A > Bradymonadia > UBA7976 > UBA1532 > JACKDM01. The sequence continues at coordinate 25,508 of JAUHXC010000015.1, read as the reverse complement.
TCGATGCCGACGGTGTGCCAGTTCAGCGGCCGCTCGTAGGCCTGCCACATGCGCCGGGTCAGGTTGGCGATGTCCCGCGGGTTGAGGTTCCAGTCGTCGCCCTCGCCGTGCTGCAGCTTGGCGAACGCCGGCGGCGCCCCGCCGTAGACCAGGAACAGCGTCGTCAGCGCGGTCCCGATCTCGTCGCTGTAGCCCAGGGGAAAAGCCCCGTCGACCCGCTGGGCGCGCAGCGCGGCGTCGGCGCCCTCGGCGAACCAGTCGACCCCGCCCAGCGTACGCCGCCCGCCGGCCACGCCGGTGCGCTCGATGCCATACAGATAGTAGGCGTTGCTCTTGTCGCCGTCGGCGCCGCCGAGCCAGGTCAGGCCGCGGTCGATGGCGTCGAGCACCTGCCGCGCCTCGCCGCTGGCGAAGGGCGCCGGCTTGCCGGTGCGCCAGGCCTCCTTGCGCCCGTAGTGATGGTCGAAGACGAGGTAGAGCGTCGCCAGCCCGGCGGTGGCCATGTTCGGCGTCGAACTGCTGCCCTGCACGTAGCCCCAGCCGCCGTCGCTGTTCTGCACCCGGCGGAAGTGGCGCGAGAGCTGATCCCAGACGTCGTCGCCGGTCTCGATGCCCGCCCGCTGCGCGGCCCACAGCCCCAGCGCGGCGTATTGCGTGCACGAGTTGTCCCAGTCGGTGCTGGAGCTCGAATAACGCCAGCCCACGTCGTTGCGCGCCGCCAGCAGCCACTTCACGTCGCGCTTCAGCGCCTCGCGCCAGGTCTGCTCGTGGGGCGCCTTGCGCAGCGCGTACTCCCAGACGTTGGCCCGGATGCCGACCACGTAGGTATTGTCGCTCTCGAGCGCCAGCAGATGGGCCATGGCCGTCTTCACCGCCGGATCGCTGATCGGATCGGCCCCCGCGGCGAGCATCGCCAGGGTCGCCAGCGCGGTCGAGCCACCCTGGGCATAGCCCCCGCCGATGGACCCGTCGGGCGCCTGCCGACTGCGCAGGAAGAGCACCCCGTCTTCGATGGCCGTGCGGATCGCCCGAGCGGTGATCGGCCCCTGGTGCGGGGTATGGATCGCCATGCCCGGCTGCACGGGCTGGCCGAAGTTGCCCCCGTGCACGTTGTTCAGCCGCATGTTGCCCAGCTGCACGTTGTCCATGAGGCCCCGCCGCGGATGGCGCCGGACCTGCCGATTCGCCTGCTCGTCGACCTCGACCTGGATCTGCTGCTGCTGCGGGGCATCCCACGCGCCGCCGGCGCCCGGCAGGCCCAGCGAGACCGCCAGAGCCAGCCCCGAGATCACGCGCGTCCGTGCTTTCATCGGCGCCTTCATCAGTAGACCTCCACCTGCTCGTCGCCCACGTTGACCGTCGTATTGCCGTCCAGGCGCTGCGCCTCGGCGAAGTCGTCATTCGCGCGCACCAGGTCCATATAGGCCTTGCTGAACTTCTTCACCCGGCGCCGCTTGCGCTGCTTGCCGTCGTCTGCCTCGACCCAGCGGCCCTCGCGCTTGTACCAGGCCCGCCCGCCCATCATGCGCACCTTCTCGCCCTTGCGGGTCTTGCCCTGCCGGTCGCGATAGAAGTTGCCCGCCGTCGAGGCCACCGTGCGCTTGCGCAGCGCCTGCTCGTTGTCCGCCTGATTGACCGCCCACTGCCCCGACTGCTGGCTGTTGGCCCGATCGAGCAGCGCCGCCGCCTGCCGGTTGGCCTCCTCGGGGGTCACCGGCCCGTCGCTGTCGGCGAGAAACGCCGTGTACTCGGTGAGGATGCCGAAGCGCCGGCTCAGCTCGACGATCTCGGCCAACGTCTTCTGTCGCGCCTCGGCCCCGCCGCCGTCGGCGTCGGCCAGCCGCATGCGCCGCAGCAGCGCGCCGACCCGGCGGGTGGCCCACAGCGTCGCGACGAACGCGTCCTCGCTGCCCGTCTCGGTGGGAAAGGCCGCCGTGACCGCGTGCTGCTGCCGCGCGCCCTGCACCGTGCCCGAGAGGGTCAGCGTATGCTCGGCGCCCGCGCCCGTCGTCCGATAGCGGCCCAGCAGCATGACATCCTGGCCGCGGAACAAGAGCGGGATGTGATCTGGCTGCACCGCGTCGACCGCGAGCCCGCCGAAGTCGACCGTGACGCCCTCCAGCACCGGATGGCTCAAGCCTTCGTAGAGCGCCGCGACCTTGACGTCGATGGCCTGGCCCGGGTCGACATAGGTCGTATCGCCGCCCGTGCGCTCGGCGATCGCGTCGAGCAGGTGCGCGTTGACATCATGGCCCACGCCGAAGGCGAAGACCCGCGCCGGGCTCTCCTCGCGGGGCGGCAGCCCGTCGACGATCTGCTCGGGCACCCGCACGCCGGCGGTCGGCGTGCCATCGGTCAAGAACAGCACGATGCGCGGGCGGTCGGGCGCCGGATCGGCCAGCGCGGCGTGCAGCGCGCCGGCGATGTTGGTGCGGCCGTGGGCCACGAGATCTTCGACGAAGGTGCGTGCCCGATCGAGGGTCGCGGCGTCTCGCGCCACCGGCTGGCCGGCGAAGGTCTTCACCTCGGTCCCGAACGCGACGATATCGAAGCGGTCCTGCGGCCCCAGCCGGTCGAGCACCGCCTGCACCGCCAGTCGCGCCTGCTCCATCTTCTCGCCGCGCATGCTGCCGCTGGTATCGAGCGCCAGCACGACGTCCTTGGGGATCGGGGCCGCGTCGTCCCCGCCGCTGGGGTTGCCGACCACCGCGAACCAACCCTCGCCCTTCTCGCCGGCGTGGGTCAGCACCCGCAGGCCGAGCGGCGCCTCGTCCACCGCCCAGATCACCGTCCAGTCGCCATCGGCCGTCGCCCGCCGCAGGTCGAGCCGCACCTCGGCCGCCCGGGGCGTCGGCCGGTGGATCTCGATCGGATGGGTGGGGGAGAGCACCGTGCGCACCGGCTTCTCGGCGGCGACGCGCAGGCTGCCGCGCAGCCGCGGCGCGTGCTCGGCGGTGGCCTGGGGCAGCGGCAGGTCGACGCGCAGCAGCCCGTCCCGCGCCCGCGCCGCCGCCCGGGTCTGCAGCGTCAGCTGCCCGTGGCCGTCCAGCTCGACCGGCGTCGAGACGAAGAGCGGCCGGCCGATGCCCGCCAGCAGCGCCGAGTCACCGGTGGCCTCGGCCAGCTGCCCGAGCACCGCGGCGGCCTTGTCGGCGTCGAGGAACCAGCCGGCGATGTCGCCGGCGGGCCCGCTGAGTCGGGTGCCATCGGCCCGGGCGTCGGCGGGCAGGGGCACGACAACCGTCGCCGCGCCTTCGCCGGGCGCCGTGCGCCAACTCCAGCGGGCCTGCACCTGCTCGCCGTCGACTTCGACGGCCACTTCGGCCAGGGTCAGCGCGCGGGCCGCAGCCCCCGACTCGGGCGGCTGCAGCGTGCCGTCCTTCCAGGTGCCGTCGAGCACCATCGGCCCGGCCAGCGCCGGCGTGGCGATCAGCGCGCAGCCGGCCAGCGCGAGCGCCAGTATCATATGCAGCGAGCGGGATGACGTCATGGGGCCTCCTCGGGGGCAGCGGATGCATCCCGAGGCTAGGCCGGCGGCCGCGCGCGGTGGTCAGACGGACTTGAGGAGGTTGTAAAAAGAGTGTGAACGGGTAGGGGAATCCACCGGGGCGCTGGCGTCGACTCGACGGCTCAGGCCTGCTGACCGCCCCCGTACGTCGGCCCATCGAGGAGCCACGACCAGCCACTGGGCACCGACTGGACGTTATCGTCCGACGCGGTTGTGGATGTGCCGTCCTTCCGAGTCTCCAGATGCTTGCTATCGTCCTTCATGACCTTGCGAAACAACTCCAGCCATCTACGGAGTGCCGGGCCGAACTCTCGTGAAAGCTTTCGGAGCTGGCGCTCGACCAGAGTGAGGCTCCACCCCGTGCGATCGCGGCCCTCAATCAACAAGTTCCTTCGAGCCAAGTCTGCCTGGAGCTTGTCGTCGGCGTACCATAGATCTCGACTGAATCGAGCCCGCTGGGACTTGGCGAGCATGAGCTTGATCAGCTTGTGCTCGAAGCTCGGGAGGATCCCTGCGCCCCATGCGTGCTTCAGCTTCATGGACTCGGCCCAGCCGTAGAAGTCGTCGACCCAGGGCGGATTGCGTTCCAGCGCGTGTAGATACCCCACCGGGCTGGCCGTCGCGCATGCGACGTGCCAGCCCCCCGGGCGGGCGTAGCCCGCACGTCTGGCGTGCGCCGACAGATGTATCGTGAGCGGCTCCAGGAGGCGATCGGCCGCGCCCACAAGTACGAAGACGTGGCTGTCGGGCGCCCGCTCGAGGATGCGCCCGACCATCTTCAGGAGCATGTCGTCGTGAAATGGGTGGTCGACGATGTGCCACACCATAGGGCGTTCGCCCAGCTCGAGCCGATATCGCTCCAGGTAGGCCTCGGCCGTCAGCGACAAGCCCTGAAAGTCAGCCAGCTCGCCTCGATCGCGCTGGCCTTTGCCCAGCGCGCTGGTCAGTATCTCTGCGGCATCCCATACCGAGAGGCCGCTGTCTTCGTACGCGTCGAGCGCCTTCCTCAACCGTTGATAGCCCTGTTGGCGCTCAGCTTGCCGGCTCGGCCCGACGTCCGACAGGCCCAACGCGACCGTCGATGGACTGCTGATCTCACCCGCGAGCTTGAAGAGAACCCGTCGCTGCGACTGGTCGCCGTCCTTCGCCTCGTCTGCGCTCTTCGCCCGGTCGATGAGCGCCGCCCGGGCCCGGGCCAGCCTCTCGGGGGAGATGCGCGCTTCGTCCGCGGTCCGACTCTCCCCAGCCTCCTTGTCGCGTCGCCCCGCGGGCTTGATCACCTGCCAGCTGTGATTCTCCCCGACCCGGGCCGCCACCGTGCGGACCGCGCGCTCGGCGAATGTCATCGGGCTCAGGCAGAGCCAGACCGGCCAACTCTGATGGACCGCCAGAAATGTCGCCGATGGCACGCCCCAGTCGTAGCCGCGGAGACATCGGCAGAACGCCTCCCGCGCGCTGTGTTCGGCTTCGTGAATACGCGCCCGAAGCCGCGCGGCGTCTCGTTCCACGTCGCGTCCGTTTCCGATGCGCGCGTCGAGCCGCGATTCGATCTGGTCATCCCACCATTGCCCGAATGGCTGGCCCACCTCGGGCGGCGCGCCTTTGAAGCACATCTTCGAGACCTCCCCGTACAACGTGCCGAGCGGCGGCAGGCCGAGTTCTCCCTCCAGATTGTCGGTACCGTCCATGACCCCCGAGCGGGTATCGAACGCCAGCCCGGAGACGAGCACATGGCCGGAGAGCGGCGCCTCCCGAACGTCGGCGGAACCTGTTGCCGGTGAGCGCGCCGGCTGAATCGGTCCGCGCGGCTTCGGGTCCGCTGTCGACGCAGTGGGGTGCCGTGCGGCTGCCTCCAGCATCGTATGGCGCAACGCACGCAGCGCATCGGGCGTCTTCGGGCTGATCGTCGAGAGGCGGTCAGCCCACGCCGTGTATCGCTCTTCGGGCAACTCGTTCTCGACGAGCTCGCGCAGCGCGCGACGGGGGGTCCGGTAGGCGCTGAAGGCGAGAAAGCGATCGGGGGTCATGCCGTCGAGAGCGCAGAGAGCCTTGATGGTCGGGACGACGTGCTGGATGCGCCCGTGCTCGTTGCACAGGTCGAGCAGGACCCAGGCGCGCGCAGCCGAAACGCCCGCCGCGGAGAAGGTGTCCGCGAAGAATCCGCTCAGCGTATCGGCCGGTGCCCCGTCTGACCCCTGCTCCTGCCCAACGGGCCTACGCCAGTAGAAGCGGAACAGCCCATCATCGCTTGGCCGCCCGGACTCCGGCCAGCACCCGAGCCGCGCGACGTGGCCCGGGTCGATCCGGCGACAGCGACCGATGATCGACCACGCGTGGGTCACGAAGAGCCATTTGTCATCGATGACGATGACCGGCGTCTGGTGCAGATCAGTCACGGTCACTCTCCACCAGGGCCGGCTCTATGATGAACTCCAGGCCCCGTGGCCCAGTTTCTTCATTCGGGTCGGGTTTGACCGCGAGGCGCCATCGCACCGTGCTCAGGGCGAGGTTGGAGAGGTACAGACCCATGCCATGCGACTTGCCCGGATGGCTGGGATGCGGTGGAACCATACGCTGCAAGCCACCCTTGAGCAGCTCCTCTACTCGACTCGCTTTGTCATCTCCTTGCCTGTCGCCTGCGCCATCGGACTTCCGGTAGGCGGTCTGCAGTATCAGGCGCCGACGCAGACCATCGACCATCATGGTCCCCGTCGGCTCTTCTCCGTAGTCGATCTGGTTGTGCCCCAACTCGCGCAAGACCATCCTCAGAATGGTCGCGACCCTCTCGGATACCCGACCAGCCGTATTGAGCCTTTTGACGGTCCAAGGGAACTTCAGGTCGGGATCGCTCGATATCTCGGCGAGGACGGCCAGATCCACGTTGTCGTCCGCGGCGCCGGCTTCGTCTGCCTCGTCCGGCGCAGACCCGAGTGGATCTTCGAAGGCATCGCTGCGCGCGGTCAACTCCGCGAGCAGGAGGAGGTTCTTGGGGATCGACTGAGCGTCGAAGGCCCGCTGGGTGAGAACGCGGGAGAGCCGCTCCGCAAGAGGCACGTTCTTGGCGTCGGTGTGGGGCTCCTGCGAATCGTCACGCTGAGGGGGATTCCACGTACCCTGTGGGTCGACCACCTGAGCGATGGCATAGAGGTGGCAAGTCAGATCGCTGATCGACTCCAGCAGGGAGTGCCCGAGAACCCCCTGGACGATATTGGCTTGCACGGCCGCGCTGGTCGGGAACGCGCCGGCGGCGTCTTGGAACGCCGAGAGCGCAGCGTCGTACAGGGCCACCTGGGGTCGGAAGAGCTCGTTGTGCTCTTCCAGCTTCTTGAGGAGTACTCGCGAGCAGGTCGCCCACTTCTCGAGGTAGGGCGCCGCGACGACCAGCGCGGGTTGCACTTCACGGTCGGGCCGATCGGCGACCTGCTGCCTGGTCGTCTCGCTGATAGCCTTCTCTGCCTCCGACGCCGACGTCCAGATGTCGCGTCTCGCGGGACCCTCTGGGATTTCGAGCGAGAGCGCGACCGCGCGGCGGATGAGGCCGCCATCGAAGCCATCGAAGGCTTCGGCTGCCAGCCGGCTCTGAAACTCCGGCACTGGATCGCTGCCGGTGCCCGAGGCGGTAGCGGGCAGCAGGTATGATGTCACGAGATGCCAGAACACCCACGAATGATGATACGAGTACCCCTGAGGCGCACCGGGGGAGGATGACATCTGATCATCGGCCGACCTCTGCATGGCGTGAACCAGCCAGAGCAACGGCTCCAGGTCGACCTTGGCCGCGTCCTGAGCCAGCGCTTTCGCCGTCTGAACGAGCCATTGCACAGTCAGGTCGTAGCGAATCCAGGGCGCGAGCACGATCCGGTTGACCTCTCCGATGGCGGCGTCGACCAGGGCCACCGTCGTGGGGCTGCCGGGCGCATCGGTGAGTGGCTGCCTGCCGCAGCGTCGAGCGATGGGGTTGGGCCAATCCCGCAGCGTGTACCCGGTGAAGCCATCGAGCAGCCCGTCCACGTCGACCTGTTCCTCGAGCCATTGCAGGTGCGTGTCGAGCCCGAGCACCTGTCGTACCAGGTGTCTGTTGGCCAGTGAGAAGGGTCCGATATCGGTCACCGCGCTTGCGTGGGCGGCCGCAGCCCGGAAGAGCAGGCGGGCCCAGTGGGGCGCGGGCAATCCCTGGCGGTGGAGCAGCGCGAACTGGTTGACGATACGGCCGACCAGCTCGTCGGGCAGGTTGGTCTCGGCGATGCGGTACGCGATGGCGGCCGCAGCGGTCGGGGTGATACAGACCCCCAGGGCGAAGGCGCGGACCACTTCGTGGAGAACCGCATCGCCCAAGCCACTGCGCGAGTTGCCCAGGCGAGCGACGAAGTCGGCCAAGGCATCGTAGTAGCGGCTGATGTCTTCCCAGCGGAAGACCTCGGCCCCGCTGTCGGTGGTGTCATCTCGTCTGCCGGGGCGCCAGTGCGCTACGTCGGTGCACCGCTCGGTGCGGGCGCGGATCAGCTGCCAGCCGGTACGGATGATCGCTGCGTTGACGGCCCGCAGGACTTCGAGAGCCAGCAGCAGATCCCCGTGAGCCAGGTTGTCGGCCGCCCGATCGACCCGCACTCTGAGGGTCTCCTTCAGGCCGACACCAGCGCCGGGCTTGGCGACGCTGTATGCTGCAGGGCCCTCTCTGGTGTCCACCGCGACCCCGTCGACGACCCGCGACAGCGATTGCCCATCGCTCGCCCGCTGTTGCATCAGGATCCGGAGCCGGATATAGACGTCGGGTCGCGCCCGCCAGCGCTCGATCGAGCGCGCGAGCGTATCGAAGAGTTGGCCATAGGTCATGGCGCCGATGCTGCTCCGCTCGCTCGTCTTGCCCGCGGCAGTCAGAGCGATCTCGCGGTTCATCCGGGCCATCGTGGCACGCAGGATCGCCTTGTAGACGCCGATATCGCCGATCTCGTGGGCCGCGTCGAGCGCGTTCTCCAAGCGCTGCGCCAGACGTTCGGCAAAGGCGCGCTCGGGATCGTCGGCCTCGGGCGGCTGCCCAGTCATACCCGTATTCCATGCCAGGGCGAGTTCGGCCACCCGGGCGAGGTGGGCTGGATATGCCTTCCAGACCACGATCTTGCGCACGAACTCGCGGTCGGACGGGCGGCGTTCGGACTCGTACTGTTCGAGCAGCCAGGCGACATGGTTGTCGGCCAACTCCGGGACGATATGCTTGACCGCCTCACATCGACGCATCCGATACAGTGCGAGGGGAGGACCATCGGCGGGCAGTTTCGCTTCGAGCGCATGGACCGTCCGCCAGGTGGGTTCGAGGAACCGCTTTCGGCGCCAGCGGCGCCAGCCGGTATACTCGAGCTGGCGCAGTTGCAGGATGCGGATGTCGCCGTCGGCCGTCCCGACGACGAGTCGCGCGTGGAACTGATCGGGATCACCGTCCTTGGCGTCACGGATGGGCGGGGTCCTCATGAAGGCAGAGCCGATGATCGGCTCGTCCACCCGGCCACGATCGAAGCGTTCTCCGGGCAGCAGTGGGCGTCGACTGCGACTCAGCCCCGCCCAGTCCGCTTCACCTGCCGTCGATGGGTTGGGGCTGGAGTCATCGAAGATGCTCAGCCGGCCGGCTCGGGTGACGACGACCACCCAGGGCCTCGACTCTTCGAGGACGGTGGACGCGCCATCCGACTCGGCGGCGCTGCTCGCCTGCCTCTGTGGGTCATAGGGGTGATCCCAGGCGTTCCTGGCATGGATCGAGTCGATCGGGCCGTCCTCGAAGGTCGACCAGAGCGATACCCATCCCGGGGTGGGCGATGCAGGCCGTGCGCCGCCCGGACCCTGCCCATCGCCGCTCTCGGGCGTGTGCTCGAAGGCCATCACGGAGCCGTCCTCCGTACCGGTGAAGACGCGCACGGCCTCGGGGGTGTTGCTGGTGGGCGGATGGACTCGAATGGCGAGTGCTGTGGGTCGACCACTCACGCGAGCGACCAGCTGTGGGGCTCCGATCCGCGGCTCGCATGACTGCCGCTGACCTTTCGACCCCCGCTGGAGTCGTCCTGCCCAGATGCGTCCGTCGGTACAGGCGATGGCATCCCAGTCGTGGTCGGCCGCAGGCTCGCTGCCGTCCGGTCGGCCTTCGCTGACGGCGATGCAGCGCACCGGGTTGTCCGCTGTCGTCGAGCCCGATGCAGGATACGCGGAGCGGATGACGCCCCGAGCCAGAGCGCCGACCTCTTCGAAGACCGGCTCGTCGGCCGTGACTCGGTAAAGCGCGAGGGTCGTGGCCGGCTTGGGGCCGCGAACGCTCACGCCGACGAGCATGAGGTCGCCGCCAGCGGGGGCGATCGCGTCGAACCTCTCGTCCCCGCGATGGTGTGCTTCACGGCCGGTTTTCTTCGAGCGCTTGTGCCCGAGCGACCGGGCTCGCACGTACTGCAGGACCTTGTTGTTTCTGCGGTCTCTGCGCGGGACACGGTAGGCCATCTCTGCAGACGCGCCGAGATCGATCTCATGGGCCGACAGCACGGTATCTGTCTCGCTTTGCCCACCATCCGCCCTGTCTCCAGCGCCCGTGCTCGCCGGCGAACGGGGCGCTTCGAGCCGAACCAGGAGCACCTTGCCGACGTCGGGACGCCTGACGAAGATGGCGTCGAGTGTCTCCGCATCATCGGGGGCGGAGACCTCTGCCCGGCAGACGGGTCCATCGATGCCGGACGGGCGGCCCTTCGCGGAGACGAACGTGCGCCACCACAGGTTGGCGGGGCCGCGGCGCAGGATGCGCGCCACGACGGCGTGGGTCGCCCGGCTCGCTTCTCGTCGAGGCGTGGCGGCGACGAGGACCGTGCGCACCGCCGACAGCCTCGGGTCGTGGGGCGGTTCGGCCGGCGATGTCGCCAGGCGCGGGGTGAAGCGTTGGCTGTGCCAGGCTTCGTCGAAGCGACGCTGAAACATCAATGTCTCGTAGATCGCCCGTTCGAGCGCCCGCAGGTGTGGCGAGCCGTCACCCAACAGGACCAGTACCCGTCGAGGGTGGAACAGATCGGGGCGCTCGCGGAATCGGCCTCCCTCGAGTCCCCACTTCAGGGCCCTGGCGATCGCCCGGTCCGCCGCACGTTCGAAGACGCCCTCCGAGAGGGGCGACCGCTCGGCGCTGGTCAATAGGCTCTCGGTCGCAGCTCGCTGCAGCCGCCGAACCCAGCCGGTGAGCGCGTATATGATGGCCTGACGCGGCTCGACATGCCGGCGTACGAGCACGCCCAGCACCGCGTCGACCCACATCAACAGGACCTCCGACCATACGCGAGGGTGGTCGATCAAGCACTGAAGGCACTCGGTGGGGCGCCGGTCGGTTTCATCCCTGAGCAGCCTCAGCAGGCGCTGGCCATGGGATTCTCGCGGCGGTGCATCCACGCCTTCGCCCTCGATGACATCCCGAGCGAAGGCGAAGCTCGGGGCGATGTCATCGGGCCATTGGCTGCGGTTCGCTGTCTCGGTCGCAGCGGCGGTCGATGGGCCGCTCGTCGTCGTGGCCGGCTCTTTGCCGTCCGAGCGGTCGATACGCTCGGCGGTGCTCTCGATGTCATAGATGGAGACGCGCTCCTGCAGCCCCAACGCGACGACTCTGGATGGTCGCCCACGGTCTTCTGACCAGGCGACCGCATGCACGACCCCCACATCGCCGTCGACGTCTCCACAGAAGCGCCAGCGCCACGGCAGATCGATCTGGCCTCCGACACCGGCGCCGGGGTCGGCCCGGTCATCGCGATCTGTCGGGCTCTCGAAGACGACGCCACGCCCCTCTCGATCCCAGACCCACAAGTGGTTCTTGCGCGGTGCATCGGGCGCCTGCCCGTCGACGGGCGCCGCTTCGCACAGGGTGATGACAGCGCAGTCGGGGCCGATATCGGGCAAGGGCACCCGGCCGTAGACGAAGGATTGCCTACCTGGCGTCCTCCCGGGGCGGATCCTGAACAGGCCCCGGTCGGTGAGCAGACACAGGCTGCGCGCGCGCTCATCGACCACGTACCGTTGACGGTCTGTTTCGGGCCCTGCTCCACAGGCCGCGGCGCGCGACTTCTCGACAGCGTAGTCGAGCGCGATGGAAGGGCGGTCGCCGTCGAGCCACAGGTCGTCGAGGTACCGCAATGCACCGGGTCTTCGAGGCTTCCGAGGGTCCGGGTCAGACCCGGGGGACCCTTCGGCCATGAAGCCGATCCGCCCGTCGCGGGCGACGGTCAACCAGCCCGGACCGGGGGTGTTCGGCCCGCCTTGGATCCGCACGGCACACAGCAGGCGGCGGGCGCCTGGACGGGGGATCGCGTGCGCCAGGCACTGCGAGACGTCGGTGCTGCCCTGGGGCGACGTCCGTGGAATGAGCCAGCCCGAGGTATCCGTGGAGATGAGGAACCACGACCGGGAGAGCGGGCCCATGAACCGTGGGCGACCCCATCCACCGGCGTGGGGGTTCCCGGACGTGGCCTCCGGTCGAGCGCGCGGCTCGCTCACCGGCTCCGCCAGCGGTGCGTATCGTCTCCACGTCGAGCCTGCCTCCCGTTGGCCGGAGTCGCTGCGATCCACGGTCGCGCTCATCGTGAGGTGCTCCAGCTGACCATTCTCGAGGCCCACCAGCAGCACGCCTCTACTCCACTCGCCGATCGCCGATACCGGACACTTGAACGATGCCGACGTCTTCGCCCACTCGATGGGGGAGGCGCCGATGTCGTGGGCCTTCGATCCGTCTGGCTCATGCGTCAGGCGAATGATGCGAACCGATCCGTCCTTGTAGCCGGCGAAGGCCTCTGCGGCATAGCGACTGAGCACCAGCGCGTGCGCGCCGTACGCCCCCGGCCCGACTCTCACTCGAATACGCGTTGATGTCCGTCGCATGAGTCCTCCCACCACTGCACGGCAGTGTGACACGAACTCACCAAGGCAGGCATTACGCGATCGTTTCGCGGACAGCCGTCGTCGACGCCAACCACCCGACGTCTGGCCGACGGCAGGTCGGCATCGTGCGGTCTCAGTGCTTGCTGCGACGGCGGGCGGCGACCAGCAGCAGCGCCGCGCCCATCCACCACGGGCCGACGCGTGAACCCGGCGCCGCCCGGCAGCCCTCGTCGGCTCCACCCGGCGCCGGCGTACCGCCCGTCGGCGCGCTCGGCGGCTGGGGCACGTCGCCCGCCCCCGGGTTCGGCAGACCGGCGATCAGCTCGCCGGTCCACGGATCCCGCGGCTCGCCGCCCGGCACGCGGATGGTCTTGGCCCCGTCCACCGGGTGGTCGCCCACGCCCAGCTCGGCCACGGCGCCCGTCGCCGGATCGACCACCCAATGCCGCGTCAGCCACGTCCGGCCCACGCTCTCCAACTCGACGCGGAACGGGTGGATCACCACCAGCCCGTCGGGCCGCTCGATCAGATCGGCGAACAGCCCGATGCCCGGATCGACCTCGTCGATGCGATCGCGGTCGTCATAGACGAGCTGCAGCGGCGCCGAGACCGGCTCACCGTCGATCTGCAAGACGTTCTGCGTCGTCAGCGTCAGCCGCCGGCCCGAGGGCCCGTAGTTCAACCCGCGCAGCCCGTCGGCGGTATGCAGGACCTCGAAGCCCTCCGTCGGCCGATCCACCAGCCGCAGCAGCTCGGCCGAGGCCGGCAGCTCCAACTCGAGATAGGGCACGACATCGCCGGTCTGCATGTCGAGCGTCGCCAGCCGCGGCGGATCGGCGATCAGCAGATGCAGCGCGCCGTCGTCGGCCCAGGCGCAGTCGCGGAGCCCCTGTTGTTCGCCCACCAGACGCACCGACAGCGGCACCCGATCGCCGCTGCCATCGGGCTCGAGCACCAGGAGCGCGTCGCTCCACGGCTCGCCCGGCACGTGATCGACCACGCACAGCCGCCCCGTATCGCCGATGTCGGCGCCGACCACCCGGCGGAAGATCTCGTCGGCCCCCTGCATGAGCCGCACGAAGCCGCCCTGCCGCCCGCTCTTGTACAGCGTGCCCTGCCGGACGAAGTCGCCGTCCCGCTCATTGGGGAACCACAGCAGGTCGCCCGGGTCGACGGTGATCGGGTAGCCCACCAAGGCGGTCAGGCCCGGGAAGAACGAGCCCGATCCGCGCGCGACGCCGCGGATGCCGACGCCGCCCCAGACCACCGTGCCGGCGAAGCCGCCCGTGCGGGTCGGATAGGGGCCGCGGCGCAGGTCGGGGCCGAAGCCCGCGCGCAGGCTGAGATAGCCGCCGGTGCCGATGCGCCGCAGCGCGTGGGGCAGACCGCCCGCGGGGAAGTCCGTCGGCTGGACCACCGCCGTGCGCGCCGCGTCCGGGCGCAGGCCGGCCAATTCGCGGGCGTGGCGCACGATCCGCGCCTCGCCGCTGCGCCCGGCCACCAGCACCCAGTTCTCGTAGGTCGCCGCCACGCCCAGAACCAGCTGGTCGCTCTCGTGGTGATAGCCCAGCACGTCGAGCGCGCTGATCTTCAACCCCTCCCAGCCGGGGCTGTTGACCGCGCCGACCGGTCGGTCGCTGAGCCCCGCCGCCTGGCGGGCCGCGTCCAGGTCGAAGAGCAGCGTCGTCCGCGCCGCCTCGGGGGCGTCGGGCGTGGCCTCCAGCCAGACGACCTGCGCCGCATCGGCGACCCACGCGCGGCGGTCGTCCACCGGCACCACGATCACCGGCCGCCCCTCGTCGCGCGCGGGCAGGGCGTCGGCTCGGGCCAGCGCGCGATCGGCGCCGGTGACGATCGAGCGGGCGCGCAGCAGGCCATCCTGCCAGTAGAAGAGGTGCTCGCCGTCGAGGCTGTTGAACGCGACGACGCTCGCCGAGGGCGGCAGCTTGGCCACCACCCGCCCGTCGGGGCCGTAGCACTCGCCGCTGTCGAAACACAGCGGCCCCGCGCCGGTCAGGTTGCCCCAGCCATAGCGGGTGCCATTGGGCGGCTCGGGCAGCCGCAGCTTGATGAGCCCCGTCTCCGACATGCCGAAGCCCACCGGGTCGACGGTGCTGGCGAAGTCATCGGACGGATCCAGCGGATCGGTGCCCCACAGCCGCACCTCGTCCCGATCGGGCGTGCCGCCGCCGTCGCTGTCCGCCCGGGTCGGATCGGTGCCCAGCGCGATCTCGTCGTCCCGTTCGAGGCCGTCGTCGTCCAAGTCGAGCGTGCCGGCGTCGATCTCCACCGCGTAGACCTGCTCGACGACGCCGCGCCCGGTGCCCGGCAGGAAGTGCACCAGCAGCCGGCCGTCGTCGGCCACCCTGAACCGGCTCTGGCCCGCCGCGCTGCTGCATTCGGTGCAGTCATAGGCCAGCACCAGCGCCCGGGTGTAGGGCACATAGCCGAAGCCGGAGCGATCGGCCGGCACCACCATGAACCCGGCGCTGCTGCGGTTGCCCGCCGATGGGATCGCACCGCCGTTGGCCGCGGCGCCGTCGCTGTATTGCCAGGGCTGCGGCGTCCGCCCGATCCAGGCGTCGATCGCTGGCCAGTAGAAGGACGGTCGGGTCAGCGGGGTCAGGCCGCCGGGCCGCCACTGCGGGCTGCGCACCACGACCCGATCGTCCGCGGTCAGCTCGTACAGCTGCAGCGTCTCCAGGGCGTCCAGGCCGAAGCCCGGCGGCTCTTCGTCGGCGAAGTGCATGGTCCGGACGAAGCTGAAGAGCAGCCGGCCATCGGGCCCCGGCACCACGTCTTCGACGCGCTGATCGACGTCGACGAGCAGCCGGCGGTCGTCCCGCCCCACGGCCCCGATGTAGTAGGGGTCGACTGGCTCGGCGTCCATGAGCGCGTCGGCGTCGACGACGCGCTCGGGCAGCGGATCGGGCGCGGTCGGGTCGAAGCAGGTCACGCCGCCGAAGCCGGCGAGGCACAGCCGGCCGTCGGGCCGCTGCTCGGGCACGATCCCCCGCTGACGCTCGCTGCGCACCAGCTCGGCGAACGGGTGGCCCTCACCGGTCAGCCGCACCAGCTCCTCGCCGATTCGCTCGGGATCGGGCGCCCGGCAGTCGAGGCGCAGCACCCGCAGGCTGTGGTCGCCCAGGCTGCGCTGCTCGATGGCATAGACCGCCGAGCGATCCGCGGCGCGCACGAGCAGCGCGTGGCTGCGAAAGCCTCGCCGGGCCTGACCGAAGTCGCGCACGGCGTCGGGGTGGCCCGGGTCACCATCGGGCAGGCAGCGCACATAGCTGTCGTCGCTGTCGCTGCGTACGTAGTGCATGCCATCGGCGTCGATCATGAACGCTTCGGCCGGCGGCTCTTCGAGCAGACGCCAGGTGATGCGCCCCGGCAGATCCAGCAGCGGCGTGGCACCGGCTGCGCCCGCGAGCAGCATGAGGCCCACCAGCATGAACCCTCCGAATACGCATCCGGCGGGCCAACGAATGCCATGTCTTATGCCATTTCTTGTGCCATATGGTATGCCATGTGCCATCCTGTGTGTGATCCCGGGTGTTATGCCGGATGCCATGTGCGATACTCGGACACATGCCTTCGGCCATGCCATCAGTACTGCTCCGTGCGCAGCGTGCCGTCGGCATCCCAGAAGCGCCAGGTGCCGACGCGCGCGCCCATGTCATGCTGCCCCTCCAGCTCGGGCGAGCCGTCAGGGTACCACCCGAAGATCGGCCCGTCGAAGACACCCCGCCGCCAGTGGATCTCGCCCTCCTGCACCCCGTCCTCGTAGTAGTAGAGCCATGGCCCGTGCCGCTCGCCCCCCTGATGCTGCCCCTGCACCGCCACCGCGCCGTCCGGATGCAGCTCGACGTGCGGGCCCTGTTGCAGGCCGTATTCGTAGTGGCTCTCCCAGATGACCGGCCCATCCTGCCAGCGGGCGGTCCAGACGCCGTGAAACTGCCCGCCGGCATAGGACCCCGACAGCACCTGCACATCCGCCGGCCGGGGGCCGTCGTCGGGCAGGTCCAGATAGACCCACAGCGTCCACGGCCCCTCGCGCTCTCCCGCGCTGTACGCGCCTTCGGCCAGCGGCCGGCCGCGCAGATCGAAGCCACGCCACGGCCCTTCGAGGCGCCCGGCGGTGTAGCTCGCCTCGCTCGCCAGCGTGCCGTCGGGGTGGAAGAACCGCCACGCGCCCGCGCGGCGGTCGTCCGCGTAGACCCCCTCGCTCTCCAGCGTGCCGTCGGGGAACCGGGTGCTCGCCGGCCCCTCGCGCAGCCCGTTCGACCAGACGGCCTGCTCGAGCGGCCCGCCCAGGGCGCCGTAGCGCACCCATCGTCCGTCCCGCGCGTCGTCCACATAGGCGCCCTGCTCGGCCACCTGCCCGGTCGGCTCGCAGGTGAACGCCGGCCCGTTCAGCCGACCGCCGTCCCAGGTCTGCTCCGCCTGCAGGCGCCCGTCCGGCCGCCATGTGCGCCAGACCCCCTGCTTCTGGCCGTCGACCAAGGCCCCCGCGACCGCCAGCCCGCCTTCGGGATGCAGCGCGCGGAACTCGCCGTCGGGCCCGCCGTCGATCGCGTCGTCGGGCGGCGCCATCGGCGCGCAGCGCCCGGCCGGTGGGTCGTCGGGCGCCGCGCCATCGCACGGGCCGCGATCGGTGGTCTGCCACTGCCCCGCATCGTCGAGCGCACCCCATTCGCCGCACGGCACGCCGCTTTGCCAGTACGACGCGCGCTCGAGGGTGCCGTCGATGCGCCACGACCGAAACGCGCCGTCGGGCACGCCGGCGGACCACGACTCGAGCGCGCTCGGCGTGCCATCGGGCCAGAGGCGGCGCCACTCACCGTCGGGCCGGCCGTCGGCGAACGCGCCCTCGACCCGCAGCGCGCCTTGCGGGCCGGTGCGATCGTAGGGCCCATGGGCGGTGCCGTCGGCGCGCGCGCACCAGCGATCGATCCAGCCGTCCGTATTCTTCTCGTAGGCCGCCGCGCCCGCCGGGCAGCCGTCGGTCTGGCTGTCCGAATCGTCGCAGGCGAGCAGCAGCGCGGCGCAGGCCGCGGCGAGGGCGAGCGTTCGCATGGGCATCCCCGGGCCTCCGAGCGGTCACCGGATGCTATCAGAGCCCATCAGAGCCCACGAACGGTATTCGAGCGCAGCCTCCGCCCGATGCCCTCAGCGCGCCCGCTGCTCAGCGCGCCTCGTCGGCCTCCGCCGGGCCCCCGTGCAGCTCGGGGCGGAACGCCTCGAACGCCTGCTGATTGCGAAACTGCATGCGCTTGCCCATCGCCTTCATCTCTTCGCGGCTCGCTTCGCCCTTGGGCAGCAGCGCCAGGCCCACGAAGTTGCGCTGCTGATCCTCGCCGTCCTCACCTTTGACCCGCGTGCCCCACACCGAGACGTTCTTGCCGTCTTCGGCATAGGGCGCCATGGCCTCGGTCTCGAACAGCTTCTCGTGATCGCCGTCCTGCGAGTTCTCCAACTCGGTGTAGACGATGCACGGGTACTCGCTGCAGTCGATGCTGACCATCTCGCCGGCGAGGCCCGACTCTTCGATGGCCCGCTGCATGCGGTCGCGCAGGGTCTGCTCGGTGAAGCGCTCGGCGAGGCCCTCGGGGAAAGGCACCGGGGCGCCCTCGCTCTCCTCGCGCATCGCCCGCTCGGCCTCGAGCTGCCGTTCGACCCGCTCGAGCTCGGCCTGGGTCTCCTGCACCAGCGTATACAGTTTGGCGATGGTCTCGGCGGTCGGCTCGGGCAGATCGTCGGCCACCACCGGCGCGGGAGACGGCCGCGGCGGGGCGGGCGGCGCCGGCGGGGCGGGCGGGGCGATGCGCGCCCGACGGTCATCGGGCTGCACGCGCACCGGCGGCACGTCGGACACCGAGCGGGCGGTCTGCCCCGGGGCCAGCTCCACCTCGCCGTGGCTGTTCTCCACGCGGACCGCGCCTTCGTAGACCACGACCGTCATGGCCACGCCGGCCAGCGCGCCAACGGCGAACGTCTTGAGAGCAGGGGACATCGGCGCAACCTCCACGGAGAAGCAGGTGCCGCTGACGCGGACGTCGCCAGCGGGGGTCTTGACGGTCAACGGGCCCTCGTCGACCCGGTAGAAGACGCGGCCGCGCGGCTGGTCGACCTCGACGGTGCCGTCCACCAGCGCCCAGCGGACCCGCGCGCCGGGATCGGCCACCGCCGTCGCCCGGTCGACGAGCCGGGCGGTGGTGAGCTGCTGGGCGTCGATCGCGCCGGTGCGCGGCGCGCCGGGCCCGAGGGCGAAGACCAGCAGCCCGGCGGCCGCGGCCATCATCGTGCCGGCGGCCACCCAGCGCAGGCGCCGCCAGTGGGCGCGGGGCACGACCCGGCGAGCGAAGTCGTCGGGCGGACGGGCCACCGGCTGCGCCCGATAGAGAGCGTCGATGTCGGCGTCGCTCAGCTGCCCGTCGAGCAGCTGGCCGTCGAGCTGCTGGCCGTCGAGCAACTGGCCGTCGAGGCGCTGGCCGTCGAGCAACTGGCCCTCGCGCCCGACGGACTCCGGCGGCGTATCGGGCAGCACCGGCTCATCCCGATCTCGCGTCATGGCTGATCTCCTCGGCGCATGTCGGCCTGCAGCGCCGTACGCAGGCGGGCCCGGGCCCGCGACAGGCGCGAGCGCACCGTCCCCACCGGAATCTCCAAGGCGTCGGCGATCTCGGCGTAGTCCAGCTCGTGGCCCACCCGCAGCACGAAGACCGCCTGCCAGTCGGGCGGCAGCGACGCGATGGCCCGTTCGAGGCCGGCGCCGATCGGCGCCCGATCGGCCCGCGGGCCACCGGCGAGCGCGCTGGCCGGCAGCGCGTCCAGCGAGGTCTGCGGCCGCCGCTTGCGCAGGCGATCGATGCACAGCCGGGTGGCGATGGTCAGGATCCACGTCGACAGCCGCGCCCGACCGTCCGGGCGGAAGCGCCCGAGGTGGGTGAAGACGCGCAGGAAGGTCTCCTGGGCGACGTCTTCGATCAGCGTATCGAGGCCGTGCGGGCGCAGCATGCGGCCGACGAGCGCGAAGACCCGATGCTGATAGCGCTCGACGAGGGCTCGGCAGGCCCGACCGTCCCCGCGGATCGCGCGGGTGCGGGTCACGTCGTCGATCTCACCCGCGCGGGTGGTCGGTGGGGCGAGCGCGCCGTTCACGAAGGTCGTAGCAAACACGAGGGGTTGCACGGCGGGGTCCGGTCCGGGGTTCCCGACGCGTGAAGAAAAACGTGCGCGCCGCGCCGCCCCGCCGCCGCCCGAGCCGCGTAGGGTGCTGGATCGGAAGCGCTTTCTCGCCCGGTGCCCCGATACGCGGGCCGCGGCACCCGGTTGCCCGACGACGATCGGGCTGATAGGTTGCGGGGCCGGTCCCCAGAGGACCGACGACCTGCGGAGAAGCATTGGTCTACGAGACCTCCAGCGGCATCATCCCCTTTCGCCGACGCGGCGGCAGCGTCGAGTTCCTGCTGCTGCACAGCGCCATGGTGCGCAACCCCGACGCCGCCTGGGAGTTCCCCAAGGGCAGCATCGAAGGCGGCGAGTCGGAGCAGGAGGCCGCCCTGCGCGAGCTGGGGGAGGAGGCGGGCCTGGAGCCGGTCGAGCTGCTGCCCGACTTCCGCGACCGGGTGCACTACGTCTATCGGCGCGCCGGCCGCGAGATCGACAAGACCGTGGTCTTCTTCCTCGGCGAGATCGACGCCGACGCCGAGCTGAGCCCCGAGCCGCCGACCCGGGAGCACGGCAAACACCCGGGCGAGGGCATCTGGTACGTCTGGGTCACCGAGCGCGAGGCGATGGGTCGGCTCTTCCACCCGGGCATGCGCAAGCTGCTGCGGCGGGCGGCGTTCTTCCTCTACGAGCACGATCGCATCCGGCGCAAGCAGTCGAGCTGAGAACCGCGGCGCTTCACGAGCAGAGCCCCGGGAAAGTCGCCGGCGCAGCAGGTGTACTTTCCCCGGGATCTGCTGGGTCCGACAGACATGCGTCGCGCGGCCCCGCGAGGGGCCCGACCGATGATGGTGAGGCAGGGGGGGTCGGCCCGGGCGGCCGTCAGGTGGCGAAGATCGCCTCGAGGTCGGGGGCGTCGAGCACCCGGGCGCCCCAGGTGTCGAGCGCGTCGGGATCGGCGGTCGCCACCCGCCGCCGCACCGCCGACGAGACGCCCTCGGAGAAGCGGGTCTCGAGCTGGAACAGCAGCAGGTCCCGCTGGCCCTGAATGTAGCCCTGGGCGAGCCACGCCGCGTGCTGGTGATCAAATGAGAGCGCTGCAGACATCCTCTTCCTCCGGTCGGGGTCAGAGTCGACATCGAGACTATAGCCAATTGGCGGGGTCGTGTCGGGGGTCTTCCGCATGATCTGGATGTCGGACCGCAAAAAAAGCCGCCTCGCGGGCCGTCAGCCGGCCTTCGATGCCCGGCGCCGGGCCTGCAACGCCCCGCGCAGATGGTGCCGGACCTCGGGGTGGGTCTCGGGGGCCAGCGCCGCCTCGATCGCGGCGATGGGCGTCGCCCGGTGCCGCCCGGCCAGGATCGCCGCGGCGCAGCGCACGCCGGCGTTGTGGTCGCTGAGGGCCGCCAGCGCGGGCTCGCTGTCGTCGGTGAGCCGGACCACCGCCCGCAGCGCGGCCACCCGCACCTCGGGATCGGGATCGTCGAGCCGGGCGCGCAGCGCGTCGGCCGCGTCGTCGACCGACAACACACCCAGCGCCCGCGCCGCCTGATGCCGCAGGCCGCCGTGCTGCGCGTCGAGCGCGGCGAGCAGCGCCGGCACCGCCGCCGCGTCGTTCAACCGGGCGGCGGCGTGGGCCGCCTCGGCCCGCACCGATCCATCATCGTCGCCGACCAGCAGCGCGCGGATGCGCCCGGCCGCCTCGGTGATACCCAGCCAACCGCAGATCCGGACCGCGGCGGCCCGGACGTCGGCGTCGTCGTCGCCGAGCCGCTCGACGAGCGCCCGACGGGGATCATCGGGGATTCGAACGCCGCGGGCGAAGCAGGTCGCGAGCGCCTTGATCGCCGCCTGCCGGACGGTCGCGTCGACGTCCGTAATCGCCGCCTGCAGCGCGTCGGCCAGCGCCGGATCGCGCTGCCAGCCCAGCGCGCGACACGCCATCGCCCGCACCGCCGGTTCGTCATCGTCGAGGGACGCGCGCAACGCCGGCACGTCGTCGGACGAGCGGCGGATGCCCCGTTGGCGCACCGCCTCGACCCGGGCGCTCAAACCCCGCGTCCGGTGGAGTGCCACCGGCCATCGCGCATCGTGATGCGATTGGGCGTGCTGCCCGGCGGGTCGAACTCGGGATCGCCCGGCAAGACCAGCGCCAGCCCGCCGCCTTGCATCCGCGGCTGCGGCTGAACCGGCGCCGGGATGCCTTCGATGGCCAGCGCGGCCTCCAGCGACTCGGCGCGGGCCAGCTCGAGCAGCACCCGCAGCGTCGGCGGGGCCAGCTGCAGCGCGCCGCAGTCATAGCCGGCAAGCGCCGCCTTGGGGCCGAGCCACGCGCTGGCGGTGGTCTCGACGGCGTCGTGCGCCCCGCGCTGCCCGGCCGGCGCCCGCGCGATCAGAAACCGCGCGTCGAAGCGCCGGGACTCGATGGGCGGGGTGATCCAGCGGGCATAGAACGCCAGCCGCTCGACCTCCGGCCGCAGGTCCTCGGCCTCGGCCACCTCGACCAGCGTCGTCTCGTACGCGTTGAGCGCGTCGCGGTGCTTCTCCAGCCGCGCGCGCAGGCCGGCGTCGGCGAAATCCAGCGGACCGCGCGCCCCGCGGGCCAGCAGCAGCCCGGCCTCTTCGAAGGTCTCGCGCACGCCGGCCAGCATCAGCGCCAGCGCGGCGCGCCCGTCGTCCATGCCCATGCGGGCCGCCGCGTCTGCCCGACTCAGATCGCAGCGCGCCGCCAGCCGATCGTCGGCGTCGGCCGCGTCGACCCGCCCCCCGGGGAAGACCATCGCGCTGGCCATGAAGGCCGCCTTCGCGGTGCGCCGCACCATGAAGATCTCGAACGGCTCCGCCTGCGCCGGGCGCAGCAACAGCACCGTCGTCGCGTCGCGCACGGGCTTGGGCTGCCTGCTCTTCCCGCTCACGAGATCCCCCTGCGCGCCACGCACGCCTCGGCGATGGCCCGCAGATCGACCGCCGCGTCGACCCGGGTCATGAGCCCCTTCAGCCCGCCCAATACCCGGAAGTACAGCAGCAGCTCCGGCGGCGGCACGACCTTCAAGAAGCTCAGGTTGCGCCGGAAGAACGCGCGGGCCCGGGCGGCGACCTTGAAGTCGGCGAAGCGGAACGGCCCCGGCGTCGCGATCGGCTCGAGGATCATCTGCAGGTACTCCCGCAGCACCTCGTCCTCGGGCCAGACCATGCCCGCCTGCCCGAAGCCGCGCCGCTTGAGCAGCGCCTTGAGCCGGGGGATATCGTCGTCCCAGAAGGCCACCAGCATGCGCAGGATGTCGTCGGCCAGCTCTTCGTCGAAGTCGCGGATGCAGCCGAAGTCGAGCAGCACGATGCGCCCGTCGGGGGCCAGCATGAAGTTGCCCGGGTGCGGGTCGGCGTGCAGCGTGAAGCGCTCGTGAAACAGGTGCACGAAGAGCTCGACGAAGCGCGTCGCCAGCGCGTCCCGCCGGGCGGGATCCTCGACGGCGTTGATCCCGTCGTCGAGCTTCTCGCCCTCGCAGAAGCCCATCACGAGCACCTGCTCGGCGGTGTACTCGGGCACCGGCTCGGGGACCTGGAAGTCGGGCCAGTCCTCGGCCAGCATCTCCGAGAACCGCGCCAGGTTGCGCCCCTCGCGGCGGTAGTCCGCCTCGGCGAGGATGGTATCCCGGGCCTCCTCGACGAAGCCGTCCGCCCGCTCCTTGGTGACGAAGACCCGCCCCACCTTGAGCATCGAGGCCATGTTCTTCAGGTCGCTCTCGATGCTGTCGGCGATGCCCGGATACTGGATCTTCACCGCCACCGTGCGCCCGTCGAAGAGCGTCGCGCGGTGCACCTGCCCGATGCTCGCCGCGCCGATCGGATCGGGGTCGAAGTGCCGGAACACCGCGTCGATCGGCCGATCGAGCCAGCGCTCGATCTGGGCCGCGACCGTCTCGAAGTCCATCGGCGGCGCCTCGCGCTGCAGGGTCGCCAGCTTCTCGGCGAAGGCCGGGTCGACCAGCTCGGGATCGGCGCTGAGCATCTGCCCGATCTTCATCGCCGCGCCCTTCATCTCGCCCATCACGTCGGCGATGCGGTGCGCGTTGGCCAGGGCCGCCTCGGCCATGGCCTCCATGTCGGGGTCTTTCTTGCCGGTGATGCCGGCCTTGATCATCGACCCGGTGAACCGCGCGGCGACCCGGCCGAGCTTGAACGCCCGCCCGATGCGGCCGGTCTCGACCTTCTTGCCTTTCTCACCGCCCAGCGCGGCCCAGTCCTTGGGCATGGGAACTCCCGACGCTCCGCCGCGGCACGCGCCGCGGCGCATGGATGATGGGCGCAGGGCCCACGACGTCGCAAGGGGGCTCGTCGACGGGATCGTCTGTCCCGCCGACGGCGTTCTTCAGGGCGCGACGAACTCGTAGGCGCCGATGTCGGCCGGCGGCGTGCGCGGGTTGCCGTCGACGTCGATCTCGACGTCCGAACTCGGCGCGCCGTCGATCGCCGGCGAGCCTTCCGACAACCGCAGGTCGCCGATCTCGGGGTCGCGCAGCAGCGGATCGCGCGCCTCGACGGTGGGGTAGGGGGCCAGGTCGTCGTCCAACGCCCAGACCAGCGACTCCTCGATGACATTGGGCTCGAAGGCGTCGTTGTCGAAGATGCCATACACCGTCACCGGCGCCGGGCCGCCCACCAGCAGCAGGCCCCGCGCCAGGGCGTCGTTGACCAGTATGACCAGCCGCACCTCGAAGTCGGTGGTGCCGCCCACCGCGCCGTCCGGGCCGTCGGCCGCGACGCTGCCGTCGGCGTTGGTGCCGCCCGGCCCGCCCGATCCCCCCGGGCCGCCGGGCGCCGGCTCGGGCACCACCGCGCCGTACACCGTCACATGTTGCAGATCGATCGCCCGAGACGCGCCGCCGACCGCGGCCATGAAGCCCGGCTCCGGCGTATCGCCGCCGGCTCCGCCCACGCCGCCGATGCCCGCCGGCACCGGGCCGCGGTCGACGCCGCCACGGCCGCCGCTGCCGCCCCGTCCGCCCGTGCCCGAGCGGCCGCCGACGACGTCATGGATCACCGCGTTGTGCACCCGCGGCTCCTCGGTGAGGTGCACCCGCAGCGCGACCATCTCGCCGCCTGTGCCGCCGGTGCCGCCGTCGCCGCCCAGGTGACCGTCATCGCCGCTCAACGCGTCGAGGCCGTCGCCGCCGAAGCCGCCGTCGCCGCCCGTGCCCCCGCGGATGTGGCGGATGTCGACCCGATCGAGCTCCAGCTGTCCGTCCTGCACGTCGACGCCATACGCCGCGCCGCCGCGGCTGCCCCGGGCGCCGTCGCTGCCATCACGGAAGAAGCCCTCGGCGTCGGCGCCCGGCTGGCCGACGCCGCCGTCGCCGGCCGTGATGCGCTGCACGCTCAGGTCGACCGCCCGCACGGTGCACCGGGCGCAGCCCAGGCCGACGGCGTGGCCCCCAGGGGCGAGGCCCGCCCCGCCGGCCCGGCGATCGAAGTCGGGCAGGAACCCACCGGCGCTGCCGCCGCGGATGTCGTGAATCGTCACCTCCCGGGCGTCGAGCGTGGCTTCGCCCGACAGTTGCACGCCATAGGCGCTGCTCGCGAAGCGCGCGGCGCGGTTGCCCGGGACCAGGATGTCGACGCCGTCCCGCCCGGCGACGTCGTGCACCGTCACCCGCTGCAACGCGGTGCTGGCCCGGTCCAGGATACCCAGGCCGCGCGCGTCGTCGTTGCTGCACATGTCATGGATGATGACATCGCCCAGTGTCATATCACTGTCGGCGGCCAGCTCGACCCCGCGCTGACCGCCCGCGAAGACCGCGTGGTGCACCGCGCCGTTCTCGCCGTAACCGCTCGGCCACCCGCAGCGGCTTGATGGCGTCGTAGTCGTGGCAGCTTCCGCCAGCGTGAATCACCACGCTCCTGCCGGAGGCGAAGATGCCGATCACCGACGACCCGACCCTGTGCGGCG
>JAUHXC010000075.1 GCA_030427205.1 bacterium | reverse complement strand
GCAAGACTCGCTTCGAGGCGGTGGCCAGCCGCCTCGGCGGGATTGGATACCCGCCGGGCTCCATCGTGAAGTTTCGGTTGTGACCTCACCTCCTCTTCACCAGGGCTTCCCTGGCGCACCGGCAACGCAACGCTGTTGACGCGCGCCGAACCACCGAGAGCTGGATCGCCTTGCCCGTCCTCAGCGTTGCCCAAACCGCCCTCAGCGTTGCCCAAACCGCCGTCAAGCCAGCGCGGTGCTGGGTCTCTCGATCAGGCCCAAGACCACCTCGGGTTGCGGGCGTCAGCCCGCGCTATGACATCTCTCGGGTCGAGCGCATCCGCACCGGCAGGCCATAATCGGTTGCGCGCCGCGCGCCGCCTGCGGCTCATTCAGCGCGCGAATCATTGCGCGGAGTCGCCATGCACCCCCGAGACCCCTCCCCCGCCGCGCCGGCCGAACCGCAGGCGACGCTGGCCGGCCTCTTCCGGCTCGGCGCGCCGACCGACCTCGACGCGCACGAAGAGCGCGCCTTCGAACTCGATCGCAACCGGCTGATGCTGGCGCTGTGGCCGCGCATCGGCCTGCTCATCGCCGCCGCCGCGCTGCTCTGGTGGCCGTTCGACGGGCTCATCTTCGACGACCGCCCGCGGCTGCTCGACTCGCTCGCCGGCATGCGCGGCAGCATCGTCGTGCTCAACCTCTTCGGCTACGCCGTCGGCCAGACCCCGCTGGCCCGCCGCTTCACGGTCCCCACGGTGGTCGCCTTCATCTGCGCCGACTCGGCCATGATCGGCTGGTGGGTCGGCACCGTCGGGCCGCTCGACGGGCAGTGGTTCTCGTACTTCTTCGTCTTCCCGGTGGTGACCCTGATGCTCGTCGTGGGCCCGCGCACCCGGGCAATGGCCCTGGTCTTGATGTCGCTGGCCTACGTCGGCGCCGCCGGCCTCAACAACCCGGCCACGCTGGCCCATCGCGACTTCCCCGCCGTCGTCGGCTTCTTGATCTTCGTGCTGGTGCTCTCGTTCATGCTGGGCCACCCCGTCTACGGCCTGCTGCGCAGCAACTTCGCCTTCCAGCGGCGGCTCGCGGCGCAGCGGGACACGCTCGATGCGCTGGCGGCGGGGCTCGAGTCGCGGGTCACCGAGCAGACCGACGAGCTGCGCCGCCTCGCCCGCCGGCTGGAAGGCGTCCGCGAGAGCGAGCGCAAGGCGGTGGCCGCCGAGATCCACGACCAGCTGGGCCAGACGCTGACCGCCATGCGCTACGGGCTCACCTTCGCCCGGACCAAGCTGACCGAGGCGCCGCGGGCCGCCGATCTGGCGCTCGCCGAGATCCAACGGCTGGTGGCCGGCACCAGCGAGTCGGTGCGCCGGCTGCTCGCCCGGCTCAACCCGCGGGTGCTCGAAGAGCTGGGGCTGTTCGCGGCCACCGACTGGCTGGCCGACGAGAGCACGCGCCACAGCGCGATCGAGGCCCGGGTCGTCTGCGAAGGCGACGACGGCGACATCCCGGCACCCGTCGCAACCGGCGCCTTCCGCATCATCCAGGAGAGCATCACCAACGCGCTCAAGCACGCCCGGGCCAACGCCCTGCACGTCGGGCTGACCGCCGAGCGCGGCTGGCTGCGCGTGCGGGTGCGCGACGACGGCCGCGGCCCGGTCGATGCCCCCAGCGGACCCGGCGGCCTGGGGCTGGTGGGCATCCGCGAGCGGGCGCAGACCCTCGGCGGCCGCGCCCGCTGGGGGCCGCTCGAACGCGGCGGCTTCGAGGTGCTGGCCGAGCTGCCCCTGGCGCTGGAGGGCGGCTCGTGATCCGCGTGGCGCTCGCCGACGATCATCAGGTGGTGCGCGACGGCGTGGCCCGGCTGCTGGAGGCCGAGCCCGACATGTGGGTCGTCGGCCAGGCGTCGAGCGGGCGCCGGCTGCTGCGCCTGCTCGACGCGGTGCGCTGCGACGTGGTGGTGCTCGATCTGGCGATGCCCGGCCTGCACGGGCGCCCGCTGGTCGAGCGGCTGCGGCAGGCCCACCCCGCCGTGGCCATCGTCATCTTCAGCATGTACCCCGAAGACCCGCTCGCCCGGCACTTCGTGCGCGACGGGGCCCACGCCTACGTCAGCAAAGAGCGCCCGCCGCACGATCTGGTCGACGCCATCCGCCGGGCGGCCCGCGGCGAGCGCGCCGAGCCGACCCCGACGACCAGCCCGCCGCCCGCCGCTGCACCCGTCGCGACGCTCTCGCCAGCCCAGCAGTCCAGCGTCATCTTCCTCGCCCTCCAAGGCCATGGCCCGGACCGGATCGCCGCCGAGCTGCAGCTGCCGCTCGCCGCCGTGCGCCGCTTCGTCTACGCCGCGCACCACGGCGAGCTGCAGAGTCCACTCGGCGAGCTGATGGGCTATGCGCCGGCGCCGCCCGAGCCCGAGGGGCGCCACCTGCGCCTGGGGCCGGTGACCGTCGACCTCGACTCGGGGGCGGTCGAGCACCCCGCCGGCCCGCGCACGCTCACCGGCACCGAGCGCAAGCTGCTGGCCTATCTCGGCGCCCGCGCCGGCGAGACCGTCGAAGCCCGCCGGCTCTTGACCGACGTCTGGCAATACAGCGACGCCGCCCGCAGCCGCACGGTGACGATGACCATCAGCCGCCTGCGGCGGAAGATCGAGCTCGACGCCAGCCAGCCGCGGCGCCTGCTGACCATCCTCGGCGAGGGCTATCGCCTCGAGGTCGATCGCGGCTGAGCGACCGGGCCATTGTTGCACCGGCAACAGCGCCTTTCGGCCACCGTCGAATCGAACGGCGCGCGCCGCGCCGTCGAGCGACGGAGCGCACGATGGCCCTCGACCGCACCCGCTGGCAGAGCATCGTCGACTGCGTGCGCGACCGCGCCCGCCATCAGCCCGATCGGCTGGCCATCGCCGGCCTCGTCGGCCTGCAGACGGTCGGCGCGCGGCTGACGTACGCCGACCTCGACCGCCGGGCCCGGGCGGTGGCCGCCCGCCTGCAGACGATCTGCGCCCCCGGCGACCGGGTGCTGCTGGTCATCGGCAATACGCCGGACTACATCGTGGCCTTCCTGGCGAGCAGCTACGCCGACTGCGTCGCGGTCAACCTGCTGCAACCGCGGCGGGCCAAGCACATGCGGCGGCTGGTGCACGTCGCCCGCGACTGCGACGCGCGGGCCATCTTGACCAGCGGCCCGTACGCCGAGCGCATCGCCGGCTGGCTGGCCGACATCTCCGAGGTCGACGCCGCCGTCGAGCGGGTCGATCACATCGCCGACGCCGAAGCCGAGGCCTATGCCGCCCGTCGGCCCAGCGGCGACCTGTGCTACCTGCAATACACCTCGGGATCCACCGGCGACCCGCGCGGCGTGATGATCGGCCACCGCAACCTGATGGCCCACGCCGCCGACGTGGAGCGCACCTTCGGGTTCACCGCCGCCGATCGCGGGGTCAGCTGGCTGCCGCTCTTCCACGACCTGGGCCTCGTGCTCGGCGTGCTGCAGCCGCTGTACAGCGGGTTCCCGGTCATGCTCGGTGACCCGCTGTCGTTCGTGAAGCACCCCGACCGCTGGCTGCGCATGCTGTCGGCCCACCGGGCCACATACACCGCCGGCCCCAACTTCGCCTACGACCTGGTGCTCGACGCCGCCGACCCCGATCAGCTCGCCGGCGTCGACCTGTCGAGCCTCACCTGCATGCTGGCCTGCGCCGAGCCGCTGCGCGCCCGCACCATCGAAGCCTTCACCCGCCGCTTCGCCGCCCGCGGGCTGCGCCCCGAGGCGCTGTGCACCGGATACGGGCTCGCCGAGGCGACGCTGGTGGTCAGCGCCGAGCGTCGCGAGAACCGCCCGGCCATGCGCACCGTCGACGCCGAGGCCCTGAGCGCGCGGCGGATCGAGCCGACCCGCGACGGGCGGCGCAGCGCCCGGCTCGTCGGCAGCGGGCGCATCGGCGTCGGGGTCAGCGTGGCCATCGTCGACCCCGAGACCGGCGCGCCGCTGCCCGACGACCGCGTCGGCGAGGTGCGCGTCAGCAGCCCGGGGGTCTCGCGCGGCTATTGGAGGCGCCCCGCCGAGACCGCGGCCACCTTCGGCGACCCCGCCGAGCGCCGCTGGCTGCGCACCGGCGACCTGGGCTTCCTCGACGGCGAGACGCTCTACATCACCGGCCGCATCAAGGACGTCATCATCGTCAACGGCGCCAACCGCGCCCCGCAAGACATCGAAGAGTCCGCCGAGCGGGCCCATGACGCGGTGCGCCCCAACTTCGTCGCCGCGTTCGCCGACGAGCGCGGCGAGCGCGAGCACCTGATGGTGGTGGCCGAGCTGCGCCGCGGGGCATCGGACACCGTCGACCTCGACGCCGTGCTGCAGCGCGTCGTGCGCCGTATCGCAAGCGACCACGAGGTCCCGGTCGACGAAGCCTATCTGGTGCGCCGCGGGCAGGTGCCCAAGACCACCAGCGGCAAGATCCGCCGCTCGACCTGCCGCGATCTGCTGCGCCGGGGCGCCCTCGAGGTGCACGCCGCCTGGACCGCCCGACCTTGATGCGCCCGCCCCCGACTCGCCGACGTCACCCGAAGGAGATGCCATGACCGCCGCCCCGCACTTCGAAGCCGCAGGCACCGCCAAAGCCACCATCCGCAGCCTCGACACCTTCCGCGACTGGCTGCACCACGAGCTGGCGAGTTCGTCGGATATCGGCTTCGGCGGCGTCGACTTCTCGATGTCGCTCGACGACATCGGCCTCAGCTCGATCCACGTGGTGCGGCTCACCGGCGAGATCGAGAAGCTGCTCGACATCGAGATCGAGGCCACCCGGCTCTACGACTACCCGAGCATCGACGCGATGTGCGAGGCGCTGTTCCGCATGCGCCGCGGGCGGCAGGCGCGGGACGATCGGGCCCGGCTGCCGGTGCGGGTGGTGGGCACCTTCACCGTCGAGCCCGTCGAGCCGGCCATCCGCCACCTGCTCGGCCGGCTGGGCTGGCCGGTCGAGGTGCGCTTCGGCGGCTACAATCAGGTCTTCCAGGCGCTGCTCAACCCCAATAACGCCTTCACCGGCGAGGGCGGGGCCAACGTGACGCTGGTGCGCATCGAAGACCTCTTCCGCCACGAGCCGGGCCCGCCCGACGCCGTGCGCCTCGGCAAGGTCGTCGACGAGCTGTGCCGCGCGATGGCCGCGCTCTCGCAGCGCGGCGCCGCGCCGACGCTGATGTGTCTGGCGCCGCACTCCCCCGACGCCGTGCGCCGGCTGGGCCTCGCCGACCGCCTCGACGCCCTCGACGCGCGCATCCTGGCCCACGCCGAGGCCACCCCCGGCCTGTGGCCGGTCGACCTGCGCCGGGTCGAGCAGCAGTACCCCGTCGCCCGCATCTGGGACGCCGCGCGGGACAAGGTGGGCCACATCCCCTTCACCCAAGGCTGCTACAGCGCGATGGGCGCCGCGGTGGCTCGGGCGGTGACCCGGGTGCTGACCGCCTCGGCCAAGGTCATCGTGCTCGACTGCGACAATACGCTGTGGGGCGGCGTCGTGGGCGAGGTGGGCGCCGACGGGGTCGAGCTGAGCGCGCCCTATCTGGCCCTGCAGCGCTTCATGGCCGAGCAGAGCGCGCGCGGCAAGCTCTTGTGCCTGGCGAGCAAGAACAACGAGGCCGAGGTGTGGTCGGTCTTCGACCGCCGCGAGATGCCATTGCGCCGGGAACACATCGTGGCCCATGCCATCGACTGGCAGCCCAAGTCACACAACATCGCCGCGCTGGCCGAGACGCTGGGGCTGGGTCTCGACAGCGTGATCTTCGTCGACGACAACCCGATGGAGGTCGCCGAGGTCGCCGAGGCGCTGCCGCAGGTGCTGGCGATCCAGGTGCCCGCGCCGGCGCGCATCGAGCGCTTCTTCAGCCATCACTGGGCCTTCGACGACGCCCAGGTGACCGCCGAAGACCGCCAGCGCACGGCGATGATGCGCCAGAACCTCGAGCGCAGCGCGGCGCAGCAGGGCGCCGCCTCGATCGATGACTTCCTCGCCCGGCTCGAGCTCGACGTCGACCTGGCGCCGGTCGATCTCGACCGCGAGCTGGCGCGGGCGGCGCAGCTCACCGGGCGCACCAACCAGTTCAACGCCAACAAGCGGGTCTACGACGAGGCCGGCTTCGCCGCGCTGTGCCGCGAGCCGGCGCGCCGCACGTGGCGAGTGCGGGTGCGCGATCGCTTCGGTGACTATGGCTTCGTGGGTCTGGTCTCCGGGCGCCCGCTCGATGGCATCCCAGATGACATCCCAGATGACACGCCCGATGACTCCACCGATGGTATCTATGCCTGCGACGTCTTCTTGATGAGCTGCCGCGTGCTCGGTCGGCGGGTCGAGCAGGCGCTGCTGCGACGCGTCGCCCAGGACGCCCGCGACGCGGGCTGCCCGACGGTGCTGCTCGAAGGCCGCGAGACCGCGCGCAACGTGCCGCTGCGCCAGTTCTATCGCAGCCTCGACGGCGTATGGCTCGACCGCGACGACGATCGCTTCGCGGTGCGCTTCGCCGCCGCCGAGGCCGAGGCCCGCATCGACGCCTCGACCCGCACCGCCATCGTCGTCGAGCAGACCGCCCCGGCCGCCGCCGCCAGCCCGCGGGCCGAAGCGGCCGAAGGCTACGCCGAGATCGCGCGCATCGGCCCCGACGTCGACGCCCTGATGACCGCCATCGCCACCAGCACCCGCACCAAGCGCCCGAACCTGGCCACGGCCTACGTCACCCCGCGCACCGCCGAAGAGAAGACCATCGCCACCATCTGGCGCGAGGTGCTCGGCGTCGACCGGGTCGGCGTGCACGACGACTTCTACGCGCTCGGCGGCGACTCGCTGCGCGCCGCCGAGGCCTTCGCCCGCATGTGGGATCTGGGCATCCCCGAGTCGATCTCGCTGCAGACCATCGTCGAGCCCACCGTGGCCACCCTCGCCCGGGCCGTGGCCGCGGTGAAGGCCGGCGAGGCGCCGACGCTGCTGGCCGATACCTTCTCGCTGGCCGATCAGGCGCACCTGCCCGATGACATCTGCCGGCCGGGCTACGACGTCAGCACCTACGACCGCCCGATGCGCCGCGTGCTGCTGACCGGCGGCACCGGCTACCTGGGCGCCTACTGCTTCATGGAGCTGATGCAGCAGACCGAGGCCACGGTCACCTGCCTGGTGCGCGCGTCGACCCCCGAAGAGGGGCGCGAGCGCATCATCAGCAACCTGCGGCGCTACGACCTGTGGCGGCCGGCCTACGCCGACAGGCTCGACGTGGTGCTCGGCGACCTCGTCGCGCCACGCCTGGGCCTCGACGGGCAGGCATGGCAGGCGCTGGCCGATGGCATCGACACCATCCTGCACAGCGCGGCGTGGGTGAACTTCGTCTATCCCTACCAGCACCTCGAAGAGACCAACGTGCGCTCCACCGAGACCATCCTGCGGCTGGCGGTGGCGAGCGCGCTGCCGATTCAACTGCACTTCGTCTCGACGCTCGGCGTCATCATGTCCACCGGCTACGGCCGGGCGCAAAAGCTGCGCGAGGACGAGCCGCTGACCCATTGCGACGACCTGCTCAACGGCTACGAGCAGACCAAGTACGTCAGCGATGTGATGGTGCACACCGCCTTCACCGAGCGCGGCATCCCGGGCGCCATCTATCGGCCGGGCATGGTCTCGGGGCTGAGCGATGGCACCTATCACAAGCTCGACGAGTTCCTGCCGCAGTTCCTCAAGGGCTGCATCCAGCTCGGGGCGTGGCCGCTGCTCGATACGACGTGGGAGATCGCGCCGGTGGACTTCACCTGCAAGGCCATCGTGCACATCGCCCGCCAGCCGAAGCACCTCAACCGGGCCTACTTCGTGCAGCACCCCCACCCGCGCAGCGTCGCCGAACACATCGCGTGGCATCGCGACCAGGGCTACGCGGTGCGCGGGCTGCCATGGGATGTCTGGAAGCGCGAGCTGCTCGGTCTGGGCACCGAGCGGCTGCGCAAGAACGCGCTCTTCCCCTTCGTCGACTTCATCCGCGCCTTGTCTGAAGAGCAGGTCTACTTCCCGCCGACCGATCGCACGCACTTCGAGGCGGCCATCGCCGACATGGACTTCGCGGTGCCCGATCAGCTCGAGCTCAACGCGCGCTATACGCAGTACTTCATCGACTGCGACTACTACACCAAGCTGCCCTCGGGCCCGCGCTCGCTGCGGCCCAACGAGCGCCCGTTCGCGCCGGTGGTGCCCGGTGACCCGGCCCAGATGCTCGACGAGCGGCTGCGCTTCGACCCCAACAGCGTCAACTTCGGCGAGTCGTACTACGTGCTCTTCAACGACAAGGCGCGGGGCTACTCGTTCGTGGTGCGCTATGTCTTGTTCAATGGCATCCTCGAAGAAGACAAGCGGGCCGAGGTCTGGGCGATGTTCCGCGACCGCAGCACCCCGGGCATGGATCTGGCCATCCGCCAGAAGAACCCCATCGGCCGGGCGCTCTTCCATCAGACCGAGGCGGTGAAGCTGACCATCGGGCCGTCGGGCTTCGGCAGCGACCGGGTCTGGGGCGCGGTGAGCTGCGACGAAGGCACCCTCGAGTGGGATCTGACCCTCGACCGCAGCGAAGCCATCGCGGTACAGCGCATCCCTCAGGCCGATGACTTCGACCTGCTGCCACATTTTCAGTCCAACGGCTGCACGCACCACGTCAGCGGCACGGTGACCCTGAAAGGGAAGCGCTATGCCATCGGGCGCACCCTGGCCAGCGATGGGCATTACTGGAATACCAAGAACCTGCGCTCGTGGGCCTGGGGCCACTGCGCCGCCTTCGAAGGCGACCCCGGGTTCGTCTTCGAAGGCATCGGCGCCCGGTTCAACGACTGGTCGCAGACCTCGATGTGGCTGACGTTCATCCACGACGGCAAACGCATCGACAGCAACATCATCGATGCCTTCCAGTACAACCGCGAGCTGAGCGGCGATACCCACACCTGGGACTTCGTCGCCGAGCGGGGCAACCTGCGCTTCGTCGGCCGCGCCGAGGCCGATCCGGCCGACATGCTGCTGCTCGTGCACCCGCTGCCCGACGACGAGTACCTCTACACCCACATCAGCTACGAGGCCGACATGACCATCGACATCGAGCGCAAGATCGGCCTGCGCTGGTGGAAGGTCGACCAGCGGGTGGCCCGGGGCACCGCCTCGTTCGAGGTCACCCGCAAGTTCCGCAACCCGGCGGTCACCCGCGAGTTCCGCATCGTGCGGGTGAAGTGAGGCATGATGACCCATCCGAATGACATGCGCGCCCTCGGGGCCGAAGGCGCGGCCGGCCCGCCGACCCTGCACGGGCTGCTCGCCGCCCGCGCGGCCGCGGCGCCGGCCGATACGCTCTATACGTGGCTCGATACGGCGGGGGACGCGCTGGGCACGACGCGGGCCGACGCCTTGTACCGTCGGGCCGGCGCGGTGACCGCGGCGTTGATGGCCCACGACCTGCGGCGCGGCGAGCCGGTGCTCGTCTGCGCCGACGCCGACGCCGACTACCTCGCCGCGCTGTTTGGCTGCTTCGCTGCTGGCGCCGCGGCGGTGCCGGTCTATCCGCCCGCGGGCCCCGCCGCCGACGATGCCATCGATGGCATCGCGCGGATCGTACGCGCCTCGGGCGCGCGGGTGCTGCTGGCCGCGTCGGCCGTCGGCGCGGCGCTCGTCGACGGCCTGGGATCGCGGCTGGGCGACGCCACGCCGACGCTGTGCCCCCTGCCCGACGGCGGCATCGAGCACCGAAACGCGGCGCCGGCCGGGCCCGACGACGCGGCGATGATCCTCTACACGTCGGGCTCGACCGGTGATCCCAAGGGCGTGATCCTGACCCACGGTGCCATCACCCGCGACATGGCATCGCTGGTGGCGCGCTGCTTCACCGACCCGGCGACCCGCCCGTGCAGTTGGCTGCCCCACGCGCACGTCGCCGGGCTCTACACCCTGCTGATGGCGTTGACGCTGCCCCGGGGGGTGGTCGCGATGCCGCCGGCGGCGTTCACCGGAGACCCGCGGCGCTGGCTGCGGGCCATCGCCGCGCATCGCTGCACCTACACCATCGCCCCCGCCTTCGCCTATGGCCTGCTCGCCTCGGTGGTGAGCGACGCCGACCTGGCCGGGCTCGATCTGAGCTGCTGGACGCTGGCGATCAGCGGCGGAGAGCGCGTCCGGGCGAGCACCAGCGACGCGGTGGTGGCCCGGCTGAAGCCCGCGGGCATCGGCTGGGATTCGCTGCACCCGTACTATGGCATGACCGAGACCCTGTGCACGTCGGTGCCGGCGCCGGATGATGTCTTGCGCCTCGCCGTCAGCCAGGATGGCATCGATCACGGCCGCTTCCGCCGGCCCACGGGCCCCGGCGACGTGCTCGAGCTGTTCGGCAACGGCCCGCCGCTCGACGGGCAGAGCGCGGTGCGCGCGGTCAACCCGGACAACGGGCAGCCCTGCCCGGCGGGCTGGATCGGCGAGCTGTGGATGCGCGGCCCGACGGTGACCCCCGGCTACCACCGCGAGCCGGCGCTGACCGCCCGGATCGCCGGCGCGCGCATGGCCGATGGCAGCGGGCCGTGGTTTCGCACCGGCGACATGGGCCTCGTCCACCAGGGGCAGGTCTTCGTCACCGGGCGCCTCAAGCAGATGCTGATCGTGCGTGGGCGCAATCACTACCCCACCGACCTCGAAGAGACGGTGCAGCGGGCGCTCGGGCTGGCGGAGCAGCGCTGCGCCGCGTTCACGGTGCTCGCCGACGGCCTCGAAGCCTTGGGGCTCGCGATCGAGCTCGACGGCGCCGGCGAGGGCCTGGATGTCGTCGGCAACCTGCGCGCGGCGCGCCGCGCCATCGCCCGGCGCCACGGCCTGACCATCAGCCAGCTCTACTTCGTGCCCCCCGGCACGCTGCCCCGCACCGGCAGCAACAAGCTCTCGCGGCAGCGCTGCCGGGCGCTGGCCGAGAGCGGCGCCTGGAATCCGTGGGCTGCGACCACCGCCCGCCGCGCGCAGGAGAAGCAGGGGCGCGCGGTCGGCGAGCTGGCCCTCGACGGCCTGAGCAGGGCCGCGCTGCGCGACGCGCTGCGGCCGGCGATCCGGGCGGTCTTCGCCGAAGACGACGCCGGCGCCTTCGCGGCGCTGTCCGACGAGACCGCGGTGGCCGATCTGGGGCTCGACTCGCTGCAGGTGGCCCACGTCGCCCGCTGCCTGCGCGCGCTGACCGGCATCGAGCCGCCGTTCGCGGCGCTCTTCGACGGCAGCGACCTGCGCGCGCTGGTCGAGCGGACGGCGGCCCTGCTCGAAGGCGATCGCGAGGGGGCGGGCGACGTCACCACCTGGCGCACGCCGGTGCGGGCCATCGCCTGCGCGCTGCCCGACCGCATGCCGCCGGTGCGCACCCGCCCCGGCTCGATCCTGCTGACCGGCGGCACCGGCTTTCTGGGGCGCTATCTGCTCGCCGAGATCGTGCGCCAGAGCGATCGGCCCATCGTGTGCCTCGTGCGGGCCCGAGATGCCATGCATGCCATGGATCGAGTCATCGCCGCCCTGAAGGATGGCCCGGGATGGCATGCCGGGTGGCACGATCGCATCGAAGCCATGCCCGGTGACATCACCCGCCCCCAGCTCGGCCTGTCGGACGAGACATGGGCCCGCCTGCACGACGAGGTGGCGACGGTGGTGCACAACGCCGCCAACGTGAACTTCGTCGCGCCCTACGCCGCCCTCGCCCCGATCAACGTCGCGCCGCTGCGCACGATCACCGAACTCGTCGCGCTCGGCGACGAGCTCAAGACGCTGCACCTCGTCTCGACGCTCGCCGTCTTCAACGCGACCCAGCGGCGCGAGCAGCGTCACGTGCAGAGCATCGATCACCTGCTCAAGCCCGACTTCCACTACTCGGGCTACGCCCAGACCAAGTGGGTCGCCGAGGCCTGCGTCGAGGTGCTCGGCTCGCGCGGGGTGCCGGTGGGCAAGCATCGGCCGGGGGTCATCACCGGGCACTCGCAGAGCGGGCACCTCAACGCCGATGACTTCCTGTGTCGGCTCATCCAGGGCTGCGTCGCGCTGGGGCACTACCCCGACTCGCTCGCCGAGCTCGACCTGGTGACCGTCGACGACGTGGCCGAAGGCATCGCGGCGACCGTCGACATGCCGCTGACCTATGTCGATACCTTCCACTGGTCGGCGGGCCGCCGCGGCACCCGGCTGACCGAGCTGATGGAGATCGTGCGCGCCCGGGGGCATGCCATGCAGCCGGAGCCTTTGCAGCGATGGTTCGATCGCGTCCGCACCGGGCTGCCCGAAGACAACCCGCTCTTCCCGCTGCACCCGTTCCTGCTCGAGATCCCCGCTGACAGCGACGAGACCATCCTCGAGCACTTCGACGGCCTGCCGCTCGACGTCGAGACGACCGAGGCCGACGCCGTGCGCGCCGAGAAGGGCCTGCACCACAAACCGGTGGATGCCGCTGTCATCCATCGCATCGTCGCCCGCCTCGAGCGGGATGGCATCCTGGAGGCATCGCGATGACCGAGACCGCCATCGATGAACCGCAGAGCGCGCGCGAGGCCGCGCTGCGCCGCGCGGTGAACACCGTCAAATGCGGCCTGGTGGCCTATGTGCTCGGCGATAACGACGGCTTGCGCGATCTGGTGCACCCCGAGTGCGTGTGGCGCTTCCCCGGCGACCCGACGATCGTGCCGTGGGCCGGGCGGTACATCGGCATGGCGATCATCGACTTCTTCGAGATCGTCAAAGACACCGTCTTCCTCACCGATCACATCCCGCACACCATCATCGCCGTCGACGAGAGCCGGGTGCTGGTCAAGTCGCGGGACGTGGCCCGGGTCAAGGCGACCGGCCGGGTCTTCGACCACGACCTGCTGACGCTGGTGACCCTGCGCGACGGGCTGATCGTCGAGTGGGACGAGTACGGCGATACCGGCGCGATGGAGCGGGCGTTCTACGACGCCGCGGAGCGGGCGCTGTGAGCGGGGCGGCGACGCTCGATCCCTTCGCCGGCGCCGATCCGGCCTGCTATCGCGATCCCTACGGGGCGCTGGCCCGGCTGCGCGCCGAGCACCCGGTGCACTTCAGCGACGCCCTCGGGCAATGGGTCGTCACCGGCTACGACGCGGTGCAGGCGGGCCTGCGCGAGCCGCGGCTCTCGGCCGAGCGCAGCGAGACCTACGCTGCGCGGCCTGACCGGGCTCACGCTGGAGGCTGGCCGCGCGCCGGCGCGGGTCGCCGGCGCATCGGGCTAGGAGGCTGTAGGGCGTAGACGACCGAGCCCGGTGCGGGGCCGTTCGCCGAGTTCAAGGAGGAAGGCCGCAGAAATACTCGAAGTATTTCGAGCGCCTGACGACGCCGAAATCGGCGAACGGGACCGTGCTGGGCGATGTGTCGGGCTATGCCCTACAGCCTCCTAGGCGTCCTCGACGTTGATCCGCCGATAGCGGGCCTCGATGAACGAGTAGGCGGCGAAGCACATCAGGCCGGCGCCCATCGCCGCGAGCAGCAGTGAGCCGGCGGGCAGCTCGCGCAGGGTGGTCAGCGCCTGCTGCAAGCCCGGCGGCTTGCCCGAGGTACCGCCGGCGGCGTAGGCCCGCCAGCCGAGCAGCGCGGCGAGCACCACGAACACCGCGCCGCGGGCGGTCAGCCCGACGCGCGAGATGGGGTCGACGAACGCCTTCGAGCGGCCCTCGGCGTCGAAGTGTTCGCGATAGCCCCGCTGCCACGCCTTCTTGATGTGGGCGAAGGCCACGATCGCGAAGGTGATCGCGAGCACGACGGCGGTGACCCGGTGGCCGATGAAGCCGGCGATGGTGTCCGCCACCGACGATTCGCCCCCTCCTCCGCCGCCGCCGCCCTGCCAGCGGGAGAAAGTCCACGCGGCGAGCAGCCCGTAGCTGACGCAGCTGGCGAGCAGGCCGCCGCGGATCGCGAGGCCCTTCGGGTCGAGGCCGTGGTCGTCCGTATCGAATACGGACTGCACGAAGCGCCAGGTGACGTAGCCCGCCAGGCCCACGAGCAGCGCGATCGCGACGAGGTCGCCGAAGCGGTTGCCGAGCAGCGTCGCGACGGCGCCCTTCGAGTCGGGCGCGTCGCCGCCGTAGAACGACGCGTAGACGGTCAACCCGCCGATGATCAGGTAGATGAGCCCGCGGGCGCCGTAGCCGGCGCGGGCCAGGACGCGCACGGCGGTGTGATGCGGGCGCTTCATGTAGGCCGGCTGTCAGGGGTGGGTGCGCACGGCATGGGGCCTCCGATCGATCCGTCGGTCATGAGAGCAGCCGGGCCGGTTGTCGGTGACGACGGCATGACCGTTGACCACTCAGTCGCACACGGGCGAGGATGACGCAGCGCGCCGTTCGTCGGCGAGAGGAGACCCCATGACCGCCGCCGCCCCCCGCCGCTCGCCCATCGCCTCCCTCGACGAGCTGGCCCAGCTCTCGGCCGCCGAGCTCGCCGACCTCTACGCCAGCGCCGTCGAGCCCTTCGACCTGCGCCCGCTCGACGGGCAGCCCCTGGGTCGCATGCTGGCCATCCGCGGCCTCGACCGCGGTCGGCGAGCGTCGGTCATTCGACGACTCGCCGCGGCCGATCGCTTCCCATGGGGCGGCAAGAGCTTCCGCTCGATGGGCACCGGCCGCGGGCGGGGCATCAACCGGGTGCAGCTCGGCGGGCGGCATCAGCTCTTCCCGTTCGAGACCACGCTGGGGCCGTCGGCGCTCGACGGTCGACCGTGCATCCGGCTCAACTACGACCTGGCGGTCAACCCGGGCCTCATCCGCGCGATCCACGACGAGGTGCGGGCGATCCAGCCGGGGCTCTACCTCGGCCCGGCCATGCTCGAGCGGCCGAGCGGCCCGCGGCTCGTGCTGTGGTTCGCCCTCGACACCGCCGTGCAGACGCCGCGCCCGCTGTGGGGCTGAGCCGATGCGCCGCTTCGAACACGCGCTGATCACGGGCGCCGCGGGGGCCATCGGCGCCGCGCTGGCCCGCTCTTTCGCCGCCCGCGGGGCGCGGCTGACGCTGTGGGACATCGATCGCGAGGGGCTGGAGCGGGTGGCGACACCGCTCGACGCGGCGTGGCATCGGGTCGACCTGACCGACTTCGGCGCCCTGCCCGAGCACCTCGCCGCCGCGGGCGCCGAGCACCCGATCGACGTGCTGGTCAACTGCGCGGGCGTCATGGACGTGCGCCGGCTGGAGACCCAGCCGTGGCCGATGGCCGAGCGCATCATCGACCTGGATCTGAGCGCGCCGATCCGGCTGATGCAGCTCGCCGGCGCGCCGATGCTCGACCGGGGCCGGGGCGCGGTGATCAACATCTGCAGCGTCGCCGGCTTGATGCCGTTCAAAGGCGCGGCGCTCTACGGCGCGGCGAAGGCCGGTCTGGCGATGGCCTCGGAGATCGCCCGCGCCGAGTGGCTCGACCGCGGGGTGCAGGTGCTGACGGTCTATCCGGGCCCGATCGCGAGCCCGCTGGAGGCCGGGGCCCGGGCGGGCTGGGGCGATACGCCGTGGCAGCGTCTGGTCCCGTCGGTCTCGCCGGAGAGCCTGGCCGACGCCATCGTCGACGCCACCGTGCGCGGCCGCGCGCGGCTGATCCACCCGCGCCCCATCCGCTGGCTGTCGCCGCGGGTGGGCCTGATCCGGCGCTTCACCGCCCGCTTCGGCCCGCACGCGAGCCGCTGAGGCCAGGTCGGGTCAACGCGGACGGGGCGTGAGGCGCAGCTCGTCCACCGTGTCATCGTCGACCCGCTTGACCTTCACGACGAGGCGCTCGGGGTGGATGCGCACGATCATGACATGGCGGAAGCTGCCGTGCTTTTCGAGGTAGCCCCTGCTGTTCGACTCCCGAATCGGCGCCCCGAGGCCGCCTTCCCCGATGTAGTACACCCCGCCGTCCTCGTGGCTGCGCTCGACCGACCCGCCCGAGGCGCGGGGTTCGGAGCGCTTGTACGCGTGCCCGTCGGACTCGAAGACCACGTCGAAGCCGGCGTCTTCGAATTGCGGCACCCATTCGTCCAGGATCTTGTCGGCGCGGCCCGAGCGGCCCTTAGCCGTCGGGAAGGCCGGCTCGTGATACGACGCGGCCAGCCAGCGGGGCATGTTGCCGGCCATCGCGTCGAGCTCGTCTTCGAGCGTGTCGGCGACGGCGCTGATGCTGGCCTCGCTGTCCAGCGTCACCAGGGCGAAGCCGCCGAAGCGAGAGACGACGACATCCCGCGGGGCGCTCTTGAGATCTGCGAGGTCCGGGTCGCCGAAGACGGCGGTGTACATGCCCTCGTGGCTCTCGTGGTTGCCGCGGGTCGGGAGCAGCGGCAACAGCCGGCCATCGACGGTCGTCTCTTGATGGTCTTCGAGCCACGCGCACCATTGCTTCCAGCTGCCGCCGGTCATGATGTAGTCACCGCCGTGGGACAGGGCCACGATGTCGGGGTGCTCGGCGAACAGGTCGGCCATCAGCCCGTTCATCTCCTGGCGACAGCGCCGCCCGTAGAGGCCGGTGATCGGATCGGGCTCGATCTCGACGGTGCTGGGGTCGTGGTCGTAGCATCGGCCGGCACTGGAGCCATCGGCGAAGTCGTCTTCCTCACCGAAGTCATCGACGTCGTCGTCGGTGCGGGAGTCACCGCCGACGAGCAGCTTGAACCGCGCCTCGTCATCGTCCCGGTCGGGCGCGGTGGTGAAGCTCATCTCATCGGTCA
Organism: bacterium; assembly: GCA_030427205.1. Classification (GTDB taxonomy): domain Bacteria; phylum Myxococcota_A; class Bradymonadia; order UBA7976; family UBA1532; genus JACKDM01. The sequence continues at coordinate 16,900 of JAUHXC010000075.1, read as the reverse complement.
GCGCACCGTTGCTCTCGATGCGGAAGTAGTACCGGGTGTCGGCGTCGAGCCCGACGAGCTGAGCGTGGTGATAGAAGTCCCCCTTATCACCCTTGTACTCACCCGAGATGGCTTGTACCGAGTTGTCGTAGTCGCCCGGCGCGGTGCCGTAGTGCAGCATGTGGGACCCCGCGTCGTCGCCGGTGGACCAGGACACCAGCGCCTTGCGGTCGGGCTTCTTGCCGAAGATCACCCGGAAGTGTGTGATGGCGTCTTCAGCGAGCAGGTTGTCGTCCCGTGAGAGGTCGCACTCGGCTCGGGCGCCGGCCGGCAGACCGGCGAGCAGACCCGCGCCGAGCAGCGTTCCCATGAAGACGGGTGTGATGATGCGATACATGATGACTCCTCAATCGATGTGGCTGACAGCCACGGAAGGTACGGGGTCGGGGCGGGCAGCCACCGACCGACGAGATGCGCGACCCGCTGACGCGCGGCGGGTGAACGCGGGCGAATGGACGGCGATCAAGAGCGGCAGGCCGAAGTGAGCCGACCGGATGAAGACCTCGTAGAGCGCGCCGAGGTCGGCGTACAGGACGCGCGCCAGCGCGGTGACGGCGCCCCAGACGGCCATGTAGACCGCGACGCCGCGCACCGCGCGCGACGGCCACAGGCAGATGGCGAGCCCGACGACGACGTCGATGACACCGATGACCACCAACGCCTGCAGCGCCTGGCTGCCGTCGACCTGCCACAGGTGCCACGTCTGGCCCACCCCGACGATGTAGGCCACGAAGCCGGGGTGCCCGAGCAGCGCCTCGGCGCCGTGGGCGACGAATGTCATGGCGATGGCGACCCGGGCGAGGGCGAGCGGGTCGATCGACCGTCGACCGCCGGGCGCCGTCCGCCACATCGCCCAGACCAGCGGCAGCGAGATGCGCGCCGCGTGCGCCGGCACGGTCAGCTCGTGGGCGAAGGCCGCGCCGGTGACGGTCGTCGCGACGGCGACGAGCGCGAACCACGCCGACAGGGCGCGCATGATGGATGGGCGCGGCCGAGCGGCGAGCAGCGCCGCGACGAGCAGCAGGCCGACGCACAGGCCGGGGGCCGGATCGAAGCCGATGCGTATCGCGAGCCAGGCATCGACTGCCGTGCCCTTCACCGCGACCTGCCAGGCCGAACCGACCGCCGACAGCACCGTGAGGATCTGCAAGCCACGCTCGATCGGCCCGTCCGCTCTGTTCGCGAGCGGGCCGATATCGCGGATGTGGGTCTGCATGGCGACGGTCATGGTGCAGCCTCCGAGCGAAAGGCATGGCGGTGCCTGCACCGCTTGTCATGGATGAGCGACTTCATGGGATCTCCGCGAATCGGGCGGCCGGTCGAGTGATGTCCGAAGCGGGTCGGGTCCTACCCCCGAGCCACTGGTACCCCCTCGGTTGCACGGGGCATGCCATGGCCGAGAGCGGCCAGAATCCGCGCCGCTACGCGGTGCGGTCGCATCCCGCGGGCGATGTCACAGTGGCATCCGACACATGCCCCATGGGTCATGGCGTCCCATGGGTCATGGCGTCCCACCGGTCAGGCTCGTCGCGCGGCGCAGCCCACCGTCGGGCGACGGTCGGGCGAGGTCTCGGGGCGCGTCAGCGCAGGCCGTAGGCGTCCATCCAACGGTAGATCTGCTTGCGCTCGCGCTGATAGTGACGCGCCACCGCCCGCACACTGCCCAGGCTCTCGAGGGCAGCGCTCAGCTCGTCGGCGCTCGGCCGGGCGGCGCGCGGCGCGGCGGCCACCGAGGGGGGCGAGTCCGCCGGCGAGGCGGGAGGGGGCGTGACCGGGCGCGGCAGCGGGCCGACGACCGCGGCGAGGGTCGGGCCGTCGAGCACACGCCCGCCATGGGCACCGGCGAGGCGGTGTACGGCCCGACCGAGCCCGCGCAGATTCTCGGGCCACGGCGCCAACAAGAGATGCTCGGCGGCGTTGACGTCGAGCGCGATCGGTCCGTCATCGAGCTGCGGTCGCGCCGCCCGCCAGGTGTCGTCGAGGCGCTCGAACCACGACAGGACGTCACAGCGGCGGGCGCGCAGGGGCGGTACGTCCAGCTCCCACATCGCCAGGCGCGCGTAGAGATCCCGTCGAAAGAGCCCGGCCTCGACCCGCTCGGCGAGCGGGTGCAGGGTCGCGGCGACGATGCGCACGTCGACCGGTACGGGGCGGCTCTCGCCGACCGGCAGCACCTCGGCTTCTTGCAAGACCCGCAGCAGCTTCGGCTGCGCTTCGAGCGGCAGGTCGCCGATCTCGTCGAGCAGCAGCGTGCCTTCGTGCGCGTCGCGAAAGAGGCCCGGCGCGTCTCGCTGGGCCCCGGTGAAGGCGCCCCGTCGATGGCCGAAGAGCTGACTCTCGACGAGCGCGGGGCTCAACGCCGCGCAGTTGACCGCGCGGAAGGGGCCCGAGCGACCGCTGAGTCGGTGGATCTCGCGGGCGAGATACTCCTTGCCCGTGCCGGTCTCTCCGATGAGCAGAGCCGGGGCCGGGTCGCTCGCGGCCCGCGCCAGCAGGCGCCGCAGGCGACACACCGGGCGGGCGTTGCCCGGCAGGGCCGCGCGGTCGATCGTCGGTCCATCCCGCTCGGCGGTGCCCCGCTCGTAGACCGCCAGCGTATCGCCGAGGCGCAGCACGGCGCCGTCGGCCAGCGGGCAGCGCCCGTCGATGGGCCGCCCGTCGAGCCCGCTGCCGTTGCGGCTGCCGAGATCGACGACGTGATGCGCGCCGTCGGACCAGCCGATCTCCGCGTGCCGCCTCGAGACCGTTCGGTGGGCTATGGCCCGTATGCCCGGGGCGGCCAGCCGGCCGAGGGTCACCGACGCGCGGCCGAGCGTGATCACCGTCGAGCACGACGGTGGAAACACCACGTGCAGCAGCCCGGCCGGCGCGGCGGCCGAGGTGACCGCGCGCCCCATGCCCGACTGGGTCTCCAAGCCGTGCTCGGTGCTCATCTGCTCTCTCCCGTCCGGCCGCGTGGGCCGATCCCTCGGGCACGAGTATGCCCGCAACGCCGGTCGGTGGCATCCCCCGACCCGACCGACGCCGGCGCCCGCCCGCGCGGGAGAGCGCAGAGGTCAGCGAGGCCCCGGCTGCAGGCGCGGCACACAGACGGCGGCTGGGCACGGCGGCCCATCGATACACCGCGGTTGGCACGGTCGAGCGCCGGCGGGGCACTGCCCCCGGGCGTCCACCGCTCGACCGAACCAGCTCGGCGCGAACAGCACCGAAGCCTGCCTCAGCAGCGGCTCCATCTCGCCGGGGCCCGCGTCGAGCGCCTCGTGGATCAAGCAGCGCCGACCCGGCTGGACGTCGGCGTGATCCTTCAGCAGCGCCCGGGCCCTCGCGGGCATGCCGCGGGACAGCGCCAACCAGGCGCGCGCGACCCGTTGCACGCCGAGATACGGTTCGCCGAGCGCGATCGCCTCCACCGCCGCCAGGTGCTCGGCGACCGCGTCCGGCTGTCGAGTGGCCAGCAAGGCTCGCACGAGCACGAGCCGCTGGATGGCCTGACGGATGGGCAGACGCTCGAGCAGCCCGACCGCCTCCGTCGCCATGGCGACCGCCTCGGCCGGATCGCCATGGGAGACGAGCGCATCGGCCAGCCAGCGGCCGACATAGGTCTGCTCGGGGTGCGTCGGGCCCCACCGCTGGCGATTGAGCATCCACGCCGCTCGGCTCTCGGCCAGCGCCTCCCCGTAGCGGCCGGCGTCCGCCAGGGCCGTGGCGTATTGAAACCGGCGCCAGCTCACCGGCGCGGGCGACTCGGCGTGCATCGTACTCTCCCAGCTCGCGTGGGCCAGGGCCGCCGCCGCCTCGTAGCGCCCCTGTCGACGGGCGAGCTGAAAGCGCGCGTGGGTGAGCTTGATGAACTGCCTCGGCGCGTCGGCCAGCTTCGGGGAGAGCGCCGCGGCCGCCTGCAAGTGCGCCTGGGTGCCGCCGTCGGTCGACGAGAGGTACAGCCAGATGCGAAACGCCAGTCGGGCGAGGCCGTGCTGCGCGGCCGCCCGCGCCCTCTGTTCGAACTCGGCGACGGGCATCGACGCCAGGCCGCCCTGTCCGAGCCGGATCATGCGCTCGGTCTGCGCGGCGAAGGCGGTCACCGGCGCGCCCTCGGCCTCGGCGTCCTCGACGAGCGCGTCTAGGCAGCGCCGCGTGGGCGCCTCCCGGCCCGTGAAGGCCATCTGGAGGCAGCGCCCCCCTGCCCGCTCGAGCCGGTTCAGCATCGCCGACGCGTCGTGGCCCTCTGCGCTCGCATCCGACAGCCGGCAGCTCTCGACCTCACGGGCCGAGAGTTCGGGGGTCGATGCGTCGGGCAAGGCGTCGACGATGTCGATGGCCGGGCGGGCGAGCAGCGTGCGGATGCGGTCGAACGCCCGCGACTCGGCCCGGTCGAGGCAGCGCAACGCGTCCTGGATCTGGGGCGTGGCCTGGTCGGCCCGCGTCGCGATGTCCGCCCGCGCCTCGTCGGCCAACGCCAGCAGCCGATCGAGACGCGCGGCGATCTTTTCGGCCATGCCGACGGCGTGCGGTATGCCGGTCGCGGTGAAGTGCTCGATCAGCGCGGGCTGCAAGGGCCGAGGCCAGGGACGCGACGCCCGCTGGGAGTCGCTGGCCGGCACCGACGGATAGGGTCCGCCGATCCAGAGCGCGCCCAGCGCGACAGCGAACGCGACCAGCGCCGGGATCGGCCACCGTCGCGCGGCGGCGGCCTCGAGCACCGGCGCCTCGGCCGTGGACGGCTGGATCCCCGAGCGGGTCGACGCGTCGAGGGTGCTGTCGCTCGCCAGCGGGGTGGACGGACCATGCGGATCTCGTGGACGCCCAACCGGGCTCGGGGGCCCGTCCCGCCGGGGCATGGCTGCGCCGACCGAGACCGAAACGGCGCACGCCCGCAGCGCGTCCCGCACCCGCGCGGCGCCGGACGGCCGCGCGGCGGGATCCTTGGCCAGCATCGACATGACCAGCTCGGCGAGGGCCGACCAGCCCGGCCCTTCGGGCAGCTGCGGCGCCAGCGGCGGCGGCGGACGCTCGACGTGCTGCAGCAGCAAGGCGAAGGTATTGCCGGCCGAGAACGGCCGACACCCGGTCAGCATCTCGTAGGTCATCACGCCCAGCGCGTAGATGTCTGCCGCCGGCCCGATGTCGAGGCCGCGCGCCTGCTCGGGGGCCATATACGCCGGCGTACCGATGACCGTGCCGGTGAGGGTCATCGCCTCGTCGTCGATGACCTTGGCCACCCCGAAGTCGAGGATGCGCGCCACGTCGCGGTCACCGACGCGCTCGATCACGATGTTGCCCGGCTTGAGGTCGCGGTGCACGATGCCCAGCCCGTGGGCCTCGGTCAGCGCGTCGGCGACCTGAGCCAGCAGCTCGAGCCCGACGGGGGCCTGCATCGGCGCGCGCGCCATGCGAGCCGACAGGGTCTCGCCGTCGACCAGCTCCATGACGAGGTACAAGTCGTCGCCCAGGCGGCCGTGATCGATGAGCACGACCGTGTGCGGATGACGCAGGCGGGCGATGACCCGGGCCTCGGTCGCGAAGCGGCGTACGGCCTCGTCGGCGCGCGCCCGATCGTGCCGCAGGATCTTGAGCGCCACGTCGCGGTCGGCCCCCAGCTGGCGGGCGCGATAGACCGCCCCCATCCCGCCGAGTCCGATGCAGACCTCGACCCGAAAGCGGCCGTCGATGATCGCGCCGATGAGGGGGTCGGTCGGGGTCATGTCTCCCGAAGAGCCGACGCGTCGAACGGCGGCAGCCGCGCCGTCATCCGAGCCGGGCGAAGTGCTCGAGCATCAGCTCGGCGACGTCGGCGGGATACTCCAATACGGTGTAGTGGGTGCCCTCGGGGAACTCGTGGTACCAGGCCCGCGGGATGCGGGCGTAGGCCCGACGCATGACCGACGGCGGGGTCAGCGCGTCCTTGGCGCTGGCGATCACCAGCGTGGGGATGTCGACCTCGTGCAGCCAGGCCTCGGTGGTCTGCTCGTCGGCGAGCTGCACCATGCGGCAGAAGGTGCCGAGGTCGAGGTCGATGAACTGCTCCATGGCCTCGGGCAGGTCGGCGGGCCGGTTGCGCACCGCGCCGATGCGGTCGAGCGCGGGCAACAGGCGGCGGCTGCGGATCACGCGACGCGCGATGGGCCGCAGACCCGGCGCGATGCGCGGCAGCCAGCGCTCGGCGGCGCGCATGCTCGGGCGCGCCAGCCGGCCGAGGCGGCCGCCGACGACGTGCTGCAAGATGCGCTCGTGGGCCCCGTTGAGCAGGATCAAGCCGTCGACGGGGTGCGGGTCGGCGCGCCACGCGGCGAGGGCCACCTGCACCCCGACGCTCCAGCCGCACAGCGTGAAGCGCTCGATGCCTTCTTCGGCGAGCAGGGCCTGCAGGTCGGCGACCTGATGGGCGATGGTCAGCGCCTCGGGCCCGGGCACGTCGCTGCGATGCTGGCCACGATAGTCCCACACGAGCGCGGTGACGTGCGGCGCGAGGTAGGGCGCGATGGCGTTCCAGCTGCCGAAGCTGCCGCCGTAGCCGTTGCAGATGACGAGCGTACGCGGCCCTTCGCCGAAGACCCGATAGGCGATGCGGGTGCCGTCGAAGCTCTCGAGGAAACGATCGCGATACTCGACGTTCACCGGAACACCGCTGGTCAGAGATCGGCCATGGCGTCGCCGTAGAAGCTGTCGAGCAGCGCCATGTAGTGCTTCTCGACCGCCTTGCGCTTGACCTTGAGGCTGGGGGTCAGAAGCCCGCTCTCGATGGTGAAGTCCTCGGGCAGCAGGGCGAACTTCTTGATGGTCTCGAAGCGCGCCAGCTCGCTGTTGAGCGTGTCGATGTGCCCCTGGATCATCGCCTTGGTCTTGGGGCTCTCGGCGATGGCCGCGTAGTCGCCCGCCACCCCGTTCTCGGCGGCCCACTTGACGATGGACTCTTCGTCGAGGGTGATCAGCGCCGAGCAGTAGTTGCGCTTGTCGCCGTGCACCACGATCTGGCTGACGTAGGGGCAGATGGCCTTGAACTGGCCCTCGAGCGCCTGCGGCGCGACGTACTTGCCGCCCGAGGTCTTGATCAGGTTCTTCTTGCGGTCGGTGATGCGCAGGTGGCCGTCGGGGTCGATCTCACCGATGTCGCCGGTGTGCAGCCAGCCGTCGACCAGCGTCTCGGCGGTCTGCGCGTCGAGGTTGTAGTAGCCGCGCATGATGCCGCGGCCCTTGATGAGGATCTCGCCGTCGTCGGCGATGCGCACCTCGGTGCCCGGCAGCGGGATGCCCACCGTGCCGAACTTGTTCTGGTCGGGCCGGTTGACGAAGGTCGCCGCCGAGCTCTCGGTGAGGCCGTAGCCTTCGAGGATCAAGAGCCCGCAGGCGTGGAAGAACTCGGCGATGTCGCGGTTGAGCGGCGCGCTGCCCGAGATGAAGAAGCGGATGCGGCCGCCGAACTTCTCGCGCAGCTTGCTGAAGACGAGCTTGTCGGCGATGGCGTACTTGATGCCGAGCAGCCCGCTCGGCTCGCGGCCGGCCTGCATCTCCTTGCTCGCCGCCTTGCCGACGCTCACCGCCCACTTGAAGATGGCGAACTTGAGCCCGCCGCCGTCCTTCGCGCCCTGGATGACCTTGTTGTAGACCTTCTCGAAGATGCGCGGGGCAGCGGCCATGAAGGTCGGCCGCACCGAGGCGAGGTTGTCGATGATCTTCGTCAGGTCGCCGTCGACGGCGGTCGGCATGCCCACCGCGATGTCGACGACCTCGAGCATCTTGCCGAACGAGTGCGACAGCGGCAGCCAGAGGTACTGCTTGTCGTCGGTCGTCAGGATGCCCATGTCGACGAGCGACTCGCCGATGTAGAGCCAGCAGTCGTGGATCAGCTCGACGCCCTTGGGCTTGCCGGTGGTGCCCGAGGTGTAGATCAGCGTCGCCAGGTCTTGCGGGGTGATGCGGTCGATGACGGCGTCGTACTCATCGGGCTCTGCGCTGCGGCGCGCCTTGCCCTTCTCTTCGAACTCGGCCATCGACAGCACCCAGCCGTCGTGACCGCCGGGGCCGTCCATGTTGACGACGCGGGTCACCGCCGGCAGGTCGGCCTTGTGGGCGACGAGCTTCTCGACCTGCCCGTCGTTCTCGGCGAAGACGATCTTCGAGCCCGAGTCGGCGGTGATGTACTGCACGTCTTCGGGGGTCGTCGACGGGTAGATCGTCGTCGTGGCCGCGCCGGCGCAGTTGATGGCGATGTCGATGAACAGCCACTCGACCCGCGTGCCGCAGAGAATCGCCACCCGATCGCCGTCTTCGAGGCCGAGGTCGCGCAGCCCGGCGGCGATCAGCTCGACCCGCTCGCCGACGGTCTTCCACGACCAGGTCTTCCAGCCGCCTCCGCCGGTCGGCGAGTAGAAGGCGTCCAGGTCGGGGGTCGTCTTGACCCGATCGCGGAACATGTCGGCCACCGAGCGGTGCTTGGCCATGGTCATCCCCTCGTGGGCTGCTGGGTTGTCGGTTGTGTAACGCGTCGCCCCGCCCCGGGCAAGCCCCGCATGCCCCGCGATGACGCAGAGCGTCGAAGCCGCCGTGGCCGCCCGCCGATTCGGGGCCTCATCGCCGCGGCATGCGCACGCAGAGCTGACGCGGCGCGCACAGCCGCCGGGTCATGCCCTCTTCGGGCAGGGGGCAGCACCAGTTCGCGGGGCATTGGCTGTCGGCGGCGCACTCATCCGAGCAGATGCCATCCGTCGCGCCGAAGCCCTTCAGGCAGATCGGCAGGTGCTCGGGGCAGGTCGCGGTGCCCTTCGCGCAGCCGACCACCAGCGCCTCGGCGGCGACCTTCTCGTCTTCGACCTCCCATGACTTCCACCAGAAGAGGAACATGAGCCCCAGGCCGATGGCGAGCATGATCACGAACGACGGACGCATGGCACCTCCCGCGCAGGGCCCCATCATCGGCCCGATCGACGCCCGACGCCAGCCGGGCGATCAGACCCGCTCGAGCACGATCACATAGTCGAGCAGCGGCAGCCCGTCGGCGCCCGGCTCGGCCCGGCGGGCGATCATCGCGGTGCGCTCGGCGGGGGTCTTGCGCAGGAGCAGCCGGTCGATGTCGTTGAGCGGCTGATCGGGGAAGTACATCTGGGTCACCAGCTCGACGAAGCCGCGCTTGGAGACCTTGAAGTGGATGTGCGGCGGGCGATCCCAGCCGGCGGCGGCGGGGTAGGCCCCGGGCACGACGGTCTTGAAGCGAAACGCGCCGTCGGCCCCCGAGCGCACGATGGCCCAGCCCTGAAAATGCTCATCGAGCGGCGCCCGGCTGGGATCCTCGGGGTGGCGATAGCGCCCGGCGGCGTTGGCCTGCCACAGATCAACCACCGCGTCCTCGACGGGCGCCCCGTGCTGATCGATCACCCGCCCGCCGACCCAGACCTGCTCGCCGCGGGCGACGCCGTCGAGGCCCTCGACCCGGGTCAGGTCGAAGTCGCGGTCCTTCTGGGCCTGCACCGGATAGAACGGCCCCTCGATCTCCGGCGGGGTCGGCGCCCGCTCGGGGTCGGGCTCGGGGGTGCCGCCGGCCCCGGCGCACGCGGCGCTCGCCCCGGCGAGGCCGAGGGCGCCGAGGAAGCGGCGGCGATCGATGACAGGCTCGGACATGATGCACCTCACGGACAGCGAACGGGCGACGTACGAGAGCTCGGACCCGCCGACCCTATCAAGAGCGGCGGACGGAGGATGTAAAACGATTGCAGGTGGTGCGTCGCCGATGTGGCCGGTAGTCTGCGCGCCTTGCGCCGGGAGATGGCGTGGAGCCTTCGATGCCCGAATCGACCAGACCCGTTCGCACCGCCAGCGTCGCCGAGCTGCACGCCGCCCTGCAGGCCGACCCGCCGGCTCAGCTCGTCGACGTGCGCACCCCCGGAGAGTTCCGCGGCGGCCACGTGCCCGGCGCGCAGCTGCTCGGTGAGACCGACATGCAGGCGCTCGACCGCGAGCGCCCGGTGTGGTTCATCTGCCGCTCGGGCGCTCGCTCGGCCCGGGCCGCGAGTCAATTCGCCGCGCAAGGCTTCGAGGCGGTCAACGTCAAAGGCGGCACGATGGCCTGGCGCGCCGCCGGGCACGCGGTGCAGGGCCCCGGCGGCGGCAAACCCGTACCCGGCCTGCTGCTGCCGCTCGCCGCCTCGCTGACCCTGGGCCTCGCGCCGTTTCAGCCCGAGCCGCACATCGTCGGCAAGCTGCGCTGGATCGCCGGCGGCGCCGAAGGCATGGGCGGCGCCGACTGGTTCGACGTGCTCATGCACGGCGCGCCCTGGCTGTGGCTGATCTGGGCGCTCATCGCCCGCCTGCGGGCCAGGATCGGCTGAGCGGCCGAGGCGCTGACGTCTTGCTTCGGATGTCTATAGATCCCGATCGAGCCCCGGCCAGCGCGGTGGCAGGTTGCCGAACTCCTCGGCGAACGGCGGCACCGGCGGCGCGTCGGGGTGCGCCGGCGTGGCCTGGATCGCCTCCCAGGCTGGGTTGCAGAGATCGTCGCGGCCCTGGGGGTCCCGGCTCGTGACGCTCTTCGAGGGGTCGATGACCGAGGGCACGACCCAGCGGCAGTCGAGCGAGAGCGCGTCCGCCGCGATCTCACCGCTGACGGTGTAGGGGCCCTCGCCGCCGTCGTCGGCGTAGAGGGTGCCCGAGAAGCGGCCCCAGGTGGCGCCGGTGGCCAGATCGGCGGCGAAGACGTCCCACTCGATGGTGCCCTCGATCAGCCGGACCCGCCCGCTCTCGGGCTCGCCGTCGTCGCCGCTCACCGTCCCGTGGCGGACGTAGTGGATCCGCCCCGGCTCGACGTCGGCGGTGAAGAGCGTGCGCTGGTCCAACGGCACCTCGGGGCGGGCTCGAACGCGCAGTTCGAAGGGCATCCCAGGAGGCAGGGGCGTCAGCGTCGCCGCCTCGCCCGGGGCCGCCCCGAAGAGGATCACGAACTCGCGATAGGGCGCCGCGCTCGGCTCGCGCGGGTGCACGAACATCCACTCCGAGCCGCCGCGCAGCGGCAGCCGCTCGATGTGGGCCGCGACGATGTCGAAGTCGGCGAAGCCGGTGTGGTTCATCACCATGGCGCCATTGCGATGGCTGAGCCGGCGCCCCGGCTCGGGCTCGCTCGACTCGCAGGCGAGCAGCAGCAGCGCGATGATCAAGCTCAATGCTCTCATACGGCCTCCTAGTGACACGCGTCGTGCGGAATAGGCGGCGCCGACGTGTTCATGCGCGGCGCGCCCTGGCTGTGGCTGATCCGGGCGTCCATCGCTCGCCTGCCGGCCACAGTCAGCGGCTGAGCGGCCAAGGCGCGGCGCGGTCGGGCGTCGCGCGGCCTACAGGTCCCGATCGAGCCCTGGCCAGCGCGGCGGCAGGTTGCCGAACTCCTCGGCGAACGGCGGCACCGGCGGCGCGTCGGGGTGCGCCGGCGTGGCCTGGATCGCCTCCCAGGCTGGGTTGCAGAGATCGTCGCGGCCCTGGGGGTCCCGGCTCGTGGCGCTCTTCGAGGGGTCGATGACCGAGGGCACGACCCAGCGGCAGTCGAGCGAGAGCGCGTCCGCCGCGATCTCGCCGCTGACGGTGTAGGGGCCCTCGCCGCCGTCGTCGGCGTAGAGGGTGCCCGAGAAGCGGCCCCAGGTGGCGCCGGTGGCCAGATCGGCGGCGAAGACGTCCCACTCGATGGCGCCCTCGATCAGCCGGACCCGCCCGCTCTCGGGCTCGCCGTCGTCGCCGATCACCGTCCCGTGGCGGACGTAGTGGATCCGCCCCGGGTCGACGTCGGCGGTGAAGAGCGTGCGCTGGTCCAACGGCACCTCGGCGCGGGCCCGAACGCGCAGTTCGAAGGGCATCCCAGGAGGCAGGGGCGTCAGCGTCGCCACTTGGCTCTCGGCCGCCCCGAAGAGGATCACGAACTCGCGATAGGGCGCCTCGCTCGGCTCGCGCGGGTGCACGAACATCCACTCCGAGCCGCCACGCAGCGGCACCCGCTCGTCGCGGGCTGCGGCGAAGACGAAGTCAACGAAGCCGGTGTGGTTCATCACCATGGCCCCGTGGTCGTGGGCGAGCCGGCGCCCCGGCTCGGGCTCGTTCGACTCGCAGGCGAGCAGCAGCAGCGCGATGATCAAGCTCAATGCTCTCATACGGCCTCCTAGTGACACGCGTCGTGCGGGCGGCGGGTCAGCGTGCCGGGCAGGATGCCCGTATTGTCCCCCTGCCGCCGCTCGGCGCCCCAGCCCCAGTGGGGCTCGATCAGGTACATCAGCCGATAGGGCTGGCCCGGCTGCAGCCAGGGGCTGATCGTCACCGTCTGGCGCAGCACGTTCATCGTCTCCCGGCTCGCCCCGTACCACGGGCTCACGCTCAGGATCGGATCCTGCCACGAGAGGACGTCGTCGATCGAGGCGAACCACCACAGCCGATAGCTGCCGCCGAGCGTGCCGCGGTTGGCGATGCCCGCCTGCACCGGCACGACGTCGCCCGCGCAGCCGGCCCGCTCCAACTCCTCTTCGTCCGGATAGGGCTCAGCGCGCAGCCGCTCGCGCAGCGCGGGCGGGGCGCCGCCCAGAACCCGATCGCGCATCCTGACACCGACGGGGTGCAGGCGATCGGGCCAGACCCAGCGCAAGCCGGTGGCGCTGAACTCGCGCACATGCGGGCCACTGCGGCCGTATAGCCGCCGCACGCCAGCGATGTCGTCGGGCATCAGCCCCCACGGGCGCGCGCTGCAGTAGCGCCCCTCGCCGCGGCGGCTCATCATGAGCGCGTTGGCGCCGTCCTCGTGGTCCAGGCCGAGAAAGTGCCCCAGCTCGTGCAGCAGCGTCGCCCGCACGGTGCCTTGGTGCCAGTCACAGCACGGCTGGCGCAGCCAGGGAAGCCACGCGTCGGCCGGATCGTCGGGGCAGCGCCCTGGCACTTCACCCACCGGCAGGGGCGTATCGCCGTTGATGAAGACATCCGCCTCGACGATCTGCGAGCTGGCCAGCGGGTACGGCAGGTACGGCTCGCAGCGCGAACCATAGATCCGCAGCGTCACCCCGGCGGCGCCGTCGATGACATGCCCCGGCACGAACGACAGCGTATTGACCCGGTCGCCCACCCGCGCGCCGCAGGTCCCGCGCTCCTCGGCGCGGATGCGGATGTCGGTGCCGCCGATGCTGTTCCACGCGTCGATCATGCCGCGGGTCGCCAGCAGCCTCTCGCCGACGACGGTGCAGGTGTCGATCTCCAGCGTCGGGTTGGCGGCCCAATGGCGGGCGTGGCCCAGGCAGTGGCTGTATTCGTAGGCCCACGCGGGCTGATCGGCGAGCAGCAGCGCGGCCAGCGATAACCCACCGAGCAATAGCCGCAGGCAGCTCGGGCGCCTCATGGCACCCGGTTCTCGATCTGCCGCGGGCGGCAGCCTTCGGGCGCCGTGCGCGGGTTGCAGCTCACCGGCCACTCGTCCGACCCGGGCGCAGGAAACAGCGCGTCGGGGAACTTGCTGACGATCACGTGCACCCCCGCCGCGCTGGCCCGGGCGTAGGTCTCCGCGTCGTGGGCCTCGGTCCAGGTGATGAAGCCCTGGTCGACGACCTGCTCGGCGCGGGCGGCGGCGGCCTCGTCTTCGAGCGGAGGCAAGAAGGCGAAGGCGGCGTCGTCGGCGGCGAGTTCTTCGTCGCTCGTGCCGTCGACGTAGGGCCAGAACAGCACCTCGGGCTCTTCGTCGAGGCCCCAGGCCAGATCGCGCAGGCTCTGCCGGGCCATGGGCTCGAGGATCACGAAGATGAAGCGCCCGCGCATGGCGTCGAGCGGCGGCCAGAGGCCCCGGGTGACGATCTCGCGCAGGGTGAGGCCGGGGTTCAGGGCGCGCAGGTCGTCGGGGGTGAAGACCTGCTCGCGGGTGAACATACCGGGGACGGGCACCCTGGGATCCGGGTCGCCGGTGATCACGTGCTGCAGGAAGTCGAGCGTGCCGTCGAAGCCGCCGTTATCGACGGTGATCGGGTCGTCGAGCGCGACGATGATCGGCGCGTGACCGGGGTTCGCCCGGGACCACTCACCGATGGGCCTGAAGCAGTCGCGGATGGAGCCGAGGCAGCGGCTGGCGAAGTCGGCGAGGCCGTGATTGTAGACCTCGAAGACCTTGCTGGTGTTGAAGGCGAGGTTGAAGTGCAGCGCGCGGGCGCCCTGCGTGCCGAGCTGGATCGGAAACTCGGGGTGCTCGAAGTCGTTGTTTGGCGGCGCAGCGCCGTCGTGAAGGTGGTAGCTCTGGTAGGTGCCGCGCAGCGCAAGGTCATAGAGCGTCAGCGGTGGCCCCGGCTCGGGCGGGCGCTGGCGCGGGTCGAGGTCGGGTCCGGCGTCGGGCGGGGCGGGCGCCGCGTCGGGGCCGACGTCGACGAGGCCCAGGTCCATCGGCTCGACGAAGCCCCGGTCGGGTCGTTGGCCGCTCATGCCGTCCATCATGTCGTTCATGTCGCTGGCGCAGCCGAGCGGCAGCAGCGTCATGAGCAGCGGGATGAGGCGCGCTCGGGTCTGAAGTTCGATCACCGAGCAGACTAGGGGACGAGCGGCGGGGGGTGTCCGGGCGCGCCCGATTCGGGCGCTTCAGGGCACGGTGAGCCGCTGCATCTGTACGTGCACGGGCAGGTGCCAGCCGGGGCAGTCGGTCGCACAGCGCGCCGCGGACACGTCGGGGTCGGTGCAGGTCAGGTGGGCGCAAGCTGCGCTCGCTGCGGCGGCGTCGTCGAGCACGGCCGAGACAAGCGGCGCGGGCAGGACGAGGTCGAGGCGCCAGGCGGTCTCGCCGAACGGCGTCGGCGGCAGGCAGGTCGGCATGGCCCCGAAGATCGGGCGCATGCCCGACAGCGGCAGCGCGGTCATATTGTCGCGCCGCAGCGGCAGCGTCACGGCCCCGGGCATGGAGCGCTCGAACGTGCAGCCGAACGGGGTGCAGCCCTCGGGGATCAGGGTCAACGTCGGCGGCCGATCGACGAGCCAGAACGCCTCGGCGCCGGGTACCAGCCCCGTCTCGACGGCCATCGTGGCCGCGCCGGGGCCCTCGTCGGTCACGCTCAACAGCAGCGGCGTCGCGCCGATCAGGCCCTGCACCACCGCCTCGCTGACCTCGGGCGGCACCTCGCCGGGCAAGCACGCTCGCACCGCCCGGCTCAGCCGAAGGGGCAGCGTGCGCCGCGCCAGCCGGGCGGTGGCCGGCATCGGGTCGCACTTCGCGTAGACATCGGCGACCGCGTCGCGATCGTACGGCACCTGCTCGATCGGCTTCACGTCCGGCAGCGACTCGCGCATCGGGCGGAACGTCTGGGCGCAGCGCACGCCGTAATGGGCCACCTCGACCCCCGGCGCCGCGAACTGCCGCCGCTCCACCGAGGCCGCGCCGAACTCGCTGGCCCAGCCGCCGCCGCGCACGATGCGCGGCCGGCGCAGATCATCCGCCGGCGCGTGCAGCACCGGGTCATCGGGCATATCCACCGCAAAATGTGCGGCCCTGCTGCAGTCGGCCCACGGCGCCTCGCACGGCGCGAGCTTCGCGTCGAAGACCCACTCGGCCACGTTGCCGATCGCGTCGGTGATCACCGACTCGCCGTCGATACCCTTCGTCGCGTGCCCGCCGCTCTGGCCCACCGGCCGCGGCCCGGTCGCGCCGCACTCGGCGGTATTGGCCCCGTCGGCACACCCCTCGCCCTCGACCCCGCCGGTGGTGCCGCCGAAGGCCCGCAGCCACTCCAGCTCGGTGGGCAGCCGCTTGCCGGCCCACTGGCAGTAATCGTACGCCACGCACCAATCCAGCCCGCCCGCCGGCAGGTCCGGATCAGCCGTCGAGCCGCACAGCGGGTGGCGCTCGTCTTCGGGCCGATCGCAGCGGCCGGTCACCTCGAGGAAGCGCCGCACCTGCCGCCGGGTGGCCTCGGCCTTGTCGATCAGCACGTCGTAATGCATGCGGGCCACCAGCGGCTTCTCCGAGCCGCGCAGGCGCACGTGCTCCGGGTCGAGCGGCACGTAGGCCGGCGGGCAATCCTCTTCGCCGGTGCGCCCGTGGCACTCGGGCGCCGAGACCGAGGGCACCAGGGTCTGGCAGGTCGGGCCGTCGTCGATCACGCCGTTGCCGTCATCGTCGAGGCCGTCGGCGCAGTCCGCCTCGGCGCCGGTCAGCGGCTGCACGATCGCGGCGATGCGCGCCCCGCCGAGCGCTTGGGCGACCGGCGCGGCGGGTACCGGCTCGCAGGTCGAGTGGCCCTCGAACGGCACGCAGCGCACGTCTCCGCCGCCGGCCGGCAGCGCGCAGGCCACGCCCGCCGCGCCGCACGCCGCCCGGCTGAGCGGCGGCCCCTCCAAGCGCTCGTGCCCGTAGAGCAGCTCGTCGTCGGGCACCGCGCCGAGCGGGCCGTTGGGCCGGCGGCCGTACTGCGAGTCGCGGGCGACCTCGTCGATTCGCAGGTCGCAGTCCTCGTCGAGGCCGGTATTCGGCAGGTCTTCGACCCCACAGGGCTGGCAGCTCTCGGCGTCGAGCCCGAAGCACTCGCAGCCGTCGAGGTCGTCGAGGTCGAAATAGCCCGGCGCGCAGCTCCACCCGGGCTCGAGCCCGCACAAGGTCTCGCGGTCCTCGTCCGGGTACGTACAGCGCTGGTGCGCGTCGGCGACGCCCCAGATGTTGCAGGCGTTGCCGCACAAGAAGCAGTGGTGCCGGCTGTCGAGCGGGCTGGTCGTGCCGTCGGGGTTGGGGCACTCGCGCGCGCAGCCCGCGAGCGTGAGCAGGGGCAACATCAGCCATGGCAGGGCGCGCAGAAACACAGTGTGAGTGCCCTCTCACCAAGTGAAGACAGCGACATCATGGCACCGGCGATGGCAGCGGGCAAGGCCGCGCAGGTGTGCGCACCGCCGCCGC
>JAUHXC010000014.1 GCA_030427205.1 bacterium | reverse complement strand
AGCCAGGATCAAACTCTCCAGTTGATCTTGGTGCCACACGTGAAAGGTCACACGCGTGGTCTTGTATTGACGTTCAGGGCGTCCGCTTTCGCGGTGCCTGCTCAATCCGCTTTTCAAGGAACCGGCCTCACCGAGCGCAGCACCACCTGCCGAAAGCAAGAAGCGCATGACGCTTGGTGTTGGCCCTGCGACGCTGCCGGGATTTCCCTGCGCCGCGAAGACCCGTTCTACAGATCGGATCGGCGCGGGTCAACCCGCTTCTCGATTTTTTTCGGATCGTCGCTGACGCCCAGCCGACGGGCGACCGCGTCCGCCAACCGCAATCCGTCGAGCGCAGCCGACACGATCCCGCCCGCATAGCCCGCGCCCTCACCGCCGGGAAAGAGCCCCTCGTGGCTGGTGCTCTGCAGCGTCTCGCGCTCGCGCACGACGCGGATCGGCGCGCTGCTGCGGGACTCGACCCCGACCATCACCGCCTCGCGGGTGATGTAGCCGCGCATGTTCCGCCGTTCGAAGCTCTGCAGCGCGTCTCGCAGCGGCTGGTCGATCCGCGGCGGCAGCACGTCGGCGAGGTCGACCGCGTTCAACCCGGGGCGATAGCTGCACTCGGGCAGCGTCGTGGACACCCGCCCGGCGAGGTAGTCGTCGATGCGCTGGGCCGGTGCTCGAAAGCGCCCTCCCCCGGCGCGGAAGGCGGCCTGCTCGACGGAGGCCTGGTAGCGCACGCCGGCGAGGGGGTCGTCGCCGAAAGTCTGCGGGCCGACGCCGACCACCATGCCCGAGTTGGCATAGCGCGAGTTGCGCTTGGACGGGCTCATGCCGTTGACGACGACGGCGCCGTCTTCGGTGGCCGCGGCGACGATGAAGCCGCCGGGACACATGCAGAAGCTCCATACGCCGATGCCGTTCGTGGTGCGCTTGAGCGCGTACGGTGCAGCCCCCAGGTTGGGGTGCCCGGCACATTCACCGTATTGGATGCGGTCGATGATCGGCTGGGGGTGCTCGATGCGCACGCCGAGCGCGAAGGGCTTCGCCTGCACGTGCACCCGATGGCCCACCAGCATGCGGTAGATGTCGCGGGCGGAGTGCCCGGTGGCCAGGATGGTCGCCGGGGCTCGAACCCGTTCGCCATCGGCGAGACGGACGCCGAGGACCCGCCGCCCGTCGAGCAGCAGATCGTCGACCCGGGTCTCGTAGCGCACGATCACGCCAGCCGCGACGAGGCGCTCGCGCAACGCCGCGACGACCCGCGGCAGCCGGTTGGTCCCGATATGGGGCCGGGCATCGATGCGGATCGATGGCGGCGCGCCACAGTCGACGAGCAGGTCGAGCACGGTCCGCACCGGGCCCCGCTTGGTGGCCCGGGTGTAGAGTTTGCCGTCGCTGTAGGTGCCGGCTCCGCCTTCTCCGAAGCAGTAGTTGCTGTCGGGGTCCAGCACGCCTTCGCGGTTGAGTCGAGCGAGGTGGGGGCGGCGACCGCGGACGTCGGCGCCCCGATCGAGCATTACGGCGCGGATGCCCCGCAGCGCGAGCGCCCAGGCGGCGAACATGCCGCACGGCCCTGCTCCCACGATGATGGCCCGCGGCTCGCCGCCCAGGTCGGGCAGATGCGGAGCCACGTCGAGTTGGGGGCCCTCGAGCGCCTCGTCGATCACGGCCTCGACCCGATAACGCACTCGCACCCCGCGTCCGCGGGCGTCGATGCTGCGGCTGTGAACGTCGACGTGGGTCAACCGGCCAGGGTCGATCCCCAGGAGGCGACAGACAGCTCGACGAACGCCGGCGTCGTCGGCCTCGTCGGGATGCACCGCGAAGTCGAGCGGTGTGCGCATGGCTCAGGCCTTGGCCGGCGGCTCGCCCGACGGCGGATCGGCCACGGCGATCTCGGTGCTTCCACCGTCCGTATCGTCATCGTCGTCGTCATCGTCGAGGGCGGCCTCGCGGCCGCGGGTGATGAACCACGCGAGCCCGATGCTGATGCCGTAGAGCGCGACGAGCGGCACCGCCAGCATCGTCTGGGTGATGTAGTCCGGCGGCGTGAGCATCGCCCCGAGGATGAACGCGCCGACGATGGCCCAGCGCCAGAAGCGGATCAGCGTCCGGTGGGTCAGCAGGCCGAGCCACGCGAAGAAGCTGACCGCGACCGGCATGAGGAAGACCAGCCCGAAAGCGAGCAGCAGCTTGCTGGTGAAGCCGAGGTAGTCCTCGATCGTGATGTCGGGGACGAGCTGGTGCGGACCGTCGGTGATGGTGTAGCCGATGAGGAAGTTGAAGGCCTCGGGCAGCACCATGTAGTAGGCGAACGCGCCGCCGCCGATGAAGCAGAGGGTCGACATGACCACGAACGGCAGCGCCTTGCTGCGTTCGTGACGGTAGAGCCCCGGCGCGACGAACTGCCAGAACTGGTAGAGCACGACCGGGATGCCGAAGAAGATGCCGCCGAGCAACGCGGTCTTGAAGTGGAACAGGAATGCGCCAGGGATCGTGCGGAACTTGAGCGCCTGATCGAGCTGGTTGGCCTCCAACGCGGCGAAGAGCGGCGCCGTGAGGAAGAAGAAGAGCTCGTCGTGGAACAGGAAGCAGATCACCGCCGCGGCGATCACCCCGAGCAGCGCTCGCCAGAGGCGCCAGCGGAGTTCCTCGAGGTGTTCGAGGAACGGCGCTCGGCTGGCCTCGAGGTCGTCTTCATTGGGTTGGGCCGACATCGTGCTCTCTTCAGGCCGATTGGCCGCCGGCCGAGGCGTCGGTATCGGTCTCGGCCGGCCCGGCCGGACGCTCGGGACGGGGCGCCGGCATGATGGGACCCGCGCCGCGCGAGATGGGGCCACTCGGTGCGTTCTCGTCCGGATCTGCACTGTCGTCCGGATGTGCGCTGCCGTCCGGTTCGGCCGGCGGCGCGTCGGTCGGCTTGCTCAGGTCGACGCCCGCCGCACCGTCTATGGCCGCCTTCGTGGCCGCCGAGACCTCGGCAGCCGCACGGGCATACGTCCCGCGATCGTCCACCTCGGCGTCCTCGATGTCGGTGGCCTGCTGCCAGGGGCGAACCGTATGGTCGTAGACCGACTGGCGGATCTCGTCGACCTCGATGGCGTCGCGCAGCTCCTGACTCGCCCGGCGTGCCATGCGCACGCCTTTGCCCAGCGTCCGCGCGATCTCGGGCAGCTTCTGGGGGCCGACGACCAGCAGGACGACCACCAGGATGAGCAGCACTTCGCTGAAGCCGATACCGAAGGGGAGCATCAGAACCTGCCCTCGACCAGGTCGAGATCACGGTTGTCGAAGCTGCCCGCCTCTCGAGCGGCCTCAGTGGGCTGGGTACCGCTCTTGAAGGGCAGATTCAAGGCTCGGTTGCCGGGCGGGGCGAGAAGCCCGGTCTCCGCGTCGATCCGATGCCGGGCGATGCCCCGCGGTGGCGCATCGGTGAAATCGGTCTGCGGTACGCCGTCGAGCGCGCTCTTCATGAAACGCAGCCAGACCGGCAACGCCACCTTGCCGCCCGTCTCACCTCGACCGAGTCGCCGCTTGTTGAGATCGCTGCCGATCCAGACGCCTGTCGCCAGCGCCTCGGTGAAGCCCACGAACCACGCGTCGTAGGCGTCGGTGGTGCCGGTCTTGCCGCCGGCCGGCTTGTCGAGCGCGCGGGCTTTGACCGCCGTCCCCGCCTGCACCACGTCGCGCAGAGCGGTCTGCATGAGGTAGGCGGTGCTCGGCGAGAGCAGGTACGGCCGAGGCTCGGCGAAGGCGCGCAGCATGCCATCGAGCCGTGCGTCGAGCGATGCGTGGGGGTCGGTGAAGCGCGTCCGGTCTTCGAGGATCCGCCCATCGCGGTCTTCGATGCGCTTGATGAAGGCCGGGCGCAGGGCGCGCCCCCGCTCCGCGAACATGGCGTAGAGCCGCACCATGTCCCAGGGATAGACACAGGAGCTGCCGAGCACCAGGGACTGGTCGGGGAACATCGGCGTCGTGATGCCCAGGCGACCCGCCCACTCCGCCGCCCGCTCGGGACCGACGTGGCGAATCACCCGGATGGCCGGGATGTTCATCGATCGGATCAGCGCGTCGCGCAGCAGCACCGTGCCCTTGTAGCGGCCCCCGAAGTTCTTGGGCTTCCAGATGTAGCGCTCTTTCTGGTCGTAGACGGCGATCGGCGTATCGTCGATCGGGGTCGCCAGGGTGTAGTCGCGATCCAGCGCCAGGCTGTAGACGACGGGTTTGAAGATCGAGCCCGGCTGGCGGCAGCCCTGAAACGCCCGGTTGTATTCGCTCTGGTCGAAGTCGAAGCCGCCGACCATCGCGGTGACGTGGCCGCTGCGGGCCTCGACGCTGACGATCGCCCCCTGGACCGGCGGCTCCTGACCGAGCGCCAGCACCGGCGGGTCGGCGTCGGCGAAGCGTTTGCCGCGGTTGAGTCGGACGAGCACCACGTCGCCCGGCGCGAGCGCGTCGGTGACGTCACCGAGGCGGCCGGCGTTGGTCTCGGCCTCTTCGTCGAAGGGGCGGGCCCAGCCCATGCCGGCCCTCAGCGGCAGCCGCCCTTCGAGCGCGCCGATCTTGACGGTCGCCTCGCTCTTGGCAGCGGCGGTGACGACCCCATGATACCAGCGGTCGGCTTCGAGGGCCGTCGGTCCGTCGTACAGCGCGGTCGCCGCCTCGAGAAACCCCGCGACCTCGGACTCGTCGAGCCGCTCGACGGGTCCGACGTAGCCCTGGCGTTCACCCATCGCGTGCAGACCACGCTGCAGGGCCTGCTGTGCCGCCCGCTGCTGATCGGCGTCGACCGTCGTGAAGACCCGCAACCCGGCCGTATTGAGGGCGTCGTAGCCGTAGGTCTCCTGAACATGTTTGCGGACGTGCTCGGCGAAGTACGGGGCCCGCTCGTCGAAGACCGATGGCAGCTCGCCGAAGATCTGCGGCACCTCGGCGTGCGCCTGTTCGGCCGTGGCCCCATCGATGAAGCCCTCCGCCACCATGCGATCGAGCACGTAGCGCTGCCGCTCGCGGCTGCCCGCGAAGTCGAGGACCGGGTTCAGCCGACCGGGCTGCGGCGGCAGGCCGGCGAGCATGGCCGACTCCGAGAGGGTCAGTTCGCCGACGTCCTTGCGGAAGTAGTTGCGCGCGGCCGCCTGAACCCCGTAGGCCCCGTGCCCCAGGTAGATCTGGTTGAGGTACAGGTAGAGAATCTCGAGCTTGTCCAGGCGGTGCTCCGTCCGTCGGGCGAGGATCGCCTCGCGGGCCTTGCGATCGTAGGATCTCTCGCGACCCACCAAGGTCTTGCACAGCTGCTGGGTGATGGTCGAGGCGCCCTGAACCGTGCGGCCGGCGAGCACATTCGCCAGCATGGCCCGGATGGTCGCCCGGTAGTCGACGCCGTCGTGGGCGAAGAAGCGCTTGTCCTCGGCGGCGAGGAACGCCTCGATGAGGTGTCGCGGCATGCGCTGCAGGGGCACGAGCACCCGGCGCTCGATGGTGAACTCGCCGATCAGGCGCCCATCGTCGGCGTAGAAGCGACTCACGGTCGGAGGCCGGTAGTCATCGACGGCGAGGATGCGCGGCAGATCCCGTGAGAAGTGCACGTACGCCCCGACGGCCACCCCGCCGCCGATGAGGACGGCGGCGAGACCGAGCAGGAACAGGCCACGGAAGACGCCGCGGACGATGCCACCCTTGCGGCGATTGACGATTCGGATCGGCCGGCGAGCGCTCACCGCCCCTCCGGTCCGTCCGTCCGCGCGAGCGGCCGTGCGTCGCCCGGCGCCGGCGAGAACGGCTCGGGCTCGTCACCGAGCAGCGAGAGCTGTCGCGGGCCGTGCAGGACGCGCACCGACCACCCCTCGACGGCGAGGCGCCGGGCCAGCGCGTCGGCTCGCGGCCCGTGCACGTAGATCGACTGGGGCGAGACTCGGCGGGCGAAGTCTGCCAGCCAGCTCTCGTCGGCCTGGGGCCGGGCATCGACGGTCAGCCCGGGGCCCGCCGTCACGACTCCGACCGCGGCCGAGCGCGGCCCGGCCCCGAGACCCAGCCACCGCGGTCGACGATGGGGGATGCCCGCCGCGTCGAGGCGCCGACAGAGTTCGCGGGCAGCCGCGCCGTCGGGCGCCCGCAGCGTGCCGGTCAGCATCGGCGGCGGCGCCCAATCTGTGTCGGCGACCGGCCGCGGCGCGAAGAGTACGAGTCGATCGGCCTGGCGGGGCTGGAGCTCGACGGTCGTCGGGCCGACCGCCAGCGTGCGCTCGCCGTCCCGGGTCAACAGGACCGCCGCGCCGCCCGGACCGTAGCCCGAGGCCAGCAACTCGATACGAAAGCCCATCGCGACCGCGCCCGTGCCCATGGGAATGCCGAGGGTGGCCGGCCAGCGGCGGGCCAGCCGGGCGCTGGCCAGGCAGCGCCCGCACGGTGGTCGCCGCGCCGGGCGATGGGTCCACAGCGCGTCGTGAACGCGCTCCGTCGGGTCGATGGTCAGGGCGCCGATGCGCACCCCTCGGGCATAGCGGACGAGCATGACGGGGCATCCTATTGCCTCGCCCGAAGAAAGGCCACCGTTGCACCGAGCCGGTGATGACGCGACGATGGCGGAGACGCTGCCCACAGGCCGATCGGAGGATCCCGTGCCCGCCTCGACCGACCGCCGTTCGCCGTGGACCCGCCGCCCGCGGGGCATGCGCTCGCCGCTGTGGGCCATCCTCGTGGCGACCGCCTGGTCGATGGCGTCCTGCGCCGAGCAGTCCCTGGAAGCCGCCGACGACCGCGCCGCGGTGGCTCTGCTCGCCGATGTCGTCGCCGCGGACTATGCGTCATGGGAGACGATGCCGGGTTTCGATACGCCGCAGCCGTCGATGGCGGCGCACGGGCAGGAGGTCCAGATCTTCGTCAACGCGGATCTGGCCGCAGGTCTGACAGACGGCGCCCCGTGGCCGATCGGCTCGCTCGCCGTCAAGGACGCCTACGCCGAGGGGGCGTTGCTGCAGAGGGCGCTGATCCGATTCGACGAGGGCGGGTGGTTCTTCGCGCAGTTCGACGCCGCCGACCGCATCGTCACGACCGGCTGGGGCGCCCGCGCGTCGATGTGCACCACCTGCCACAACCGCGATGTCGGCTATTTCCGGTCGGCGCCGGCCCCCGACGACGGCGCGATGCCGGCGGACGGCGGCGGCGGGTGAGACCGGCCCCCTGCGGGATGCCCGAGAAAATTCGACGACCGGTGGTTGCGTGGCCCGTCGCGATCGTGCACTATGCCGCGCCGACGTCGACCCTGTCGGTCTGCATGGAGTTCGAAAGACCATGGCGAAGAAGAGCAAGATCGCGAAGAACAGCCAGCGCCGGAAGATGGTGGCGAAGTACGCCGAGCGCCGGGCGCGTCTGGTGGCGATCGTCAAGGATCCCGAGACGAGCATCGAAGAGAAGTTCGAGGCTCAGCGCAAGCTGCACAAGATGCCGCGTGATGCGAGCGCGACCCGCGTGCGCAATCGCTGCGCGCTCACCGGTCGTCCCCGCGGGTACTACCGCAAGTTCGGCCTGTCGCGGATCGCGCTGCGCGACGAGGGGCTGCTCGGCAACCTGCCCGGCGTGGTGAAGGCCAGCTGGTAGGCCGACGGGCGATCCGTTCGCCCCCCTTCCCTTCGCGGGCATCCGGACGACACAGCGATTGATTCGGCCGCCAACAGCGGTTGTGTGCGACACTCGCTCGCGATGACGAGCAGTGCATCCACGATCCACGCATCTTCCCCCTCCCCCGGGTCGAGCGATGGTGGCGCCGCGCGCGGCTGGCCTGTACGGGCCTGGGCCGTCGGTGCTGTCGTACTGCACGCGACGGTCTCGCTGCTGCTCGCGTTCGCGTGGAGCCCGTGGATCGCAGCCGTCTATGCTGCGGCAGTCGCCGGGATCTACGTCTGGCGCCGGCGACGGGCGTCGGGCCGCATGCCCCTGCGAACTCTGCGCTTCACCCGCGAGGGTCGATACCTGATCGGGATCACCCTCGGGGTCGGCTTCGCGGCGATCAATACCGGCAACAACCTGCTGTATCTGTTTCTCGGGATGCTGTTGTCGATGATCATCGTCAGCGGCGTGCTGTCCGAGCAGACGCTGCGCCGACTCGAAGTCATCCGAGAGCTGCCCCCGCAGGTCTTCGCCCGGCGTCCGTTCCTGACCGGGATCGTGCTCGGCAACCGAAAGCGCCATCTGCCGTCATTCAGCGTGCAGGTCGAGGACGTGATCCAAGGCCGGCCGCTGTCGAAGAAGTGCTACTTCCTCAAGGTGCCGGCGCAAGCGCGCCAGTCGACCAGCTACCGAACCGAGTTCGAACGGCGCGGCCTCTACCGGTACTACGGGCTCAAGGTCGATACCCGCTTCCCTTTTGCGTTCTTCGTCAAGAGCCGACGCTACGAGGCCCCGGCCGAGCTGGTGGTGTATCCGGCGATTCAGCCCGTCGGCCAGCTGCCGCTCGAAGCGCGCTCTCTGCTCGGTGAAATCACGCGGCCACGCTCGGGCGCCGGCCGCGACTTCCATTCGCTGCGCGACTACCGGATCGGCGACGACGCCCGGGACATCCACTGGAAGAGGTCGGCTCGGGAGAACCGGCTGATGCTGCGCGAGTACGAAACCGAGGGCGGTCGGCGCATCCATCTGGTGCTCAACGAGCGCATGCCGGCCGGTTTCGACCTCGACGATGCCTTGCACCGGTTGGAATTCGATCAGTGCGTCGAGTTGACGGCATCGCTGGCGCTGCACTTCGCCGAACGGGGCTTCAGTGTGACGGTTCGCACGAGCGGCGAGCAGTGCGCACTCGGGGCCGACGGTCGGGGCTTCGATCGCTTGATGCGATGGCTCGCGCTGCTCGAGTGGCGGGCCTCGGACGCGGGCACTGCCCCGCTCGCACCGGGACAGAACGCGCACTGGCTGCTCATCACCCATCGTCAGGGTCGGCGCCTGGTCGGCAACGGCTTCACCCACGCCTTCGAGTTGGGGAGCTGAGCCGTGCGCTTCGTGGTCGTGCACAAGGTGACCAGCTACCTGATGGTGCTCACCAGCTTCGTCGCGCTGTTCGTCTCCGGTGAGCTCGGGCCGCTGGTGACCGGACTGGCGACCGTGGCCTTCGCGGTCAGCTGGTTCTGGGAAGCTCCCCGCATCGACCACGGGCGCTTCGAGCGCCTCTGGAATGGCCTGACGCTGCTGATGTTGAGCAAGACGGTGCTCGATATCGTGCTCGGAGAGCCCGTCCTGCTGTCCGGTGCCCACTTCATCGTGTTCCTGACGGTCAACAAGCTCTTCAACCGGGTGGCGAGCCGGGATTACCTGCAGCTCTACGTGGTCAGCTTTCTGCAGATGGTCGCGGCGACCGCGCTGAGCAGCGACCTGGTCTATGGCGTGCTCTTCCTGTTCTACATCGTCTTCACGACGTGGACGCTGATCCTGTTCCACCTCAAGCGGGAGATGGAGGAGAACTACCTGCTCAAGTACGGCGACTCGCTTCAGGGCCGCCCGGTGCAGGTGCAGCGCGTGCTCAACAGCCGTCGTCTGGTGGGCGGGCGCTTCCTGCTGGTGACCTCCATCGTCTCGCTGGTGGTCTTCATCGGCTCGGCGACGTTCTTCTTCCTCTTCCCGCGTATCGGCTTCCGCTTCTTCAATCAGCAGCGCGCCGGCATCCAGATGGCCGGGTTCAGCGATCGCCTCGAGCTGGGGCACTTCGGTCTGATCAAGGATGATCCGACGGTGGTCATGCGGGTCGAGTTCGAAGATCCGCGGGATCGATTCCGCCTGCCGCGCCATTGGCGAGGTATCGCGTTCGATCACTACGACGGGCGGACGTGGTCCAAATCCACGGGCTCTGCCCGGACGACGCTTCAGCAGGTGGCCGGCCGATTCTCGATTCGACCGTCCACCCGCCCCGACGACCAGACCGTCGCCCAGTCGATCTATCTTGAGCCGATGGACTCACGGGTGCTCTTCGGGCTCACCCGTCTGCACGCGCTGGCGCTCGACCAGATCGAGCTCAACCTGCCCGGGCACCGCCGGATCCTGCGCACGGACGCCGAAGGCGATGTCCACTACGAGCAGAGCGACGAGATCGCGTTCCGCTACGTGGCTTTCAGCGAACCCGAGGTGCTGCCACCGGGACTCACCGAGCAGCCGCTCGATGCCTACCGCGCGACGCTGCGCGCCCGAGGGCGCTTCGGCACCCGCTACGCTCAGCTGCCCGCGTCTCTCGATCCGCAGGTGGCTGCGCTGGCGCGGCGTATAGTCGGCGACGCGCGGACCGTCGGAGAAGCCGCCGCGCGAATCCAGGCGTATCTGCGGGCCAACTATGGCTACACGCTCGAGCTCGGACGGGATGCGCGCTACGCGCCGTTGGAGGACTTCCTCTTCGTGCAGAGACGCGGTCATTGCGAGTATTTCAGCACGGCGATGGTCATCCTGCTGCGCACGCTGGGCATCGGGGCCCGCAACGTCAACGGCTTCCTCGGCGGCACCTGGAACGGCTACGGCGGCTACCTCGCCGTCAGTCAGGGCGACGCGCACTCGTGGGTCGAGGTCTACTACCCCGAGTCGGTGTGCGCATCCGACGAGTGCCAGTGGTTCGACCGATGGCAGACCCACGATCCGACCCCTCCGTCGAGCAGCGCGGTGCGCGAGGTCACCCCGTGGACCAAGCTGCTGCAATACACCGACGCGCTGCGCATGCGTTGGTATCGCTACGTCATCGAGTACGATCTGGAGCATCAACTCGGTGCGCTCCTGAGCCTGCGGGCGCTGTGGCGATCGTGGCGCACCGACCGGCAACGTGCGCCGGCCGGCGATGACGGCACGCGGGAGGCCGCCCGCACCGCTCTGCTGGCGCTGTTCGGCGGGGTGCTGCTCGGCAGCGCGGTGTGGCTCGCTTTCCGTCGACGCCGTCGCGGGCTCGGCCCCGGCATTGCTGATCCGGATGTCGCCGGCGCCGAGGTCGCCGCGTTGTATGCCGAGTTGCTGCGCGTTCTGGCCCGCCAGGGCATCGGCCGGACGCCGGCCACGACGGCTCGGGAGCTCCTCGCCCGGGTCGAGGCGCGCGCGTCGCCCGGCCGGGCGCTCTCCCGGGCGGTCATCGAGCTCTACGAGTCGGTGCGTTTCGCCGGCGAGAGCCCGCCGCCCGGTGCCATCGACGGCCTGCAGCGGCGGCTGCGCGCGTTCGAGCGCGATCCATCGAGCGAGCCCGCACCACCGGACGCAGCGGACCGCCCGACGGCGGCCGCCGCGTCCGAGACCGCCGAGCCGGCGACACCTGGAGATCGGGGATGACAGCACCGTCGAAGCGTCTCTGGCTGTGGGTGCATGGCCCGGCCCGGGCCCCCGCCGGCAGCCTGATCGGGTGGCAGGATCCGCCGTTGGTCGACCGGCACGCCGAGCGGGCGCAGGTCACGAAGCTCGCCGGCATGATCGCACGACCGGCGCAGGTCTACGCGAGCGATCGCCGCCGAGCCCGTCAGGCGGCGCGACCGTTGGCCCGTACCCTGGGCGCTCGGCTGGAGATCACCGCCGCTCTGCGCGAGATCGACTACGGCCGTTGGACCGGGCTCACCTGGGCCGACGTCCGCCACCGAGAGCCGGAGACGTACGCCGCCTACATGGCGAGCTGGCACGCGACGGCGATGCCGGAGGGCGAATCCCAGGCCGATTTGCAGGAGCGGGTCTCGCGCTGGTGGAAGCGTATCAAGCCCGCGGGCGACGTGGTCGTGGTGGGTCACCTCGGCTCGATACGCGCCCTGGCGGCCGAGATCCTGGGTTGGGGGGCCGAAGATGCCTTGGGGGTGGCGCTCGCCCGGGGCCACTACGCCGTGCTCGACCTCGACGGGCAGCGGCCGCCCGGGTGGAACCTGCCACTGCCCGCCTGAACCGCGGCCGGCTCGATCCCCCGACCATGGGGCCGCGGGCCGCGCTCAGGGGATCATGGTCGTGAACTGGCCCGGCACGATGATCTTGATGACGCCGCCCCAGTTGCACATCAGCATCGACGAGTCATTGAGCGCCGGCATGTTGGCCAGCAGCACCGTGGGCGCCCCCACGACCCACGGCGCGGCCGTATTGGGGACGCAGGGCATCGGCGTGAGGACCCCGAGCGCCGCCGCCGTCGCCGAGGCGACCGTCGGGTTGGCCAGCGACATACACACCCCGAACGGCGCGACGTTGACCATCGGCTTGTTGTCCATGATGTTGGCCGCTGGCGGGCCGCCCACCATCACCTTGTTGACCGGCAGCACGCTGAGCGTGCTCGGCGCGGCACCGAAGGTGCACTGCATCATGGCACCGCTGACGATCTGGAACCCCATCGCGCGCTCCGCCCGTCAGCTGGTGAACTTCTTCATGAACTTCGCGATGGTGCCGTCTTCCTCGCCACCGCCCGACTCGATCTCGTCGCCCTTGGGGTTGAACTTCTGATGTTCGCCCTTGCGACGCCCCTCGCGATAGACCGCTCGATCCATCATCGTGCCGTCTTCGTAGTAGCCGACCGACTCCCCCTCGAGGAGGTCGTTGATGTAGGTCTCCTCGCGCATGATCTCGCCCGATTCGTAGAACTCGGTCGCTTTGCCGTTGCGCTTGCCCATCACGAACGGGGTCACCTTCATCGGCTTGCCGATGGGGTAGAAGTCGACCAGCTCGCCGTGCACCTTGTCCTCGACGTAGAACGCCGTGCGGATGAGCTGTCCGGCGGGGTCGTACCAGCGACCGGGCCCGTTGAGCTTGCCCCGGGCGTAGGTGACCTCCTGGCGGATGTTCTCGTGCTCGTCGTACGTGACGCTGGGGCCCTCGGGCAGACCCATGTTGTAGGTCATCTTCATCATGAGGCGGCCCTGGTTGTAGAACAGCGCCTCGCCGTGAAGCTCACCCTCGACCGCTTCGGCGTCCTGAACCCGATTGCCCTCTTCGTCGAAGGCGAGCATCCGGCCGTCGAGTTTGCCGTCGTTGTAGACCAGCTCCTGGCGAACCTCGCCGTTGGCGTCGTAGCTGCGGATCGGGCCGGTCAGTTTGCCGTTCTCGAAGGTGGCCTGCTCGACGACATTGCCTTGCTCGTCGTAGGTCTCGGCGATGCCGTGGGGGATGCCCTCCTCGGTCTCGGTGGCGCCGAGCAGGACCCCGTCGGAGTCCTCGCGCAGCACGACGCCGTACGGGTCGTCGGATGCCTCGTCTTCGGCGCCCTCTTCGACCGGCTCGAAGCCTTCGGGCAGGTTGGCGGCTTCGGCTTCGGCGAGAGCTTCGGCCTCGGCCTGAGCCGCGGCGGCGTCGCCCTCGAGGCCGGCGGCGGCCGCCTCGGCGTCGCCCTCCAGCCCGCCCGCCTTGCCCGCGAGCCCATCGGCCTTGTCGCCGGCGCCCGCCCCGGCTTTCCGGGCCTTCTCCGCCTTCTTGGCCGCCTTCTCCGCGGCCTTGAGCTCGGCCTTCTCGATGCCCGCCTGAGCCGCGGCCTGACGCTTGATCGTCGCCAGCACGCCGCCGCCCATGCCCATCGCGAGCGCGATGGCGACCCGGCCCTTGGTGCCGAGCTTGGTGCCGACGAGGCTGCGCACCTTGTTCTTGAGGGCGAACTGCGCCGACTTGCCGCCCATCTGAGCCCGGCTGCGCATCGACGCCGCGCGCGATACGGCGGTGCGCGCCGAGCTGGGGATGGCCATCTTGGCCTTGTCCTTGGCGATCATGCCGGCAGCGGCCTTGCCGTCGCCGCCGAGGACCATCGCGTTGCCCACCCGCTTGCCGGCGGACGCCGTCTCCTGGCCCGCCTTGCCGATCAGATCTTTGAACTTCGCCATAGCAATCGCCTCAGTTGATCTTGACCAGGCCACCCTTGAGGGTGAGCATCCCGCCGCCCTGCACCTCGGCCATCGCGCCGCCCTTGGCCTTGAAGCCGACGCCGCCCTTGGCATCGAAGTTGATGCCGCCTTCGAGCTTCATGTTCATGCCGGCCTTGGCCTTGAGGTCCATGCCGGCCTTGAGATCCATCGCCTGCTTGCTCTCGATCTTCATCGCCCCGGTCGAGACGATGTCGATCTTGCCGGTCGCCTCGATCTTGAGGTTGCCGGTGACCTTGAGCGTGTAGTTGCCCTTGACCTCGTGGGTGAAGTCGGCGGCGTTGACGTGATCCTCGTTGTCGGTCACGTCCACCTTGCGGGTGCCCTTGACCTTGGTCTCCTGATTGCCCTTGCTGACCTCGATCGTCTGATTGCCCTTCGAGACGGTGAGCAGGTCGTCGGCCTCCTCGATGGTCACCTTGCGCTGATTCTTGATGGTGACCGTCTCGTCGTTGAGGATCTCCCACGTCGCGTCGTTCTCGATCTTGACGTTGTAGTCCTTCTGGGCGTGCATGTAGATCTCTTCTTCGTCCTTCTTGTCCTCGAAGCGGAACTCGTTGTTCCCGCCCCCGCCCTTGCTGGACTCGGACTTGAGGGTCGACTTGGTCGCGTTGTCGGGCAACGCGTAGGGCACCGTCTGCTCGGCGTTGTAGACCGAGCCGGTCACGATCGGCCGATCGGGGTCGCCTTCGAGGAAGCTGACGATGACCTCCTGCCCGATGCGCGGCAGGTAGAACGCGCCCCAACCCTTGCCGGCCCAACCGTGGGCGACGCGGATGAAGCACGAGGCCGTCTCGTCGGACTTGCCCTTGCGGTCCCAGTGGAACTTGACCTTGATGCGCCCGTACTTGTCGGTGAAGATCTCCTCACCGCTCTTGCCCACCACCACCGCGGTCTGCGCCCCGACGATCACCGGCTTGCGGGTGAGCTGCTGCGGGCGATACGGCACGTCCGCCGGGAAGCCCTCGAAGGTGTTCTGGTAACGATTCGGGTTGGCCTGATGCGACACGTAGCTGAGGACGTAGTCCCCGTTGATGTCACTGCGCACATGCTCTTCGACCGTGATCTTGTAGCCCGACAGGAAGTGCCGGCAGTAGCTCTGGCCGCGCACGAGCTTGGCGGGCAGTTCGTGCGACTCGATGCGCACCTTGGCGTAGCCTTCGCCGTCGCCCTTGACGATATAGCCACCGGGATACTCGAAGACCTCGCGCTTGGCCTCCTCGCCGGTCACCGACACCTTGAGATCGCCGGTCGGCTTCTCGAAGTCGTAGTCGGCCATGGCGTAGGCGCCGACGGTGACCTGCTGTTCGAGCGCGATGTGGGTGACGATCTCCTCGAACTCGCTCGAGCTCTCCTGCACCGCCACCTTCGCCGGATCGGCCCCGTCGCGCGGCTTGTGCGCGCTCGGGTCGTCGGCGATGACCATGGTGTGCTTGCCCTCTTCGTGTTCGAAGAAATAGAAGATGCCCTCGTCCTCCATCAGTCGGGAGACGAAGTCGAAGGCCGACTCCTGATACTGCACGCAGTATTCGCGGGGGTTGTAGCTGCCCTGGGTCGAGATCTTGTAGTCGGAGAAGCCGGCGTCGTCGAAGACCTGCTTGATGATGTCGGTGACGCTCTTCTCCTGGAAGATCTGGCTGTCGACCGACATCGTCAGCATCCAGAGCCACGGGCGCAGCTCGGCGTAGTAGGTCGTGAAGTTCGGGCCGGTGCCCGCCTGTACGAAGCGTGAACAGACCCCGTTGATGCAGTACTCGCCCCCCGGATGGGCGATCTTGGCGGTCACCGACTCGCCGACGATCGACGTCATGTCGAGATCGGACTTCTGGCTGTAGAGTTCCAGCTCGTAGTGGAAGAGGCCGGAGATACGATCTTCACCGTGCAGCGAGCGCAGCAGCAGGTCGGGATCGAGCGGCGAGACGACGACCAGGCCGAGGTTGTCCTGCGTGTATTGCGTGCTCATTTCGCCAAGCCCCCCAGGCTTCCAGATCGGTGCGAGCCAGCGGTCCTCTTCGCCGGCTGATCGACCTGTATATATCTAGCACATGCGACCGGTCCTCTGGATCGTCCATCGTTCATGTCCGGCAAGAAAGCGGATTCCGGGCGGTTTTCCGTTTGCTCCCCACGGCTGGGAGAGGTAGACGAGGACCGTTCCCGACCACGAGCCGCCGAGGAGGATCCGGTTGAGCAGCGAAGCCCGCGTCAGTCTCGTGGATCGCATGCGCGCCGCCTGGCGGCGCGTATTGACCCTCGACGACTCGCCCCATTCGATCGCGCTGGGCGTGTTCATCGGCACCCTGGTCGCCTACCAGCCGATCGTCGGCTTCCAGATGATCGTCGGCGCGATCGTGTGCAAGCTCATCCGGGCCAACGTGATCGCCAGCCTGCCGCTGGCGTGGATCACCAACCCCATCACCATCGTGCCGATCTACTACATCACCTACCGGCTCGGCGTCGTATTCACCGGCGAGACGCCGATCACCTATGACGACATCGCCGCGCTGTGGACCGCCGTGGGCGAACTCGGCTTCCTCGACGGCATCGTCGAGGGCACCCGGATGCTGCTCGGCATCTTCTGGCCGATGGTCATCGGCGGCCTCGTCATCGGCGTGGTCAACGGGGCATTGTTCTACGTTTTGGTGAGACGCCTCGTAACCGTCTACCAAGCCCGAAGCATCCATAGTCGGCGTGAGGCCGCTCGTTTCACGCCCGACGAGAAGGTGAGCCCGCCCTGATGGAGATCGACGTCCTCGTGCTGCCCGACGCCAGGCACGACGGTCTTGCCGAGCAGATCGGCGAGGCGCTCGCCGAGCGCGGTGTATCGACGGCACGTGTGAGCGACGATACATCGTTCAGCGGGTCGAGGGTGCTCGTCGCGCTCGGCCGGCCCGACCCGGCTCACCTGAAAGCCGCGACCGAGGCCGGTCTCGCGGTGCTGCCGGCGCTCGTCGAAGACGGCTGGCTGGCCGGCGACATCGCCGATCGCGCCCGGCGTATCGCCGACGCCGTAGACGCCTTGCTCATCATCGGTCAATCGCTGCAACGCACGTCCGACGAGGCCGTCGCGCGGGCATCGGCGGACATCAGGGACTGCCTCGACGCGCCGGACGACAGCGGCACACCGCTCGTGCGCATCTGCGAAGCGCTGTCGCTGGCCATCCAGTGGGGGGCGCCGATCTACAACCGCGGAGACGTCGAATCCTGCGCGATGATCTATCGCGATACCGCCCACGCCGTGCGGGCGTACATCGAGCGCGAGGTGGCCCACGGCGGCGGGCAGCTGCTCGACGCCATCGACCACGAGCTCGAGACGGTCGACGCGACCCTCGCCGAGCTGGGTCCCGACCGCTGGGACGAGCAGGCCTGGACGCTGCGGCATACCTTCGATCGCATCCTCATCGCCCGCCGCACGGCGAAGGCGCTGCAGGCGATCGACGACCTCTTCGGCGGGCTCGTCCGCGCCGGTCGACGGCCGAACGCCTCGCTGGTCTACGACATCATCAGCGTATCGATCTCGCACGGGGCGCCGATCTACAACAGCGGATCACCGGTCGGCTGTGCCCAGATCTACCTCGGCACCGCCGCGGGCCTGTTGCGCCTGCTCGGCGCCGAAGCGCACGCCGACGAAGGACAGACCGAGCCCCTCTCCCGCGAGCTGCTCACGCCGCTCGTCGCCGCGGGCGGGCGCCGTCTCGAGAGCGACGCGGACGGGCTCGCGTGGTCCCTGCGCCGCGCATTCGATCGCCTCGTCGAGGCCGCAGCGCGTGAGCGCACCTGGGAGCACGACTCGTGAGACCCGCCCGCCTCGCGACGCGCAAGGGCCCGGCACGGTGAGCGATACCGGGTCGACCGGATTGACCATCGGCGCCGTGGCCGAGCTGACCGGCGTGCCCGCGCCGACGCTGAGGGCGTGGGAGCGACGCTACGGCATCCCCTCCCCCGCGCGCTCGGCGAGCGGGCACCGCCTCTATCACGCGGATCACGTCGCGCTCGTGCGCCGGTTGCGCCGCCTCGTGGACGCCGGCGTCGCCCCGCGCATGGCCGTCGAGCGGCTGCGCAACGCCCCACCCGCGCCGCGCCACCCGCCGGCCCCGCCCGATGACGATCCCTATGCGGTGGTTGTCGGGCGAATCGTCGACGCGATCGACCGCTTCGACCCGGACACCCTCGAGAGCGAACTGCGCCGGGTGCTCGTGCTCGGCTCGACCACCGCGATCTACGAGCGGGTCATGGTGCCCGTCATGCGGCTGCTCGGCGAGCGTTGGAGTCACGACGACCCGCTGTCCATCGCCCAGGAGCACCTGACCACCGAGGTGATGCGCAACGTCGCCCAGGACCTGCACCGCCTCGCGCGCCCCGAGAGCCCCTTGGGCTCGGCCGTCGTCGCCTGCGTGGCCGACGAGCAGCACGTCCTGCCGCTGTATGCCATCGCGTTCCGCCTCGCGCAGCGCCGGATCCGGGCGGTGGTGCTCGGCGCGCGCACGCCGCCGCCGGTGGTCGCTGTCGCCGTCGAGCGCCTGCGCCCGGACATGGTGGCCCTCTCGGCCACCGTACGCCCCGCCGACCCCGAGGCGCTGCTGTCGGCCTACGGACACAGCTGCGGCTCGACCCCATGGATCATCGGCGGCACGGGCTTGCGCGGCTGGGCCGAGCAGGTCCGGGCGCACGGCGGCCACGCCATCGGGCCCGATCTGCATCTCGACGCATTCGTCGACGGTCTGGCGCTGACCGGGTGAGCCCCACGGCCCACGGCCCATGGCAGCCGCGGCCAGCGTCCCCTGGAGTTCCGCTGACGGTATGCCGCCACGGGCCGGCATCCCGCGCATCGGCCCGCGGCTCGATCCCGGTCGTTGACTCCCCAGGGGGCATGGCCTAACGTTGGGCGGCTCCGCCGGGGCGAGCCCTGACACCAGCAGCGCCGCGGCGCGTTTCGAGCGAAGGATCGTCGGTTGCGCGAACCGATCAAATTCGGCGACTACTATCTCTGCGATCGCATCGCCATCGGCGGCATGGCAGAGGTCTATCGCGGCGTCTCGTATGGCGTCGAAGGCTTCGAACGCATGTTCGCGGTCAAGCGGGTTCTGCCGAACATCGCCGAAGATCAGGAATTCATCGACATGTTCATCGATGAAGCCAAGATCGCGGTGCAGCTGACCCACGCCAACATCGGCCAGATCTTCGAACTCGGCAACGCGGAGAACTCGTACTTCATCGCGATGGAGTACGTGCCGGGCAAGGACTGCCGGGCGATCTTCGACCGGGCCCGCAGCCGCGGCGAGTATCTGCCTTTTCCGATGGTGTGCCACATCATCAAAGAGGTCTGCGAAGCCCTCGAGTACGCCCACAACAAGCGCAACGACATGGGCGACAGCCTCGAGCTGATCCATCGGGACGTCTCGCCGCAGAACATCCTGATCAGCTACGACGGCGAGGTGAAGCTGATCGACTTCGGCATCGCCAAGGCCGCGGGCAAGGCGAGCAAGACCCAGGCGGGCATCCTCAAGGGCAAGTTCAGCTACATGAGCCCCGAGCAGGTGCGGGGCAAGCCCATCGATCGCCGGTCGGACCTCTTCTCACTCGCCGTCTGCCTCTACGAGATGCTGACCCTCGAGCGCTGCTTCTCGGGCGAGAGCGACTTCTCGACCCTCGAGAAGGTGCGCGAGGCCGACTACCGCAAGCCGACGCAGATCAACCGCGACATCCCGCCCGAGCTCGAGCGCATCATCGAGCGCGGCCTGACCCGCGATCCCGAGCACCGCTATCAGGCCGCGTCCGACTTCCAGGACGCGCTGCAGAAGTTCCTCTATCAGTCGGGCGCCTTCTACTCGCGCAAGGATCTCTCGGCGTTCATGCGCCATACGTTCGCCCGCGAGCTGTCCGAAGAGCAGCAGCGGCTGAACACCTTCCGCGAGTACGCGCGGGCGAACATCCCCGAGGCGCGTCGCCCGGACGATCCGCCGATCTCGGTCGTGACCGAGCTCGATCCGGAAGACGTCGAACTCTTCGAAGAGCCGGATTTGCCCGAAGCCGACTGGGTCGACGACGGCGGTGAAGACCAGGCGACCGAGGTCTATGACCGCGACCCGGGGGACCCGCCCCCCGATGATCTGCCGTTCTTCGCGACGCCGGGCTCCGGATCCAACCCCAACGAACCGGTCGGGGCCCACGAAGGGCGCAGCACGATGGCCCAGGGCTCGGCGGGCACGCCGATCATGCCCGGGTGGACGCCCGACGCGGCGCCGCAGCCCGAATACGACGGCCTTCCCGCGCCCACCGGGGGCCATGTGCCCGCTGCCGGCGGTCCCGCGGCGCCGCACGCCGGCGGGCCGATGACCGGTGGACACCCCGCCGTCGGCGCCCATTCGGCGATGACCGGCGGGCATCAGGCCGTGCCGGGCAACTATCCTCAGGGCACGGGCGGCCACCCGGCCATGTCGGGCAACTACCCGCAAGCGACCGGCGGCCATCCCGCGACGTCGGGCAACTACCCGGCAACCGGCGGGCACCCGGCCATGACCGGCGGACACCCCGCGGTCAGCGGCGGGCACCCGGCCATGACCGGCGGACACCCCGCGGTCACCGGCGGCCATCCGGCCACTTCGGGCAACTACCCGCCGGTCACCGGCGGTCACCCGGCGTACACCGGCGGCCATCCGCAAGTATCGGGCGGCTACCCCCAGGCGAGCGGCGGCTATCCGCAGATGTCGGGCGGCCACCCGGCGGTCTCGGGTGCCTACGGCCCGGCCACGGGCGGCTATCCCGCCGCGGGCCATCAGGGCGGCATCACCGGCCCGCCCTCGATGGGCCCGACGCCGGCCTTCGCCAACCCGGCCACCATGCCCGGCGATGTGCACCCGGCCGGCTACGACTACGAAGAGGGCGGCGGCCGGCGGATGTGGCTCATCATCCTCGTCGCGCTGCTGTCGGTGGGTATCGGTGTCGCGGCCGTTCTGCTGTTCGCCGACCAGGACGAGCTGGCGAGCTTGGAGATCGAGACCCAGCCGGCGTCGACCGAGGTCTACATCGACGGTCGGCTGGTGCACTCGGGCCAGACCCCGATCACCGTCGGCAACCTCAAGGCGGGCGAGCACGAGGTGCGGGTGCTCGCCGACGGCTTCGACCCGTCCGAGCGCACGGTCATCCTCAACCCGGGCGAGGTCCGGCGCCTGCCATTCGAACTCGCCTCATCGGTCGCGCCCACGCTCCTGGTCATCAAGAGCGAGCCGAGCGGCGCCCGCGTCTTCATCGACGACGCCCTCATCGACCAGACACCGCTGCAACACGACGGGGTCGAGCCCGGCGAGCGCCAGATCCGGCTGGAGAAGGACGGCTTCCTGCCGTGGACGGCGAAGGTGCGGGTCGAGCAGGGCAAGCAGAACCTGGTACCGCCGGTCCGCCTCTTCCCGGCCGAGGTGGCCGTGACCTTCCTGCCCGAGCCCGAAGACGCCGACCCCACCCTGACGATCCGCCTGGGCAACGGCGCCGAGAAGGTGCTCGAGAAGGGCGAGCGTCGATTCGAGGGGCTGCCCAACGACGGCAAGGCGGTCGTCATCGCCGAAGCCGACGGCTACGAGCGCCTCGAGCGTACGTTGTCCCGCTTCAAGGATCCCGCCGCGACCGAGGTGCTCACCCTCGAGAAGAGCCCCGAGCGGCCGCGGACCCGTCGGCGGCCGGTTCGGCGGACTCGACCGCGCCCGCCGCCGCCACCGGTCGAGGCGCCCAAAGAAGACGGCTTCCTCAAGCTGC
Source organism: bacterium (assembly GCA_030427205.1). GTDB lineage: Bacteria > Myxococcota_A > Bradymonadia > UBA7976 > UBA1532 > JACKDM01. Next base: position 220,488 of record JAUHXC010000014.1, on the reverse strand, counting down.
TGGCCAAGCCGCCGGCGCGGGCGAGCATTCGCGGCAAGGACCTCGGTTGGACGCCGATCCTCAAGCACGCGCTGCCGCCGGGCACCTATACGGTTGATCTCGAGCGGGACCAGGAGCCGACCTATCGCGCGCGGGTCCGGGTGACGATCAAGCCCGGCGAGACCTCGTTCGAGCGGTATACCCACCGCTGAGCTGCGCCCGGTCGACGGCCCCTGCAGCCGCCGATACGCCCCGCTGCATCGCGACACCCCGAGAAAGTCGGCGTCAGAAGCGGATCACCACGCCGCCGGTGCCGCCTTCGCGGTCAATGCCGACGTCTCCGTCATCCAGCGCCAGGATCACCACCGGAATGGCCACCGCGGCGGCGACGCCCGCGGCGATGGACCCCCAGAGCCACCAGCGGACCTCGCCATCGTCGGCGCTGTCCGGCGACGGCGGCGCCGCCACCAGCCCAGGCTCCCGAGCGGACAGGCCCCGGTAGAGGTCGCGGATCACCGAGCGCCCGGCATCAAAGCCTTCGCGATCGAGCGGGACCTCGATCGCGCGCACCCGACGCATCGCCTTGAGGTCGAACAGCGCGGCGGCGAGCGTATCGTCGCCCGCCGCGAGAATGATCGCCTGCTCGGCGAACGCGAGCGCCTTGAGGTCGGTCAACCCGGCCCGCGCATCGCCCGTGCTCACATCGTCGGGCAGGCTCGCTACGATCTGCTCGAACAGCGTGGCCTTGGCCGCCTCGAGCAGCGCGATCTCGAGTCGGGTCTCCCGGCCCGGATCCAGATCCACGAGGGTCAGATCGTCGCGACGACCATCGGCCGCGATGCGCAGATGATGCGTGCCGGACGGCAGATCGGAGACATAGAACGGCGTCACACCCTGCAGCCGACCGTCGACGAAGACCGCCGCCTTGACGCCCTCGGTCACCACCCGCAGGCGGGCCGGGCGTGCGCCGTCGATGATGGCCTTGGCCGCGTCGAGCCGGGCCTGGGCCGAGGGCGATGCCTCCGCCGGATCGAGGGCGTACTCGGGATGCAGGCGCAGCAGCCGGACGAAGGCCCGCACCGCGCCCGGCTCGTCTTTGCGGGCCGCCCTCAACCGGGCGAGCGTCGACAACGCGTCGATCGCCAGCTCCCGCTGGCCGGGCCGCCCCGACGCGATCAGCGCGGCGATGGACAGATCTTTCTCGGCCTCGTCGACATCGGCCGCCGCGTAGGCCGCCTTGCCCTCTTCGAGCAGCGCCCGCACCGCGTCGATGTCGGTGGGCCGGCCACCGCCCAGGCGCGCGGCCAGATCGACGGGCGTCAGCGCCGGATGGCGATCGAGGATCGAGCGGGCGGCCCATACCGCCGCGATCTGATTGCCCCGCTCGAACGGATGAGCGCCCATGACCACCACCGGCACCTTGGCCGGCGCCGGCGCGGGCGCCGTCGCCTCGCCCGTCGGCTGGGCGGCGACCGGCGCCGAGGCGATCAGCGCCGCGGCCAGCAAGCAGGACGCCCATCGGCGGATCCGGCTCATCGCGCGTCGTCCGACCACAGCCCGTCGAGTCGGGCCTGCCACGCGGGCTCTTCGGACAGCACGCCGACCACCTCATCGACGACGCGCTCGCGGCTCTGTCCGTCGAGCGCCGGCAGCTCGCGCTCGATGACCCGGGTGACGAGCACCCGCATCGCCGCGGCACGGTCGAGCTCGCCGGTGTCCAGCCGCGCGCCGAGGGCGGCGACGATCTCTGCGACCTGCCCCACCGCGCCGACGGCCGTCACCGGCTTCGGCCCGTGCACCGGCCGGGTGGCGTGCACCGGCGAGGCGGCCGCAGGCCGCTCGACGGGCCGGGACGGGGGGATCGGGTCGATCGTCTTCGAATCGCTCACGCCTTCTCCACGAGGGGCCTCTGCAGGCTTGCCTCCACCGGGTGCGACTGGGAGAATGCCGCCTCCCTCTCACGCACGGTAACAGAGGATCGCCGAATGGACACCGACAACCCGGAAGCACCCGCGGTGGAAGCCGCTCCGAGCAGCCCGTCGAAGAACCGCAGGGCCAAGAAGCGCCCCAGCGTCTTCGAGGTCGCCGGTAAGCAATTCGCCCGCGCGGCCGATGCGCTCGGGCTCGACGAACACCTGCGACTCATTCTGGCTCAGCCGAAGAACGAGCTCATCGTCAACTTCCCCGTCGTCATGGATGACGGCACCTACCAGCTCTTCAAGGGCTACCGCATCCAACACAGCAACATCATGGGGCCCTACAAGGGCGGCATGCGCTACCACCCCGAGGTGCACCTCGACGAGGTCAAGGCCCTCGCCGCGTGGATGACCTGGAAGTCGGCCCTGCTCGAGATCCCGTTCGGCGGCGCCAAGGGCGGCATCAAGTTCGACCCCACCCGCCACAGCCAGGGCGAGCTGCAGCGCATCACCCGCCGGTTCACCCACGCGCTGGGCTCGAACATCGGCCCCGACCACGACATCCCGGCGCCGGACATGGGCACCAACAGCCAGACGATGGTCTGGATGATGGACACGTTCATGAACTCGGGCAGCCGCGAGCGCAAGAACGCCCAGCGCGGCGTCGTCACCGGCAAGTCGGTCACCTCGGGCGGGTCCCGCGGGCGCAGCAAGGCCACCGGGCAGGGCCTGGTCTACATGGTCCAGGAGTGGGCCGACGAGAACGGCTTCAACCTCGACGGCGCCCGGGTCTCGGTCCAGGGCTTCGGCAAGGTCGGCGCCGCGGCGGCCCAGATCCTCAACCGGCTCGGGTGCATCCTCGTCGCGGTTCAGGACCACACGGGCTCGATCGTCAACCCGGAGGGCATCCACCCCAAGCGGCTGCGGGAGTACATCACCCGCACCGGCGGGGTCGCCGGCTACCCGGCGGGCGACGTGGTCGATCGGAACGCGTTCTTCAGCGCCGAGGTCGACATCTTCATCCCCGCGGCGCTCGAGATGCAGATCACCGCCGAGACCGCGCCGCTGCTCAAGTGCAAGCTCGTCGCCGAGGGCGCCAACGGCCCGACCGACCTCGAGGGGGAGCGCATCCTCGCCGAGAAGGGCATCGACGTGCTGCCCGACATCCTGGCCAACGCCGGCGGCGTGACCGTCAGCTACTTCGAGTGGCTGCAGAACCGTCGCGCCGAGCAGTGGACCCTCGAAGAGGTCGATACCCGGCTGCATCGCCAGATGGTGCGCGCCTACCGGACGATGCGCCGGCTGTGCAACGAGCACCGCATCAGCAACCGCACCGCGGCCTACCTGCACGGCCTGATGCGGATCCAGGAAGTGTACCGCGAGCGGGGCATCTTCCCCTGAGCAGGGCGCTATGATGGCTCGGTGGCCATCCCCTCCCCCCGACCCCGGCAGCGACCCCTGCCCCGCACCCTGCAACGACCCGCGCGTCGCGATCACCGTTGACCGTCGACGACCTGCCGTCGTCGGCGCTCGCGCTGGTGCACGCCGAGGCCCGTCGCATCGCCGCGCTGGCGCCGCCCGACGCCGTCGAGGTCGGTGATCTCGTCGGCTACGGCAACGTGGGCCTGCTCGAAGCCCGCACCCGATACGATCCGAGCCGGGGGGTGCCGTTCGAGGTCTACGCCCGCCACCGGATCCGGGGCGCGATCTTCGACGGCATCCGCCAATCGTTGGGCCCGCTGCGGCTGAGGACCTACGAGCGCCTGCGGCATCAGATCGTCGCCTGGAGAATGGCCGGTGAACCGACGCCGCCGCCGCGGACCGACGCGCAGAGAGAGCTCGCCGCCGAGGTGACGTATCGCGCCATCGCCGATCTGGCCACGGCCCTGGTGGCGGCGCAGGCCGAAGCTCAGCCGGGGCCGGCGGATCCCGAAGCGCGCATGCTGCACGCCGAGCAGCTCGGGGCGGTCCGGGCCGAGGTCGAGCGGCTCGAGCCGGATCACCGTGAGGCGCTGCGGGCGATCTACGACCTCGACGGCGTCGGCGACAGCGGCGCCGAGCTGGCCCGGCGCCGTGGGCTGCACCGTTCGAGCATCAGCCGGCGGCATCGGGCAGCGCTCGGTCAGCTGAGGCGTCGGCTCAAGGACCGACCGCCGTAGGGCGAGCCGCCCGGACGAACGACCCGATTGCGCTGCGCACGCGACCGGGCGAGCATGCGGCGTATCCCACTCGCGGGCCGCCGGGGCCGCCCGGGTCCGACCGCCAGAAACGAGGAGCCACCGTGAGCGAAGAGAACGTCTACATCTATCGGGGCGAGAAGGCCGATGTCAGCTGGGATCGCCGGCTCTGCATCCACGTCGGCGAGTGCGGCCGGGCCGACAACGACCTCTTCCACGGGGGTCGCAAGCCGTGGTGCGACCCGAACACGGTCGATCCCGAGACCGCGCTCGACGTCGTCGAGCGGTGCCCGACCGGGGCGCTGGCGTTCATCCCCGCCGACGGCGCGCCGGCGGAGACCGCCGCTGCCGAGAATACCATCGTCGTATCGAACAACGGCCCGCTGTACGTGCGGGGCAACCTGAAGATCGACGGCGCCGCCGAAGACATGAAGGGCGTCGAATTCCGGGCGGCGCTCTGCCGCTGCGGCCTCTCGGCGAACAAGCCCTTCTGCGACAATACCCACGAGAAGGAAGGCTTCGTCGACCGCGGCGCGGTGGGCATCGGCGGACCGGGGGCTTCGGGTGAGTCCGCCCCGCTCGAGATCACCCTCGCCGCCAACGGCCCGCTGCTCGTCAAGGGCCCGGTGACGATCATCGCCGCCAGCGGCCGCATGGCCTGGAAGGGCACCAAGACCGCGCTGTGCCGCTGCGGGGCGTCGAAGAACAAGCCCTTCTGCGACGGCGCCCACCGCATGGTCGGCTTCCAAGCCGAGTAGGGCGGCCGGTGAACGACGACCTGTGCATTCCCGGCGGGCCGACCATCCCCGCCGCCGAGCTCAGCTGGAGCGCCAGCCGGGCGTCGGGGCCGGGGGGTCAGCACGTCAACAAGACGAGCACCCGCATCACCGTCGAGTGGTCGGTGCGCGACAGCGCGGTGCTCGACGCGGCGCAGCGCGCGCGCCTGCTGCAGAAGCTGGCCAGCCGCATCACCAATGACGGCGTGCTGCAGGTGCACGCCGACGACAATCGAAGCCAGCTGCGCAATCGGGAGATCGCCGCCGAGCGGCTGGTGGCCCTGGTGGCCAACGCGCTCAAGCGGCCCAAGAAGCGCCGCCCCACCCGGCCCAGCCGCCGGGCCAAGGAGCGGCGGCTGACGGCCAAGAAGCAGCACGGTCAGAAGAAGGCTCAGCGGCGCAAGCCCATCCCGCGGGACTGACCGCGGGCGGGTGCCTGCCCGCGCCTCAGAGCGTGCGCAGGAAGGCGAGCAGATCGCGCATCTGCACCACCGACAGGTGGCTCACCCGGCCGTGGTCCCGGCCCCCGCACAACGGATCGAACCGGCCGGCCAGATCATCGGCGCAGCCATCGTGCATCAACTTCGCCCGCCGGCCGACGCCGATCAGGGTCGCCGTCTCGAGCGGCTCGCCGGTGCCCACGTCGTAGCGCCGCCCATCGCTGTAGCGCGGGCCGCTGTGGCAGCCGGCGCAGCCGACCGACGCGGTCTCGAAGACGAGCTCACCGGCGATGGGATCACCCTCGCCGATGGGATCGACGTGCGGCGCGGGCAGACCGTCGAGCCATGCGCTGAGCGCGTCGGCCTCGAAGACCGCCACCGGCGCCCCGCCCATCCGACCGTGCATGACCTCGTCGAGCAGCTGCTGCATATCGGCCATGTCCTGCTGCCAGTGGAAAGGCGCGCTGCCGGCGATGCCGCCGCGCAGTTCCTGCGTCCGGCGCAGGCCGAAGTTCTCGAACAGCCACGGATGCCCGTCCTCGCTGCCCTCGGGGTGACAGCTCGCGCAGGCCAGGCCCACGCCCGGCGCCTGGTGGAAGAGGTCGTGGCCGGCGTCGGCGGTCGACTCCACGGGCAGCGCCACCAGAACCTCACCCCGGGCATCGACGATCGCCGCCGGTTCGCGCTGGAAGGCGAGCACCCGCCCGTCGGGCCGGATGGCCACCGAGGTGAAGGCGCCGCGGGGGCTGGGCATCTCGGTCAGCAAGCAGTCGCGCCGATGGCGATCGAACGTGCCCAGCGCGAGGAAGTCCCCCGCCCCGTCGCGATCGACGCTGCCCGGCGCCGCGATGACCAGGCTGCCGACGTCCACCGCGAGGTCGACCCCGAGCACGGTCTGACCCGAGGTCTTGGCCACCGGCGCCTCGTCGAAGCGCCCGAACTCGGTCACCGCCACCGCCACGATCGACGCGCGGCACGGATCGTCGAAGTCACCGCCGTAGCTGCCCCGCGGCGGCTCGTCATCACCACCCCGGGGCGGGTCGGGTCGGTCGTCGGGCTGACCCGGCGGGCCCTCGGGCGGCTCACCGGGCCGATCGCCCGGCCGGTCGTCGGGGCGGCCGAGGCGCACCATCGCCGTGCTGGCCATCTGGTGCAGCATCACCGTCTCGTTCTCGGGGCTCTTGACGATGCGCCAGGCGACGTTGGGCGCCATGTCGCGCCGGGCCGACAGCGGGGTGCGCCGGCTCAGGATCTCGCCGTCGTGGGAGAGCGTGATCAGCTCGGCGGCGCGGAAGCGGCTGACGTCGATCCGATCGCGATAGACCAGGACGTCGCGCAGGTCGGGGGCCACCGGCAGCCGGCGCAGGATCTCTCCGCCATCCACCGCGTGGGTCATCAGGTGGCCGCCGACACAGGCGACGTGAACCTGCTGCTCGTCGAGCCCGAGCGCGATGCCGCGCGGTGAAGGGCAGGTCTGCCAGCGATCGCTGACCACCCCCGCGCGCACGTCGAGCTCGATGACGCCGCCGGCCCGACGCATCACGACCCACGCCCGGTCTCCGGCGGCGTCGATGACGACGCGACCGGGCTCACCGACCGCCGGCAGGATGGCCCGGATCTCCCGCGGATCGATGTCGACGATGTAGATCCGATCGCGCTCGGGATCGCCGACCACCGCCGAGACCCCGTCGGGGGTCACCGCCAGGGTGCCGCCCGAGATCGCCGGCAGGGTGCGATCCGGCCCGGGGAAGCCTTGTACGGATGGGGGCTCGTCGAGGGCGGGCAGACCGCCGAGTTCGTCGGTCATCTCGCAGCCGACCAACCCCAACAGGGCGGTGGCGGCGAGCCAGGGGGCGACGCGTTTCATGGGCTCTCCTCGGTCGTGCCGGCCTCGGCGACCGGCGGTGCAGGGGCGCGGACATCACAGGGCGACCCGACGGTCCGCATACACCCCATGTAGTGACGCGGCGCGATTGTTCTGTCACACCAAAAATTGGTGCGACCCCACTACCGCCGACGAACACGCGCGGCCGAGGGGCTCTGCTAGCCTGTCAGGGGCATGACCGGAGAGTCGACCGGCTCGGGAGGCGCGCGTGGCATATCGCAAGAGGCCGTACGGAGACTCGGGTATCGCGATCCGACTGGCCCTGCCGCTTCTGCTGGCCGCCGCGCTGCTCAGCGGTTGCCGCACCTCGCTGCTCGAGGGCCTCGACGAAGCGCAGGCCAACGATCTGGTGGTGGCGCTGACGACCGCCGGCATCCCGGCGGAGAAGCACGGGCGCATGGGCCGGTTCTCGGTGAACGTCGACGAGCAGCACTTCGCCGCGGCGTGGCGCGTCGCCCGGGGCCACGGGCTGCCCTGGCAGGTGGACGAGCGCCCGGGGCTCTTCGCCCGCTGGCGGGACGGCGCCGCCGGTTCGGACGACGCCGCCGAGCGCAGGGCGGGTGCCATCGCGCGTCAGCTGCGCGCCGACCCGGCGGTGCTCGACGCCCGGGTCGTGCTCGGCAGTCGCGGCGCGGCGGTCAGCATCATGGCGTCGGCGCCCGAGGCGGTCGATCGCGATGCCGTCGAGGCGCGCGTCCGCGCGGTCGCTTCTCTCGGGGCTCACGACCCGGTCGCGCTGGCTGTCCATCCCGCGCCGACGCTCACGGTATCGGGCACCGAAGTATCAGACCCAGCGGAGCTCGGGATTCGAGCGGGGGTGTGGCTGGCCTCGGCCGCGGTGCTCTCGCTCCTGCTGGGCGGGGTGCTCTGGTGGCGCAGAGGCATCTCGGGTCGGCCGAGGCGAGCCGGCGCCGCTCAGAGGTCGATCTGACGGCGGAAGACCGGCGCCACCCCGTTGTCGGGTCCAGCGTCCTGCGGCTTGGGCAAGCCGTCGCCGTCCACATCGGCGCCGGCGGTGCGCTCACCGCTGAGCCAGGTGTCGGCCCAGACGAAGGGGATGACCAAGCGATCCAGCGCGCTCGACAGCCGCGCGTCGGCCCGGATGAGGCCGGCCGACGCCGCCGCGCCCAGGGCGTCGAGGGTGCGGGCCACCAGCGCCGGGTCGTAGCTCCACGTCTCGAAGCCGCGCACCGTCTGCCACAGGCGGGCGTCGGGGTCGAACCAGTTGCCGTCGATGCGGCCCCAGAGGTCTTCGGCGGCGTCCAGCGCGGCGGCGTCGCCCGCGGCGGCGGCGTCGAGCAGCGCGGTCAAGACCGCCCACTGGGTGACGAGCTGGCGCGCTTCGGGCACCTGCTCACCGTCGCGCCACGTATCGGCGTAGTCTCCGTCGGGCCGGCGCAGCGCGTCGATGAGGAAGGCCACCGCGGCGTCGGCGGCGGTGCTCGCGCGCCCGTCGCCCAAGACCCGACCCGCGGCGCGCAGGGCGACAGCGAAGTCGGCCAGCGCCCGGGCTTCGACCTGGCTCGCGCGGCCCGATCCGGGGTTCCAGCTCGCCCGGGGCACGCCCTCGTCGCCGGTGACCCTCTCAAGCAGCTCGGCCAGCAGCGCCTCGGCGAAGACCCGCGCCTGACCCGCCACGCCGCCGAACGCCTCGCTGCCCGCGAGCGGGCCCTCGAACAGCTCGGGGCGCCCGTCGACCAGCTCGACCCAGGCCACCAGGGCGGCCAGCAGGCGCGACTGGGCGCTGGTGCGGAACGTGCGGTCGACCACCTGCACCACGTCCAGCGCCGCCGTACCCGTCTGACCGGCGCCGAGGATCAGGTCGGCCTCGCCCACCACATACTGCTCGCGCAGCGGATCGAACGGCGCGATGCGGCCCAGCTCGACGTCGAACATCAGCCGCTCGGCGGTCTCGTGCATCAGCACGCCGGCGTGCTCGATGGCCAGCAGACCCAGCAGCCCCTCGCGGGCGTCCGCGCCCGGTAGCTGCGCGGCGTCGGGCCGGAACTGCGCGCCCGCGGCGATCCACTCGGCGACGAGATCGACCTCTTCGGGCGTCGCCGGGTCGACGAGGTGCCGCTCGTCGCCCGAGAGCAGATCGAGCAGGCGCGGGTTGTCCCCGGCGAGCAGCCCCAAGGCGTCGAGCTCGGCGGGACCGGCGATCGCCGGCTCCACCGCCGCGCCGTGGCAGGAGACGCAGCGCAGCCCGACGACCGGCCCCGCGCTGCGGGCGTAGGCCCCCTCGCCCACCGGGTGCTGGACGACCAGCGCGGTGCGGGCCCGGGCGGCCAGGGCGCGCAGGCCGGCCGCGAGCGGGTCGACACCCGTCGTGCGGTCATCGGCGCCAGCGCCGTTCCAGCGCATCTGACGGTAGTCATCGCTCCACGCCGGCCGACCGGACAGCGTGCGGCGGGCCGGCAGCGGCGCGGCGAGGGTCGCGTCGCCCCGGACGAGCAGCACCGACGGCGGGTGCAGGCCATCGGGCACCCGGCTCTCCCCGACCTGCTCGGCGAGCGCGTCGACCCGGGCGAAGAACGTCTCGTCGAGGTTCGACCCGTTGCCGTTGGCGTCGGGCACGCCCTCGCCGGCCGCCGACACGTCGATCAGCGCGGTGCTGTTCATCGCGTGGGGCCCGACGCCGCTGTAGAGCAGGGTGGCGTCGGTCGCCATGCGGGCGAGGCTCCACACCGTCCAGTCGGCGCCGGTCGAGGGCGCCGGGCGCCCGGCGAGGGCCCCCGAGACGTCGAAGAGCGCCGCCGCCATGCTCAAGCCGCCAGCGAGTGGGAAAGCCGTCGGTTCGGCCCCCTCCGCCGGGGCCACGGGCCCGCGCGGGCCGATGGCGTACGCGAGCATGCGCGGCATCTCGGCGTTGCCGCCCTCGTCGTAGGCCCGCACGGTCAGGACCAGATCACGCTCGACGGCGATGGGCCCGCCGTACACCGCCGAGGTCTCGTCGGGCGCGCTGCCATCGGTCGTATAGCGCACCACCCCGGTCGGATCGTCGGTGGTCAGCACCACGTCGACCGGGGCCAGATAGAGCCCCGGCGGCGGATCGGCGAACGTCGTCGGCGCCTCCGCGTCGATGACATAGGTCAGCGGACCCACCGCGACGTCGTTGCCCACCGCGTCTTCGACGATCAACCGCAGCTCGACCGGCAGGATCAGGTCGATCGAGGCCGGCAGCTCGGCCTCCTCGGTGCCCACCGTGCCGCGCACCGGCGGGGTGCCGTCCACCGTCCAGTACACCGAGCCCGGCTCGTCGGCGGTCACCTCGACGGTCACCATGCCGGCGTACTCCCCCGGCGGCGGATCGATGCGCGGCATCGGCGGCGTGCGGTCGAACTCGACGACCACCTGCTGCAGGGCCTCTTCGTTGCCCGCCAGATCGAGCCCGAAATAGCGCACCGTCGTCGTATCGCGCAGCGTGATCGTGGTGCGCTGCTCGACGCGGATCGCCTCGGGGTTGCTCGCCGGCGACGTGCCGTCGGTGGTGTAGAAGATGTCGCCCGGATCATCGAGCGGCAGGGCCAGCTCGAGGCCCACGTCGACGGTGTTGACCGGGATGGTCTGGCCGTTGCTCAGGCCGACCCGGGTCCCGGTGGGATAGACCAGCGTCGCCTGGGTCCTCGGGGCGAGCCGATCGGCGCTCACCGGCACCTCCTCGGGGCCGCAGCCGACCAGGGCTGCGGCGAGGGTCGTGAGGGCGATGAGCGACGCGGGGCCGACGATGCGGATCATGAACGCCTCCGTCCGTGCGGTGCACGATTCTGCGGGTCGCGGGCGGCGTGGGCAAGGGCGGCCGGTGACACAGCGGTGAACCCGAGCGCGCCGGGCTTGCAAACCCGCGCCGTTCTGTGGCAATCCCCCGCATCCCCGCCGCCGGTGCCCGACGCGTACAACGCACCCGGGCGCCCGTGGGACCCATGACCGGACCCGCCGGTTCCACCCGAGCGCCGCGACGCGCCGGTGGCCGGCCGCCCTCGAGAGGCCACCATGCAGCGCCAGGACGTGCGCAACATCGCGATCATCGCCCACGTCGACCACGGCAAGACGACCCTGGTCGACTGCCTGCTCCGCCAGTCGGGCACCATCGCCGCCCACCAGCACGTGCAGGAGCGGGCGATGGACAAGCTCGACCTCGAGCGGGAGCGGGGCATCACGATCCTCTCCAAGAACACCGCCATCGAGTGGCGCGACATCACCATCAACATCGTCGACACCCCCGGACACTCCGACTTCGGCGGAGAAGTCGAGCGGGTGCTCGGCATGGTCGACTCGGTGCTGCTCGTCGTCGACGCCTTCGAAGGTCCGATGCCGCAGACCCGCTTCGTGCTGCGCAAGGCGCTGAGCCACGGGGTGCGGCCGCTGGTGGTCATCAACAAGTGCGACCGCCCCGACAGCCGGCCGGACTACGTGCTCGACGCCATCTTCGATCTCTTCGTCGCGCTCGACGCCACCGACGAGCAGCTCGACTTCCCGGTGCTCTACGCCTCGGCCCGCGACGGCTGGGCGGTCGACGAGCTGAGCGACGCGCGCGACGGGGTCAACCCGCTGCTCGACGCCATCCTCGAGCACGTGCCCGGCCCCGAGGTCGAAGCCGACGAGCCGCTGCAGATGCAGGTGGCCACCATCGACTACGACGAGTTCGTCGGCCGGATCGCCGTCGGCCGCATCCGCCGCGGCGAGGTGCACAAGGGCCGGGTCATCTCGGCGGTCAGCCTCGACGGCAAGGTGCGCCAGGCGCGCATCAGCCGGCTGGTGGGCTTCGAGGGGCTGCAGCAGGTCGAGATCGACAGCGCCAAGGCCGGCGACATCGTCGGCGTGGCCGGCTTCACCGACGCCCTGCCCAACGAGACGCTCTGCGCAACCGACGCCATCGCGCCGCTGCCGGCGGTCGCCGTCGACGAGCCGACCATCGCGATGGCCTTCATCGCCAACAACGGGCCGCTGTCGGGCATCGACGGCAAGTACGTCACCAGCCGCAAGCTGCGCGAGCGGCTCTACAAAGAGCTGCAGTCCAACGTCTCGCTGCGGGTCGAAGACACCGACTCCCCCGAGGTCTTCCGGGTCAGCGGCCGCGGCGAGCTGCACCTCGGCATCCTCATCGAGCAGATGCGGCGCGAGGGCTACGAGGTGATGGTCTCGATGCCCGAGGTCATCATCCACGAGACCGACGACGGCCTCGAAGAGCCCTACGAAGAGGTCACCATCGACTGCGGCGACGCCTTCAGCGGCGCGGTCATCCAGGACCTCAACCAGCGCGGCGGCGAGATGACCGACATGCGCCAGGCCGGCGATACGGTGCGCATCGAGTACCGCATCCCCGCCCGGGGCCTCATCGGCTACCGCAGCCGCTTCCTGACCCAGACCCGCGGCACCGGCACGCTCTACAAGAGCTTCGCCGGCTATGGCCCGTACAAGGGCGCCTTCCAGCGGCGGGCGAGCGGCGTGCTCATCGCCCTCGAGCCCGGTCAGGCGACCTCGTACAGCCTCGAGACGCTGCAGGAGCGCGGCACGCTGTTCATCGAGCCCGGCGAGCAGGTCTACGGCGGCATGATCGTCGGCGAGTCGGCCCGGCCCCAGGATCTGGTGGTCAACCCGTGCAAGGCCAAGAAGCTCGACAACATGCGGCAGGCCTTCAAAGACGTCGACACCCGCCTCAGCGCCGTGCGCCGCATGAGCCTCGAAGAGGCGCTCGAGTTCATCAACGACGACGAGCTCGTCGAGGTGACCCCCGCCGCCATCCGCCTGCGCAAGCGCACGCTCGATCACAGCGACCGCCGCCGCGAAGAGAAGCGCCGCGCGGCGAGCTGAGCCCCCCCGTCACACGAGAGACACGCATCGCCGTGACTTCAAACGGTCGCTGGTCGTCCCACACAGGCGAACACAACAAAACAAGGTTTGTTCAAGGTCGGCCGCGTCGCGCTCGGCCGCGGAGACGACGATGCGCCCCACCGAAGAGGACCCTGTACCGCCCGAAACCCTCGGCATCACCCGCGCGCTGCTGATCTATCGCGATCCCGGGCGCCTGCCGCCGAACCTCGGACCCGCGCAGCTCGCCAGCCGGCCCGGCGTGGTGGTCGAGCTGTCGACCCGGGGTCAACTGCGCGGGCGCACGCTCTTCGGCCGGCCCACGATCCACGCCGACCTGCGCGGTCGAAGCCCCGAGCCGGTGATGAGCACTGTGCAGCGCTACGTCGATCAGGTGATCGGCCTGGTGCTGTTCGTCTGCCACGCCGACGATCTCGCGACGTTCGCGCCGCTGCTCGGCGACGTGCACGCCGTGGTCCGCTTGCCCGACGCCCGCGGGCCCATCCTGGCGTCCGTCGCCGACCAGACCATCGACGACCCCATCGATCCCGAGGTGTTTCGCCAACGTCATCGGGCGCCCGCGACACACCAGACCCCTGCCGCGCTGCCCATGGCGCCCGGGATCGACGTCAGCCCACCCGACCGCGCGCCGCTCTGGCTCACGGCCTGACGGCGTCCGGGGAATACCCACCCGCTGCACCCGACGCGCGGTCGACTTCGCCGGTCTCTGCTGGGCCCGAATTCGGGCCTCGCCCAAGCGGAGGCAGGGCGCTATGGTCGGCCCATGCACGCGCCCTCGATCCCTCGCCTCGCGCTCGCCGTCCTCGCCCTGGCCTGCGCCGCCTGCGACGACGGCGCATCCATCGACCCGCCCGACGCCGCGCCCAGCGATGCGGTGCCCGACACCGCGCCCGAAGCAACCCCGGTGACCGCCGAGCCGCCATCGGGCTCGATGGCCGGCTACTTCCCCGTGACCCTCGACCTGCAGCCGAGCGGCATCGACCCGGCCACGGTCGAGCGCGCGTGGATCGGCGGCGTCGAAGCCTACGACCTGCAGCCCGACGGCCCGACGCTGATCCTGACCGTGCAGGGGGCCCCCACGCCCGGCCCGGCCCGCGTCGAGCTCCAGATCGGCGAGACCCGGCACGACCTCGGCCCCATCTTCGACTACGACCCGCCGCTCGACCCGCGGCTCACCCGCATCGCCGCCATCGGCGCCAGCCTCGGCCAGGGCGTGCAGCGCGGCGTGCCCTCGGTGCATGGCACCCTGATGTCGCCGCCGGCTCAAGTCGCTCGCCACATGGGCGGGCACATGCCGCTGCCGATGCCCGTGCCCGACCTGCTGCAGCAGATCACCATCGACGACGTCGGCCCGCCGCCGGCGTGCGAGACCCCCGACGTGGCCGAGTTCATCGTCGATCAGGCCAGCCGCGCGCTGCCGCGGCTCGTCGACCCCGAGACCCGCGTCCTGTCGGCGGCGCAGGCCCGGGTCACCGCCGAGCTGTTGCCGTTCAACATCAGCACCGGCAACAGCCGGGTCGCCGACGTGCTGCGCGGCCCGACCAGCGACCTGCCGGCGCGCATCCTCTCGCACCTGGTCTACGAGCCCGAAGGCGACCCGCTCGGCCCGGTGATGCGCTCACAGCTCGACGTGCTCGACGAGATCCAGCCCGACATCGTCTTGTCGGCCGACCTCTACGGCAACGACCTGATCAACGGCATAGTCAACAGCGACGACATCGACCCCGACGCCAACAGCCCGCTCGAGCAGCTGCACCTCGACCTGGCCGCGACGATCGACCGCCTCGCCATGCTCGACGCCGAGATCTTCATCGGCGACCTGCCCCGCCCCAGCGTGCTCGCCCGCGCCGCCTTCCGCCTCGCCCGCGCCGAAGCCCGCGGCGAGCGCGCAGAGGCCGAGGCCCGCATCGCCCGCATCGACGCCGACGTCGAGGCCACCAACGCCGAGCTGTGGCGGCTGGCCGAGCAGCACCCCAACGTGCACGTCGTCGCCCTCGCCGACCGCCTCGACGCGCTGAGCGACGGCCGCGCGCTGGCCGGCGTGCACTTCGACGTGCGCCGCTTCGGCGGGCTGGTGGGCCTCGACGGGCTGCACTTCACCGACACCGGCTACGCCCTCGTCGCCGAGGCGATGGTCGATACCATCGCCGCGACGCTCGACATCGACATCCCGCCGCTGGACCTCGACGCCGTCGCCGCCGCCGACCCGGAGAACCCCGATGCGCTGCGCGCGCAAGGCATCGAGCCGCTGGACTGCCTGCGCTGAGCGACCGGTGGCGGCCCTCTGTGTCTCGACGGGCCCGGACCGCCGCCCACGCGACCGCGCCGCCCGCCGCCTGACCCCAGCGCTGCGCCCGAGGCGCGCCATCGAACGTGTCCACCGCGTGAGAACGTGGCCGAGCGACCTCTTCGCCCGCGCCCGGGTCGCAGGCCACCGCCCGAGGCACCGCCACCAGGATCTCGCGGCCCCCGATCCCATGGCCGAGCGACGGCTGCGCGCGCCTGCGGGCGCCAAACCGCCGCCCGGGGCAGCGCCGCCCGGATCACGCGCCGCTCGATCCCTCGCCCGAGCGGCCGCGTCGACCGCGTGAGATCCACAGACCGCCGCCGGGGACCCCTGCGCCCCGATCGCTCTTCGTTCGACCCCGTGGCCAGGCGACCGGATCGTCCGCCGACGACGCGCAGACCGCCGCCCGAGGCGCCGCCGACCGAACGCCAGAGATCACGAGGTCGCGCGGCTGGGGGGTGACGTGATCGAGGACGTCGCCGCAGGTCGTGCCCGCGGCGTCTTCGGCCAACTCAGCGGCGCGGGAGGTCCCGCGGACACAGATCCAGCGCCGCGTACATCCGGGCCGGGGTCCCTCGCGCGGCGTCTTCGGCCAACTCAGCGGCGCGGGAGGTCCCGCGGACACAGATCCAGCGCCGCGTACATCCGGGCCGGGGTCCCTCGCGCGGCGTCTTCGGCCAACTCAGCGGCGCGCGCAGCCCCGCGGGCACATATCTGGTGCCACGTACATCCGGGCCGGGGTCCCTCGCGCGGCGTCTTCGGCCAACTCAGCGGCGCGCGCAGCCCCGCGGGCACACATCTGGCGCCGCGTACATCCGGGCCGGGGTCCCTCGCGCGGCGTCTTCGGCCAACTCAGCAGCGCGCGCAGCCCCGCGGGCACGGATCTGGCGCCCCGGCATTCAGGTCAGGGTCCCGCGCGCAGCGTCCTGGGCCGACTCGCCGGCGCGGGAGGTCCCGCGAGAGCAGATCCGGCGCCACGGCATCCGGGCCAGGGTCCCGCGCGCGGCGTCTTCGGCCAACTCAGCGGCTCGGGAGGTCCCGTGGGCACGGATCCGGCGCGCCGTGCATCCGGACCCAGGTCCCTCGCGCGGCGATCTCGTGGGCCCGGGTTCGGTCGCTGGCCCCGCCGGCGGCGATCTCGCCGACGCGTGATCCCCGAGAGGGTCGCCTGCGCGGCGCCGCGGGCGCACGGCGCCGATCGAGGGCGGGTCCGTGAGGAGCCCCGACGACATGTGGGACGCGTTCGAAGAGACGACGCTCTGACGGCCCGCGCAGGGGCCCTTCGAAACCTCACATTGACTGCAACCGGCGACCCCCGCACCATCGGGGGTGTAATTCCGAATACGGGAGTCGAGCATGCGCAGGCTGTGGGGGGCGGCAGGGGCCATCCTGCTGGGGGCCGGCGCCTTCGCCGGGGAGGCGACGGCGCAGGTCGAGCCGGTCGAGCGGTTTCAGCAGTTCGAGACGGGGCCGGCGTGCGATCGGGCGCGCACGGGCTTCTTGTCGATGGGCATCGACGTCTACGGGGCGTTCGGCGACGGTACGCCCGCCGATCTGGATACGCTCTATGATCCAGCGGGCGACATGCCCGACCAGGGGCCGCAGGGCACGGTGTTTCAGTCGATGCCGTTCTTGTGCCGCACCCAGGCCGGCGAGAGCAGCGGGGTGTGGCTCGAAGAGCAGCGCATCACCGAGGCGCTGGGGCCGGCGGAGGTCGCCGCGGAGGGCGACGGCAACTCGATGCACAGCCGCTACGCGGTCGACGGGGTCGAGGTCGACCTGCTCGCGACCTTTCAGTGCAGCGATCTGACGCTGTGCTGGACGTTCACCAACCGCACCGGCGCGGCGATCGACGAGCTGGCGCTCATCCCGTATCTCGACGGCGATCTGTACTTCGTCGGGCAGCAGAACAACGACTACGCCGGCACCTCGCTGGCGGTGCCGCGGCAGCTCTACGAGTTCGATGCGGGCGACAACCCGCGGGCGCCGACGACGCGGATCTCGATCTCCGGGGATGACCCGGACGATCGCTACCTGACGGGCTGGGAGGTCGCCGAGTATCAGGAGAGCCGCTTCCGCATCGGCAATACCCGGCGCGGCTGCGAGCCGCTGCGCGGGGCGGTGACCTACGAGGACGGCGCGCTGGCCGATCGCAACGGCGACGCGGTGACCGACGGCGGCTACGACGTGACCCTCGCGCTGCGCTTCGACGTGGGGCCGCTGGAGGCCGACGAGATGTCTCCGCTGCTGTGCTACAGCTTCAACTGGGGCTATCGGCCGGCGTGCAGCGACGAGGACGACGACTTCATCTGCGTGCAGGACGACAACTGCCCGACGGTGGCCAACGCCGATCAGGCCGATCGCGACGGCGACGGCGTGGGCGACGCCTGCGACAACTGCCTCGATCGGGCCAACCCGGATCAGGTCGACGCCGACGGCTCGGGTCGGGGCGACGCCTGCGAGGTCTGCGAGCGGGTCGACGAGATCTGCAACGGGCTGGACGACGACTGCGACGGCGACGTCGACGAGGATGATCCGCGGGCGGGCGAGGTCTGCCGCATCGATCGGCCGGGGGTCTGCGGCGAGGGCGTGCTGGGCTGCGTCGACCGGGCGCTGGGCTGCATCGGGCCCGAGCCGGCGGACGACGAGCTGTGCGACGGGCTGGACAACGACTGCGACAGCCAGATCGACGAGGGCATCGAGGGCACCGGCGTCGACTGCGAGACCGGGCTGGCGGGGGTCTGCGCGACGGGGGTGACCGTCTGCGATGTCGACTCGGGGCGCACGGTGTGCCGGCCCGACATCCGCCCGGTGGAGGAGATCTGCGACGGCACCGACAACGACTGCGACGGGGTGGTCGACGAGGCGACGACGGGCGGCGACTGCGACGCGGGCGGCGTGGGCGTCTGCGCCATCGGGCGCGAGGTGTGCGTGGGCGGCGAGGTGCGCTGTCAGCCCGATCCGGCGCTGCAGGGGGACGAGGTCTGCGACGGCCGGGACAACGACTGCAACGGGCTCATCGACGACGGCGACCTGCGCAACGCGTGCAACCTGTGCGGCCCGCCGCCGCCGGAGCTGTGCAACGGGCTGGACGACGACTGCGACGGCACGGTGGACGAGGATCCCCTGCCCTGCCCCGACGTGGCCGGTCAGCCGGGCACCTGCGCGCCGGGCTTCGGCTGCGGCTACCCGTGCATGAACCAGGAGTGCCTGGGGCCGGG
The DNA here is from genome assembly GCA_030427205.1 of bacterium. Lineage (GTDB taxonomy): Bacteria > Myxococcota_A > Bradymonadia > UBA7976 > UBA1532 > JACKDM01. Next base: position 201,975 of record JAUHXC010000014.1, on the reverse strand, counting down.
CAACGACTTCTGCCTGGTCGAGACCAATACCTGCGTGCCGCGCTGCCTGGCGCTGGGCTGTCCGCGGGGCGGCGACTGCGACGCGGAGACGGGCAACTGCATGGATCCGTGCGATGGGGTGGACTGCCCGGGCGGGCAGCTGTGCCTCGACGGGGCGTGCGTCTTCGACAACTGCTTCGCGACGGGCTGCCCGGACGGCGAGCGCTGCGTCGACGATGTGTGCGAGCCCGATCCGTGCGTCGATCTGGACTGCGAGGAGGGCGCCTTCTGCCGCGACGGGGTCTGCGTGCCCAACTGCGAGGTGGGCTGCGGCTACGACGAGTTGTGCGTCGACGGGGTCTGCGAGCCCGATCCGTGCGGCGCGCGCCGCTGTCGCGGGGGGCAGACGTGCATCGCGGGGCGCTGCATCGACGATCCGTGCGAGGGGGTCAACTGCGCGCTGGCTCAGGTCTGCCGCGGCGGGGTCTGCTTCGACGACCCGTGCTGGAACGTCGACTGCCCGCCGGGCCGGATCTGCGAGGTGCGCCGGCGCACGGCGCAGTGTGTGTATCCCGAGGAGGACGCGCCGACGGACGCGGGCATCGACGAGGGCGTGCCCGACGCCGACGTGGGGCCCGACGACGGCCTGCCGGACATGGATCTGGGGGTCGACATGGCGCCCGACAGCGCGCCCGACCGGGGCCCGGCCCCGCTGCCGGAGTACGTGCCGCCCGAGCCGCTGCCCGAGCCGCTGCCCGAGCCGGCCCCGCCGAGCGCGACGCCGGGCGACGACTGCCGGGCGATGCCGGGCGCGCCGAGCGGCTTGCCGGTGGCGCTGTTGCTGATCGGCGGGCTGCTGGCCCTGACGCGTCGCCGGCCGTGATACCCTGCCGGCCATGAGCGGCTCCGAGCATACGCAGGCATCCGATACATCCGCGCGACCCGCCGGGCCGCGGCTGTGGGCCATCAGCGATCTGCACGTGGGCTACGACGCCAACCAGGCGGCGGTCGAGGCCCTGTCGGCGCGGCCGGGCGACTGGCTGATCTGCTGCGGCGACGTGGGTGAGACGCTGGCCCAGCTGCGGACCACCTTCGACGTGCTGACCGATCGCTTCGCGCGGGTGATCTGGGTGCCGGGCAACCACGAGCTGTGGACCCATCCCCGCGACACCGAGAGCGCGGCCCGGGGCGAGGCGCGCTACGCGGCCCTGGTCGAGGCGGCCCGGCTGTACGGGGTGCTGACGCCCGAGGATCCGTACCCGGTCTTCGCCGGGCATACCCTGGTGCCGATGTTCCTGGGCTATGACTACTCGTGGGCGCCCGCCGAGGTCTCGAACGTGATCGGCTGGGCGCAAGAGCACGGGATCCATCCGGCGGACGAGCGGTTCCTGCACAGCGATCCACACCCCGACAAGGCGGCCTGGTGCGCGGCGCGCATCGCGCAGACGGCGGCGCGCCTGGCGGAGGTCGAGGGGCCGACGGTGCTGATCAATCACTACCCGCTGCGCCGTGATCTGGTGCGGCTGCACCGCATCCCGCGGTTCGTGCCGTGGTGCGGCAGCGCGGCGACCGAGGATTGGCACGTCCGCTTTCGGGCGAAGGTCTGCGTCTACGGGCACCTGCACATGCGGGCCACCGACTGGCGCGACGGCGTGCGCTTCGAAGAGGTGGCGGTGGGCTACCCCCGGCATTGGCAGGTCGAGCGCGGGCTCGACAGCTACCTGCGCGAGATCCTGCCGGGGGCCGATGTCGCCGCGTCGGACGGCGACGGGGGCCCCGAGTGGCATTGGTGATGCAGAGAGGAGCGAGGTCGATGAAGTATCTGTGGGTGATGGCGGCCGCGAGCCTGCTGGTGATGGGCTGCGTGCCCCAGGGCGGGGCGCGGGATGGCGATCCGGGCGAGAACCTCGAGCCGCAGCCGGACGCGGGCAATCAGAACGGCAACAACGGCAACCCGCGGGTCGGCGGCGAGGTGAACTATCCCGCCGGCGTGGGTGCGAGCGATCAGGTCGACGCGCTCGACGCCGATCAGCGGCAGGCGGCGTGCGATGCCTTGGAGGCGACCTACGCCGACGTACTGCGCCCCGCCGACACGGTGGCCTTCGCCTGCGGCGTGCAGGGGCTGTTCGCCGGGGCCTTCGATCAGAACGATCCCCAGGGCGCCTGCGAGACGGCCTACGACGCCTGCCTGGCCGACCCGGGCGAGGTGACGCAGGATGATGGCGACGAGGTCTGCCCGCTCATCGAGCAGCCGATGTGCACCGCGACGCTGGCCGAGATCGAGGCCTGCATCTCCGACGGGCTCGAGGCGGTCTTGCTGTTCAACGCCAGCTTCGACTGCAGCCTCGTCGACGACCTCATGACCGACGAGCCGGGCGATATGCAGTGGGAGGCCAGCCCGGCCTGCACGGCGGTCGAGGAGAAGTGCCCCGGGTTGCTGTCGGACGACGATGAGTTCGCCGAGAACGAGGCCGCGGCGCAGCCGATCTGAGTTCTTCGGGGCCATGGCGGGTGTATGGTGACACCATGCTGCGTTTCGCCCCGATGCGCCCCCGGCGCAGCTTCGTGGTCGCCCGGCCCCATGACACGGTGCTCGAGACCGTACGGGCCGCCGTCGGTCGAGCCGACGCGGGCCGGTGCCATGGTGTCATGTCGGGCAACCACCTCGAGCTGCTCATCGACGCCGCCGAACGCCACTTCTGGTCACCCTGGCTGAGCGTCGATATCTTGCCCTCCGACGACGGCACCCGCATCAAGTGCCGCTACGGGCCCCATCCGAGCCTGTGGACCGCCATCGCGAGCCTGTACGCCTTCCTCGCGTTCGTGGCGCTGTCCGGCGCGGTCTACGGCGGCACCCAGGCCTTGCTGGGCCATTCACCGACGGGTCTGATCGCGGTGCCCGCGGCGCTGTGCCTGGCGTTCGGGCTGTACATCGGCAGTCAGATCGGGCAGCGGCTGGGGGCCGACCAGATGCAGATCCTCGATGACTTCCTCGAGCGCGCGCTGGCTGATCACCCGGGCGAGCGCAACGCAGAGCGGGCGGCCGGCGTACCACGAGCGACGGGCTGACCGACCGGGACCCGGGTCGAGATCCGGGCCGGGAACCATGACCGGCCTGGTCGCGATCAGCGTGCGGAACGGCCCCTGTGGACGTGCCCGCCTGACACGCCGATCGTGGCGAACGTATATTGAGTGGTCGTCTGCCCGCCAGCGCCCGGCGGTGCCCCAGGCACAGAAGATTGCGTCTGCGTCGTCCCCGGGTACACTGGCCCTCTGATTCTGACCTGTCGGAGTAGAACCTACATGAACATCTCGCATCGCACGCCCACGCCGCGGACCGCCCTGCGCTGGACCCTCTCGACCGGCCTCGCGCTGCTGATGGCGTTGCCCGCCCTCGGGCTCGCCCGGCCACCAGACGACATCGCCCGCCATCGACAGACACTCGAAGCGCTGTCGGTGCACCCCGACGCGGCGAGCGTCAGCCGCGAGCTGGCCCAGCTGCGCAGCTGGATCGACGCGGCCAATACCCAGTGGCGCAAAGGCGACGAGTCGGGCCTGGAGCTGACGCTGGTCCGCCTCGAAGCGCAGGAGGAGCTGGTGCGCGCGCGCATGCAGGCGGCCAAGGCCCGGGCGGCGCTGCAGCGCACGGTCGAGGAGCGAGCCACCGTGGCCCACCAGATCGAGGCCGAGCGCAGCCGCTACGAGGCGATGCGCGCCTTCCTCGAAGGCGAGGAGTGAGCCGATGAATCGCTTCACGCTGCTGCCCCCCTCGCTGTTGTCCGCCGCCCTGCTCTTCGCCGCCGGCTGCGCGTCGGCGCCGCCACCCTCCCCCGATCTGCGGGCCTTCCAGGTGCAGCGCACCGCCGACGGCGCCGACGCGGTCATCGGCGACGAGCCGGCGCTGGCCAAGAAGGCCGACGCGGCCTACGCCCGGGCGCTCGAAGCCCACGCCGACGGTGACGTCGCCCTGCGGCTGCACGAGGTGCACCTGGCCGACATCTACTGGCGCACCGCCGTGGCCCGCCACGAGCGCCTGAGCCTGAGCAATGAGCAGGTCATCGCCGATCAGGCTCTGCGCAAGGCGCGCAGCGAGCTCGAGGCGGTGCGGGTCGACATCGCCCGGCTCGAAGAGACCGAGGTCCGCGAGGCGGCGCGCGCGGCCCAGGGGCCGGCGGTCTCGTCGAGCACGGGGGTCATCTCGGGGCAGCTGGGCGGCACGACCGCTGCGGTGCCCGAGGCGCCCAGCGCGCCGGCGATCGATCCGGCCCGGGCGGCGGATCGCAAGGCCGAGCTGTCGCGGCTGCTGGCCGATCTGGGCCCGGTCGCCGAGAGCGCCGACGGGGTCTGGGTGACGCTGGTCGGCGCGGTCGAGGCCGAGGGCAACGCCAGCCCGCAGGTCGAGCCGGTCATCGCCGATCTGCTGGCCCTGCTCGCCGATCAGTACGCCGAGTACGAGCTGTCGGTGGAGGCCTATGTCACCCCGGGCGGCGACCCCTCGGTGGTCTTGATGCGCAGCCAGGCGGTGGCCCTCGCGATGCGCAACGCGCTGGTCGAGCGCGGCGTTCGGCGCAGCAAGGTGCGCGGCGTCGGCCGCGGCGCCGGCGAGCGCAACGGCGACCTGCCCGCCGATCGCCTGGAGATCCGCTTCGTGCAGGGGCAGTAGCCCTCGCGGAATACCCCGCCCGCCCGGCGCCGCTGGATGCATCACGACCGCTTGGGCCCCCCCTCATCTCACCCGCGGCATCAAGGGGTGGCGCGCGGCGCGCCTTGCCGAGAGGCGGGGGCCGGTCGCGACGGCTGAACCGGCCGCGCCGTGGTGCGCCACGAGCGGATCGCGGCGGCGCTCAATCCACCGACAGACGGAACCAATGGCACGCCGCGTCGAACAGCGCGGCCCGCTCGAAGCACGGCTCGGGGTCGGGGTCGGGACCGGCGGCGCAGCGGGCGAAGAGCGCGTCGGTGCGGGTGGTGCACGGCACGGCGCGGGCGATGGCGTCGCCGCAGAGTTCGGCGCATCCCCGGGCCTCCGCCTCGCGATCGGCGAGGCATTGCAGGAGCGACCGGCCGTCGCGCACGCAGCCGCCGAGTCGGTCGTCCGCCGCGAGCGCGCAGTCGAGGCAGCCCGGCTGCGGCCCGACGCCGCCGCATTGGTCGAGGCAGAGCGCCCACTCGTCTTCCAGAGCCGCGACGCAGAGGTCGACGTCCTCACAGCCCTGGGTCATCACCAGCGCCTGCAGCAGGCAGTCTTCGCAGAACCCCTCACCGAAGGCCTCGCCGCGACAGGTGAAGTCGATGGTGCTGCCCAACGCCTCGCAGTCGGGTCCTTCGACGAGGCTGCACAGCGCGGCGCGGGTCTGCGCCCCCGGCTCGCATGGGCCCCACAGCTGCCCCTGACACTCGGCGACGCAGGCCACCTCCCCTTCCTGGGCGCGCAGGGCGCAGGTCGGCGCGTCGAAGCCGAAGAGCGCGCAGCTCTCCCGCCGCAGGCCGCTGAGCGCGCCGCAGGTCTCCATGCACGGGACCAGCTGGCTGTCGGCGCGCAGCCGGCAGAGGTCGACCTCGGCGAAGAGCGGCTCGTCACACGGGGCCGGCGCGTCGTGTACGCAGAGGGTCCAGGCGTCGCCGGCGTCGATGGCGCAGCTCAGGCCCTCGAAGACCACCGACTCGTCGCAGACGCCGAAGCAGGCGCTGAACGCGTCGACCAGGGACTGGGTGCACTCGAACGGCGCGGCCGGGTCGCAGTCGGCCGTGATGCCGCCGAGGCAGTCTCCACAGCCCTCACCGCCACAGCGGGTCTCGCATTGCGCGAGCAGCGCGCCCTCGAGCGCGCGGCAGACCTCGAACGGCGCGGCGTCGACGCAGGCTTCGAGCAGGGGCCCGATGGACGCGAAGCAGCCGTCGCACGAGCCGTCGTCGGGCGCATCGCACAGGGCGGCGCAGATCTCGGCCACGACCGGCTCGACGACGCAGGGCTGCTCGGCGGGGCAGTCGAGCGTATCGGCCAGCGCGACGATGCAGTCGTCGCAGGTCTCGATCGCGAGCGCGGCGTCGGGCAGCTCGGGCCCCATGTCGGGCGGCTCGAAGAGGTCGGGCTCGTCGAAGAGATCGGGCGACGCGTCGGGTCCCACGTCGGGCGCGGTGGAGACCTCGCCGTCCGGCGCGGCGTCGAGGGGGATCGCGTCGGCGTCGAGCGGCAGCCCGGCGTCCGATACGCCGTCGACCGGCTCGCCCGTCGAGCGCCCCAGGTCGACGTCGACCACGCAGCCGGCGAGCAGCAGCGCGGCCCCGAGCGCGTAGGCCCTCATGGGGTCTCGGTCTGAACGATCGGCGCCAGCACGCCCCGGAAGGGGCTGTCGGGATAGCGGTCGAGGAAGACCCCCGCCCGGCGCCGCGCCTCGTCGATCCGACCGACGGCCACGAGCACCTGGATGTCGAGCACGGCGCGCTCCTGGATCAACCGGCCGCCGGGGAAGCGGGTGCGGTGGGTCGCCAGGTGGGCCAGCGCGGCTCGATGATCACCCCGAGCGAGCGCGCTGCGGGCCTCTTCGAGCAGCGTCGACTCGGCGGTGAGGGCCGGATCGGGCATCGGGGTCGGCGCGATGTCGACGATGGGAGAGCCGTCTGCGGTCGGCGAAACAGCCTCGGGGGCGGTCGCCGGGAGCGGTGCGCTCGGGGTATCCACCGCCTCGGCGACCGTCGGCGGCGCATCCGCGCGCTCGGGCTGAGCCACCGCCGGTTTACGGGTCGCAGCCCGGCTCGCGGCCCGGGTCACAGCCCGGGTCGGCGCGGGCGCGGCGCTCGGGGACTGCACGGCGGGCGTCTCCGTCGCCACGCGCGGCGGATCGACAGGGGGCGCGACGGGCCGCGGGTCGGGCCCGGCCTCGACCGGAGCACGGTCGATACGGCGCGCCGCGGGCCGTCGAGCGGCGGCCGCGGCGGCCGCGTCACCCCGGTCGGCCCGCGGGCGAGCCGGCCGTTCGGATGGATCGTTCGCGACCGGCCGCGCCGCCTCGGGCGCCGGGAGCGGCGCCGCCGACGCCGACGGGGCCGTCGACGCAGCGGGCAGAGCGACGGTGGGCGTATCGACAGCGGGCGCCTGCTCGGTCCGGGTATCGCGCTGGACGGCCGTCCGGTCGGGTGTCACGGAAGCCTCGGCCGGGGTCGGTGCCTCCGCCGCCGCGGGCGCCTCGGGTGCGGGCAGCGGATCGGCCTGCTGGACGGTCGTCACGACCGCTGCGCCGCCGCCGAGCAGCACCGTGAGCACCACTCCCTTGAGCCAGAGTCCGCCGGCCGCGCCCGCGCTGATGGCGCCGCCGACCGCCGCGCCGCCGACCGCTGCGCCGCCGACCGCTGCGCCGCCGACCGCTGCGCCGGCCACGCTCGCCGCTGAACCGCCCGCCGCGCCGCTCGCCACAGCGCCACTCACGGCAGCGCTGCCCGCCGTCGCGCCGCTCGCGCCTGCCGCGCTCGCCGCCTGGGCCGCGCCCGCCGCGCCGAGCGCTGCGCCGGCGGTGACCCCGGCGAGGATCGCCGCCAGCACCCGATCTTCCGCCCCCGGCGGGGGCTCGATCAGGCTCGCCTCCGCCGCGAAATCCAGCTCGAGCGCCGGATCGCGCCACGCGGCGCGGTCGTCGACCGGTTCGCTCATGACACCTCTCCCTCGGTCCGCAGCGCGTCGACCGCCCGCCGAAACCGCTCCCGCGCCACCCGCAGCCGCGAGTACGCCGTATTGACCGGGATGCCGAGGGCTTCGGCGATCTCGGTGCAGGCGATGCCTTGCATCTCGTACATCACGAACACCGCCCGCCGCTCGGCATCGAGCGTCTGCAGCGCCCGGTGGATGCGATCGGCCCGCCGCCGGGCGATCACCTCCGCCTCGGGGGTATTGCCGCTGACGGCGCCCTTGCGCGGATCGTCGGTCAGCTCCTCCCGATGGTGGCGGGCCCGGCGGCGCTCGGCGGTGGCCACCCGGTAGGTGATGCCGAGCAGCCACGGCCGGATCGGCCGGCGGGGATCGTAATCGGGCAGGCGGCGGTGCACGACGAGAAAGACCTCCTGGGTCGCGTCTTCCAGCTCGGCCCGGCGCACCCCGAGTCGGGCCAGCGTGCTCCAGACGATCCGGAAGTTCTCGCGATAGATAGCCGTCAGCGACGGTCGCGGCGGCGGATCGGGGTGAGCAACAGCGTTCACGTCGGAGTATTGCGGGTCGGGGTGATGATCCTTCACCGAGCGATCGATTTTTTCCGCAGGCGGGCTCACGGGGCCCATTGTAGCGCCACCCCGCCGCCGCCGGCGATGGGCGCGGCGAGCCAGCTCGGCGCGCCGTCGACGTTGAGCTGCAAACGCCTCAGCGGCGCGGAGATCTCGGCGTCGACGAGCAGCGCCCATGCATCGTCGAGGGGCAGTCGCCAGATGGCCCGCAGCCCGGCGTCGACCATCGGCTCGACCACGTCGGCGCCGTCGAGCGCGCTGGGCCGCAGCGCCACCGCGCCCGCCCGGCCGAAGCCGCACAGGGCGACCACCGAGGGATGCCAGCAGCCGTGCAACCCGACGGCGTAGCGCTCGACGGCGACCTGCCCGGTGCCGACGTCGGCCGTGGGCGTCGCGCCGATGTGCAGCGCGCCGCCGACACTCGCGAGCGGCCAGCGATGGGAGAGTCCGAACTCGCCGGCGATCGTGGCGCTCGGCGCCGTGCCGACGTCGCCCCGCGCGCCGGCGAGCCAGCGCCAGGGGCCGCCGCCATCGTTCAGCGTCGTCGCCGGGCTGTCGTCGATCGTCGGCGGGGGCGGCGCGGCCGGCTGTGGCTCGGCCGGCGGCGGCTCGGCCGGCGGCGGCTCGGCCGACGGCGGCTCGGGCGGGGCGGGCAGCTCGATCGTCGCGGTGAGCAGGGCGGCCGATGTCAGCAGGGCGTCGATCAGCGCCGAGCAACCGTCCCGCTCTGCCCGCAGACGACGGGCCGCGGGCGGGGATCCGCGCGGCGCGGCGCGCACGACCCCCAAGAGACGGCCGCCCACGGGCACGACGTGCAGCTCGACGAGCGCGTCGCTGCTGGAGCGGGCCTGCCACCGTTGGTCGATGGTCTGCGGGTCGGGGCAGCGGTCGACGACCCCCGAGTCGAGGCGCACGCGCAGCTCGGCAGAGGCGGGCGGCGCCCACAGCACCAGAGCGGTGCCGAACACAACGGCGATGCGCGGGGGGATCACCGGGCGAGGATGCCCGAGGCCGGTGGCCGGCTTCAACCGCGGCCGTGGGTCAACTGCCGATGGGCGGTCCGGCCAGGCGCCGCTCGAACCGGATCTGCAGCTCGACCCCGCCGGGGTCCCGCGCCGCGACCTCGGTCGTGATGCGGGCCGGCTCGACGCCGCGCGCCGTCAGCGCGTCGACGAAGGCGCGCGCCCGCTGCTCGGCCTCGGAGACGGCCGACGCCCGATGGCTGGACGCCCGGGCGACGACGACGATCCGATGCAAGGGCAGCTTGTCGGCGGCCTCGGCGAGGGTATCGGCGGTGGTGCGCCAACGGCGGAAGCTCTCGGCCCCGCTCGCCCTGAAGAGGCCACGGATGGCGAGGTCGAAGTCATCGCCCAGCGGCCGGAAGGTGCCCAAAGCCTCCAGCCGGGCCCCGAGTATGGCGCCGGGGTCGGCGACGGCGGGCTCGATCTCGGCGGGGCGGGCCTGTCTCTCGGTCGCGGGCAGGTCCGCCGACGCGGGCGCGGCGGCCAGAATCGACAAGGCGGCGGCGATGCAGGTGAAACGGATCATGGTCGACCTCCAATCGATATCTCGAGGCCCCGATGGCGGGGCCGAGTCGTACTGTGCGCACACCGCACGACACTGCAATCGATGTCGACTGCAATCGATGTCGACTGCAATCGATGCTGACTGCAATCGATGCTGTATAAAGCAATGTGCATGCCAACGTGACACACGGGTTTCGAGGCCCTCGACTGTGGCAGAGCGCGGGCTCCTGCCCTACATTCCGTGGGGTCGAGGCCACGTTCCGTATCGGGAGTCCCCATGAAGACGCATCTCCGGGCGGCCTTGGCCGCCATCTGCCTCATCGGTGTCCCGGCGCTGGCCGCCGAGGCGCCCGACGCCCCCAAGTTGAACGCTCTGTGGTCGAAGACGGTCAGCGAACCGGCCGGCGCGCCGGTGCTCGTGGCCGCGGCCGATCGGCTGGCGGCTTTGACCTGGCAGGGCGATCTCGTCGTGCTCGACGCCCGGACCGGCCGACGGGTCTGGCGCAAGCAGCCTCGGCAGCGGGGCGGCGTCGATCGGCCGTCCCTCGCCGTCGACGGCGAGCGGGTGGTGGTCACCTGGCCCGGCGAGCCCGAGGTCTTCGCCTACGATCTCGACGACGGCCGTGAGGCCTGGAGCGCCGAGCTCTCCGCGGTGCCGGCGGGGATGGCCGACTGCGTGCGCCACCGGGCGGTGGTGGTCACCCATCGGGGCATGGGCACGCTGGTCGCGAGCGCCTTCGACCCCAAGAACGGCGCGCTCTTGTGGCGCTCGCCGGTGCCGGGCCCGGTGGTCGGCGCGGGCGATGCGTACGTCTTCACCGCCACCCCGAGCGGCTTCGGGGTCTGGCCCGGGCGGCTCGCGGCGGTGCACTGCGCGACCGGCGCCGTCACCCCGCTGCCGACGGCCGATCGCGAGCTGGTCCGCTTTCTCGCGGCGGGCTCGGGCTACGCCGTCGCCCGGCACCTGAACCGCGGCTTCGCCAGCGAGCAGATCTGCCTGCATCGCCTCGGCGCCGACGACGGGCCGTCGTCGATCTGTCTGCCCACCGGCGGCGACGGCGTGCCGGCCCACCCGCTCACCGGCGCGCTGGTGGTCGGCGAGACGCTGTATTTCTCGACCGCGCACATCACCGCCCACAACCTCGACCCGTCCCCCGACAGCTGGGTCTTCGCCCACAGCCTGACCGGCGAGCCCCGCTGGCGCAGCCCGGCCCTGGTGAGTCGAGGCGCGCCGGTGCACGCCGGCGACTGGCTCTGGACCGCCTTCGGCTCGACCGGCGCGGACGACTTCGCCTACCTGCTCGATCGCAAGGACGGCCGACCGGTGGGGCGCCTGCCGCTGCGCAAGGCGCCGACGGCGCTGGCCGTCGATCGGACCCGGGCCTACGTATCGACGTATGACGGGCGGGTCTACGCCGTCGCGCTGCCCGGCCCCGGCCCCGCGCCGGTCGTGCGCAAGCCGCTCGCCGGCGGCGAGGTGAAGCCCGCTGCTCCGACCGACCCCGGCCCCTGGCGGGTCGTGAAGACCTTCGACGCTCACCCCGAGTCGGCCCGGACCTCGGGCAGCAAGCGCCCGGGCACCGCCGATCCGGTGGCCTTCGTCGATCCGGCCGGTGAGCGGCTCGCGGTGGGCGGCAACGACGACAAGGTGCGGGTCTACGACGTGAAGTCGGGCAAGCGACGCTGGATCTCCAAGGGGCTCGGCAAAGACGTGCAGGCGCTCGAGATCGGCGGCGAGCGGATGCACGCGCGGGTCTACGGCGGCACGAGCTATGTCTTCGAGCGCGCGGGCAGCCGCTGGCGCCGCACGGCCCGCATCAAGCACGACCAGGGCTGGATGTCGGGCCTGAGCGGCGACGGCCAGACGGTCATCACCGACGACTTCGACGGCACGAGCACCGCCTACGACGCCGCGACCGGTCGCAAGCGCTGGTCGAGCTCTACGCCGACCGCGTTCGACCAACGCGGGGTGCGGGTGGTCGGCCGGCACATCGTGGTCCATACCCGCGACGCGCTGGAGGTGCTCGACGTGACCGGCGACGCCCCGGTGCCGGCGGGCAGCCGACCGGTGCCGCAGCGCATCGAGGACGGCGAGATGACCCAGGCGTGGATGATCGACGGCGCGCGCGGCGCCTGGGAATACTGCGGCCCGGCCCGCTGCGTGGTCGAGATCGGCGATCTGACCAACGGATCGGCGAGCGAGGCGCGGCGCCTCGTCTTCGATACCCGCGGCGCCGGCTGGGTGCCCGACGTGCCCTCGACGCTGCAGATCTCGAAGGACGGCCGCTGGCTCTTCTTCTTCCGGCTGGGCATCGAGCCGCTGCTCGTCGAGGTCGAGACCGATCGCCGGATCCCGATCGCCGGGATCACCGATCAGCCGCTCGGGGAGTACATCTCGGCGCGCTTCTCGGAGGATGGTCGACGGCTGGCGCTGGGCATGCATCCCAGGAGCTGGCAGGTGACGGTCATCGAGCAGCGATGAGGCGCGGGGCGGGCGGACGCCGACGGCGTCAGAGGGCCTCGACGGTGAGGGTGTACGGCGCCGACTCGTGGCGGAAGCCGCCGACGCGGATCAGGGTCTGGCCGGCGTGCTCGAAGGTCTCGCCGTCCTCGGTGCTGTAGCTGCCGACGACACGGTTGTCGACCCGCAGCGGCGCGTCGCCCGCGCCGTCCCAGGCGTAGACGTCGAGGTTGCCCACCGCGTGGCTGAAGTCGAGGCTCAGCCGCCACGGACCGGCGATGTCGACCAGATAGAAGTCGGGGTGCTCGTCGCAGACACCGCCCTGGATGGTGCCGGCGCCGATGGGCGCCGCCTCCGCCGGGCTGTTATTGGGCTCGAGCTCTTCGTCCTGGCCGGGCTCGCAGCGGCTCTCGATCATCGGCGGCGGCGGATTCTCCCAGCCCGCGTCGGGGTCGGCGGCGACCGCGAGGAAGTCCAGCCCGCTCGCGCCGGTGCCGTTGTCGGCGATCACCTTCATGTCGCGGGTGCGCACGACCACCACCGACGGCAGCGAGGTGAAGGCGCCGCTGCCGGCGATGACCCCGCCCGTATCGCCGTCGCCGACGATGTAGACCGGCGCCTGACCCGCCGCGCCGCTGAGCGTGCGCAGGGCCTCGTCGGTGCTCGAGGCCTCGTAGTTCAGGTTCTCGACGCCGACGAAGACGAACTGCCCGCCGGCCTCGCGCAGGGCGTCGGCCTCCCGGGCCAGCTCGCCCATGTGATGGGTGCAGGCGCCGCACCAGTTGGCGCCGAGCACGAAGACGAAGACCGACGGCTGCGGGCCCTCGGCCTCGCCGCAGTAGATGTCGCGCAGGCTGAAGCCGCCCCGGCTGCCGTCGGGCAGACGGGCCAGATCCCACTCGAGGGCCGGCATGGTGGCGCCGGTGACGATGTTCGAGGTGAAGGCCGGGTAGTCGCACTCATCGCCGATGGTCAGCGTGCCGCTCGACTCGCCGAGGGTCGCGGTGACCGTCAGCGTGCCCGCCGGCGCGGCGTGTACCGTGGCGCGCCCCGGGTTCTCGGTGTCGTCGAAGGTCAGCACCGACGGGTCGGAGGCACTCCAGGTCACGTCCGCGGTCAGTTCCTGGACCGAGCCGTCTTCGTAGAGGCCCTCGGCGTGAAAATCACGCGGCAGGCCGACGACCAGATCGTAGGCCGGGCGCATGGTCACGGTGATCGACGTGAGGCCCTCGATCAGCTCCGCCGGCGGCGGCTGCATCGCCGGGGGCTGCTCGTCGCCGTTGCCGTTCCCGCTGCCGCCACCGGTCGGCGCGCACCCCCCGAGGGTGAGCAGCGCGGCCGCGGCGATGCTCCACATCCACCCGTGCTTCATGGTGTCCTCCTGTGTCGCGAGAACGATAGGCCGGCGCGCCACCCCGCGGCAAGTGCAGTCCCCTGCCCCGCCGCAGCTTCAAGGGCCCCGATAGCGTCCGTCGGCGTCGGCCCAGACCCCGGCGTCCTCGATGAGGCCTGCGGGCGAAATCCCCCAGCCCTCGACCGCGGTCGCCGGCTCACCGCGCCCGTCGAAGTCGACCGGCCCCGACGCCCCGTCGAAGTCGAACGTCCCGGCCTGCGGATCGCGAAAGAGCGCCTGGCCCGCCCGCCAGCCCTCGGGGCCCGTCGGGATCGCCGCGCCGGCAGACATCCGCTCCAGCCGCGCCGCCAGCGCTGCGCCATCGATCGGCGTGCCCGGCGGCAGCGCGCCCAGCGCGTGCACGATCAACCACGTCGCGTCGTATGCATGGGCCGCGAAGGGGCCCGGTGCGGCGCCCCAGCGCGCGCGATAGCGCTCGGCGAACCCAACGGCCGTCGCCGAGTCGGCGCGGGCATGGCGGGTGCCGCCGACGCGTGATCGGGTGGCCTCGGGCAGCGCGGCGACGACGGCCGGATCATACAGCGGCTCACCGAGCCCGATGGCCTCGGGCAGAGCCGCCCGATCGACGAGCGCGCCGAGCAACGGGATCGACTCCTCGGGCAAGCCCAGCAGGATCAGCCCATCAACCGCGAGATCGACCACGGTGTCGGCGACGTCGTCGACCGCGTCGCCGGGGCCGAAGGCGACGCCCGGCGCCTGCTGGATGGGGCACGGGCCACCGCAAAATCCGTCGAGGACCGCCGCCGAGAGCGCCTCGCCAAAGCGATCGGGGCGGGCGATCACGGCTACCCGCTCGGCGCGGCCGGCCATCCAGGCGCCGAGGGCGCGCGCCGGTCGGGCGTCGTCGGGCGCCGTGCGCCAGAATCGCCCGCCGTCGTCGAGGCTGGCCAGATCGGGGTGGGTCGCCGACGGGCTGAGGAAAAGCGGGCCGTCGATCGCCCCGCCGATCGCCCCGCTGCTGTCGAGCAGGAGAACCGAGGCGCTGAGGCCGGGCCCGATGACCGCCGGGGCGTCGAAGTCATTCGCCATCCAGCCGACGAGGTCGAACGCGCGGGCGGGATCGGTCCGGCTGTCGCAGGCCAGCGCGCCCACCCGCCGGCCGTCGGGCAGGCCGCCCGCTGTGGCGAGTTCCTCCAGCGCGAGCGCGACCGCCTGACGCATGGCGCGCCCCGCTTCACCCGCCGGGCCGCTCTCGGGCAGCAGCAGCGCGATGCGCACCACGTCGGCGTCGAACAATGCGTCGAGCGGCACCCCGAGCACCGATCCACAGTCCGCCGGCGGATCGAATCCCCGGGGCCAGCCCACGGCGGCCGCGTCGGGTGTCGCGACGCCGAGGTCGAAGCCGAAGCCGTCGCGGTGGCCGCAGCCCGCGAGCCAGACGCAGGCGAAGCACAGCGAGATCCGGGAGGGGGAGATCATGGCGGCCTCCGCGACGCCGGGCGTTCAGGGCGTCGGCAGGTTGTCTTCGGTGTCGAGCGGCTCGAACGCGGCGAAGTCGGCGATGCGATCGACGAGCGGGGGGCAGTCGACGAACGGGTTGCGGTTGCCCTGGATGCCCTCGACGAGATCGTTGCGGGCCCGCTCGCGGCGATCCACCGGATCATCGTTCATCCACCCGCGCAGGGTCTCCTCCTCGTCGTCGCGGATCGCTTTGCCCCAGCGGACGGAGAAGTAGAAGATCACCCGCGCGACGTCGCCCTGCCGCTCTCTCCAGGGCTGGAAGACGACGTTTCCCGACGCGTCGGTGCCGTAGACCGCCGGCAGGAAATCCAGGTTGCGGCCGTTCTCCACGTTACCGAAGCGCTCGCTGCCCCGCAGGCTGTTGACCCCGCTGATCGTCGGCAGCAGGTGGTGGATATCGGACTGCTCGTGGGAGTAGGCCAGCGTATCCCGCGGCGACATCCGGGCCCGCGGCCAGGTGTGCTCGCAGTTCATGATGTCGTCATCGGGCTCGGTATCGGCCGGCGACGGGATGAATCGGCCGGTGTAGACGCACTGATGCCCGCCTTCGCCCCGCTCGGGGTCCTCGTACCACTCGACCTCGGTGAACATGAGCCGACGGGCGGTGGTGTAGCGGTTGAGGTTGCCGCCCAGATCGACTTCGGCGGCGATGGGCCGGTAGGTCCGATGCAGCTCGGCGTGCAGCTCGGCGACGAGCGCGTCGTCGGGCACGTCGACCCACGGCAGGCAGCCCGGGGGCACGCCCATGTCCGCCGGTCGAGCGTCGGGCGCGGCGTCGACCCCGACATCGAGCGCCGCGTCCGGGCCGGCGTCCGGGCCGGTGTCCGGACCCACATCTCGGGCGCCGTCGGGGGCCGATACCTGCGCGTCGTCGACGGCCGCCGCGTCCAGCGCAAGGTCAGGCAATAGCGAGACGTCGGGCTCGGGCTCGGCACCATCGGCCGGCTCGGGCCGCGCGTCGACGGCGCCGTCGAGCCGGTTGACGCCCTCCTCCACATCGCAGGCGAAGAGTACGAGCGACGCGCCGGCGAGCACCAGGACGCGAACCAGGACCTCGGGCATGGGAAGCAGCCTCCGAACAGATCCCGAGCGCCGGGACCGATCGGAGGGTACAGATGGCCCGCGGCCGCCGCAAAAGTGCGTCGCGCGGGCGGTCGCCGCGTCGGGCCATCTCGTTGTTAGGCGGATGAAAAGGGAGGGCGACGACGGTGTCGTCGAGAGTGGCCATGGCGGCGCGCGGCGGGACACCGTGGCGGGACTCAGGCCGAGCGGCCCTTGCGGGTCTCGTAGACGTAGTCCACCAGCCCGCCGTCCCGGAAGCTCATCTTGACCTTGCCGTCCGTCCGCTCGACGAGCACCGACTGGCCGCTCTCGAGGCTCCACGACTTGGCGGTCTCGACGGCGTCGTCCCGCCCGGTGATCTCGCGTTCTTCGACGCGGGTGCTGAGCGTGTACGACTTCTGGGGCTTGGGCTGCGGGGTCTCTTCCTGCATGGGGTCTCCGAGAGATAGGTGGATTCGAGAGAGGTGGATTCGACGACGCCCGCGACGGGGCGGGTCGGTCTCAGCGCCGGCGCGACCGGCGGTTGCGGTTGCGCTTGTTGCGATTGCGGTTGCGGCTCGTGCGGGCGCGGCTGTTGGACTTGGTGGCGGTCACTTCGCGCCGCTTGATGAAATACCAGCCCGATCGCCAGACCATCTGCCAGGTGGGGATCTCGGCGTCCTGGGTCATGAGGTAGGCCAGCCGGCCCTCGAAGTCGACGAGCATGGTGCCGTCGATCACACCGACCACGCGCGCCTGCTTGCCGAGCGACGCGTCCTCGTCGATGAGGTAGCGACCCGACGGGCAGTCGGGCACGGCGTCCTCGACCGCGACGACCGCCGACCACTCGCCGTCTTCGTCGATCTCGGTCTCGACCAGCTCGATGCCGGCCAGCTCGAGGTAGAACGGCCGCTTCCAGCTGGTGGTGTGCGTGATCTCGACGACGTTGCCCCGCGTCTCGAGCCAGGTCAGCTTCGCTTCGCGTACGCGGCGGTTGTAGTCTTGATCCTTGGCGTCGCCGAAGAGCGCCGGGCACTGCTCGGGCTCGAGCCACGGGCCATACTGCGCGCCGTCGGCCTCATCGTCCGCTGTATCGTCCGCTGTGCCGTCCTCTGCGCTGCCCGCCGACCGCTCGTCTTCGTCGGTCGGCGCCGGCTCGTCCGCCTCGATGCCCGCTGATCCAGGCGCCTCGTCGCTCTCATCGAGCGCGAGCGCGCTCTTGTCGGCGGGATCGGGCGCCGCGTGGGCGCTGTCGGGCCATGCGAGCTGTGCGGCGAGCACGAGCAGGCTCAGCGCGCCGAGCGCGCAGACGAGATGGCGGAAGCGGTCGATGGTCGGGTGGGGCATTTTGCAGTTCGGCATACCGGGGTGAGCAGTCCTCCGCGTCGGGGCACGGTCATCTGAGTGTCGAAGACTCCCGGTCGTCCGCTGCGGACGATGCGCCAGAGCGCCCGTTGGAGCCTGCAGGAACTTACTATTCGAACGATTCTGATGCAACCGAACGGTCGCAAGGTGCGCGTCCGATCGAGATCATCGGCGCTGCGCCATGGTGTGCAGCGGGCGCGGTGGGCTCTGCGAATGTGCGGGCGCCGCGGCGCCCCCCGACTCAGCCGCGGGTGCCGGCGAGCCCGTAGGCGGTGAGCTGGCGCACGAGGTCGACCATCGAGTCGGCCATCATCTGCTGCATGATGCGCCCGCGGTGCACCTCGACGGTGCGCGGGCTGATGCCGAGCACCACCCCGACCTCCTTGTTGGTCAGGCCGCGGGCGAGCTGCTCGAGCACCTCGGTCTGGCGTGGGGTCAGCTTGTTGTATCGGGTCAGGAAGTCTTCGGCCATGCGCCGCTCGCGGTAGCGCTCGGCGTCGAGCTTCACGGCGGCCTCGACCTTGTTGATCAGCTCCTCCGAGCGCACCGGCTTCTCGACCATGTCGAAGGCGCCGGCCTTGATCGCCTCCACCGCGAGCGGCACGTCGGCGTGGGCGGTGATCATGATGACCGGGCAGCCCACCGGCGACGGCGTATGCTTGTGCAGGAGGTCGAGGCCCGACATGCCGGGCATCTGCACGTCGAGCAGCAAACAGCCGTGGGTATCCGATCGGAAGGTGTCGAGGAACGCCTCGGCCGAGTCGAACCCCCGCGCCGAATACGCTGCCGACTCCAGGGTGCGGGTCAGCGCGGTGCGGACCGTATCGTCATCGTCCACAATGTAGATGGTCGGCTCTATCATCTCCGCCTTCGTCTGCTCTTTCGACGGCACATGGTCCGGGGCGCCGTTCATTCCCCTGCTACAGTAGAAGCACTATACGACAAGATCCGCCCCTGACCAGACACCTTCCGGTCAGCCTCTGTTGCTTTCGCCCCGATGATGCCGTAAGTGCGTGAACGAGCCCGCTTCCTACCGATCTACGGAGCACCACCGGATGTCGATGCCCGACCTCTCGAACGACCCCCACGACCCCGAAGACGACCGCCTGCACCGTATCCGGCACAGTCTGTCCCATGTGCTGGCCCAGGCGGTGCAGGCGCTGAGACCGGGCGCGAAGCTCGGCTTCGGGCCGCCGATCGCCGACGGCTTCTACTACGACTTCATCCTGCCCGAGCCGCTGACGGAGGAGGACTTCCCCGCGCTCGAGAAGAAGATGAAGCACATCATCAAACAGAATCAGCCCTTCGAGCGGGAAGAGCTCGACCGCGACGCGGCCCTCACCCGCATCGACGAGATGGGCGAGCCCTACAAGCGCGAATACGCCGAAGAGCTGATCGAGAAGAAGGGCCTCGACGGCCTGAGCTTCTACACCAACGGGCCCTTCCTCGACATGTGCGACGGGCCGCACGTCGACTCGACCAAGGATCTGCGCAAGGCCGGCTTCAAGCTGCGCAGCGTCGCCGGGGCCTACTGGCGCGGCGACTCGGACAACGTGCAGATGACGCGGATCTACGCTTGGGCCTTCCCCACCCGGGTCGAGCTCGAGGCCCACGTCAAGGCGTGGAAGGACGCTCAGGCGCGGGACCACAAGAAGCTCGGCCGCGAGCTGGATCTCTTCGTGATCGACGAGAAGGTCGGCCGCGGCCTGCCGCTGTGGCTGCCCAACGGCACGGTCATCCGCGACGAACTGGAGAAGCTGGCCCGTGAGATCGAGTTCAAGGCGGGCTATCAGCGGGTCTCGACGCCGCACCTGACCCGCAGCGAGCTCTACTACGAGACGGGTCACCTGCCGTACTACACCGACAGCATGTACCCGCTGATGGAGCTCAAGGAGAGCCGGGCGTCGGAGGACGGCGGCACCGAGCAGGTCGTCAAGGAGAGCTACGCCCTGCGCCCGATGAACTGCCCCCATCACCACCGGGTCTTCGCCGCGCGCATGCGCAGCTATCGTGATCTGCCGCTGCGGCTCGCGGAGTACGGCACCTGCTACCGCTTCGAAGACTCCGGGGCGTTGTCGGGTCTGCTGCGGGTGCGCGGCATGACCATGAACGACGCCCACATCTACTGCACCGAAGATCAGGCGCGGGCCGAGCTGCACGCGGTGATGGACATCTACCGCGAGGTCTACGGCATCTTCGGCCTCGACGACTACCAGATGCGCTTCTCGACCTGGGATCCCGAAGACCCCAAGGGCAAGCAGAAGTACATCGACGACCCCGAGGGCTGGGAGACGGCGCAGCGCATCGTGCGCGAGGTCCTCGAAGAGAGCGGGCACCGCATCGTCGACGGCCGCGGCGAGGCGGCGTTCTACGGGCCCAAGATCGACGTGCAGTTCCGCACTGTGACCGGCCGCGAAGAGACGGTGAGCACCAACCAGCTCGACTTCGGCGTAGCCAAACGGCTCAACCTCGTCTACACCGGCGCCGACGGCGAAGAGCACCACCCATACATCATCCATCGGGCGCCGCTGTCGACCCACGAGCGGTTCGTGGCGTTCCTCATCGAGCACTATGGCGGGGCCTTCCCCACCTGGCTCGCGCCGGTGCAGGTCCGCGTGGTGACGGTGTCGGACAAGTTCGCCGAGTACGGTCGCAAGCTCGTCGACGCGCTGCGCGGCCAGATGGTGCGCGCCGAGATGGATGACGGCGGCGAGACCATGGGCAAGAAGATCCGCACCGCGGTGACCCGCAAGATCCCGAATATTCTCGTGGTGGGCGAGCGCGAGATGGAGGACGGCACGGTGACCCTGCGGCGCTACGGCCAGCGTCAGCAGCAGACCATGCCCTTCGCCGAGTTCCAGGCGCGGCTGATACGCACGATCACGACGCGGGCCCCCGAGTTCCTCGACGCGCAGTGACGGGCCCGCCGGGCCCGACCCGCGTCAGCGCCGCCGACGGTCGTTGAAGCGCTGATCGGCGGCGGGCATCACTACCTCGATCGAGCCCAGCTCGTCGGCATCGGGCGCGAGCCGATTGCTGCCCTGCCCCATCAACAGCTCGGCGGTCGCCTTCGCCCGATCCTTGCTCGACTCGGTGCCCCGCTTCTTGTCGGCGAAGCGCTCGGTCGCCGATCGCAGCCGGCCCACGAGGTCGAGCGCGACCCGGTCGAGGATCTTGTAGGCGAAGGGGCTGCGCTGATGCAGCAGGCGATCGAAGTCGGCCCGGCCCAGCTCGATCAAGCGGGCCGGGCGCAGCGCGATGCGGCAAGTGGCGCTGCGCGGCTTGCGATCGATCAGGGCCAGGTGCCCCACGAGCGCCCCCGGGGCGAGGGTGGCCAGCTGCTGCTCGGTGCCGTCGGCGAGGCGGGTCAGCACGTCGACGTCGCCCGCGGCGAGCACGAAGCAGCTCGGCGCCGGGTCGCCTTCCCGAAACAAGACCTCGCCCGGGTCGAAGCGCCGCCAGGTGAGGTAGTCGCGCAGACCGGCCAGCTCTTTGGGCGTCAGATCGCGAAACAGCGGCAGGCGGCGGAGCGCGGCGAGGTTGGCGATCATTTGTTGCTCCAGAAGTTCAGGCGCCCGAGCAGCCCGCTGCCGCCGTCGCTGCCCCGCCCGGCGCCGCTCTCCGGTGTCTTGCGGGCCGAGGTGACCTTGATCGGGCGGCTCGCGGTGGCCGGCGCGTTGCGGCGAGCGCCGCGGCCTGCGGCGCCCGACTCACCGCGGGCGCTGCGGCGCGCGGTCCGCGAGCGGGGTGCGGGCGGATCGGACGCCGGCGGCGGCGGTACGCGATCGGGCGCGTCGCTCATCAACTCGCGCATGCGCGCGTTCGTATCGCGCAGCCGATCGCACAGGGCGAAGGAGATGCTGCGGATGACCTTGTACGCCGCCGGCCGCATGTTGCGCCGCAGGTAGTCGAACTCGCCCTGATCGATGCGGAAGAGGGTGACGTCGGTCACCGCGCGGGCGCTCGCGCTGCGCGGGCTGCCGTCGAGCAGGGCCAGCTCGCCGAGCACATCGCCCGCGCTCAGCTCGGCGACCTTCACCTCGTGCGGCGGGTCACCGACCAGGATCTCGACGCGGCCGGTCTGGATCGCGAACGCCGCGTCGCCGGCTTCTCCCTGGCGGAAGATGAGCTCGCCCGCGGCGATCTCCATCGGCCGGATGGCCCGCAGGAGCTCTCCGAGATCGGCGTCGTCGAGCGCGCGGAACAGCGCGACCTGACGGAAGAACGCCACCAATGCCTGGCTCATCGCCCAGCCCCCTCGAGTACGGCGGGTGACCCCAACGGTCTGTCACTCTGCTGACGACCATACCGCAAAACGCGCAGGTTCACACAATGGGTGTACCTTCTGGTCAGATCATGGCCCACAGCGGGCGGCCGCGGCGCTCTACCCCTGCTCGGGATCGCCATGGGTCGCCATCATGCGTCGGGCGAGCGCCACGTCCTCGGCGGGCCCGATCACCAGCCCGCTGCGATCGTGCAGGCCGGTCGGCTGGCGGTCGAGGATGGCGCCCCCGCCCCACGACGCCGCGCCGCCGGCGATCTCCGCCAGCCACGCCAGCGGGTTGCACTCGTAGAGCAGGCGCAGTTTGCCCCGCCCCGTGCGCCGATCGACGGGGTACATGAACAACCCCCCGGTCAGCAGGTTGCGATGGAAGTCGGCCACCAACGAGCCGATGTGCCGCGCCGAGACCCGCCGCACATCGGGGTCGTTGCGGCCTTTGATGGCGCTCAGCGTCGGGCCGACCCAGTCGGGCCAGTACGGCAGATTGCACTCGTTGATCGACAGATACTTCGTGCGGTCGGGCATGCGGATGGCCCGCCGGGTGAGGAAGAACTCGCCCGACGACGGGTCGAGGGTGAAGCAATCGACCGTGCGGCCGGCGCTGTAGACGAGCACCGTCGCCGAGCCGTAGACGATGTAGCCCGCCCCGACCATCTCGCGGCCCGGCCGCAGGATGTCGTCGAGCCCGACCCGATCGGGATGGCGCCGGGGGTAGATGGCGAAGATGGTGCCGATCGAGACGCTGACGTCGATATTGCTCGACCCGTCGAGCGGGTCGAAGGCGACCACATAGTCCCCGGAGAACGCCGGCTCGACCGGGATCAGCGCGTCTTCTTCCTCCGACGCCATCGCCGCGACGCAGCCCGAGCGGCGCAGCACCTCGACGAACGTATCGTTGGCGATGCGGTCGAGCTTCTGCACCTTCTCGCCCTGCACGTTGGTCTCGCCGGTGCCGCCCCAGACCTCGATGAGCCCCGCCCGGCGCACCTGAGCGCTGATGAGCTTGCCGGCCACGCCGATCTGGGTCAGCAGCGCCGAGAAGCGTCCGCGGGCCCCGGGGTGGTGGGCCTGATTGCCCAGTACGTGCTGGGTGAGCGTCACGCCGAAGTCGGCTGCGAGCGACATGGGAGCCTCCGCCGGGATGGGGCCACGATCCGATCCGAGAGCGGCGGGAGTCTACCCAGCCCGACCGGGGCTGTCGACCGCCGTCGGCGGACAGGCCGCGCGGCAGGCGGTGATTGATCCGGCCACGGTCGACGGTTCAGAATGCCCGCGCTCACGCACATGAGGGAGACAGCATGACGAAGCAGTGGGGTGGCGCCGCGCCGCGGGCGCTGATGGCGATGGCGGTCTGGGCCGGTATCGCCCTGCTGGCGGTGGGGTGTGACGGCGACGAAGAGAGCACGCCACCGGACGTGCAGGTCGACGCCGCGGTGCCCGACATGCAGTTGGTCGACATGGCCCCGCCGCGCGATATGTACATCGAGCCCGACGCGGCGCCGCCGGAGGACATGGGCCCCGTGGTCGACATGGCGCCGCTGCCCGATGTCGGTCCGCTCGACGGGCCGCCGTGCGACCCCCGCCTGCGGGCGCGCACCGACTGCGAAGTGGGCTGCTGCGAGCCGGGCTCGTTCTGCGTGCGGGTGCCCGGCGCCCGGGTCAACGACGGCCGCTGCCAGCCGGGCGATGGCTGCCTGATCGGCGCCTCCGCCCCCGATAACGGCTGCCCCGACGATCGGCCCTACTGCCACCTCAAGGGCGCCTCGACGGTGTGCACGGTCGCCGGCGAGCTCGACTCGGGCGACGACTGCGTCGACGAGAACGGCATCCCCCAGCCCTGCGCCGACGGGCTGGTCTGCAACAACAGCGTGTGCCAGGCCCCGTGCGACCCGGCGGCGGAAGACTTCGGCTGCCCCGAAGACGGCCTGTGCTTCGACATCTCCCAGGCCATCGGCGTCGCGGGCGGGCTATGCGGGCCGCGGGTCTGCAGCTGGTTCGACGGCAACGGCTGCGAGGCCGGCCGCAAGTGCAGCCTGGTCATCCGCAACGATGGGGTCCTGGTGGGCACCTGCAACATGCTCGACGGACAGGGCAACGCCGACGGCGCGGCCTGCGGGCCTCAGGAAGGCGGCGGCGACAACTGCCAGCAGGGGCTCTACTGCACCCGGCCACCCGGCCGCCCGAGCATCTGCCGCACGCTGTGCGATACCGGGCAGTACGTCGCCCCGTGCCCCGGCACGATGGCCTGCGAAGAGCGGCTGCAGTTCACCAACGGCGTCGCCCGGGGCATCGGCATCTGCATCACCAATCAGTAGCGCCGACCGGGCCGCGGCGGTCGGAGGCGGGTCTGTCAGAGGCGGGTATGCAGCCCACACTCGGTCTTCGCCCGACCGGCCCACCGGCCCGCGCGCTCGTCGTCGCCCTGCCCGGCGGGCGCGGTGCACGGGGCGCAGCCGATGGACGGATAGCCCGCGTCGTGCAGCGGGTTGTAGGGCAGCTCATGGGCGAAGACGTGCCGCCAGACGTCGCGCCGGGACCAGCGCACCAGCGGGCTGACCTTGTACAGCGTGCGCCCTTCGACCTCGCGCACGTCGAGCACCGGCGTCGACGCCCGGCTCGGGCCCTGGTCGCGACGCAGGCCGGTCACCCACGCGTCGAGGCCGGCCAATACCCGACGGGTCGGCTCGACCTTGCGCATGCCGCAGCAGCGATCGGGGTCGATGACCGGCAGATCGCCATACAGCTCGGTCTGGCGCTCGACGGACAGCTCGGGGCGCACGATCTGGAGATCGATCGGCAGACGCTGCCGCACCCGCTCGGCCGTCTCGAGCGTCTCCTCGAAGTGCAGACCGGTATCGACGAAGAAGACCCGCACGCCGGGCCGCACGCGGCTGGCGAGGTGCATCAGGGCCACCCCGCTCGGCCCGAAGGCGGTCGAGAGCGCCACCCGATCGCCGAAGGCGTCGAACGTCCACCGGAGAATGTCGCTGGGCGCAGCGGATTCGAGGTTGGGAGCAGGCATAAACACACCAAACCGGTCGGATTAACGTGTTTAATGATGCATCAACCGCCCTTTCGGGTCCACCGTCCGGCGATATTTATCTGAATCCGACCTGGGAAGTGTGATTTGAGCACCGAGTACCGCTACGTCGAGACGAGCTATGTGACCGACGAGGAGCTGACCCGGCTGGTCAACGAGTGGACCGCCAAGGGCTGGCGCTATGAGGGCATGCAGTTCGCGATGCGCGAGGCCTCGAAGCGGCCGGCGATGGCGTTTCTGCTGTTCATCCGCCCGCGCGACGGGGGTGAGACGGGCTGACGGCGGGGGTCGTCAGAGCGTCTCGCCACGGCGCAGCTCGGGGTCGTCGAAGGTTTCGCCGAGCGTGCCCGGCGTGGCCAGCCGATCGATGAGCGCCTGCACCGTGCGCCGGCGCCGGGGATCGACCCGATCGCGCAGCGCTTCGAGCGCGCTCAGGCTGTCGCGATCGCCCGCGGCCACCAGCGCCCGCGCCGCGGCCAGCTGCACCACCGGCGCCTCCGATTCGAGCGCCGGGCGGATGCGCGCCGGCTCGACCTTCGCCGCGGCGAACGCCCGCACGGCGGCCTCGGCCAGCGGCACGATGCCGCCCTTGTCCAGGTGCAGGGCCAGCGCCTTCTCGGCCGGCTCGATGTCGCCGAGGTGGCCCAATGCCACGAAGGCCTCCGCGCGGGCCGACGTGGGCGCCCGGGCGTCGCCGGCCAGCTGACGCAGGGGCGCGCGCAACGCCGCATCGGGCGCCGCGACGGCCGTGGCCACCGCCGCCTGCTGCACCTTGGGGTCGGCGTCGCGCAGCGCCGAGCCGATGCACGCCACGTGGGCCGGATGCCGAGCCAGACCACGCGCCGCGCCCACCCGCACCTCCGACCACGGGTCATCGGCGAGCGCGGCACACAAAGCCGCGCCGCCCGCCCCGGCCCAGGCGGCATGGGCCCGCACCTCGGGATCGGGCGACTTCAGCGCGGCGCCCAGCGGCTCCACGGCCCCGAGCTGACGCAGCGCGCGCGCCGACTCCCGGGCCAGGGCCACCGCCTCGGGCGTCGCCGGCTCGGGCAGCAGCAGCGCGGCGAGCAGCGGCGACACTTCAGCTCCGCCGAGCAGCGCCGCGGCCCGCACGCCCAAGACCCGGTCGGTGAAAGGCACCGCGTCGTCGGCCGCCAGGGCGGCGGTCGTCGCGCCGAGGTTCGTCTGCCGCGCCGCCTGCAGGTCCAACCGCCCCAGCGTCAGCAGCTGACGCAGCGCGCCGGTGCGGGCCTCGGGCTGAGAGAGGGCCTGCGCGCTGGCCGAGGGGTCGAACGCCAGCAGCGCGACGAAGGCGAAGAATGCGGTCATCGGACGACTCCGCGGTCTCAGAAGCATGTCTCACGGCCGATCGGCCGGCGCACAGTACAGCAATCGCCGCCCGCTGCCCATGCATGCCCGACCGCTGCAGACCGGCGCAACGGCCGCGTGAGGTCTGCTACCGTGGGCTCATGAAGCACACCCGTTGGATGTGGGCGGCCCTGGCCGCGATGCTCTTCGCCGGCTGCGACGACAGCCGCTCGCGCACCGAAGGCGGCCTGGACGACCGCGCCGACCGGGGGCGACTCGACAGCGATGTCCGGCCCGACGCCGGACCTGACGCCGTCCCGCCCGATCGCGAGCCGCCCGACGCAGCGGTCATCGACCAGGACCCGCCGGCCGACCCGGATGCCGCCATCGACGCCGAGCCCGAGCCGACGCTCGACGCCGCCGTCGACGCCGTCCTCGACCGCGATCCACCCGACGCGGTCGACGCCGAGCGCTTCGTGACCGGCCGCGCCCGCGCCGCCGACGACCGCTCCGAGGTCACCATCCGAGCCGGCGGCGTGGTCACCCGGGCCGACGCCGACGGCCGCTTCCGCCTCGGACCGCTCGTCGGCAACGAGGTCGTGCTGCGCTTCGACGCCCCCGACCATCAAGCCGAAGAGCTTTCGCTGGCGCTCGCCGCCGAGGGCGACACCGCGTTGCCGCAGGACATGCTGCTCTACCGCGGCATCCGCGTCGACGACGCCGCCGCCACCGGCCGCACGGTCTTCCGCTTCGACGAGGGCTGGTTCCTCTGGGAGGTCGACGACCAGCTGCGGGCGACCGCCCTGCCCGACCCCGATCCGTTCACCCTCGTCGCCGAGCAGCACGAGGTCTTCCTCGGCTTCACCAACGACGGCGAGAGCATCTACACCCGCCGCCGCACCATGCCCGGCATCGCCGGCGACATCGACCAGCGACCGCTGGACGGCAGCCCGGCCATCCCGCTGTTCGTCGAAGCTCAGCCGTGGGTCCGCGAGGTGGGCCCGCACCGCATGGCCATGGTGCAGACCCGCGAGGCGCTGTCCCGACTCGAGGTGACCCGACCCGGCGAAGAGCCGCGCGTGCTCGATACCGGCGTCCCGTGGCTGCTGGTGACCACGCTGGCCGACGATCGGGTCGGCTGGGCCGCCGGCGACGGCCCCGGCTTCGCGGTCTACACGGCCGCGCTGGACGGCGAGGCCCCGCAGCAGGTCAGCGCGCCCGACGGGCCGACCACCGACGACTTCCTGCTGACCACGCCCGATCGACGGGGGCTGGTCTGGCGCTCGCCGGCCGGCGATCTCTGGCGTTGGCCCGGCGAGGGCGCAGCCGAGCGGCTGGCCGGCGACGTCACCAGCAACCCCCGACCGCGCCTCTTGCGCGATGGCCGCGTCCTCTTCGCCCGCCGGGCGGGCAATACGGCGTCGTTCCACATCTGGACCGAAGGCGGCGTGCTCGATCTGGTCGACGGCGCCCGACCGAGCCCGGCCCAGGTCATCGGCGAGCGGCTCTACGTGCATCGGCCGGGCGCGGGCTTGTGGGGCGGCGCCCTCGACGGCGCCGACGGGGCCCATGTGCTGCCCGATCCGATCGACGCCTTCATGAGCAGCAACGGTGGCATCCTGGCCCTGATCGACGGCGTGCCCTGGCAGTACCACCCGGATACCGGCGACGCCGCGCTGCCCGCCGATGGCCTGGCCCAGATGAGCTTCGCGCCGCTCGGCGCCACCGCCTGGCGCGCCGAGAGCGGTGAGCTGTGGTTCCTGCCCGGGCCCGGCGTACCCGCCGACGCGGCGGTCATCGCCCGCGCCGAGCGGCCGGGCCGGATCAACGCGCCGGGCGGCAACGCCATCTACGCCCTCGACGGTGAGCTGTGGACCCGGGTGCCGCTGCCGCCGGGCGATGGCGTCGCGCCGCGCTTCGACCGCCCGCTCGACCGCCTCACCACCGTGGGCCCCGAGGGCCTGCTCGGCGTCGATCCCGACGGCGGGCTGTGGCAGGTCGACCCGTTCACCGGCCTGACCACCGGCTGGGCGGCCATGGTCACCGACGTCGGCCGCAGCAACCGCAACGGCTGGATCACTTATGTATGTGATCGGGGGACCTTCCTCGTCCCCTGGCCCGCCGCCGAGCCGTGATCGGCGCCTGGCTCGGCGCCTTCGCGCTGACTCAGCTCGTCGAGACGCCGATCTACGCTCGAGCCCTCGCCCCGCGCGGACCCGACCGGCTCACCCGACTCGCGCTCGCGTTCGGCGCCAGCGCGCTGACCCATCCGGTGGTCTTCTTCGGCTTTCCGCGGTGGTTCCCCGACGACTACTGGACCGGCGTCGCCGCCGCCGAGCTGTTCGCGGTGTGTATCGAGGCGCTCTATCTGCGCCGGCTGGGCGTCGACCGGGCCATCGCCTGGTCGCTGCTGGCCAACGCCGCCAGCGTCGCCGTGGGGCTCAGCAGTCGAGCGGCTCTCGGCTGGCCTTGACCTCAGTCAGCGCGGCGACCCGGCGCCGAACACGCCGCTCAGGACGTCGCCCCGCCACACGAGCTGCCCGCGCCGGCCGTGCAGCCGAAGCAGTGACGATCGGTGAGGA
Source organism: bacterium (assembly GCA_030427205.1). GTDB lineage: Bacteria > Myxococcota_A > Bradymonadia > UBA7976 > UBA1532 > JACKDM01. Next base: position 173,305 of record JAUHXC010000014.1, on the reverse strand, counting down.
TACGCCGCTTCATCCAGACGTCGAGGTCGAAGTCGCGCACATGCAGCGGCCCGCCGTCGTCGGTCAGGGCCATGTCGAGCTGCTGGTTGAAGTCGCAATCGTAGAGCTTGCCGTCCCAGCCCACCGACAGCGTATTGCGGCACATCAGCCCGCCGATCGCCGCCGGGTTGAACGCCCCGAGCAGGCGCTGCATGTAGCCCTCGAGGTTGCCCGAGTCGAGCAGCCACTCGAGGAAGCGCGACATGGGCATGTTGTTGAGGCAGAAGAGGCGATCGAAGCTCACCTGATGATTGCGCTGCAGGTTGGCCTTCCACTCGGCGGTCATCGCGGACTGATCACCGGCGAGAAAAGCCCCGGCCGGGTTCGACATCAGCGTCAGCAGCCGCTTGGGGTCGCCCTGCCCGTAGCCCGCCTCGTTGAGCCGCCGCAGCGCGCGGATCGACTTCTCGTAGGTGCCGTCGCCCCGCTGACGGTCGGTATTGCGCGCCCGGTAATGGGGCAGCGAGCAGACCACCTCGACCCCACGCTCGGCGAACCACTCGGGCAGATCGCGCAGCTTGGGCACCAGCAGGATGGTCAGGTTGCAGCGGTCGATGACGTGCTTGCCCATGTCGACGCAGGCGTCGACCAGATAGCGGAAGTGCGGGTTGAGCTCGGGCGCGCCGCCGGTCAGGTCGACGGTGTGCGCCCCGCTGCGCTCGATGGCCGCGATGCAGGCGTGGACCGTCTCCCGATCCATGTTCTCGTCGACCCGATCGGGCCCCGAGTCCACATGGCAGTGACGGCAGGTCATGTTGCACAGCTTGCCCAGGTTGATCTGGAAGATGTCCAGCTGCGCCGCCCGCAACCCGTCGGTGTAGCCCGCCTCGGCGACGGCCGCGTCGAAGTCGGCCGCCGGCGCCGCCGTCTGCAACGCCTCGAACTGCGCCGCCGGCACCGCGAGCGGCACCCGTCGGCTCAGCAGGCTCTTGGTCGGCTTGGGTCCGGCCTCGCCGCTGGCGAGATCGACCCCCAGGTCTCCGATTCGGTCACGGATCGTGATCAACTGACTCACAACACCTCTCCCGCGGCGCCCTCGCGAGGGCCCGGCCGCACTTACATCCCCAGCTTGTGCACGTGCTCGAGCATCTGCACCCCGTGAACCAGGGATGCGCCCCCGCGGATCGCGGAGGCCACGTGCACCGCCTCGGTCATCTGCTCGAGGTCGGCGCCCTTCTCGAGCGCGTCCTTGGCGTACGCATCGATGCAATACGGGCACTGGACCGCGTGTGCTACAGCCAAAGCGATCAACGACTTCTCGCGGACCGACAGGGCGCCCTCCTGAAAGACCGCGCCGTACCACTCGAAGAACTTCTTCGCCAGGTCGGGCGCGCCTTCGGAGATCGAGCCGAACTTCGGCAGGTGCTCGGGCTTGTAATACGTATCCACAGAGACCTCGGTGGGGGGATGACTCGGGGGGTGATGGGCAGGGCGCGCCGGGCAGGGCCCGCCGGCGTCAGATCTCGACCCTGAGGAAGGCCCCGACGTTGTAGTTGATGCCCTGCAGGTTGTCGCGATCGATCGACTTGGCGCCGACCTGCTTGCGCAAGACGTCGAAGGCGCCGAGCTCGGCGGCCTCGGGGTAGTCGCTCTCGAGCTGATCGATGGCGATCGACTTCACGTCGGCTGCCGCCTCTTCGCCGTTGATCATGTAGTGGTAGCCCACGTGCCCGCCGGCGCCGAGGTAGAGGATCTTCGGCACCAGCGCGAACTCGAGCGACAGGCGCGCCCGGGCGAGGTTCCAGCCCAGCGCCCACTGGCTGGCCTCCTTCTCGAGCTCGATGAAGGTGTCGTACTCCGACTCGATCATGCTGGCGGTCGACTCGCCGATCTGCTCGCGCACGAACTCGGGGATGATCAGCGGCGCGACGTCCTGCTCGGGGAAGTGGAAGACGAGCGGGCCGGTGTCGACGCCGATGGTGAAGCGCACGTCGTCGCCGAAGTCGAGGTCGAAACCCAGGTTGCCGGTGAACATGTACTGGTCCTGGCCCATGAGCAGGGCCTCGCCCCAGAAGTCGATGCCCAGCAACTCGAAGCCGGCGAGCGCGCCGAACGAGATGTCGCCCTCGAAGCGCTCGTAGACGTCGCCGGTGCCGTTGACGTAATCGGCCTTGGCGGCGGCGTAGACGCTGATGATGTCCGCTGACGCGGTGAGCGGGACGGCGAGCATGCCGCCGGCGAGGGCGACGAGGGCGGCGTGACGGGGGCTGATGGCGCGGGCCATGACGAAACTCCGTGAAGCAGAGACCGCGGGGGTCGAAGGGGTTGGGGTGTTGGTCTGGTGAACCGTGCCGAGCGCGGACCGTCGCCGCGGCGGCCGCATTCATCCGGCGGGGGGCTCGTCCGACGGTGGGGTTCGACCGGGCGTTGTCGGGGCGTCCTCGCCCGTCCCGGAAACCTCGCCACCGCGGGGCCTCGTCTCCGCGGGCTCCGATGATTCCATAATCAGCTCGGCTGCGTCACCCTCCTGTCGATGCAGGCAGATCACCCCGCCGCACGCGCGGTCGACGGGTACGATGTCGAGCACCGTGACCGGGGTGCCCGGGGCGGCGATCTGGCGGGCCTCGATGCGCTGATCTTCGAGGTGCGCCCGCAGTGGCCCGTCCGCCCCCGGCGGGCGCCGACGGAGCTGCACCAGCGCCGAATACGGCCGCCCCGCCCGGCCCAGATCGATGCGCATCCAGTAGCGCTGGGCCAGGAACCGCGCCGGGGTCTCGAAGGCCAGGTCGACGCGCCCCGCGGTCACCGCCTCCACCCGGCCGACCAGACACTCTTCGAACCGCGGACCACAATCCGGCTGCGGCCCGAAGCGGGCGAAGCGGGCCGGTCCCGGCAACGCCGGCCAGACGTGCAGCCGGTCGTCGCCGCTGTCGAGCCCCCAGCCGAGGCCGTGCAGACCGGTCAGCGACAGTGTCGGCATACCGTCAGCGATGCGCCACGGGCCGGGGCGGGCGTCGATCCCGCCGACCGACAGCCCCACCGACGACGCCTGCTGCGCCGCCTCGAGGATGCGCATCGCCAGCGCCCGGCTCAGCGCGCCGCTCGGCGCGTTGGTCTGCAAGATCGCGTCGAAGTCGATGCCGGCCATGCCCACCGGCACCCGCCACCCGCCGCCTTCGCGGACCAGCCGGACCATGCCGCCGGCCGGCGGCTCTCCGGCGCCGGGTACGACCCGCAAGACGCCGGCCGTCGGGTCGTGCTCCAGCCGACGCCCGGCGAACCAGTCGTTGCCCAGAAGCCCCATGACGGGCCGCCCGAAGAGCAGGCCGTGGCTGCGCGGTTCGACGGCGAACTGCACTCCACGCAGCGTCACGCCGCACGGCCCCGCGTCGCACGGCGTCGCCTCACCCAGCCGGACCCGCTCGGCGCGCACCCGGGCGCCGCGCGTCGGATCCCCCACCCGGGCCAGCTTGAGCTGCTCGACGACATCCGGCGGCAGGCTGCCGATCGCGCGGCCCGTATCGAGGGCCATCAACATCGGCGGCCCGTCGTCGATCCGCACCTCGACCAGCGCCCGGGTCGGCCGCCAGGCGGTCACCAGGGGGATGGTGTAGGTCTGCGTCGCGGCGTCCGCGGGCCACTCGGGTCGGGCGCCGCAGCCGACGAGGCCGCCCACGACGCCGCTCACGAGCCACCCGGCGAGCACCGCCGACAGCCACCCCCGAGATGCCCCCCGGGATCCACCCCGCGCGCCCGACGCCGCCGCCCGGCTCATCGCGTACCCAGTGCCGTGCCGAGCAGCAACAGGTGGCGCGGCTCATCGCCCAGGTGCTGATAGTCTTCGACCCGCTGAAACCGCGCGAAGAAGCGCCACGCGCCGCCCGCGCCCTCGAGCCGCCAGCCGGCGTCGAGCCAGCCGTCGACGTTGAGATACGGCGGCGCGTGCTCTTCGCCCAGGTGCCCGAAGAGCGCCAGCCGTCCGCCCACGTAGGCGCTGCGCCAGACGTCGAACTCGCCCTCGGCGATGACCCCCGCGAGGTAGTAGTCGAACGGCAGCCCCTGGCGGACGAGGCGCCGATCGCCGTCGGCGTCGACGGCGGCGCGGGTCCCGCGGTCGTAGAGCAGGCCGCCCCAGACGAGGCCCCACGGGGCGTAGTACTCCGCGCCGTAGAGCTCGTAGGCCACCGTCTCCCGGGCCTGGATCTCGTCGAACGAGTCGACGTCGTGATTCGACTGATGAAACGCGACCAGCCCCCAGCCATGCCCCGCCGAGTCCAGGTCGAAGCGCAGCCGGGCGCCGACCGGATAGTGGATCTGCTCCGGCGAGATGCGAAACAACGTCTCGTAGCGCCGGTCGTTGCTGCGCACGAAGGTCCGCGTCTCGTGGAAGATGCCCAGCTGCCAGTCCTCGCCGGCGACGAGGTCGAGGTCGATCATCAGGCGGATGGTGGCCCGCATCTGCTCGTCGAGCCCGATCTCGTAGGCCACCTCGGCGGCGGCGTCCACCCGGGGCATCCAGGCCAGCGCTGCGAGCAGGAATGCGTTCATGGGCAGTGCAGTACCAGAGAACGGGCCTCCGCCGGTAGAGCCCATCCTGGGCGCCCCTGGGGGCATCGGGCCCCGCGCGCGCCGCCGAAAATGCCTGCGCCGCGACCCGCAGGCGCCCGCTCAGGCGGCGTCTTCCGCCAGCCGCAGCAGCTCGCGGGCGTTGGCCCGGGTGGTCTCGGTGATCGTCGCCCCGCCCAGCATGCGGGCCAGCTCTTCGACCCGGCCGTCCTCGTCGAGCACGGTCAGCACGCTGCGGGTGCGATCGTCGACGATCTCCTTCGAGACGTGCAGGTGCTGCTGCCCCATCGCCGCGATCTGCGGCAGGTGGGTGACGCACAAGGCCTGGCGCCGGGCGCCGACGCTGCGCAGCTTGCGCCCGATGGCCTCGGCGGTGGGCCCGCCGACCCCCGTATCGACTTCGTCGAAGATATAGGTGGCCACCGGATCGCGCTCGGCGATGACCCGCTTGACCGCCAGCATGATGCGCGACAGCTCACCGCCGCTGGCGATGCGACCCAGGGCCTGGGGCGGCTCGCCGGGGTTGGCGCTCAGCAGGAACTCCACCCGCTCGGCGCCACGCGGCCCGTAGAAGCGGCCGTCCACCTCGATGCCGCCGGTCAGCGGCCGGCGCTCGACCACCAGCCGGGCGCCCTCCATACCCAGATCGGCCAGCTCGGCGCACACCGCCTCGACCAGCTCGTCACCGCCCGCGCGCCGGGCCGCCGACAGGGTCTCGGCCGCCGCCTTGAGCTTGACCCCCGCCGCCCGCCGGGCGACCGCCAGGTGCTCCAACGCCTCGTCGGCGCCGGCCACCTCGTTCAGCTCGGCCTCGAACGCCTCGCGGCGGGCGATGACCTCGGCCAGCGTCGCGCCGTACTTGCGCCGCAGCCGGGCGAAGAGCGCCAGCCGGCTCTCGATGTCGTCCAGGCGGCTCGGCTCGGCGTCCAGATCCCGGGCGTAGGCGTCCAGCGTGCGCGCCGCGTCTTCGACGATCGCCAGCGCCGAGTGCAGCTCGTCGAGCACCCCCTCGGCGCCGTCCTCGTCGAGCCGGGCCAGCGTCTCCGCGTGGCGGATGGCCTGGGAGATGCGCTCCGCCGCCGCCCCGCGATCGCTGTAGAGCGCCGCCTCGGCCCCCGTCGCCGCCGCGCGCAGCTTCTCCGCGTTGCGCAGCCGACGGGCCTCGCCCGACAGGTCGTCTTCCTCGTCGGGGTCGTCCAGCCGCGCGTCGCGCAGCTCCTGCAGCTGAAAGCGCAGGAAGTCCTCCCGCTCGGCGCGGTCCTGCTGCCGGCGGCGCAGGTCGGTGATGCGCGCGTCGAGCGCCGCCACCTCGCGATGAGCCACCTCCACCGACTCGCGCAGCGCGCCCAGGCCGGCGATGCGGTCGAGCAGCTCGAGGTGGTTCTCGGCCCGCATCAGGCTGTAGTGCTGGTGCTGCCCCGAGATGTCGACCAGCCCCGCGGTGACGTGGGCCAGCGTATTGACCGTGGCCAGCGCCCCGTTGATGTAGACCCGGTGCCGGCCGCTGCGGGCGACCACCCGCCGCACGACCAGCTCATCGCCCGCGTCGAGCCCGGCGTCGACCAGCCGCTCGCGCACCGTCGGCGAGCCCTTGAGGCTGAACAGCGCCTCGACCTGCGCCTTCGACGAGCCGCTGCGGATGACCTCCGCACGGGCCCGATCGCCGAGCACGAGGCTCAGCGCGCCGACCAGCATCGACTTGCCGGCCCCCGTCTCGCCGGTGATGACCGTCAGCCCCGGCCCCAGGTCGAGCTCGAGGCGGTCGATGATGGCGAAGTCGCGGATGGAGAGCGCCTGCAACATGCGGCGGCTTATCGCAGATCGGCCCGGTCGGCTCAAGCCACAAACGCCCCGGGCGACCGGCAGCCCGACGCGCGCCGCGACCGGCGACGTACCCGAGTGGATTGCACGTCGCCCGATGGGATATCACGGCCACATGCGACGCTATCTCATCCCGCTGTTCATCGCCGTGCTCGCCCTGACCGGCTGCCCCGCCGATCCGCTGCCCACGCCCGCGCGCCCCGACGCCGGCGACATGGACAGCGAGCCGCCGCCCGACGGCTTCCGGCCCGACGTGCAGCCGATCGACATGCGCGATCTCGACGCCGAGCCCATCGACCAGATGCCCGATGTGGCGCCGCCGCCCGACTTCGGCGAGCTGCCCGATCTGCCCGATCCGGCGGTGCCGCCGGCCCTCGTCGACACCGCGGTGCTCGTCGGCCGCACCGACACCTGGGTCGGCTGGGTCATCGCCCGCCGGCTCTTCGCGATGCGCATCGACACCTTGCAGGCGGCCGAGCCCGACGAGATCGAAGGGGACGCCGGGCTGCCGATGATGGACGCGCCGCAGGTGATCGCCGGCCTGCCGGCGTCCACCAGCCGACTCATCGGCGTGCGCACGCCCAACGGGCGCCCGTGGGTGCTCATCGACGACGGCGCCGACGGCATGCTGCGGGCCCACGACCTCTCCCAGGGCTTCGCGCGCGGTCAGCCGCTGCAGCTCTGGCCGCCGGTGCGCACCGCCATCGACGGCGAGCGCATCCTGCTCGTCGGCCGCACCGGCCCCGAGCCCGACGCCCGGGTCGCCACGGTCATGCTCGAAGACGACGGCCCGCGGGCGCCGGTCTACGACATCCAGGGCGCCACCCTGCCGTCGGCGGTCTCCCCCGGTCTCTCCGGGTGGGTCTTCGCCTTCCCCGACGGCATCTGCCAGGTCTTCCTGCCCGACGCCGACAGCGCGGCCGACCCCAGCCCGGGCAACATCTGGCGCTGCGCGAGCCGCCCCGACATCACTCTGATCGGCGACAACCGCCGGCTCTACGCGGTCGGCGACGTCGCCGGCCACCTGCGCGCGTGGACCACCATGCCCGGCGCGGCCCGCGCACCCGACGACGCGCCGCTCGAAGACGACCCGCGGGACATCACCCTCGCCCTCGACGCCGCCGCCGAGGTGCTGCACCACACCCCGGGCGGCTACGCGCTGCGGGTCGAGACGGCCGAAGGCGTCGCGGTGCACCTGCTGTCCCCCGACCAGACCCACGCCCTGCCGGTGCCGGACGACGCCATCGTGCTCGGCGCGTCGCGCTTCTTCCAGAGCCGCTTCCTCGTGCTGTGGGCCCCCGAACTCGGCCGGCCCGTCCTGCAGGCGGTCGACGCCGAAGAAGGCCCGGCCGCGCCGATCGACGCGCTCGAGTGCCGCCCGCTGCCCGAGCTGTGCAACGAAGACGACGACTACGTCGACCTCGACTGCGTCGACGGGCGGGAGAACGCCCGCTGCTGCCGCGACCGCGCCGACGGCAACCTCGAGCTGACCGAGCTGGAGATCTCGAGCGACGACATCGAATTCGAAGACGAGCCGGTCGAGCCCTGGTTCGTCGTGCAGACCCCGGCCGCGCCGATGATGATCGTCGCCTACCCCGATCGCCTCGATCTGCTGCGCGTGCGCCTCGGCAGCTCGAGCAACAACGAGGGCGCGGGCGTCAACCTGGCCCGCTTCGAAGGCATCGAGCGCATCGAGCGCTTCGGCCAGTACCTCAGCCAGGTCGTCGTGCACGGCCATCGTCCGCTGCCCGGCGGCGAAGGCGAAGGCGAAGGCGAAGGCGAAGGCGAGGGCGAGGGCGAAGGCGAGCCCGCCGACGCCGGCCCGGACAGCGGCCCCGACGTCGCCCCCGGCGAGACCGACGTGCTCGCGTGGTACCTCGGCCGCACCATCGAGGGCGAAGACGTGCGCGTCTTCACCTACGAAACCAGCGCGCCGTGCACGCCGATCCTGCACATGACGATGCGCGACGGCTGGGCCCGCATCTTCTGCCCCGACCAGGCGCTCGACGTGCCCTACGACCAGGAAGGCGGCCCGCGCCTCGACGACGCCGAGGCGGTCCCCTACCCCGTCGGCGACGTGCGCTGGATCGGCCCGCCGCGGGCCGAAGAGATCGGCACCGTCTTCCTCGCGGCCTCCGGCGACGAGCACGGGCTGCACGTCTGGCGCGACAGCCCCGACGCCGAGCCCGGCGCGCCGCTCGTCGACGACCCGCTGCCGCCCAGCCTCGCGGCGCTGACCCCCTCTGAGCGCACCGAGCCGATCCGGCTGCCCGAGAGCGAAGACATCTACCCCGCCCGCATCGTCGGCGCCCGCCTCGAAGTGCACGTGCCCGGTCTGGGCTGGATGGCCGGCCCCACCACCCGCTGGCCCCGTCGGGCGAGCTTCTCGACGACCGACCCCATCGCGATCACCGTCGCCGAGACCACCGACCCCACCGCGCCGCGCTACGACATCAGCAACGCCCGCTACACGGCGTACCTGCACGGCCTCGAGCGCGATACGCTGCACTGGGGCCAGGCGGTGACCATCCACGACGACGTCAGCCTGCGCGGCATCTACACCTACGGCGTGCGCTTCGCCGACTACGACGCCGGCCAGCCGCTGTTGTGGTACGCCTTCGGGGTCTCGTCGCGCATCACGGTGCGCCCGCGGGGCGTGGCCTGCAACCCGGCGATCCTGCCCCCCGAGTGAGCCCGGGACGAGCGCCCGCTCAGACCATGCGCCCCGGCCAGCTGTGCGCCTCGTCGTTGCGCTCGGTGAACAGCCGCAGCAGATCGTCGGTGCGCGCCTTGGCGTCGGCGATGCCCAGCTCGATCAGATCCTGGCAGAACGGCCCGTCGAACAAGATGTAGCTGCACAGATCCGCCTCGTCGCGGCTCTCCATCAGCGACAGCCGGCGGATGATCTGGCGGATGAGGCTGCGGCTGCGGCGCATCTTCTTCGAGCGCACGTACTGCGCCGCCATCCGCCCCAGATCACGCCCCGGACGCAGCACGACGTGGGGCACGAGGCGATAGCGGGCGCCGCGCATCGGCCCCATCATCGTATTCAACCGGGTCGTGAACTGCTCGCCGAAGACCTTCTGCCCGTCGCGCAGCAGCCGGTTCATGTGCTCCAGGCGGATCAGATCGTAATCGACGTGGTCGAGCATCAGCGCGTTGAGCACCTTCGCCAGCAGAAAGACCGGGCTCGCCAGCCGGCTGCGCCAGACCCCCGGCTCCTCGTGTGACGCGATGTGCTTGTCGGTGCCCAGCCCCACCACCACCAGCCGGGTCGAGCCCAGCCGCAGGGCCGGCGAGAGCGGCGTATTCTGGCGCAGCCCGCCGTCGGCATAGGGCACGCCGTCGATGTCGACCGCCGGGAAGACGAACGGGATCGCCGCCGACGCCCGCACATGGGCCGCGTTGAGCCGCGCGTGCACCGCCTTGACGTGCGGATCGCGGGAGAACCGCCGCGGCCGACCGTCGCGGGTCTCGTAGAAGACCACCGTCTTGCCCGTCGGCACCTGCGTCGCCGAGATCGACACCGCCTCGAGCAGCCCGTCGGCCAGGTTGACGTGGATCCGGTTCCAGTCGAACGACGTCTCGACCATGCGCCGCACCGGCGCGTCGGGGAAGATCGACTCCCGCGAGTTGCGCCCCAGGATCCACCCCGGGATGCTCATCATGTCCGACAAGCCCAGCTCGAGGATCTTCTCCAGCTCGACCTCACGCCAGATGTCGACCAGCTTGCGCATGCCCCAGGCCGGCTGATGAATCGTCGCCGCGAGGCTCGAGACGTTCAGCGCGCCGATGGACGTGCCCGACAACACCTGAAACCGCACCGCCTCGCGCAGCTCGGCCGGGCCGTCGGCGTACAGGTAGTACAGAATCCCCGCTTCGTAGGCCCCCCGGGCGCCGCCGCCCGCCAGGACCAACCCGCAGTTGGGCATCGAGCCTCCTCTCGCGCATGCTCGCCGCCCGAATCATGCCTCAACCCGATGCGATGAACCAGCGGCCCCTGCCGGCCTTGCGCCACCGCAGCGCATCGGCCAACCTGCCTGCCGACAGCACCCGACCCGCTCGGCCGGCCGACCATCGGCCCCGGAGGCAGCCATGGCCCGCATCCTCGTCATCGACGACAACGACACCATGCGCGAGGGCATCGCCTACACCATCAAGCGCCTCGGCCACACCGTCGACACCGCCGCCAGCGGACCCGCCGGCCTCGAGAAGTTCCGCGCCCGGCGGGCCGACTTCGTCATCAGCGACCTCAAGATGGAGGGCATGGACGGCATCGCCGTGCTGCAGGCCATCCGCAACGAAGACCCCGACGCGCTGCTGATGATCGTCACCGCCTACGGCACCGTCGACACCGCCGTCGAGGCCATGAAGCTCGGCGCGTTCGACTTCATCACCAAGCCCTTCGCGCCGCAGGTGCTGCGGCTCAAGGTCAAGAGCGCGCTCGAGCGCCTCGCCGACCGCCAGGCCCGCGAGAAGCTCGAGCGGCACAATCAGATCCTGCAAGCCGAGCTCGAAGAGCGCTATCGCCCCGTCGCCGACCACGACCTCGTCGGCGACAGCGGCCCCATGCGGCGGGTGCTCGAGACCATCGCCCGCATCGCCGCCGCCGACAGCACCGTCTACGTCTACGGCGAGAGCGGCACCGGCAAAGAGCTCGTCGCCCGGGCCATCCACCGCAACAGCCGGCGCAAGGACGGCCCGTTCATCAAGCTCAACTGCGGCGCGCTCGCCGAGACCCTGCTCGAGAGCGAGCTCTTCGGCCACGAGCGCGGCAGCTTCACCCACGCCCACAAGCGCAAGCTCGGCCGCTTCGAACTCGCCGACGGCGGCACGCTCTTCCTCGACGAGATCGGCGACATCAGCCCCGCCATCCAGCTCAAGCTGCTGCGCGTGCTGCAGGAGCGCACCTTCGAGCGGGTCGGCGGCGAAGAGACCGTCGAGGTCGACGTGCGCATCATCAGCGCCACCAATAAAGACCTGCGGGCCGAGGTCGAGGCCGGCCGCTTCCGGGAAGACCTCTTCTACCGGCTGCACATCGTGCCCATCACCCTGCCCCCGCTGCGCGAGCGCCCAAGTGATATCGCCCCGCTCGCCCGACACTTCGTCACCAAGCTGCGCGATCGCACCGGCAGCCGCGCCACCGACGTCACCCAGGCAGCCATCGATGCCTTGAAGGCATACCCCTGGCCGGGCAACGTGCGCGAGCTGGAGAATGCCATCGAACAGAGCCTCGTCTTCTGTGATGGCGATGTCTTGGATGCCTTGGACCTGCCGGCCCATGTCAGGGGCATGCCACAGACCCCGGGCTATGCCTTGCCCGACGACGATCGCTCGCTGACGGAGATCCTCGAGACGCTGGAGCAGCAGCTCATCGCAAAGGCATTCAGCGAGGCCGAGGGCGTCAAGACCGAGTGCGCCCGGCTGCTCGGCATCAAGACCAGCGCGCTGTACTACAAGCTCGAAAAGTACGGAATCGGGCAATAGCCCCGCATCTTCGAGGGCTTGCGCCAGCGCCCACTTCACGCGGCGGTGCTGGCGTCGAGCGAACCGTGATACTGCTGAGGAGCGCGCCGGTCACACGCCATCCGCACGGAGGATCACCGATGCCGAACAGCGAGCCGCGTAGCCCTCTGAGCGAGCAGGAAGTGGCTGCCATCGTCGTCCGGGCAGAGGCTGCCGGCCTGGCGTCCGCGGAGGTCCGCTCGACGCTCGTCGCCGCCATCGAGCCGGCGGTGCGTGCTCGACTGTCAGAGCATCCGCGCCCTGCCGACCAGCTTTCATCCGACCTGCACGCCCTCAACACGCTCGAGCCGCGGTGGCTCGCGGCGTGGCTACGGGCGGCGGAGCGTCAGGTCCCGGCCGCCGACCGCGCGTGGTGGGCCGACGTGCGCCGGCGCGTCCGTCCCGACGGCCCATCGCCGGCAACCGTGGTCCGCCCGGCGCTGGTGGAGATCCCCGCCGGCCGGTTCAGCCGGGGCAGTCTGCCCGACGAGTTCGGGCATTTTCCGGACGAGGCGCCGCTGCATCGCGTGGTGATCACGCGGGCGGTTCTGATGAGCTGCACCCCGATCACCCGGGGCCAGTACCAGGCGCTGCTGGGCCTGCACCCGGGCGACGGCCCCGCCGACTCGCCGGTGACCGCCGTCCGCTGGCGCGACGCCGCGCGCTACTGCGACGCGCTCTCGCGCCACGAGGGGCTGGCGCCCGTCTACGGCGGGCCGGACTCGGCGCCGGATCTGGACGCCGACGGCTATCGACTGCCGACCGACGCCGAGTGGGAGTACGCCTGCCGGGCCGGCACGGAGACCCGCTTCTGGTCGGGCGACCGCGATGACGACGCTCGGCGCGTGGGCGAGTTCGGCGACGGCGAGGGGCACCCGGGGCCCGTCGGCGCGCGACCGGCCAACCTGTGGGGGCTGCACGACCTGCACGGCGGTGTCTGGGAGTGGTGCCTCGACGGTCTGGCGGCCTACGGACCCGAAGAGCCGCAGGTAGACCCGCTCGGGCCGATGGCGGGCCTCGAGCGGGTGGTGCGCGGCGGCTCATTGCGCGAGTCGCCGCGCATGGCCCGCTCGGCGTGCCGCGCGACGCGCAGCGTCGGGCGCAAGGACGATGATATGGGCTTCCGGATCGTGCGGCTGGCATGATGCTCGACCCAATCGAGGAGGCACGATGAGCGCCGGTCGCGATCGCGAGAAGGTCAAGCAGACCAAGAAGCTGGTGAAGCTGGCCCTCGACGCGGGCTGGACCGAGGCCGAGATCGCCCGCAAGTGCCGGGTGACCGCCGAGAAGGTCAGCACCTGGAAGAACGGCAAGGCGCGCGGGCGGCGGCACGAGCTGAAGCCGCTGCTCGATGCGTTCGGGTGGCGGCTGCGGCGGGGCAAGATGCGGGTGTATCTGGTGGTGGATCCGGACGCCGGGCCAAAATGGGAGGAGACCGAAACAGGGCGGAGGCTGTTGGCCTGCACCGAGGAATTGGAGATCCTCGAGCGCCAACACGGCGACCTCCTCGAGGCTCTGAAGTCGATGTCCTGCTCCCTGTCGAGCGACGTTCGGGAACGAGCAGCCCAGGCGTTGGAGCGCTTGACCGCTCGGCTGGCATCCCTCAACGACTCACCGCGTGCAGACGCGGCTGGCAATGACACATCAGCGGACCGCCCTCTCCCCATCGAAGGGCCAGTTGATGCGGTGCCGCAGGCGACGCGTCGCCGCGGGACGCGGCGAGGGCGCGAGCGAGTCGGCAGCGTGGAGTCATCGCGACAAGCACTGGAGCGCCAGATCGCCGCCGGAAGACGCCTGGTCGACATGACGCCCGCGGAGGCGAGCGGCCTCGCCCGGCTTCATGAGTTGCTCGAGAGATTCGGCGGGGCGCCGAGGCGGCGTATCGAGCTCGAGCGTACCAAGCACACCGAGGCGTTGGGCATCCGTATCGGCTGCGTGCCCGGTCGGGTCGTATTCAGCCATGTGTTCACGCGGCCGCTGGCTCGAGAAGGCCGCACAAGACACATCGTACGCCACCCCGCTTTCCGCTGGGTCGTCCATTTCCACGGCGACGCTGGGGCCTTCACGGTCGTTCGCCAACGCCGCCGGCTGCTCTCAGCGCCTCGACGACAGGCCTGGAACGGCCACCTGTCGACGGCGCTGGGGACGCACTTCAACCGCAACGCTCAGGTGCTGGGGGGCATCATCGTCGACTGCGTCGACTCATCCGACGACGCAGCCCGATGGGTCTCCGAGATCGAGCCGCCGATGGATCTCGAGGCTCTGCTGGCCTACGTCGACGCTTCGATCCACCAGCCCGATCGCCCGCACGGCCCCAACGACGAGGTCACCCTGCCCTTCCTCCTGCGCAAGGCGCTGATCGAGCAAGGCTTCGACGTGCCCGGGGTGGTCTTCCACGGCGCCGATTGATACGTTCATCGAACCCCAACCAGCAAACCCAGCAACCAGGAGTGCTCAGCAAGCCCGGTCGAACAATACACACCGTGACGCCCGCCGACAGGCGACCCCGAATCGGCCCGCATGCGCGCGCCGGCCGGCGTCTCGTGGCGCCACGCGCGAAAGCAATCTCGCACGGCGGGTCGGTCCGTCGGTTCATTGAAGCCGGCCGACCGGCCCGAACAGGGACAGGGGTGGGTCGAAGCCGCCGCCGCGCCACTGAGCGCCGCGGCGGTTTCTCTTTCGAACCGACTCGACCTCCGGGGAGCCGACGTCTACAGACAGCACCTCGACGGCCTGCGTCTGGACCATGCACCTCTCGATGGATCGGACATCGAGCTTCATTCGCGACGTGTCGCGCCGACCACCGAGCCAAGTGGCCCACCGGCTTCGATCCAATCGCCGCCGGCATCAAGATCGAAGACCCAACCCGCGAATAGCCCGCCCGCTCACCCGACCCGCGCCCGCCCCCTCCCCATCCACCGAAGCGCGCGGGACGACCGACGGACGGCGTCGCCAACCGTCTGCAGGTCCCGGCCGAAGCGCGGGCGCCCGCAGCCCCTCCCCGCTGTGTGACCCTCCACCCCGGCGCTGCCCGAACCGAAGCAGGGCGGCGACGCCGGCCGGCGGGCGGACCGCCATGGCCTCACCCTCGCCGCCGCCCCGCCCGGGGCCAACCCGCCCGCCGACACCAACTGCCCCCCGAAAATCAGCCGCCGCTCGCCGCATCCCCCGCCCCGACCCGCGATCCCCGCAGCCCGCGCCCGGCGCCCGCGCCACCGATCCCCCGAAGACCCACCGCCGCCCGAAAAATCACGCCTCCCGACCCCCGATCCGGCGGGTCGGACCCGGCGTGATCGCCCGACCGACCCCCGATCACGCCGGGCGCGCCCCGATTCTTGCGCGACCCGACCCCCAAAATCCGGCCACCGCCCGCCGCCGCGCAGAGCCCGACCCTCGCGCGGAGAGCGCGGGGCGGCGTCACCGGCGCTCTGCGGGCGCCAGGAGTCGGGCGGGCGCTGATTTTTCCAGGAGCGGTCGCGCAGCGGGCAAGGGTCATCCGGCGGCGCAGAGAGCACGACCGTCAAACCTGCGGGCGGCGGCCGCTGGGCGGGAGAGGCGGGTCAGTCGCGATCGGGCAGCGGGCGCACCGGCGGTGGGTCTTCCTCGCTGGCGGCGGGCGCGGCGGGCGCGTCGGGGGCCCCGGCGTCGCCACTCTGCGGCGCAGCGTCGTTCGGCGCGCCGCCGGCGTCGAGGTCGAGCGGCGCCGCCTCGGTGCCGTCGGCCCCCTCACCGTCGACCGCCGCCGCGCCGCCGCGGCTGTTGCGGGCGACGGCCACGGCGATGCGCTCGTCGAGCATCGAGAAGATGCGGTCGACCAGATCGGCGGGCAGGTCGTCGCGCATGCTCACCTCGCTGTCGAGCATCGTGCGGATGCGCAGCAGCAGGTCGCGGGCCTCGGCGAGCAGGTTGGCGCCGCTGGTCTCGGCCCGCGCCGCCTGGGCCGCGGCGAGCGCGCTGGCCCGCTTGCGCAGCAGGTCGCCGATGTCTTCGCCGCCGCTGATGAACAGCTCGGCGACGTCGCGGGCGCTGACGCCGGGGGCGATGGGCATCGCGCGCAGCACGGCGTCGACCTCGTCGATCACCTGCCGGTTGCGCAGGGCGTTGGCGGCCGACTGGCCGTAGCTGGCGGTGATGATGCTGCGCGACATCGAGAGCGTCGCGCGCACCTTCTGCGCGCTCTCGGTCAGCTCGGCGAATTGCGGCAGGCTGCCGAGCACCTCGTAGATGCGGCAGATGTCGTCGAGCACCACCGCGCCCACGTCGTGGCGCCGGTCGGCGTCGCTCAGCTCGGCGGCGTAGGGTTTGCCCTTGCGGGTGACGACCGCCAGCCGGGGCGCGATGGCTTCGAGCAGGGGGATGGCCAGCGGGCCGCTCAGCGTGCGGCCGAGGAGGACGCGCTTCTCGTCGGTGAGCAGATCGGTGACGACGAGGTATGCGTTGTCGGTGTCGAGCATGATGATGCTCATGGGTATGCTCCGTCGTGATGTGCCTGCGATGGGATGTGGGTGAAGTTCGTGCCTGCCATAGCAGATTGCCAGCGTGACATCTCGTGTCAACCGTTTTTTTGTGTGACGGCCTATTGCGCGCGGGATCTGCACCGACGCAAACCGACCAGCAGCAGCGCCGCGGCGATCCCGCCATCGACCCCTCCGTCCCCATCACACCCATCGCACCCATCGACGTCGACCTCGTCGTCGGGCTCACCCGCAACCGGCCGTACCGAGCCATCTGGAAGGTCCGGCAAGCCCTGAAACTCGTCGCGGTCGGGTGCGAGCCCACAGCCGTTGTCATCCTCGCCGGTGAACCACACGGGCCATTGTTCGCCGAAGCCCAGGTCCTTGCACAGGGCCAGTTCGACCAGCGGCCCGCCGTTCTCGCCGGCTGCCATGAGGTGCCGGTAGATATCGGGGTGGCCCGGACCGACCTGCAGGTGCCCGAACTCGTGCATCAGAACCCTCGGGTGCGCGGCCGGGTCACGCTGGTGCTCGGCAAACACCACGAACATATACGGGTCCCGATCCCGTGGGGTATCAGCGAAGCCGTTGGCCTCTATTCGAAGCCAGACACACCCGTCGTCGTCACAGTCCTCCTCGTATACCTCGATCGAATCGGCGAAGTAGATCAGAGCGTCTTCATTGCCCGGGTGGGTGACGATCTCATGTGCGGTGTTTTGAGGAGCCGGGACACCCGGCTCACCAGCGGCCTCGTCAGGCACGATGAGGATGGTGCCGCTGAGCGGGTGCTCGTAGGTGCGAACGACCTCGGCCAGATTGCGCGTTACCTCGACACAGCAGGCGCAGTCATCTTCTCGGAAGCACGACAAGCCTGGTGGGATGCTGTCGCGGTCGCAGACAACGACATCGGCACGCTGCAGGAGAGCCGAGCCCTCGCGCAGCGGGGTGTCCACGTCCAGGTTCGGGTCGAAGGGCACGTCTTCGTGGTGCGAGACCGTCACGAAGTGAACCCGCTTGGGCCCCGCGTTGCCGATGTCGAGGAAGGCCACCAGCAAGGCCAGCCCGATCACGGCTGATTCTCCGCCTTCGACAAGACTGCGGTGGCTGCGTTGCGCACGGCCTCGGGCAGGTCGGGTCGGGAGACGAGAGCCTCGAGGCGTCCGCGCACCTCATCGGTCGCAGCCAGCCTGCCCAACGATTGGACGGCAGACGTCGACAGGGCGATGGACCGACGCTGCACCGAGCCTCGGGTGGAGAGTTCTGCGCTCTGGGCGACCAGGCCATAGGATTCGTGGCCAGCCGACCAGGCGCTGGGGTCGCTCACCGACAGCAGGAACGCGCGCAGGGTCGGCGAGTCGGGGTGACGGGCCGCGAGTCGATCGACGGCGTTCAGAACGCTGACCGGGCGACGGTACAGCGCACCGGTCGCGTTGGCCGCTGCTGCCGCGTCCAGATCATGGGCTCGCAAGAGGGAGAGGATGACCGGCAACTGCGCATCGTCGAGCACGTCACCCAGCGCGTAGGTGGTGTTGCGCCAGCAGATCGTACTCGCGTAGTCGCTCAGGATCGCGACGAAGCGCGGGGCGTCCTGGGTCGAGAAGGCCTTGCGAACAGACGAACGGTCGTAGGCGGCATCCGTACACAGAAGCAGTGTTTCCGCCGCCGAGAGCACGGAGAAGGCCGCGGCCGGGGGCGTCTCATCACCGTCCTGGGCACGCTGGGCCTTGATCTCGGTCGCCGGAGGGGCCGGTGTGTGGGTGCAGGCCCATGTCATGACGACGGTCAGCGCGGCGGCGATGATGCCACCTCGTTGGGGTGCCCATGCCTTCATCTCGGCCTCCTCGAACTTCCGAGTTCGACGCTACGCGAACCTCGCTGATATGTCGATGGGCAACGACCGTCGGTGCAAGGCGCCGCGTCGACGCCTCGGCGTGCCGGTGGCCCGGCTGCGGAAGACGCGCTATCGTCCTGGCCGATGCACGCCGCCCCCACCATCTTCGTCTCGGTCGCCGCGTACACCGACCCCGACGTCGGCCTGACGCTGCGCGACGCGCTGGACAAGGCCCGCGCGCCGGCGCGGCTGCGCTTCGGTGTCTGCAGCCAGGAGGACCCGGCGGATCCGGACTTTCTGGCCGACTTCGTCGACCACCCGCAGGTGCGCATCCACCGCATGCCGCATGTGCACGCCCGCGGGCCGATGCTCGCGCGGCACATCTGCGCCGGGTTGATGCGGGGCGAGGCGTTCTTCTATCAGATCGACGCCCACAGCCGGTTCTTCGCCGACTGGGATGCGCACCTGGTCGAGATGTACCGCCAATGCCCGACGGAGCGGGCGGTGATCAGCGGGTTTCCGCCGGCCATCAGCCATATGACACAGCCCAAGAAGCTGGCCCATGTGGGGCATTGCGGGTTCGTGCGCGAGCTGAGTTCGCGGCGCATGAAGATCGGCAGCGTCTCGGTGCGCTTGCCGGCGAAGCCGCGGCCGGCGCTGTCGCTGTCGGCGGCGAACATCTTCGCGCCGGCGGCGGCGATCGACGAGGTGCCGATCGATCCGCATATGCCCTATGGCTTGCAGCACGGCGAGCAGTTCACCTGGGCGGTGCGCTTCTTCACCCATGGCTGGGATCTCTTCACGCCGAGCCGGCATACGGTGGCGACGGCCTATGCCAAGAGCCCGCGGGCGAAGCTGTACAACCGGGTGCACCGCGACGCGCATCGCTGGCGTACGCGCAGCTTCGTGCGGGCGCAGCACATCCTGGGGTTCGCGGCGCTCGACGCGGTGCACGCCGAGCTGCGGGCCGAGTTGGATGTCTATGGCTTGGGTCGGGCGCGCAGCTTCGATGACTACCTGGCGCTGGCCGGGCTGCCCGAGATGGCGACGGTGAAGGCGCGGCTGGCGGAGGGGCTGGCCTGGGATCGCAAGGCGAAGGCCTGGATCGCCGATGGGGAGGGCGGCTGATGAGCGACGGGCGGACGTTTCACGTCAACCGCTCGAAGCTGCTGATCGCGGCCCTCGAAGCCCGCGGGTGGGCGGCCGCGGCGGAGGAGGCGCCGGCGGATCTGGCGTTCTGGGATCGCTATAAGGCGCCGCCCCGCGCGGGGCGCTTGCAGGTGCTCGAGCCGAAGGACGCCAACCAGATCGACGGCAAGCGTTCGCTGTTTCGCACGCTGCGCGACGCGGGGCACGCGAACTATATGCCCGCGACGTGGCTCAGCCTGAAGGCCTGGGAGCGGGACGCGCCCGACGGGGCGCCGTGGTATGTGAAGGCGAGCCACCTCTCGGGCGGGCGTGGCATTCACTGTGTGAGTGACAGGGATGGCATCGCGGCGGCGCTGAGAGACATCCCCGGGCAGGCGGTGATCCAGCGCAGTGTGCCCGATCCGCTGCTGCTCGACGCGCGCAAGTTCACGGTGCGGACGTATGTCTTGTGGCTGGGTACGGGTGAGCATCGCATCTACCGCGAGTCGCTGCTGATCTTGCAGCCGCAGCCGTGGGACGACGCCGACCTCGATCCGGAGGTGCAGTTCCTGCACCGCAAGCCGCTGTATCTGTCGAGCAGTGATTGGGATGGCTATGGGGCGTTCTTCGATCGCATCGCCGCGATGAGCCGCGAGACGCTGGCGGCCTACGATTCGAAGCTGGGCGGCGCAGGCGATGGGTCACGCTTTCAGCTGACCGGCTTCGACTATCTGTGTGATGCGGACGGGCGGCCGTGGCTGATCGAGATCAACGCCTGGCCCAACTTCGGCTGGCGCGAGCGCGAGACGCAGCGGGCGATCAAGCAGCGGCTGATGGCCGACTTCGCCCGCGGGGTGGAAGGCATGCTGGATGGCATCGATCCGGATTGGACCGGCTTCGACAGCCTGTAGGGGCTCGGCCGGTCAACACCCCGGGCCGCCGAAGGGCAGCTTGGAGAGGAAGCCCTTCACCGCCTCCCGCAGCTTGGCGCCGCCGAGGTAGAAGAACAGCTCGCGGGCGGTCTCGTCGGTGGCCATCAGCTCGCGGAAGGCCGGGTCGCGGATGAGCTCGTCGGGGTCCTGCACGTTGGCCCCGGCGAGGCCGGTCAGCTCGAACTCACGGAGCACTTCGACGGCGCGGGCGGTCTCGAAGCTCATGCCCAGCTCGGCGGTGGCGTTGCCGACCATGGCGCCGAGGCCGTCGGCGCGGCCGTCGACGAAGGTCTCGAAGCCGCCTTCGGTGGAGGTCTCGACGTAGCGCGCGGTGGTCTCGCCCAGATTCCAGAAGCCGTGGGAGGTGCCGCGGGGCTTGAGCACGTGGCTGCCGGCCCCCGCGGTGAAGCGGATGCCGTCGGCGCCGCCCACCTCGAAGTGCAGCGTGCCCTCGATGATGTACATGTGCTGGTCTTCGTTGGCGTGGGTGTGGAAGGCGAGCAGCTCGCGGGGGCGGACCTCGCCCTCCATGATCGAGAAGTGCCCGCCGAGCCGGGCGTTGCGCGCGATGATCTTCATGTCGCTGGCGGTCTTCTCGCCGGCGCCGGGGGCGATGACGAGGTCGCTGGGGGTGAGATCGATGGCCATGGGGTCCTCCGTTCGGGTCGGGGGTGCTGGCTCGCCGCCGGTGCTGTCCGGGCCGACGAGCGTGATGACCCGAGGGTGCCGTTTTGCGCGGCGCCCATCGAGGACCGCTGACGCCACAGATGGGACAGATCGCGTCGGGCGCACACCCCTCGATCTTCTCGGCCGCGATGCGTATGGTGCGCGCCTCGCACGACGCCGAAACGAGCCCGGAGGTCCCCGATGTCCGACGCCCGCCCTCTCATCGTCATCCCGACCTACAACGAGAAGGACAACCTGCCGAGCCTGCTCGACGCGGTGCACGGGGCGATGCCCTTCGCCCATGTGCTGGTGGTCGACGACAACTCGCCCGACGGCACCGGCGATCTGGCCGATACCCGCGCCGAGCAGGACGCGTGGGTCAAGGTGCTGCACCGCGAGGGCAAGCAGGGCCTGGGCACGGCGTATATCGCCGGCTTCAAGTGGGGCCTCGAGCGGGACTACACCCACATCTTCGAGATGGACGCCGACTTCAGCCACGATCCGCGGTCTTTGAGCGCGCTGCTCGAGGCGACGCAGACCGCCGACGTGGCGCTCGGCAGCCGCTGGGTCAAGGGCGGCGGCACGGTGGGCTGGCCGCTCAAGCGTCAGCTCTTGAGCCGCGGCGGCAGCTTGTATGCGCGCACGATCCTCGGGGTAGGCATCAAGGATCTGACCGGCGGCTTCAAGTGCTTCCGGCGCGAGGTCTTGCAGACCATCGACCTGGACGGGGTGGCGACGAAGGGCTACGGCTTTCAGATCGAGCTGACGTGGCGCGCGCTGCAGAAGGGCTTCAAGGTGGTCGAGGTGCCGATCACCTTCGTCGATCGGGTCGCCGGGCAGTCGAAGATGTCGGGCGCGATCTTCAAGGAGGCGCTGACCGTGGTGTGGAAGCTGCGGCTGGGCATGGTCTGACCCGTTGAGCGCGCGCGGCCCGCTGGCAGTCTTCGCCGGGCTGTGGCTGATTCAGGCCGCGCTGGCGGGCGCGCTGCCGCTGGTGGCCGACGAGGCCTACTACCTCGCCTGGAGCCGTGACCTCGGCCCGGGCTATCTCGATCATCCGCCGGGTATCGCGTGGTGGGTCGCCCTCGGCGGCGGCCACCCGCGGTTGCCGGGCCTGCTGTTGATGCCGTTGGCGTGGCTGGCGCTGGCCGACGCGGCGCGTCGCTGGGGCGTGGCGCATTGGCGCTGGCTGCCGGCGCTGATCATGGCGACCCCGCTGGGCTTCTCGCCGGGGCTGATCGCGACCCCCGACGCGCCGCTGGTCTTCTTCTGGTGTCTGGCCCTGTGGGCGGTGGCCGCCGACCGCACGCTGTTGCTGGGGCTGGCCCTGGGGCTGGGGCTGTGGAGCAAGTCGGCGCTGCTGGTGGCGCTGCCGGGGCTGCTGTGGGCGGTCGGGCCGCGGCGCGGGCTGCTGGCGATGGGGGTGGCGCTGGCGGTCTATGGGCCGCACATCCACTGGTCCCTGGGCCATTTCGGGCTGCCGTGGAGCTTTCAGGCGGGGCATCGGGCGGTGGATCACAGCGTCTTGCGGCCGCTGGAGGTGCTCGGCGGGCAGCTGCTGCTGGTGACGCCGGGTATCGGGTGGCTGGCGTGGCACGCGTGGCGGGCGCCGCGGGATGGGGTCGATCGCCAGCTGCGGCTGCTGGGTCTGCCGGTGCTGGCGCTGTGGGTGCTGGCGAGCGGGTCGACCCGGGTCGAGGCCAACTGGCCGGCGCTGGCGTGGCCGGCGACGGTGGTGCTGGTGATGCGCCACGCGGGCGCGGGCGGGCTGAAGCGGGCGGCGCGGATCGCGCTGGGGTTGACCTTGTGCGTGGCGGCGGCGCTGCCGATCGTGGATCGCGGGCGGCCGTTCGCCGGGCCGCCGCGGGGCGGTGAGCGGCTGGCGGCGTGTCTGGACGAGACCGCGCCGGGGTTCGTGCCCGTGGCCCGGCGCTATCAGGAGAAGGCGCTGCTCGACGCGGCGGGCGCGGGGCCGACGCCGTATCTGCGGGCGGCCGGGCATCGCTCGAGCGAGTACGATCGACGGCAGACACCGGCGGCGCCGCGCTGCGGGTTCGTCTATCTGGGCGATCGCATGGCGCTGGACGGGCGCTGCGCGGGCGCCGTCGAGCCGCTGGAGGCGTGCGGACTGCGCCTGAGCCGCTGTCACTGCCTTTGAAGGGGCCACCAGGGGCCTCCAGGTGCCCCGACCGGGCCCGATCGGGGTATCGGCGAGGGCGAGGCCGCCGGCCCGCGCGATCGGGCCGCCCGGGGCGCGGCGCCCTGGCGGTCAGTCGGGCAGGACCGGATCGGGCTGCAGCGGCCCGTATGGCACGGGCGGCTTGCGGCCGGTTCGGATCCAGCGGTCGAGGAAGTCGGCGCGGGCGTCGAGCTCTTTGTCGTAGAACTCGGAGAACGTGCGCTCGGGTGTAGTCTGTACGAAGTCGGCGTCGGCGGTGTGGCAGACCGGGCAGCCGATGATCTCGAGCTTCTCGCGCAGCTCGGGGTAGCGGGCGGCGACCGCGGGGTCGAGGTCGCGCAGCGAGAGCGGCACCCGCGGGATGGCGGTGGGCGCGGTGCCCCACGGGGCGCGGAACTCTTCGGGGATCAAGGCGGTGCGGGCGTCGATGGCGGCGGCGTTGTCTTCGACCCAGCGCAAGAAGGCCCGCCGCCGCTCGCCGCCGCGGTTGATGCCCTCGACGTCCACGGTCTGGAAGAGCGGCGGGTTCTCGAGCACCACCGGCAGGGTCTCGGCGGCGACGGGGTCGGGGTTGGGCGCCTTGGTCCACTGGCGCCACTCCCAGGGGAAGATGGTGAACTCGCCGCTCTCCATGAGCAGGAAGCGGTCGGGGGTGAGGTGCGTATCGAGCAGCGCGTCGGCGGCGTCGAGGAACGCGGCGTCATCCAGCTCGGAGAGGCGGGCGAGGCGCACCATGAGGCCGCGGCAGTCGCGGTGGCCGGGCTCGGGGCGCATCTCGAAGAGGAAGATGAAGTGCAGCGGCTGCACCGTGGCGTGGGTGGTCGAGAACGAGACCCGGAGCTCGCCGCAGTGCGCGCCGTCGGCGAGGTCGACCCGCAGGTGCACGCCGGTGGCGATGAAGGGCGCGGCGTCGAGGTCCCACTGACCGGGGTCGTCGCCCTGGTCTTCGCGCAGGGCGTCGGCGATGAGCGCCTGGTCGGGCCGGCGGCTGAAGTCGGTCGTGCCGAAGCGGCGCAGCACATGGTCGAAGAGGTGGCCGCCGTGCAGATCTTCGGCGGCGGCGGCCATCACCCGGGACAACGAGACGCGGCTCGGGTCGTCGAGGATGTCGGGGCGGGTCCAGACGAGGCTGCGTTCGCGGTCGACGGGGCCGGGCGGCGGTCCGAGATCGGACGGCCGCCAAGCGTCCGGCGGGTCGTGGTCGGGCGGGCCGGCGTCGTGGGCGTCGGGCGCGCCCGACGGCGCGCTGTCGGGCTCGGGTCGGTCCGGCGGATCGCGGTCGGCTGGGCCCGCGTCGAGGCAGCCGCCGGCGGCGCAGGGCCCGGCGTCGATGTCTCCGCAGGCGGCGAGCAGCGCGCCGGCGGTCATGCTGGCGGTCATGATGATGGCGCTCAGCGCCCGCATGCCCCCCTCCCCTGGCAGCGCCGCGATCGGCTGCACGGCGCCAGCCTACCGCACGTCGTCGGGCGTGCGGTATCGTCGAGGCGCGAGACCTCGGAGGGGGCATGGCCCGGCCCATCGGCATCGACCTGGGATCGAGCGGCAGCGCGGCGGCGTTGGCCGACGGATCGGGGGTCCGCGCGCTGCTCGACCCGCTGGGCGAGGCCATCCTGCCGAGCGCGGTGCACTTCGGCGCGGGGGACGTGCGGGTCGGCGAAGAGGCGCGCATCCTGGCGCCGTCGGCCCCCGCGCAGACGATCTACGACTTCGTGCCGCTGGTGGGGCGGCCGTTTGCCGGGGCCACGTGCCGCCGGGCGCGCAGCGAGTGGGCCGCGGCGCTGGCGCCGACCGCCGGCGGCGGCGTCGGGGTGAAGGTCGGTGACGCGGTGCATCCGCTGACCGGGCTGGCGGCGATGGTGCTCTCGGTCTTGCGCAACCGGGCGGGCGAGCCGCGGGCGGCGCGGATAACGGTGCCGGCGACGGCGGGTCCGGGGCGGCGACGGGCGATCCGCTCGGCGGCGCGGCGCGCGGGCTTCACCGAGGCGCGGCTGATCTCGGCGCCGCTGGCCGCGGCGGTGCAACATGGCGTCGGCCTGCGCGGACACGAGCGGATGTGGGTGGTCGACCTGGGCGCGGCGGAGGTGGAGGTCGCGCTCGTCGAGGGGGATCCGGGGCTGGTCGATCTGCGCGGCGCCCGCCGGATCGCCGGGCCGAGCGGCCGCGACATCGATCGCCTGCTGACCGGGATCCTGTGCGCGCAGTGCGCCGAGGCGAGCGGGGTCGACCCGCGGCGGGATCCGGCGGCGTTGGAGGTCTTGCGCCGCGAGGCGGAGCGGGCGCGCACGGCGCTCGGCAGCCGCGACGCGGTCGACGTGCAGATCGCGGCGCTGATGTTCCACGGCGGTCGGGCGGTCGATCTGCGGGGTCGGCTGGAGGCCGCGTCGCTCGCCGAACCGCTGAAGCGGCTGGTGGCGGCGGTGGTCGAGGCGATCGACGGGCTGCGCACGGCGCTCGATCTGGCCCGCGAGCCGGCGCTGGAGCGGCTGGTGCTGGTCGGCGGGCTGGCGGCGTCACCGGCGGTTCGCGCGGGTATCGCCGGCGGGCTGGGGCTCGCGCCGGAGGAGCCGGAGGGCGCGCCGAGCCCGCTGCTCGCGGCGGCCTTCGGCGCGGCGCGTATCGCGGTGGAGCAGAGTCGCCACATCGTCGACGGTACGCCGCTGCCGTTGCGGGTGGGGCGCGCCGATCCCGCGATCGTCATCCCGGGGGGCATGCCCCTGCCGCTGACGATGGGCTGCACCATCGGCGGCGACGGCGCGCCGGTGCGCGTCTGGCACGGCACGCGCGACGACGACGCGGATCATCTGCTCGGTGAGCTGGCCGCGCCGCGGTCGACGCGCGTCGAGCTGGAGCTGGACGAGGACGGGGTGCTCGAGGTGCGCAGCGCGCCGCTGCCCACCGGTCGGCTGCCGGCGCTGTCGACCGGCGCGCCGCGGCCGGTGCGCCCGCCGGACGGTTGAGCGGGCGGCGCCGTGGGGAGAGCGAACCGCAGGGAGACCGAAGAGAAAGAAGCGCAGAGACCGACGAGGGAGCAGAGACCGACGAGGGAGGAGCCGGTCCAGAAAACAAAAACCCCCGACAGCAGAGCTGCCGGGGGTTGGTGCGAAAGGGGGGAGTCGAACCCCCACGTCCTAATGGACACAGGAACCTGAATCCTGCGCGTCTGCCAATTCCGCCACTTTCGCGTCGCAGGTGAGGGGCTTTATATGGACGGCGACCGACGGCGTCAAGAGACTTCGCCCGGTGGCCGTATTTTTTTCCGCGCGCGTCGAGAGGCGCCCGGAATCTGGGGGAAGCTGCCGTGGTGCGGCGCGTGCTCGTGATCGAAGACGACCGGTTCAATCGCCGGCTCTACCGCGATCTGCTCGAGGCGGAGGGGCTGACGGTGAGCGTGGTGGCGACGGCCGTAGAGGGGCTGGACGCCGCGCGCCGCGCGCCGCCGGCGCTGGTGGTCATGGACATCGAGCTGCCCGGCATGAGCGGCCTGGAGGCCACCCGGCAGCTCAAGGCCGATCCGCTGACCCGCACGGTGCCGGTCCTGGTCATCAGCGCGCACGCCATGGGCCCGTCGAGCGCCGAGGCGGACGGCGCGGGCGCCGACGCGTTCCTCTCCAAACCCCTGCGCTTCCCGCGGTTTCAGGAGGTGGTGCGGGCCCTGCTCGCCGGCTGACGTCGCCGTCTCGCGTCCCCGCCTGCGACACACGGTCGGGGCCGGTCGCCGCCAGGGGTGGCATCGGGCGCGCGGTCCGGTAGACTGCGCCGTCTCTGGTGTCGAGAGGTCCGTGCGCCGCACTGCATCCATTCGCGCTGCATCCGTTCGCGCTCCATCCGTCCGGGCCCGGCCCGTCCGCCGGCTGCCCGTCGGCCTGCTGCCCGTGATGGTCGGGTTGTGCTGCATGGTCACCGTCGCCGAGGCGCGGGTGCGCTGGTCGACGCCGGGGGCATACCGCCTGCGGTTGTCGGGCATCAACGCCTTCCCCCTCGACGCTCAGAAGACCGACAGCGGGCAGAACCTCTTCGCCGAGCACCGCCTGCGCATCCGCCCGACCATCGAGGCGGGCCCGCTGAACATCTTCATCGAGATCGATGTGCTCACCGGGCAGATCTTCGGCGATACGCTCGAGGTGGGCACCGCGTTCGTCGAGCGCCGGCATGGCGATCCGACCATCTGGTACGACGGCTGGACGACGGTCGAGCCGCGGCAGGCGTGGCTCGATCTGCAGCTGCCCTGGTTCGATCTGCAGTTCGGCCAGATGGGCGCCGATTGGGGCATGGGCCTGCTCGACGACGATGGCGCCGACGACGATGCGGGGCAGTGGGTCGAGCGGCTGGGCGACAAGCGCAATGGTGATCTGGTCGATCGGCTGATGTTCTCGGTGCGCCCGCTGCGCCGCTTCACCCACGGTCCGCTGGGGGACGCGGTGCTCTCGGTGGGCGCCGATCACGTCTGGCAGGACGATCTGGCGTCGGCCTTGTCGGGGGATACCGCGTGGCGGGCGGTGGGCTCGCTGTGGTGGCCCGGCGATGCGCTGTCGGGCGGGCTGTACGCGGTGCATCGCTGGCAGACCGACGAGAACGGCGACGAGACCTCGCGCACGGCCATCGACGCGCACCTGCGGCTGAACCTGCCGTTGTTCCTGCTCGGCGCCGAGGTCCAGGTCGAGGGCGAGCTGGTGGGGGTGTTCGGCGAGACCAACGCCCTGCGCCCGGCCACCAGCGCCGACGGGGTCGATCTGCTGGGGCTCGGCTGGGCCGCGCGGGCCGAGACCGCCTGGCGCTGCCCGCGCATCGCCGCCGCGCTGGAGGTGGGCTACGCCTCGGGGGACGCCGATCCCGATGACGGCGAGTGGCGGGCGTTCAGCTTCGATCCCGACTTCCGGGTGGGGCTGGTGCTGTTCCCCGATGTCTTGCGCCTCATCAGCCTGCGCAGCGCCGAGCGGGCGGCCGATCCGGCGCGGGTGGGCATCGCCCAGGCGGGGGCCGACTGGCTGCCCACCGACGGTGCGGTGCGCAACGCGCTCTACGTCAACCCGGGGGTGACCTGGCGCCCCGGCCGCTGGACGTTGACCGGCATGGCGGTGCTGGCCTGGGGGTCGGAGCCCTTCGTCGATCCGTTCGAGACCTTCGAGGCCGGCGGGGCGACCCGCAATCACCGCGGCGAGCCGGCGTCCCGCTTCTATGGGGCCGAGCTGGCGTTCGGCGTGGGGTGGCGCTTCTCGCTGGGCGGCGTCCTGCGCGGCGAACTCGGTCTTCAGGGGGGCGCGCTCTATCCCGGCCCGGCGCTCGACGAGGCCCTCGACGACGGCCTGATCGGCAAGCTGGTGGGGCGGGCGCAGCTGGCATGGTGATGCAGATGTGCGCCGCCGCCGCGCGCGCTCGGCGAATGTTTGACAGTCGATGGGCGCGGCTCGGACACTCGGGGGCCGATGGCCGACGGTGACGACCAGGAACGACCGGGGTCCCCGCCCGAAGAGGGGGCCCTCGAGTCGTGGGGGGATCTGGGTGATGGCGGGCGCGGGCGGGTGAGCCGCTCGTGGAGCCAGATCGCCGCCCTCGACGAGCAGGGGCGACCCGCGCGCTCGACGGAAGAGGAGCGCCCGGTCGAGGGGCTGTTGACCGTCGACTCGGGGCTGCTGGACATCATGGCCCGCGAAGAGGCGGCGGATCGGACCCCCGCCGACGGGCTCGACGACGGCGGCGTGCTGCCCGACGATTTTGACCTCGACACCCCGATCGGTGATCCGTCCGCGCTGCCCGACGACTTCGACCTCGACGACGGGGCCGGCCCGGTGAGCGGCGCCCTGCCCGACATGCCGCTGGACGACATCCTGCGCGAGGACGCGCCGCTGGATGGGGATCCGTTCGGCGGCGCCCTGCCCGACGACATCGACTTCGAGGCGCTCGACGACGAGGGCGCGCTGCCCGCGCTCGATGACCTGGACGAGCTGGCGGAGAACGGCGCCCTGCCCGACGACGCGGACTTCGGCGACTTCGACGACGGCGACTTCGACTCGGCGCTGCCCGACGACGTGGACTTCGGCGACTTCGACGACGGGGCCCTGCCCGACGACGCGGACTTCGCCGACGACACCGCGATCGGGCGCGACGCGCCGGTCCTGCCCGATGACTTCGATCTCGACGCCCCGATCGGCGACGCCGACGCGGCGTTCGACCTGGGTGATCCCGACGCGCTGGACGGGCTCGACGATCTCGACGACCTCGACGGCGCCCTGCCCGACGACTTCGACTTCGACGAGCCGATCGGCACCGACGGCGCCCTGCCCGACGATCTGGCGTCGGTCGAGGCGTCCCTCGAGACCGTGCCCGGCGAGGACGACTTCGATCCGCTCGACGAGCTGGATGATCTGGACGCCATCGGCGCGGCCCTGGCCGGCGACGGCGCGCCGGCGCTCGAGGCCGACGCCCTGGCCATCGACGACGATCTCGACCTCGACGAGTCGCTCGACGACTTCGGGCTCGATCCCGATCTGGCGATCGGCGGCGAGGGCGACGACTGGCTCGACGACGTGCTCGATCAGGTGGAGGGGCCCGGCGCGGCGGACGAGGGCTGGGGCGATCTGCTCGACGACGACGGGCCGGCGGAGCCGATGGCCGAGGTCTCGACCCTCGCCGAGCTCTCCGATCCGCCGGCGCCGATCGCGCCCGACGCCGATCTCTGGGCCCTGGCCGCCGAGCAGTGGGACGACGAGCCCGAGCCGCCGTCGAAGCCGGCCTCGATGCCCTTCGACGATCCGTTCGCGGCGCCGGTGCGCGGTGGCTTGGAGGACGAGACGCGCGCGCTCGGCGATCCGTTCTCCCGGCTGCAGCAGGATCGCGGCGGCCGACGGATGACCGGCGAGCTGCCCGCCGTCGAGGCGCGGGCGCCGAGCCCCGAGGCGGCGTACCTCGCGCTGGACGGCGCGCTGCCCCGAGACGATGGGCCGCCGGCCTCGCAGGAGGTCGCCAGCGAGTCCCCCACCCTCACCGAGGCGCCCAGCGGGCCGGTCGCGCCGTCTGCCGCGCAGGTGCAGGCGGCGCTCGAGTTGCTGATCCGGCGGTCGGCCGAGCGGCGGGGCGAGCGCATCGCCGACGCCGACGATCCCGAAGTGATGATGGTCGAGGAGGTGCTCGAAGACGGCCCGGAGCGGCGGGTGGTCCGGGTCGAGTATCCCCGGCTGGGCGAGCTGGAGATCCTCGAGCTGCCCGAAGACGGCGAGGCGCTGCCGGGCCTGGACGATGACTTCGACGCGTTCGCCGACGGCTATGTCTTCTTCGAAGAGGACGCCCTCGACGCGCCGCCGGATCGGCGCTCGGCGCTGGCCGCCCTGAGCCGGGAGCCGGTCGAGCTCGCCCGGCTGCTCGAGCCGGTCGATCCGGTGGAGGATTCGACGGACATCGCCCTCGATCGGGCGTTCGCCGAGGCCACCGTCGACGTGGATCCGGCGCCGGCGCCCCTGCCCCTCGCGCCCGCGGCGGGCGAGGCGCTGTTCGGGGAGGCGCTGTTCGGGGAGGCGCTGTTCGGCGAGCACGACGGCGCCCTGGCTCACGACGACGCCGTCGTGGGCGACGACGACACCCCGGCGCTCGCGATCGAGCCGACGCCCTCGATGCTGCCGCTGGACGGGCCCGACGACGCGGATGACGGCCTGGGCGGGCTCCGTCCGGGCTGGCAGGGGGCCGATCTGGGCGGCGCGCTCGATCCGGCGCTGGTCGAGCAGCTCGGCGCGCCGTTCATCGGCATCATCCCGCCGTTCGGCGCCCGCAACGCGGTGGGCTCCTTCCCGCCCGGCTCGCTGGCCATCGAGCGCGCGGCGCCGCCCGACGGCCCGGCGGTGGTGCCCCGGCTGACCCTGCGGCTGCCCGCCGAGCAGACCTGGGCCCACCGGCTGGCGTGCTTCCTCATCGACGAGGCGTCGAGCGAGCCCGAGCGCGGTCGGCTGGCGGCGTTGATGCATGGGCTGGGGGTGATCGCCCACCGCCCGTTGGGCGACGAGGCGGTCGCGCTCGAGGCGCTGCGGGCGGCGCTGGAGAACGATCCGGACGTCGCCCTGAGCCGCTGGGCGTTGCAGGCGCTGCTCGACGAGGCGGGGCTGCACGACGAGCTGCTCGACCGGCTCGTGCACGCCGGCAGCGGCGACGATCCGCGGGAGGCCGACGGCGATACCCGCCATCGCGCGGGGCATCTCGCCCGCACGGCGCTCGGCGACGACGAGCAAGCGCTGTGGCAATGGGCCCGCGCCTCGAATGCCCGCCCGCACGCGGCGAGCCGCCTCGCGCGCTACCTGCTGCTGACCGCGACCGGCGCACCCGACGCGCGCCTCGAAGCCCTCGACGACCTGCTCGAAGCGGCGGAAGGCCCGGTGTGGTGGAGCGCCCTGGCCCTCGACCGCGTGCGCTCGGCGGCGCGCGCCGAGGCGTTCGACCTGCAGCAGGCCGAGCTGCTGCTCGAAGAGGCGATCCGACGGCGCGGCGGGGTCCCGGCGGTCTTCGCGGCCATCGAGCGCCACGCCCTGGCCCGGGGCCGCATGTCGCTGTGGCTGTCGGCGCTGCGCGCCCGCTTCGACCGGGTGATGGCCGACTACGAGGGCGGCGCGCTGTCGGAGACGCTGGCCCAGCACGAGCTGGCCGAGATCTTCGTCAAGGCCGGTCTGGCGCTGGACCAGCTGGGCCGGCGGACCGAGGCCCTCGGCGAATACCACCACGCGCTGCGCTCGCTGCCCGACGATCCGTACGCGCTGCATCGCGCCGCCGAGCTCGCCCGGCGCCTGGGTGATCACGGGGCCCTGCGGCAGCACCTCGACCGGCTCGCGCAGCTCTCGCATACGGCCGAGGAGCGGGCGGACGCGGCCTACCAGATGGGGCTGGTGGCTCAGCAGATACTCGGCGATGACAACGCCGCCGAGCAGGACTTCGGCCGGGCGCTGGCGGCGCTGCCCACCATGAGCGCCGCCCTGGCCGCGCTGGGTCGCCTCGATCTGCGGCGGGGTCGGCTCGACGCCATTCAGGATCGCTACGCCGACGAGATCCGCGAGCTGGAGGCCGCGCTGCGTCAGCCGCAGGCGGCGGCCGAGCGCCGGCGCACCGTCACCACGCTGGTCGATCGCTATTATCGACTGGCGCGCCTGCTGGAAGAGACCGGCGACGCGCCGGTGGCCCTCGACGTCTACAAGCGCGCGCTGGCGGTCGATCCGCGGTTCCTGCCGGCGTTCGAGGCCATGGATCGGCTCTACGTCCGCCATGGCCGCTGGCGGGAGCGCACGGCGTTGATCCTGGGCTGGGTCCAGCGGCAGAAGGGCGCGCCGCTGGAGGCGATCGGGCCGCTGCTGTCGGCCGCCGACGCCCTGCGGGTGCACCTCGACGACCCGGAGAACGCCGCCCGCGTGGCCGCCCGGACCCTGGCGCTGGCGCCGAGCCACCCCTACGCCCTGCGCCGGGCCAGCGAGACCTTTGCGCTGCTGGGCAATACCGCGGCGCGTATCGAGGTCGACCTGCGCTGGGGCCGGCTGGACGGCGACGCCCGGCGTGATCTGGACGGGCTGCGGGCGACGAAGCTGCTGCGGGCCGCGCAGCTGCAGGAGCTCGACGGCGACCCGCTGGCGGCGGCCGCCGAGGCGCTGCCCATCTACCGCGAGGCGTTGGCCCGGGACCCCGAGGCGCTGGGCGCGATCGACGGCCTGATGCGCACCGCCCTGCGGCTGGGACGCACCGGCGAGCTCGTGCAGCAGATGGAGGCCCATGACCTGGCCGCCCATCCGTCGCCGGTGCTGGCGCTGCCGATGGCCGAGGCCCTGCTCGCGGCCGGCCGGCCCGACGAGGCCGCCGAGTTCCTCATCCGCTGGCGGGCCCGCGCGCGCGCCGCGGGTACGATGGATCGCGCCGCCGACGCCGGCTCGCTGGCCCTGCTGGCGCTGGCCTGCGAGCGCACCGACCACTGGCGCATGCTCGCCGATACGCTCGAAGAGCAGGCCACCCTGACCGAAGGCCGGGCCCGCGCGGTGCTGCTGGCGCGCTCGGGCGCGCTGTGGGAGCTGCGTCTGGAGGCGCCGGCGCTCGCGGCCGATGCCTACCGCCGCGCCGTCGAGGCCGACCCCGAGTGCGCCGCAGCCCGCGCCGGCGCCTTGCGCTTGGCGGCGATGGAGCGCGGTGACTGGCGGCCGGCCGGCGCGGTCGCCGAGGCGCTGGGTCAGGCCCGCGCCGCCGATCTCGAGCAGGACGCCGACGCGCGCACCGCGGCGCTCGATCGGGTCGCCGCCGCGGTAGATGACCCGCGGACCGCGGTGGCGTGGCGCGCCCTGGCCCGCGGTGAGACGACGTCGCTCGAAGCGGCCGGCGCGCTCTACGCGGCCCATCCGGAGCGCGGTGATCTCTTCGCCACCTATCGGCGTCGGCTGGAGGAGGCCGGCGACCTGCCGGGCCTCGTCGAGGCCCTGTGGACCCGGCTGGACTACGAAGACGAGCCGGGCCGCACCGCGCTCTTGACGGCGATCATCGGCCACGGCCTGCGCATCGACGACCGCCCGTCGGTGCACGAAGCCGTCGAGGCCCTGCTGGCGATGGATCCCACGTCGCTGCCGGCCCTGCTCGCCCAGCGGCGGCTGGCGCGCGCGGCGGACGATCCGGCCGCGAGCACCGAGGTGTCGCGCACGCTCACCGGCGTGCTGCGGGCGCCGGGTCCGGCGGCGGCGGCGCACCACGCGGTGGCCATCGAGGCCGAGGCCCGGGGCGAGGCGCCGGCGCAGGTCCAGCGCCTGCTGACCCAGGCGGTGGAGATCAACCCCGCCGACGACGACGCCGCCCGCGCGTTGGGCGAGCGGCTGCGGGCCGCGGGCGAGTGGAGCAAGCTGGCCGAGCTGCACCAACGGCGCCTCGCGGCCATCGCCGATCCCGCGCGCCGCCGCCCGGTGGCCCGCGAGCTCGCCCGGCTGCTCGCCGACCGGTTCGAGGATCTGCCCGGGGCGTGGCGCGTCTTGCGGCGCGAGCTGTCGGCCGAAGCCGCCGACCCCGAGACCGCCCTGCTCGCCGCGCAGATCGCCGGCCGCGCCGGCCAATCCGCCGACGCGGACGCCTGCTTCGCCCTCGCCGCCCGCGCCGACGGCGGCCGGATGCGCCTCGACGCGATGCGCGGTCAAGCCCGCGCGTGGCAGACCCGGGGGGAGTCGGAGAAAGCGCGAGTGCTCGCCGAGCGCGTGCTCAAAGCGGCGCCTGACGATGCCGAGACCCTCGAGCTGCTCGCCGAGCTGCTCGCCGCCGCGCAGAAGTGGAAGGGCGTGGTCCAGATCTTCCGCCGGCTGATGAAGCTCGAGCCCGATCCGAGCGCGCGCGCCGAGCGGGCGCTGGCCATCGGCGAGATCTTCGCCCGGGTCTACGGCGATCCGCGGCGTGCGGCGGGCTGGTTCAAGCGGGCGATCGAGCTCGATCCGAGCCAGCTGCGGGCGGTGTGGCGTCTGCTCGAAGAGGCGGGCAACGCGCCGCCCGACGCGGTGCCGATCGAGCACGTCGAGGACGCGCTGGACCGCGCGGTCGAGGCCCGTCGGCGGGCGATCGCCGAGCGGCCCGACCCCGAAGCCCTCGGCGATCTGGCGCGCCTGCACGCCCGCCGCGGCGATCGCGACGGGCAGCTGCTGGTCGGCGAGGCGCTGTGCTGGCTCGGCCTGGCTGATGAACGCACCCGACGCTGGGTCGAGGCGGCGCACAAGCGGGTCTCGGTGGACTTCGCCCGGCCGCTCGGCGACGAGCTGCGGCGTACGCTGCTCGAAGACGCCGGCGAGCGCGGCCGGGCGCGCATGATCTTCGACGCGTTCGCCCTGGTGCTGACCGAGGTGCTCGCCGGGGCGATGCCCGCCGGCGTCGCCCGCCTCTCGCGGCGCAGCTTCCCCGAGTGGCAGGCCGAGTTCCGCCGGCTCGCCGCCGGGCTGGGCGTCGACGACGTCGAGCTGCACAACGGCGGGCGCAGCGTCGTGCGATTCCGGGGGCTCTACCTGCCGCGGCCGGCCATCGCCGTCCCCCAGGCAGCGCTCGCCGGCCCGCTGGAATCCCGGCAGGCGTTCGCGGTCGGGCAGCTGCTCGACGGGCTGCGCGAGGGGCGGCTGCTGCTGGAGGCCCCGGGGGTCGAGCGGGTCGAGAGCTGCGCCGGCGTCATGGCGGCGACGCTGTGCCCCGGTCTGATCGAGCCGCCCGCCGCCGACGCGGTGCCCGCCGAGCTGCGTGACCGCCTCGCCGAGCGCGCCCGGCGCCTGCCGCGGCGGATCAAGCTGCAGCTCGACGGCCTCGCCGCGCGCAGCGAAGGCCCGGTGGACTTCGCCCGCCTCGCCCGCGCGGTCGCCTCGACCCGCGCCCGGGCTGGCCTGCTGTGCTGCGGCGATCTGCAGATCGCGCTCGACGCGGTCGTCTTCCCCGACGCCGCCGCCGCCGAGGCCGCCCGCCGCAGCGGCGGGGTGCTCGCGGCTCTCGACAGCGCGCCCGCCGGGCGAGCGCTGCTGACCTACGCCCTCGGCGCCGATCACGCCCGCCTGCGCCGGGTGCTCGCCCTGGGCCTCTCGGGGAGGGCCGGCTGATGCGCGCGACGACCCACAACCCCCACGGGCCGCGCTTCGACGCCGACGATCCCGGCGAGTGGTGGCAGAGCCTCGTCGAGCTGTATCGCGACGAGGCGGCCCACGCGCCCGAACCTCGCCTCGCCGCGCGCCATCTCTGTGAGGCGGGCCGGATTTGCCTCGCCGAGCTCAATGACGCGCCGCGGGGTCGCGCCCTGTACGCCGAGGCCCACACCCTCGATCCGGACGATCCCAGCGCCGCGCGGGCTCTCGCCGATCAGGCCGAGCGCGAGAGCGACTGGGCCGAGGCCCGGGAGTGGCTCGAGTCGGCGCTGCAGGCCACGTCGGGCACGGCCCGGGTCTCGCTGCTGTCGCGATTGTGCGCGCTGTTGCACGATCGACTCGGCGAGCGGGCGGCGGCGGCGGCCTGCGCCCGGGAGGCGCTGGCCCAGGCGCCCGACGACCGCATGTTGCTGGCGCGGCTGCAGCTGCTCAGCGACGCCGATGACCCCAGCGCCCGCCTGCTGGTGCTCGAGCGGCGACTCGATCTGACGGAGGACGGCGAGGCGCGGGCGAAGCTGCGCGTCGAGGCCGGCCGTGTGCACGAGGCGGCCCACCGCGACGACGACGCGGCGCTGAGCGCGTTCCGCGCGGCGTTCGACGACGCGCCCGACCACGCGCCGGCCCTGGCGGGCATCGTGCGCGTGCTGCTGCGGCGGCAGGATTGGGAGGGCCTCGTCGCCTTCGCCCAGGACGCCGTGGGGCGGATGGCCGACGAGCGGGCGCGGGGCCGGCTGCACGTGCTCGTCGCGCTGGTGCTCGGCGTCCGCCTCGACGCCCCCGAGCGCGCCCGCCCCCACCTCGGCGCGGCCGCCGCCAGCTTGGGTCACGATCCGGCGGCGATGGCCGAGATCGCCGGTCTGTACGAGCGGTTGGGTCTGTGGAAGCAGGCCAACGCCGTGCTCGAGCGGCTGGCGGGCGCCGAGCCGGGGCTGTGGTATCGCATCGGCCTGAACGTCGAGGCCGGCGGCGGCGACCTCGACGACGCCTGCGCCGCCTATCGCCGCGCCGCGGGCGCCGACGCCGAGGCCCTGCCGGCGCTCGCAGCGCTGCGCCGCTGCGCGTGGCGGACCGAGAGCACCGAAGACTGGCGCCGGGCCATGGCCGGCCTCGTACACCACGCCGTCGACCCGCGGGTGCGTTCGGCGCTGGCGACCCACCTGGCCGACGTCGCCCTGCATCGGGACGGCGACGCCGAGGTCGCCCGCCGACGCTATGCCGACGCGGTCTCGGCCGCCGTCGCCGCCGCGGGCGACGCCCCGCTGCTGCTGCCGTCGGCTTTCGAAGAGCGCCTGCGCCTGCTCGCCGCCCAGCGCAACCTGCCCGTCCTCGAAGAAGAGCTGCGCAGCGCCCTCAGCCGGCCGCTGCACCCCGCCTCGCGGGCCATGGTCGCCGGCCGCCTCGCCGAGCTGTGCGAGGGCGCGCTCGGCCGCCCCGAAGAGGCGCTGACGCTGTTCCAGACCGCCGCCGAGCACGACCCCGACGACCGCTACGCCCACGCGTCGCGGCAGCGCCTGCTCTGGGCCCGCGGCGACTGGCCCGGCTTGCTCGCGGCCCTCGAAGCCGAGCGGGGCCGGGCCGACGCCGATCGCCAGCGCATCGTGCTGACCCGCATCGCCGACGTGCAGCACCAGATGGGCGACCCCGAAGGCGCCGAAGCGACGTGGCGCGAGACGTTGCGGCTCGACCCGAGCTGGCTGCCGGCGCTGCGCGGCCTCGGCCGGCAGCTGCACCAGCACGGCCGCTGGCGCGATCTGGCTGCGCTGCACCGCCACGAGCTCGACAGCCTGCCGCCCGACGACTCCCGACGACCGGCGCTGCTGGGCAAGCTGGCCGAGCTGCACGAGTTCCGCCTCGACCAGCCCGACGACGCGATCGAGTGCTACGAGGCCCTGCTCGCCATGCGACCCGGCGCGCCGGAGGCGGTGGCCGGGCTCGAGCGGCTGTATCGTCAGAGCGAGCGCTGGGCGGCGCTGGATCGGGTGCTGGCCGGGCGGGCCACGCGGCTCGAAGACCCCCGCGCCCGGGCGGTGGTGCTCATCCGGCTGGCCGACGTGCGCCTCGAGCGGCTCGACGACCGCGATGGCGCGCGGGCGGCGTATGAAGAAGCCGCGGCGCTCACCCCGTCGGCGCCGGCCATGTGGGCCCTCGAGCGGCTGGCCCTCACCGACGAGGACGAGGCCCGCCTCGCCGACCTCTACCGCGGCGCCCTCGCCCGCGCCGTGACCCCGGGCCAGAAGGCGATCGCGCGTCACAAGCTCGCGGCGGTGGTCGACCCGATCGAAGCCGAAGGCGCGCTCGAAGACGCCATCACCGAAGGCGCCGATCCCGAGGCCGCCTGGACGCTGGTGCGCGAAGCCGCCGAGACCGGGGACGCCGCCCGCCTCGCCGCTCGACTGGCCCAGCTGGCTCAGCTCGTCGACAACCGCCGCGACAGCCTCGCCCTGTGGCGCGAGGCCGCCGAGCAGGCCCAGCACGCCGAGCTGCCCGCCGCCGACCTCACCGTGCTCTGGGAGCGCGTGCGCCAGCTCGATCCCCGGGCCGATCGCCCGTGGGTCGCGCTGCTGACTCTGCACCGCCAGACCCGGGTCGCCGGGGCCGAGGCCGAGCTGTTGCTGCAGCACGCCGAGGCCTGCGCCAACCCGCGGGAGACCTCGCTGGCGTTGTGGGGCGCGGGGCTCATCGAAGAGGCGCGGGGTATGCCCTCGGTGGGGCTCGACGCGTTCCGCGAGGCCCTGATCGCCTGCCCCACCGATCCGGTGCCCGCCTGGCTGCTGCTCGATCGGGCCGGCGCGCTCGAGCCCGCCGATCGCGCCGACCAGCTCGTCGCGCTGGCCCGGCGTCAGAGCCACGGCCCCAGCGCCGCGGCCCGGCTCTTCGAAGCCGGCCGCATCCGCGCCGAAGAGCTCGACGATCCGCAGGGGGCGCTGGCCACCTGGATCGAAGCCGTGCGCCGCGATCCGGGCGCCCGCGACGCCGCCGAGCGCGCCGAGGCGATGCTCGAACACCAAGGGGCCCGCGACGAGCTGGCGGCGCTGCTCGTACACCGCGCCGAGCGCCTCGACCGCGTCGAGCAGCGCCTGCCGCTGCTGCGTCGCCTCGCCGAGGTGCAGCTCGATCACCTCGGCGCGCGCAAAGCCGCCGCCGAGACCCTGGAAGACGTGGTTCAGCTCGCGCCCGCCGACCTCGACGCCCGCGTCCGGCTCGGCGACCTGCGCTACAGCCTCGATCAATTCGCCGAGGCCGCCGCGCACTATCGCACCGCGACCATGGCGGCCCATGACGACCGCCTGCTCGGCCGGCTCTACACCCGACTGGGGCACATCAAGAGCCGCCACCTCGGCGACCACGCCGGCGCCATCGAAGATCTGCGCCGCGCCGTCGGCCTGGGCACCGACGACCAGGCCCTGGGTGAGCTGGCGCAGGTCTACCTCGCCGCCGGCGAGTCCGAGCTGGCCCTGATGGCCTATCAGCGCCTCGAGAAGCTCGCCGAAGAGCCCGCCGAGCTCAACGCGGCCCGCGCGGGGCAGGTGCACGCCCTGCTGCGCCGCGGCCGGCGCGCCGAAGCCGTCGAGCGCCTCGAGGCCTTCCGCGAGATCGATCCGGTCGATCCGATGCTGGCGACGCTGGCCCGGGACCTGGGGCTGGCGCACGCGACGCCCGACGCGCCGTCCGAACCGCTGCTGCAGCCGCCCGGGCGGGCCCTGTCGGCCGGGCGGGACGCCATCGGCGCCATCCGGCTCGAACGGCGGGCGATCGACGGCGCCGACCTCGACGACAGCGACGTCTCGCTCGATGCCCTCGACCTCGACCCCTCGGTCGATCGGGCGTTCGCCGACGCGACGCGGCCGGTGGAGCCCGACGCGCCGACCGGCTCGACCCGCACGATCCCCTCGACCCCTCCGCCGCCGCCCGAGGACGACGTCTTCGACCTGGCCGGCGAGCTGGCGTCGGAGGTCGACGAGGCGCTGGCCGACGATCCGGGCGCGATCCGCCCGCCTGCACGCCCGGACGGACCACTCGCGGCAGACGGCGACGATCTGGAAGCCGCCTTCGACGGCCTCGACAGCGAAGCGGGCCCCCGGCTGCACCTCGCTGGCGAGCTGGACAGCGACCTGGGCTCCGAAGCCGATCTCGACCTGGGCGCCAGCGCCGACCTCGACGGCCCGCTCGATCTCGGCGCCGGTCTGGACGCCGGCCTCAGCAGCGCGCTCGGCGCGGTCTTCGACCTCGAGCCCGACCGCCCGGCCGTCGACGACGACAGCGATCTCGACGACGCGCTCGACAACCTCGATCTGGGGCCCGCGCCGAGCCCGCCGGTCTCGCCGATCGCCGACCGACCCGTCGAAGCGGTGGTCATCCCCTCCCCGCTCGACGACTCCATCGAAGACGATCTCGCCGTGCTCACCGAGCACGC
Organism: bacterium; assembly: GCA_030427205.1. Taxonomy (GTDB): domain Bacteria; phylum Myxococcota_A; class Bradymonadia; order UBA7976; family UBA1532; genus JACKDM01. The sequence continues at coordinate 133,237 of JAUHXC010000014.1, read as the reverse complement.
CGGCACCTTCGACGCCACCGGCGAGACCGGCTCGCTGCAGACGGTCTCGCCCGACGCCGCGACCGGCTCGATGCCCGCCGTTGACCTCGACGCGCTGAGGACGGGCGGGCCGGGCTCATCGAGCAGCGCCGCCGCCGCCCTGCTCGACGCGCTGCCGAGCGGCTCGGTCGAGCGGCCCTCCAGCTCCGACGTGGTCAACCTGCTGCAGCCCGACATCGATCGCGCGCCGTCGGGCTCGCTCACCGCGGTGGGCCGGGGGACGGCGCGGGCGGGTGAGAGCCCGTCGATCGACCTCGACGCCTCCACGGCCACCTACACCCGCGGGCGCGAAGAGCCGCCCCAGCCGCACGCGTCGGGCAAGCTGACGGTGCCCCTCGGCCCGGGCCAGCTCGCCGTCGAGCGGCTCAAGCTCGCGCCGCTCGACCTCAGCGCCTGGCGCGACCTGGCGCAGACGGTCGACGGCCCGATAACGACGTGGATCGACGACGCCGCCCGCTGGATCGAAGGCGAGGTGATCCGCGGCGCGCCGAGCCCACGCCGTGAGCCCCTGCCCCGGGCGCTGGCGCTCTCGGTCCGCCCGCAGACCGTGCCGACGCCGCTCGCCGAGCTGCTCGCCGAGCTCGCGCCGCTGCTCGTCGAGCCGGTGCTGGCCGAAGGGCGCCGGCGGACATCGGGCATGGGCGGCGAGCCGATCGCGGTGGACGCGCCGCTCGGCCAGATGGCCCGGCGCTACGCGCGGCTGCTCGGGCTCGACGAGATGGAGCTGGTGCAGAACCCCGAGCGCCCCTACTCGGTCAGCGTCGAGCCGGGGGACGACGGGCTGCGGCTCGTGCTCGGCTCGGCCATCGTCGAGAGCGCCGACGCCGCCGGGCGCAGCTTCCTGCTCGCGCGCACGATGGCCCCGGTCGCCTTCGGCACCCTCGCCGCGCGGCAGCTGCGCCAGCGGGAGAGCCGGGCCTTCTTCGGGGCCCTGTTCGACGTGATGGGCGCCGACTTCCCGCTGCGCGGGCGCGATCGGCGCCAGGTGGAGCGCTTCAAGGCGGCGCTCGAACCCTATATCGGCGCGCTGGACGACCACCCGCAGACCGTCGAGATCGCCCGCAGGGCCGCCGACGAGGTCCGGCGGCAGGGCGTCGCCGGGCTGCGGGCGGGCCTCGAGCTGTTCGACAACCGGCTGGCGCTGGCCCTCGCCGATGGCTTCGGCGGCGCCATGGAGATGCTGCGCCTGCTCGACTTCGACGATCGGCCGCGGGCGGCGCTGGCCGAGGACGAGCTGCGCCAGCTGGTCGCCGACAGCGACATCGCCCGGGATCTCATCGTCTTCGCGGCGACCCCTGAATGCCATGCCATCCGCCGCTGGCTGACGCATGACACGGGCTGATGCCATCAATCTGATGGCATCAGCCTGATGGCTATGCCATCGCCCGATGGGTCAACGCTTCAGCGCCGCCCCGCCGAGATAGACCCCGGTGGCGCTGAGCGCCTCTTCGATGCGCAGCAGCTGGTTGTACTTGGCGATGCGATCGCTGCGGCTGGCCGAGCCCGTCTTGATCTGACCCGCGCCGACGGCGACGGCCAGATCGGCGATCGTGGTGTCTTCGGTCTCGCCGCTGCGATGGCTGATCACGGTGGTATAGCCCGCGCGGTGGGCCTGAGTGATGCAGTCGAGGGTCTCGGTCAGGGTCCCGATCTGATTGACCTTGATCAGGATGCTGTTGGCGATGCCTTCGTCAATGCCACGGCCCAGGCGCACCTGGTTGGTCACGAAGAGATCGTCGCCCACGAGCTGCACCCGGTCGCCGATGGCCTCGGTCAGCGCCTTCCACCCGGCCCAGTCGTTCTCGTCGAGGCCGTCCTCGATGCTGACGATCGGGAAGCGATCGCACAGCTCGGCGTAGAACTCCACCATCTCGGCCGAGCTGAGGGTGCGCCCCTCGCCGGCGAGGTGGTAGGCCCCGTCGCGGTAGAACTCGCTGCTGGCCACGTCGAGGGCGAGGGCCACGTCTTCGCCGAGGGTATAGCCCGCCTGCTTCACCGCCTCGGCGATGATCTCCAGCGCCGCCGCGTTGCTCTCCAGGTTCGGCGCGAAGCCGCCCTCGTCGCCGACCGCGGTGTTGAGCCCCTTGCCCTTGAGCACCTTCTTGAGCGTGTGGAAGACCTCGGCGCCGGTGCGCAGGGCCTCGGAGAAGCTGCGCGCCGAGACCGGCACAATCATGAACTCCTGGAAGTCGACGGTATTGTCGGCGTGGCTGCCGCCGTTGAGGATGTTCATCAGCGGCACCGGCAGCACGTGGGCGGTCGGCCCGCCGAGGTAGCGCCACAGGGGCAGGCCGAAGTGAGCCGCCGCCGCCCGCGCGCAGGCGATGGAGGCCCCGAGCATGGCGTTGGCCCCCAGATTGCGCTTGTTGTCGGTCCCGTCGAGCGCCAGCAGCCGGGTATCGATCGAGCGCTGATCGTCGGCGCGGCTGCCCACCAGGGCCGGCGCGATGGTGTCGTTGACGTGGCCCACCGCTGTCAGCACGCCCTTGCCCAGGTAGCGCGCGGGATCCTTGTCGCGCAGCTCGAGCGCCTCGTGCTCGCCGGTCGACGCGCCCGACGGCACGGCGAAGCGGCCCATCGCGCCGCTGGCCAGGGTGACCTCCACCTCGAGGGTCGGGTTGCCCCGGCTGTCGAGGATCTCGCGGGCGTGAATGCGCTGGATGACGGGCTCGGCCATGGTCGGGTCTCCTTGCGGGTTGGCGTCTGCGGTCGGTGACGGATCGCACTCTAGCGAGCCGATGGGCAGCGGTAAAGCCCGAGTGTCTCACTTATGAGTGACGGCTGCACGACGTCCGACCCGCCCGCGCGGCGCGGTACATTTCGCCCGGCCGACGCTGTACGATGCGCGCCGCGCAATCACCGGGTCTCGACCCGAGAGTGGAGGAGCCGTGGGACGCATCCGGGTGCTCGACGACGTGCTGGCCAACCAGATCGCCGCCGGTGAGGTGGTCGAGCGGCCGGCGAGCGTGATCAAGGAGCTGCTCGAGAACAGCGTCGACGCCGGCGCCACCGCGATCACCGTCGAGCTCGCCGGCGGCGGGGTCGAGCTGCTGCGGGTCGTCGACGACGGCTGCGGCATGGATCGCGACGACGCCGTGCTCGCCCTGCAGCGCCACGCCACGAGCAAGCTGAAGACGGCCAGCGACCTGCACCACATCCGCACGCTGGGCTTCCGCGGTGAGGCCATCCCGTCGATCGCGTCGGTGAGCCGCTTCGCGATGCGCACCCGCCAGCCCGAGACGCTCGGCGCGCTGCGGGTGACCGTCGAAGGCGGCAAGGACCTCGAAGTGCGCGAGGCGCCGGGCCCGGTGGGCACCGAGATCCGGGTCGAGGATCTGTTCTTCAACGTGCCGGCGCGGCGCAAGTTCCTCAAGAAGCCGGCCACCGAGTCGAGCCACGTGCAGGAGGCCGTTCAGCGGGTCGCGCTGTGCTATCCCGAGATCGCGTTCCGGCTGATCAAGGACGGGCGCACCGCATTTGACCTGCCGCGCCACGGTACGCTCGCCGATCGGGTGCGCGCGGTCTTCGGCAAGCGCGTCGCCGGGCGGCTGGCGCCGGTTGATCTCGACGGTTTGCCGGGGGTCGACGGGCTCATCGGCCCGCCGGACGAGGCCCGGGCCACCGCGCGGCACTATCACACGTTCATCAACGGGCGCTTCGTGCGCGACCGGGTGATCATGTCGGCGATCAAGTCGGCCTATGGCAATCGGCTCGAGCGCAACCGACACCCGTTCGTCGTGCTGCGCCTGCGCCTGCCGCCGGAGGCCCTCGACGTGAACGTGCACCCGGCCAAGACCGAGGTGCGCTATGTCGACAGCGGCGGCGTACACCGGCTGGTCTCGAGCGCGATCGATCGCACCCTGCGCGACGAGCCGTGGGCGGTCGAGTCCCCCGCCGAGGCGCCGGACACAGCGCCCGCGCCGTCGGCCCCCACCTCGGTCGGCGGCTCGGCCCCAGAGGCGCCGGCCGACGAGGGCGGGCTCGCCGGCCATCGACGACGGATCTTCGACGCGATGGAGCGCATCGCCGCTCGCCGCCCGGGCCTCGGCGCCGGGCTCGACGCGCGCCCGTCCGAGAGCCGGGGTACGGCGCGGCCAGCCCCGCCGGAGAGCCAGCTGGATCTGGGGGTCGCGCCGGCCGGCGGGGTGCGCCCGCTGCGGCTGCGACCGTCGGCGGGAGGGTCGGTCCGCGCCGAGCTCTTCGATCACCGCCGTCCGGCCCCGCCGCCGGGCGATCGGGCGCCCGAACGGCCCGGGTTCCTGCCGCCCCGAGACGCCGAGCCGGTCGATGAAACCGCGTCGACCGCTGGGGCGCTGCGCGATGAGCCACCGCCGCCCCAGGCGCCGCCGGGCTGGCTGGTCGAGGCCCGCGAGGCCCCGCCCCGGCCGCCACGACACGCCGCGCCCGAGCCGCCCTCGACGCCGCCGGCGATGGAGCCGACGATGGAGCCGACGGTGCTCGGCAACCGGCCGACGATCGGCGGGCTGCGCTTCGGCGGACTCACGCCGCTCGCGCCGCTGGACGGGCTGCTGTTGTGCACCGCCGCCGATGGGCTCGTCGGCGTCGACATCGCCGCCGCCCGGTCCCGGGTGCGCTTCGATCGCCTGCTCCGGCGACCCGATTCGAAGGCCCTGGGGCGGCCCATCTCGGTCGACTTGGACGCCGACGGCCGCGCTCGGCTCGCGGAGCGGGCGTCGGGGCTGGAGGCCCTGGGATTCGGCGTAGAGCCCTTCGGCGGGGCGACCCATGTCATCGGCCGGGTGCCCGCCGTCGTGTCACCAGTGCACGCCCTGGCGGCTCTACAGGCCATTCTCGATACACCGTTCGAGGGTGAGGAGCCGCTGGCCGAGCTGGCGGCGGCCGCTCTGGCCGTCTGCCCCGATACCCGGCCGATCGATCCGGCCGAGGCGCGGGCCCTGCTGGCGCAGCTCGACGCGCTCGAACACCGGCCGCCGCGGCCCGAACCGCTGGCGTTCGCGCTGACCGTCGCCGAGCTGCGCCGCGCGCTGAGCGCGGGGTGACGCCGATGCAGACGCTGCCGGCGATCGTCGGTCCCACCGCCAGCGGCAAGACCGGGCTGGCGATCGCGCTCTGCCGTCGGCTGGGCGGCGAGATCGTCGGCTGCGACGCCAGCCAGATCTACCGCGGCCTCGACATCGGCACCGGCAAGGCGCGGGCGGATGAGCTGGCGGGCGTGGCCCATCACCTCGTCGATGTCGTCGCGCCGGCGGCGCGCTTCGACGCGGCGGCCTATGTCGCCGCCGCCGACGCGGCCATCGCCGACATCCGCGCCCGCGGCCGGCTGCCGATCATCTGCGGCGGCACGGGGCTCTACTTGCGGGCGCTGGTGCGCGGGCTGTGCGCCGCGCCGCCGATCGCGCCGCCGGTGCGCGCCGAGCTGTACCGACGCATCGAGGCCGGCGAGCTGCCCGCGCTGCACGCCGAGCTGACCCGGGTCGACCCGGTCGCCGCCGCCCGGATCGCGCCCGCCGATCGTCAGCGCATCGAGCGCGCGCTGGGCGTCTTTCGGACCTCGGGTCGCCCGCTGAGCGCGTGGCAGGCCGAGCACGCCGCCACGCCCGATCGTCTCGTGGTGCGGCCGGTCGCGATCCGCTGGACCCGGGACGACACCTGGCGCCGCATCGAGCGGCGGGTCGACGGCATGCTCGCCGCCGGCTGGCTCGACGAGGTCCGCGGGCTGGTCGACGCGGGGCACGGCCCGGCGCTGCGCCGGCTCAAGGCGTTGGGCTATCGCCACCTGGTCGATGTGCTCGATGGCCGCCTCGACATCGCCGAGGCCCGCGAGCGCACGGTCATCGAGACCCGGCGCTACGCCCGGCGCCAGCGCACATGGTTCAAGAAGACGCCCGGGCTGCGCTGGTTCGACGGGCCGCCCGACGTCGACGCGGTGGAGGCCTGGCTGCGAGCCGGGCTGGCCTGATCCGGGCGACACCGACGGGCATCGGCGAGCGCCATCAGTCGACCTCGGGCGGTGGGCTGGAGGAGCGACGCCGCGGGCGGATCGGCGCCAGGGCGCCGGTATCGCGACACAGTCGGGCGAGCACCCGGGCCACCTCGGTGGCGGCGACCGGCTTGGCCAGCACCGCGTCGCAGCCGGCGTCGATCGCCTGCTCGCGCAGCGGGCGCTCGTCGCGGTCGATGACCAGCGCGCAGCGCACGCCTTCCGCGCACATCCACCGGGCGAGCGGCAGGCCGTCGCCGTCGGACAGCGCCGAGTCGATCACGGCGAAGGCCACCGACTCGCGGGTCGCGATCCGCCGCGCCTCGGCGGCGTCGGCGGCCCAGCGCAGACGCAGACTCGCTCGTCGACGCGCCCGGCGCATCAACAGCAGCCGACCGACCGGATCGCTGTCGACGATCAAGCCGACCGGGCCTCGCCGCCCGTGGCGCGCCACCGCGTCGAGCAGCACCTGGCGGTCGACGGGCTTGGTCAGGAAGGTGCGCAGCCCCGCCGCCGCCGCCCGATCGCGCACGCTGTCGGTGGCGTAGGCGCTGAGAGCGACCGCCGGCGTCTGCCCGAGCCGGGCCCGGGCCTCGAACGCGCGCATGCGGCGGGTCACCTCGAGGCCGTCGATGTCGGGCAGGTTGATGTCCATGAGCACGATGTCCCACGCGTCGGAGCGGATCGCCCGCAGCGCGCGGGCGCCGGTGGCGGCGACCTCGACCCGGTGGCCCGCCGCTTCGAGGAAACGCCGCACCACCAGCGCGTTGTCGACCAGATCTTCGACCACGAGCACCCGGGCCGAGCCGGCGCCGTCGGCCTCTTCGGCGGCGAGGCAGCGCTCGAACGCGGCGAGCAGCTCGTCCTGACGCGGCGTCGGACCGACCCGCCAGATACAGCTCTCGACCTGCACATCCAGCTGGCCGGGCGCGGCCACCCGCACCCAGGGCAGGTCGCCCCGCTCGACGAGCAACGGATCGGCCACGAGCGCGAGGTCGATCGGCTCGTGCATCAAGGCGTCGCGCAGGGCGTCGGCGTCGGCCGCAGTGCGGATCGCCGCGCCCCACTCGAGGCATTGCTCGGCGTGCAGCGCCCGGCGCTCGGGGTGCGGATCGGCGATGAGCACCCGGCGTCCGGCGAGCGGCTCCCGCCGATCGGGCCCCCGCTCGACGACGAGCGGGCAGATGACCTCGAAGAGCGTGCCCTCGGGCGTATGCCGGACGCGCAGTTCGCCGCCGACCCGTCCGACGAGCGCGAGCACGATCTGCCGGCCGACGCCGACCTCTTCGGCCACCCCGCCGGCCCGCCAGAAGACCTCGTCGAGCACCGCCTCGGGCTCGTCGACGGCGGTCCGATCGACCGTATCGCGCACGAAGAATCGCAGCGTCTCCTGCGGCGCGTCGGCTTCGCCCTGCGCCGGACGCCCGCCGGGCGCGCAGTCGACGCCGAGCTCGACCAGCCCGTGATCGACGTCGACCGCGAAGCCGAGCAGGTGCTGCAGCAGGGTCGAGAGGCCCGCCCGATCGCCGACCACCCGCCGCGGCACGTCGGGCCCGCGACGGCACAGCAGCATCGGACCCGTATCGCCCACATGGCCCGACGCGACGGCGTCGATCAGGGCGATGGGCGAGAACGGGGCCGGCGAGAGGCTGTCGACGGGCGCGCCTCCGCCCGCGAAGGCGAGCAGCCGCTCGATCAGGTTGAGCAGACGCCGCGCGTTGCGCTCGACCCCCGTCACCAGCTCGGCCAGATCGCCGTCGAGCGTCATCTCGGCGGCGAGTTCGCTCATGCCGATGACAGCGTTGACCGGCGTCCGCAGCTCGTGGCTCAGGCCCGCGAGGAAGGCCCGCCGCCCGTCGTTGGCCTTCTCGGCGGAGGCGACCGCGTCGCGTAGGGCGGCGACGTGGGTCCGGGCGATGGTCACGTCCACGAAGCGCCAGACATGCCCCCGGGCGCCCGCGGGCAGCTCGACGGGCGCGCATTGCACCTCGCAGATCCGGCCGTCGGCGAACTGTACATCGCCGGCACCGCGCACCGCGCACCGCAGCCGGTCGAACAGCCGCGTCACATCACCCGGGCGCTGCGCGAGGCGCGCGAGCTGATTGAGCCGGGTCCGAAAGCGATCGCCGATCAACGCCGCCGGCGCATCGGCCAGGCCGAGCAGCGCGCAGAACGCCGGGTTGACCTCGACGAGCCGACCGTCCGCGTCCTCGAACGCCCAGGCCGCGGTGTCCAACTCACCCAGCGCGACCTGATACCGCTCGGTGCCGCCCTCATCGTCGCCCACGGTCTTCATCGCGAACCGTCCGGCGGGCCGGCGCCATGCGCGGCGGCCAGCGCGGCCTCGATCTGACCGATGTGCTCGTCGAGCCGCTCGATGCAGCGGATGGCCCGCTCGCGCGCCTTGGCCCGCAGCGCCGCGCCCAGCAGCGCCCCGAGCGTGGTGATGGCCGGGAATCCGTACGCGCCGCCCACGCCCTTGAGATCGTGGGCGATGCTGCGAGCGTCGACCTCGTCGCCTTCGATCCAGCGGCGCAGGGCCACGACGTCGGCCCGCCTGCGGGCCACGAAGTCCGGCAGCAGATCGCCGACGTCGGGATCGAGCGCGACCGGTGGCAGCACGTCGAGGGGATCGACCGTCGGCGGTGGCGGCGTCGGTGGCCCGACCCGGGCGATGACGCCCAGCGCGCGCTCGACGACCCGCAGCAGGCGATCGGTCCGGATGGGCCGCGGCACGTGGTCGTCCATACCGGCCTCGATGCAGCGGGTGCGGAAGCCGACGTCGTCGTGGGCGGTCATCGCCACGATCGGCACCCGATTCCCCTCCCGCTCGGCCCGGCGAATGCGGCGGGTGGCTTCCAGTCCGCCGAGCCGCGGCATCTCCACGTCCATGAGGATCAGGTCATAGGGCACGCGCCCGGCGGCCTCGACGGCCTGCACGCCGTCGGCGGCGAGGTCGACCCGATAGTGATGCGCTTCGAGGGCCCGGGCGGCGAGCCGGCGGCTGTCGGGGTTGTCGTCGACGAGCAGCAGCCGCCGCTCCCCCTCGCCGACGTTGCGCTCGACGCCGACGGTGCGCCGGATGAGGCGTCGACCGAGCGCCCGCTCGACGGCGCGTTCGAGGCGCCAGCGGGTCACCGGCTTGCACACCTCGAGGCCATCACCGCCGGCCGCGCGGGTCATGCTGATGCGCGACACCCCGTCGAGGGAGGGGCGATCTCCGATCAAGTCCAACAGCGCCCGACCCGGCGCATCTTCGAGCTCGGCGTCGAGCAGCGCGAGGTCGTAGGTACCGGTCGCCCGACGCACGGCCCGCAGCGCCTCGCGGCCGCCGCCCACTTCGTCGACGAGGAAGCCCAGATCTTCGAGGGCGCGGGCCAGACCCGCCCGCAGCTGCCGATGGTCCTCCACGAGCAGGACCCGCCCCTCGATGCGGTCGGGCAGCGGTCGCTGGCGGGTATCGGCGGCCGGCAACGGCAGATCGAGCCGGAACGTCGTGCCGATGCCCAGCTGGCTGCGGCATTCGAGCCGCCCGCCGAGGCTCTTCGCCAGCGCGCTGCAGAGCGCCAGGCCCATGCCTTCGCCCGCCCGGGCGAGCCAGATGCCGCCGTGGGGTCGGTGGGGCGCCGAGTAGAGCCGATCGACCTCGACCGGCGGGATGCCCGGGCCGGTATCGGCGACCTCGACCCGCAGCCCGTCGGACCAGCTGCACGACAGCGTCACCTGCCCGGTGTCGGTGAAGCGCAAGGCGTTGTCGAGCAGCTCCACGAGGATACGCCTCACCGTGCCCGGTGGGCCGGTCACCGTCCGCGGCAGGTCTTCGCCGACGAGGCTGATGAGCTCGACGGCGCGCTGTCCCTGTCGGTTGGCCATCATCTCGGCCACCGACTCCGCGAGGCGGGCCGCGTCGAAGCTGACGACCGTCTCCCCCGCCCGGTCGTCCGGCGCGGCCTCGACGGGCGTCGACGGCAAGCGGGCGTCGGGCGGGCGCTCCTCGTGCCGGGTGAGCGCGCTCATGCGTTGCAGTATGGCTTCGAGGGCCGCCCGCCAGTGCCCGGGCGCGCTCCGGCCCAGGCCCCGCTCGGCGAGGTCGAAGATGGCCTCGAGGTTCTCGGCCAGCTCCGCTCGGGAAAGCTGCTCGAATCGTTCTCTGCTCATCATGCCCTCCACGCGCCACGGCGCAGCCCGGGGCCCCCTCTCGTCACACGATACCCCAGCGTTCGGCGCGATGCGAAGCCCGTGCCTCACGAACGCTGCAGAACCTCGCGCAGCACCGAGGCCGAGCCCGCGCGGCCGCAGGTCCGACGCCGGCTGGCATGGCTTCTGCTAAGTCGGGTGCCCGCCTGACGCTTTGCCCGGCAGCAGATCGGCAGCGCCCAAAAAGAGATCGGAGTTCGCAGATGACCATGCCCCCCAATGCAGACCTTCAGACCACAGGGATCATCGAGCGGATCGATACAATTCTGGCGCATGTGATGCAGCGTCACGCCGCCGGCCTGACCTGGAACGGCATCGACATCGGCGAGGGCGTGATCCTCGAGCGGCGCACGCGACCGCCGCAGCCGGCCCGCAGCCCGCTCGACCCCAGCGAGCTGCTCGGCGCCCCCGCTTTCGGCGACCGCGGCAGCATGCGGCGCGACATACACACCCTGCGTCGGCTCCTGGGCACGATCGCCGCCCGGCTGCGCTATGCCTCCGCGCAGCGGCCGGTCGTCGTCGCCATCGCCGACGGCCTGCTCATCGCCCGCGGCGCCACGAGCGTCCGCGACATGCGCGAGCGTATGCATCAGGTCACCACCGAGCGGCTGCGGCGCTTCCGGCGCGACGTGATGCGGCGAATCGACGCGGTCGGCTCGGTCGATATCCGCCTCGATGCCTGGGCTGCGGTCGGCGCCGTCGGCGGCGCGCACCCCGAGGTCCGCACCTACCTCGACGGGGTCCTGCAGCAGCAGGCCGACTACGCGAGCTTCGGCCGCGCCGGCCTCGGCCAGCTCGTCGAGACCCGGCGCAGCCTGGATCTGGCGCTCGAGCGGGTCGAGCTGATCGCCGGCACGCGCAGCGCGGCGACCCGTTCGACGCGCACCCACAGCGGCCCGCTGACCCTCGCCGCGATCGCGCGACCGACGGCTCCGTCGAGCCCCGAGCGCGCCGTGAGCGCCCACCGCTGAGCCCGCCGGCGCCGCCCACCCGCCTGCGTCCGCCGCCTTCGTCGGCCCCGACCCCCGCCTCGACCCTCGCCTCGACCGCCACCCGATACACCACCGGCCGTCTGTTTCCGAGCGTGACCGACGGATCGCGGCCGCTTCGGTCTCCCTTCGAACCGCCGCCCATTCGGTTTGAATCTCAATGATTCAAAGGGCTTGCGCGCGCCCTCCCGTGACAGATGTCGCCGCCGAACGTCTCAGGCGTATCACGAGACCCGGACTGAGGCGCCCGGTGTCTCGCGCGAGACATTCAACCGATCCCCCCCGTTCGGGGGGCCTGTTTTCGGGCTGCTTTCCTGTAGATTTCGTAGATTCCAAGGCGGGCGGCGCCCGATCGCCCCACAGCAGAGGAAGATGCCATGGCCTTCGAGATCCGTACGGACGGCGACGCCCTCGCCGTATATCACGCCGACGCCCCGTCCATCGCCGGGCCGCTCGAGGCGCTCGGCACACCCGGCGGCGACATCGACGTCCCCCGGGTGCGCTACTGGCTCGAGGTCGGTGCAGCGATCGACGACGACGCGGAGGCGCGCCTGCGCGCGACGAACGCCGACGCGCTGAACGTCGGCGACGGCGGTGAGACGCCGGACTTCGGTGATTACGAGACCGACGACTTCGCCGAGCCCGAGCAGGGCGAGCCGGGGCGCAAGACCCGCGCCGGCAACGCACCGGCCGGTCTGGAGCGGCTGCTGCGCTACCACAAGGTCGACTACGACACCTTCGCCCCCCACGAGGCGCGCTTCTTCGAGGGCCTGCGCGATCTGCTGGCCTGGCATGGCGTCGTCGGCGCCGACGACGTGCTCGATCCCGACAGCTTCGGCGCGGCGGTGACCGACTTCCAACGCAAGAAGGGGCTGTCGACCGACGGGCTGCCCGGGCGCGATACGCTGTGGGCGATGCAGCGCGAGTGGGCGATGGCCCGCGAACTCGGCACCGTGCGGGTCCCCGCCGACAAGTGGGGCGACGCCTACGACCGCTTCACCCTGCGCAGCGACGTGGCCGAGCTGTACAACGGGCTCTTCGCCGATATCCGCCGCCGCGGCGGTCAGATCACCTCGGCCGGCTCGTTCCGGGCGCTGTCGGCCAACGTGGGCAAGGGGCGCTCGAAGACCTCGATCCACTACGCCGGGGTCGCCCTCGACCTCGCGCCATACTCCGGGCTGGCCAAGATCCGCGAGGCCGATCCGTACGTCGTCGAGCGCGACCCGGCCGGCCGCGGCTGGCGGGTCTGGTGCCGCAGCGCCAAGGCCGCCGAGGTCGAGCTGAAGCCCAAGGTCTGGAAGGGCAAGCTCGCCGACGGGCCGGCGACCACCGTCTCCGCCATCGACCTCAGCGCGATCTTCCGCGAGCACGGGTTCGCCGACATCGGGCCCCGACGGGGCTACGAGAAGACCTATGGCTGCCTCGAGTGGTGGCATTTCCAATGCGAGGCGGTGCTCGTGCCGTTCGTCAGCCAGTTCGGCGCCGAGCTGCTCAGCCTGGAACGCTACAACGAAGCCTTCCTGAAGAAGACGTCGGCCTGGGCCTACGCCCGCAACGTCTTCAAGAGCCGCAACCGCGGCTGGCACTGAGCCCGGCGGCGCGCGGCCAATGAGATTTGATCCGCCGAACTGAACGGGCGTATAGTCACAAGTCGAACGCGCCCCGGAGGTCCACATGCGGATCGCCGTCTTCGACTTCGGCCACTGGCGGTCCGCCGCCCGCTCGCTGCTCACCCGCGAGGTCCCCCCGGCCTCGATCGAATGGGTCGACGTCGGCGAGGCGCCCCGGCACCGCCCCTTCGTACCCCCTGCCCCGCCCCACGCCGGCCATACCGTGCCCCGCCGGTTTCTCGAGCTGTGCGCCGACGCGGCCACCGCCACCGCCCCCGATCGCTGGGCGTTGATGTACCGCATCGCCTGGCGCCTGACCCACGGCGAGCCCGACCTGCTCGAACGCGACGACGTCGACGCCCAGGCGCTCGAAGCGCTCGCCGCGAATACCCGGCCCGCGGCCGTACCGACGCACCGCCCGTCGGCGTCGCGGCAGGTGCCCGTGGCGGCCGATCCGGCGACCCTGCTGCGGGCGATGGACGCCTGTACCGCGTGCGAGCGGTGCACGGTGGGCGACGCGGTGGGCGGCGGCGGCGACGGCCCGATCCTGATCGTCGGTGAGGCCCCCGATGCAGCGGCGGAGGACGCCGGCTGGCCGCTCGTCGGCGCGGCGGGCGACGCGATCGGCCGAGCGCTGGCTCGGGCCGGGCTGCCCGTCGATCGGGTGCGGACGACCTACGCGATCAAGCACCGCAGCCGACCGGGCGAGACGGTGACCGAGCGGCGCAGTATCGCCGATCGCTGCCGTCCGTGGCTGATGGCCGAGCTCGCGCTCGATCCGCCGGCGGCGATCGTGGCGTTGGGTGAAGTCGCCGCCCGCGGGGTGATCGGCCGCGGCGGGCGACGCGACGATCCGACGCTCGCTCACACGGGCCCGGCAGGCGTGCCGGTCTTCGTCGCCCCGGCCCTGGAGCGCATCCGCCTCGGCGAGGCCGCGGGCGACGAGCGATACGCCGACGGGCTGGTGCACGCGCTGCTCGCCGCCGCGTCGACCTTCGCCGCCCATGCCGATCTGCATCCGCCGGTCGATGGCACCCCGGCGGCGCTGGCGCGCGCGGCGCTGGATCCGGACGTGCCCGAGCGCGGTTGACGCGCCGACCGCGGCCTCTCGATCACGCCGGCTGCGGGACCAGCCCCAGCATGTAGGCGACGAATCGGGCCCGCGCATAGAAGCCCCAGGCGGTGCCATCGCCCCGCGGACGGGGCTGCACCAGGCGGCCGATGTGCCCGGTGAGCGCGTAGGCCCCCTGGTCGCGCACCACCCAGCGGATCTCGTCGTAGTCTTCCCGGACCCGCTCGTAGAGTCGGGCGTCGCCCAGGTCGAAGGGCGCGGCCCCCAGGACCGGGCTGTAGCCATCGTCCGGCGAGCCGCCCAGGCGCGCGACGACCACCAGCCGGCCCAGCTTCTCGAGCAGGTGGCTCTCTTCGAAGGGCGTCGTCTCCAGCTCGGCCGCCGTACAGTGCGCGATGGCCATCGACTCCTTGACCCGCGGGGCGCCGCTGGCGTCGGGCACGACGGAGACGACCTTGAGCTCCCAGTCGCCGAAGTCAGCGGCCTTGTCGGCGTTGGGGCTGCGGCCCAGGTAGCACTCGACGACCTGACCGGCCCAGCCCTTGTTGCGGCGACCGTCGCGGAAGACCGTGACGCCGTACCGCTCGGCGAGCGGCCGCAGGTCGACGCCGACCAGCGCCTCGAGTCGGCGCAGACCGTCTGCGCGAGACAGGCTCTCCGGCGGCGGCAGCAGGTGCAACTGGTCGGTCATCGGGCGGGACGGGCGACGGTCAGTGCGCTTCGAGCAGGGCCCGCAGCGCCGCCGGCCCACCGCCGAAGACCTGACCGCCGGCGGCGGCGGCGACGTCCTGGTACTGCGCCGCGCGCGCCCCGCCGAGCACCCAGGGCACGTCGCCGGCGGCCTTGGCATAGGCGCGGAAGAGCGCCGCGGGATCATCGGGCACCAGATCGACGGTGACCGACAAGCCGACGAGGGACGGGCGCGTCTGCTCGACGACGACCGCCAGCGCATCGGGCGGGGTGCGCGGGCCCAGGATCCGCGGCTGCCAGCCGAGCGTCGCGGCGAGCACCGCCACGCCGTACAACGGCAGATCGTGCTGCTCTTCGGCGACGCAGGCCAGCACGATGACCCGACCCGCCTCCGGGCGCCGCAGCAGGCGGATGATGCTGCGCAAGGCGGTGCCGAGCACCTGGCTGGCGAGGTGCTCCTGACCGACCGAGATCCGACCCTGGGCCCAGCCATCACCGACCGCGACGAGCACCGGAGACAGAATGCGCTCGTAGATCGTCCACGCCGAGCCCATGCCCATCGCAGTGTAGAGCTCGGCCTCGAGGGTCTCTTGATCGAGCGCCTCGGCCGCCGCGATCAAGCGGGAGACCATCGCCTTGTAGGCGTCGGTATCGAGCATCGGCGCGTCGTCGACGGGGATCGCCGCGGCCTGCCGGGCCTCGGCGCGCACGATGCGGGCGGCCTCCGACGGGGCGACGCCCTGATCGCCGAGCTCGACCATGCGCTTGACCTGGTCGATATCGGCCTCGGTGTAGAGCCGATAGCCGCTGTCACCGCGGGTCGGGTTGGGTATGCCGTAGCGGCGCTCCCAGGCCCGCAGCGACGCGGTGCTCAGGCCGGTGGCTTCGGCGACGGCGTTGATGCGATAGCGCGCATTCGATGAGGCCACTGCACTCCATCCTTCGGTTGAACCGAACCACTATGTCGGAGGACCCGGCCCGGCACAAGATCCAAGAGATATCGAGGGATTGGGCATCTGCGACGCGGGCGCGCCGTCCCGTCGACGACGCGCCGGATCGGCGGTCGACGCGGTCACATCGGCTGCGGGCCTCGGCTCGTACGCCGCGGCCGCACGCCCAACGCGTAGTCGGCCACGTCGCTCCAGACCGCTTCGAAGATCGAGCGATCGAAGTGACTGCGGGTATGCAGCCAATCGTGATGCGGCGGCTCGAGCCGCGCGCCCGAGAAGTGACCGATGACGTCGAGGTGATCGGCCCAGACCGCCCGCAGGACCTTGCCGTAGACCTGGGAGCGGGTCGGCACGATCGCGTCGTTGGCGGTCGGATCGGGCAGATCGCCATACGCCGCTTCGAGGGTCCGCCGCTGCATCAGATCGTCGTGCACGTCCGCCGGGGTCCACGCCCCGCTGATGCGATAGAGCAGCTGATAGAGCGCGTAGGTCCCCTGCATGCCGGGCCGCAAGCCGGCCTTGACCATGCCGCGCATGCTCGGCGGGCGGGCCCGGGTGACGACCGAGCCGTAGCGGACACCGTCCCGCGCGGTGGCCTTGGCGTTGAAGAGATCCATCGCCTGCGGCCCGAGCTGGGCCATCAGCGCCGTATCGGCGGTGACCTCGCTGAAGAAGCGGCTGAGCTGCTCCCGGCTCTCGGGGCCGAAGTCGTGCAGGATGTCGCGATAGATGCTGTCGAGCAGCCCGCCGTCGAGGCCGGCGAGCCCGGCGGTCGGCCGCAGCGCGCGCAGCAGGCGAACCAGCGGCCGCCGGGGCACCCCGCCCAGCTGGATGACCCGCAGGGTCGCGGCCGAGACCAGGCGCAGCAGCGGCTGCCCCAGGCGGTTGGTGAACCAGGCCGCCATCGGCGTGCCGCGATGCGGGCTGGCGACGGCGATGACGCTGCGCACCCGCGCAGCGACCGGCTCGACGGGCACGTCGGTGGGCAGCTCGACCCCCGGCGCACACATGAGCCGGGCGTCGAGCCCGCCGGTGGAGTGGCCGATGATGTGCACATCTTCGATGCGCGGGTCGGCGGCGCTGATCTCTTCGACGAGCGCCGCGGCCCGCCGCGTCAGCGAGCCGGTCGGCGGCACCCGGGCCATGTGCAGCCGCGGTTCGACCCCGCGGGCCCGCAAGGCGTCGCGCAGGAAGCGCTCGACGTGGGCGAAGTAGCGGACGTCGCCCAGGTCGGCGAAGCCGAAGAAGCCCGGGACGAGGAAGATATGGCAGCGATACGGCTCTGAAGGGGTCATGGACGCGCTGGGTTCGGCGACATCGCTCCACAATGCCCCGTGACGACCGCGCGCGCAACGCGCTCACCGGGTCGAGCCACGAGAAGGCCGCGGTCAATCATCGGGGGCGAGGCCCAGCTGCCGGCGGCGTAGGGTCAGCGCGCGCACCGACATCTCGAGCTGCTCGGCCATCAGCCGCAGGTCGCCGCCGGCCGCCGACAACGCCCGCTGGAACGCATAGCGGTCGAGATCGCGGGCGATGGGCACCCCGTGACGCCGCAGCAGCCCGTACATGCCGCCCTGACTCAGCCCGAGCGCGCGGGCCGCAGCGGAGATGCGCCACCGGTGCTCGCCGAGCAGCGCCCGCAGAGCGTCGGTCGAGATCGTCTCGGGGTCGAGCGTCGGCGCCGCGGACGAGACCGGCACGGCGGCCGGGGCGGGCGCGGCCGAGCGCGCGAAGAGGTCGGCCAGCTTGGGGCCGGGCACGAAGGGGTGCCCCGCCGAGAAGGTCGCCATCTCGTGGGCGATGTTGCGCAGCTGGCGGACGTTGCGCGGCCAGGGGCACAGCGCGAGGCGAGCCACCACGGCGGCCGGCGGCCACAGCTCGTCGGGCTGCTTGGCGCCGCGCAGTCGGTCGGCCGCCGGGCCGGCGGCCAGGAAGTGATACAGCAGCCGGCCGATATCGTCGGGCCGCGCCCGCAGCGCCGGGGTGCGCAGCTCGAGGGCGCCGAGGCGTTCGAGCAGCGCCGCCCGAAACCCCCCGCCGGCGACGGCCGCGTCGAGATCGGCGTCGGTCGCGGCGATCACCCGCACGTCGACCGGGATCGCCCGAGCGCGGCCCACCGGCTGGATCTCGGAGACCTCGAGCACCCGCAGCAGAGCCGTCTGCACCGCGGCCGGCGCCTCGCCGACCTCGTCGAGGAAGAGCGTGCCCCCCTCGGCGGCGCGAAACGCACCCGGCTGACCCTTGCCCGCGCCGCTGAAGGCGCCCGGCTCATGGCCGAACAACGTCGACGCGGACAAGGCCGCCGGGATCGCGCCGAGGTTGACGGCGATGAACGGGCGCCCGGCCCGCGGGCCGCCGTCGTGCAGCGCCCGGGCGACGAGCTCTTTGCCGGTGCCCGTCTCGCCGCGGATCAGCACCGGCAGGTGCCCGTCCGCGGCGAGGGCGATTCGCTCGGTCAGCCGGGCGATGGCATCGCTGGCGCCGATGAGCGCCTCCGGGGCCTGCGGGCGTTCGAGGCCTCGCGATCGGTGCAGCAACAGGGCGACCGCCCCGTTGACCACCATCGCCCGGCCCGCCGCGAGGTCGTCCGCCGAGACCACGGACTCCGCCGGCAGCTGCGTATCGCCGAGCGTCAGCCGGACCCGGTCGGGCGGGTATTCGATCGCGACACCGCCGTCCGGCAGCGGGGTGAAGCGCACCGCCGCCCGGCTGATCCAGCGGGTATCCAGCGGCCCGCGCGCGCCGCCGCCGGGCTGCTCGAAGAACCCGGCGACCCGGGAGACATCGGTCGGGCGCTGCAACGCCAGCCGGGCGCCCACCCGGTCGGGATCGGGATGCGCCAGCACCGTCAGCGTCGGCCCGCTGCGGGCGGGGCTGGGCGCCTCGGCGCCGATGAACGGCAGGGTGCTCTCCTGATCGTCGCTGCCCATCAGAGCCTCACGACGAGCACCCGGCCGAGCCCGAGTCGGATCTGCCCCGAGCCCCGCCGCCGCTCGATGAGGCCGGCGGCGTTGGGCAGGCCGACACCGGCCAGCGCCTGCCGCGCGCGGAAGATGTGCAACGACAACCGCGCCGCGTCGACGCCCAGCTCCTGCTCGGCGACCTCGACGTAGATCCAGCCCTGCTCCCGCGGCGAGCTGTCGGCGTCGGCGATGCGGGCGCGGGCCAGCAAGAGGATCAGCGGATGGTGGGCGCGGTGTTCGAGGCGGTCCACCCGCCCGTCGGGGTGCTCGAGCTGCAGCTCGACGTAGTCCTCTTCGGTGCTGACGAACACCGTCAGCCGATGCTGGTCGGGGTTGTCGCGCAGCGAATTGGGATCGACCGTATGGGGCAGCACGCCCGGCAGCCGCAGGCGCCACGGCAGGCCGCCGGCCACGACCACGTCCCCGTCGGCCACCGGATAGTCGGATTCGGCCGACTCGGCCCGCCAGCGCCCATCGCCCGCCTCGAAGACCTGGACCTCGGGCGCCTCGTCGGCGGGCAGCGCGATCAGCCCGCCAGCGGCGGAGACCACCTCTCCGCCGGGCGCCACCGCCCGCGCCCGCGGCGGGTCGTCCGCCGTCAGCGACCACGTCGACGCCGACGACCCGAAAGACAGACGGGCGCCGGATGGCACGAGGGCGCGCTCGCCGGGCACCAGCCGGCGCCCGTTGAGGAAGGTGCCGTTGCGGCTGTGCAGGTCGCGGATCTCCCAGCCGGTGCCGTTCCACCGCAGAATGGCATGGGTCGACGAGACATAATCCGGCTGCAGCACCAGATCACAGGACGCGGCCCGGCCGATGGTCGCGTGGGCGCCGGGCAGGAAGACACGCCGCTGCTGCACACTCTGCAGGATTCCCATGCGGAGACTATACGCGGGCGGCCGGCGAGCGTCACCACACTCGGATGGCTGGGCACCGCCGAGCAAAGCGGGCATCATGCCCTCATGGCGCACGAGTTCGATGACAGTTTGCGGCTCTTCGGCCAGAGGCACCGCCTGTCGCCGATGGCACAGCGCGAGCTGCTCGACCTCGTCGAGACGGTCGCCCGCGGGCGGCTGTGGACCCCGGTCCCCTCGTCGACCACCATGGACCGCGCCGACCGACCGGGCACGCTGGTCACGGTGAGCGGGCCCGACCGGGCAGAGCCCGCGCCGGAAGCGGGCGTCGTCTTCGCCGAACGCTACGAGGATCTGGGCTGCATCGGCATGGGCGGCATGGGCGAGGTGCGGCGGGTCTACGACCGCCTGCTGCAGCGTACGCTGGCGGTCAAGCTGCTGCGCTGGGACAACATCGACGACCTCGACGCCCGCGCGCGGTTCATGGCCGAGGCGCAGGTCAACGCGCAGCTGCAGCATCCGGGCGTCGTGGCGGTGCACGAGCAAGGGGTGCTGCCCGACGGCCGCCCCTGGTTCACGATGCGCGAGGTCCGCGGGCGTACGCTGGCCGAGGCCATCCGCGCGGCCCACCGGGACGCCGCCGGCGCGCCGACCATCCGCCGGCTCATCGAGCTCGTCGCCCGGGTCTGTCGCACGGTCGCCTACGCCCACGCCAAGGGGGTCGTGCACCGCGACATCAAGCCGGCCAACATCATGCTGGGCGAGTTCGGCGAAGTCCTGATCATGGATTGGGGCATCGCGCGCGTCGGCTCGACGCCCGCCGCCCGGCCCGACTCGCTGCCGCCCGAAGCGGTCGGCGCGCCGGTGCGCCGCTCGGCGAGCCTGTCCGGCGAGACCCGCAACGGCCGGATCATGGGCACCCCGGCCTATATGTCGCCGGAGCAGGCCCGCGGAGACCACGCCGCCGTCGGGCCGGCGACCGATGTCTACGCGCTCGGCGCCGTGCTGTATCACGTCTTGACCGGCAGCCCCCCGTACGCCGGTCGCTCCGAGCGGGTGATCGCGCAGGTGCTGTCCGGCCCCCCACCCGGCATCGACGAGGTGCGCCCCGCCGAGCTGGGCCCGGCCCCCGCCGATCTCGTCGCGCTGTGCGCGACGGCGATGCATCGCGTACACGGCGAGCGACCGAGCGCCGAAGGGCTGGCAGCGGCCATCGAGGGCTGGCTCGACGGGGTGCTCAAGACGACGCGCGCCCGGGCGATCGTCGCCGAGGCCGATGGCATGCTGCCGCAGATCGAGGCCCTGCGCGCCGAGGTGGACGCGCTGCGTCGCCGGGCGACGGCGATCCTCGAGCCGCTGCCCGACCACGCGCCGGTCGAGCAGAAGCGCCCCGGCTGGGATCTGGAAGACGCCGCCCGCGAGAAAGCGCAGCAGGCCGAGCTCACCGAGGTGCGCATGCTGCAGACGCTGCGTTCGGCGCTGCATGTCATGCCCGAGCTGCCCGAAGCCCACCAGCGGCTGGCGGCGTACTACAAGCGGCGGCTGCTGGCGGCCGAGCACCAGCGCGACGCGCACACCGCCCAGATCTGCGAAGAGCTGGTGCGCACCCACGATCGGGGCCAGCTGTGCACCTGGCTGGCCGGAGATGGCCGACTGACGCTGGTCACCGATCCGCCCGGCGCCAAGGTCACCGCCTATCGCTACGTGGAGCGCGGCCGACGGCTCGAGGAGGTGTTCGAGGCCGATCTGGGTCATACACCGCTGCGGGAGGTGACGCTGGCCCGGGGCAGTCATCTGCTCGTGATCGAGCGGGATGGCTGCGCGCCGGTGCGCTACCCGGTCGACATCGGCCGTGGCCGGCATTGGGATGGCATCCCGCCGGATGGCGACATGCCATCGGCCATCACTCTGCCGAGGCTTGTCGAGCTGGGGCCGGATGACATCTACGTGCCCGCGGGGTGGTGCGTGCTCGGCGGGGATGACGACGCTGCAGATGCACTGAGCCGTCGCCGTTCATGGCTGGATGGCTATGTGATTCGACGCTTTCCGGTCACCAACGCCGAGTATCTGGCGTTCGTCAACGATCTGCAGGCAAGCAGCGGCCTGGAGGCGGCCCGGAGCAGGCTGCCCCACGAGATGGCCCAGAGCGCGGGCAGTGATCCGCAGCCGATCTACGCCCGCGGCGTCGACGGCAGCTTCGAGGCCGGCGTCGACTGTCGCGGCTGGCAGTGGCAATCGGACTGGCCGGTGGTCGACGTCGACTGGTTCGATGCGACGGCGTTCGCCCGCTGGCACGCGCAACGCTCCGGCAAGCCATGGCGGCTATGTCATGGCGTCGAGCACGAGAAGGCAGCCCGCGGCGTCGACGGCCGACTGTTGCCGTGGGGCGATCACTTCGAGAATACCTGGGCCAACGTGCTCAACAGCAGCGCGGGCGCACCGCGACTCGCCGCCGTGGGCGCCTACGAGAAAGACGTCAGCGTATACGGCGTGCATGATGTCGTGGGCAACGTCCGCGTCTGGTGCGGAGGACTCTACCGGCGCACCGGTGATGTCGAAGACGGCGGGCGCTGGCAGCCGTCTCCGAGTCGCGGCGACGCCCCCCGAGAGATCCGCGGCGGGTGCTGGCACAGCTCATCCTATTTCGGCCGCTGCGCCGGCCGCCTCGGCGCGACGCCCGATGTGCGCTACGCTGTGCTGGGCTTTCGCATCGCCAGGCCGCTGCGCTGACCCGAGCATCGGCCCTACTTGAAGTCATCCTGACGGTAGTGGCTCGCGGTGACGTTGCCTCCGCTCCAGTCGCTGAAGTCCAACGTATTGCCCGACAGATTGCTGGCGGTATTGGCGATCCACTCGAGGCCGTTCGCCGTGCTGTACTTGACGTAGTAGACGTCGCTGGTGCCGCTGCCGGTCACCTTGTAGGTCGGGGTGAGCGTCGTCGACTTGCTCTTGAGCCCGTTGTAGTTGTGGAAGGTCTGCACCTGCTTGTTGGTCGGCGGGTTGAACGTACCCGACTGCTTGGTGAGCGTGAGCGAGAGCCCACTCGGGAACGGACCGGAGACCTTGTCCAGATCCCACGTCCACACCATCTCGCTGGATGACACGGTGACACCGCCGGCGTAGTCACCGGCGCTGGTCTGGATCTGATACCAGCCGGTGATCGGGTTGATCTCCCGCACCGCGACCTCGTCGGGCGTGCCGTCGGGCGCGTCGGCCAGCCGGCTCGACAGCACCGCCCGCTGCCGGGCCCAGGCCGGGCCCGAGTACTGCGGTGGCTGGGCGACCTCCATCGCGGTCAGCAGCTGGTTCGCCCGGTCGAGCAGGTCGGCGTACGAGATGTCGAAGTCGGGATCGATGCCCGCCGAGCGCACGCCCCAGCGGTCGAGCAGCGACGTGATGGCCCAGCTGAACGCGCCGCGGTACTCGCCGCCGACCTCGATCTCGTGGCTCAGCGACTGCGGCTGGGTCGCGCTGAGCAGGATGTCGCCGCCGCGGCGCAGCGCGCACATCTGCGCGTCGGCCGGCACCGCGTCGCCGACGATCGAGCGCGCGCGGGCCCGCTGCTCGCCGCTGACCCGCGCCGCGTGGCAGGCGTCGATGAAGAAGGTCACGTCGGTGCGCGCCGCGCGGGTCTCGAAGAGATCGAGCATCGCTTCGAGCGAGATGCGCTTGCCGGCGTCGGCGATGCCGTCGGCGGGCACGAGCATCGCGCAGCGCTTGGCATCCCAGCTGCCGTGGCCGCTGAAGGTGATCATGGCCTTGGCCTCGCCGGCCCGGCCCATCTTGAGGGCCAGCCGACGCGCCTCACCGACCAGATCGGCGCGGGCCGCGTCGCCGAAGCGGATGCCGGCCGCCCGGCTGTCGCCGGCCCAGTCGCTGCCGTCGAGCTGCGGGCGGGTCAGTACGGTGATGTTCGGGCCGGGGATGCCCATCTCGAGGGCGAGGTGCACCCACGCGCGGGCATCGGGCACGCCGCCGCGCAGGTCATCGGCGCCGCCGTAGTCGTTGATGCCGACGATGAGAGCGTGGGTCGCGCCGGTCTGGGTCAATCGAGCTGTCATGAGAGCCTCCGTGGGTGAGCGTTGTGGTGGCACACGGAAGGCTAGCGCGGAGGATCACTACGGTCCACTACGGAATATTTCATCGCATTTCGAGGGGGATCCCGGCGAACCGTGACTCAGTGTGACAGGTCGCGCAGACCGCGGCGGGAGGCGGGCGCCGGCCCGCGGATGCGCAGGCCGGCGGAGGCAGGCTGCGGGGCGCCTCAGGCGCGCTCGAGCAGGGCCGCGGCGCCCATGCCGCCGCCGATGCACATGCTCACCACGGCGCGCCTGCCGCCGCGACGCCGCAGCTCGTAGAGCGCGGTCAGCGCCAGGCGGGTGCCGGTGACGCCGAGCGGGTGGCCGAGCGCGATGGCCCCGCCGTTGACGTTGAGCTTGTCGTCGGGGATGCCCAGCTCGCGCTGGCAGTAGACCGACTGGCTGGCGAACGCCTCGTTGACCTCGAAGAGATCGATGTCGTCCACCGACAGGCCGGTCTTCTCGAGCAGCTTGCGGATGGCCGGCACCGGGCCGATGCCCATGATCTCCGGCTCGACGCCGACGGTGGCGAAGGCCTTGAACGTGCCCAGCACCTCGCGGTCACCGGCGGCGTCCTTGGCCATCAGCACCACGGCGGCCGCGCCGTCGGTCAGCGGCGAGGCGTTGCCCGCGGTCACCGACCCCTTGGGATCAAACGCCGGCCGCAGCCGGGCGAGGCCCTCGACGGTGGTGCCGCTGCGGATCAGCTCGTCGTGCTCCAGCCGGACCGCCTTGCCGTCGACCTCGGTGTCGATGGCGACGATCTCGTCGGCCAGCCGGCCCGCCTCACGGGCGGCGGTGGCCTTGGCCTGGCTTTGGGCGGCGAACGCGTCCTGGTCGGCCCGGCTCACCTCGAAGCGCTTGGCGACGTTCTCGGCGGTCGTGCCCATGCTCACGTAGGCCTCGGGGTACTCCACCGCCAGCTTCGGGTGAAGCTGCGGGTGGAAGCCGCCCATGGGCACGGCGGTCATGCTCTCGACCCCGCCGGCGATGGCGGTGTCCATCTCGCCCACCGCGATGCGGGCGGCGAGGCCGGCGATGGTCTGCAGCCCCGAGGCGCAGAACCGGTTGACGGTGAAGGCGGGCGTGGTGTGCGGCAGGCCGGCGAGGAAGCCGACCTGACGGGCCACGTTGAGCCCCTGGCTGCCCTCGGGCATCGCGCAGCCGAGGGCGAGGTCTTCGACCTGCTCCGGCTTCACGTCGGCCCGGTTGAGCGCTTCCTTGATGGCGGCCGCCCCGAGGTCTTCGATCCGGGTCTGGCGCAGGCTGCCCTTGTGGGCCCGGCCGAACGGGGTCCGGGCGCCGTCGACGATCACGACTTCGCGCATGTCAGTTCCTCAGCGGCTTGTTGGTCATCAGCATGTGCTGGATACGGGCCATGGTCTTCTCTTCGCCGCACAGCGAGAGGAAGACCTCCTGCTCCAGCTCGTGGAAGCGGGCCTCGGTCACCTCGGTGCCCGCCGCGACGTCGCCGCCGGCGAGCACCCGGGCCAGACCCTGGCCGATCTTCATGTCGTGCTCGGAGATCTGCCCCGACTGGTTCATGTCCCACAGCGCGCTGTGGATGGTGGCGTAGCCGGTGCGGCCGGCCGCCTTGAGCCAGCGCGGACGGGGCGGCGCGAAGTCGGAGCGCGCGAGGCCGAGGGCCCGCTGCTTCGCCGCTTCGAGCAGCTCGTCGCGATCCATGGTGATGCGGTCGTTGGCCCGCAGGAAGCCCATGTTCTGCGCCTCGCGGGCGCTGGTGGCCACCTTCGCCATGCCGATCGCCATGAAGGTATCGCGCATGTAGATCACCGGGTCGATGTCGGGCCCGGCGGCCTGCTTGTTGTGCAGCAGCCCGAAGCAGCCGCCGCCGCCGGGGATCAGCCCGACGCCGACCTCGACGAGGCCCATGTAGAGCTCGGCGTGGGCCTGGATGGCGTTGGCGCCCAGCGCGATCTCGGCCCCGCCGCCCAGGGTCAGCCCCGCCGGCGCCGCGACGACCGGGATCCGGCTGTGGCGCAGGCGCAAGGTGGCGTTCTGGAAGGCGGAGACGACGCCGCGCAGCTGCTCCCACTGCTTCTGCTGGGCGCCCATCATGATCATCATGATGTTGGCGCCGGCGCTGAAGGCCCGCGGGTCGTGGTTGCCGATGACCAGCGCGTCGAAGTCCGACTCGGCCCGGTCGACCGCCTCGTTGAGCATGCCCACGATGTTGTCGTCGACCGCGTTCATCTTGGTGCGGAACTCGACGCAGGCGACCCCGTCGCCGATGTCCCACAGCCGCGCGCCGTGGTTCTTCGAGATGAGGCTCTTGTGCTTGCTGTCGACGGGCAGGTGCCGGTAGCGGCGGCTGATGATCTCGGGGGTCGACGCCTTCTTGTCGACGCTCCAGAACGCGCGCTCGCCCGGCGCCCCGTCGTAGAACGAGGTGCGGCCGGCGGCCAGCATGTCGAGCACCCACTGCGGCACGTCGAGGCCGTCGGCCTGCATGCGCTCGACCGACTCCGATACGCCGATGGCGTCCCAGATCTCGAACGGGCCGAGATCCCAGGCGTAGCCCCACTTCATGCCGTTGTCGACCTGCACCAGGTCGAACGCCATCGCGTCGAGGTGCCGGGCGGCGTAGACCAGGGTCTGCGAGAGCGAATCCCAGGCCAGGGCCGCCGCGGCGTCGTCGCCGTTGATCAGCGTCTTGATGCGCGCGCCGGGATCATCGAGGCCCTTGGTGGCCTTGATCGAGTCGAAGCGCGGCTTCTGCCGCTCGCGGTACTCGGAGGTGTACGGGTCGAAGGTCAGGATATCTCTGCCGACCTTCTTGTAGCAGCCCTGCTTGCTCTTGCTGCCCAGCCAACCGTTGTCGATCAGCGTCTGCAGCGAGCCGGGGACCTTGAAGTAGTCCCGCATTCGGTCATCGGGCAGATCTTCGTAGAGGTGCTTGCTGACGAGGGCCAGGGTGTCGAGGCCCACGACGTCGGCGGTGCGGAAGATCGCCGACTTGGGGCGACCCATGGGCGCGCCGAAGATCGCGTCGACCATCTCGGGGCTGTGCTCGCCGGCCAGCGCGCGATGCACGGTGTACATCATGCTGAAGGTGCCGACCCGGTTGGCCACGAAGGCCGGGCTGTCCTTGGCGTAGACCACGCCCTTGCCGAGGGTCTCGCGGGCGAAGGTCTCGAACTTCGCGATGAGCCCGTCGGCGGTGTGCGGGCCCGAGACGACCTCGAGCAGCTTCATGTACCGCACCGGGTTGAAGAAGTGCGTGATGATGAAGTTCTGCTTGAAGTCGTCGCTGCGGCCCTCGATGAGGTCGGCGAGCGGCAGGCCGCTGGTATTCGACGAGATCAGGGTGCCGGGCTTGCGCAGGGCGTCGAGCTTCTCGAAGAGCCCCCGCTTGATGGCCAGGTCTTCTTTGACGACCTCGATGATCCAGTCGACCTCGGCGACCTTGTCCAGATCGTCATCGAAGTTGCCGATGTCGATCCACCGCGCGTCGTCCTTGTCGTAGAACAGCGCCGGCTTGTTCTTCAGCGCCGCCTTCAGGCCATTGGCCGCGAAGCGGTTCCGGGCGGCGGGATCATCACTCGTCTCACCGGGGGGCACGATGTCCAGCATCAGGACCTCGATCCCCACCCCGGCGAGGTGTGCCGCGATACCGCGACCCATGACCCCCGCTCCCAGAACGGCCGCGCGACGAATCGGCAACCCCTTCGTCATGCTCATCCTCATCTCGTTCGTCCGGGTGTGCGCAGTGCAGTACCGCGACGGGGCGTGTCTTGCCAAGCGGTATCCTGCGGTGTGTGCCCGCATTTGACGCACTGCGGCAGATCGAAGTTTCGCCCGGGCTTTCGACTGGCGGCGCCCGGCCGGCTGATCCAGACTGCCCGCGCGGGAACCCGAGCCGGTCTCCGGCGTCCATCGGACGAATACGATCACGGAGGTCTCATGCCGATCCACCGCTCTTCACGCACCGCGCTGATCGCCGCCGGCCTCACCGCCGCCGGCCTCGTCGGGTGCGGCAGCCGACCGGCGAACACCGGCGGCCCGACCGATCCCGGCCAGGCGCCGATCCGTCCCCTGCCCGCCGCGGGCGCCTTCTACACCGATGGCCTCGCCGACTACGGGGCCACCGCGTGGGCGGTCACGCCGCTCGAGACCGCGCTCGCCCGGGATCTCGCGCTGGCCCTCAGCCCGCCGCCGGCGCTGAGCTGCCTCGCCCGCGAGTACGCGGCCCGCTTCGCGGTCGACGGCGCCGATCCCGACCCGGGCACGGTCGCGGCGCTCGCCCGCCACTGCGGCTACTGGACCACACCCCGCGGCCCGTACTCCGTCACCGCGCCCGACGATGCCGCCCTGACGGCGCATCTGCGGACGCTGCCGCCCTCGACCTTCGAGGGCACCGTCGCCCTCGGCGTCGCGCCGCACCCCGACGGCAAGCTCACCTTCACCCTGCTGCGCGATCCCGGCGAGCTGCGCCTCGCGGGCGCGGTGGCCCGCTCGACGACGGCGGCCGCGCTCGACGGCCGGCTGGTCCGCGGTGACGGGGCGCTCGAGCTGTGGGTCGACGACCGCGACGGGCCCCGGCGGATCGAGATCGCCGTGAGCCCGGTCGGCGCGTTCGACGCGGCGATCCCCGCCGGCGCGGAGCGGGTGGAGCTCGCCCGCAAGCAGGGCCGCTTCCGGCGCACCGTGGCGCTCTTCGACCGCCGCGCCCGCCCCGAGAGCTATGCCCCGCCGCCCGCCGAGCGCCCGGCGAGCGAGCAGACCGCCGAGCGGCTGATCGCGGGGATCAATACCCGGCGAACGGCGGCGGGCCTCGATCCGCTGACGCACGAGGCGCGGCTCGATCCGGTGCTCGACGACTGGCTGCATCGCGTCGCCGAGCGCAACGCCGACGACAGCCCGCCCGGCATGCTCGACGAACGGGGCTGGCCGTACACGCGCCTGCGCTACGCCATCGCCAGCGGCCGGGACGCCGATCAGATCGTCGAGCTGCTCGTCGAGGCGCCCACCGGTCGACGGGCGGTGCTCACCGACGAGGTCGGGCGCATCGCGGTGGGCCTGCGCCCGTTCGCCAAGGGTCGCGGCTTCGACGCGGTGTTCGCGGCGGTGCAGGCGTTCGTTGCGACCCCGCCCACCGAGGCCCGCGCCGCCCTGCTGACACAGCTCAACGCCGAGCGCTCGGGTGATGGCACCGCGCCGCTGAAGGCCTCGGCCGCGCTCGACAGCGTCGCGCAGCGCCTCGCCGAGGACGCCCTCGCCGGCCGCCGCGCATGGGATACGGTGGTCGCGACGGCCATGGGCACCGTGAGAGAGCAGAAGCTGGTTCAGGGGGCCTTCGCCGCCGGCGCCTTCCCCGCCCCCAGCCTGGAGGGGGCGCCGTTCTCCCAGGAGCCCAACGCCATGTCGCCCGCCGTGGGGCACATCGGCATCGGCGTGGCCGGCGGTCCCCTGCCCGACGGCGGCGCGCCGCGTTATCTGGTGGTCTACATCGTCGCCGAGACGATCAATGCCCACGAGATCTGAAGGCCCGTACGGCGTGATGAGCCGCTCGTCCGACGAAATGGCACCCGCGCGATACGCCCCTTGACACAGAGAGAAACGCTCCCTTAGATTGCGCCCGCAATCGCAGACCCGGCTCGCCGGGCAGGACTGAGAAACCATATGGACACCGGCAGTATAGGCGGGAGCGGTAAACCTCCCCCTGTGCCCGTTCGCCCGAACTTCCGGAGCGCACACGCCGGCTGACCGGTCCTTCGCGGGGCTCTCCCCCTCGACCCGGTCGGCCGACCGGGGTCGATGCACGACCCACCCATGCGCTCCGCAGGCATCGACCACCGGTCGGTGAGGAGTCAACGCATGGCCATCCGTGAATTCAGCGGCCTCTCCCCCCGCGTCGCCAAGCGCCGCGCGCTTCAGTACTGGTACACCCACCGCGAAGACCTCGGGCTCAGCCTGTCGGAGTTCTTCGGGCGTTGCCGGGTACGCCGCAGCGGGGCGGCCACCCACATCACCTTCTACACCGAGGCGGCCTGACCCGCAGCGGCCGGAACACCGCGCTCTCGCCCCCTACGGCCCGCATCATCCCACCGCCGGGCTGACCGCGCGATCGACCCCCGTGGGACGCTGGCTCGGCGGCTCGCTGCCCCGCGATACATCTGGCTCGCCACCTGTGGCAGGGCCCACGGGCGACATGCACTGCGGGCTCGACATCTTGCGCCACAGTGCTACTCTGCTCGGGTGGATACCCTGGCCGATACCCGACTCGGAGACTACCGCCTCACCCGCGTGATCGCCGCTGGCGGCATGGCCGCGGTCTACGAGGGCATGCACGAGCCCACCGGGCGCCCCGTCGCCATCAAGGTGCTCGCCCGCAAGCTGCAGAACCGGCGCGATCCGCTCGCCCGCATCCTGCAGGAAGGCCGGGTGATCTGCTCACTGCTGCACGAACACATCGTGCGGGTCTTCGACTACGGCACCGCCGAAGAGGGCATCGGCTTCGTGGTCATGGAGCTGCTGCGCGGGGTGACCCTGGCCGAAGAGCTGACCCACCGCGGTCCGCTGTCGGTCGAGCGGGCGGCGTTCATCGGGCGTCAGGTCTGCGCCGGCCTCGACGCGGCCCACGCGCGCGGGGTCTACCACCGCGACATCAAGCCGGCCAACATCATGCTGGTCGAGGGTCAGCGCCACCGCGACTTCGTCAAGCTGCTCGACTTCGGCATCGCCAAGCTCGACGCCGACGATCCGGCCAAGCTCGCCGCCACCGCCACCGGCATGACCCTGGGCACGCCGCAGTACATGAGCCCCGAGCAGGCCCGGGCCGATACCATCGACCCGCGCAGCGACATCTATCAGCTGGGGCTGGTGCTGTACGAGATCCTGACCAACCGACCGACCTTCAGCGACCGCAACCCGGTCACGCTGATGGGCAAGCACCTCACCGAGCAGCCACAGTCGATCCGGGCGCAGCGGCCCGAGGTCAGCGCAGAGATGGAACACATCATCATGCGCTGCCTGGCCAAGAAGCCCGCCGATCGCTACCAGAGCGCGCGGGAGCTGCAGGAGGCCCTCGACCGGGTCACCGCCAGCAGCACCGATGGGGTCATCACCCGGGTGCAGGCCTCGCGGCCCGAGACGGGCCCGCTGCCCAACGGCGGCGTCGTCGGCGGCAACCTGCGCCTGCCGACGCTGGGCAACCCGGCGGACGTCGAGCGCTACGCCCGCAACCTGTCGGAGGTGCTCGACCAGCTGTGGCCCGACGGCGTGCCGTCATCGCTGCGCGGCATCCAGGACGAGCTGTGGACGCTCACCGACGAGCAGGCGCGGGTCGGCACCGATCTGGCCGTCGCCCGGGCCGACGCCGACGCGCTCGCTCAGGAGCTCGAGGCCCGGCTGCGGCCGCTCGAACGCGCCATCGAAGCGCTGACCGATGAACAGACCCGCTATGAAGCGCGCATGACCGCCGCCCAGTCCGAAGAGGGCCGGGTCATGGCCGAGCTGCGCGCGCTCGACGCGGAGTACGCGGCGATCTACACCGACATCGAGCAGCACCAGACCACCCTCTACGCCCGCAGCGGCAGCGGCGGTGGGCCGGTGGATTTCCGCGAGCTGTTCCGCGAAGACATCGCCGCCCGGCTCGACGAGTTGCAGGACATCTTCCATCGGCGGACCCAGAGCGCCGAGGCGCTGACGGCGGTGCGCAAGCAGATGGCCGGCATGCTGCCGCGGCTGGCCGACATCGAGCAGCAGCTCTACGAACTCAAGAAGAGCCGGCTCTCGCTGGAGACCGAGCGGGCCAGCACCCTGGCCCGCATGGAGTTCACCGTCACCGACCTGGACAACCAGCACAAAGACCTCGAGCGGGCTTTGGAGCACCGCTACCTGCAGCTGGGGCTGGCCTTCCGGCGGGCGGTATCCGACCTGCTCGACTCCCGCACGCAATAGACCCGCCGCCGCTCGCCCACA
This sequence comes from bacterium, assembly GCA_030427205.1. Classification (GTDB taxonomy): domain Bacteria; phylum Myxococcota_A; class Bradymonadia; order UBA7976; family UBA1532; genus JACKDM01. Next base: position 101,888 of record JAUHXC010000014.1, on the reverse strand, counting down.
GCCCCTGTCTTCCCCTGCCCCTTCGAAACGGCACGAGGCCGACGCCCACGTGGGCGACGGCCTCGTCGACGGCAGGCGTGCTCGACGCTACTGCGGTGCCTGCGGGGGGAAGGTGATGACGTTGCGGTTGTCGAAGCGCAGCCCACCGTCCTCCGTCGGATGCGGGATCGAGACGCCGGCGGCGATGCCCGGGCCCCACTCGGGGTGGCTCAGGTCGCAGACGAAGGTCACGATGCCCATCATGCCCGGGATGATCGGGCAGCCCGACTCGTAGTGGATGGTGATCGGCTCGGGGCGGTAGCGCCGCGGGCAGCGATCCTGGATGTCGGTCGGGCGCAGCAGGTAGTCGCCGAAGAGCAGGAAGGCGCCCGGCGGCATGTGCACGCCGCCGAAGACCGGCACGTCGGGCGGGATGGTGACGCCGTTGGGATCGGTGATCGTGAGCGTCCAGCCGGTGTCGATGAGCTGCCAGCCCTCCGAGCCGACCGAGTCACCCGAGACGGTGATGGCCCGGTAGGCGATGTCGGGGTTGAAGTAGAACGGGATGAAGATCGCCCGGCCGTCGGCCATCAGCGCGTCGCCGTCGAGCCCGAACTTGGTCTGGAAGAAGTCCGACGCATCCTCGCGGTACTCGGCGATGTACTCCGGCGTCCAGCCGAAGTCATCGGTCCAGATCGGCATGGGATCCTGCAGGATGGTGTTGGGATCGGCGATCGTGCCGTCGGCGATCATGGTGATCTGCTTGATCAAGCCATCGGGCGTTGGCGCTGCGGAGCACTTCTCCTTGAGCTGGAACGGGCGGCGAGCATCGGCGCTCTCGGGCACCGCGAGGGTGGCGACGAGCGCGACGGCGACGAGCGCGGACAGATGGGTAACGTTCATGGGTTCCTCCCAGACAGAGCCGGACGCACGCGTCACGAAAGGCGCCGGCGGACAGTTGTAGCTATAGATACGAATGTCAGGGTTGACCGGTCAGCCCGGCTTGCCCTCACTTAGAATATTTAGTGTTTATATCTATAGGAGTTTTGACCGGTCGCGAGAATAGGGGGTTTAGCGTACGATCATGTAACAGTGCGCCTCTCGATTGTTTCTATCCACCGGAGACAGCACGCCACATGTCACCAAGAGGTAACCATAAAACGAACGATCGCCGGTCACGTTGCCGCGTCCGCCCGCGGGCTGCAGACCCTTGCGAGGCGCGGAAGCGCCACCTACATTGGTGGCCTGAGTCCCCAGCGAAGCGGAGCCGATGAAGCCGTCATTCCAGATTGATGACACCACCCAGCCCGTGCGCGTGCTGTTGACCGGCGAGATCGATGGCGCCGTCGTCGACGGGCTCACCGCCGCGATCGCCCGCTGGACGCCGGCGAGCGACCGGCCGCCGACGATCGTCGACCTCAGCGGGGTCACCGCGGTCGGGGCCGGCGCCCGCGACGCCCTGGTGCAGTTCAGCCGCGCGCTGGTGCCCAAGGTCGGGCGCCATGCCTACCTGGCGACGACGCCGCAGCTGCGTGGCCTCGTGCTGTGGGTGCTGCACGTGGCCCGCGACGTCGAGGGGCGCACCGTGGGCAACGATGGCCAGGCGCAGAAGTGGCTGGCGGGCGACGCCGGCCGCCTCGAGTCACACTTCCGCCTGGCGGGCATCGACGAGATCCCGGCGCGCGCCCGCGAGGGCAAGAAGGAGGAGCTTTCGCTCGGCGAGCGGGTCGGCGCGACCGCCATCCTGTGGATCAGCCGCATCACCTTCGGCTACTTCCCCGCCTTCACCCGCGAGCTGGTGCACACCTACGGGCTGCAGGGCGTGAAGCAATGGGGCGAGGCCGTCGAGGGCGCGGTGGGCGCGCTCACCGAACGCTTCGGCGACGAGACCGCTCAGCTGCTCATCGCCCTCGCCGCGGTCTGGAACGCCTGCAGCTACTGCACGATCGGGCACCTCTACGCGCTCAACGTGCTGTATTTCCGCCGCACGGGGCGCCTCTTCCCCATCGACGAGCGTGAGGTGCCGCGCTGGTACACCGTGAGCGACGAAGCGCTCATCGAGCGCATCGTCGAGCGGCTGCAGACCGATGAGTTCGAGCACCTGATCCCGCTGGTGCGGCGGCAGTTCGAGATCCGCACGGCCGGGCCGGAGATCGCCGAGAGCGACGACGACCGGGCGATCGTGCGGGCCAACGCGGCCTGGGATCTGGTCAACGAGTGCACGATCATGATCGACACCGACGACATCCCGCCGCTGCATCCCGGCGCCGCCCGCGCCCGCGGCGTGCAGAAAGCCTACGGGGTCAAGCGCGGCCGCGGCCGTCGCTGAGTGGCTCTCGGCCGCTCTCCGACGAAAAAATCATCCCTCCGAAAAAGAAAGCCCGCTGCCGGTGCATGACCCCGTCGAGGACCGGACCTCGAACGAATCGAGTCATCAACCGCCCATCGGGGCATCTCTCGGAGGAATCACATGCGTTTCGTCATTGCGCTCTTCGCTCTCCTGGCCACCGCCGGCATCGCTCACGCCGAGGAGCCGGCGGCCACCGGCGCCATCGCCGAGGCCTGCCGCATCAACCACACCGGCAACAACTGGGACAGCAACCGCGGCAACCGCCTGGCGGCGGGCACCTTGCAGGTCGCCCTGTGGTACGACGGCCGCCCGGCTCAGCCCGCGCTGGCCATCCAGCTCGTCGCGCCCAACGGCCAGAAGGGCTTCATCCACATCGGCGCCAACCGGCCCGGTGGCCCGATCGACATCTTCGGCCAGGGCATCGAGACCCGGCAGTACCGCATCGGCCAGTGCAAGCTGACCGGGCTGTTCGAGGTCAAGGGCGTGGTGCCCAACGGCATGATCGACGGGCTGGCGTTCGGCATCTACGCCCGCTACGGCGACAATACCTACCGCGTGCTGCGCAGCGTGGGTCGGCCGGCCACCAAGGCGGAGTTCGTCGGCGCCTGGCCCACCGGCATGAACACCAACCTGTTCGTGCAGCGGGCCTCGGAGGTCACCGACGGCATCGCCCGCGAGCAGACGTGGGCCGCGCTGTACGGGGCGCAGGTCCTGCCCAACGGCAAGCACCAGATTCAGGTGAAGTGAGCCCGGCGCTCGCTCGGCCGGCGCTCGCCTTCGGGCGGGCGTCGTCTTTTCGAAGACCCTGCCCGGGCTCAGCGCTGCGGGTCGTGCGGATCGATCGTATCGCGGCCGGCCCGCAGCTGCTTGGTCAACAGCGTGCGAAAGACCCCCGCCTCGACGGCTGACATATCGGCCATCGCCTCGGCAGCCCGGCGCTCGAGATCACGCACGGCGGCCCGGGGCAACCCCGCCCGGGCCAGCTCACGGGCCTCGCCGATGAGCGCCATGTCTTCACCGAAGACCGTCGACCAGCCCGCCCGCTCGCCGCGGTCGTACGTCAGATAGATCTGCACGTCCTGCCGCAGGTCGGCCGGGATCGGGCGGTCGTCGGCCATCCACGTGCCCGCGCCGACGAGCGAGGCGATCGCGAGGCCCAACCCGGCCGTCGTGAGGAAAGGCGAGAGCCGGCGGCGGGTCGGGTTGCGCCCGGGGGGCGGCAGCAGATAGCCGAGCGCGGCCCCGACCCCCAGCCCCGCGAAGTGGGCCATATGGGCCACGTTGCCGACGAGCAGACCGAACACGGTGGCGTAGATCGTCCACTTGATCATGACGTCGCGTACCATGCGGCCCTGGGCGGTGCCCACCAGGTGACCCCAGATCAACGCCATGCCGATCAGCGCGAAGACCGAGCCCGACGCGCCGACCATCGGGTTCTGGGTGCCGAGCAGCGCGGGGATGGCCGCGGCGAGGATGCCGCCGACCACCCAGGCGAAGATGAACCGCGATGAGCCGAACGCGCGCTCGACGAGCGGACCCACCTGCATGAGCGCGAAGCCGTTGAACCCGATGTGCATCAGGTTGCCGTGCAGCATGGTGTAGGTGAAGCCGCGCCACGGCTGAGAGCCCAGCACCAGTTCGGGCCAGGCCGAGCCCAGATCGAAGCTCTCGAGCATCGGGCTGGGATCCATCAGCCCGCCCTCGCCGTAGCGCAGCTGGATCGCGTAGCCGATGATCATGCTGAAGCCCGCGAGGATCGTGCCGGGCAACGCGGCGGGCACCACCAGGCCCATCGCCCGGAAGATACGCCGCACCGCGAAGGGCAGATACTGGCGCCGGCCGCAGGCGTGGCAGGTCTTGTCCTCGGCCACCAGGAGCTGTCCGCAGACGCAGTTGTAGCGACGATCCGCCGTCCGGGCGGCCGCGCCGGCCACCGCGGCCCGGGCCTCGTCGGGCTTCTTGAGCGCCCGGCGAGCCTTCCACTCGGCCTGCACCGCCGAAGCACCGGTCAGCCGATACCAGCCGACCAGAATGCGATACCAAAGGTCCTTCACGGGCGCTCCTCGCCGAGGCGTCTGTCGGGCGTCGACACGATGGACGCCGCCGGAGGCACTGGGGTCGCATCCGGGGTGTCGTCCGGCCGCCGCGCTTGACGGCCGGGGCCGCAAACGGTATCAGCCGTCACCCGGCGGGTCGATGCGTTGATGCCGCCGGATGCGCGCACCCGCGCAGCATCGCGAGAAGACGGCAGCAAAAGGAAGAGGTCCGATGGGGGAGCTCACTCACCTCGACGAGCACGGGGACGCCCGCATGGTCGACGTCGGCGCCAAGCCGCAGAGCCAACGGCGCGCCGTCGCGCGGGGCACGGTGCGCATGTCGCCGACCGCGATCGCCGCCGTCACCGAGGGCCACTCCCCCAAGGGCGATGTGCTCGCCGCCGCGCGGATCGCCGGCATCATGGCCGCCAAGAAGACCCCCGAGCTCATCCCGCTGTGCCATCACGTCGCCCTCTCGTCGGTCGGCGTCGACCTGGAGATCGACGCCCTCGCCAACGAGATCCGGATCACCGCCGAGGCCCGGGCCCGCGATCGGACGGGCGTCGAGATGGAGGCCCTGACCGCGGTGTCGGTGGCGGCGCTGACCCTGTACGACATGCTCAAGGCGGTCGATCGCGAGATGCAGATCACCGGCATCGAGCTGATCGAGAAGACCGGCGGCAAGGGCGGCCCGTGGGAGCGCCCGCTGCAGGTGGTGCGCAAGACGCCCGATCCGGGTCCGCTCGCCCCGCCAGTCGACGCGGTGCCGCTGCCCGAGTCGGTGCCGCCCCGGCCGGTCGCGCTGCCCGACTCGGTGCCGCCCCGCCCGACGATGCTCGACGTGCCGGCGCTCGAAGAGCCCCGCACGAACCGCCGGGAGCCACACCCCGAAGCGCTGCTCAACGCGCGCCGCGTGCGGCTCGTCTCCTCCGATGATCCGACCCTCGAGCGCGTCCTGCGCGAGCGTCCGATCGACTCGGCCTACATGCTCGGCGATCTCGACGATTTCCACGCGGAGCACTGCCGCTGGTACGCGGTCGATCGGGGCGAGACCTTCGACGGCATCCTGCTGCTGTACGGTGGCTTGAGCATGCCCACCGTGCTGACCAAGGGCCCGGCCCTGGACGTCGAGTCGCTGCTCGTCGCCTCGGCCGGCGACCTGCCCCGCCGCTTCTATTGCCATGTACGCCCCGAGCATCGCGACCCGTTCGGCCTCTTCTACGAGCTCGACGAGCTGCGGGAGATGGTCCGCATGGGGCTGACCCGCGATGCCTTCCAGCCGACGAGCGATACCAGCGACGTCGAGCCGCTGAGCCACCGGGACACCGGCGCGATCATGCGGCTGTACCAGCACTATCCCGACAACTTCTTCGAGCCGGCGCAGCTGGACACCGGCCTCTACTTCGGCGTGCGGGACGGCGACGATCTGGTGAGCGTGGCCGGCATTCACGTCCTCAACGGCAAGCACGACATCGCCGCGATCGGCAACATCGTCACCCACTCGGCGCGTCGGGGCGAGGGCCTGGCGACCCGCTGCGTCGGCCGATTGCTCGACGCGCTCTTCGAGCGGGTCTCGTCGGTCGCGCTCAACGTGCAGGCCGACAACGACGCCGCGCGCCATTGCTACCGCAAGTTCGGCTTCACAGACCGCTACCGGTTCTACGAGGGCTGGGCCCAGGTGCGCTGAGGGCGCGCCGCGAGCGCGCTCAGGCCGCGTTCGGATCCCAGGTCACCTCCGACCCGCCGCTGGCCACCGCGGCCACCCGACTCCAGACGAAGAAGGCATCGCTCAGGCGGTTGATATAGGGCAGGGTCGCCCCGCCCGGCGCCTGATCCGGCTCGCGGCGGGCGAGCGCCACACACAGCCGCTCGGCGCGGCGGGCGATGGTGCGACACAGGTGCAGCTCGACGTTGGCCCGATTGCCGCCGGGCAGCACGAAGCTGCGCAGCCCGGGCAGGTCGGCGTTGGCCACGTCCATGCGCTTCTCGAGCCACTCGACGTCTTTGGGCATCACCCGCGGCATCGAAGGCACCATGTCGGCGGGCATCGTCGCCAGGGTATTGCCCAGGTTGAAGAGCGCGTGCTGCACCCGCAACAGATCGGCCGCGAGGTCGTCGAGGCCCAGCTCGATGCACGACAGGCGGGCCGCGCCGGTGGCCGCGTTGAGCTCGTCCACGGTGCCATAGCACTCGATGCGCAGGTCGTCCTTGGAGACCCGCTGCCCGCCGACGAGGCGCGTCGAGCCGGCGTCACCCTTGCCGGTGTAGACCCGATTGATGGCCAGGGCGGGATCGTGGAAGCGGTCGTCGTCGGTCATGGAGCCTCCGCCGCGATGAGGACGCGGTACAGGGTGTGCGGTGCATGGTGTGCGGCGCATGGTGTGCGGCGCAGGGTACAGGGTACAGTACGGGCAGCCGGGGCCGACCGTGTTCGGCGGTGCAGATGCCCCACCGCCGACTCGGGTCGCGCCCGGCCTCGGGATGCTCCAGGTCACCGAACGAACTGCCGTGACCGTTTGACACACCTTGCAACGCCACCCGTCGCCTCGGCGGTGTATCATCTCCGCGATGTCCGTCCCCAACCTCGATCTCGGCCCCTTTCGACTGGAGCAGCTCGCCGGCCGCGGCGCGACGGCCGATGTCTGGCGCGGCGTGCATCGCCAGCGGGGTGTGCCGGTGGCGATCAAGGTGCTCAGCCGCCTCCGGCCGGGGGACGCCGCCGGGCGGCGGCGCTTCGTGCACGAGGTCCGCACCATGGCCGCCCTCGACCACCGGGCGATCATCCGACTGCACGATCACGGGCGCATCCCGCCGGGCATGGGACCCGAGCTGCCCGCCGATTCGCTGTACCTCGTGATGGACTGGCAGCCCAACGGGACCCTCAAGCGCCAGCTGGGCCGGGTGACCTTTCGCAACGCACGCCGCACGCTGTCGGTGCTGCTCGACGCGCTGGGCCACGCTCACGCCCGCGGCGTGGTGCACCGCGACCTCAAGCCGGCCAACGTGCTGCTGGGCGAAGGCGGGCCGGTGATCGCCGACTTCGGGCTGGTCTTCGCCGCCGACGACGGCGCTGAGGGCAAAGTGGGTGGCACGCCCAATTACATGGCGGCGGAGCAGGTGCGCGGTGACTGGCGCGACTTCGGCCCGTGGACCGATCTCTACGCCCTCGGTTGCCTGACCTGGGCCCTGTTGACCGGCAAGGCGCCCTACGCCGGCTTCGGCCCGCAGCGGGCGATGTTCGGCCACCTCACCGGTGAGCTGCCGCCCTTTGAGCCACGGGTCGCGGTGCCCGACGGCCTGCGGGCCTGGCTCGGCCGGCTGATGGCGCGGGCCCCGGCCGACCGCTTCCGCTTCGCCGCCGACGCCGCCGCCGCGCTGGCCGAGCTGCCGGATCCCGATACCGACGTCGCCCGGATTCCGGGGGCGGTGCCCCTCGTCGAGGACGACGACACCCTCTTGACCGAGGATCTGACCCCGCTCGATCCGGGCGACGAGACCGTGCTCGGCGGCCAGGCCGATCGAACCGACACGCCGGGTATGGCCTCGGAAGGCGCCGATCGGACCACCGATCGACCGCCGATGCCCCTGCAATGGCGCCGACCGACCCCGCCGTGGACCGCCCACCTGCCCGGCTGCGGCACCGGGCTCGTCGAGCTGCGGGTGCCGCCGCTGAGCGGGCGGGCCAAGGTGCGCGATCTGCTGTGGGACCGGCTGGCCGACGTGGTGCACGGCCGCGGCGCCCGGGCGGTGATCGTCAAGGGCGCGCCGGGGCTGGGCAAGAGCCGGCTGATGCGCTGGCTGGCCGAGCGGGCCCACGAAGCAGGCCAGGCCGATACGCTGCTGGTCGAGCACGCGCCGGTTCCGTCGGCGGTACACGGCCTGGGCCCCATCTTCGAGCGCTACCTGCGCCTTCGCGATCTGGACGACGAGATGGCCGTCGATCGGCTGGAAGGCTGGGGCCTGCCGCTCGACGTCGCCGGTCGCATGGTGGCCGTCGGCCGACCGGGGCCGGTGGTCTATGGCTCGACCGAGGTGGTGCTCGACGCCGAGACGGCGCTGTTCGAGGCCATCGCCGACGGTCTCGGCGCGCTGGCCGCCGTCCGCCCGCTGGTCGTGCAGCTCGACGATGTGCAGTGGGGCCCCGACGCGGTGCGGCTGGTCGAATACGTCTTCGACCATCGCGCAACGCTGCCCGTGCTGTTCGTGCTGACCCTGCGCGACGTGGTGCCCGGCGCCCCGGCCGGCGGCGAGGCCGAGGCCGACGCGCGGCGCACGGTCGAGCTGCTCGGCCAGCGGCGCGGCGTCGAGAAGTTCCGGCTCAAGCCCCTCGACAAGACGACCCACGGCGCGGTGGCCGCGGCCCGGCTGCCGCTGACCCCCGAGACCCGGACCGAGCTGGCCCGCTCGACGGGCGGCAACCCGCTCTTCGCCGACGAGATGCTGCGGCATTGGCTGTCTGCCGACGCGCTCGAAGAGACCGCCGACGGCTTCCGGCTGCGCCCCGATCGCCCCGACGTCCGGCCCCCTTCCCTGGCGCACCTGTGGCGCGCCCGACTCGACGAGCTGCTCGGCGACCTGCGGCCCGATCCCATGCCGGCGCTCGAGGTGGCCGCCATGCTCGGGACCAGCGTCGACGAGGCCGAGTGGCGGGCCGCGTGCGTCGCGGCCGAGGTCGATTGCCCCGAGGCCGCGATCGAGCGTCTGCTGGACCGCGGCCTCGTCCGGCGGACCGACGGCCGATTGGCCTTCGACCACGGCCTGTTGCGCGAGGCGCTGGTCGATCGCGCTCGCGGCGGGGCGCGCGCCGAGCGCTGGCACCGCGCCTGCGCCGACGCGCTGGGAGACGGCGGCGACAAGGTCCGCCGGGCCGCGCACCTCGCGGCGGCCGGCGACCCGGAGGCGGCGATTCCGCTCTGGCTCGCGGCGGCCCGCGAGCGCATGCGCCGCAACTGGCACAAAGACATCCGCCCGGCCATCGCGCTGTTCGACGCCGTCCTCACCCATCGCCCCGCCGACGCCGCGGTGCTGGCCGACGCCGCGGTCTGCCGTGCCCGGCTGGGCTGGCTGGCGACCAGCGGTGATGATCGACGGGAGCTCGACGCCGCCCATGACTTCGCAGCCCGCGCGATCGACGCGGCGCCCGAGAGCGGGGCGGGCCACCGCGCGATGGGTATCGTGCATCACTACCGCAACCGGCCGCTGCCGGCGCTGCGTCAGCTCGAACTGGCCATCGAGCGCGACCCCGCAGACGGCGAGAGCCATGGCATGGCGGGTCGGGTCCTGGCCGAGACGGGCCCGCTCGATCGCGCGGCGCATCATCTGGAGGAGGCGCTGCGCCTGGGCGCCGGCAGCGTCGACCTGCGCATCGAGCTGGCCCGGGTGCGGGCCTACGCTGGCGACTGGGATCGGCTGCGCGCGCTGCTGCATGTGCCCGACGAGCGGTCGGCGCAGCGATCGCTGGCCGATATCGCGCTGGCCCGCTTCGCGCTCTGGCGCGGACCCGGCGCCGGCCGCCCGTGGACGACCGAACCGCCGCTCGACGAGCCGAACCCGGTGGCCGAGTTGTTCCGCGCCGTCAACCGCGGGCGGGCTTTGCCGCGACACAGGAAGTGGCTCGCGACGCGCGCCGAGCGGGCGCTGGCCGGCGGCGCCGTGCGGCGAGGCGTGCTGTTCTTGCAGTCGATGGCCGAGATCGCCGGCTACACCGGTGATCTCACCGCGACCACGGCGGCCTTCACCGCGGCGGTCGAGGCCGGGCTGACCGATCGGATGTGGGCGCGATACTGCCCGCTGCTGAGCGGCATCGCGGGCACCGAGGCTCATGCCACGGGTATCGCCCGCATCGACGCGCGCTTGCTCGAGAGCGAAGAGAGCAGCGGCTGAAGCCAGGGCGAGCCGGGCTCGCCGAGCGCGCTGCACAGCGGCGATTGGCGGTGGGCTCGAAGACACCTCGGCAGAGGGCTCGAACGCAGACCGCGCGCCCGAGCCTGCCGCCTGGGTATCAGCGGCGGCGGCTGCCGAAGCCGACCAGCATGATACCGAGCACCAGCAAGCCATAAGGCCAGCCCGACGGCGCGCTGCCGGGCGCCGCGGCGCAGCCCCCGGTGTCACCGTCGCCGCCACCGCCGGTCCCCGAATCGCCGTCGACGCCGCCGTCGTTGTCTCCGCCCGGCGGACCGCCGGCGCACGCGAAGCGCGGCGAATCCTCGGTGTTCGGCCGGCACTGCGCGAACACGGGCGTCACCTCGGCGCAGCCCCAGCCCGACGGGCAGCAGTCATCCGGATCACACGACTTGGTGCAGAAGCCCGGCTCGACCCACTCCTGCTCCATCTGAACCGAGTCGACGCACTCGAGGCCGTTGCCACACGTCGGTCGCTCGAACGGGCGCTCGGGGTTGACGAAGCACTCGTCGCCCACCTGGCTGTCGCCGGCCGTGGGAATGAGCTGGCAGGCGGTGCCCGAGGGCGGCAGATCGATGCAGCGGAAGCCATCGTCGCACATGCCATTGTCATCACACGGCGCGGTGCAATACGGCACGACCTCGCCCGACTCGGGATCGGTATTGAGCGCGTCGCGGATGCAGAACAAGCCGCGCTCGCACAGGCCGCGATCGGTGCACGGCTGGCCGGCGCCGGGCAGATCGCCGGGCGCCCCCTCGCCGCGGGCGCAGATGGTCGCGCCGCCGCGCAGCTCGGTGCAGAAGAAGCCGCCGGGGCACATGTCGTTGAGGCATGGCCCCGTGCAGTAGGTCAGCCCCTCGTCGTTGACGCAGACCAGACCCTGCTGGCAGACCCGCCCCTCGCTGCAGTCTTCGCCGAAGCCGGCCCGATCGCGCATCGGATCCTCACCGCGGGCGCAGGCGCCGTCACCGTTCGACAGCCGCGCGCAGTAGAAGCCCGGGCCGCACTCCTCGGCGGTCTCGCACGAGCGGGAGCAGAAGAGATCCCGCCCGTCGTTGAGGCAGAACAGACCCTCCATGCAGCGATCGGCCGAGCAGTCCTCGCCGAAGTCGACGTCGCCGAACAGCGGCGGCGGCTCCATCGGCTCGGGTACCTCGCCGCCCGACGGATAGGTATCACACAGCGCCTCGATGTCATCGGCCGACAGCGAGCGGCCGCTGGGATCACCCGGGCCGGTGGACGGCCACATGGTCGCCCCTGCCACGTCGGAGTGTCCGAAGCCATTGCAGTGGCCGACCTCATGGGCCGAGACGCTCGCGACGTCGGTCGCCCCGCCCCCGCCGCCGTCCATGACGTTGGTCCAGCCGTGGTGGAAGCCATTGAACTTGATGTCGCAGTCGCCGATGCCACCGCCGATGCCACCGGTCTGCCACGCCGCGATGGCCAGGGCCGCCGGCGAGTCGTCCCAGAACTCGTCGCGCCAGCTGGCGACGTTCTCGCCATCACCCGCGCCCCAGGCGGTATTGTCCGTCCGGCCCTGGTACTCCCATGCCATGTACGAGCAGGTGAGCACCGTCCACGCGTTGTAGCCGATCTGCACCGCGTTGAGGCAGTCCATGTCGATCATGTCGTCCGACAGGACGCGGCTGACGACGTAGGGCACCGACTGCCCCGGCTGGATCTCCCAGCGCACGCCCTCGTAGCTGTAGCTCGACGCGGTATTGAGCCAGGCCCCGACGACGATCGCGGCGGTCAGCAATACCCCCGCGGCGCCCAGCGCGCCGCGGCGACCCATCCGTGCGGTCAGGCGCTTCATCGCTCCACCTCCCCGTGGCCCGCGTGGGGCGCCGGCAGCTCGACGATCGGCGCCCGCAGCGGAACGGGCGTCGTCGGCCGCTCACCGCGAGCGATGGCCAGCAGCTGCTGCAGGGTGAGGCGGTTGGGGTTCTGCGGCGCGCCCATCAGATGCACCACCGGGCCCCGGCCCATGACATGCAGGCCGTCGAGGTCGCGATAAGCCATCGTCCGACCGCTCGCCGGGTCGGCCTTGAGCCGATACTTGCCCTGAGCGAGCCCGGTCGGCACCAGCCGGCCCGTCGTGGTGGGCTCGAGGAAGAGCATCACCCGCTCGCCGGCGTTGAAGCGCGCGTAGCCGGGCACGTGGGTCGCCCGCTGATGCAGGCCCGCGCCGACCCGTCCGCCGAGCTGCGTCAGCGCAAAAGACGTCTGGTGCTTCTCGCCCTTGACCACCTGCTCGACCCGAAAAACGGTGTCGGTCACCACGTGGTTCTGCTCGGCCACGAAGCGACTCGACTGGCGCTCGACCGTGCCGATGAAGATCAGCGTCGAGCGCTCGGCCAGTTGACCCACCGACAGCGCCTTGACCGTCGCCGCCTCGGCGGGCGAACTCAGCGCGTCGATGCCGTGCGTTCCCGCCGCCGTCAGAAATACGGCCAGCAGCCATCCCCGCCGCATGCACACCTCCAGGTTGCCGTTCGCCGCACCGTACCCAGGGGTCGGGGTCGACGAAAGTGCAAATGTATGCCCACGCGTCTGCCTGTGCAGCACCTGACGGCGCGGCCCGCTCAGCGGCGGATCGTCGCCCGCAACGCCTCGGCCCGCGCCTGCAGGCCCGCGGCGTCGGGGTGACCGCTGCGGGCCAGGTGCCGGGCCCGGGCCGCGCACGCCCGGGCCAGCTCGGCGGGATAATCCACCTCTTCGAGCACATCCACCGCCCGCGCCAGTCGCGCGTCGGCGCCGGCCTCGTCGCCCGACGCCGCCAGCGCTTCGCCCAGGACCCGCAGCGCGGCGCCCAGGCGCGGTCGATCACTCTGCTCCTCGGCCCGGATCAGCGCCTGCTCGGCGGCCTGCACCGCGTCCACGGCCGCGCCCGTCTCGAGATACAGCTCGGCCCGCATCCGCAGCACATCGGGCAGCAGGTAGCCCGGTCCCTTGCCCGCCGCGCACAGCTCGAGGGCCCGGTCGAGGTGATCGGCGGCCTCTGCCGCCCGCCCCTGCTTGAGGTAGACCTCGCCCAGGTTGGCATAGCCCAGCGCCAGCCCCGCGTGACCCGTCGTGCTGCGGATGCGCACGACCTCGCGCAGGTACCGCGCCGCGCGGGCATAGTCCCCGACGTCGCCGTGAATCGAGCCCAGGTTGTTATAGGCCTGCGCCAACGCGGTGCGGTCGCCGCGCTTGACGTGCAGCCGCACCGAGCGCTCGTACCAGCCCACCGCCGCCGCCACGTCGCCCTGCCGTCCGGCCACCAGACCCAGGTTGTTGAAGCAGGTCGCCATACGACTGGCGCTGCCGAGCCGCTCGAAGAGCGCCAGCGCCCGGCGCAGGGCCCGCTCGGCGGCGTCGTAATCGCCGCGCCCGTAGGCGGCGATGCCCAGCGTATTGAGCACGAGCCCCCGCAGCTCGAGCGCGTCGTCGGGCACCTCGGTCGCCAGCGCCTCGAGCAGCGCCACCGCCCGCTCCGCGTCGCCGTCGCGATAGGCCAACCAACCCTCGTAGCGCCGGATGTTGAGCGAGACCGCCCGCGCGTCGGCCGGGTCCTCGCCCGCGAGCACCCGATGCGCCTCGGCGAGGCGGGCATGGGCCCCGGGCAGATCACCCTGCGCCTCGGCGATCATGGCCCGCCGATGCAGGCGATCGGCGCGCGATACCCCCGTCGACCGCTCGACCGCCGCATCGAGCAGCGCCGCCGCCGCGCCGAGATCGCCGGCGCCGCGCTCCAGATCCGCCAGCTCCACCTCGGCGTCGGCCCGGGCGTCCTCGGTGAGCGCACCGCCGCCGGCATCGTCTTCGGCGATCGCCGCCCGATACGCCCGCAGCGCCTCACCGGCGGCCGACGTCTGCCGCGCCCGCTCCGCCGCCTTGAGCCACGCCTCGGCGGCCCGCGCGTGGTCCCCCGCCGCCGCGCGATGCACCGCGACCCGCGCCCAGCGATCGGGCCCTGCGGCCACCTCCTCGCCCAACCACAGCGCCGCGCGGCCATGCCATGCGGCCCGCGCCCGCCCGGCGATGCCGTGGTAGACCACCTCGAACATCAACCCGTGGTTGAACCGCCACTGACGCTGGCCGGGCAGGTCGCTCGCCGGCTGAGCCTGCACGAAGCGCCGCCGCTCCAGGGCCGACAGGGCACCCGCGATGCCGTCCGCGCGCCCCAGCAGCCGCGCTACACCGGCCTGCCAGAACGTACGCCCCAGGACCGCCGCAGCCCGCAAGACCTCCCGCTCGAGCGGAGCCAGTCGGTCGAGCCGGGCCTGCATCACCGCCTCGATGGTCGGCGGCGGCGCCCCGGCCTCGCCGGCCTCGCGGGCCAGCGCCAGCTCGCGCAAGAAGAGCGGGTTGCCCTCCGCCCGGGCCAGCAGCGCGGCCGCCTCGGCCTTGTCGGCCCCCTCGAGGGTCTGGCGCAGGACCGCCTCCGCTTCACGGTCGGACAACGGCCCCAGATCGATGCGCGTATGACGCGGCCGCTCGAACCAATGGCCCACCCGATCAGCCAGCGCCGGCCGACCCGACGCCAGGACCAGCACCGGCCCTTCGAGGCCGCCGACCAGCGGATCGACCACCGCCCGCCCCACATCGGGCAGCCAGTGCACGTCTTCGACCAGCACCGCCAGCGGCGCCTCGGCCGCCGCCGCCTCGAGCAGCATGCGAAACGCCCCGGGCAGCGAGCCGGGCGCCGGCGGTGAAGCCGTCGGGTCGCCGGGTTCGAGACCGCACAGCGCCGCGAGGGCGTCGAAATGCTCGGCGAGGCGTGGTCCGCCCACATCCCCCGACAGCAACGCGTCGATCGGCATCACGTCGAGATCGAGTCCCCCGCCCTGGGCATCCAACCGCTCGACCAACGCCCGCAGCGCCGCCCGCGCCGCATCCGGACCATCGTCGGATCCCAGGCCGCACAACCCGCGGATGACACCCGCCGCCGCCGCAAAAGGCGCCGCCTCGTCGTAGGGAATCCCCGCGCCGCGCACCACCGCGAAGCGCCCGTCCAGCCGACGCGCGATGGCCCCCAGCAGGCGGCTCTTGCCGATGCCCGCCGAGCCGACGACGGTGACCGCCGCCGCCCGACGCTCGCGCAGCACGGCGTCGGCGATGTCCATCACCCGGTCGATCTCGGCGGTGCGCCCGACGAGCGGCAGGACCTCCGCCGGCAGGGTCTCGCTCAGGCCCAGCAACCGTCGCGCGGGCCCGTCGGTGGCCCCCCAGACGGCGCTCGCGCCCAGCCGCTCGGCGACGCCGCCCAGACCGTATACCCCGGGCCCGAGCCGCCACGTCGCCGCCTCGACGGCCAGCGCCGCCTCCCCGACGACGTCGGCGCCGGTCGCCACCACCGCGCCGGCATCGACGACGATCACCGCGTCGGGATGCGCCTCGGCCAGCGCTCGCGCCGCCCGCGCGGCCCGATGCGCGTCGTTCTCGAACGTCACCGGCACGCCGAAGACCGCCCGATCGACCGCCGCACGCCCGGGCAGGAGCCGCCCACCATGGCGTCCGACCGCCGCCCGCAGCGCCGCGCGCCAGCGACCATGGCTCTCCGCCAGCCCATCGGCGCCCGAACACCCATGAGGCCTGCGCACCGCCACCAGGACCGCCTGCCGCACGCCCGGCGCCCAGCGCTCGGTGGCGCGCGCGCGGAAGTACACCGTCGCCGGATCACCACGCAGCCGATAGGCGGCCCACACCGCCTGGCCCTGCTCGGCCGCCGCTACCCGACTCAAACGCAGGGCCTCGCCCACCGGACGTCCATCACGCAGGTGACGATAGAAGCCCGCGGCGAAGTCGGCCCCCGGCAGATCGGGCAGATCCACAGTCGTGCCGATGAAGTGGCGCACCCCGGCTTCGAGCAGCGCGTCGCCCACGTCGGATGCCCGCGCCGACTGACACGCGTTGGCGAAGACCAACGCCGGCGCCGCCCCGCCGGCCAGCGTGCGCAGCGCCGCCGCGTCGACCCGCCCGTCGCCCAGCCGCCAACCGGCCGGGCCTCCCGCGTCGGCCGGATCGGCATGACCCGCGAAGTGCACCAGGCGATAGCCCCGGAAGATCCGCAAGAAGTCCTGCCGACGCAGCCGCCCCAACCGCAGGTCGCAGCCGGCGCCGTCGGCCATCTCGCGCATCAGCGCCTCGCCCTCATAGCGCGCCGCCGGCAGGTCGGCCGCCGGATCGGCCACCACGAGCAGCCGCTCGGCGTCGGTGGGACCGCGGCCGGCCCCCTCTGGTATGAGCCCCGTGCCCAGCTCGCCGAGCGCCCAGCGCAAGCCCAGGTGATCGTTGCCGTCGTGCAGCAGCGCCCACGGCCAGTCCCCGCCCGCCACCGTCAACAGCCCGCCGGGCCCCCTGAGCGCCGCCTTGACCGGGCCCGGCAGCAGCAGGTCGAAGAGCAATCGCCCGCTCGCCGCCAGCGCGTCGAGGCCTTTGCCCCGCACGACCGCCCGCCGGACCGCACGGGTCAGGGCTGCGCGCTCGGCGTCGGCCTGAGCTCGATCGAAGCGATGCACGCCACGCCAGGCGAGCGGGACGAGGCCGCCGCCGTCGCCGGCGAGCAGCGTCACGTCGGCGCCGCCATCGACGGCCGACCAGATCACGGTGAGATTGCGCGCGTGCACGGCGGCATCCTACATGAATCGACGCCCCGTCGAGAGCGGCCGTCGGCCATCGACCGCCCCATGGCTGTAAGCCCCGCCGCCCTCGCCCGTACAGTCGGCCGTCGAAGACCCGTGAGGTGCCCGTTCATGCTCCGCCGTCACCCCCTCGTCACCATCGCTCTCGCGGCGGCGATCGCTGCCGCAGCCGGCTGCGGCTTCACCTTCGAGCCCGACCCGGGTCGAGCGGAGGGCGGCGCCCGGGGAGATGCCGGTCTTCAGCATGGCGAGCCCGACCTCGGCCTGCCCGACGATCCGGGTGCAGCCGATGGCGCGCTCGTCGACGCGCGGGCCCCAGCCCCCGAACCGGAGCCCGAGCCATCCCCCGACATGGGCGCGGCGGACCCGTGCGACCCCGATCACGCCGACGGCGGCGTCGACGATCCCATCGACGCGGGCGCGGGTGACGCCGAGCCCTACGACGCCGACCCCTCCGACGCCGAGCCCTACGACGCCGACCCCTACGACCCGTGCGCCCCCGACGCCGGCGCGGGCGGCGGCCACCCGGACGCCGATCCCACCGTTCCGTGGGACAGCGGCCCGGACGCCGCCGACGGGTCCGAGTGACCTTGGAGGGTGGCCCCCGCCCCCCTGGCTGACGTAGGCTGCCCAGCCATGAACGCCCTCTCCGACTTCGAATTGCTGCAAGGCTGTATCGCCGGCCGGCGCCGCTCGTGGAACGCCTTCGTCGAGCGATTCACGCGCTACGTCTACTACCTCATCCGGCTGACGGCGCAGAAGCACGCCACCGAGTTCGGCCCCGAAGAGACCGCCGACCTGCACAACGACCTCTTCCTCGCGCTGATGGAGGATGACTGCCGCCGACTGCGCGCCTACCGCGGCGACAACGGCTGCTCGGTGCGCTCGTGGGTCCGCATCATCACCATCCGCCGCTGCCTCGACGCCCTGCGCAAGCGCCGCAAGCTCGTATCGCTCGACGCGCGCGACGAAGACGGCCCCCGCGGACCGACCCTCGTCGACGACGGCCCCGACCCGCTCGAAGCCATGCTGCAGCAAGCCGACGCCGAGCGACGGGAGCAACTCGAAGAGCTCACCGATGGCCTCTCGGAGAGCGACCGACTGCTGCTCGAGATGATCTACGTGCGCAAGATGTCGGCCGACGCCATCGCCGCGGTGCTGCGCATCAAGAAGGGCGCGCTCTACACGCGAAAGACCCGGCTGATCAAACGCCTGCGCAAGCTGGCCACCGAGGCCGGGCTGACCGATCCATGACGCCGCGCACGAAATCGATCGTGACGTGTAAGCCCTTCGGCCGCGCCCGTCCGGTGCCGCACCCCGACCGAGGAGCCCTCCGATGACCCATCGCTGCCCCGACGAGGAGACACTCGCCGCCTTCTTCGACGGCCTGCTGCCCCCCGACGCCGAGCAGAGCTTGCTGCGCAGCCTGCGCACCTGCGACGACTGCCTCGAACTCGTCGCCGCGCTCGGCATCGTCGTCGACGCCGACGACGGCCACAGCTGGCAGACCACCGCCGTGCCCGCCGCGCTGACCGATCGGGCCAAGGCCCTGTGGCCCGCCGCCGATCCGATCGCCCACGGCCTGCGCATCGCGATCAAGTGGATCGGCGACGCGCTCCAGCCACTGGCCGACGCCCTCGCGCCGATGCCGATGGCCGCCACCGCGGTCCGCGGCGCCGCCGCCGAAGCCCGAGAAGAGCTGCGCTACCAGGTGACCCTCGGCGACCTGCCCCTCGAGATCGACCTCGAGATCGACGGACCCGACGAGCTCGCGCTGACGGTGCGGCCGATCCATCCCCCGCCAGCGGGCATGCTGCTGCGCCTCACCGCCGACGGCGAGACCCGCGCGCTGTCGAGCCTCGGCGACCGCGGCGCCACCGTCGACGCCCTGCCCCTCGGCCGCTACCAGCTCAGCATCGAGCAGGCCGACCGGCCCCTGGGCTCGCTGCACCTCGACCTGAACGCCTGAACCCACCCCGCGCCCCGAACGGACCGGTTGCGGTAGACTCGCCGAAACCGTTCGGAGGCTCCTCGATGCGCCCGTTCCCTCGCGCGGCAATCCCCCTCGCGGCCATCACCCTGATCGCGCTCGGCTGCTCGACCGTCGCCGACGACGCCGGCCCGGACGCGGCCCCCCAACCCGACGATCTGGGCTTCGTGCCACCGCCGCTGACCGACACCGGCTTCGAGCCCGTGCCCGACCAAGGCGGCGCCGGCGGATCGGGCGGCGCGGGCGGCGGCCCCGGAGACGGCGGAGCAGGCGGCGCCGGCGGCGGGCCCCCGCCCGAGCGCGAGCCATACTGCGATCCGATGAACCGCGAGCGATGCAATGACATCGACGACAACTGCGACGGCCTCGTCGACGAAGGCTGCACCTGCACCCTGCCCGAGAAGCCCTGCTACAGCGGCCACCCCGCCGATCTGGAGGGCCCGCAGACCGCCTGTCGGGCCGGGGTGCAGGCCTGTCGACTCGAGTTCTACGGCCCGTGCGAAGGCGAAGTCCGCCCGAGTGATGAGACATGCAATGGCATCGACGATGACTGCGATGGCATCGCCGATGAGATCGCCGACTGCGAGAACCAGCCGCCGATCGCCATCTGTCCGCCCGACCAGGAAGGCCCCCCGCTGGCCGACTACCGCCTCGTCGGCGACTATGACGACCCTGAAGGCCAGGCCATGAGCCGCGCCACGTGGCGCATCGTCGAACAGCCCCCCGGCTCCACCGCCGACCCCTCCCCCGACGCAGGCCTCGCGACGACCATCTTCGCCGACCTGCAGGGAACCTACGTGCTCGAACTGACAGTCGAAGACAGCGAAGGCGGTATCGGCCGCTGCCGCACCCGGGTCACCACCCGCACCCGCGACGGCCTGCGCATCGAGATGGTCTGGAACGTCAACGCCGTCGACGACCCCTCCGACGTCGACCTGCACCTCAAGCGGGCCGCAGACGCAGTGTGGTTCGACAGCGGCCTGCAAGGCGACGACTGCTTCTACCGCAACTGCAAAGTCTGCGGGAACGCCACCGAACCCGAGTGCCGCGCCGAGCTCGCCGCCTACAACGCCGACCCCAACCGCGACCCGCCGCCACAGGTCGAATGGAGCGCGCCGCTCGACGCCGACGACCCCCGCCTCGACCTCGACGACGTCGAGGGCCTCGGCCCGGAGAACATCAACATCCTGCGCCCCCGCCCGGGCACCTACCGCCTCGGCGTGCACTACTACGACGACGACGACTTCGGCCCCGCCACGGTCACCGTCCGCATCTTCTGTGCCGGCGACCTCAGCGCCGCCTTCGACCCGGTCGTGATGCAGCCCGGCGAACGCGGCGGCGGCCCGCTCACCGAGTTCTGGGAGGTCGCCGACATCGTCTGGGACGGCGATAGCTGCCGCGTCGAGCCGCTCGGACCGCCGGGCTGCCCGCGGATCTGCAGCCAGGACGCCGCCCAGTTCGGCGGCTGCCGCGAGGGCCGCAGCCGAGGCATACCCTGCCCCTGAGCCAGCGAAGGCCGTCTTGAACGGTGACGGTCATAAACTCGGTCGTTGCGGCAGCAGCCAATTGCGCTCGCCGACACCATCGGACGAAGCGCCGCTGGCGCGCGGCAGCCGGGCCTTTGCCCCCTGGCTCCCCGCTCGATAGTCCGCTTCTCGGAGCGTCAGAGCGCCAGTGGTGCGCACCGATTCGCCGGCCTTCTTTTTCATTGACACAGGCCAAATCAGGCGGCAGTATCCCGCCTCACGCGTCGCCCTGAGCCCAGGTAGCTCAGTTGGTAGAGCAGCGGACTGAAAATCCGCGTGTCGGTGGTTCGAATCCGCCCCTGGGCACCGCGTTTTCCTTAGAAACCCGGCAACTTACACGAGTTGCCGGGTTTTCTGTTTTGTGAGGATTTGAGCCCGAATCGGCCCCTTCTGGCCCCTTGTTGGGGCATATATGGGGCAAGCCCCGCGGCTCATTTGGCCCGCTCTCAGGCCCTTCCGCGCCATTCTCAGGCTCAGAATCGTCCCCGCAACCACCCTGCTCGGGCTCCTGGTCGTCGTTGACGGCCGCAGTGGGCTCAAGAACCCCGTTGACGGGCAAGGCCGACACCACCGACTGCAAGTGCTCCGGGCGCAGGTGCCCGTAGACCTGATGCACCATGGCGGTGGAACTGTGCCCGAGCGCCTTGGCCACGTGCGCATCCGGGGCCCCGCCTTGCAGCGCCCAACTGGCGTACGTGTGGCGCAGATCATAGGGGCGCACGTGCTCAAGGCCGGCCTTCTTGGCCGCGCGCGAGAGGTCACGACGGGCGTTGGACCACCGCTCTACGATCGGGTCGCTGTCGCGCGCGCTGCCGCGCTGCTCAAGCAGGTGGGCGGCAAACTGCGGGCGAATCGGGATGAAGCGATCGGCCGCCGCGGTCTTCGTGCCAGGAATATGAATGCGCGGCCCGCCTACATCGAGGTCCCCCCAGGTAATGGCCTCGACCTCGCGGCCCGGGCGTGCACCGGTCTCGACCATCAGCAGCACGTAGAGCCGGCGCTTGGCCGCTACGGCCTCGTACAACGCCAGAAACTGGTCCGGGGTGATGGCGCGGTCCTGCTTCTTGATCTTGTACGAGACGGTCACGTCCTTGGCCGGATTCCTGCGCACGAGGCCGCGCTCGATGCACCACCGGAAGAACGTGCGCAGCTCGCACAGGTTCTTGTAGACGGTGTGCGCGGACACGACGGCCAGGCGCTCTTCGCGAAAGGCCACCATGTGCGTAGCGTCCAACTCGTGCACGATCGTGTCGGCCCCGAAGTGCTCAACCAGCAGGCGCCACGTCTTCTTGCGCGCATGGAAGGTCGAGGGCGCGTCGGCGTCCTCAGCGCCCGCGTCGATGCGGTTCTGGCGGCCGGCCAAGTAGCGGGCCGCCGCCGTGGCCAGGGCCACGTCGGGCAGCGCCGCCTTGTCAGGAGCCAACAGGCGCTCCCACTCCTTGGTCAGCCACGCCTCAGCCAGCTTTCGATTGCCGCAGCCTGTGGATCGCTCGACGCGGACCCCCGTGACCGGGTGCTGGAACCGCGCGTACCAGACGCCCTTCTTCTTCCTCCAGCTGGCTTTGATCGGTGCGTGCATGTCGTCTCCTTGTTCGCCAACACGGGCGTCTTGATGTTGCTGTCGATCCAGGCCTCGAGGTCGCACTCGCGAACGAAGACCCGGCCGCCCCTCTTGCCGGTCCCCAGCTTGAGCGAGGGGATCTCCAGCCGAATCAGCCGGTAGGCGGCCGAGCGCGAGAGCCGCAGCCGAGCGGCGACTTCCTTCACGGTGAGCAGCGTCGTGGACATGTCGTCCTCCAGTGACCCGTTCAACGCCGTCGATCGTGGCATAGGGGGCAGGCGAAAACCTGATAAAATACAGGTAGATAACGAATACTCACGGGGCGTGTGAACGACCCGTTCTACACGCCAAAGCCTGCCGTATCGCGGCTGATTGCGCCTTGCCGTGCCCGGAAAGTCTGAGGGCAGAAAGTTGGTGAGCGGCCTGCTGGTGTCCATCGCATCGGGCCACGCCATCCTCGACCGACCGGCCAACCCCTGAGCCAGCAACGAGAATCGGCTCGTCACGCCTGTGCGCAGCGTGTCAGCCCCGATACGCGCCGCGTGATGGCCCCGCAGAACGTACGCAGCAAATACTCACGGGTCTGACGTTGCACAGGCCTTGCTACACATGGCCTATGGGCCCGCGTCGCGGACGAAGCTCCGAATCGTCTGGGGCACGCCGTTGTCCGGGGATAGAACTCACGGGGTGACCGTCCCGAAAGCCTTATATGCTGGGGGTCTTGGCGCCACTTCGCGGCTCAACTAAGGTGTGTATGAAGTACTTCACCTTGAGAGCGACGCCGGCCCTTCGTAGCCGGCGGCTCTATGGCCTGGAGGTTAGATGGCACGTTCCCGGTTTCAGCGAGACCCGGGGGTCTCTGTACAGATCACGGCGCGCGACCGCGCGATGCTGAAGATCCTCCTGCGTGTCAAGTACGCCCGTGTAGAGCACTTCCAGCGGCTCTTCTTCTCCTCGTACAAGACGACGGCGGAGCGGTGCAGCAAGCTCTTTCACGCGGGGCTGATGGACCGCACGCCGCTGCCGGCCAGCCGCGGCCAGGCGGCCGCGATTCACAAAATTGACGCGGCGGGAATCAACGAGCTGAGAAAAATCGGCGAGACAATTCCGCGCGAGTGGCGAGCGAAAGGAGCGTCGCCCGTCGCTCTTGACCACGACCTTGCCATCACCGACGTGCTGGTCTCGTTTGTGTCAGGAGAAAGGGCTCGCGGGGTGGATGAACCCGTGTACGAGCGGGCCAGCAACGACCTCGTGGTCGAGCCGCCCGAGGACGTGGTGGCCCGGTCCATCAAGCCGGATGGGGCGTTCGTGGTCGACCACCGCGATGGGCGTCTGCTGGGCCTGCTTGAAGTCGACCGCGGCACGATGAGCAAGGCGGTGATGCACGAGAAGTTCTCGGCCTATCGCGAGGCCGCGCTGGACGGGAGCTGCATCGAGGCCACTCTCACGGCGCTGCTTGCGCGTCACAACGTGCCGCTGGTCGAGCAGCGAGCTTCGGTCAAGCTGCTGGTGACTGTCCCGTCGGATAAGCGCGCCGTGCAGTTGGCCGACGTTGCCGTCGGCTTGGGCTTGAAGAACTTCGTGATGCTGGCCGTGCACGACGACCTCGTGAACGCCGGGGTGTTTGCGCCGGTGTGGAAGAGTGCGCTGATGTGGGTGGAGGATGCGGCGCAGGCGGGCGTGCGGCTGCTGGGGTAGCGGGCCGGCCGTATTCGGTGGGGGAATGGACCGAGGTTTCTTTCGGGCGGGTGGTTGTCGTGCGTGATGCCGTGCTTACCCTACCTGAACACCTGCACCGTTCTCGGGGGAGAGACAAGATGAACCAGATTTCGCGTCGCACCGTCGTCAGGGCGCTGCGGCAGGCACAGAGCATGTGCGAGCCGGGCGAGCAGCCGGTCCTCGAGTTGGCCTTCAGCGACCGCCGCTTGGTGCGTCGCGACTTCATGAAGTGCACCAATGGCGGCTATGTCGGGCTGGACCAGGGGCAGACGGCAGAGTGCCGGTTCTCGGTCGATGATGGCCCCGAGGGCCTGCACCTGCACAAGAACCAGGGAGAAGGCTGGCTGCGCTTTCATCTGGACAAGGTCGACCCCCTGCGCAACGACGTCGGGCACCTGTTCGCTGATACGAACGCCGGCGCTGGTCTGACAGTGGGTGGGCTTGTCGCAGCTCTGCTGGTCGAAACGAATCCCTGGCTTGCCCTTGGCGCAGTAGTCCTGGGCACATACGCAGGTGCGCAGACGCCGAAGCGTCGCTTCCGTACGTTCACGCTCCAGAGCCGCGGGTTCTACCAGGAACTACACGTGGTACGGATTCAGCATGGTACCGCTGCCCGAAGCGCCTACGCCTGAGCGCACCGCGTGAGGCCGCCACGGGCCGTCTGCTGATCTCCTTCGACCCGCCGTTTGGATCTCAACCATGGGGAAAACTCGCGGTTTCCCCCTTGACCGATTCAGCGTGCTTGCTACCCTGTAGGTGAAGGTAAGACACCTTCATCCCGCCCCCTTCATTTCTATCCGATGTGACCCTCACCAGGGCACCTTCTAAACACATCGGCATACGACACGGCTCGCTGGCCAACCCAATCTGGGGTTGCACGCTGCGCGCCATATGCTTTGCTACTGGAAGCTCGTCTTTGCCGCGATTTGTTAGAAGGGTCGCTGGTTGGGACGGGCTTTCTGCGTTTCAGAGGCAGAAGTCGAGGGCAATCGGGTTAGCCACCTTCTATGTCCAAATTACACGGACGCACATCAACATACGGCGTGAGCCCACGCCTCGTCGAGCAGGCGCTTGTCGGCCTCGGCGGTGACGCGGATATCGAGACCGTCGTGCGCTACGTAGCCAAGCGTCGTCGAGCGACCATGAGCTTATCGCAACGCATGCAGCGCCCGTTCACGTGGCGCCTGGGCGTCGTGAAGGCCCTCGAGCAAAATCCGCGCTGTGTTCAAGACAACGAGGGCTCCAGCTACTGGCGCTTGAAGGACTACCAACGCCCGCAACTGTCCGCTCGCGAAGCAGCCGCGCAAATATTCCAGAACGTGCGCAATGTGTTCACCGCACGTACCCGATAGAGTCTGCCCTTCTTCATCGCAACCCATATGACATCACCATCCACTCCCAAGGCATCGACCACGACGTCGTGGCCTGACACTGTGCGCGACGCCCTTGAGGCTCTCGATGGCCAGGCCCACCTCACCGCCATCTACAACCACGTCGAGGAGCACCGGCCGGACTTGGCAGAGACGTGGAGAGCCACCATCCGACGAACCTTGCAGCAACACCCACTCATCGTGCAGGACGCGGCCGCTTCTGGCGTATGGCGCCTTGTCACCCCTGAACAACTCCAGCAAGACCTCAACCTGCGCGACGTCGATATGGAGGCGCTGTCTGACCAGGACGACTACGAGAGCTTCGTTGCACATGCGCTGCGGCTCATGGACTACAACGCCTCTGAGCGCGACATCTTCGCCATGGTGAAGAAGCTGCGTGTGGCCATGGGGGTCCCGACGCCGGGCTCGTACCGCAGCAAGGTGCGCAAAGCCTTGCAGTATGGCGAGTGCTTCCAGCAGTCACCGGACGACGAACGCGTCTGGCAACTGCTCCTTCCTGACACGCAAGACACGGAGTAGGTGCGCGACTCTTCATGACCCGTGACTATGGCATCGGAGTCCAATGCCAGCAAGGAGCCACTCGTAGCCGCTTGGAATGTGCGCAAGCTGAACCACATCTTTGACGTCGTTCACGAAGCCCTGGTGCAGAACGAGCAGCCCTGGACACTGGAGGAGGTCTGTGCCGAGATTCAATCCCGGTGCAGACGGCGCCTGCCAGCTGACATGCGCGAGGTGGTTGTCTCACTCATCTACGCGTCGATACGCACTGCGGGGGGAGCGCACAGGTTGAATCGAGCCCTGCTCTACGACGTGTTCAAGCCGTGGAACATAGATACTCGGGCCGCTCCCTACCAGACAGATAGAGGCGATGTGGTTGCCGCGTTTGAGGCGTTGCGGCGACTTCATCCGAGTGGGGATGTGGCACTGGTGACGGCAGTAACACGGGCCCAGAATTGTGCGCAGTCCTTCGATTGGTTCGTCAGTGAGAGTGAAACTCGGTGGGCATTGCATGCTCTCAGGAAACGAGGGCTGGCTGTGTACGACAAGCAAACGAACCAGTGGAGTCTTGCCCCGTCGGTGACGCGGCGTGTGAGACGATGGTAGGGCCGCTACACCAATCGCTCAACACAACGAGGCGCCGGTGACCCATCCTGAGGTCGCCGGCGCTCTTAAGGTTGAGAAAATTTCAGCGATAGGCGCGCGCTATCGTTGAGCCTCTCAAGCGGGGCTCTTGGACGCCAGATGAGAGGAGGCCCAGCACGAGGCCAGTTGCGGCCCTTCGGGAAATCCAACTGCCACGTGCAGGCGCTCTTGAGGATGTTGTCTCGGCCCCTGGTGGCAACTGGGTCTGTAGTCACGCCTGATGCCTCTCAGGATGCAGGAGAGCTGTTGGTTGACACGGTCAACGGGCTTGGAAGGGCACGACCGTCGCTACGACACGGTCAGCCCGCTCTTCATGAAACGCTGTGCTGACCATGCCACTCACGATGACTGCCGATTGCCAGAACCGCCGTTCGTGGCGTTGCACAGTGCGGCTGGAGGGTGAAATCGATCGTGCGCCCGCGCGTAGGGGGTGGTCTTGGGCGGTCAGACTGAAAGGGGCTGTGCTGCATTCGGTCGCGCTGCGTATGGTTCTACCCGTCGCCGGGCACCTCGTGCACGGTGACCAACTCATCAACGACGCTGCCGAAGATCCTGCGCCGTCGGGAAATCGGGCAGATGCAGTTCACGGGGCTAACGGCGGGTGCCGGCGGCGGGGCGGCAGGCTCCATATACATCGAAGAACGTGGGCGCAACCCAACTCATCTCGTATACCGCAAATAGGGCAGAATAGTCAAATCTGCGTACGACGTTGCGGTGGAGGCCGACATGACCGAAGCTGGGGTCACCGGCGGTGATGTGGTCTATCGTCGGTCAGGTGGGGCGTCGTTCGTGCTGACGACTTGGCAGCCCCGAAAGGGAGGACGCGTGGACAAGCTCATCCGCGTTGGCCAGATCGTCGTGGTTGTGGTGCTGCTGGTGTGGTTGGGCCAGTACATCAAGGACGAGTTCTCCAGAGGCATGGGCCCACTGGACGCCGTTGCACAAGCGGTTGCCGGAACAGCTTCGTTTGGGCAGACCGTCTTCGACGCCATGACCGATGATTTGCGTCTGCGCGCACGAAACGACAGGCGGCACGCCCACGTCGATCCGCAGGCGTTGCTGGTCGAGTTGGACGACACCGAATCAGCAGGTGCTCGAGGGCGCATCAAGGAGGCGTTCGCGGCCACATGGCCGGATCTGCAACGTCCAGGCGACACGTTCCTCATTCATCACCGCTACGAGAGAGGGACGCGCGCGGCCGTGTGGGCCGAGCGTACGAGCGAGAAGACGCTGCGCGGCTCCGGTGAGGGGCTCTTGGCGTACGTGGAGGCGGCGGACGCTGCGGTCCCGGCGCCGGCACCTGCCGCGCCAGTGGCACCGCCAGAACCCGACCCAACCCCCGACGAGGAGGACGGCCCGACACTCGAGGCGGCACAGGCCAACCAGCCACCACCCCCACCACCACCGCCTGCCCCAGGCACGGCCGGCAGTATCGTGCGCAACATCTCGGGCGACATCGTCGGCTTCACGGGCGCCAGCCGAATCAAGTTCGTGGCGATAACCGAGGACATGCCGCACGATAAGGCTGTCCAAGCCCTGCAGGCGGATGGGTACAAGACCATCGATGAGGTGGGTGACAAGGTCCTGATGGGCCTGAGTCTGCGCTATGACATGCAAGAGCGCCTTGAGTCCGGAGAGGGGATGGTCACACGTGGCGCAAGATACGTGCTGTACGGTGTGGTGCCCATCCTGCTGATTCTGAGCCTCCTGGTCGGAGCCAGGGGGGCGCGCTGGTCGCTGACTGTGCCGCACAAGAAAGACCCGCCACGGGTCTACCTTCGGGCTCTCTATACGCCCATGAGCAAGCTCGAAGAGCAGCAGAACAGCCCGGTGATTGGCAAGATGTCGCTGTGGGTCTTCCGACTCTTCGTCTACGCACTGCTGGTGTGGTTCCTGCTCGTGCTTCTTGCGGGCGGTATACCTACAGGGATCGTGTGGCTGGTGCCGTTCATGTTGGCCTCAGCCCTGTTCGTATTGGTGCGGCTGTGGCGCGACCAGCGGGCCCTGGTGGCTACCGTGGCGCGCTCGATGCAACTGCACGACTTCACGGACGAGGTGATCGGGCAGTTCGCCCGCGAGAACGCAGCGCTCATCAACGAAGGGGCCGAGCGCATCGTCACACCCTACTACGGGATGGGTTCCTCCTCGGCATCGGTCGTCAACGAGCGACTCATGGCGTTGTGGACTGACATCATGGGCCGGCAGCCGCGGGACCTGGCGGACATCCTGGAGCGGCAGAAGCAGGCGGCCCTATCCCTCCTGCGGGAAGCCAACACCGTGGGCCCGCAGCTCATGGATGAGGATGGCACGCTCAAGAGCGGTCCAGGCGATCCCAAGGTCCCCGATGCGGGCCCGGCCTTTGGCCTGATTCGCAAGGGCTACCGCGGCAGCGGCGCTACCAAGACGACCGAAGGGGGTGAGGACGCTGAGCTGACCAGTCGGCCGGCCATCGTGAAGTTCGTGCTGATGGTCGTGGATGCGATTCACACATGGCTGGATGACAAGTTGCTGGCCAACCGGGCCAAGCGACTGGCCAACGCCGTGCAGCAACGCCGCCTACTGGGGCGGTCGCTGCAAGACGCTCGCACCATGAGTGAGGATCTGGAGGCGCGTGAAATCAAGCGGGCTCTGGACCGCGCAGAGGTGGAGGCGCGTCTAGCCAAGCTCTCGGCCAAGAAGCGCAAGATCAAGCGCAAGGCTCGCCAGGGCGAGGCCGAGGCCGAAGAGGACTTCGATCACGACTACGAGGACGACGACCTGGGGGATGTCGACGACGAGGCCGACAACGGTAGCGAGGCCCCCGAGCCCGATGATGTGGGCGACGACGATTCTGGCGCTGCGGATGAGGACCCCGACGACACGCAGGGCGACGGTGATCGCGACGGCAACGAAGAGGACGACGACAGCGAGAACAATGGGGCTCCTGATCGGTCATGACCCCCGCCCCTCCTGATCCGGCACAGCACGCCTTGGTCTTTCGCCAAGTGCCCGTGAGCTTGGTCCCCACGAGAAAGGGGGCAAGCAAGGTCACACGGCGGGCGTACGAGGATCTGAGCTTTGCGCAGATGCGCCCAATTGCAGGAGGCGGCCTGGACCCGAAGATCCTCCTGCACACGCTCACTACGATGCCCTCCAGCGCCCGCTTGCCATTGAGCTTCGAGGTGTTCGGCAATCGCGAAAGCCTCACAGTACAGTGGGCTGGCTCATCTCGTGCCGTGAACGGCTTGTGCACTGGGATGACAACCGCCGGCGCGCTTGTGGATCTGCGACGAGACGCCTCCGACGTCGTGAACGAGGTCTTTCGTGACACGGCAGGCAGCGGGCTCCAACTCGCGCTTGGTGACATCGTTCTGGGACCGGACAGCTACAGCGTGCATTCACCCCCAGCAGCCGCCCTCTCAACGCTGCTGCACGCGCTGGCTGCCCTGCCGGCCGGCCGCTTCGGCCTGTTCCAGGTTCTGATGTCGCGCTGCAGCGGTGCGACCACCAACTGGATGAAGCGCCTGAGTACCCAGCACGAGGACCGGGCAACCGACGCGTCTGCTCGCCGCATCGCGCAGGTCATTCGCACGGACCGCAAGCGCAAGTTTGAGGGGGCCGGCCCGCTGATGGGCGTCGCTGTCCGGCTGGTCGTGCTGGGCCCGCCACGCGGCAAGGTCGCCGCCCTCAAACGGCTCTTGGAAGCGCTACGTCCGGCCCTCTCCGGACCGCGCAAGATACAGGTGCTGCGTGAGAAAGACTGGGGGGTCGCCTACGCGCACAAGAAGACCCCCAAGGGGGTTCTTCGGTTCTCACTGCTTCGCCGGGTGAGCTTCCGCACCGGCACGTTGCTCAGCGCAGCCGAGTTGGCGCCACTCATCACGCTGCCCAGCACGAGAGGGCTGCCCATCCAGGCGGGCCTGCGCCCACTTCCCGCAGCCGGAAAGGTGCTTACCAAGGCGCGCGACGCCATCCCGCTGGGTGTCTCGCTGGTTGATGGCAGGGAGCGGCCCGTGTTCTTGCCGGCCAAGGTGCGAGCGCGCCATGTAGCGGTGCTTGGACGCACGCGCAAGGGCAAGAGCACGCTGCTGTGCAACCTCATCCTCAACGACATCGAGGCCGGGCACGGGGTGGCGGTGGTCGACCCCACCGACGACCTGGTGCTTCGCGAGGTCCTGCCGCGTCTCGACCCGCGTCGCTACCAGGACGTCGTGCTGCTGGATGCTGGCGCGTATCGCACGCAACCGTTTGCCGCCAACCTATTTGCCATGCCTGATGGGGCACAGCCCTCGCAGGTGGCCGCCGATACCATCGCGTTCTTCCGCATGATGTTTGCTGGCTCCTGGGGCCCGCAGCTGGAAGAGACGCTCACGTACGCCTCACTGGCATGCCTATCGTCAACACGCAGCACCACCATTCACGACTGCCTTCGCCTGATCATCGAAGAACCCTTCCGCGATGAGTTGCTGCGATCGGTGAAGGACAAGGAGGTGAAGCGCTGGTGGATCGATGCGTTCCCAAGCGCTGTGAAGATGATCTCCTCGGTGCGCAACAAGCTGGCCAGCTTCGCCACGATGGACTCGCTCAAGGTGCTGTTTGGCCACCCTGCGCAGAGCTTCGATTTGACGCAGGCCATGGCCAAGCGGCGCATCGTGCTCATCAACATCCCAAAGGGGCGTCTGGAGCCCGCGACCGTGCGCGTGCTGGGCGCGTTCTTCGTGAGCCGCATCCTCAGCACGGCCTTGGGCCGCTCGGCGCTTGATAAGCACCAGCGCCCGCCGTTCCACCTGTACGTGGACGAGGCGCACAACTACGCCACCCCCTCGTTCACCACCATGCTCTCAGAGGCAGCCAAGTACAATCTCTCCGTCACGATGGCAACGCAGTACCTGGAGCAATACCCAAAAGACGTACGAGAGGCCGTCCTTGGCAACGCGGGCAGCATCATCACCTTCCAGGTGGGCACCCCCGATGCGCGCGCCCTCTCACGGGACGGCTCCAACATCCCCGTTGAGGCGTATCTCGAGTTGGGTGTGGGGCAAGCCATCGTGCGCACGGACGCGGCGCCGCGTCCGTTCCTTGCGCTGACCCCTCCCCCCAGGCCGCTGCCGGCTTCGTACACGTCGAGCGTTCTTGATGAACTGCGCGCCAAGGTCGCGGTGAACCGGACGGAAGACACGCCAAAGCGCCCTGAACCGGACACACCCGTCCAGCGCGTGAAGATCGAGTTGTAGGAGGGGGCAATGAGAAAGTGGCTAATGGTCCTGCTGCTGCTTGGCACAGGCTACTACGTCTTCACGCGATACCCGGTGATGGACGCGTTCCTGGGCAAGCTGACGCAAGCTCAGATGAAGGCGCTCATCGACGAGCAGAACCGCCAGAGCAACGGCTTCGTGGAGAGGATGAAGGCCTCGGCCGACGACTTCTTCAATCGCCGCAATGGGCCGCCCACCAAGAGAAAGCGTGCAGCGCCGCCGCCCCGGCCCGCCCCGGCGAAGCCACCGCCCAAGCCGCCCACACCGCAGGAACTACGGGAGAGAGCCGAGGCGGACAGACAAGAGCGGATCCAGCAGATGTTCTCACCGGCACAAGGCGCTGTGACGACGTTCTCAGGGCTGACCTACAAGAAGACGCACCTCAATGAGCAGGGTACTCGACCAACGTCGGTCGATGCCGTGCGAGTGCACTTTGCCGTATGGACCAGTGACGGAGAACGGTTTGAGTCGACGCGGAACGGACATCCTACGATTCTGCACCTGCACCGGCTTGTTCCCGGTCTTCGCGAGGGGATCCTGCTCATGCGAGAGGGTGAATCGGCCAGCTTCTGGATTCCCGCGAAGCTGGCCTATGGCGACGCCCCCACACAGATCGGGGCACCGGCAGGGCCCTTGAAGGCGCACGTGGTCGTGGAGGAAGTCCTGAATCGGTAGACACACACATCCTTGAAACGACACCCGCGGACGGGCACGATCGGTCAGGTAAGCAACGAGACCAGCGGAAATTCGCATGAGTGGCTACCCGCAACGAATCGCAGAGAACATGCTGCCGTACTCCAGGTCTCAGGACCTGGCAACCGCATTCAGCGAGTGGCGCTTCACTGGCGAGGAGGTTGACCATGAGATTCCGTGCGAGATCTGCCAGCTATGCGACCACGTCGATCTCAGGTACCACTTTCTCATCGCCAACGAACTCACGCACCACGAGATGTGGGTCGGCTCCGAGTGCATCAAGAAATTCGAGGGGATCGGGGTCTTCGACGGCAATCGTAGGCTGACTGGCGCGGCACGCGACCAGTACATGGCCTCGCGGGTCAACAACCTCAAGAAGGCCACGCGAAAGCGAAAGACAATGGAGGCTCTCCATCAGTTCGCCGCCAGCAATCCTCGCATGGCCAGCCTTCCAGCCTTCTATGACCAGAACGAGGTCTTTACCCCTCGACAAGCAGTCATGGTCCTCAAGTGCTGTGAGCGCGACAACATCGAGGTAGACCGTGCGGCCATCAAGATTCGTCTGCGACGAGACAGTGACAACGAGCAAGTCCTTCGCATGTCGGATGAGGCGTACGCCTTGCTTCGGCCGTGCCTGTCGTCCAGCCAACGCAAGCGCATGGACGAGCGACGAGCGCGTACCGCACCCACACGACAGGCGCGGCAGGAAGAGTGGGCTGAACTGATTCACATGGGAGAGTTGCTTGCAGCGCAGGACAGACAGCGAGGCGCCGTCGTGGCAAGCATCATCAACGGACTCAAGAGCGGACGTGGCCTCACCGCGAAACAGGCCAGCCTCTTGCTCTGGCGCTGGAAGGAAACCTTTCGCAACAGCGACGTGCTGCGCCACCTCAGGGTGACTCGTCAGTGGACACTGCCACGGGTTGATGACTTGGAAGAGTGGCGACTACGTCAACTATTGCCTTGTCTGTCACAACAGCAGTTGACGCAGTTGAAAATCTGGCGCCCCGAGCTGTTCTCGTAGGTGTCAGGCCTGTCCTGGCTACGTATCTACCGACACAGGGGATACATCGGCTCGTGGTTGGGCACGATGATGCCGTACCCGTTGGGCGCGTTGCAGTCGGCAAGCCCGCCTGACAACACCAGCTCGTTGTCGCGGCTGGGCCCAGTGAGGTAGTCGCACGCCCCCGGGGCGTTCACGTCGCAGCCGTAGTTGGTTATGGGCAAGAACATGGCCAGGTGCTGCGGGATCGGCACGTCGATGCGGAAGAACTGCTGAGGGGTCTCGATCACAACGTCCTGGTACGGTCGCTGCGGTAGCGGATCGAAGAACCGCACCCCGGTGACACGCAGCTCGCATCCGGCCGGCGCGCTCATGGCCAGCACCCCTCCCCCGACCGTGGTCACAGGCCGGCAGTCGTCCGGCTCGACCACCTCGAAGGCCACGCGGTTGCTGGCAACTCCGCTCACCCCATCGAAGCAGTAGAACTCGTAGCGCCCCAGAATCGAGCCGGGGCGCGGCGGGTACGGGTTGACGAAGCGCCCGTTGCCATCCACGGGAATCGGGATCTCGAAGAACACGTCCCCAGGACCATCGGAGAAGCACTCGGCGATGGTATTGGGTGAGAAGCCCTCACCCGTCTGCACGACGGTGTCATGTGCACGCACGACTCGGTCGATGTCGATGGTGAGGGTCGGGACGTCCACGGGCGGCATGGGCTCGGGTTCCGGCTCTGGTGGCACGCCCTCGTCGACGACGGCGTAGGGGAAGCCCCGGTCGATGTAGCAGCGCATGCGCCCGTTCTGCTGCACTGAGAAGCGCCCCTCATCTGGCGACTCGGCGCAGTCGTAGTAGCTCATCACGTTGCGCGTGTCCGGCATCGAGCCGTCCACGCACTGCGGATTGCACGAGCGCCGGTTGCATACCCCTGGTCCCGGGTCGAAGGGCGTATCGCAGCACAGGTCGTAGCTCACGTCGCAGTCGGGCCCGGGCAGCAGCGAGGTGTGCGTGTGCCACAACCCCAAGATATGGCCCAGCTCGTGGGCAGCCGTGTTCTCGCCCATGCAGTGGTCAACGACCACGACCCCGTCCGAGACGGGGTTGGGCCCGATGTCGTAGGCGCGCCCGCATAGCCCCGGGTACTCATCCACGATGTATAGGTCCAGCGCGTCCGGGTCATTGTTGATGACCATCAACTCCTCGAAGCGTGCATCGTTGAGCACCATGTAGCGCCCGTCTTCGATCACGTCGATGGGCTCGACAAGCACCACCTGGATGCCGGTGGGGGCGAAGAACTGGTTCATGATATCCACCATGGAGCGCACCGCCTGCTCACCAGCGGCAAGGGCCCCGTCGGACACCACATGCACGCGCAGCCGCACGAAGAGCGGCTCATCGCTGATGGCCGCGTTGCGGTTGTTTGGGTCGTCGCAGAACGGGTCGCGCTGCGAGAGCGCGTTGGAGCGCCGGGAGTGCGTCCCGCACGGCAGCGCATCCTCGACCTCGAGCAGGCACTCAGCCGAGCATCCGTCACCGCCACTGCGGTTGCCGTCGTCGCACTGCTCGTCGTCGTCGCGCACCCCGTCACCGCAGCCTGGGGGCAAGCCCTCTGCCGTTTGCAGGGCTGCGTCTGCGTCGTTGCCGGCAGGACCCTGACCCGGGGCGCAGGCCAGCATCAGGAGCCCCATCAGAGGCACATATCGAGATATCATTGGCATCGTATCGCTTCCAAGAATGGGGAAGAGAGGAGCATCCGCTGGCCGTCCCCATGCAACGCAGCGGAAACGAAAAAGAAGCCACGTCAAGGCGTGGCAGAGGTGACTGGCAGTGGAATCACGGACGGGGCCAGCCGTCCGGTGAGCAGGCCCTTCACGGATGATTGCCAGAACAGGCGGCCGTCGGTGGCGTCCTTGAGCGCATCGCGAAGGGCATCAGCTCGTTCGTGGTCGCCCACCTCAAGGGCTCGTGAGAGTGCCTCGCGCAGCTGCTCGATGAGCAGGGCGTCTTGGTCGGTAGGCACGGACAGAACGGTGATGAGCCGTGCAAGCCCCTCGTCGTTGCCCGACGCCACCTGGGTGAGAGCAGCAGCCACCTGACGGGCCCTGGTGGTGCTCTCATCGCGTCCAGCGGATGCGGCCAGCGCATCGGCCAGGACCTTCCTCAACTCAAGCTCTCCAAGCTGCCCGTAGGCCAGCAAGAGCAGGACGCTACTTGGCAGACGTGACAGGTCCACGCTTCATCTCCTTGGTGTGTGTGATGGATGAGCGGCCGATGATGGACCGCAGCCGAGACAGGACGTGGCGGTGTCGTCGAGAGACGGTGCTTCTGTGCACGCCAGCGACAACGGCTGCCAGCTGGTCGTCACTCGCCCCCAGGTCAACGTCGTAGATGCGTTGCACAAGGGCTCGCTCGTGGTCGTGCAGCTCGTTGAGCGCGGCACAAAGCGCCTGAGCCTGCTGCTTGAGGCCCAACAATGTCTCAGGATCGGGAATGCGCTGGTGAATGGCCTCACTGGCTGGGCGCAGCAGGTCCTCAACGACATCCATCGTGCCCCCGCGCTCGTCTTTGGCAGCGAAGATGGTGCGCATGGCTCGACGCGAGAGCGGCCAGAAGTCGTAGATGCCGTCGATCGCCGCCCCACGGCTACGCAACACGCAGTACGCCTGTCGGTGCGCAGCAGGAAGATCGCTGGTGCGCGCCTGCGCCTGCAAGAAACCCAGGGCCGCGTAGGCACGCACATCGTCAGGTTCCATCGTCGAGGGCATGGCAGAAAGGGGTGGCAAGACAGTAGGAATGGTCGAAGAGCGCATGGCAAGACTCACGGTCTGTTTGGATGAAAGGACGGTCCGTCACTGCTCCGGAGCACGGTGGCGCGTCACAGGCATCGCCACCAAGCCAGGGTGGGATCCCTGTGAAACACCCACCCACTTCACGTGTTGGTTGGTGTTCCTTTTGTGAAGCCAGAGCATGAGAAACGTCTCTCATCCCGAAGGATCCGTGAATGCCTTTCGCGGGAAGCTCAGAAGGTGCCGGCGTAGCCCACCATCAGCGGGGAAGGCAGCATTCGGCCGGCCAGTTTGTCTGCCTCCTGCTTGTACTGGTAGCCCCAGTAGATGAGGAAACCGCCCCCGGCAATGGCCCCAAGGCCAAGCAGAGCAACCGTCCCACTCGTGCCGGCCGGCGCCTTGGTCGAGGCCACAAGCCCGATGCCGCCAACGACGACGAGGGCGCCGCCGGTGATCATGATCATGTAGCCCATGTACTGCTGCATGACCGCTTCCTCCTCTGCGCTTCGGTCCCGACGGCTGCGCTTGCGCATGGCCGCATCGCCCGAGAACCCGGCGCTGTGCGACGAGGTGGACAGCAGCGACGCACCAGCAAGACCGCTCCTGCCCGGAACACCGGCGAGGCTCGCCAGCGTGGCGCGCGTGGTCAGGCCGGCGGTGTCGGACTGCTTGCCAGCGGTGAAGTGCATGAGCGACAACGCCGGCACCGCGAATGCATCCTCGCTGCTGATGTGAGTCGCCATGGCGTGCGTGGACAAGAAGAGGGTGGCAATCACTGCCACACCTGCGATCATGCTCGGCCACATTGCATATGACTTCATCTAACGCTTCTCCTGATCTGTCGTTTGACGCACAACGGCGTCCTTTGGGCGATTGCACGACGTTGGAGAGCGACGGCGACGGAACACTTGACCGCGAGCGGCAGGCGGCATTAGATCGGCATCAACGGGCTGCGGAAAGAGAAGGGTCAGGCCCTTCTCGCCGCGGCGGCCGTTTTGACCGTGGACAGGACATCGTGGTGACGCGCGACCTTGAGGCCGACATCGAGGCCTTCCTCGCGCACGCCAAGACCCGGCAGCTCAGCTGTCGGACGGTTGAAACGTACCGCCAGGAGCTTCACGCAGCCGTGCAGCACGCCATCGCAAACGACCTACTGACCGAGGGCCCTCTCACGCGGGCGATCGTTTTGGCTCTCGTGAAGCGTCCGCTTCGCGATGGGCGCGAGCCAGCAGCGGCGACATTCAATCATCGGTTGTCGGTGTGGAAGCGCCTGGCCCTCTTCGCGGTCAAGCACTGCGGCTGGGGCATCGACCTGACGGCCGACATCAAGCGCCGCGCAGACCGCCGGTCCCTGCTCACGCGCCGCGTGCTCACCCCCAGCGAGGTGCAGTTGCTCATCGATGGAGCGGGCGCGCACGACAACGACATGCTGGCGCTTCGCAACGCCACCATCGTGGCGGTGCTCTTCCACACCGGGTTGCGCGTCAGCGAGTTGGTGGGCCTCGAGATCAGTCAGGTGGCCGAGCTGGACGGGGCGTACCCTCGCCTCCTCGGCGTGAAGCGTAAGGGCGACCTGACCCAGAATCTCCCGCTCAACACCGCTGTCGCCGATCACCTGCGCTCATGGATGCAGTTGCGCGCCCAGCTGTCGGTGCGCAGCTCGGCCACATCAGCGCTGTTCGTGAGCCGCAAGCGGCACCGACTAAGCGTGCGCGCCGTGCAGCACCTGCTCACGCGGCTGACCAAGCAGGCGAACTTGCCGGTCAAGGTGCATCCGCACCTTCTGCGCCACAGCTTCGCGACCGCCCTGATCGACGCAGGCGCCCCGCTGACGGCCGTGCAGCACCTCATGGCGCACGCCAAGATCGCCACGACCGCGTTGTACCTGCACTCAAACGAGCGCCATGCCCGGCGCGCTGTCGCGCTCTTGACGGGTTTGGACCGTCATGAAAACCTACAAACACCTACATCGCAGAGCGCTACTTCGGCGCTCAATCGCCCAACGTACGACATTCGCCGATACGGCGACGAACGAGAGGCAATGTAGGGCATATCCACTCTTTACCTTACATATATGGAAGACCCCTCTGGCCTTGATTCAAAGATGGTCCGACGGATCATCGACCTGTACGTACGACTCCAAGAATCGTTGCGAGCCGACGGTTACGGCCAGGATGCAATCGAAGAGTTGTCGATCGTAGACGTAGTTGCCTTGACTCATGGCAGGCTGCAGGAGCCTGACGGCACAGTCGTCCTGCCGACAGTGAGAGACGTGGCTCCCTCAGCCAGGCCTCAAGTATCCCATGAGTCGAAGGCGTTGATGTTGTCTCTGGTTGACACGCTAAATCAGGCATCACTGCTGATGGAGAGCGGGCTGGTGGTGGACGTCGTTAACACCATCGCCTGGAGGGCCTAGCTCCCGCGGGGCGACCCTTGGATTGAAATGGCTAGGGGAATACATGGAAAGCTTGTTCGGTCATGGAAGAATGGTGAACTCAATCCTCCTGCTCTCCAAATTTCGATCAGTGTCGACGCACCACCAGTCAAAAGTTGCTGCCGAAAAGTCGGCAGGGGGCTCAAATCTGTTGATA
This sequence comes from bacterium, assembly GCA_030427205.1. Taxonomy (GTDB): domain Bacteria; phylum Myxococcota_A; class Bradymonadia; order UBA7976; family UBA1532; genus JACKDM01. Next base: position 63,359 of record JAUHXC010000014.1, on the reverse strand, counting down.
AACGTGCCGTCGATTTCGACGTCTTGTCGATATTCGCCTGGTGGTGCATTGCGGTGGGCATGGTCCTGCCACTTGCAGGTTGCTACGCTACCCGGTGTGAAGTCGGAGCCGCGCTCAATGAGCGCATCTCCTGATCCCCTTCTCACTACACGAGGCTCTTCGATATCCACTTGGGGATGGTTCGGTAGGATCGTATAGGAGAGCACATTGCTCCGTTGGCCAGTACGAGCGTCTACACACCACCAATCGTTGCGTCCTAGACCAGCCCCGGCTGATGGTGCGTAACGGTTGTAGAATGTTCCGTCAACCCGGACCTCTTGTTGATATGAGTTTTCACCCCATGCATTTCGCCAGAAGCAGGTGGCGGTGCTCTGCCGAGTGAACCCCGCTCCAGTCTGGATGAATGCATCTCCGCTCCCTCGAACAGCCGAGCCTGGACGGACATCGACAACGACTGCATCGTTTGGGGGTCCGTACAGGTCCTGGATTCGGGCGATGTCTGGTGCAGCCAAGTCTCGGCGTACACCTCTATATCCTCCCTGAACCATAATTGATTCTTCGTCGACTGTGTTGTGCCCGAGACCGAGAGGGTGGCCGATCTCGTGTAGTACGACGGTTTCAAAGTCGTACTGCAGCGCCCGACCAACCACCGGGAACGGATCAAGGCTCCACCAGTAGCCGTGCTGGAAGTGGATATGTCCGTGTGGGCAGTTAACGATGTTCGGGTCCATGGTCGGGTTCAAATAGAAAGCATGCGCTACAGTCCCCTGCCCGCAGTGGCCATGGTCGTTCGGAATATCTTCCATTCCAAACTCGATGTCAGGTAGTGCTTCAGTCTCAGCAAACCTTATTGCCGCGTGGGCTTCCCACGTTGCGAACGCCCGGCGAATGGTCTGGACAGCTTGGTCTCGAGTAATGCCTTCGGGGTGGCTATCAAGCCTCCATGTAATGAGGGGGCGGCTCCATCTTCCTGCTGCGCCGAGCCCTGCCGGATTGCGCTCCTCGTTGTTGTCTACCCAATTGTGGTTGTCGAAGTTGGCCGGCATTTGCTGGTTTCCGTCGGGAAGACGGCACTGGCTATTGATGCATACTTCGCCGATCAGGCAGCCTGAATCGTCTTCGCATAGTGGCTCGCAGCGGCCGCCAGTGCAGTATTCGCCGTCCCCGCAATCTGAATTCTGGTAGCAGTCCTGCGAGGCTCCAGCGTCGGCGCCTCCTGCGCCTCCCGCGCCTCCACCGAGCACCTCGCAGGCGGCTACCAGTACTCCGGCCAGCAACAAGAACATGTTTCGCTTCACGTTGTCTCCTTGCGACACTTCGCGGACTAATAGACGGGGGCGCCGAGGTGTTCCATGAGAGTGCCCCTTCTCTCTGCCTCTTTGAGAGCAACGGCCCAGGTCCGCGGTGCTCGTTGCTCCAGACGAAGGTCTACTCGTTCACCATCGCCGGCCCCGCATGACTCCGGCAACCCGAGCCTGACTACGACGGCGGCCTCCGAGTAGCTCACCACAGCAAACTTCTGGTCGAAGTTCTCAGTTCGGAATCCACACGGGCCATTCACCGGTGGCTCAAGATAGTGATTGACTTGCCTCTGAAGATCGGCCCGATTGAAGAAGGAGAATAGGGAGGCGGGCCGGTTGGTGGCGAGGTCGAGGGTCCGAAACTCATTGACCCCAGACCACCGTGCGGCCCCCTCAGGGAACTGTCCGTCGATTATCTGAAACGACACTATCGTCCCCACTATCGAGAGAACCCTCCCAACCCCAGAGGACCAGAGCACAATTTCCTTTCTGCCCGAGGTCGAGCGTGCTACGCCCCATCCCGGGGACTCTTCAATTAGCCATGTGCCACTACGTATCCATCTCTTCTCACCGAATCCAATCACGGTGGCGGACCCCCATGATGGGAGTCCATGGGCTGCCCGGAGCACATTTGCCTGTGTCGCAACAGCGACATAGTTCCCGCTTACCCAACCCGACGAAGCTGCGTTTCCGTTGGCAAGTCTTATGCGAATCCAAGCGTTCTGCTGGTCGACCACTCGTAGAACGTCTCCTCGCTCTACCGTAGCCACTCGGTCGAAACCTTGTCCAGGCCCAGAGCGCACATTTAGGCGGCTCGTAGCTACCACTACACGCAACTCGTTCTTCTGGGAGATTGATGTCTGGGAAGCTGCGCGGTAGTCGTTCTGAGTCGGTGGAGGATGGTATCCACATGCCGCCGACAGGCTGATTGCTGCGAAGATTGAGAGCCAAGTATGTCGGTGTGAACTGGTGGCCACGATATCCTCCCGCAAATTCTGGCGTCGGTTAGCACGTATCGTCGGATTGATCTAGCACGTCAAAGTGGCCGAAGGTTGGAATGTCGTTGCGGACGGTCCGTCGGGTCGCGCGCAGCGCCCGACTCTCACCCGGATGGCTGACCTCGTAAGACCACGCTTCAGGCCTCGGTGCGTAACACGCACGGGACTGAGGGAGGTCGCACTCAGCTCAGATGGGGGAGAGTCGGGGGCGAAGCCCCCGGTCGGCCGTCCGCTCCTGAGCCCGTTGTAGTCGGGTTCCCGGCGCTTGGCGCCGGTTCGTTGGTTGGTGGTCCCTTACTGAGAACAGTTAGTCGTAGCTAGCGACGATAATGCCCAGGGCATTGGCACTTTGAAGGAGATCGCTTCCCAGTTGGTCCAGTGCCTTCAGGTCATTCGTATCTAGTTCGAAGAGTGAGTCCACAATCTCCAGAAGTAGCCCATCGTAGGGCCCGGTGCCACTGCGATGCCTCTCGAAGTACTCCCGACCAGTCTTTCGCTCCATGCCGACAAGCGTTGAAGCGATCATCAGGGAGCGAAAGCCGGGTATTCCCAGGAATGACGTGCGTCCATTCGTGAAGAGTGCCTTGGTTCTGAACCGACGGGCCAGTGCCGGGAACGTACGTTCGGGAATCTTCTCGTTCTTGGACAGACGCTCTTCCTCAGCCTGCCTACAGGCGGCGATGCCCGCGAGACGTTGACCAACGTAGACTTCGCTTCCCAAACAGAGGCCAACGCCTTGTGCCAAAGTGATGGGCGGAGTGCCTACGGTACCAATACGAGCATGGTGCTCAGCATGGGCGCCTTCATGCAACACGGTCGTGAGAGGTGCGCCAGGGCACACCCTGAGCGTGTCAGTCACGAAGTCGTATTGCCCACGCATCCGATGGAGTGGCTCAATGATAATTCTGGTCTCAGGTTCTAGGTCTAGTCCATGTCGGACCAATTCAGCCCTAATTGTTTCGTCAGTCCAACTCGGCATGCGGCCCCCTGTACTGCTACATGTAGAATGCGTACCGCGCCTGCAAGGGTTCGCCGTCTGGCATATGTCGCAGAAGCTTACCCACTCGTCGGGCCGCCCCGATCGTAATCGGCAGTGCACCGTCGAACTGGGTGCGGTTCCAATCCATCTTCGTCAAGGCCAGCACTTCTGTCGCCAATAGCTTTGCATGGCCATCCCCGTGTTCCTTCCTCATGAGAAGCGGGACAGGAATATACATACCTGGGTACGTCTGGAAGAAGTCGACGCTGCCCCTGGTGTATAGCAGGTGCCTCTCTTCATCCAATGACATGAACGTCCCTCGAAGTGGCGGGTAGATACCCTCTCGGAAGAGACGGAGGCCACGCTCGCTACGAAGGCTCAGAAAATCCAGCAACTCAATATTCTGCTCTTCGGCAGCTTCCTCGAAGCCTTCTATCTCGTCCTTGCTGTAGTAGGAGGACTTGTGCAGCACGATACGCGCGGGGGATTGCCGATGTTCGCGGCGATAGCGCTTGAGTGCATCAGCCAGTAGCTTCTTGGCATCCTCTCGACTTAGATGAGGCGACCGATCCTTCTTGATGATGGCCTGACCACCGCGGACAATGAGGCCGTCACCACGCTCGTTGAAGATCTGAGCGACGCTCGTCTGGATGGACTCGTCCAGCGCCTTGTAGAACGCGACGCCAACAAAGCACGTTTCGTAGTCGCTTCGATGCCGGATCATCCGCCATGGTGTCCCGCCAGCCTTGTAGTACAAGGCCGTGAAGAAGTTCCAAGCGATAGTGGCGTCGTCCTGTCGGCTGAGTTTCACCGTCGTCTTCTTGCTGGTCCTACCTCGTTTGCGTTGCTTCGAGAATGAGCCGCTTTCATAGGTCGAGGGCAACACCAACTGTACTGGGGCATTGACCCTGCGCATGGCAGCGACCTTCAGTCGCTCTCGAAAATCACTCGCGTCGTCGAAGTCAAGAACCTCGTGTGGCAAGGTGCAGATCACCACGTCGAGGTTGCGCTCTTCGCTGAGGTACGAGAATTCTTCGTCAAAGTAATCCAGTAGGGCTTCGGTCGACTTGGGCATCTTCTCGGCTTGCCGAGTCGTCCAACTCCTTCGCAGACGTCCATCAACAGACAGTCGGGCATGAAACGGTGAATCCTGGCCGAAGCCGGGGAAACCAGGAAACAGGTTCTTGAGCCTTGTCTTGGCCTTGCCGGGTATCTCACCCTGGCACGAGTCCAGCCAAGCTGAGAAGGAGTCTACGCGCTCGCGTGGGCCCACGAGAGCAGCTCGAATATCTCGAGGCAGCTCCTCTCGATCGAAGGGACCGTGCTGCAGAATCCCGAAGCGCAGATCGACATGCTTCCCGTCTTCGCCAAACTCCAGTAGTGGCTCCTCGATATGATCGATGTTCACGCTTCACCACCAGTGTCGTCATCGTCAGCAACCTCGTCGGGCTCAGGCCTCGTCCAGGCTGAGTCGTGAATCCCTCGCGTATGCTCAAGACTCAAAGGTCTGCTCTCAAACTCAATCAGAGCGGGAGCATCGCTCTCGAACGTCTCGCCTCCAAGGACATCGCTCCACAGCAGCACCTGACTCAGGATGCTCTCGTTGAACTCGCGTTGCTGCTTTTGCTTGAGAAACTCCTCATGAAGACGATGCAGCGCTCTTCCGTCGGTCGTGAATCGATAAGTAGGTGTCAGCGAGACGTACCACTCGTCCCCAATCGATAGAAAGCGTGTCTCAACAGCGGCGTGTTCCCACCCTTGATTGTACTTCTCTCTTCGGTCAAAGACGACCGTGCGCCGCGATTTCCTACGCTTGTTTCGAAAGCGGACCTTGCGCTCTTCTTGGACCCACTCTCCATCGTCGCCTGGATAGCGCACTGTCCTGAAGTAGTAGTGCCTTTTCTTACTGCAATACGACACTTTGCGCGGGTACAGCACCTCAGAGAGAGTACGCCCCATCAGGTGTACAAAGACCCGACGCTCGTCTTCGTCGTCGGATTCCGACCAGTGCGTGGTCTCGATGGCGTCAGGGTCACCCTCGCACAGATGCTTAAGGACGGTGTCGTCAAGGTCATGAAATGAGAAGATCCTTCCTTCTCGAAGCAGCCATGCCCCTGGAAAGCCTGTGCCGTGTCGACGTAGTTCGTCGAACGCTTTCTTCCCGTCGGTGAAGCGTGCTTCAGCGACGAATACGTTCTCGGGATAGGCTTTCACGCGGAGAAGGTTGGTATGGACAACCTCATCTCGTTGTGGGGCGGGGAAGTACCGGCCGTACATGCTCTCGCGGACGAGCCGGCGTAGCCATTGTGCCGTGCCATTGTATTTAAACTCGATGAGAGTTGCCGCACGATCGAGCCACACGTGTAGGGGAAGTCGGCCATCGACGACTGGGTCAAGGATCTCGTTCAAGTGCTCGACATCGCTGCGCAGTTGCGCAAGTGGACCGCCATTCCGCTGCTCCGGCAGCACGGCCGCGATGTGGATGCCCAAGCTGTGGGTTATCTGATCCCGTTTGGCGGGTAGCTCCGCTTCGACGCCTCGTTTGATCAGCTCCTCGACAATCTCTTGCTCAAACAACTTGTCGCGCACGCTCGACAACTCCTCGTCGACGGCTCACAGCATGAGGCCATCCACTGAACGGGCGTTCTAGCTCAGATTCCATGGTGGTGCAAGCGGTGAGAGGCTACCGTCGACAGCGAGAAGAGGATATCTCGGTGGGTCGATCGATCATTATACTGCCCCTTGAAGAGTCCGCGTATTACAGTGACCTTGCAAGCATCTGGCGAAACAAAAAGTGTGCCCTGCAGAGGGCACCTTGTACTACCCCACCAACCCCTTGAGCACCGGATCGCCCTGCTCCAAGCTGTCGGGCTGCACACCATCGGGCAGCTCAACCGCCTTCACGAAGAGGCGCTTGGCCAGTCGGTGTAGCAGTTCCTGCATGGCGCTTCGGCCGGCCTCGTCGCCGTCCAGCAACAGGATGACCCGGTCGGTGTGCTGCACCAGCAGCGCCTCTTGTGCGGCGGACAACTCGGTGCCCATGAGCGCCACGGCGTTGGGAACGCCCAGTTGCCACAGCACGATCACGTCGAAGAACCCTTCAACGAGCACGAGTCCGTGCTGTGGCGCCTCGTGTTTGGCCCTGTGTAGGTTGTACAGCTCCAAGCTCTTGCGAAAGCCGCTGGGGAACTTGTACCGCGGAGATTTCCCCTTGGGGTGTCGCCCTGCATACGCCACGAGTTCACCGGATGCGTTATGAATCGGGATAGCGATGCGCCCGGCAAGAATCCCGCGAGGGCAGTACCCGAGACCAAACTCTGCAACGGCTTGAGGCCCGATACCTCGCTGCTCCAGATAGGGGTGCTCGCGGCGCAGGGGGAGGTTCAGGTCGAGTGGGGGGTTGGGGTCGGGCGCCTGTGCTCGACCTTGCGGGGCTCGTGCTGGTCGACGCGGCGCTGCTGCTCGGGGTGGGCGCACAACTCGCCGGCGTGCACTGCCACTGACCTCGTCTCGTTCATCATCTCGTTCTTGGTGCTGGTCACCCTCGTGCTGGGAGCCGTCGACCTCGTTGTGCTCCTGTCGGTCGCTTCGGCCATCTGGCGCCCCAGCCCGTCGTCGTGAGGGCACCTGTGCCCGTTCTGCACGGGAGCGGGGACCACGGGCAGGGGAACCCCCTGCCCTCCCGCTGGAGGTGCCTGCTGAGCGGCGAGAGCCGCCAGATGAGCGACGCCGGTCGCCCGAGCGGGTCGATGCACTCCGTCGACGTCGCCCAGCCGGTGCCCGGTCCTCGTCGCCGCCCATGAACAGCTCCTGCAGCTTGAGCGCGGCCTCACGAATGGGCAGATCCTCAAGTGCCATCATCAGGTCCAAGACGTTGCCGCCCTTCTTGCACCCCGTGAAGCACTTGAACGTCCCTTTCTCTACATCCACGTGGAACGCGCGTGGGTTGTTACCCTCATGAATAGGACAAGCAAGCGTGAGCTTGCCCTCTCTCACTTCTCGATACTCGATACCAAAGTGGTCCAGCACTTGCCTGATTGAGACTGCTGCCTTCACTTCCTTGAAGTCGACCCAACGACTGGATGACATACTTCGTGCTCCTGCCTGATAGACGGGTTACGTGTGGTGGGAGTGGTTGCGATGTGAAGGAACAGTCCGTCTGAGCCTTCCGCTGAAGCACGAGGCTGGAGGTGACATGCCTCAGCGGAAGACCCCGAAGGGGGCAGGAGAACAAACGACGAACAGACGCCCGGCTACCCGTCGGCCAAGCTGTGCCAGGACGGGCAGCGCGCACAGCGCAGGACTGGCAGTAGCACCTTGGATGGGCGCAGTGTGGGGCCGGGCGCAACGTGCGGCACGACACCGCTCGTAGTGCCCACCAAGAACAGCCCTGAGGGCACCGACAGCCGCGAGATCAACGACAGGATGTTGTCGGCCCGGGTCGTGCTCGTGGTGAGAAACACCACCCGCACGGCCTTGCTGCCAAGCGCCTTGGACAGCACAGACGCCTTGCGCAGCGCCGTGTAGCCCGTGAGCTTGGCCTCGATACTCGAGCCAGCTCCTTTGCGCATGAGCGGCTCGCTGCCGGTGTCCACCTCGAGCAGGTAGGCCAGTGGCGAGGCGTCCGGCGATTCCAGACAGAACGCCGCGTCGGGGACAACCTGCGGGTGGCCCTTGGCGTACTTGCGAAGCACGGCACGTGCCTGCGTCTCATCCCACCATAGCTGCACCGGCATGCCAAGAGTGCGAGCGCTGGCCAGTGTGATGGCCACGCGGGCATCAAGCACCAGTAGGTCGTGGGTCAGCCGATACGGTGAGGGGGTGCCCGATGGACGCTTCACCGACCGACCGGTACGCCGCAGGGCTGAAGCACCCTTGGCCGTGAGTTGATACACGGGCGTGGTGCAGTGCGGCTGAGCACGACCATCCACCAAGACCATCGGCTGGAAAAGGCGGTCCAGATACCCGTTGGACCACAGCTTCTGGAGTCGCACTTGGCACACCTTGAGGGTGCGTCCTTCAAAGTGCAGCTCGTGCAGATGCCATGCACGCGCAAGCCGTAGCACGGCGACCGACTCCAGAATCGCGTGGTCGCGCTCAACGAGCCTCATTGGCACGGGGTCGCCCGTGCGCACGAAGCGAGAGCGCCGGCTCATAGCGGGTGGCCGATACGGGCCCCCAGTACGAGGAGGAACAGCGCGGGTGAAGGGATGCGTGACGGCCAGGCGGTGCCCTCAACGACGCTAGCCGCGGCGCGCAAGTCGCTTTCTGGCACCTTCATGGCCAACTCGCGGTACAGCACGAGGTGCTCAAGGTCGTTGAGCCGGTGCGCCAGTTCGTAGGCGATGTCGGGGGCTCGCTTCATACGCGAGGTGAGCGAGACGAGAAGACCCGACGCACGGCCCAGGCGGCGGCCACAAGCGGCAGGCCGCAGCACAGCGGGGTGCGAGGTGTGCGACGAAACCGAGAGGCCATCCATCGGCCATGATGGCGATGTACGCGCAGGGAGAACTTGTAGGGGAAGTGAATGAGCATGGGGAAGTCATGAAGGAGGTGAGTCACAACGAGATGTGGCGTGTAGGTGCTTCATCAACTCCGGTTGCCCTCGAATACGGTTGGCGGCCACCAACAGCAGCTCGATGAACTGGTCTATCTCGGCTGGCTGCTCGTTGCCGGGGACCGTAGACGGCGTCTTGCTTGTGCTCATAGGCGCATCGAGACGCGACGAGGGGGAATGGGCCCCAGGCTCACCCTGGCGGCGTTCCAGTGCAGCGGGAAGAGATGCTCGACGTACGTGTCAAGCAATTGGGCAAGGCGCATGGCGGTGGTCAGCGTGGGCTGGCGCTTGCCGTTCTCCCACTCGCTGATGTGAGCGGTGGTCGAGAATCCCAGCGCGAAGGCGATCTGCTCTTGCGTGAGGCCGGCCTGATGCCGATAGAAGCGCAGGTTGTTGATGCACGGGGGTGGATGAGGAAAGGTGCGATGAGTCATAGATACCCATCGTAGCCAGACCACGAAAAGGTGAGATGTCGAGGTAGGGAAGAAGACTGTGGATGGCGAGATAGGATCTCCCACGATCGGGATTGAGTGATCGGTTACGTCATGGTTCCCTTCGAACGCCGCTGATTGGCGGCGTGTACTTCTAATCAATCTCTATGACGAGATGCATACTCTACGCCCGCGTATCTACGGAGCGCCAAGCAGAGCGGCAGGCTTCGATCCCTGCTCAGCTGCGCATTATGAAGGACTACGTCAAGAAGAAGGGCTGGTCCATCGCCAAGGTCTATAAGGAGGAGGGCGAGTCGGCTCGCACCACCGACCGACCAGTCCTGAAGGCAGCGCTTGAGCACGCTCGAAAGGACGGCAGCATCGACGTAGTGCTCGTGCATAAGATGGATCGCCTGACACGGTCGATTCTCGACTCACTGATGATTCGCGCAGATCTCAAGTCAGCCGGTGTACGCCTGGATTCGGCAACTGAGCACATCGGCGAGAAACCTCACGAGGTCATGCAGCAGAACATCGTGGCGGCCGTCAACGAGTGGTATTCAGCCAACCTCGCAGAGGAGGCGAAGAAGGGCCTCAACCAAGCCGTGCTGGAGGGCCGATGGCCACACCAGCCGCCGATGGGCTACACCATGGGCAAGAACGAGCAAGGTAAGTCCATACCCGTGCCAGACAAAGAGACCGCTCCTTTTGCCAAGCTCATGTTCCAGCTGTACGCGAATGACCAGTACTCACTACGAGAACTATCACGCGAGATGGCACGTCGTGGCTGCTTCGACAGTACGGGCAAGCCGATGCTCGTAGACATCGTAAGGAAGCGTCTCAGCAACCCGTTCTACATCGGCAAGATGCGCTGGCGGGGCAAGATTTACCCGGGTGCCCATGAGCCCATCGTATCAGCCAGTACCTTCAAGCAAGTCCAGAAGATCATGGCTCGTCGATCGCGTCGTCCTGGCGAGGACCCGCGCCGCCACTCATTCTTGCTCCGCGGTCTCGCGCTGTGCCGTGTCTGCGAACGTCTCATGACCGCTGAGCGGCACCGAAAAGGCTCCTACTATCGTTGCCTGCCCACGAGCAGGGGCGGCGAGAGAATCTGTTCGCAGCCATATGCCCGCGAGGATGTGATTGATGCCGAGGCAGTCGACTTCTATCGACGGATTTCAACAACGAGCAAAGGGCTCGATGCCCTTGCGGCGCAACTGCAGGAACGACTCAAAGATCGCGAGGCGAACGCAAAGCGCGAACTGAAAAAGCTGCGCAAGAAGATCGCGGCCTCTGAAGAGAAGCTCGTGAATGTGTCGAGCCTCCTGGTCGAAGGGAAGCTCTCAGAGCGGGCCTACGAACCGATTCGGGAGCGCACCGAGAACGCCATCATGATGATGGAGGGTCAGGTCGAGGAGTTGGAGGGCGTCAAGGCGACGGCCGACGCCGACATGCTGCCTCTTGCCGTGCAGTTGGCTGGTAGGCTCGACGTCGTTCACAAGGCGTTGGGGAAGCGCCGACGAAAAGACCTCGCCAGACTCGTATTTCGGTCCATCGAAGTTCACGACCGTCACGTGGTGGCGGCAGAGCTGCAACCACCGTTCTCATGGCTGTTCGACGAAGTGGTGTTACGGCCCAAGTCGGGCAATCCGTGGCCAGCCACAAGTAGTAGTCTGGAGTGTCCACAGGACACTTCCCTCAACGAGAACAAACTGCTACAAGCCATCCTCTCCGAGCCAAGAGTGCGGAAGGTCATGGGGTGTTGAAAACAAAGAGACCGCTTCAGCGGTCTCTTCTCGTTTACGAGTCCTGGTGGAGGCTGATGCTCTGAGCGATATGCCTCGTCATGCGAATCTGCGTCCGTTGTGCCGCCTCGTCGTGGTTGATGGTGGCAAGACGGACGCCACACGCGCTCAGCGCATCCATCAGCTCGACGGTCAACGTGGTGCTGCGCGACAGTCGGTCCAGGCGCTGCACGAGGACGATGGCGACCTCACCGCGCTTGCAGGCCGAAAGCACCCGTTCAAGCCCGGGTCGGTCGCCACGAAGGCCCGACACGCCATTGTCGGTCACCTCGTCGACCACCTTCCACCCCTGCAAGTGGGCATGGGCGCGCAGCCCCGTAAGCTGACACTCGATAGACTCGTCGCTCACGGTTGCACAGCGAGCGTAGAGAATACATGAAGACATAGAGATGAGATAAGAAATGAGCGCCGCAGGAACGCGACGCAGAAACAGAACCATGACGCTCTCGATCAATCCAGAGCGATCACGACACGTGATGAAGCTGGGATGCCCGAGGTCCGTGCGGATCAAACACGATGCACTCTCCGCGCCCTTTGGCCGTGATGCAGCGCAAGCATCGTCGGCAGGTGATGGCTTTGTGCAGCTGTGCCGGACACCGCAGGAAGGCCTGGTTGGGGTGCACGCGTCGCAGCTCGTCGAGCTTCGCGAACGGCCACACCACCGCACCGCCGGCTTCGACCACGTCGCTGTAGAGCACGCAGATACCGGCGCCCTCCAACGTCAACCTGTACGCCTCGAACACCCCCTTGTCTCCATGCGTGTAGGTCCAGGCGACGGGTCCATCAAGCTGCTGCTGGATGCGTACATGCTGGGCGACCTCGATGAGCCCGTTGATGTACGCCTCGTCGGGCACGCCGTCGTCGAAGAAGTCGCCCGAGACGTGCAGCCGGGCCAGCGTTCCCATCTTCACCGCTACGGCGATCGCCACAGCTGCGGCCGTCAACGAGGCCGATGGGCTCGATGCGCTGCGCTGGGCGTGCAGCTTCACGCGTCCGAAGTTGGCGTAGCAGATGTCCGAGACGGGGCACGGTGGGCAGGTGGGCCCCACGGGTCGGTAGGTCGCAGGCGTCCCGGTCTTGGCGTTGTTGGCGCCCACCGGGTTGCAGGGCAATCCAAGGCTTGCAGCCAGCTGCCGTCCAAAGTCCAACAGCTTGGTCTGGTCATTGATGCGGGATGCAAGGAGAAGGTCGAGAAGTACCCGGAGCGGGCTCTCGTGTGAAAGGTGCATGACAGCCTCGATATGAGGAACAACATGCACAGACTGTCATCTGCCTGCCTTGTTGCTATGCCCAGGGTGGGAAGCTCTTGTGGGCGGCCTGCTGGTAGCATACAGTCCATTGTAAACCTACTAGGCAGATGAGCATGACACATCAAGACACGAGCGCAACGACCCCGAAGCAGTCCCTGGCTGACTTTGTCCACGATGTGGCGGTCGAGTGGGGCAATACATCCGAACGTCTCACGAGCATCCAGTTCTTTGGGTTCGAGTTGCGCCGCCGCCTGGGTAAAGCGCGCGATGAACTCGCCATCGCGATCCCAGCCAGTCCAAGCATCGTTGTGGCCATCTACTCGCACCATGGCTCGGAAGGCGTAACCGACCGCTTTGCTTCCGTAGAACAATCGTTCAGGCTCTCTGAGCCGCCAGAAGAAGTTCTCGCCGTGCTCAAGGCACTTACAGCAGACGACGTGGACGTCGCGATTCGAGCGCGCGCCTCAGAGTTCTTGTTCGTCAAGTCGTCTGGCAAGCAGAGATTTGAGGCGGGGCAGAGAGCTGTGAGATGGCTTCTGGAATCGGCTGACCGCGCTATTCCCGATGAGTTCATAGATGGTTTTGAGGCAGCTCGAAGGGCAATGAATACGGCCTTGAGTATGAATAGCGAGCAGCTAACCCGAGATGTTTACGATAGGGCCTCAGCCTGGCTTGTCCAAACTTCCGAGAGTGAATTGAGCCTGGAGTGCGTCGTCGAAACAGCTCGACTAGTGTCTCTTTCACCTGTCACCAAGCGTACAGTGCGTTGGGGCGTGAAAGAGCTACGGAAGCTCTGTGCTGACAGTTTGGAGGCTGAACTCGTCCGAGGGGCCTACGAGCAGGCCGACGAGACGAATCAATGGGTGGAGCACGCGCTTTCGGAGTTGGAGGCCTTGACCCTTGACAAGGAGGAGCGACGTGCGGTGCGGTTGAGGCGTGCTGCATTGAAAGAGCGATTTGCTAGCAGCCGCGATAGTGCGATGGCCCGATCGTTCGTCCTCATGGGCCTCGTCGAATTCCTCAAAGAGACCAACAGCCTCTATGGGGCGACGGAGCAGACCACTGCCTGGATCGAGCGGGTCGAGCAAGAAGTAGTGGAAAGCTCCAAGGATTCGCGGTCGGAGATGAAGGGCTTCTCGCATACGGTAGAACTGAAAACGGAGGATATTGAGCGAGCAATTGAGCAGACTCTTGAGCCTGAGGACGCCGTGGGGCGCTTGCAAGAACTACTCAGCTCTTGCTTTGTACCCAAGACAAGCGATTTTGAAGCACAGGTCGACGAGGCGTTGTCAGGGACAGTATTCTGGAGACTGGCAAGCCAACTGAACGTGGGGAGTGATGGCAGGCCTGCGGGAGTGGTGTCTGGTGAGCAGGAGCAGTTTCAGTTCCAGGTGAACAAACAGCTTCAGATCCATACGCAGCTTCGGCTCGATACACTGTTCGCCCCAGCTCTTCGGCGAATGCTGCTTGAAGGTGTGCCTAGCCTTCAAGTCATTGCTGAGATCTTCTTTCAGTTCCACGCTACGACTGAGCAGCAGGCATCGATTCTAGCAACTGGGCTTGCCTATTGGCGAGATGGACATGACCTGGTGTCGCTGCACCTTCTTGTTCCACAGGTGGAGGCTGGTATTCGGGCGCTCATGGAGTCGCGTGGACACAAGATAGTGAAGTCAAAGGCTGGCGGCGTCTATCACTTCGAGACGCTTGACGCTCTCATCGAGAGGGCTGTCGAGAAGGAAGTCTTGGGCGACATGCATGGTAGAATCCTTCGTCTGCAGCTGACGGGTGCCCTGCAACAGGGACCTAATATCCGCAACGAGGTCTGCCACGGCCTTGTTGGAGAGCCAGCGGCAGCAGGTCCACTGGCCGACATAGTCGTGTACTGCCTCTTTATCTTGCTGCATGCAGCAATCCTGAGTCAGCAGCAAGAGGTGGGCGGTAAGGATGATTCTGATTCAGGCGCGGAGTAGGAGGATGTCGCGTTCGTTTGACGTGCCGGTTACGGACACAAGTAGCCGCTTCGCAATCGGCTCCCGCTTCTGTCGTCTATCGAAGATGACTAGCGAACCCGAGGAGAGTCCCAAGCGCTCCAAATAGCCGTCAAGTTGGGCGAGACCGGCATCGAGAGGGTCGGGCTTCTTGTCGTGCCAGACCTTCAATTCCAAGCCCTCGCGCTGCCAAGAACCGTCCGGTAGCGGCCAGCGCACGAGAAGGTCAATCGCGCCCCTGCCAATGCCGTACTCGCGGTCCACGAATCCGCCGCCGTTCACAACGCGCTGCAGGAAGGCCATTAGCACGAGTTGGGGCGCCACCTCGTGGTAGTCAAGCTGGGCGGCCACCGTCTCGCCGTGCTGCACCCACCACTGCCCGAAGGCCTCCAAGAGCGCCTTCATGTTGAGGCGCCCGTTGGGGTCGGTGAAGCGGCGCGGTCCCGGTAGACGTTCCTGCTCGACGGCGACTGCCAGCTCGCGCGCAATGACCTCGCGATAGATGGGGTTGGCCACGCGCAGCTGTGGATCGGCCACCACGAGCCCGAGGTCGCATACGTACTCGAAGTCCTCTCGGTATGTGGGGCTGGCCGCACTGGTTCCGGCCAGCAGCGGCTCGATGATGCGCCGCACGCGAGGTTCCCGCAGGCGGGAAAGAAGACTGTCGATGTGCGTGGCTCGTGCACGAATGAGCCGACCGGCGGCGGCTTCGACCTGGTTGGCCTCGATGCGCTGCCCGGCGCCGTAGTTCTCGCTGAGGTCTCGGCCGATGGAGTTGACCAACCACGGCTGTCCGCCCGTCAGGCGCACGACTTCGTCGATGGCCTCAGCGCTGTACGCAGGACCACCGTCGGCCGTGTGCTGGCCGTACAGGGTCTGTACCTCGTCCTTCGTGAAGTTGGACAGGCGCAATGAACTGGTCTTGATATTGAACGGGCTACTCGAGCCTAGGTGCTGCACATCCCCGCCAGCGGCGATCTTGTAGTCGCGCACATCGCGCAGGCCGCACAGCGCGACCGACCACGGCGCATGGTCAGGTCGATCGGCATAGTTGTCGCGAAGCTGGGACAGCACGCTGATGAGCGCATCCCCGGTGAGCACATCCACCTCGTCGAAGAACAGCACGAGCGGCCGGGCCGAGGCCTCGCACCATGCCGAAAGCCCGGCGGAGAGCAGCGCCAGAGGGGTCGCGTGGGGCCATGAGGATGGCGGCTGGCAATCGTCGGGCAGCTGGCGCGCGGCTCGTGTGCGCATCACGTTGAGCAGGGCGGTTTGCACCTGCTCAACGTCCTTGGCCACGCGCACCGTCTCGCAGGAGAAGTACAGCGCCGCGTACGTGCCCTGCGCCGTCAACTGTGCCGCCAACGCCCGCAACGTCGTGGTCTTGCCCGTCTGGCGCGGCGCGTGAATCGCGAAGTACGCGCCCTCACCAATGAGCTTGGGCGCTTCCGGCAATCGAGGGCTTGCCGGAATCATGTAGTGGAACCGAGGGTCGCAAGGGCCGGCGACATTGAAGAACTTCATTGGGGGCAATCTACGACGATGCAGGTGCAAGTGGAAGTCGACGGCACAATGAAAAGAGCGCTGGAGAAGCCAGCGCGGTGGTTATGTAGAAGCACCTATCTTGGGCCATCCGCCGAACAAATACTCGCCAAGTCCCGTTTCTTGGAAGGACTTGAACAACGATCTGGAGTTGCCAGCCCTCAGTTGGATCCGTACGATGGTCGATACTGCCGAATTGTCGGCATTGATCGAGGTGGTGTCCGTGCAGTTCTTCGGCTCAGGAGCACGTACGTCGATCTCTGCCCATCAGTCCCAAGCAAGCCTTGGCAGCACGCCTGCATTCTTGATCCACCGAACCCGTGTAACGACCGCGATCGTCGCTACTCCAACGGGAAGATACCTGAGAGAACGAAGAATCAGGAATAGGGCCAAAGGCGTGGCCAGTATCGATATGAACTGCTCGTCTGCGGTCACCGCCAGTCGGCGCTCAGGCTTCATTGCGGGAAATAGGCGAAAGTCGAACAACTTCACCTTGAGGTCGCCTTCCAAGTCGAGGCCAGCAAGGCGCCGCTTCAGGTATCTGAAGCACAGCAGTACGACGAGATGTTCGATTCTCTTTGTGAGCGGTCGCATTGTGGAGAACTCCTATGCCCGTGGAAATGTGCTGCCCTTGATGAGCCGAACGGCTCTGATTAGCAGTACAACGATAGCGCGCCGACTTCAGCGGTCAAGAGCATGAGTTCCCGTTGCCGAACGCAGATATACGCTGTATATAGCCCCAGTTTCAGTTTCGCGGCATACGCGAGCGCAGGAATTGGAGGTTGTCGATTGCGCACGGTTAAACACTGTATTCGACAGGGTTTCATTACTGCGTCCGCTGCTACTGTGCCGAGCGCGATCGCGGCTCACAATGGCGTCTTGCCTGTCTGGGCGGCGACCCTTCTCGCAGCAGGGGCGGGAGTTGTTTCGGGCTTGGTATCGTACGCGTTCGACGCCGACAAGTCGGAGATTGAAAGCTTGAGGGGAGCCCTACAGTCGAGCAAACAGGACAACGATCAGCTACGCCAACAGCTTGCTGCAACTGAACAGGCTCTCGAAGATCTCCGGAGCACTCGTGGGCTAGAACATCGGCAAGCGGTTGAAGGGGTGATCCGGCAGCGTGGCTTGTATCTTGGGTTGGCGCTGAGCGACATCTACAAAGGTCTCGCTTCATGCCACGCAGCTCTCCGCAGCACAAAGACCATCAATCTGGATAAGGCTGTTGAGTACATTGAGGAAGGGCTCGACGCACTTCTAAGTGCACTCGTTGACGATGTAGTGATTGCAATGAATGCGCTTGCTGGATCGCCCCAACAGGAGGACGACTCCTTCGATATTGAGGCCCACCTCCTCATGCGAGGCCCTACGGCTGAAACTGTCGCTTCTGCTCGTGTGATTGCGAGGACGACCGAGAGACCTCTCAAGGTCTACACTCTGGATGAGTCCGATGAAGAGGTTCCATTTCCTCCTGCGAGGCTTGCGTTCTGGCGCCCCTACAAAGACGATTGCAAGGTAATACCGGATGTTCGGGAATGGACGGAGCATGACTGTGTTTCTCAACGCTGGAGAAAGCTGTGGAAGAGAGACAAGAGGCTCCGTACTCGATATGGGGCCGCGTTCGTTACGCAAATCAAGGCTCTAAACGACCCTAGGCTCAGCGGCAACGCCTGGGTCAATGTGGACGCAAATACGATCGCCGTCCTGTGTATAGAGAGCCCCAGGCGTGGCCGATGGGACAGGAAGGCCCAGGCAACCATTCTGGCGGTGGCTGCACCTTATCTGGCTACAGTTCGGCATGTTCTGACGACGTATGGAGCCATGGGATTGCTGAGGAAGCAACGTGATATGACCCCCTTTTGCAAGAGAGCACATGGGGGCCGGCGACCGATTCCGGGGGGAGTATAATCGTGACGCCTAATGAGAATGAGTTCATTGCCATGGTCATGCAGGCCATCAACGGCGAAGACGAGGAACGAAGAAGTGTCTGGCTGCGCTTGGTAGCACTAGAAGCCAAAGGAGCGAGCAGATACTACAGCGCTCACCGTCCACCAAGACGGAGCACTCAAAGCGGCAGCATGCCTGTCTTGGCGCATGCTGGACCGAAGGTGTGAAATCCGAAAGCAAGGCGCCCGCGTGCTCAACATCTCGGGTGACAACGTCGTGCACCTGCTGGACGATGGCCAACTCGCACACCGCATCACCGGAACCAAGCTCCTGATTCGCGAGCACGACCTGATAGCGTTCAAGCCGGGCAGGAATGGTCGTAGGCGCGTGTTGCTCGACGAGTTGATGCACCTCAGCCAGGAGTAGGTGGATACGACGAGATCTCCACGGCACCCGAGAACAAATCGTACAATCCACTGACCATGCCCTTGACAGTGCGTGATCGGAGCGCACCGTCCCTCAACGAGGTCCGCTACGCCGTGCTGGCCAGCGGGAATCGCAATAGCTGTGCTGGGCATCTGCCCAGCCGAAACGGGAGAGACGAGCATGGGCAAGAACAGTGGTGGCGGCAAAGGTGGTCGTGGGGGTCGCGGTGGTGGTGGAGGCGGGGGCGGTCGCCCTCGTCCGCCCAATGGCCCAAGCACGACGGGCAAGCCCTCCGGTGGTGGTCGCGGCAACAACCCGCCGCGCAAGTAGCCGCACCTGAGGAAGGCGTGCCCACATTTGCCCACATGAAAGACGCCCACCGCAATCGCGGTGGGCTACGCCTGCTCGTCGCCTTCAGGCGGAAGCACGGCGGCAAGGCCTTCGCCGGCGGCCACGAGCTGCCGCACCGTGAACAGCAGGAGGCGCTCGGTGGTGGTGGTGGGCTTCACGTCGGCGATGAGGTCTTGCGCGTGGCCAAGCGCCTGCACGAGAAGTCGGGCCTCGACCAATAGGGCAGAACCTGGGGCAAATACGGGGCAAGCTTTTTGGCCCTTGACGCCAGCGCCCGTCTGGCTTACGTTTCCAGCGTGCGACACGGGATCTGAAAATCCGCGTGTCGGTGGTTCGAATCCGCCCCTGGGCACAACGCGCGAAACCCGCTGCCAGTCTCGGCCAGCGGGTTTTTTATTGGCAGGACGCCGCGCCCCGCTGGAGCGTCCCGCTATGGGTTGTCGGCCACAGCGGGGCACTTACCCGAAAGCCGGCAACCCTTACGGGGCAAGGCATACAGCCCATTTTGCGTTAAGTGCCCGCTACGTGCCACGGAGTCATCAGGCGCCTTTTCGAACGCGCCCGCTGCAGCTCGGCGCGTCGAGCTCCACGAGGGCCGCCAGCGGGGTCACGCCGGCGCGGAGCTGGGTGACGGCCGCCTCGAGCGAGGCGCCGGTGAACGGGTCGATGCTGAAGCCCTCGAGCGCGACCTGCAGCCACCACGATTCGTCGAGGCCGGGCGTCCACGAGACCTCGATCGCGCTCGGTCCCACGTCGCCTGCAGCGTGCCAGTGCACCTGCCCACCATCGAGCGTCTGCCACACCAACGTCCGCCAGCGCGCCATCGGGATCTCGGTCATCACCATCGTCATGAAGTTCACCAGCGCGTCGTTGTGCTGGTTCTGCGTGTCTCGATCGGGCATCATCGCTGCGCCTCCTGCCGCCATCCGGCGGCGGTTGTGCTTGGGGCGGCGCCGCTTCTTGAACGGGATGGCGTCGCCCCTTCTCATGGCAGCATCGTTGACGCCCGGCCGGGTGTCAACACCGTTGTAGCGCCCCTCGAATTCTGCGACAGTACGGCCATGCGTGACATGGCCCCAGCAGACGAACGTCGTTGGCGACTGAACGCCGCCTGCGGCATCGCCAACCTCACCAAAGCAGCTGTCGCCCGCGAGTTGGGTCTCGACAGAAGCGCGATTAGCCATTGGGAGACTCGAGGCGACACGCCCCTCGGGGCGCGTCGCGATGGCATCTGTGCAGAAGACATCGCTGCCGCGATCAGCCGTCTGGGTGGCGTCGACTGCCCGCCCGAGGCGCTGCAGGCTGGCTCGGACTACCACCCGGAGTGGGTGCGGCGTCCATCCGACACCTGATTCGCGCCCCGCTGCCCCGCGATCGAGCCCAGCGGGGCGCCCCGCATCGAGCCCGCGACGGGCCCCACCCTTGCCCACCCCTGCCCGCAGCGGGCCCGCGACGGGACCCGCGACGGGCCCCACCCTTGCCCCACCCCTGCCCGCAGCGGACCCGCGACGGGCCCCACCCCTGCCCGCCT
Source organism: bacterium (assembly GCA_030427205.1). Classification (GTDB taxonomy): domain Bacteria; phylum Myxococcota_A; class Bradymonadia; order UBA7976; family UBA1532; genus JACKDM01. The sequence continues at coordinate 43,316 of JAUHXC010000014.1, read as the reverse complement.
CGGGCCCGCCTCGGCCCCGCGACGGGCCCGCGACGGTGCTACGCCCCGACTTCGACGTCGTCGTTGGCCGCCCGCAGCGGCAGCGTCGCCGCGAGCAGCTCGAGCAGCTCGGGCACGGGCAGTGAGAGCCGGCCCTCGGCCCCCAGCGCCTCTGACATGCGAGTGAGTTGAATGCGGCGTTCCGGGGTCAGCGCCCGCGCGCCCCCCGCTTTCGCGTCGATCGGCCTCGAGCGGTAGCAGCTGCCGCAGTACCCGGTGAACGTCTTCCGGCGCCGGCGGGCGAGCGCCGCCCCGCACTGGATGCAATGGCGCCGCTCGGAGGCCTGCGCCGGCTTCGAGGGCTTCGTGCCCATTCGATCCCCCCCTGGCCGCGCAGCGGCCCCATCTTGACCACCCACGCCCGTCGCGGGGTGTCGACGACCACGTCCACCCAGCGGGTGGCGCTCCATCGTAGCTGGCACCTGATGACTGTGCCCACTGACGACTTCCGAACACGGGCTTCGACCGCGCCGACCTGCAGGTACCACCAGAGGCGCAGCCGCCCCCACCACCTCACGCCGCCTCGAGGGCGCGCTGCAGCCGGGCGTCGGGGCTCTCGTCGCCGAGGTTGGCGACGAACTCGAGGGCGGTGTTGTGCTCGAGCCCGCCGGCCTGGGCGATGGCGAGGGCGACGTCGGCGTCGATGCCAGCGTCAGAGGCGACGGCGAGCAGCAGCAGCAGCTGGGCGCGCTCGGAGGCCCCCTCGAGGTCGGGCATGCGCCTGCAGGCGGCGCGCAGGGCGACGAGCGTGCGCAGGTCGTACGTCATCGCCACCTGGGCGATCTGATCACACGGGTCCATGGTTCCCCCCAAGGGCCGCGAGCGCCCCGCTGCGGCCAGCTGGGCGCAGCGGGGCGGAATTGAATCGGCGAGAGCGTCCCGCTGCGTCGCCGGCGACGCAGCGGGGCAGAATCAGGTGGTGATCTGCTCGATGTAGGCGTGGGTGGCGTTGAAGCCGGCGGCGGTCGCGCCGCGGACGGTGATGGCGGTGCCGTCGACGTTGTCCACCTTGAAGCGGGCCTGGTTGCCGGCGTTGAGCGCCTGCACCCAGTTGAGGCCCGACGTCGAGTTGGTCGACCCGGCGCTGACGCTGCCGCGGGCGACCTCGGTCCAGGTGGCGCCGCCGTCGGTGCTGATCTCGAGCGTCAGCGCCGCGTCGTTGCTGTTGCCGGTGTCGTATGCCTTGCCGACGAAGCGGTAGTCGGCGCCGACGCCGGCGGTGAAGACGCCGGAGACGGTGTCGTAGCGGTTGTCCGTGTCCCGGATCTCGGAGTCGAAGGCCAGGACCTCGTCGGCGGTGCCGGCGACAGCCAGGTCGCCGAGCAGCTGCCCGATGAAGACCACCGACACCAGCCCCGCGCTCGGCGCCGGCCCGGCGGGGCCCGCGGGGCCGGCGGGACCGGCCGGGCCGACCGCACCGGCGGGGCCGGCAGCGCCGGCCGCCCCTGCAGCGCCGGCGGGACCGGCCGCACCCGCCGGGCCGGCCGGGCCCTGGGGCCCCCGGGGGAAGACCGCCAGGTCCCCCCGCTCGGCGGCGAGGATCTCGACGGCCACGGCGCCGCCGTCGCCGAAGGCGTCGATGATCTGCACCCGGTCGGCCCGCAGGGGGAACCGCTGCTGGACGACGTCCAGCTCGCCGCCGGCGGCGTCGAGGGTCAGCACCTCGTCGCCGTCGGCACCGAACCGGATCTTCGCCGGGTTGGCGCTGGTGTTGCGCAGGATGATCGACTCGGCGAGGAAGCCCAGATCGACGGGCGCGCCGCTCCAGGCGTCGGCGCCGCCGTTGACCGTCTTGTGGCTCTGCTGGCTCATGACGAGCTCCTTCTCTTGCGAATGCCGTCCATGAGGCCGGCGACAAGCCCGCGCACCCACTGGCGGCCGGGCGGGGTGAGACCGATGAGGAGGGTCGCGGCGAGCAACGCGCCGCGGCCTCGCTTCTTGGGTGCCGGCGGCGCCGGCGGGATCGCGACTACGGGTGCCCCTCGAGGGGCGGGGTTGGTTCGGGCGTTCGACAGGTCGACGACCCCCCGAATCTCGGCGGCGAGGCCCTGGCGGTCGCTGCGCAGCTCACGCCAGGCGGCCGCGATGGTCTTCGGCCCGAATTTGCCGTCGACGAGCTGGGGCGTGAGCACCCGCTGCAGGTTCCGGGTCCACTCGACGAAGAGCGCGCCGCCGAGGTCGACGCCGCCACGCGGCCGGACGCCGAAGCGGCGGCCGATCTGGCCGTTGTAGGCCCGGGCTGCAGCCGACATCAGATGACCCCGAGTTCGCGGGCGCCGTAGACCACACCCGCGGCGAGGGCGACCTTGGTCAGCGTGCTCATGCCGCCCGCCGACGCCGGCGTCGGCGCCGGCGCCGGCGCTCTGCGGCGGCCCGGCTTGCGCACGCCCTTGGTCTTGCGGCCGGTCGGCGGCTTGGCCGAGGTCCGCTTGCCGCCCGGCTTGCGGGCGCAGGTGCCGGTGATGACCCGCTCGAACCCGGCCGACCACAGGGCCTTGTTCGAGCCATCCCGGGCCCGCTCAGCGGCGACCACGCGCTTGCACGCGGCGCTGCTGCGGCTGGCGGCCATCAGGCGGATGATCTGCACCCGGCGGGCGCGGATCGCCTCGCGGGACGGCGGCCTGGTCTTTCGCTTCCGCGGGCGCTTGCGGGTCGCGTTCTTGACCTTGCGCGCCCCCTTGCGGACGGTGCCCGCCCCCGGGACGTCGAAGTCGTCGGCGACACCGGCGGCCGCCTCCACGAAGCCGGCGCCGGCGTTGGCGACACCGCGCCAGTCGTCGGCCGAGAAGGGGTTGAACCCCAGGCTATCGTCGTGAATCACCGTCCGACCTCCGTCCCAGTGTCTGCTCGAGCACCCAGCGGGGCGCTCAGGCGTGGTTGTGGTAGTGCCCGCAGACGACGACCAGATCGGTCGCGCCGTCGAGCGCGGTGCCCGGTGGCACCTCGAAGGCGTCGTGCACCGCGTCGACGACCACGTCGCTGACCAGGACGCCGCCGAAGAAGCCCATCACCTCGCCGGTCGAGGCCAGGTCACCGTCGGGGGTGGTGACCCCCAGCTTGCGGCCGATGCCGGCCGAGGCGGTGCCGACACCGACGTTGTTCTGCACGAGGCTGTGCACCTCGGCGAAGACCGCGACGGTCGGCGTGGTGCCACCACCGCCCGGCGGCACGACCGACTCGACGGCGGGGACGCCGTACTGGTCGACGCCGGTGACCTTCACCGCGCCGCCGGTCCAGGCCGCGTCGAACGAGAGGACGACGTTGCGCGGCTCGGGCAGCGCGCCCACTGGCGCCGGCCAGACGACCCCGGCCGCGGCGTTGTGCGCGGCGTGCACGGTGGTGAAGTCGGTGGCCGCCGGCGCCGGCAGCTTGAAGATCGCCGCCGTCTTGCGCTTCGGCTGCGGCGCCTGCCCCGGGTTGGCGGCCTCGATGACGGCCCGCTCGTGCTGTGACTCCTCGACCCACAGCGTGCCGGCCTCGTCGGTGAAGGCGTACAGGGCCGATGGGCCCCAGCCGACCGCGAACCCGAAGTTGCGGCGCTCGCCCGGCTTGAGCCGGCAGGCGGCGACCGGGTTCCCTTGGGCGTCGAGGGTCCAGCCGATGCGGACGACGTCGGCCGTATCGTTCTCGACGATCACCGTCCGCGGGCGGCTGAGGCCCTCGAGCGGCGTCCACTTCGCCTTGATGCACGCCAGCTCGTGGAGCTGCTCTTCGGTCTGCTGCTGCGCCATTCAGACGACTCCCCTGTGATGTCGGTCGATCCGCGCTCGCAGATCGCCGGCGACTCCGGTCCAGGCGGCGGGCCATCCTCGAGCGGCGCCCGCTGCCAGATATCGCTTCCCCGTGCCGCTCTGGGCATGCCATACGCGGCAGCCTCGAGCGGCGTCCCTCTCGCTGCCGCCGTGCTCGAGCACCCACCGCCAGATCTGGCGGTACATCTCGATTGGGCGGCCGACCTCGTCGGCGAGCGAGTCCTGCCAGGGTCGCCAGTCGCGGCCCCCAGGCACCCGCACGCCAGCGATGCCGATGTCAGCCATGTGGGTGGCATGCCACCCTGCGGGTGCGTTCCACTGGTAGACACCCCAGGCTGTGATGAGCGCAGCCCCGCCGCGCTGGTGAGGCGGGCGCGCGTCGAAGTTGTTGGCGGGCCGGGCGAGCATCACACCCGACTCGGTGACCGCGATGCTCAGGCACCAGTCGACGAAGGTGTCACCGAGCCCCGTGCGCGCCGCGGCGCGCACGATGAAGGCCGCGGCCGATCCTTTGTCGCCGCAGCGTCGGGCCGAGCCGGGCAGGCCGGGCGGGCGGCGGCCCTTCCAGACCGGGCCGTAGGCGCCCGCCGGGTGAGCCGGGTAACGCGTCCCGAGGCTGCCGGTCATCGCGACCACGGTCGCGAGGCCGAGCGCCGCCGCCACCCACGGGCGACGACCGATGAGTCGCCTCAGCCGTTCCACCACGTCACCTCGTGAAAGACAGTGCAGGGCGCGTTCGCCTCGACGTTGACCTTCAAGCCGAGCCCGCCGAGCGTCGCCGGCAGCGCGACCCCGCGGGTCACGAGCGCGACGAGGGCGACCTCTTCGAGCAGCTCGTCGCCGGCCGCGCCCTTGACGAAGACCCGCGCGATGCACGGCTGGTCCGACCGCAGCCGCAGCCGGGGGTGCTGCCCGGCGACGGTGACGTCGGCGATGGTGGTCTTGCCCGCAGACACATCCCGGGAGCCATGGCGATGCTCGAGCATCAGGCCGCCAGGATCAGCGGTCGATAGACCAGCGTCAGGCGCACCGTGTAGCCGACCGGCCCCCATCCGGGCAGGTGAAACACCTTGAACTGCCGCTGCACGTGCTTGGGGAAGACGAGCCCCGGCGCCGCGGTCAACTGGTGCTCGGCGCTGCTGTACAGCGCGTCGGCCTGGGGGTACTCGACCACCCCGCCGTCATCGCCGTTGAACGCGACGAAGGTGCGGTTCGCGTCGGTGCCGTCGGTCCAGGCCAGCTGGTAGGAGCGCCGCCCATGCATCGCGGTGTCGGTCACCGTGATGCGCTGGACCCGCATGTCCTCCATCGCCCGGAACAGCGTCAGGCCGCCGCCGTCGGCGAACTCGCCACCGGGGATGCGGCTGACGTTGATCGGCACCACAACCACCCGCTCTTCGGGCAGCTCGACCAGCGTGCGATTGCCGATCTTCACCGTGCGCGGGCCTCTCTTGTCACACATCGTCGCCCCCTCGGCCGGGTGGTCTGGGTCTTCGGAGCGCCCCGGTGCGGCGCCAGGCCGTCACCGGGACACGGCGCGTCGCCTCAGGTGAACTTGCGGTGCTTGCCGTACAGCTCGGAGCGGATCAGCAGATCGCCGTTCTTGATGACGAAGGGCCGGACCACCCGCGCGACCAGTCGACCGCGGTCGGCGGTCTTCTGGGCGCCCTCGATGGTGAACAGCGCCCGGCCGCCCCGACCGCGGCTGCCGATGCGCGGGCCGCGCCAGCGCACCCGCCGCTCGACCGCGCCGGCGCCGTTGCCCTCGATGCGGTAGCGCAGCGGGTGGTAGGCGGCGAGGTTGAACGGGATCTTGTCGACCGCGTTGTTCTCCTGCCATTCGAGGAACAGCGAGAGCCCCAGGGTCTCGACGATGTCTTCGGGCTGGTCGCCCTCGGCCTCGAGCCCCAGGTCGTGCACCCGGAAGACCGACCCCGCGGTGAGGGTGCCGTTTTCCTCGAGGTTGGTCGTCGACAGGTCGATCCGGTTCGCGTCGGGGTTGAGCGGGTCGGCGTTGTAGCCGGCGGCGCTGCGGTCGTTGCCCTGGCCCACGTGGAAGAACGCGAACGTGTGGCCCTTGGCGTAGGTGCCGGCCGGCACCCGCCGGACGAAGTACAGCACGTCGTCGAGCGTCACCGTCGGGCGCTTGCCGCCCGAGACGCCCTTGCAGTTCTTGCGGCCGAGCACGAGGCCCTGCTGCAGCTGGGCCCGCAGCGCGCTCGGCACCTCCTGCCCCCGCAGGACCTGACCGCGGGCGAGCATCGCGAGCTTGGCCAGGTTGGGCATGTTGCCCAGAGCGGCGAGGTCCTGCGCCTCGTCGATCTCGTCGTAGATGGTGGCCATGGTGTCTCCATGATCCGGGCCCGGGCGTCGCCGCGAGCGGTTGGTGTTCGGGTCGTGTTCGCGCCCCGCTACGCCGAGCTCGGCGCAGCGGGGCGCTGTCGGCTATGGGTTTGCGTCAGGCGGCGAACCGCTCGTCGAACTGGATGTCGCCGAGCGGCGGCTCGTCGACGTGCAGCACGCCGAGGCCCGCGGCGTCGTCGTAGGCCTCGGCCTCGTCGGCGATGGCCTCGAGCCGGTCGACCGCGTCGCGCATCTCGGCGTCGCTGACCTCGGCGGCGAAGACATCACCCAGGCCCGAGCCGCCCTCGCCCTTGTTGGCGGCCTCGATGACCTTCTGCGCGGCCTTCTTCTGGCCCTTGTCGGCCCACTCGCGCTCGATGTAGACCGCCGCGAAGCCAGCGCAGGCGCCGGCCAGCTCGACGTAGCCCTTGCGCTTGGCCATGACCGCGGCCACGCACAAGCCGCCGATCTTCATCATCGGCGACAGCTTGCGCCACCACTCGGGCTGCTCGCGCTCGATCTTCGACATCACACCGCCCGCGATCAGCGCGAGCAGCAGCTCGCCGGCGATCTGCATCAGCCCGCCCGGGTTGCGGCGGGTGCGGCGCGGGCGCCGGCGGGTGGTGCGACGGCGGCTGGTCGTCCGGCGCCGGGTCGGGTTGCGGCGAGTCGTGGTCGACCGCCGCCGCGTGGTTCGCTTCTTGAGCGCCATGGCGCCACTCCTCTTCACCCGCGACGGCTTGCGGCGTCGCGGTCCGTTGACGATCAGCGTCTCCGCCGGCATCTCGACCTCACTCCCCGTGGGCGATCACCTCGGCGACGAGCACCCGCTTGCCGCTGGCGTCCTTGCCCTCGGCGTAGCTCATGGCGTCGGCCTTGCGGCTGAACACCTTGGGCGTGGCCAGGGCCCGGCCGTCGGCGCTCAGCACGACGTAGTCGCCGAGCGAGCAGCCGCCGGGGAACGAGACCGCCGGGTTCTTGCGCGTGGTTCGGGCCCGGCGGCGACCGGACGAGCTGGACGTCTTGCGAGAGGTGCTCGACCGGCCGCCGCCAGCCCGCTGGGTCTTGCGGCGCTTCGGCGCCGACGTCTTGCGAGCCCGGCCCGGGTTGGGCCGGGTCTTCTTCGGCTTCTTGCGGCGGGCCTTGCTCTTGAAGGCCTCGCCTCCCACCTCGGCCAGATCGGCCGGGTCGACGACCGTCGCGTTCTTGTTGAGCCGCGGGGGGCGAGCGCCCTTCTTGTACAGCTTGACGCAGACGCCGCCGTCGTCGGTGAGGCGCACGAAGCGCCCGCTGCGCAGGCCGCTCGCCGTCTTCACCTTGACCACCGTGTTCGGCTTCACCGCGTCCAGCTTCATCGCTCGATCCCCTTCCACGTCACTTCGTAGCCACCGCCGACGAACACCGGCATGTCATCCGCCGCCAGCGACAGCCGCGGCAGCGGCGCGTCGAAGGGGTGCCGCCACGTCGCGAGCTGCGCCCCCTTCTTCACCCGGTAGTGGATGGCCGCGATCGGCAGCCCCCACACCATCTCGTCGGGCGGCGAGAACCCCGACTTGGGCGCGGCCAGATACAGCCGCCGCCCCTCGGGGTCGCAGCACAGCACCAGGCCCCGTGGGCCCCACCAGTCCGGCTCGCCGAGCAGCTCGACCCCGTAGAACGGCGCCAGGTCGACGAGCACCGACGGCGCCCCGTCGCTGACCAGCATCCGCCGCCGCCGGCGCCGCCGCCGGCCCCACGTGAAGTGGTGCCAGAAGCGCTCCGCGCGCCGGACGAGGTCGTCGAACGCGTCGTCGTCGAGGTCGTCGCCGACCCCCAGCGGGGCGAGCAGCATTCAGATCCGCCCCCTTCGACGCAGCTCGACGGCCACCAGCAGACCGGCCACCAGCAGCAGGGCCAACTTCGCCCCAGAATCGCTGCTGTCGCCCGGACGGCTCTCGGCGATGGTCTGGGCTATGCCGAGGACTTTTCGGCGCTCCTCGGGCGTCTCAGCGGCCTCCAGAGCCGTGGAGAGCGCCGCCATCTCGGCGGCCTTCGCCCGCTCGACCTCGACATCGCGCCAGCGGTCGGCGATGAAGGCCGACGCGCCCGAGAGCGAGGCGATAGCTACGCCCGCGAGCACGAGCACGCCGGCCTGCACCGCCCCCAGGCCATCGGTCACCCGCCCCTCGGCGCCGCCGAGGTAGGTGTCCATGACCCGATAGAGCCGGTCCCGCAGCCGCCGCAGCTCGTCGGCGCGACCGATGGACCACGCGGCCCGGGCACGCAGCGACGCGCGCTGCCACCAGGCCCCGTCGTGTTCCTCGGCCAGCGCCCGCCACATCGACGCGAGCCGGCGGTAGGCCCGCTCGGTCCGATCGGCGTCGAGGATGACCGCGGTCACCCGCTGTCGACCCTGGCGCTGCGCGTCTGCGATGAGTCCGTCGCTGCTCACGAGGACCACTGTGCCGCGGCGCTTCGAGACGCCAGCAACCAGAAAATCGGCGCCCCGCTGACCCCGAGCTGCGTGCAGCGGGGCGCCATCAGAACGCCACCCGCCGCCGAGCCATGATCGCCGCCGGCGCCTCGCCGAAGCGCGCCGTCGGGTCGCTGACCTCCATGTCGACCCAGCGCCCGTCGATCATCGCCTGGATCCAGATGTGGAACGGCTTGGGGCCCGTCGGCGTGGCGTAGGCCAGCAACATCGCCCGCCACTCGATGCGCAGCGCCGTCAACAGCGCCGCGACCAGCGCCGAGAGGTCGTCGCAGTCGCCATAGCCCCAGATGATGGTCCGGGCCGGCGTCTGCACCTGCTCGCCGGCCTCGAGCACGAAGCGGTGGTGGTCGCGGACCCAGCGGTGAACCCGCCGCGCCTGCTCGACCGCCGGCAGCGTGCTGTCGGCGCCGACGTGGTGCACCGCGATGTAGCGCATGAGCGGGTGGTTGCCGTAGAGCCGGCCGAGGGCGGCGACGATGCGGCGGGTGAACTCGGGCGACCGGCCGGGCAGCCGGACGACGCGCAACGACGAGAGGGCGGGCGGTGGCATGCGCCGACGATGGCAGGCGCTATCGAGGCGCCGTCAACCGGGCCAGACCGCCCAGACGATCCAGGCGATGTGCGCCGTCGTCGACACCGCCAGCCAGGCCTTCAGGCGCCGGCGCTCGGCGTCGCAGGCCTCGACGGTCTCGCGGACCATGGTGCGCAGCGTCTCGTTCATGCTCTCGAGCACGGCGCCGCGCTCGAGCGCGTCACGCAGCTGCGCCCGCAGGCTCGGTCGGCGGCTCATCGCGCACCTCCGAACAGCCCGCCGCCACCGCCGCCGCCCTGCAGCGCGAGGAAGAGATCCTTGGCCTCGCCCATCATCGACTGCGGCTCGTCCTCGGCGCGCTCCTCGAGCGCGTCGACCACCGCGTCGACGAGGTCCTCCTGGGTGACGCCCTCGGACATCTTGGCGATGTAGGCCATGCGCTCCTCGTGGCGCTTCTCGCGCAGCGCGTCGAGCTGCTCGACGAGCTTGTCGTTGCGCGCCTCCGACCGCTCGATCGCCTTGGTCAGCCGGGCGATCTCCACCTGGTCGCTCTCCCGGGCCATGCGCAGCGCCGCGGCGCTGACCGAGCGCCGACGCGGCTTCTGCTCGCCGGCTGCAGGCGGCCGACCGCCGCGGCCACCGAACGCGAACGGCATCGTCCGCAGCCGCCCGTTGGCCTTGCGCAGGATGAGCACGTAGCGCCCCGGCTCGAGCATGTGCATCAGCGCCGACCGCCCGATGTCGGCCGGGTGCAGATCGACGAGCACGTCGGCCACCATCCGCCGCTTGCCGTCCACCGAGCTGCGCTTCTGCGTCGCGGTGTAGACCTCCATCAACGGCCGCTCCTGCTCGTCGTACTCGGCAAACGGCCCCTCCACCGTGCCGAAGAACGTGGTGAACGCCCGCGCCTCCCGCGCCGGCTCCGCGTCCCACTCCTCGGGCCACGGCAGCTCGTCGCCCGGGTCGGCGAATCCGTCGTCGTCGCCGGTGTCGTCCTCGCCGGCGTGCTCGCCCTCGCCGCGGACCGCCCCGCTGCCCGAGGCCTCCGCCACCGGGACGCGCCGACCGTCCGGCCGGATGATCGGCCCCGTCCACCCCGCCGCCCGCAGCATCGCCTCGCCCGTCGTCTCCGCCGGCGCCGCCTCGGCCGTCGACTCGGCCGGCTCTTCGACGCCGGCCAGCCACTCGACGAGGCGGGCCTCGGAGCGCAGGTGGTGCGCGACGAGCTCCACGCCGAGCAGCGCGTCGAGCCGCACCGGCTCGCCCTCCATCAAGCGCGCCACATCGCCGCTCAACGCGCCGGCTGCACGCAGCAGCGGCCGCAGGGTCATCGCCTCTTCGCTGTCGGGCTCGATCTGCACCACCAGATCACCCGGCAGCCGGGTCAGATCGTAGGTGCCGGTGTTGGTACGGGCCTTGCCGAGCCACGTCGCGTCGAACTCTCGTCTGCTGTCCATCGGGTACCTCCGCGCGCCGAACCGAGTAGCAACCGGGTAGCGACCGGGTAGCAACCGAGTAGCCACCGAGTAGGCGACCGGGTAGGCAACCGGGTAGCGACCGGGTAGATGGCGCGCTCAGAGCATCGTCTGGCGCTTCGAGAGACCATCAAGGGTTGCGGGCGCTTCGATGCGACACGGCAGGCTCCGGGGGTGCCGAGCGGCACCTTGCACACCCGACCCGGAGGCCCGCCATGATCGCCAAGTCCATCTCGATTCACCTCGACCTGCGTCGGCCCGGCCGGCGCCGCCTGCGGCGGCGGATGCGGGTGCCGGTCCCCGAGCGCTTCACGCTCAAGCCACCGATCGACCCGGCCCTGGTCGTCAACGTGCGGCGCCGGCTCGTGCGCGAGCAGCACAGCGTCGCGATGCTGGTGCTGGCCGTCGCCGCCACCCACCCGCACGGGCTGTCGCACCCGCTGCTGCTCGACGACGAGCTGGCCCGGCTGCACGACGCGCCGACCGAGGACGCGCTCTACCGCGCCGTGCTCGAGGTCACCGCCGACTACCTGCTCGGCATCGAGGGCGACAACCCCGGCAAGCACCGCGTGGCGATCTGCGACCTCGTCGGGGGCATGCGCCACCACGCCGCCTGCAGCGGGGACGATGGCCGCCCCGGTGCGCCGCCGGCGAGCCAGCGGGGCGCCGAGGGCTACCCGGGCGACACGTACGGCTGCCCCGGTGCGCCGCCGGCGGGCCAGCGGGGCGCCGAAGAGCAGGCGTCGACCGCCGACCGCCCCGGTGCGCCGCCGGCGAGCCAGCGGGGCGCCGCGGACGAGGGCGAGCAGCGGGCCAAGACGGCCCTCGACTGGCTCGAAGCGCAGCTGCTCGAGGGCGTTCGCCTCTGGCGTCAGACCGCCCGCGAGCGGTTCGGGCGATGACCTGGCCCGACGCGCTGGCCTTCGTCGCCGTCTGCTGGCTCATGGCGCAGTTCGTCCGCCACATCCTCTGAGGCCGACCGGCCTCGACCCCACCCAGGGGCCTGCGCCGACTCCCCCCTCGGCGTAGGCTCCGCCTCTATATCTTCTAGCAGAAAAGAGTTGCACTCCCAGCAACGCTCAGGCACGCGCCCCCGTCTGGGAAATCCGGTCAAACGCGCGGACACGTGAGAACATGGCTCCAGCAGCGGGTTTCAGAGCCCCCCCCCCCCAATTTCGCTATCGGGTCGCGCGGGATCTGCACTCACGCACTCACGCAAAATACATGTATAGGGGGGGGAGGAGTTCACATCTGCACATCCCACACGACGACGCAATGTGTTCCGAACACTAAGTGCCAGACCCACCAAACAGGAATCGTGCCAAAAATCCGGCGTTCGACCGCCCGAGGATTTTTTTGTGACGCTCCCTGACAGCGGAATTGTCTACGGCGGCTGTCGGTGGGGTCAGGGGCGGGTGTCCGGGCTCACGTCCAGCGCCAGCAGCAACTGGAACGCGACCGGCTTGTCCTTGTGGGCGGCGTTGTTCGCGCTCCGGGCGATGAGGTGCCGAAACCGGCGGAGCTGGTTCGGTGTCGCGACGACCCTGAGAGTGATGGCCTTGCTCTGCCGCGGGGTGAACGTCTCGACGAAGTTGGTGCAGTCGACCTCGGCGCTGGCCTCGAGCGCCGAGAGGATCGCGGCCTCGCAGATCGCCCTCAACTCGGCATCGTCGTCCGCGAAGTTGGCGGCGCTGGTCAGCAACCGTTTCACCGGCTTGAAGTCGAACACGCGCAGGCCGATCCGAAGCACACGTTCACTGTCCGCGCGCGACCGCACCGGCCTGCGCTGTGCCGTGTGCGCCTCGACCCCCCAGCGTGCGAAGAGCGTGCGCGCGTCTTCGATGTCGTCGCCGAAGATATCGGCGACACGACGTGCGAGGCCCGCTGCCGCCTGAGCCATGCCGAGCAGCTCGTCGTTCATCCCCCGCAAGCCGAGCACGAACTGGACGGCGTCCTTGCGCGTCATGCCCAGCAGATCGGCCAGCGCGTGCAGGGCCTGAACCGTGTCGCCATCACGGATGGCAGCAATCAAGGGCGCCTCTTCGGGTCGCGGCCCGCCGGGCAGCAGCTCGGCGGGCGTCACCTCGAGCGCGTCGGCCAGTCGCTCGATGTCGGAGTCGGTGAACGCGCGAGTCCCCTTGCGCAGGCCGCTGACGGCGCCGACCGAGATGCCGGCCAGTTCAGCCAGACGGCCCAGGGTGAGGTTCAACTCCGACCGACGCTCGTCCACCCTGCGCCAGATCTCGGGCCGCAGCTTGCTTCGTTCGGTCTTGCGGCGCGTCAACGCGACCCTCCGTGCTCATCGGTGTCGGACGCCCCGGGCTCGAGCTGTTCGCGGGGGACGCGCATCGTCTTCATGCCCTCGTCGCGCACCCAGTAGCTGACGAGCCGGATCGCGTCCTCGGGCCGCTCGCTCACCATCTGGGCGATCTCGCGGGCCAGGGTGGCCGCCGCCCAGCCGACTGAGCTCACCGCCGTGGTCTCGATCTGCTGGCGGCTGCCGGACGCGAAGCCGGCGGCGCTGACGAGCTGCCGGCCCGTCAGGCCGAGCGCGTTGGCCAGGGCGTGCAGCGCCGCGCCCGGCTCGCCGGCGCGGACCGCCTCGAGCAATGAGGCCTCAATCGGGCGAGGCCCATCTGGCAGCAGCTGCGAGAGGTTGACCTCAAGCGCATTCGCCAACGCCTCCAAGTGGTAGTCCGAGAAGGTGTACTCGCCCTTCAGCATCTTGCTGATGGATGTGGCGTCGATTTCGGCACGGCGGGCCAGCTCTGCCTGATTCAGCCCCAACTGCCCACGCCTGTCGTCGATTATTCGACCAATTTCAGCCCTCAACTCACTAGGCTCGATTTTTCGCCGAGGCAACGCTTGCGCTCCAATCAACTATTCGATATTGGTTAGTCGTTCACCGACAATGATCGGCCGCTCACCGAGAATTGTTGGTGACTAAACCATCGATTGTCGTGGAGTTGCCGATGACCCGCAACATCAGAAAACTCGCACTCGTCCGTGGGGGAGCAGCCGAAGTGTCAGCTCGACTGGCCAGGCAGGGGATTACGCTCGCGCCGGCCACCATCAACTCGGCGCTCAACTTCGCGCGAGGTGGCAAGAGTGGCCAGCCATTGCGCGACCACACGCTCGCGTCGGCGCTGGCGAAGGACCCCGACATTCGCGCGCTGGGAGTCATCGTCAACGACATCCTCGACCCGCCGATCGCCGCCGACGTGCCCATCTGGCCGGGCGACGATCCGGCGGTGCTCGCCGCGCGTCAGGCCCTGGCCGCGACCGCCGCGGCCGAGGAGGCCGCGTGAGCGACGCGAAGCCCGCGGGCGGGAGCCGGATCGCCCTGACATCCGCCGAGGTCGCCCGGATCGCCGCCGACCTCAAGGCGCGGGCGGCGGCCCTGCGAGCGAGCCGCGGGTCGCCCACGACCATCGCGATGCTCGAAGACGTCGCCCGGCGTGACGATCTCGGCACCACCATCGAAGAGGCCCTCGAACGCGCCGCGGTGACCCGATGATGGCCACCCACCGATCGCCCGGCGCGCCGCCGCGAATCACCGAACCCGTCGCGCTGGCCACGCGCGTCTCGGGGCCGCCGCTGCTGATGTGCGAATTCTACGCCGCTCAGCTCCGGGCATGCCCGTGGGGCGAGGCCCGGGTGACGGTCTCAGGCCCGGACTTCGACCGGATGCTGGCCGAGATCGACGCGCTGCTCGGTCTGCCGCCGCCGCGACCGGCGCGACCGGCGCCACGCACGCGCTCTCCGCTCCGCTCCCGCGTCCCGCTGGCTCCGCCGGCGGCGCAGCGGGGCGCGGGCTGAACGCTCCCGGGGGGGATGATGACCGACGATTTCTTCGAGGGGCTGGCCTTCTGGGGCGCCATCGTGGGCCAGCTCGATCGTGCAGGCCAGGTCTACGACGCGATCGAGCCGCTCGATGTGCGACGTCACCGCGGCGCGCGCGCGGTCGCGGGCTGGTTGAAGGGGCACGCCATCGCCGAGGCCGAGGGCGCGCTCAACCAGCCGCCCGACCTGCTGCCCGGTGAGGTGTGGCGGCTGACGACGGCCGGCCTGCACATCATGCAGTTCGGCGCCGACGTCGAGCCATCGACGCTGGGTCTGGGTGAGCCAGACGCGCAGGTCGATGGCTATGCCTTCTGGGTGGCCCGGGCGCCGAGCTGCCTGGGCGTCGTCATCACCGTGAAGCCTCCCGAGGGTGCCATGGTGCGTGTGAGGTTGACCGACCTGACCGCCATGGTGCGGCGGGCGCTGGCTCACTAGAGATTCACTTCGGCCGGGCGGCGGCGCCTCCCTCAGTCTCCCCCCGAGACGCAGGCGCCGTCGTCCTCCGGCGCCAACGCCGCCGCCCGGCCGGAAAGGGGAAAGCGATGCGATGGCTGCTCGCCAGCATGGGGCTGGCGTTGATGGCTCTGTGCGTCTCGACGGCGTGTGTCTACGAGACGGATGACTTCTGTGATGTCGCGCTGTGCCGGCATGGGTGCGACCAGCAGCGGCAGCGATGCAATGCCCCACCGCGGGGCGAGGAGAGGCAGGCGATGAACCCGAGCGAGGTGATGAAACGCTATATGGCGGCCCGCGGCCTGCGCGGTGAGGCCGCCGAGGCCGAGGCCGAGCGGCTGTGGGCGCTGACCGCGGAGCAGCATCCTGACCTGGCTGACTTGCTCGATTGGAGCATGCGCGAGGTCGGCTACTGCCTCGAGACGCACGGCGATGCCTTCCAAGGAGCGCCCCGATGAGAACTCGAGTATCCAGCGGGGCGCATGACGACCCCGATCTGCACGCGGCGCTGGCCCGCGCCGGCGGTTTCATGCTCGCGGAGAGCCCGAACGGCAAGCTGCATGTCTTCGACGAGGACAGGCAGTTCTCGCGCTGCGGGACGGTGTCGCGCTCGATGGCGACGCTCAGCCCGTACCGGACGGACCTCGCGGCCATCCAGGCCGGCGCTGTTCTGTGCCGGTCGTGCTTCCCCCACGTGGACGAGCAGCGGGCGGCGCTGCGGATGGGGCTGGCGTCATGACCCAGACCGAGCTGCCGATCCCGGGCATGGAGGCTGCCCGTGCAGCGCCCGTGCAGCGCCCGGGCACCGCTGCGCCGGCTGCGCCGGCCAAGGTGACCGACGAGATGCGGTCGATCGCCCGTGAGGTCGCCCGCGACTTCTGGTGGCGGCTGAAAGACGACACCACACCGCTGGGCGCGGTGAACGCCATCTCGGGGCGGCTGAAGGCGCGCGGCGTCGCGCTGCCGCGCCCCGAGGTCGAGTCGGCGATGCTCGAGGCTTTCGCCTGGGCCTACGCCCGCAACCTGATCGCGCGCGGCTCGGATGACGTTCCAACGGTCGCCAAGGCCCTCATCTGGGTCATGCGCGAACACCTCGGGTGCACGCTCGGTGAGGCGCAGGCGCTGCAGATCGCCGTCGATGCGCTGTCGTCCCAATCCCCTGAACGCGGGGAACTGCCATGAGCTATCGCTACCACAAAGCGCTCGGCGGCGCCCTCGATACCCTCGGCTGGGCGACGCGCGGCGGCGCCGACTGCACCGCCTGCGGCGGCCGGCGGCAGGTGCTGGTCAAGGGCGCCAACGCCGGGTGGTCGCTCGTGGCGACCTGGATGGACTCGACGCGCATCCGGCTCGACGTCTTCGTCGACGGCGCGGAGCTCTCCCAGGTCGAGGTCGAGCGGAACCCGGGCCGCGGCTGGGCGAAGCGGGTGGCCAACGCCGCGGCCACCGAGCTGCAGGAGCTGGTGCCGGCGGCGCGGGTCGCGGTCGAGGACCCCGACCCGTGCGTCGTGCACTGCGCCGACTGCGAGCAGCCGTATTGGACCGGCGCCCGGCACATCTGCCCGGGTCCGGATCTCGTGTCGATCGCGCCCTCGGGCGCGTGGGTGCCACCCAACGACGATCCCGTCCCCTTCTGATGACCGCCCCGCTGGCCGCGAGCTGCGGGCAGCGGGGCAGGAGATGTCTCATGTCGATTCCGAGCTACGATCGGAAGCGCCTGGTCGACGCGTGTCAGGCCGGCTTCCCCCACGAGTACTGGTTCGAGCAGCTCGTCTGGCTGCTCGTCGAAGAGGACCGGCCGCGGTTCATCGTCGTCGAGCCGCCCGAAGACAGCGCCATCAAGTACCTCGACGTCGGCGCGCAGCTCGCCGAGGTCTTCGACGGCTATTGGGCCGCGCTTGGTCCCGAGGCGCCACGGGCAGTGTGGCGATACGCACCGACGGTGCCGGCCGACCACAACCACCGACTGGTCTTCATCAGCGGGCTGCTGGGCAAGTCGTCGGACGCCGAGGTCACCGAGGCCGCCCTGCGCAGCCAGGGGTCGACGGTCTTCCTCTGCGACGACAAGGCCGAGGTGGTCCGAGTCATCCAGCAGTCGCCGGGGGTGGAGTGGTCGCTCATCGCCAACCTCGATGAGTGGCTGAAGCCCGACGCGCCGTACTACGGCCAGGTGCTCCGGTACCGCATCATCAACGGGGCCCGGTCATGAGCGACGGCAAGGTGACGCTCACCCTCGCGCCGGTCTGGCTCCGGGTCCTGGCGCGGATCCTCGGCAATGTGCCGGCGGAAGACGACGACCACCGGGCGGCCAATGTCATCCGCGCCAAGGTGGTCAAGGCGATGGCCCCGAGGGCGTGGGAAGACGAGGTTCGACGGCTTGTCGTGTTCCGCGAGCAAGACGACGAGACCACCCCGCTCGTGTTCGGGTTGCCATCGGCCGAGCTGATGACCTCGGACACCGTCCGGCTCGATCCGGACTTCACGGGCCTCTTCGAGCGGCTCACCTTCAGCCGGCTCGACTGCACCGACCTCTCGGTCACCGGCGTCGTCGCCCAGCTGGCCGCCCGTCAGACGGGCTTCGTCACCCGGCCCTACATGACGCGCGCCATCGAAGGGCCGAACGGCGCCCGCGAGGTCGTCGACCTGTGCCAGGCCATCCGACGGCAGGAGAGCCTGCCCGTGGCCTTCGTGCCCGACGTCTGCCTGCCGGTGGTCATGCAGCTGCTGCAGCAGGCTCTCGGCGAGGTCTGCGGCTACCTCGTGGTGCGGACGCCCGACGGCGCTGACATCGTCCAGCAGGAGCCCACCCCATGAGCCTCGACACGCTGCAGCAGATTCGCGCGGCGCTGGCCGTGGCGGCCGGTGTCGACCTCGGCGCGCTGCCCGGCGGGCTGTTGGCGGTCGAGACCCGCTGCGGGGCGATCGGCCTGGCCGTCGCGCCCGCCGAGCCGCGCGCGCTGACACCCATGCCTTGCGTATGGCTGGCTCCGGGCGCTGGGCCGATGCTCTGGCCATGCTGGGCGGACGCGACGCGGGTGGTGGCGGTGTCGTCGCCCGCCCCGCTGCAGAAGGCCTCCGACAGCGGGGCGCGCTGCAGCCGCACCCTGGACCTGTTCGCGACGCCCGCCGAGGCGGCTGCAGCCGGGGCGCCGGTCGCGACGCCAGTCCAACGCGTCTGCCCGCTGTGCGGCAGCACCGAGGAAGGGCACTGGTGCGAAGGCTGGCCCGTCAGCCGTGGCGGCGAGCAGCGCTGCATGGAGTGCGAAGGCCCTTGGACGCCAGGACACCGATGCGCGGCGGTCACCGCGCTGTTGGACGCCGCCCACGGCGGCGGTTGACTGCCCCGCTGCGGCCAGCTGGGCGCAGCGGGGCAACACCCAGGGGGGACAGTGAGCAAGGTGTGGGATAGAGCGGAGAAGGGCGCGCCGGCGCGGCAGTACCTGATCCGCAGAGGGTGGCCGGCGGCCGCGGTGGCGGCGCTGCCCGAAGACGCGATCGCGCTCGATACGGAGCACGCGTCCGGGCATCGGCTGGTATTGCCGTTGCGCATCGACGACGAGATCGTCGACGTCATCGGGCTCGGCGACGAGGGCATCCCCCGCCGGCGGGGGAAGCGGCTGCCGATCCTCGGCAGCATCGACGACGTGGTGCTGCACGGCACGACGAAGGAGCCGGTCTTCGTCGCGGTGCGCCCCGATGACTACCTGCTGGCGCAGTGCATCGTCGCCCAGCGTTCGAGCCGTCTGGCGGGGCACGGCGTGGTCGTGGGGGTCACAGCGGTCGGCGTCGTCGGCGAGCTGCTCGCCGACATCAAGGAGGCCGTCCACACGTTCGACAAGGACATGGCGCCCGGCACGGTCGAGCTTTGGCCGGTGTCGCCCGCTCGGCAGTGGCTGTCGAGCCTGGGGCTCGTCAAGGGGCGGTCGTGGGAGCTGACGTGGAGCCAGTTCCGCGACGAACTGGTCCAGGCGCTGGATTGGGCGCGGGTCCGGATCTCGCTCGCCGAAGTCCCCGTTCAGCAGCTGACCGATCCGGCCGCCTGCTGGTCGCAGTGGGACAGCGCGCCGCTCGTCAAGACACCCGGCAAGTGGGACTGGCGGCGGACGAAGCGCATGCCGGGGACCCGGTTGCACGGCGTGCCGATGCTGAAGGCGCTGGCCTACCGGCTGCCGCTGTCGGTGGCGGTTCGGGCGACCTATTGGCGCCTGGATCGGCGCTCGGGCAACGAACTGGAGACCATCACTCCCGCCTGCACCGACTTCGACCTCGGCGCGCTGGTCGCGACATGGCTGGAGATGCACGGTGTGCAGACGTGGTGCGACGAGCAGGACTCCGAGTGGTGCTATTGGGACCGGCGGCTGATGTCGCTGAACGAGAAGGACTTCAAGGCGAAGCTCCTGCAGCTGGCCAACCTCAACGAGGAGACCCGGGCCGGCAAGGTGGTGCTCAGCCAGGTGCGCGCGGCGGCCCGGTACGACACGTTCGGCCAGAAGCGCCCGAACCGGCACGTCCGGCCGTGGCTGTGGTCTGACACCGAGGATGGCGTGCCCTTCACGGCGCTGGCGCTCGGCGACGCACAGGACCGGGTCGCAATCGCGCGGCCTGGGCGGGTGGTCATCGAACCGAACGCTCGTACCCTGGTGCTTCGCCGGCCGCCGAAGGCCATCGAGTGGCGGGCGACTACCGCCGTCGAGTGGTCGCGGCTGCTCTATGACCGGATGGGCCGCTGGCTGACCTGTGAGCCGGCGCTGCGGCTGCTCGAGGTGTCGTGGTGTGTGCTGGCCCTGGCCGGCCGGCGGCTGAAACGCTTCGCACCCGTGCGGCCCATCCTGTGGCCGACGGGCCCCGCCGGCTCGGCGAAGACGTGCGCCGCCGAGCTGGTGCAGGCGTGGTTCTACGGCAGCCGGAAGGCGCTCACCCACCCGACGCCGGCGTTCTTGATGTCGGAGGCGGAGCGGCGGCCGGTCTTCGCGATCGACAACGCCGAGACCGCGATGCGCAGCCCGCAGATGGTGCAGCTGCTGCTGACGGCCTTCCTCGGCTCGACGCGGCCGAAGATGAAGCTGAAGACCGACGCCGACACGATCGAGCAGCCGATCGACGCGTGGTTCCTGCTGACGAGCATCGAGGGCGGCGGCATCCACGAGCTGATCAACCGCAGCCTGTTCATCCGCCATGACGTGCACGAGTTCGGCGACGACGAGCACGACGAGCACGACCCGCCGGCGGAGTTGATCGAGGTCCGCGGTGCGCTGACATCGGGCGCGCTGGTGGTCTGGGCCGAGCAGATCCTGCCGCGGCTCATGGGCGGCGAGGGCGTCGAGCTGGTCAAGGCATACCGCGAGCCGTATCGCCTGCACCCGCTGACCCGGCAGCTCAAGACCCTGGCCACCTTGGCGCTGGTCGCGGATGCCATCGCCAAGCTCGACCCCCGCTGGGGCGTCGGCGGCGCGGCGGCGCTCGATCGCTGGCTGGCCGTGCTCGGCGAGTCGACGGGCGAGATGCTCAACAGCGTCGACCCGATCGGCGGCGGCCTGCGGGTGCTCGTCGACGACTTCAACGCGGTGGACGTCGGCCCGGCCGGGCCGTGGCAACCGCTGGTCGAGACCGAGCGGGTGCCGGTGCGGCCGATCTTCGCCGGCAGCGATGGAGGCCTGACGGTCCACGCCGCGTGGGCCCGCAAGCGGCGGCGCCACGATTCGACGGAGGCACGTTGGCCGATCGTGGTCGGCTTCATGGGCACCTACAGCGCACTGCACGCGGCCCTGTACGAGCGCACTCGCAGCCGGGGCGTCGGCTACGCAGACCGCATCCCGACAGCGGACATCCTGACAAAGCGGCTGCGCCACACTTCGGGCTGGACCACCCTGAGCCGGCTCGGGCGCGATGGACGGGGCGGCAACTGGCAGCATGGATGGGTGCTCGATGAGACCGGCCAGTTCAGCGAACTCGGTGAGGCTCTTCGACGCGATCTCGAAAAAGCCCCGTCACCGGGCCACGACCCTTCGTGGTCCGGCGCAGCGCCAGGGCCTGCGCAGACCCCTGAGGCTGATGCGGCCCCTTCCCGGCGTCCGGCCGCCTTCCGTCGGGTCCGCTCCCCGCGGCCGGACACCAACCCCCAGACCGTCGAGGTGATCGATGAGCAAGAAGCGCCCCACACCGAGTGAGCCCGTGCAGCGAGACGGCTACTGGTCGTCGCGGATCCGCTGGACCGACGTGCGGACCGGCCGGAAGCGCTCGATGAACGTCTCGGGGCACACCCGGCTGGACGCCTTGCGCAAGGCGCGAGAGCGGCTGAACTTCGAACTCGAGCAGATGCAGCGGGTCGAGATGGGTCGGGCGCAGGCCGCTCGGCAGATGCCGACCGCCGACGGGCTCTACGACGAGGCGGTCTCAGCCTACCTGCCCACCCGCGGCGCCGACGGTCACCAAGAGGAGACCAAGCGCCTCTGGGAGACCTACTGGTCGCCAGTCATCGGCGACATGGCAGTCGACCGGCTTAACGAGGGGCAAGTGCGACGGGTGTTGGCGAGGGCCCGTGAGATGGGGCGGCAGCCGTCGACGTGCAACCGCATCCTGGCCGCGGGGTCGGCCGTGCTCGAGTACGCCCGCGAGCTGGAGTTGATTCCGCGCAACCCGTGCCACGCGAAGGGCCTGCGCGTGGCCGAGCCGACGCGCGACAAGGACGTGCTCACCCCACCTCAGGTCCGCGCGCTGGTCGACGCGCTGCCTGACCGCTGGAAGCCGCTGATCGGGTTGATGCTGTACGCCGGCCTGCGCCTCGGCGAAGCCCGCGCTCTGCGGGGCGCCGACGTCGACCTCGTGGCCCGGCGGCTGGTGATCCGTCGGTCGGGCGACGCTGACCAGACCAAGGGCAAGAAAGACCGGCGCGTCCCGATCCTCGAGCCGCTGTATGCCATCCTCGCCCAGGTCGACCTGCAGCACGACAAGCCGGTGAGCCGTCACCAGTACCCGTACGCCATCCTGGCGAAGGCCAAGGAGGCCGCGGGCATCGAGATCCACGTGCACCCCCATATGCTGCGGCATTCGTACGGCACTCTGCTCGCCGAGGCCGGGGTCCCGCTCGACGTCATCCAGCGTCTGCTCGGGCACTCCAAGATCGAGACGACCCGCCGATACCTGCACAGCGCGGTCGTCGTCGAGGATCTGGAGGGTGCGTTCTGCCCCGCTGACACCTCGAGTACCGAGCGGGACGGAGAGGGCGATGGCTGACAAGCTCGTCCACCTCGCCGCCGCGGTGGCGGAGCACCTGCAGACGCAAGCCCGCCACATGGGCAACGCGGACGTCGAATGGCACGTGTGGGACTCCGCCACGAATGCACCGCGCCCCGAGCTGCAGCTGGGGCATGGGCCCAACGGGCACCGACAGGTCTGGGCCTACACCCGCGACCCGGTGTTCCGCGGGCTCGTCCTGCAGCGCTGCGGCGGGCGGTATGAGTGGGAGATCGACGGCGGCCGCGGGCGCATCGGAACGGGCAGCACCCGGAGCCTGGGCGACTTCGTCGACAGAGGATGGCACGCGACGATCGCGGGACTGGTCGACCCGGTCGACGTCGTCTACACCACCCTGGCGCGGGTCGCAGGGCGCGGTCGGCCAGGCCTCGGGCCGCTCCGCCGGGAAGGCACCATCATCAAGTGGGGGGCCGCGACGGCGCGCCTGTGGCTTTGGACGCCGACCATCGAGATCAACTTCGTCGCCGAAGGGGTCTCTGCGGGCTTCGAACAACACCGTCGACGTGAAGTGCACGCGCGGCACCACAGCGACGCGGCCGACCTCGGCAACAAGGTCGTGGGGGTGTTGCTCGACCTCGCCGAGCAGATCGAGGCTGGCGAAGAGCCCCTGCCGAAGCCTCTGCCGGCCGTTTGGCTGTCATTCCAAGATGAATGGCGCCCCGCTGCGGCGCCGGCGGCGGTGCGGGACGCGGTCACGGGCAACGCGCGGACAGAGCTCGACGGCAAGTGGCGTGAGCGCCTCGCGGCGTATCGAGAGACCGAGACCCCCGCACAGATGCGCCGCCGCCAGAAGGCCGCGACGGACCGGCTGCAGGGGACCTGTCATCTCCCGCGCGGGGGCGGCACCGGGCAGGCGACCGACTGGAGTGGCGAGGTCGGCTGCGCCCGCATTCCAGTCGACAGCAGCGTCATCGCAGCGCTGTGGGCCATCGGTCTGGGGACGCGCCTGATCAGCGAACTGCTCGCGGGCAACCACAGCATGAAGAGCGCGGTCTATCGACGCGTTCGGGAGATCAACGGCAAGACCGACGCGGGCGGTCTCGTCGAGCGCCCCGCGCGCGAAGTCGTCGCGGAGATGGGGCTGGCAGCCTGGGTCCGCCCCGCTGCAGAGCCAGGCGCGTCAGCGGGGCAGACCTTCGACGACCTACTCGGACAGCAAGATGACGCGACCCGGCGCTTCGTGGCCAATCTGCCCGAGCGGTCGAACCAGTTCCTGCGGGTGCTCTTCGAGCGTGGCGAACTCTCTGTCGAAGACGCGATGAAGGCGCTGGACCTGTCGGTACGGAGGGCCTTCGGCGGGGTCACCGGCTCGCTCGCGCGATGGGCGCCCATCCGGGGGGTGCCCCTGCCCTACTACCGCGACGGCGACCGCTTCACCTGGGTCGGTTGGCCATGAGTCGCCCGCTCTACGTCTGCCCGGGCTGCTGGGAGACTGGCGCCTCCCGGCTCGGCGGCACGCGCTGCCCGGTCTGCGACGGCGACGACCCGCGTTGGACTCGTCGCCAGCCCGGCGATCCACCCCCGAAGACAACCCCCAACAACGAGGAGAAGACCATGAGTGCTTCGCGTACGGTCCGCACTCTGCTTCGCACGCTCGAAGAGCGCGCGCGGCAAGCTGCAGAGAACGTGCAAGACCCCTTCGACGACACGTCCAACGCGTGGATAGAGCCCGTGCTGGATGTCGCCGCAGAGATCCGGCGCCTGGCCCGCCCGTGGCTCTGGGTGGGCAACCATGGCCAGGAACTGGTCCGCGTCTCCCAAACCATCCTCGAGGTGCTCGAGCGCCCCGCTGGTGGCGCCGGCGACGCAGCGGGGCACCTGAGCCTGCTCCCGGCAGGTGTTCACCTCGTGCGCGCCGCCCTTCGTGCGTCGGAACACTGCGACGGCGAGCCAGCGTCGATCCTCGCGACCACGGCTGGCGGCTTGGTGCTGCACTTCTCCAATGGCGACGAAGCAGAGTGGACCCCCAACGCAACCCGGATCCTGCTGGAGGAGTTCGCTGCAGCTCAGCCAGCTGCGGCAGAGGAGACCACGACTTTCTTGCGCTGGCTGTCGGGGCTGGGAGAGCCCCTGCAGCGCCTCTCTGGCCCCTTCGCGCGTGCCTTTCTCGACGAGTTGCGCCAGAGCGGCTTGCGCACGTGCAACGGCTTCGCTGTCCCCTGGCGCCTCCACGACAGCAACGAAGCGCTGAAGGAAGTCGTGCTCAAGGCTGAGCTCAGCCTGCCCGTCATGCTCCAGTCGACCCGGCCCGCCGAGTTCGCTATGGGCACACCGGTCCACCTGAGGGCCGTGCGAGCCGGGTCCCCGGGCGCATCGGTCGGGCTGACCTTCGGCGACGCCGAGTTCTCGGGGGAAGGCGAGAGCCTCGACTATGCGCTGGCCAATCTGGTCTGCAAGCTGGTGAACGCGAACGAGGTCATCTGGCGCTTGGGGCACATGTTCGTGAGGCGGCGACGATGACCTTCGCGCTCAAGGTCGTGGGGACGAGTCTCACCAAGCGGGCGATCCTCGATGGCGACTACATCTTCGTCGCGCATGCGACGACGGCGTCGGCCGGCGAGCTGGTGGTCGTGCTCGAGGATGACGAGATCGCCTGCCGCGAGTTCGCACCGGGAATGCACGTGGTCGGGCGGGTGACGGGCATCTTCCGGCGCCTCGAATCGGGCGAACGATGCGCGGGGTGATGCTCGGACGATGCGCGGGGTGATGCTCGGACGATGCGCGGGGTGATGCTCGGACGATGCGCGGGGTGATGCTCGGACGATGCGCGGGGTGATGCTCGGGACGATGCTCGGGGTGATGCTCGGGGGTGCCCCGCTGGAGCGTCCCGCTGGGGCCTTTGGGCGGCAGCGGGACGCAAAACGACGCCTTGATTTGCGTTAAGTGCCCTGCTAGTGTCCTCGCCGGATACGCGGTGTCGTCAAGCGCCTGAAAAGATAAGCGGTTCTCGAATTTCGCTAGCGGTCTGAAAATCCGCGTGTCGGTGGTTCGAATCCGCCCCTGGGCACCGCGCGAAGCCCGCCCGCCGCAAGGCTGGCGGGCTTTTTCGTTCTGTCCCGGTGATGTGTACCGCAGGGCGTGGGACGGCACGACGGGACGGGCGATTTTCGGCTGTATCGTAGGCGGGTTGGGCTTTTGCAGCGTCCAGTCGTTATTCGTCTCGCTGACGTCTTGGCAAACGGCCAGGACACTCTTCGCACGGGTCACGACGCCGAGCGTCGGGGCCACAGCCGCATACCTGAACGCGGCGTCGGTACACGGCAGAGTCGAAGCCGCATGCGCTGCACACCACCCGATGCGCCTCATGGTCGAGACGGGCGTCGATGACGCCACAGGCGGGGCAACGAACCACGTCTGTCATGCCCGTTCTCCCGTGTGCCAAGCCATCTCCTTCTTGCCGTAGCCGCGCCAGAGCCAGCGGCGCTGTCCGTGGTGCATGCTTGCCTCGTACGGAACCTGTAGACCGCGGAGCGAGGCCCACCGGCTGATCGAGCCGGTCATTCCCCCGACCACCTTCGGCGTCGACAGATCCAGCAGGTCCATCACTTCATCGATCGTGAGCACGCCTCGCCGCTCGAGCATGTCGAGGAACTGCAGCGTCTGGGTCGTCAGCTGCTCGCGCAGGGCCTCGATGGCCTTCTCGTGATCCGTCAGCGCCGCCGCATCGGCCTGCGCCGTATCGACGGCGCTGCAGCTGCGACGCTTCACCCGCACCCGACCGCTCGCCTTCGGGACCGCCAGGCCCTCGGTGTTGTCGACGCGTGCAGTCTTCGCCCGCTTCAGACCGACGAGTTGGTCGAAGAACGCCAGCGGCTCCTTCTGACGGTCGAGCCGGCCCGAGAGCTTGTCCGCCTCCCCGACCGCCTTGATGGCCTGGTCGCGGGTCGCCGCCTTGGCGAAGGTGTGGATGACGAGCTCGTCGCCTTGCTTGACCGCCAGGAAGTACTTCGGCCGCTTGCTCTTCGGCAGATCGGCGATGGCTTCCCACCCGGTGACCCGGGCGCCAGCCTCTTGCATGTGCTGGTCGACGGCGCTGGCGATGTCGGCGGCGACCTTGGCCGCGTCATCCACGATCGGGAAGTATAGCGACTGCCCCATCACCCACACCTCGACGTCTCCCGACTTCGGCCACGGCTTGAGTTGGAGCTTTCGTGGCTCGCCGTAGTCGTGGCCCTGGTCAGGCCGCTTGATCTCCTTGATGACCCGCGACCAGCGGCCACCGACCGCCGCCTCGGCGTCGAGGCGCTGCAGCAGCTCGGCGACGAACGGCGGCAAGCCGCCATAGGCCTCGAGGCCAACCCACAGCCACTGGCGCACACCGCCATTCCAACGGACATCGAACGGCCGCGGGAATGGCAGATTAGCGGTGACCTCGTCGACCCAGCTCGGGTTGATGGTGACCCAGACGTGCTGACTGCCGGAGTCTGTCTGGGCGCCGCTCAGCGTGCGGCACAGCGACTGGGCCCCCTCGGACAGCCCCTCGAGGTAGGCCTGGACCGCCTCGTCGCGTCCCGCAGCGCCACCAGGCTCTTCATCGGGACGCACGTGCTCATCCAGCCCCATTTGGGCCAGCAGCTCGCCCGTATCGATGGCACGCCAGTGCTCACCGCCGGCGGCGATCTCCTTCATCCGTCGGTGGATCGCGTTCTTCGCCCGGGCGTCGCCGACGAGCACCGTCGACGCGGCTCGAGCACCGAGGCCGAGCAGGTAGAGCGCCGCCACGTTGCGCATGTTGAACGGGATCCGGTCAGCGCCCTCGCCGTAGCCCCACCCGGACTTGACCTTTCCCGTCTTCGTATCGATCGCGTTGTCGGCTGCCTTCGGCAGATGTGCCCCAGCCGCCAGGCGCTCTTGAGCGCGCTTCACGCGCCTCGACCGCTTCGTCGGCGACTCGTCCTCGAGCATGTCGTCGAGCCGATCGGACCACTGGCCATCGACCTTGCTCTTGCGCCGCACCTTGCCCGCGTCCCGCAGCGCCGCCGGCGGGCCATCGGGACGCCAGTTGATCTCCATCGCCAGCGAGGTCTGATCCAGCGCGCAGAAGGCCGGGTGGGTTTTGCCACGCCGAGGCCGATGCTCGAGCACCTGCTGCACGTAGTCGAGCATCGCCCCCGCCATGCGCCGGCCGAGGTCAGCGGCGCTGACCAGCTGGCGCGCGAAGGTCACCGCCAGCCGCCCGCCGATCCGATGCTCGATGTAGGGGAACCGCGCCCGAGGGAAGGTGCTGGGCAGGTGGCCACCACACACCTGCGGATACAGCACGACATGCAATGGGTCGTGCTGCCATCCGTGGCCCCAGCTCAGGGTATGGCCAGCCATGGTGGGACTGCCGAGCTGCCGATAGAGGTCACGCGACGCCGCGCGATTCAGGATCTCCAGCAGCACGTCGGCCGGGTCGACCAGGCGCTCGGCGATCGGGCTCCACGCCCGGTCGACCAGCTCGCTCGGCCGCCGCGCCGTCCCCGACTCGACCAGGCCGCGCCCGTCGTCGACCTGCCACACCATGCCATGATCGGTCGCCCGCACGACGAGGCCTCGATCGATGGGTTCCTCGGTGTAGAGCCAGAGGTCCCGCGTGCCTGGGCCGCCGTGACCGAGCTGGGGCACGGGCGACGACTCACCAGACGCCGAGTCGTAGATGAGCCAGCCGTTGTGCTTGCCCGGCGCCCAGCTCTTGGCCCGACCGCGCTTGCCCAGTTCGGCAGCGAGGGCCTCGAGGGTCTGATGCAGTCGATCAGCCATGGCGCTCTCGCTTCGCCGCCAACTCGTCAGGCGCCTCGACGAAGGCATCGCATGCCCGCCAGCGCGCGCGGATGTCTGCCCCCCATCGCTGGGTCCGGCTGTCCTGGTCCAGCGCGCACTTGCGCCAGACCTTCACCTGCTCGAAGCGCATGCAGTGGCTGCAGTCGTCGCAGGTGCGGGCCGAGGGCCCGAGGCCTCGACCGGTCGGGTGGCGCCCGGCGTAGGCGTGCCGCTGCTGTTTCTTCGTCTCGCCGCCCGTCATCCACGGTGGCAGCTCGACCCGAGCGGCGGCGTTGCCTCCGCTCTGACCTGGCTGCATGAGGGACGGCCAGAACAACGACAGCTGATCAACCATCGGTGTCTCCCTCTCCGTCCCGGTGGGTCACACCGGGACGAAATGCTGCCTCCACATCCGAAGCGGCTACCGCGTTGTGCAGGTAGCGCCGGGTGGTGGTGATGTTGGTGTGGCCCATCAGCTGCTGCACGACGTTCAGCGCCACCCCGTGTCCGACGAGGATGGTGCCGAAGCTGTGCCGCAGCAGATGGGGATGAACGTGCTTCGAGATCCCGGCGGCGTCAGACGCCGTCGCCAGGATCTTGTAGGGGTAGCCGTGTCGGCTCACCGGCTCATCGCGTCGAAGCGGGACGGCCTCGAGCACGGCGCGCAGCGGCGCGATGATCGGCAGCCGCCGATCGCGCTTGCTCTTCGTCTCGTCAGCGTCGTTCGAGCGGCGCACGGTCAGCAGCCCGGCGTCGAGGTCGACGTCGGCGCCCTGGATGGCCCGGGCCTCGCCCAACCGGAGGCCGGTGTAGGCCATCAGCGCGATGAGGGGCTTCCAGCGCCGTGGCAGCGCCTGGATCAGCTGGGTCACCTCGTCGGCGGTCAGGACGTCCTTGTCGCGCACGACCTCGGTGGTGCGCAGCCCCTTCGCCTGGGCCGGGTTGGTGGTCATGTAGCCCAGCGACTTGGCGAACTCGAGGATCACCGAGCCGGCCGAGAGGATCCGGTTGCAGGTCGACGACGCGCGACCCAACCGCCGCGCCCGGGCGAGGACCTGACCCACGTGGCCGACCTGCACCTGGTCGACGGCCAGGTTGCCGACGAGCGGCGCCCAGTACGTGCGCCACATCCGCTGAATGTCGCGCTGGTGGCGCTCGCTGCCACAGTTCGGCAGCCAGCCATGCACGGCCTTCTCGAAGACAGCGCCGCAGGTCGGGATCACGCCGAGCGACGCACGGCCTGCATCGGCGCGCTGCATCTGCTCGAGCTCGTAGTCGAGGCGGTCCTGCGCCGCAGCCAGCGCCTTGCGCTTCGTCGAACCGTACAGCGTCAACGTGCGGACCTTGCGGGTCCGGCTGTCGGTCCAGCGGATGCGGCACGACCAGCCATCCTTGCGTCGGATCGGCGTGTCCGGGCTGGGGCGCTTGCGGCTCATGTGGGGTCTCCACTCGTCAGCCACTGCGGATCGAAGGATTCACCCTGCGCATCTGGCTCGTTCAGCTCCTTCCGCAGTCTTTCGGCCGAGTTGGCGAGCCCGCCGACATCCTGCAGCACCCAAGCGTGGAGCCAGGCACCTGTGGGATCTCGGCTGATCTTGCCGAAGGTGTGCCAGTCCGACGTATGGCGCATCCGACGCCGCAGGATGTCGACGGTGGCCACCTGTTCGGCATAGCCCACGCCCCGACTGCGGGTGTGCTCATGCAGGGTCGCGTGCAGCCCGTTGTAGGACCCGGCGAAGCCAACAACGATGGGGCACCACCGCTTCGTGCCCTCCCGAGAGCGGCGCTTCTTGGCCCACTGGCGCAAGAAGGTGACGCCCGCGCCTTCGGCTCTCGCGAAGATCGGTCGGAGTGGCACCCGCTCAGTCTCGACCAGGGGCTGCCACGGGCCGTTCGGGCCGATGTCGATCGCGTTGAAGTCATCGAGCAGCACCCGCAGCCCGCCACCGATCGGGTCGACCGAACTCAGCATTTCGCCGGTCATGTCGCCGAGTACCTCGAGCCAACGGTCGAGGGCCGCTGTTCCACCGGGCCCCCACCTGGGATCCAGGTCTGCGAGCACGTCTGAGATGACTGCCAGCGATGCCAGGGTCTTGATCTGGCGTACCAGCGGATGGTGAGGATGGACCTCCCGATAGCTGCTTGCTATCTACACCCCTTCACGGGCGTGGAGTCGGGGCAAGATCCGCTCGGCCCACACCGTGAGCGCCCCCGAGATCATCTGGTCACGCGCCTCGACGATCTCCGCTTGTGGGTCGTGGCGGTCATGCTCTGGGTCGCCGAACTCGATGACATCGTGCTGGCAGAACAGCGCCCGCGTGATGAGTTCGTGCACCGCCCCGCCCTCGATGCTCGTCAGCAGGAACCACGCCTCGATCTGCTGCTCGATGACCTTGCTGTCGCTGTTCATCTTCATCTTCGGCCGCACCGTCCCCATGAAGGCGTGCAGCAGCAGCTGGACCATCTCGTTGGTCCGCATGCTGGTCTCGGCGTTGTCGATGGCGAAGACCGGGCGCCACTGGGCCATCGACATCAGGCTGGCGGGCGTCGGCGTGCCGAAAGATGCCCGGCCGCCGTAGAAGAACGCCTCCACCATCTCGGCGACGTGGGTCTTGGCCGAGCCAGCCGGCCCGATGGGCCACAGAATCGGCCGCACCGGCGCGTAGGCTTTCAGGCGGCGCCCCAGCAGCGCCATCAGGCACCACGAGACCTGCAGGAGACGCAGGGCAGGCTCGCAGGTGAGCCAGCGGCCCATCTTGTCGTACATCAGCGCCGACCACTCACTGGCGGTGACCGCCTGCCACTCGATCGGCTTGGGCGGCGCCTTGAGCACGTTGGTCCGTGCGTTGGGCTCGATGGTCACCTTGCCCGGTTGGGCGATGACGACCCGATCGGCCGCATCGCCCAGCGCCATGGCGGTAGTGGGGACACCGTCGACCATGCCCGACCACGACCACGCGCGGACCTCCCGCTGTGGCCGCTTGCGTCCGTCTCGCGTGCTGCGCGCGTTGATCTGCACCTGCGCGATGACAGCCTGCCCGGCGCGGGTGCGTGGGTTCAGGTGGGCGAGCTGGCACAGCCGGGCGATGAACTCGGCGCGGTCCTCGCCGCTGATGCACATCAGGGCCTTGTCCCAGTACGCCCACTCTTGCCCGTTCTTGTCGCACCAGGTCTGCACGCCATGCGTCGACAGCCAAGTCGCGACCAGGTCGCCGAGGTCGAACTCGGTGCAGCCGGGCATGGTCAGGCGCTGCTCGCCGAACTTGGGGTTGTTCTTCCAATAGGTCGCCCTCACCGCGGTCGAGAGGGGCAGGCGATAGGCATACGCCTTCAACATCTGCACGCCCTGCAGCTTGACCCCCGGCATGCGCTTGGTCCGACGCCACTCGTGCGACCCGGCGTGCAGCATGTACGGCGCTGAGTCCCACACCGACCAGCAACCCGCTGGATCCAACAGGTCACGCGGCAGCAGCTCCGACGTCGACTGTCGCACCCGCGCCCAGTCGAGCGCCTGTACGAGCTCGTCCTCGAGCTGACTGATCGTGAGCTGCCACGACTTCCCATGAACGAGGCCCAGGTTCGACATCCAGTGCACGGCGGGCCGCACCACCCACAGCTCGATGGACCCGGGCGCGGCGCCGAGCTTCTTCATGCCCTGCTGCAGCAGCTTGAGCAGATCCTCGAGCGCGCCGACAGCGGGCACGCCGAGGGCGACGCCGTGATCCGACACCGACGACCGCTGGGCGACGATGCACTGCGCCAGCAGGTAGTCATCCGGCCGAACGGCGATGAAGACCGGCTCTCCGGTCGACCCATGAAACAGCGCGTCGTCGATCGAGCCCAGGATGGGCATCTTGCGCCCCTTGCCTCGACGCCGGGGGACCCCTTCGTCCCCGAGGGCGACCACGTCGACGACCTCGTCGCCGATGCGCAACGGCATCAGCAGCCGGTGGCCCTTCTCGTGCTTCGTATCGAGGCCGATCGCGTCATCGGGCAGGGCCTGAACGGCCGCCGCTGGCCAGCCCTTGCGGATCAGGTGTTGCCGCGCCGCCGCGCCCTTCTCGGCGGCATCCCATGCATCGCTCACGAGTCCCCCGTCAGCCCTTCGGCTCGGTCAGCGCCCGACATGCGTCGAGCGGTCCATCGAGTGCGTCCAGGTCCTGCCGAAGCCTGGCCGCCGTCTTGCGCAGGTCCTGTTGCATCGCCCGGTGCTGGTGGGTCACGGCATCGAAGGTCCCGATCTGCGTCGCCACCGGCATCCCCAGCCGGCGGGCCTCAGCTGGCGTCGCCAACGGCAGGTCGATCGTCTTCGGGCACCGTTTCTCCTCCACGCGCCCCGTCCCGGTGCCATCCGGATCGGGCACGGGGACGCCGAGCAGCGCGAGATAGTCGAGAAGACGCCGGGCATGGTGTCCCAGCGCCGCCTTCGCCTCGACGACCGTCCGGCCCTCCCCCTCGAGCTCGACGCCCTCGACGAACAGGCTCAAGTCGACGCCATCAGCCGTATTGAACGCAGCCAACATCGCGAACTGCGGATCAGCGCGCCGGTCACGCCCGTCGGCGCTCCCGGCCTCCCCGTGCTGCATGTCCACAGTCCATTCGACCGCGGGGAAGGCGTGCTGCAAGGCCGCTGTCATGGTGTCTTCGTAGGTCTGCATGACAACCTCAGAACGGGATGGGGTCGATGTCGGCGCCGAGTTGGGCCTCATCGAGCTGGGTCTGGGCCATGTGGGCGGCCTCGGTCGCCTCGTGGGTCAGCTCGCGCAGGCGCTGCAGGGGGGCCCAGGCCTCCGACTGCAGCCGCGAGTGGGTCGGCCAGCCGGCCTCTGCGTGGCCACCGACCCACAGCAGCAGATCATCCGCCATGAGCAGCAAGCGCCCGACGAAGAGCAGGACCTCGCCGACCGAGTGATCGGCCAGGAGCTGCTTGCGTCGCTCGCTGTTCAAGGTGACCAGCCCCTCGGCTCGCCTGAGCGCGCGGGCCAGGCGGTCGTAGCACTCGGGGCGCGGCGCCTCGACCCGCGGGTTGTTCCACTCGGAGGCCACCATGACGCCCCAGGCCCAGGCCGGACCGATGACCGCCAGCATCCGCTTGTGGGCCCGCTCGCGCATCTTCGGCTCGGCGAGCGGCGGCGCCAGCTCGAGCAGCTCTGCCTCGTCGATGATGCCCCACTGGTGCAGCAGCAACGCCAGCGTCGTCAGCCGCAAAGGGCTCCGCGAAAGACCCGCCGCCCTCATCGACTCGCCCCGAAGCTGTCGCCGTGAGTCTCGAGGCAGTAGGCGACCTCGGTCGTCAGCCAACGGACGTAGTCGCGGATGTCGGCCCCGTCCTCGAGCGCCCGATCGAGGACGTCCATCTCGGCGTCGAGTCGCGCTCCACGCAGCCCCTTGGCCTGCAGGTATCGGCGCATCACATCGCTGCCTGTCATCGTCGTCTCCTGTCCCCGGCACGTCCGCCGGATCGGGTCACAGCCATCGGGGCACCGCGCCACGAGGCAGAAGTCTTCGGGCGCCAGGTCGCAGGCGCACAACGTCGTCAACGCCAGCAGCGTGCTGGCGAGCATCGAACGCATGGGTATCTCCAGTCCGGCCGGGCGGCGGGCGGTGGTCGGGGGAGACGACCACCATGCCGGGGAGGAGGCGACGCCCGCCGCCCGGCCGACCATCAGACAGCCGAAGCTGTCTCGTATCGAGCCAACCCGGCCCGTGGGGGGTGTGGCACGACGACCGTCTCGGCGCGGCCGTCGTGCCACTCAATCACGATGAGCAGCCCACCCCAGCAGCGAGCAACCCACATCCGGCAGGTAGGGCTCACCACGGCGGGCGGCCCGAGGCGTCGATCGGCACCAGGTGCCAGATAGCCGAGACCTGCCACCTCAAGTGTCCCGGTGCTCGCCGCGGCGGTTATAGGGACACATCACAGCGACTCCCGCGTGCTGGTCACCACCATGTACTTCCGGCCATTGACCTCGACTCGAGCCACCGGCAGCCCCGATGGGATCGACGTCCGCGTCAGGTCCTCGAGCGTCAGGTTCAGCTCGCCCAAGTACAAGAAGAGGTTCTCAGCGTCGGCGGGCGCCCGATCGCCGAGGATCGCGATGGCCTGGGCCAGCGTCGCCGCCTGATGTCCGTTCCAGATCTTGCTGAGCTTCTGCCGATGCAGACCGAGTTCGGGACACGCTTTCTGGAACCGCTCCGCGGCCAGGCTCATGGCCTTGGGCGCGGGTCGGGAGAGGGGGGTGTATCTGGGCATCAAATAACCGACAATGTCATGATTGCGTTACGCCGGGGTTGTCAGGAGCGGCAACAATCGCGCGCCAACCGCAATCAAATGTGCAGATTCGTTACAGGCGGTGCAAGAAAATAATGCGAGACCCGCGGGAACCGCAGCACGCTATCCGTGAAATCGTCAACCGTATCGAGCAGAGGGCCCGAGATTCAGGCCTATCGCAGACCGCGCTCGCAAAGCGTGCAGGCCTCCCTCGAATGACGGTGCATCGGCTGTTCAAGGGCGAGCAGGCCCTGATGGTGGAGCATGTCTGGACCCTCGCCGCGGCGCTCGAGGTCTCCCCGGCCGAGCTGCTGCCCCTCGACCTGCCATCCGATCCCCGGTGGTCGAGCTTGACGACGGCGATCGTCGAGCATGACCAGGCCGCCGTGATCGACGCGCTGGAGCAGCTCGGCGTCGATCTCAGGCCGACTGCCCCAACGACCGTGAGAGCGACCGAGCGGTTGATGGCTGCCGCTGACGCCGTCAGCCACGCCGGCGAGGTCTTGCGGGCCGCTGCTGCGGCGATGAGCCCAGAGCCCGAGCCAGAGGTGCCCGCATCGGCGACCGAGCTGTGGCTGCAGGTGATGAAGCAGCGACCGGCGAGTGAGTGGACCGGCGAGGACCTGGAGATGCTGCGCCGAGCGGCCCAGGACGAGATGCGGCCGAGGGCGACGCTGGTCCTGGCGGGCCGCCTCGAAGACGACGACGAGCGCCCGACCTACCTCAACCCGAGCCGGCTGGGCCCGGACGGCGAGGTCGAGGAGCTGACCGACTAGCTGTCAGGAAGCGTCACAAAAAGGCGCATCCGGCACCCTCCATATTGACAACCCATGTACCCTTCCCCCCCTCGGGTCCAGCTATACCCCTTTCTCTCCTTCCCACGACGGGGCTACGGGGATCAAAACCCCATCATCCCCTTACAGGTCTGACCCAGAAACGACCTGATTTCATATAGATCCCCGTCAGCCCGTCATTTCGGTGTTTTCCTCAGGCGCGCGCCCGTTGCATAAAACCAGATGAGATCGCAAGCGTGGCAGACTAGAGGATATAGAAGCGCGGACGCCAGTCCGGCAGCGTGTAGCAGGCCGCGATTGCTGCAGTTCGCGGCGAGCTGCAACGGTTCCGAGCATCGCCGCAAAATCTGAACACCGCGCCCCACTCCGGCGGAGTAAAGGTCTGTGTGCCCGCTCGGGCACTGGCCCGCCGTAGATCGCCGCGATCTGCCGCATCCTGACCTGAGCCCCGCGCCCCGCCTCGCTCTCGACGCGCCCCGCCTCGCCGTATCTCGCTGCATCCGCCGCCAGGCTGCAGCTCGAGCGCCGGAAGGCACCGCCCCCCGACCATCCCCCGAGGGTGCATCGCTCGCTCACGAGCCCACCCAGGAGGATCGCCCATGCCCGTCCGCCACCTCATCGCCGGCCTGTTGCTGGCCGTGGTCCCGCTCATCGCGCACGCCGAGCCGACCCATGTGCTCGACGTCGACGTCGGTCGCGCCGTCCCGGTGGACGCCATCGGGACGCCGACCGGCCCGGTCGTCAACTCGACCGTCCCGGTGGACCGCATCGGGACGCCCACCCCGGCCACCGCGGAGTTGCCCATGTCGTTCACCGCCGCCCGCCGCTCGCTCGTCGAGCGCATCCGTCGCGTCCAGCCCGACTGGGACCAGGAGCACCGCTTCATCGCCGACGACGTCGACGGCGGGCCGACCGTGCCGCTCGAGCAGATCGTCGACCAGGTCACCCGGCGGTTCGAACTGCGCAGCAACCCGCCGGTCGATGACGGCTCAGCGGGCTGGGCCTACGACCGCTGGCGGGCCTCGATGACCCTCCTCGTGCGCTACTCGACCGCCAACCGCGCCCGGACCAACCTGCAGATCGCCAGCGACGTGCCCCGCCTCACGCACGCGCTCATCCACCCGAGCTGGCCCGCAGCCTGGGACCCGTCGATCGAGTCGGTGACGCCCCCGGGCGCCCCGGTGGTGACCGAGCTGCGCAACGACGACGGCCCGATCGGCGTGCTCCTCGCCCTGCGCTTCGACCTCATCTACCGAGACGCCGGCGAGCTCGGCTGACGATGGCGGTCGGTCGCAGGCAGCCGGTGCTCTGGGAGCCCGAGGACAGCGTCGAGGCGGCCCAGGCGGCGCGCGAGCTGATCGTCGAGCGTACCCGTCGAGGCATCGGCGCTGACGGCCAGGCCTTCGAACCGCTCGACGACGGCTCACCGACCGACCTCGAGCGCAGCGGTCGCATGCTCGGGACCCTCGAGGTGGTCCGCACACGCCGCGGCGCCGCCGTCCGGGCGACGGTCGACTACGCCCGCTACGTCGACGCCAGGCGGCCCTTCATGGGCCTCACCAACCAACAGCTCGAGCAGCTCGACCAGGTCGTCGAGCAGCTGCTCGAGCGCCGGGAACGGAGCC
This sequence comes from bacterium, assembly GCA_030427205.1. Classification (GTDB taxonomy): domain Bacteria; phylum Myxococcota_A; class Bradymonadia; order UBA7976; family UBA1532; genus JACKDM01. The sequence continues at coordinate 6,720 of JAUHXC010000014.1, read as the reverse complement.
TCTGATGAGCACCACTCACCTGCGCTCGCTGATCATCGTCGAAGAGGACATCTTCGGCAGCCTGGACGCCGCGACAGGCCTGCCCGACCGCACGATCTTCGGCGACGGGGTGGTCTGGGACATCGACCGCGCCTCGATCACCACCTGGGGCGAGCACCCGCAGAACGACCGCGACGACATCCGCGCCGGCTTCCACGGGGTCCCGGCCGACCCCGAGACCATCGTCGATGGCAACGGCGACCCCATCCAGCGCCGCACCGGCGAGGTGCAGGTCGAGGCCACAGTGCGCACCTTCGGCACCGCCGATCCGAGCACTCTGGCCTGGGCCTGGGCCCTCGCCGCGGGCCTCACCCCGCTGGCCTACCCCACCAACCGCTCGGTCACCGTCGGCACCGAGGTCGGCAGCGCCCAGTTCGGCGTGCCCGACGCCACCGCCGCCGACATCCCCACCGGCACGATGCTGGCCTATCTGCCCGGCGCCGCCGGCCCGGCCGCCTTCGGAGCCGTGGTCAAGAAGGATAGCGACGCCGGCACCACCACCGTCAGCGTCTCGCCGGTGCTGCCCAAGGCCACCCTCGAGGTCGACGACGTCATCCGCCAGTGCGCGACCTGGGGCAGCTTGCCTGGGCGGACCCTCGGCAAGTCGGTCGCCTTCCGCGGCGACGGTCACGGCTTCCGGCAGTACGCCCACGGCTGCCGGCTGCGCAGCCTCGCGCTCAAGTCCGAGGGGCGACGGCTGCGCGCCACGCTGACCTTCGACGCCACCATCATCCAGTCGGGGCACGACGAGGTCGACAGCACCGGGTCGAACATCGCCCGCGCTCCCACCCGGCCCGCCGCCAGTCAGGTGCTGCACACCCTCGGCGCCGACGTCACGTTGTCCGACATCACCGAGGGCGCCGGCGACGCCCCGCGGGTCGGCGGCCGGACGGTCATCTGCCCCGACGAGTGGTCGGTCACCATCACCAACACGCTCACCCCGGTCACCTGCTGGGGCTCGATCCTGGGCATGTCCGAGATGGAGGTCACGGATCGCATGTGCGAGGTCTCGCTGACCCTCGCCACCCCGCTGCCGGCCCTCGCCGACGACTACCTCAAGCGCCAGCACCGGACGCTGGCGATGGCCTGGGGCCCCGCTCCCGGCCTCGGGCTCATCCTGCCCGCCGCCTACCTCACTGCCGACCCCTCGGGCCGCGAGCTCGGCGGCGACCGCGTGCGCCAGGTCGTGACCTTCCGCGAGGGCTTGCCCCTCGAGGTCACCGCGCTGCCCGCCGAGAACGACGACCACCTCGCCAACTCGCCGATCCTGCTCGGGTTCGGCCTGACCCCGGAGGCCTGATATGCCCGTCGCTCGCGTCGAACTCACCGTCCGGGACCACATCGACGTGGTCGTCACCGTCGACTCGTCGATCGTCGAGGCCTGGACGGCCGAAGAGCAGGCCCGCTACCAGCTGCTCGGCGATGTCCCGGCCGACAAAGGCATCCCCGCCGACGCCACCCGCTTCCGCATCCGCCCGATGGACTACATCGAGCGACGCGCCGAGCGGGACGCCACGCCCCAGCGCTTCCACCCCAAGGGCGCCGATCTGCTGCAGCAGTACATCCAGGCCATGCGGGACGCTCACCGCGAGCAGCGGGACGCCGCCGCCGCGGGGCGCGCATTTCGCGCCGAGCTCGACGATGCCGATCGCAAGGCGCTCGACCAGGCGTCGATCGCCTCGATGCACGCCGAAGAGGACCTCTGCGCCCGGTGCGTCGTCGGCGTCTACGAGGGCTGCGCCGCCCGCCTCGAAGAGTGGCGCGACGTGCTCGAGGTCATCGACCAGCCGACGCTGATCATCCATCAGCTGGCTCACCACATCCGCCGGATCAGCGGGCTGGGCGAGCGCCAGGGTTTCTGATTCGCCTGGCGGTGTGGCGCCTCGACCGCCAGGCGGCGAACCCCTGGGAGTGCGAGCGGTGCAGCCACGGCGCCCACCCGCACCCCATCGACGAGGCCGATCCCGACGCCGAGGTCGACGACCAGGGCGCCTACATCCCCGGCTACCGGCTCGCGCCGACCTGCCTCGGTGAGCTCGAGGAGGTCCGGTTCCGCCAGTGCCCCGAGCACGCGCTGCGCACCTGGTGCGCCGAGCTGCTGCAGCTCTGGCGTCTCGGTGATGGCGAGCTGACCCGGGTGGCGGCCCTCTTCGGCAGCGCCCCGTCGGCGGCCCTCTTCGACGCCTGGGACCTGCTCGCCGCCGAGATGCAGGCCCTGCGACGCGCGCTCGACAAGCGCCACGGGAGCAGCTGATGGCCATCAAGCGCCGCGTTCAATACGACGTCGAGGTCACCGGCGCCGTCCGCGCCGCCCAGGAGATCGGCGAACTCGACGACGCCGCGGATGGCGCGCGGTCGGCGCTGGGCGGATCGGGCGACGCCGCGGCGGCCGCCGCCCGCGACTACGCCCGCGCCGAGGCCGAGGCCCGCAGCCTGGGCGACGCCTTCGACGACGTGAACCAGCGCGCCGGCGAGGCCGGCGGTCGCTTCGGCGACGTGCGCAGCCGCCTCGGCGACCTCGAGGACGCCGTGATGCTCCTCAGCGGCGTCGCCTTCATCGAGTTCGGCCAGACCCTCGTCGAGACGGTGCAGACGCTCTACCGCTACACCGACGCCGGCCGGCAGGCGCAGCAGGTCACCGAAGCCCTCGCCGAGTCGGTCAGCTCGGTCGCCTCCGAGTTCGCAGGCCTCGACCCCAAGAAGGCCAGCGAGCTGGCGAAGGCCATGACCAAGGCCGGCGCGGCGACCTCCGAGTACGAGCGGCACCTGCAGGCCGCCACGAAGCAGGCCCTCAGGGTCGACGAGTTGCGCGAGCAGCTCGAGAAGCTCGGCGATGTCGACCTGACCAAGACCGGCCTGGCCGCGGTCGGCGACACCTACGCCTACCGCCAGGCCAAACGGAACCTCGACATCGCCGAGGCCCAGCTCGAGCAGCTCGACCAGACCGCCCAGAACGCGTTCGCCGCGGCCGAGAAGCAGCGGGCGAAGATGATCGAGGTCCAGGCCGACATCGAGAACGAACAGGCCGCGCGCGAGCGCCTGCTGGGCCAGATGGGCCGCGAGGCCCTGGCCTGGGCCGAGTCTGCTGCGGGCGTCTTCGACTACCGCGCCGAGCTGCAGGCCGCCAATGGTGCGCTCAACGGCCAGCTCGACATCTTCGCCCGGCTCGGCGCCGCGGGCGTCGAGGCCTACAAGGGTATCGCCGAGGCGATCGGCAAGGCCCGGGAGAAGGCCGCGAAGCCCGTCAAGCCGCCCAAGCCCACCGAAGATCGCTTCGTTTCCATGAGCTGGGAGGAGGTCGGCGCCGCCCACGCCGAGGCCTACTACGCCGGCCTCGAACGGGCTGCGAGAGAGCACCCCACGCCCCTCGAGGTGACCGCCCGCTCGATGGAAGAGGTCGGCGCCGACCACGCCGCCGCCTACTACGAGGGCATCGCGCGCGAGCAGGCGGCCGCCGACCAGGCGCTCGAGACGATCCTCGGCACCAACGCCGCGATCCGGTCCGGCGCCGACGCCTGGGAGAGCTGGCAGGACTACGCCCTCGGCGCGCTGGGCGCCGTCTCGTCCGTCCTCGGGTCGGTGCGCATGGCGATGGACGCGATCGTCGATCGTGAGCTCACCATCCGCCGCAACGCGGTCGCCTCGGCCCAGGCCCAGCTGCAGGGCGCCGAGACCGCCGAGGAGCGGGCCGCCGCCGAAGAGAAGGTCTACAAGGCCCAGGTCCAGCTGCAGAAGGCCGAGCAGGAGGCCGCCGAGGCCCGCCGCCGCTTCAAGGTGCTCGAGTTCGCCCTCGAGGGCGCCAAGATGGCCGCCAAGAGCATCGAGGCCGCCGCCCTGGCCCAGATGCTCGCCGCGCTGCCCTTCGGCGTCGGCGCCCCGTTCGTGCCCGCCGCCGTAGCGGCCAGCGTCACCTACGGGACGGCCGCCGCGGCCTTCGGTGTCGCCGCCGGCGTCACCGCCGCCACCCCGACCGCTCAGGGCACCCCGCCGGCCGGACCCGACGACGGCCTGGCCGACCGGACGATCGGCGCCGGCGACCGGGACGGCCGCGGCGGCGGTGACGTGATCAACCTCAACTTCGCCGGCCAACCCTTCGAGACCCGCCACGATCTGCACGACGCGATGATCGAGGGCTTCGACGTCGCCTCGCGCCGACGCGGCCGCAACCGGGCCAACTTCGCCGCGCTGCAGCGCCGGGGCCGAGGGAGAACCTGAGATGCCCGATCGCCGCCGCACCCCGCGCTTCGCCCTCGCCGCCGCTTTCGACGCCCGCCCCTGGTCGGGCCTCGACGTCCTGCAGCGCGGCGCCGCCGATCCGATCGGCCTGCCCACCTTCGGTACGGGCGAGGGCATCTACCTCGACGGCCTGCACTTCCTGCACGGCTTCGCCAGCAGCCAGGGCGTCAACGCCGACCTCGCCGGCGAAGACCTCGCCATCACCATCGACCCCGCCGCCGACGTGCTCGTCGTCGACAACACCGGCGGCGCCGACGTCGAGCTCGAGGCCAGCGCCGACAACGCCGTATTCGGCCTGCCCACGGCGCTGACCGTCATCCCCGCCGGCGGATCGCTCACCGCGTCGATCGACTGGCGCCGCGGCCTGGTCTCCAACGGCCTGACCAGCGCCCCGCCGCGGCTCACCTTCGACATCCCGGGCACCGGCCTGGTCACCGTCCCGAGCCAGCCCGGCCCGGCCCAGGACATCCGAGTCATCCTGCGCCACCGCGGCGCCCTCGGCGACCTCGACGACACCAGCGCCGACACCCTCGAGGGGCAGGAGAACAACGCGCTCGGCGAGGCGGGCATCCGCTGGGCGGTCGACGACGAGGGCCACGTGGTCGTCGCCGGCGACGTCGCCGGCGCCCAGGCCGGCATCACCTGGCTGTCGACGACCTTCCGCGACCGCCTCGGCTTCACTGGCGACGAGCCCGTCACCACCGACCGCCCCGGCGGCGCCGGCGCCTACGAGGCGGGCTACACCTACTACCAGCGCGCCGCCCGGCCCTTCCCCGGGCTCATCGTGCCCCGCCGCCCGCTGATGACCCAGGACGCGCTGCAGCGCGAGGTCAGCCATACCGTCGGCCTGATCGACGGCCGCTACTCGAGCACCCACATCGGCAGCTACCTCGCCTACGCCATCGAGTGGGTGCTCGACGGCCCCGACGGCGCCGTCGACCTGCACCGCCACTGGCTCGACCTGCGCCGGCACCACCTGCACGCCGGCGAGCCGGTGACCCTCTACCAGAACTGGGGCGACAGCCGACGCGCGCTCGACCCGCTGCGGGTCACCGTCGACCAGGTCGCCTACGACCTCATCACCACCAGCGAGCGCGCCGGCTACCGCGGCCGCGTCCTCTGCCGCCTCTCGCCCGACACCGCCGACGAGGAGCAGGTCGAGTGGGAGGGCGCCTTGCGGCTGCGGGCCCGGATGAGCCACCGCCTCGAGCTGCGGGAGGACGGCGTCTGATGGCCAACGCCCTGCCCGCCTCGCTGATCCTGCCCGACCCGCTCACCGCGCTGCCGGGGCTGCCGATCCGCGCCGCCCAGTTCCGCTACCTGCACGAGTGCCTCAACGTCGCCACCGCCGAGCTGCACGCCGGGCACGCGGTGCAGCAGACCTTCGATGGCGTCTGCAGCCACGCCGGCGCCACGCCCGTCGACGGCGACCCCGTCCCGTTGGCGCAATGGCGGGTCCCGGTGCCCAGCGATCGGCACACCGCGATCCGCATCATCGTGCGCGCCGAGGCCGACAACGGGCTGGACGACGCCACGATCCGCTTCGAGACCGAGCACGCTGCCGACGCCCTCGAGGCGGTGCTCGACACCGCGGCGATCGACGACTGGACCGTCGTCGGCCTCATCGATCTGGACGTCGACGTCGACGAGCCCTGGGAAGAGCTGCGGATGTACCTGCGCACCGACGACGTGGCCACGACCGCCACGGTGGCCCAGGTGATCGCCCTCTACGAGCCCCTCAGCGGCCCGCTGGCGGCCGTAGACGTCTCCGAGGCTGTCCCCCTGGGCATCGGCGGCGCTGTGGCCGTAGACCGGCCCCTGCCGGCCGTACGGGGCCATCAGCTGCGGGACACCCTGGCCGCGCTCTACGCCCGCCCTCGAGTGGTGCAGGCGTGGTCCGACCTCGACAGCGCCTACAGCGGCGTGCACGCCAGCCAGGAGGGCATGCCCGCCCACGGCGTGATCACCGTCGCGCCCCATGGCCCGGGCCGGCCGTTCCGCGTCGAGCTGCGCGCCGGCGGCATCCTCGCCGACCAGGCCCCGCAGATCCGCAAGAAGACCTGGCGCCCGGGCCACGCGCTCGAGGTCGACGCCGCCGACGCCGACAGCTGGGTCGGCTTCGACGTCGACGCCGAGCGCCTCGAGGACCCCCGCCCCGAGGTCGAGCTGCGGGCCCGCGGCCCGATCCTCGAGCGCACCGTCCTCTGGGACCCCGATCTGCTCGAGGGGCCGACCTGGGTCCGTGGCTTCTCGGTCTGGGGGCCCTGAGAGCGGCAAACCGCACAACCGCGCGGTCTGAGCCATCAAGCGGCCATCAACCGTACCCACTCGCCGTGACCTGTCTGGGCAGCCATCGGCCTGATCCGCGATCAATCTCGTACACCCCGACGAGGAGGATTCCGGTGACCGCCAAGACCGACGACCAGCTACTCGACGACCTGCGCA
>JAUHXC010000013.1 GCA_030427205.1 bacterium | reverse complement strand
TTCGGCGTTTTGGTTCAAGCACTCCGAATAACCGAGGGGTACGGCCTCCTCTTCCATCTTGTCAGGGGCGCAAAGGCGCGAAACTACGCGGCTCGATCAGATGTAGATCGGGATATGCACCCATTATTTTCCACGGCGGCTGGCATCGCGCTTGCGGCCGGCGGTGCGCGCGATGGCGCGCAGCTTGCGCAGTTCGTCCTTGCCGAGGGGTCGATGCTGACCGGGCCGCAGACCTTCCATGTCGAGGTTGGCGAACTTCATTCGACGCAGCTTGAGCACCGGGTGGCCGATCGCGGCGCACATGCGCTTGACGAGGTGGTTGCGTCCCTCGGTGACGGTGAGCTCGATCCAGGCGTTGGTCCGGCTCTGGCGCCGGCCGAGGTCGACGCGGTGCACGTACTCGGCGCGGGCCAGGCCGTCTTCGAGGTCGACGCCGAACATGAGCTGTTCGAGCGCCTTGTCCGTCGGCTGGCCCTTGAGCTTGGTGCGATACACCTTGGGGACTTCACCGGCGGGATGGGTCAGCGCCGCAGCGAGGTCGCCGTCGTTGGTCAGCAACAAGAGCCCCTCCGCGTCGCGGTCGAGCCGGCCGACGGGGAAGACGCGCGCGTCGACGCCTTTGAGGAGGTCGAGCACGGTCTGGCGGTCGAACTCGTCGGCGGCTGTCGTGACCGCCCCGGGCGGCTTGTTGATGATGATGTAGCTCCAAGCCCGCGGCAGCTCGATGGCGTTGCCGTCGACTTCGATGCGCGCGGTCTCGGGGTCGGCCTTGGCGCCGAGCTCGGTCACGATCTTCCCGTCGACGCGGACGCGCCCGGCGGTGATGAGCCCTTCGGCTTTGCGGCGGCTGGTGATGCCGGCACGCGCAATGATCTTCTGGAGGCGGTCTTCGGCCATCAGAGTTCCAGTTCTTCGTCGAGGATGACTTCGCGGCCCTTGGGGCTGACCCAGCGATGCAGGACAGGCTTGTCGGCAATCGGGCGGCCGTGTTCGTCGACCCGGGTGATGCGCAAGAGGACCCGCCGCTCTTCGACGGTGTCGATGAATCCGTCGAAGCCGACGGTGTAGTGCTGCTTGTCGCCGAGTTGCAGGTCGCCTTCGATGTCGAGCATCTGGCGGTAGTAGGTCTCGAGGGTCCACACCGCATGCCAGATCTCACGGGCGGGCTTGAGCACCTGCAAGCCGAGGCGCCGCTCACAGTCCCGGCGGGTGATCGGGAATCGGCGGCCCAGGGTGCCCGCGCCGACCTCGTCGAGGATGGAGGCGATCTGCTCCCGGTCCTTTTCGGGGTCGAGGTGGGTCTCGAGGCATCGACGGGTGACGAGGCGGTTGATCTGGTGGGCCTTCTCGGTGATGCCGATGACCATCGGGTCGACCCGTTCGGTGAGCGCCGACCAGAGCGGGCTGTCCGCCGGCAGCCGCTCGACGCCGAGGGCGCGCTGCACGAACTGCAGGTAGTGGTGCACGTCGTAGGCGGTCATCGTGCGATTTTCGCCGTCGTCGTCGCGCACCGCCTTGAGTCGGGCCGGCTCGATGGGCGCGAGGCTGCTGGCCTCGCCCATCATCAGGTCGTCGGCGCCGAGCGCGATCTGAGTCGCCCCGGGGGTCGCGGCGAACGGGATGACCGCGGTGTAGCGGTCGAAGCGCTCGCGCAGCATCGAGACGATGCGCCACGCCTCTTCGCTCGCCCCGCCGAACGTATCGATGTACAGGTCGAGGCTGCCGCCTTCGGGCAGGGTCTCGAGCACGTCGAGCAGCGGCGGGATGAACCCGGTACGGAGGGCGACGCCTCGCGCGAGCACCAGCGCGAGGACCCGGCTCTCCCGCTGACGGGCGAGCTCGGCGAGCATCTCGCGGTTGCTGGTGAGCGGGACGTTGCCTTCGAGGATCTCGTTGAGGGTCGGGGTCCTGGACATGGCGCGCTCCTGCTGTGTCTCGGCGGCGGGCCGGGACGGGCGGAGGGTGGCCCCGATCGCGGTCGAGTGTCAACGGCTGCCCCGGTCTGCGCGTCTTGCCGGGGTGCCGGGGGCATGCTAGGAACGATCATCGCTGCACGTCTGGAGGTCGGTGATGGCCGATCCGCTCAATGATCCCCTCGAGAAGCTCATCAGCCGCTGCCCGACGGTGAAGGGCGCTGCCTTCACCGATCTGGACGGCGAAGACATCGCGCTGATGCCCCGTGACGCCAAGGAGACCCTGCGGCTGTGCGCGGCCTACAACGGCATCGCGCTGCGTCGGCTGTCGTCGGCGGAGGAGAGCGCAGGCCGCGAGGCGGTGCGTCGCGTCGTGGTGCGCGGGCGGACCGGCGCGGTGCTGAGCCTGAAGGTCGGCGACGAGTACCAGCTCGTGGTCCAGGTCGAGGGCAGCGATCAGGTGGGCAGCGTGATGTCGGCTGCCCGCGCGGCGGCCCGGGCCCTCGAGTCGGCGATCTGAGCGCCCGCTCGCCGACGGGAGACGGTCGGCCACCCATCCTTTTGAAGATTGAACGCCGACGCTCGTCGGCGCCGCGGCTCGGATGAGGATATCGACGCCCGTGGGGGGGTCGCCGGGCCATCCGAAGCAATGGTGGCCGCGCACGGCGGTCGCCCTGGGAGGACGACAGATGTTCCGTTCGCTGCTGATGCTCTTCGCGTTGCTGGTGCCGGTCGCGGCCAGCGCCGCCGACGTCGACCATTCGAAGTTCGATGCGCTGCTCAAGGCCCATGTGAAGGGCCAGATGCTCGACTATGCCGGCTTCGTCGGCAACGCCGACTTCAAGGCGTACGTCGAGATGCTCGAGAAGACCGATCCGGCCACCTTGCCCGACGACAAGGCCCGCCTCGCCTTCTGGATCAACGCCTACAACGCCCACACCATCGCCGGCGTGCTCAAGCACTGGCCGGGCATCACCAGCGTCGGCAACGTCTACCCCGACTTCGGCTTCTTCAAGCGGGCCGACTACACGGTGGGCGGCAAGAAGTACGCGCTCAACGACATCGAGAACAAGGTCATCCGGCCGACGTTCAAGGACGCCCGGATTCACGCCGCGCTCAACTGCGCGAGCATCTCATGCCCGCCGCTGGCGCCTTTCGCGTTCACCGCGGCCAAGCTCGATGCTCAACTCGATCAGGTCTTCACGGCGTTCGCGAACGATCCCCAGCGCAACCAGATCGGCGCCGACGGGGTGAAGCTGTCGGAGATCTTCAACTGGTACGGCGTCGACTTCCAGCCCAGCGTGCAGGCCTATCTGGCCAAGTTCGTCAAGGACGAGGCGAAGAAGAAGGCGCTGACCGAGGCCAAGGCGCTGCAGTTCTTGCCGTACGACTGGAATCTGAACAAGGCCAAGTGAACGTCGCGCGTTGAGCCGCCGCCCGGCGCTGTTGCCGGGCGTGCCGCAGCTCCGCCGACTCCGCCTCCTCCTCGCGACCGCCACGACGCCGAGCGCGGCTCAGGCCGCCTTGGAGCGCGCTTTGACGGCGACCAGCGCCTTGATGGCCTGGTCGAGGTCCAGCATCATCTCTTCTTCGGCCGGATGCATCTTCGGACGCCCACGATTGCCGACCACGAAGCGCTCCGGCGGACGGAGGCCGATCGTATCGTAGGCCCCGTCCAGCACAGTGACCAGATAGGCAGCCACCGAGCAGAAGTGGTTGAAGCCCGGACGCTCCTCGTCGGTGACGAGGTGCTGGGCGTCCTTCACCTTGCCGTTCATGTGCTCGACGAGGAACTCGCGCATGGCGACGTAGATCGCGCGCTTCTCCTGCCCCTTGAAGTCGTGACCCGGAATCCGCGCCTCGGTCTCGAGCTGCTCGCCGGGGCGCATGTCCTTGGTGACGAGGAAGACCTTGGCGACGGCATAGAACGACTTGAAGAGCTTCAAGCGGTCGTGCAGCCGGTCATCGTCGTCGAAGTCACCGAGCGCGTCGAAGAACGGATCGAGCTGCGGATGCGCGTCGGCATCCGGCGCGGCCTGCTCGGTATCGGCAACGGGCTCGGACGGCGCAGCCGGCTCTTTGGCTTCGGGCGTCGCGGGCGCTGCATCGTCGACGGCCGCAGAGTCGTCGGCGGGCTCGGCGTCCTCGGCGGCTGTCGGCGGCGGCTGGCTGGCTTCTGCGGGCGCCGCAGGGGCATCTTCGGGCGCGTCGGGCATATCGCCGGCAGGCGGTGCGTCCGGCGGCCCATCCGCGGACGGCGGCGCGACCTCGTCGCGCGGGCTCCAGTCGGCGCGACGGGCTTCGGGCTCGGCGTCAGAAACCGCCGGGTTCGCCTCGGTGGGCGACATGTCGTCGGCCGGGACCGCCGGGTTCGCCTCGGTCTTCAACCCGCTCAGGCCGACCGCGCCAGACTCGCGACGCTGCTGTATCGCGCGCGCGACATCGCCGGCCGAGAAGTCGGTGACGGTCTTGGTGGTCGAGTCGGCCGACTCCAACGAGTTCGAGCCCGGCGAGTCGGGCGCGAACGGGCCGCTGCGGGTCGGGCGTCGCCGACCGCCGAGCAGGACCGGACCCGTCCGGCTGCGTTGGCGCGGGACGAGGCTGCGCCGGCGCGACGGGTTCTGCATGGGCGCAGCCATCGGGCGGCTGCGCGTCTCCGGCTGGAAATAGTCGCTCGCGCCCGCGCCCGCGGCCAGCGGATCGTCGCCGGGCGGGATGAACGGCAACCGGGCGCCCATGATATGCGGCGGAAAACGGCTGGCGAGTTGGGGGGAGTCCCCTGCCCTGAACCACTTGCCGTACGACGGGTGGTAGATGAGGTCTTCGGGGCCGATGTTGCCGCTCGACGCCCATTCGAGGACCGTCTGCAGACTGTCGGCGACGTAGTTGCGGTCGCCCTTGCGCACCCAGAACTGCTGGGGCGGTCGGGCCACGGGCGGCGGCGTGGACTGCTCGGAGAGCGGCAGGACGTCGCGCAGCTCGCGCAGGTCCCGTGCGCGGTACCAGCTCTGGTAGCGCGGGGAGAACACCATGTCGCTCGGCAGCACCCGCCCATCGGATGCCCACTGGCGCATGGTCTCTAGGTCGGGCGCCTGATAGTCGCGCCCGTCCCGTCGGAGGATGTAGTTGGCCATCTCACCCCTGACCGGCCGTCGGCGTACGCGTGCAACCAACGTATCATAGCGACCGGCGCTGACAAGTCGAACATTTGGCGCAGACCCGGCGCGGCCTCAGAAGTCGACCCCCGGCCTCAGCGTGAGGTCGAGCTCGACGGGCAGGACGGCCGCGGCGGCGTCGAGGTCGCGGCCCTCATGGGACAGCGCGTAGAGCACACGGGTCGCGACGAGCAGCTTGACGTACTCGCGGGTCTCGCGGAACGGGATCGTATCGACGAAGCGGTCGACCGGCACGCTGCGCCGACCGCCAAACCAGCTGATCAGGCTGCGCGGCCCGGCGTTGTAGGCCGCGGCGATCAACGGCAGCTGGCCCCCGAAACGGCGGGCGAGGGCGTCGATGTACCAAGCCCCCAGATCGATATTGGCGGCGGGCTCGAAGAGGTCGGGCAGCGGGCGCTCTCGCTGCCCGCGGGCGTCGAGGATCGAGCGGGCGGTCCGCGGCAGCAGCTGCATCAATCCGACGGCGTGGGCCGGGCTGACGGCGTCGGGGTCGAAGGCGCTCTCCTTGCGGATGAAGCTGTAGACCAGCGCCGCATCGATGCCCGTGCCGCGCACCGCCGCCTCGGCGATGGACACCCAGGCGCGGGGGTAGGCCCGATGCCAGATGTGTGCGTGCTCGGGTGCAGGGGCCGCGCGCAGGACGTCGCGGTGACGGATGGCGGTCGAGCGGTAGACCCGCTCCGGGTCGCCCACCTCGGCCGCGAGGGCCGCCTCGGCGTCCCAGCCGTCGACCCGCCGCAGCGGTTCACTGATGGCAGCCAGGGCGCGGCGGGCGAAGTCGGGCAGATCGGCGGCGGCAAGAGCCTGGATCTCGACGGCGCGGGCCATGAACTGCGGCGGGACCAGCGGCTTCTGGGCGGTCGCGGGCGGCAGCGCCGGCAGCGGGGGGTGAGCGCCCGGAAAGCGTCGGCGAATGAGGAGTCCATACCAGTCATGGGGCCGCTCGGCGACCAACGCCGCTCGCCGCTCGGCCGCTTCGCTCGGCGCCGAATCTTCGAGCGCCCGCGCCGCCCAATAGGCGGCCTGGCGTGCCGCGCGGCTGCCCGGCTCGCGGCGGGCGATCGCGTCGAAGAGCGGCACCGTCGGCGCCCTCTCGCCGGCGAGGTAGCGGCTCCAGACATGGTACCACTCGGCAGCGCCGCGCCACTTGCCGCGCTCGCGCAGCGGCGCGAACGCCTTGGCGGCGTCGGCGTAGCGGCCGAACTCGTACTGCAGGAAGGCCGAAAAGAAGCGGGCGTCTTCGGCGAAGCGTCCCTTGGGATGAGCGGCGAGATAATCTGCATACCCCCGCAGGGCGCCGACGACGTCGCCCCGACGGCCACGACTGCGGGCGACGAGGTAGGTCGCCTCTTCCGCGTGGGGTCCCGCCGCCGCGGCGACCTGCCCGAAGAGCTTGCCCGCGAGCGCGAAGTCTTCGCGGATGCGCTCGAGATGCAGAACTGCCAGCCGGAAGCGCGCCTCGTCGGCGTCGGGACCCTCGGCGAGCGCCGTGAGGATCCGGGCCGCCGAGACGTAATCCCGGGCGCGCTCGAAGCCTTCGGCGCGCTCGAAGCGGCCAGCTCGATCCAGCTCGATCCGGCCGAGGGCCGCCTCGCCTTCGGGGGCGCCCGCGTGCGCCGTGGCCAGGGTGCGATCGAACGCCGCAGCGGCCTCGGCGTCGCCGCAGCGCGCGTGCGCCGCGGAGAGCAACGCGAGACGGGGCGCTTCGCGGACCCACGGCGGGTCGATGCGCGCCGTCTCGAGAAAGCGGATCGCCGCGGCGCAATCGGTGGCCAGCGTCGCCCTGGCGGCGATATAGGCCGCGCGATGGGCCCAACGGGCATCGGCCGCGATGACGGCCTCGGCGGCGGCCCGCGCTGCCGTCGCGTCGCCGGCGGCGAGGTGGGCCTCGGCGAGCAGCGTGCGCAATGCCTCGGCGATGAGAGGATGGGCCGCGATCGCTGCCTGCAGCGGCTCGACCGCCTCGGCGCGGCTGATGTGATAGCGAGCGACCGCCTGAGCCGCGTCGCTCGGCGGGGCGGCCCAGACGCTGGTGGCGACGAGCGAGGTCGAGACGAGCCACAGCCACTTCACGGTCGCAGCGCCTCCCGGGCGGCGGCGATGTCGGCGGGCACGGGCGATTCGAAGCACAGGGTCTCCCGGGTCGTCGGGTGAACGAAGCCGAGCCGCGCGGCGTGCAGCGCCTGACGGGTCAAGCCGAGCTCGAAGCCGAGTCGGCGCAGAGCCGGCGGGCGGTCGATCCGCCGCTTGCGTCCATAGGTCGCGTCGCCGACGAGCGGGTGGCCGGCCTCGGCGAAGTGCACCCGGATCTGGTGGGTGCGCCCGGTCTCGAGCCGGAACTCGACCCACGCGCAGGGTGGCAGGCGCTCGAGCACCGTCCAATGGGTGACCGCCCGCTTGCCCCGGTTCACCCGGCCGGTGAACTTGCGCCGGTCGCCGCCGTGGCGGCCGTAGAGCGTCTCGATGGTGCCGCTGTCGGCGAGGCCGTGGTCCCATACGAGCGCGAGATAGCGTCGCTCGGCGCTGTGATCGGCGAACTGAGCGGCGAGGTGATGGTGGGCCCGCTCGGTCCGGGCGAAGACGAGCAGGCCCGAGGTGCCCGCGTCGATGCGGTGCACGACGCCCGGACGCTCCGGCGCGCCCACCGGCGAGAGCGCGCCGAACCGGTGCAGCAGGCCATTGAGCAGCGTGCCGTCGGGGTTGCCCGCGCCGGGATGCACGATCAGATGAGCCGGCTTGTCGACGACGATGATCCCGTCGTCGGCGTATACGACGTCGAAGGAGATCGCCTGGGGCTCGAGCTCGACTTCGGGCGGCGGCGGCGGCTCGACGACGATCGACTGTCCGGCCTCGAGGCTCGCGCTGGGGCGGGCGGTCGCGCCGTCGAGGCGCACATGCCCCTCACGGATCCAGCCGGCGATGCGGGTGCGGCTGTGGCCGGTCAGACGGGTGGCGAGGAAGCGGTCGAGGCGTTGGCCCCGAGCCGCGGGTTCGATGACGAAGGTATAAGCGGGCGAGTCGCTCGGCGGCATGCGCCGAGGCTTACCAGATATCGGTCGGGTGGTGGGCGTTGCGGTGGATCAGCACGTCGACGATGGCCCGCTCGACGAAGTTGTACTTCTCGATGAGCGACTTGTCGACGCGGTCGCCGAAGTGCTTGTGGCCCTCGGCGATCTCGTCGGTGAGCACGTCGAACAGGTTGTCGTTCTTGATGCCGTCGGCGACCTTCTCCTTGTTGTAGAGAAGGATGTCCGAAGCGATCGTCCGGGCGAGGCGCTGGGCGGCGCTGGCCTTGGTGATGTTCTTCACTGCTGCTCCTCGTGGTGCGTCGGGACGCTCACGAAGCTAACCGAGGTCGGCAGATGCGTCAACCGATCGCCCGACGCTTGTCGTAGAGTGGCGCCATGCCGCTCTTGCTGCTCGCCCTGGCGCTGGCCGGCGGGGCCCCGGTCACCGCGCTGCACGTCACCGGACCCGACTACGGGGTCGAGGTGGCGATCGACCGGCGACCGGCGGGCCGGCTGCCGCTCGACCCGATCGCCGTGCCCGCCGGCCTGCATCTCGTCGAGCTGCTGCGGCGGGGCCAGGTGGTCTGGTCGCGGGTGGTCTTCGTCGAAGCTGGCGCGACGGTCGAGCTGGCCGTCGCGCTCGAGCGCACCGGGCAGCCCTCCCCGACCCTGGGTGAGCTGCGACGGGGTACGCCGGCGCCGGTCGAACCGCCGCCACGCTATCGGCTCGGCGGGCGGCTGGCGTTCGAGGGGGCTGCCGCTGGCGACGCATGGGACCTCGATCTCGTTCAGCGGTGGCGCCTGGAGGCCGACCCCGAGGGCCCGTTCTCCGCGGCGGCCGAGGCGCGGGCCGTGGGCGATCTGGCCGGCTCTGGCCCGGAGCTGTGGCGCGCCGTGCACCGAACGGACGACGACCCGATCCTCGTCGAAGTCCTCTGGCTGCGGGCACGCGGTGAGCACATCGACGCTCGGGTGGGCCGACAACCCCTGCGCGGACCCATGGGCCGGGCGATTCTTCTCGACGGCGCGCGGGTGGGCGCGACGTCGGGCCCATGGGCGCTGGCGGGTCACGGCGGTCGACGGCGCGCCGTGCTGACGCCCGAGCCGGCCGATCCGTGGATGGGCGGCGTAGAGCTGGCTCTGCGCCGCCCGGCCTGGTCGGCGGACGTCAGCGCGCTCTATCACCAGGGGCTGCACGTCGACGCCCGCGCGCGCGCTCAGCCAGGCGAACTCGAGCTGCTCGTCGCCGGCGGTGCGCTGGATCTCGATCCGATGTACGCCGACGGTCACGCCCGCATCGACCTCGGCCCGGCCACGGGGCTGACCGAAGCGCGAGCGCGGGTGCGCTGGCGCGGCGCGCGCGCGTCGCCGTTCGATCTGTCGCCGATACGCACCTCGGTCATCGCGCTCGATGTTCCGGCCGGCTGGACGGCCGAAGGTGGACTCGCCGCGCGGGCCGGTCCGGTCGACGTCGACCTGACCGGCGGCATCTTCGACGGCGCGGGTGATCCGAGCGCGGCGCGGCCCGACCGCTGGTGGATCGGCCTCGATGGCCTGTTGGCGCGGCGCGGGTGGGGCTCGACCGCCAGCCTGCAGGCCCTGCGGGCGGACATCGGCCCCGCGCCGATCGCCACCGCCCTGACCGAGCGCCTGCGGGCCGATTTGGGCGCATGGCTCGCGTTCGATCGGGTGCGGCTCGACGCCGTGGGGGGCGTCGAGCGGCTGGTGCTCGATGGCCCCGCCGGCCGGATCCACCGATTGCTGCCGGTCGGTGGCATGCGCGGGCGCGTCGCGCTGACCGATGCCATCGAGGCCTTCGCTGCGTTCGACGCGGCCGCCGCCCACCCCACGCTGCATCCGTCCGGCGGCCCGCTGCTCTTCGGCCGGGCCGGCATCGAGCTGCGCTGACGCCTCAGGGTTGGCCGAGCATGGCCGGCGTCGTCGACGCGGGCGGTACGGGCTCGACCAACACCGCGTCGAGCGTGCCCGGATCGAGATCGATCGGCAGGGGTCCGCTCTGAACCCGGCGCAGCGTGGCCCCGGCCAGCGCGCCGGCGGGCCACTCGGGCAGCGCGCCGACCTTGTCGGCCCCCTCGGGCAGCGCATCGAGCATCGCGAAGACGGTCAGCCGCCGCGGCGTACCGGCCTCACCATCGACGACCCAGCCCGCCACGTCGCCCCCGCCGACGAGGCACGCGCCGCCCGGGCTGGCGTCTTCGAGCGCGACCCGGGCCGAGCCGGCCATGAGCGTGCGCGCCCCGCCGCGGGTGAGCGTGAGGTCGATCGTGCCCACCGCCAGCGCGCCGTCGGGCACGGGGATGTACAGCACGCGCGCCGCCTCGAGTCGGGTCGCGGACCATTGCGGCGGCACGAACAGGGCCACCAGCCACCAGGGCACCGCGACCATCAGCGCGAAGCGCGGCCGGCGTCGCGCGAAGAGCAGCGCGCTCGCCAGAATGGCCAGCAACAACCAGATGTGGGCCCCGAAGGGCGACGGGTGGATCTCACCGGGCGGCGGCGCCTGCGCCAGCCAGCGCAGGACGTGCCCCAGAGGCTCCGGCGGTGGGGTGAGCGCCGCGCGGGCCAGCGCGCCGTCGGAGAGCTCGGCGAAGCTCACCGCCGTGACGCGCACCGTGCCGAGCCCGTGGCGGGCCTCGACGATGACCGGCCGACCGTCGGCGGTCATCGTCGCGACCGCGCGGCCTTCGGGTCGCAGGGCGCGCCCGGCCGAGGCCCGGCCGAGGTGAGCGGCGAGCGCGCCGGTCGGGCGGCGGACATCGCCCAGGGTCACCGGCAGCAGCGTGCGCAGCGCGTCGGGCGCGGCGCCGGCCTCGCCCGTGCCCACGACCAGGGTCACCCCAGCCGAGACCGCGTCGGCGATCGCCTGGCGACGCTGTGGATCGAGCCGCCCGAAGTCGGCAGCCGAGATGAGCAGCAATCGCGCAAAGCGCAACCCGGCGAACGTCTGGGGTACGGCCGACAGCTCGAGGTGGGTGACCGTGGCCTCGGGCAGCGCGCCGCGCACCACCGCTTCGAGCGCGGCGCGACCGCTCTGACGGCTCGAGATCCACAGCACCGGCGGCCCGTCGGGGAAGCCGATCGGCGGCACGTCGATCGGGGTCGCCCGGCGGTCGATCCGCAGCACGAGCGGCGGCGCGGCGTCCCGGGCGCCGGCGATGCACTGCGCGGCGAAACCGCCGCTGGCGTAACGCTCCAGGGTGAGGCGAACCCCGTCCTCGTCGGCCGGCCCGAGGGCGATGCCCAACGGGTGCACGCTGCGGTTCTGCACGGTGACGCCGACGCTGCCCCCATCGCCGAGCGGCGCGACGACCGGCTGGGCGGTGGCGGCGGCGGGCGACAGGCAGACGACCAGCGCCAGTGACGCGAGGATCGGCGCGGGCGCGGCGGGGTGGGTCATCGGCTCCGAAGTCCCGGCCGGCGCCGGGTGCCGCTGGCCGGGGTCACTTGAGGGCGCCGCCGGCGCGCAGGGCGTGGTTGATGGTGATGACGGCGCGGGCGGTGACCAGCAGCGGGTTGTCCTCCCAGTACTTGCCGTTCTCGTTCTTCCAGGAGCCATCGTCCTTCTGCAGGCTCAGCACCCGGGTCAGCATGTCGCTGACCCAGTGCCGCTTGCGGCCCTTGGCGTCGGGCACCGACATCTCGCCGAAGGCCTCGAGCGCGCCGGCGGCGGTCTGCAGATAGTAGAAGTAGCTGACCATGCCCATGCCCGGGTGCTGGTTGAAGTCGTAGTTGGCCTTGATCCAGCCCCAGACGGCCTTGACCCGCGGGTCGTCCTTCTTGGCCTTGGTGAAGATCAGGCTCTTGAGCCCGGCGAAGCTCATCGCGCCGTAGCTGGTGTACTTGCCGTCCGCCTCGCCGGCCGGGCTCTGACCCGGGGCATAGACGAAGCCGCCGTCGTTGCCGGCCCACGGCTGGTCGTTCGACTCGCTGCGATTCTGCGAGCGGCTGACGAAGATCTGCGCCTTCTCCCAGACGTCGCTGTTGGGGTCGTAGTCGGTGCGGGCCAGCGCTTCGAGGGCGTACTGCAGGTTCGACATATCGGGGCGCTCGTCGCCGCCGTAGCCGATGCCCCCGTAGAACTTGTCGTCCTTCTTGTACTTCTGGTCCTCGTCGGTCTGGAAGCGCACCAGGAAGGCCTGACCGCCCTCGATCTGCGCCTTGAACTTCGCCCGATCGATGGCATCGAGGGCCATGATGGCCAGCGCCGTATTGTAGGTCGGCGTCGCATCACCGGTGATCGCGCCGTCGGCCCGGGTCTGCGCCGCCAGCCAGTCGGCGGCCCGGCTGATGAACGGCCCGTCGTCGTAGCGATACTTGCGGTGGCTGTCAGCGAAGGCCAGCAGCGTCATCGCGGTGAGGCCCACGTGACCGCCGTAGCTGCCGTCCTCCTTCTGCAGGCCGCGCAGAAAACGCAGCCCCTTGTCGACCGACTTGTTGGCCTTGGCGACCATCTCGGGGTCGACCTTCGGCTTCGCGTCGCCCTGGGCGAGCGCCGGGCCGGCGAGCAGGGCCGTGGCCAGGGCCACACACAGCGACAGAGTCTTGTGAATCATGGGACGCTCCTCATGGGGGCAGCATTGACCGGGGCGCGACGCACCGCCCGCGCGGCGCGCGCGCCGGCGAGCAGGGCGACGAGACCAGAGGCGGCGGCGCCCCAGCCCCACGACAGGGGGCGGACTTCGACGACGCCGCTGAGGGTGTAGGTGTAGAAGACGGGATCCTGAAGGGTCGACTGACCCGCTGCGGCCAGCACCGTGGCGGCGGGGTGCAGCCCCACCGTCCAGGTGGCCAGCCAGCCGGGGGCCTGACCAAAAGCGAAGGCCAGCCAGAGGGGCGCGGTGAGCACCGCCAGGGCCGCGCCGTAGGTCGCGACCCAGGCCGGTCCGGGGCGTCCGAGCCGGCGATCGAGCGCGTCGGCGCCGCAGACCAGCGCGGCCCCCCAGGCGAAGAGTCCCAACGCGGGGGCGCCGGGGCCGCCGGTGCCGATGATGGCGGCCACCGCCACGACCAGGAGCGGCGGCAGCAGCTCGAGCACGACCAGACGACCGGCCAGCGGCACGTCGCACAACGCCAGCCGCCAGCCCTCACGGCTGCTCGACGCGTCACGCCCGATCACCAGCCAGGGCGCGAGCAGGGCCACCGCGACCAGCGTCCAGATCCGGCTCGACGGCGCCGCCGGCAGCCAGATCGGCATGGCGAGGGCGAAGGCGAGCCCGAGCGTGAAGCGGGTTCGAGCGCGGCGGAGGGCGAGGCGCAGCATGGGCTCCAGGGGGTTGCGGGTTCAGAGCGGCGACGGCGGTATCCTATGCGGACCGTCGATCCCGAACAACCCGCAGATCTGCCGTGTGCGGACGTTGAATCCCGAGAGCGGCTCGCGCATCGGCTCGGGTTTCGGGCGCGCTCGCCGTGGCCGGGGGTCACGCGCCCCGATCGAACACCGCCAGGACCTCGACATGCCCGGTATGGGGGAAGAGGTCGAACGGCCGCGCCGCCGCCAGCCGCCACCCGCGCTCGACGAGGAGCCGGCCATCCCGGGCCAGGGTCGCCGGATTGCACGAGACATAGACCACGCGCCGCAGCCGCGGGCCCAGACCGGCCAGGGCGCCGACAGCCCGCCGCGCGCCCGTCCGGGGCGGATCGATCAGCGCGACCGACGGCCCGCCGGGCAGCGTGCTCAGGATCGTGGGCGTCAGCCGGCCCGCGTCGCTGGCGAACGCACGCACCTGATCGCCCAGGCCCCGCCGACGCGCCGCGTTCTCGAGCGCCCGTGCGGCGTCCGCGTCGATCTCCACCGCCGTGACCGTCCGCCCGGCGGCCGCCAGGGCGAACGTGAAGTTCCCGCTGCCGGCGAAGAGCTCCAGCACCGGGCCCGCCGGCCCCGCAGCCACCGCGTCGAGCACCGCCGCCGTCAACAGACGATTGCCCGCCCGATGGGCCTGAACGAACGCCCCCGCCGGATGCAGCACACCGTCGAGGCGATTGTGCGGCCGGCCGAAGCTCTCGCTGCGACCGCCGGTGAACCACACCGCCCCATGGCACGGGCCGTCGCCCTCGACCAGCGCGCGCAGCGCATCTCTCAAGCCGGCCTGTTCGCCTTCGGCCGGTCGCACCTCGACGGTGCCCGAAGGCGACGCCGGATCGGCGGTGATGCGCAGCGTGCCCCGCCCCGAGAGATGGGGCCCCAGCGCCTCGCGAATCGCCGCGAAGAGCGCGGGCAGCGGCGGCCGCAAGACAGCGCAGGCCTGCACGTCGACCACGGCCTGCCCCCCGGCGGCGCGGTAGCCGATCCGCCCGGCGTGCCAATGCAGCCGCGCGGTGGAGCGCCACCCGCGCGCGGGCTCGGCGATCGCGATGGGCGCCCAGTCGACCGCGCCGGCGCCATCGCCCGCGAGGCGCTGCAGATCACGGCGGACATGCGCCTCGAGCGCCGCCCGCTGATCGGCGAGCGGGATGGGCATCCACGGGCAGCCGCCGCAGCTCGACGCGTACGGGCAGAAGACCGTCGCTCGCCCGTCGCCGGGGGTCAGGCGAACGACCCGCCCGCGCAAGAAGCGCTTGCGCACCTCGACGAGCTCGGCGTCGACGGTATCGCCCGGCGCCGCGCCGCGCAGGAAGACGACCCGGCCATCCGGAGCGCGGGCGATGACGCCGCCACCAAACGCCGGCCGATCGATGCGCAGCTCGATCCGATCGCCCACCGCGAGCGGTCGGTCGTCAGGGGCAGACATCAGCGGGAGAATCGCTGGTACGGCGGGCCGATCTGCAAGACGAAGTCGAACTGACCGCGCAGGAAGCCGCGCACCGGACCGGGCAGCCCATCCCGCGAGCGGCCGTCGCGCACTTCGAGCCGCTCGATGCGGCCGGCGACCCGATCCCCACGCTCCACGCCGAGCGCGTCGAAGACGACCGACCCGGTGATGTCGAAGCTCTGAGTGGTATCGGGGCACAGTTCGAACAGCGCCAGGCCGATCCGCACGTTGCGCTCGGGCCCCACCGGGATCGACTGCCCGAGTCGTCCGCGCAGCAGCCGCAAGTCGCGCACCTCGAACAGGACGCCGTCGGTGCGGCCGAGCACCTGCCCGCCGCGCTGCATCGTCATGCGCGCCGCGTCGCCGAGCTGGTCGAGCGCGAAGAAGTCGAAGTCCAGCGACAGGGCCTCGCAGGTATCGAGCGCGCCGGCTTCACAGATGTAGCGCGCCGGCTCGCCGTCTTCGCAGTCGGCGATCTCGAGGCTGCCGAGCAGATGCCCGGCGCCGATATCGTCGTCACAGCCGACGGCGATCAGGCAGCAGAGCGACAGGAGGAGGTAGACGGCGCGCATCACGCCCCGGATTCTGCGGGCAGCGGCTCGACGATACAAGGCGCGCCGGCGGCCAGCTTCAGCCGCCCGGCGGCCGATCCGTCGCGCACCGCGACTTCGAGGGTGCCCAACGAGCCCACGACGAGGACGAGCGCGCCGCTGTCGACCGCCGCGTAGGCCGGTCGAGGGCCGACGAGGCGGGTCCCGCCCAGGTGCACGGCCACCCGCGCTGGCAGCCCGGCCGCCGGGATGTCGGTGATGAGGTTGCCGTAGTGATCGACCTCGACCACCCGCCCGATCCGGCGGTCGCCGTCGACCGCGACCGCCGGCACCGGCAGCTCGACCAACGGACCCGCGGCCGGGCCGATCCCCTCGATCGCCCCGCCGGCCGCGAGCCACGCCGCCGCAGGGGCGAAGACATCCCGCCCGTGAAAGGTATGGCTGACCGCCCGCCGCATGGCATCGGGATGGGTGATGACATGGGCCCGGAACGCGTCGCCCAGCTCGGCCAGCACCGGCCCCAGCACGCCGTTGTCGGGGGCGATGAACGCCATGCCGCCAGCACCGACGGCGACGGCCCGGCGATCGGAGCCCACGCCGGGATCGACGACGACGCAGTGCACCGTGCCCGGCGGAAAATGCGCCGCCGCCCGCGCCAGCACCCGTCCGGCCTTGGCCACATCGCCCCGCGGCACGTGATGCGCCAGATCGACCAGACGACAGCCCGGCGCCCGACTGAGGATCACACCGCGCATGGCGCCGACGAAGCCGTCGGCGTCACCGAAGTCGGTCAACAGCGTGATGATACGGCCCACCGCGCGCCTCAACCGGCCGTCCGAGCCACCGGCAGAGCATCGGCGGCCATGCCACAGCGCGGGTTCGCGCAGCCGTCGAGCATCTCGCGGCAGCCGCGGTGCATGTGGCGCCCGCAGCCGGTGCAGGCCCAGGGATCGACGCCGGTCATGCCGCCACAGCCGGGGCAGGCCGCCGCGCCCAACGCCGGATCGCCCACGTTGCGCAGGGCCAGGGCCAGCTCGCCGAGATCGGCCGACAGCGCCCGCAGCATCTCGACCAACGCCGGCCCGATGTGCTCCATCGCCTCGCCGGCCTTCCAGCCCACCGGCGCGTGGCCCCGCAGCAGGATGACCTCGCCGGCGAAGACCACCTCGACCTGCTCGGCGCCGGTCTCGGCGTGCAGCGCGTCGAGGTGCTTGCGGGTCTCGGGGTGGCGCAGCAGCCAGCGCAGCAGGCTCTCGTCGGTGCTCTCGAGCGAGGCCTGCTGCAGATGCTCGGTCTCCGAGGGGAAGAGCTCGACGACCGTCAACCCGGGGGCCCGCCACCGGGCCGGCGGCCGACGGGGGAACGCGATGCGGGCGGCGAAGCCGAAAGAGTGCGCCTGATAGGCCCGCACCTCGACGACCCAATCCCGGGCGCCGGGCATGCGCAGCGCCCGCGCGCGCCCCTCGCCTTGAGGCAGGCTGAAGCGCACGACCGGCGAGCCGCGCCGGCCCCACGGCACATGACAGGTGCCGGCGACGACCCGCGCGAGCGCCCAGAAGCCGACGTGGCGCGGACCCGGGCGCAGGACGGTCGACTCCACGAGCGCCACGACCGGCGGCACCGCGAAGAACGCGACCAACGCTGCGAGACCGAGCCAGAGCACGGGCGTCACCTCCGGCGGCAGTCTACCACCGTTTCGGGCAGGGCGGCCTCGAAGGGCCGTCAGCGCGCGCGGTCGGCCTTCGCCAGTACGTCGGTCGGGCCCTCCGTGGCCCCGCCGGGCACGCCGCGCCCGCCATGGGCCGCCGCGGCGTGCACCACCCGCTGCGGGAACGGGATCACGATGCCCTCGGCGGCGAACGCCTTCTGGATGTCGATGTACAGCGCGGTCTTGACCGCCACGAAGTTGGCGCGCACCGTCCAGGCGGAGAACTGCAGGTCGATGGACGACTGCCCGAACGCGAGCACCTGAAACAGCGGCCGCGGCTCGTCGAGGCAGAGCGGGTTGGCGTCGGCAACGGCGAAGAGCACATCCCGCACGTGCTCGAGATCGGCGTCGTAGGAGACCCCCACCGGCACGTCGATCCGCCGCAGCGGGAAGCCCGCCAGGTTGCGGATCTCGCTCTTGAGCAACGTCTCGTTGGGGATGCGCACCAGCAGGTTGTCGAAGGTGCGCAGCTTGACACTGAGCAGATCGATGGCGATGACCTCGCCGGTGGTGGTGCCCACCATCACCACGTCGCCGACCGTGAACGGCCGCTCGGCGAGCAGAAAGAGGCCGCTGATGAGGTTCGACGCCGAGGTCTGCGACGCGAAGCCGATGGCCACCGTGAGAATACCCGCCGCCCCGAGCAGCACCCCCAGGTCGAAGCCGAGCTGGCGCAGCACCGTCGCGAGCACGACGAAGAGCAGCCCGTACCAGACGATGCGCCGGGCGAGGATGCCCTGCGACGGTCCAAAACGCCGGGTCGCGACGCGCCCGACGCCGAGCCCCGCCAGCCGCGCGAGCAGCGCGCCGACGACGAGGATGACCGCCGACCGCCACCACAGCCGCAGCTGATCGGCGGTGACCCCCTCGCCCAGCGTGCGCGAGAGTTCATCGAACATGACGCCTCCGGTTCAGCCGAGCATGGCCCCGAGCGCGCGGCTCAGGACGTTGGTCCGGGTGACCACCCGCGGCGGCGCGACCAGCTTCGTCCCGTCGCCGGCCTCACTCGGCGCCCCCTCGTGGATGCGCAGGCGACCGTCGAGGGTCTTGTTGGGCCCGCCCGGCTCGAGCCGTTCGAACGTGATCGGATCGGTCCAGACCAGGCCGTCGGCGCCCAGATAGGCCCGCAGGAAAGGCACCGGGATGTTGACCCGCTCGATGAGCACCGGCTCGGACGCCCGATTGTGCAGCGTGATGCGGGTGATGGCCCGCACCGGGTGCTTGTGCAGCTCTTCCACGTCGATCCGCGCGCGGGTCAGCATCGCGTAGCACAGCTCGCCCTCGCGGGGGCTGGGCCCGAACCAGGTATCGCTCGGCCGCAAGCTGGGGATCTCGGTCAGCGCCCGATGGGTATCGGCGGTCTGGATGCTGACCCAGATGGGCGTGCTCACGAAGAGCGTGATCTCGTCGCCGCCGACCAGCGAGATGGGGATCTCCGGCCGCGCGACCACCGGCCGGTCGGCCAGCCGGATGCCCAGCTCGAGCGCGCCCTCCTCGTGGGTCTGGGCGAAGCGCTCCACCGCCCACCCGCGCTCGCCCTCCGCCGGATGCGGCAGATCGACGGCCACCTCCCGCTCGATGTCGTCCACGTAGGGATCGCTCTCGTGCTGGATGTGCAGCCGCCACTCCCGCAGCAGGTTGCGCGCATAGACCGTCAGGGTGCCCAGGCGGCAGCGCGCGCAGCCGCCCTCGGGCACGTCGAGCCGCCCCCACCAGGGCGTTCGATCGGCCGGCACGGCGCGGCGCCCGCTGGGCGGGTGGGCCACCGGCGGCGCAGAAACGGTTGGATCGGGGTGCGATGCGGCCATGATCTCCACTCTTCGGTCCGCCGGGTCGCGCTGGACTTTGCCGAGCGACCCGATAGATGCAGCGGGCGCCTCCGCCGTCGCCCCGGGCCGTACGATCGTCCGCCGCCACCGGCGCGACCGGGTTGCGCGCTCGGCCCCGGTCGTTCAAGGTCGTGGCCGAAGGATCCTGGGGGGACCAGCACATGTCGACCGCCGTCAATCTCAAGGCCCTGATCGGGCGCCTGGACAAGACCAGCAAGTCGAACCTCGAAGACGCCGCGCGGCTGTGTGTCAACCGCAAGCACTACGAGGTGACCGTCGAGCACTACCTGCATACGCTCGCCGACGACCCATCGAGTGACTTCCGGCCGATCTTCAATCACTTCGAGCGCGACCTGAGCCGCTTCATGCGGGCGCTCGACCAGAGCCTCGAGCAGCTGCCGGCGGGCAATACCCGGCGCCCGACGTTCTCCCCCGCCCTCACCCGCTGGCTCGAGCGCGCGTGGACCGTCGCCTCGATCAACCTCGGCCTCGGCGAGGTCCGCTCGGGGGTCTTGCTGCTCGCGCTGCGCGAGAAGCCGGGCGCCTTCGGCGAGGGCCAGTGGCTCGACCTGCTCGAGTCCATCCCCGAGCATCAGCTGCAGATCCAGCTGCTCGACATCGTGGCCAGCTCGGCTTCGAAGGCTCGCGCCGCGCTGGCCAAGGAAGCCCAGGCGGCGGCCGCCGGCGCTGGGCTCTCGCCGGCGCAGGCCCAGGCGCTGGCCGGCAAGCAGCCCCCCGCCGACGGCTCGGCGCTCGGCCGCTACGCGATGAACTTCACCGAGCGCGCCCGGGTCGACGGCATCGACCCGGTCTTCGGCCGCGACCGCGAGATCCGGCAGATGGTCGACATCCTGGCCCGCCGCCGGAAGAACAACCCGATCATCGTCGGCGAGGCGGGCGTCGGCAAGACGGCGCTGGTCGAGGGCCTCGCGGTGCGCATCGTCGAGGGCGACGTGCCCGACGTGCTGATCAACACCGAGATCATCGGCCTCGACATGGGGCTTTTGCAGGCGGGCGCCGGGGTCAAGGGCGAGTTCGAGAACCGGCTGCGGCAGGTCATCGAAGAGGTCAAGGCCTCGCCGGTGCCGATCATCCTCTTCATCGACGAGGCGCACACCCTCATCGGCGCCGGCAACCGCGCCGGCGGCTCCGACGCGGCCAACCTGCTCAAGCCGGCGCTGGCCCGCGGCGAGCTGCGCACGATCGCCGCGACGACGTGGTCCGAGTACAAGAAGTACTTCGAAAAAGACGCCGCGCTGAGCCGGCGCTTCCAGCTGGTCAAGGTCGACGAGCCCGACGTGGCCGCCACGACCACCATGCTGCGCGGGCTGCGCACCCGCTACGAGAAGGCGCACAACGTCATCATCCGCGACGACGCGCTGGTGGCCGCCGCCGAGCTGGGCTCGCGCTACATCTCGGGCCGCCAGCACCCCGACAAGGGCATCGACCTCGTCGACACCGCCGCGGCCCGCGTCCGGGTCGCCCTGAGCGCCAAGCCGGCCGACCTCGAAGACGCCGAGCGGCTGGCCCAGACCCTCGAGCGCGAGCGCGACGTCCTGCAGCGCGACGCCGAAGCCTGCGGCCTGAACGTCGACGAGCGCCTCGGCGAGCTCGATCTCGAGCTGGCGACCACCGCCACCGAGATCGAGCAGCTCACCGAGACCTGGGCGCAGGAGAAGGAGATGGCCGACGCCATCGTCGCCCTGCGCCGGGAGATGCGCGACAGCGAAGAGTGGCACGCCGAGCAGGCCGAGAGAGAGGCCGAGGCCGAGCGGCAGAAGGCCCTGGGCAATACGCCCGAAGCGCCCGCAGAGCCCGCGGCGGCGGACGGCGCAGAGGGCACAGAGGGCGAGGGGGCCGAAGAGGAGGCGCCGCCGCGCCCGGTGGCCACCATCCGCGCCGAGCTGCACATCGCGCTGCACAAGCTGCGCGAGCTGCAGGGCAAGGAGCCGCTGCTGCACGTCGAGGTGACCCCCGAGGTCATCGGCCGGGTGGTCAGCGACTGGACCGGCATCCCCCTGGGCCGCATGGTGCGCGATCAGGCCGCGGCGCTGCTCGGCCTCGAAGACTCGCTGGGCGCGCGCATCAAGGGTCAGGACCACGCGCTGGCGGCCATCGGCACCCGGGTCCGCGCGGCGAAGGCGGGGCTGAAGAACCCGAGCACTCCGATGGGCGTCTTCCTCTTCGTCGGGCCCAGCGGCGTCGGCAAGACCGAGACCGCGCTGGGCGTGGCCGACCTGCTCTTCGGCGGCGAGCGCTTCCTGACGACGATCAACATGTCGGAGTTCCAGGAGAAGCACACCGTCAGTCGCCTGATCGGCTCGCCGCCGGGTTATGTGGGCTATGGCGAGGGCGGCGTGCTCACCGAGGCGGTGCGCCAGCGGCCCTACAGCGTGGTGCTGCTCGACGAGGTCGAGAAGGCCCACCCCGAGGTGCTCAACCTGTTCTATCAGGTGTTCGACAAAGGCATGCTCGCGGACGGCGAGGGGCGGATCATCGACTTCAAGGATACGATCCTCTTCCTCACCAGCAACCTGGGCTCCGACCTCATCATGAAGATGTGCGAGGACGAGGACTACTGGCCGACCGACGAGGCGATCACCAAGAAGATCCGCCCCACCCTCTCGGAGTGGTTCAAGCCGGCGCTGCTCGCCCGGATGACCATCGTGCCGTTCTTCCCGATCCGCTCGTCGGTCATGGCGCAGATCGTGCGGCTCAAGCTCGGTCACCTCGAGGCGCGGCTGCTCGAGAGCCACAAGATGAGCATGTCGGTGGACGACGCGGTCGTCGACGCGATCTCTGCCCGCTGCACCGAGGTCGAGACCGGCGCCCGCAACATCGATCACATCATCAACGGCACGCTGCTGCCCGAGGTGTCGACCCGCATCCTCGAGCAGATGGCCGAGGGCGACCTGCCGCACACGCTGCACATCGGCCTCGACGACCGCGGGCGCTTCGCGTATGCCTTCGGCGACCGCGATATGGTCGACATCGCGCCCGACGGGCGGGAGGACGCGCTGGATGACATCGTCGATGGCATTCCGGATGACTCCGATGGCATCCCGAATGGCTCCGATGGCATCCCGAATGGCTCCGATGGCACCCCGAATGACTCCAACGGCACCCCGAATGACTCCAATGGCACCCCGGATGACTCCAATGGCACCCCGGATGACTCCGATGGCACCCCGGATGGCAGCGGCGCCTGAGCCATGTGGCTGGTCATCGGGCTGGCGCTGATCGCGCTCGGCGGCGTATTCGTCCGTGAGACGCCCCGGCTGCGCCGCCTGCGCAGCCCCCGCCGACACCCGCTCGCCGATCGACTGCTGGCCGCCGGCCTGGAGCAGTCATTCGACCACACCGGCCCCGACGGTCATCGGATCGTGCACTTCGACGGCGAGCTGCTGCCCGGCGTCGACGCCGGCGCCCGGATCGACCCCCGCGACGTAGTGCTCAGCGCCGAGCTGACCATCGCCGACGGACGCCTCGACCTGCCCGAGGTCGTGCGCCGCGACGCCGACGCCAGCGGCGCGAGCGGCGTCTCCGAGGCGGTGCTCTTCGCCCAGCGGACCCGTCGCGAGGCCCTGGCGCACTTCCTCGACCGGCCGATCGCCGGGGTCGACCGCCAGGTGCGGATCGCGCGCAGCTCGTTGATCCTCGAGGTGACCCTGTCGTCGCTGTCACCCACGAGCGATCTGGGGCGCATGCTCGAGCTGCTCGGCCGCGCCGCCCGCGCGGTGAAGCCAGGGCTCGACGCGCCGCTCACCGCGCAGCTGGCCGACGCGGCGACCGATCCCCAGCTGCCCGAGTCGCTCAAGAGCAGCGCCCGCCGGCATCTGGTCGTCGACCATCCCTTCAGTGACGAAGCCCTCGAGCTCGCCCGCCCGCTGCTCGGCCACCGCGACCCGATCGTGGCGCTCTCGGCGGCGGTGCTCGTCGACGACGCCGATCGCATCATCGAGGCCCTGCACCGGGCGCCGGACGGGTGGATCCCGCCGGTCCAGCACCACGCTCAGCTGCGGACCCTGCTCGACCACGTGCGGGCCAGGCTCGACCCGGTCGAGTCGGCGGAGGCGGTCCCGGGGATTCGTTCGGCTCGACTGCGCGCCGCGTGGCTGGCGGCCTTGCTGCGCGGCGGCGACGACGCCCCCGCCCGCCGGGCGCTGGCCGACGATCCGGTGCCGGACGTGCGGGCCGAGGTCGCCGCCGAGCTCGCCGCGCGGATCGCGCCGTGGCGCGGCGGCCTCGATCCGGCGCTCGAGGCGCTGCTGATCGAGATGCTCGACCGCCCGGCGCCCGAGGGCACCGCCGCGGCGCGCGCCCTGTCCGCATACGGCGGCTCGGCGGCGCTGCACCCCTTGGTCCGCTGGCGCGCGGCCCTCGGTCCATCCGAGCCGGGCAGCGCGCGCCACGCGCTCGTCGAAGTGGTCGACGCGGGCCTCGACCGCATCCGCGCGGCCCTCGATCCGGCGCTGGCCGGCCAGTTGAGCGTCTCGACCGAGGGCGACGGCAGCCTCGCGCTCGTCGACGCCGGGGGCGCTCTGTCTCCATCCGATTGAAGCGCGCCGGCGAAGGGCTGGCAGCCCCGTCGGCATGTGGGCGCCCGCCGACGAGCGCAGCGCCCGAACGCGGCCGGGGTCACCTCAGCGACGGCGGCGGCGCAGGCCCAGCAGCAGCAGACCCAGCAGCACCATCGGCATCGGGCTCGGGCCATCGGCGGCATCACACGCGCAGCCGTTGGGCGGCTCGGGGTCGTCGCCGCCATCACCCGCGTCATTGTCGGGGATCTCGCCGCCGAGGTCGGGCAGGACGAACATGTCGTCGTCGGGGGCCTGCGCGTCCGGCGCGACCCCGGTGTCGGGCCGCACGGGCGGCTCGGGCTCCGGTTCGGGCTCCGGCTGAGGCTCGGGCTCCGGCTCGGGCTCCGGCTCGGGCGCGTCGCAGACGTCGCCCGCGCCATCGTCGTCGCCGTCGGCCTGATCGGGGTTCTCGTCCACCGGGCAGTTGTCGCAGTCGTCGCCCACCCCGTCGCCATCGGCGTCGTCGTAGAACGCGCTCAGCCGGCTCCGCCCCTCGAAGACGTCGCCGTCGTCGAGGAAGCCGAGCACCTCGACGGTCGAGACCGCGGCGAAAGGCAGCGCCGCCGCGAACGCCGCGGCGTCGATCTCAACGGTCACGTCGGGCCGGCCGTCGCCGTCGGCGTCACCGAGCACCTCGGTGCCCGGGATCGCCCGCAGCAGCTCGGTGCCGTCGCCGTCGCGGTCGATGGCCTCCACCGGGCGCACCACGAAGACCCCGCCCCCGGCGAAGTCGATGCGCGCCGGGTCGAAGGCGCCGGGCAGCTCGATGCGCAGGCGCACGGTGTCATTGGGGCACAGGCCGAACCACGGGTCGGGGTCGAGCGCGATCTCGGCGGGGATGGGCCGGGTCTCGCCGACGTTCATCAGCCGGGTGGCCGCGTCGTTGTGCCGCGGCTGGGCGATGGGCGGCCGGATGACCACCTGCACGATGTGCGGCCCCTCGTAGCGGTTGACCCAGACCAGGCTCGCGAGGGCCGGGCTCGAGTCGGTGGCCTCGGGGAAGCCGACGACGGTCCGGCCGAGGAAGATCTCCTCCAGCACGCCCCCGCGCGGCGTCATCGCATAGAACTCGATCGGCACCAGGTCGACCGGATCGGGCCCGCGGTAGCGAATCCGCGCCGCGAGGGTGATCGGCTCGCCCAGATCGGGGTTGTCGGTCGGCGAGAACGAGAGATCTTCGCTGTAGACCGCCAGATCCGAGTCGAACCCGCCGCCGCCGCCGCCCGGGCCGCCCGGCCGCGAGGGCGGGCAGGCCCGATCCTCGACGATCACCAGGGCCTCGGTGCGCCCGGTGAAGCCGGTGTCGGTCACCTCGACCACCGCGCGATGGGCGCCGAGCGGCAGGCCCGGCGCGAGGGGCTGGGCAAAGGCGCCGGTCACCCGGGTATGGGCTCCGCCGAAGCTGCGGCCGAGGTCGACGAGCTCGACGCTGACCCGCCCGCCCTGCACCGGGAAGACGAAGACGTCGTCGTCCGCGAAGAGCTCGTAGCGGGCGCGCCCGTTGACGCGGGGTGCCTTGCCGCCGCACGCGATCTGGGTCGAGGCCTCGACCACGACCCGGCCGCGCACCACGCCCTCGACGCCGATGCGCAGCACCCGCGAGGCGACGTTGTTGTCTTCGTCGAGCTCTTCGAGGTCGTCGTCGGGATCGACCACCACCTGCACGATCTGCAGGCCGGCTTCGGGGAAGACCGCCTCCACCTCGACCGTCGTGGCGCGCCCGGCCCGGATCCGGTCGACGACGACGCCGCCGACCACCTCGCCGGCGACCCGGAACTCGATGCGCACATCACGGGCGTGGCCCGCGCCGATGTTGCTCACCCGCGCCCGCAGACCCACCGCGTCGCCCGGCTGAGCGTTGCGATCGGTGAAGCTCAGATCGGCCGGCCCCACCGCCACGTCGGGCACGCCCGGCGGCGCGCAGCCGCCGCGCACGCAGACCTGATTGCCCGGGCACAGCCCGTCGTCTTCGTCGGTCGCCCGGTCGCAGTCGTCGTCGAGGCCGTTGCACTCTTCGGGCCCTTCGGCGCGACCGGGCACCGGGCAGACATAGTCGTCGCAGCGATCGCCGACGCCATCTCCGTCGCTGTCCCGCTGGTCAGGATCGGCGTCGCCGGGGCAGACGTCGACGCAGTCGGCGACCGCGTCGCCGTCGGTGTCGTCGTCGGCGGTGCCACAGCCGCAGACCCCCGCGGCGACCTTGCCCGCGTCGGCCGGGCAGTCGTCGTCGCAATCCGGCGTGCCGTCGCCGTCGGCGTCGATGTCTGAGGTCCCGCACCCGCACAGGCCGGCCTCGGCCTTGCTCGGATCGCCGGGGCACTCGTCGCGGCAGTCGAGCGCGCCGTCCCCATCCCGATCGTCATCGGGCACGCCGCAGCCGCATACCTGAGCCCAGACCTTGTCCGGGTCATCCGGGCAGGCGTCGCGGCAGTCGGGCGTGCCGTCCCCGTCGGCGTCGCTGTCCGGCGTGCCGCAGCCGCAGCGGCCGGGCACCGTCTTGCCCGGATCGCCGGGGCAGGCGTCGCGGCAATCGAGCGTGCCGTCGCTGTCGGTGTCCACATCGGGCACGCCGCAACCGCACGCCCCGGCCGCGATCTTGCCCGGATCACCGGGGCAGCCGTCGTCGCAGTCCAGCGTGCCGTCCGCGTCACCGTCGCCATCGGGCACCTCGCAGCCGCAGCCACCGGGCGCCGCCTTGTCGGCGTCGAGCGGGCAGCCGTCCACGCAGTCGAGCACCGCGTCGCCGTCCCGGTCGAGGTCGCGCTCGCCGCATCCGCAGCCGCCGGGTTCGCTCTTGAGCCCGTCGTCGGGGCAGCCATCGATGCAATCGGCGACGCCGTCGCCGTCGCGGTCGCGATCGGCGGTGCCGCAGCCGCATACCCCGGGAGCGAGCTTGCCCGCGTCGGCCGGGCAGTCATCGACGCAGTCGGCCGTCCCGTCGCCGTCGCTGTCGCTGTCGGCGACGCCGCAGCCGCAGACGCCGGCGACGATCTTGCCCGCGTCGTCCGGGCAGCCGTCCCGGCAATCGGCGGTGCCGTCGCCGTCGCCGTCGTCGTCGGCCACGCCGCAGCCACACACCCCGGGATCGGTCTTCCCGGCGTCGCGCACGCAGCCGTCGTCGCAGTCGGCGGTGCCGTCGCCATCGCTGTCGCGGTCGCTGACCCCGCAGCCGCAGATACCCGGCGCCTGCTTGCCGCCGTCGTCCGGGCAGCCGTCGACGCAGTCCGCCGCGCCGTCGCCGTCGCCGTCCGCATCGGCGGTGCCGCAGCCGCAGACGCCCGGCTCGGTCTTGTCGGCGTCCGCCGGGCAGCCGTCGATGCAATCGGGCACGCCGTCGCCGTCGCCGTCGGTATCCGCCGCCTCGCAGCCGCAGGCCCCGGCGTCGGTCTTGTCCGGCGCGTCGGGGCAGACGTCGTTGCAATCGGGGGTGCCGTCGCCGTCGCTGTCGCTGTCGGGCGTGCCGCAGCCACAGATGCCCGGCGCCTGCTTGCCGCCGTCGTCCGGGCAGCCGTCGCGGCAGTCGGCGGTGCCGTCCCCGTCGCCGTCGCTGTCCGCGACGCCACAGCCGCAGATGCCCGGCGCCTGCTTGCCCGCGTCATCCGGGCAGCCGTCGTTGCAATCGGCGGCGCCGTCCCCGTCACCGTCGGTATCGGGCACGCCGCATCCGCAGACCCCGCGCTCGAACTTCTCGTCGTCGTCGGGGCACTCGTCGACGCAGTCGGCGCGGCCGTCCCCGTCGCCGTCCACGTCGGGCACGCCGCAGCCGCAGACCCCCGGCCCCTGCTTGTCGCGATCGCCGGGGCAGCCGTCCTGGCAATCCGCGACGCCGTCCAGATCGCCGTCGCCGTCGGGCACGCCGCAGCCGCAGACCCCCGCCTCGACCTTGTCCGCGTCGGCCGGGCAGCCGTCGAAGCAGTCCGCCACGCCGTCGCCGTCGCCGTCGGCGTCGTCGAGGCCGCAGCCGCAGACCCCCGGCTCGGCCTTGCCCGGATCATCGGGGCAGCCATCGACGCAGTCGGCCACGCCGTCCGCGTCGCCATCGGTCTCCGGCGCGCCACAGCCGCAGGCGCCTTCGACCGACTTGTCCGGATCGTCGGGGCACGCGTCGACGCAATCGGGCGCCCCGTCGCCGTCGCTGTCGACGTCGGGCACGCCGCAGCCGCAGGCCCCGGGGCCGTCCTTGTCGGGGTCGTCCGGGCAGCAGTCGGGCGCCTCCGGCTCGCCGCCGGGTTCGCCACCGGGCTCACCGCCCGGGTCGCCGCCGGGCTCGATGTACGGATCGGGCACGCCGCAGCCGCAGACCCCCGGATCGCCCTTCTCGGCGTCGTCGGGGCAGTTGTCGCAGGCGTCGCCGATGCCGTCCTCGTCACCGTCCGCCTGATCGAGGTTGGCCGCGAACGGGCAGTTGTCACACATCAGCCCGACGCCGTCCCCGTCGCCATCGAACTGGTCCGGATCGAAGTCGTCGGGGCAGATGTCGGTGGCGTCGGGCACGCCATCGCCGTCCCGATCGTCCTCCTGGGCGGTCGCCGCGAGCGGGCACAGCACGAACAGGGAGAGCAGCAGGCCGCGCGACCACGGACGGGCAGCGGGCGAACCGAACGGGGCGCGCGGCATGATGGCCTCCTCGTGACGCTGTGGAGAGCAGCTTCCATCATAGTGGTAAATTCTTGTCATATTGAAAACACAAAAATCGGCGCGGACTTACGCCAGATCGTCGGCCCAAGAGAAGAAAGCGGCCGATGCGACACGAACGTCACACACCGGGCGCCTCGCGACGAGCGCCGATGGGCGCGCGCACTATCCGGTAGATTCCGGATGCCGCCCCTGCTAACCTCGGTCAGTTCGTGACAGCCACGAGTGCCCGATGAAAGACGCACCGCGTAATGCACTGATGAGCACGGGCAGCGATCCGCGGGGCGGACGCGGCGTCTCCACCGGCTCGGTCGGGCTGTCGGCCTTCCTGCTGCTGGGCATCGCCGTCTACGCCCGCAGTCATCACGGCACCACCGCGCCGGGCCAGGTCATGTTCCTGGTGGGCGGCATCGCCAGCATGCTGCAGGGCGGCGGCCTGCTCTTCAGCCTCATCGAGCACCTCGCCGGCCGCTCGATCCGCCGCGGCGAACACCTGGCCCACTGGCTCCTGCCCGCCGGCGCGCTGCGCAAGGTCGGCGACGACGGCGAAGAGGAAGAAGATCGCAAGGTCGACCTGCCCATCGCCGGCGCGGTGGTCTTCGTCGTGCCGTTCGTGCTCGTCTTCAGCCTGTCGGCGGTGCCCGCCGGCGCCGCGTGGCAGGTACTGGGCGTCGTCGTCCTGCTGCTGCCCGCCGTGGCCCTGCCCCTGCTGCTCGAACGCATCGCCGGCTATATCCGGGGCACGGCCGTCAGCCACCCCGAGCGGGCCGAAGTGCTCATCACCTTCTCCGGCGTCTTCATCGGCGGCGAGTGGCACCGCTGGGGCGACCCCAACGCGCTGGCCACCGGCAGCTTCGACGCCCGCCGCATGCGCCTCTCGCTGAGCTATCGCCCGCCGAGCGACCCGCGCACGCTGCGCACCGTGCCCATCCCGGTGCCGCCCGGGCTCGAGGCCGAGGCCCGCCGGGTGCTCGCCGCGCTGGGCCTGTCGACCCGGGCGCCGGCCGCCGCCGCGATCCGCTCGTGCCTGCGCCCCGGGCCCGTCGAGCTGCACCCGCACAGCATCAAGCCGCAGCACCGTCGCTCGGTGCTTCAGCGGCGGCGCGACCCGGTGCTGTTCGGGCTGTCCATCTCCGCCGGCCTCGCCGTGCTGGGGCTCATCGCCTCCGAGCCGATCACCCGCTGGACGCTCGTCGGCATGTCGATCGCCGCGCTGGTGATGTCGGTCGGCGGCCTGCTGCGGCTGTGGGAGCGCTTCCGGGCCAGCGCCTGGGAGCGTCTGGCCCGCGGGGTCGACCCGACCCGGGCCGACGTGGGGGTCATCCCGATGACCGAGGGCGAGGCCGTCGGCATGCGCATCGCGCCGGCGACCCCCGCGGGGCCGGTCGCCGCCGACATCCGCGCCGCGACCCGCCTGCTCGACGGCGGCGATCGCACCGGCGACGCCGCGTTCGACGCCGTGGCCGGGGTCTCCGGCCCGCGCCGCACCCGGATCGCCGTCTTCGATCGCGAGTTCCGGGCCCGCTTCACCGCGATCGCCCGCCATCACGACCTCTCGGTCATCGACGGCGAACTGCGGCTGATCCCCGGCGGCTGGCACGAGTGGTGGCCGCCCGCCCGTCGCCGCCTGCTCGACGACCTGATCGAGCTCGCCGATCGGCTGGTGGTCTCCGAGAACGAGGTGCTCGGTCGCATCGTCGACGCCGCCGAGGACCCCTCGATGCCCGCCGCGGCGATCGACGCGCTGGGCGTGCTCGTCGAGCTCGACCCGGAGCGGGCCGAGGCCACCGCCGCGGTCTACGCCGAGCACGAGGACCCGGTCATGCGGCTGATGGTCGCCGAGATGCGCGGCCGCGACGGGCTCGACGCCATCGAGTCGCTCACCGCCCACCCCGACGTGACCATCCAGCGCCGCGCCGCCCGCGACATGGTCGCGCTGCTGCCGCCGATGGTGGCCGCCGAGCGCGCCGCCGTCTGGGTCAGCGAAGACGACGAGCAGCTGCGCCACGAGGCCTTGTGGACGGCCGCGAAGCGGGGCCTGCCCGCCTTCGCCGTGCCCGAGCCGGTGCTGCAGGCGCTGCCGGTGGACATCGCGCTCGACGTCATCGGCTGGGTCGCCAAGCTGCCGCCCGAAGACGGGCAGCCGATCCTCATCGGTCTCTTCGGCCACAAGGAGCGGCTCGTCGGCATCTCGGCGCTGCACGCCATCGGCTCCATCGGCACGCCGTCGGCCCTGGCGGCGATCCACCGTAGCCGGGTCAACCCGCAGCTGGCCCAGGCCGCGCTGCGCGCCGTCGAGCTGATCAAGTCGCGCTACGCGCGGCGCGTCGGCGGCGGCGGGCTCTCCATGCCCAGCGGCGAGTACGGCCGGCTGGGCACGCCGGGCCGCACGACGGGCAGCCTCAGCCCGGTCGCGGCCCTCGAAGACCGCTGATCGGCCCGCGATTCGAGCGCGAGCGCGGCCCCTGGCGCGAAAACGGGCTATACTCCCGCCGATGAGAGACCCCGCCGAGAGCCGCGCGGCGACCTACGCCCTGTTTCACGGTCTGCTGCTCGCGGCGGTGCTGCTCGGCGCCGTCGAGGCGGCTCAGCTCGCCATCTCGGGCGAGCTCGCCCGCGGCGAGCGCTGGGCGGCGGCGATCTATGTCCTCGCGCCCTATGCGCTCTTCGGGCTGCTCGTCGCCGCCACCGCCGCCGGCCTCGCCGGGCTGTGGACCCGGGCCCGGCGGATCGGCTCGACCACCCGCCGGCTGACGCCTCGCGAGCGCCCGGCCCCGGCGAGGGCCGCCACGACCCCAACCGCCGAGCTGCCCGCGCTGCCGGCGCCCGCAGGCGACGACCCGCAGGCGGACGACCGCGCCGAGGGGACGACGCCGATCGAGGCGTATCCGGTGCTCGACGCGCCCCCGCCCAGCCGCTCGGCCGACGCCGGCGCCGGCCTGCTGGCGGTGGTGCTGTTCGCCGGGCTCATCTACGGGCCCACGCGGCTCATCCTGGCCTATACCCACAACCGCGCGGTGGGCGCCGCGGCGCTCGCCGGGTGGACGCCGGTGGCGGCCATCGGCGCGCTCTACTTCTGGGCCGTCGCCCGCATCCGCCTGGCCCACCTCGATCGCCGCTGGGCCTGGGGCAGCCGGATCATGACCGGCCTGCTCGCCGCGATCGGCCTCTCGGCCATCGGCCTGACCGTCGCCCGCAACGACGCCCTACGCGAGCGCCTCGGCGGCTGGACGGCGGCCTTCATCGTGGCCTATCCCCTGCTGACGATCGCGCTGACCACGGCCCTGCGCCGGGTCTCGGCCCGACGCCTCGGCGGCCCGGCCGTGCGGCGCGCGGTGCTGGCCCTGGGCATCGTCTCGGCCCTCGGCGCCGCCGATCTGGTGGTGCACATCGACGCCCGCGGCACGATCAAGAAGGCGCTGTTGCACCAGACCCTGGTCTTCCAGCCGCTGGTGATCGTCGCTCAGCCGCTCTTCGACGCCGACGGCGACGGCTACGCCGGGCTGCTCGGCGGCGGCGACTGCGACGACGACAACCCCGACGTGCACCCCGGCGCCCGCGAGATCCCGCGCAACAGCATCGACGACGACTGCTTCGGCGGCGACAGCCCGGGCAAGCCCCAGCCGAAGCTGCCGGCCCCCGAACCGCCGCCCGCCGAACCGGGCGCCGTCGGCGCGCCGCTCGCCAGCCGCCCGCACATCGTGCTCATCACCGTCGACACCCTGCGCGCCGACCGGCTGGGCTACGCCGGCTACGCGCGCGACAGCACGCCCAACCTCGATCAGCTGGCCCACAGCGGGCTGCGCTTCACCTGGGCCTTCAGCCAGGGCCCGCAGACCAAGGCCTCGATGCCGTCGATGTTCATCGGGCGCTACTACAGCGAGGTCGATCGCAGCCCCGACCTGTGGGCCACGGTGCACCCGGAGAACGTGACCCTCGCCGAGCGATTGCAGGCGGCGGGTTATCACACCGCCGGCATCCCATCCCATCGCTTCTTCCTGCCGGGCTACGGCCTCGACCAAGGCTTCACCGAGTGGGATCTGAGCATCGTGCGGCGCTATCAGAAGCGCATCCCGCATGTCATCAGCGGCAACCTGGTGACCGACGCCGCGCTGAAGTGGCTCGCCGGCCGCCCCGAAGACCCGCCGTTCTTCCTCTGGCTGCATTACATCGACCCGCATCACTTCTATCAGGACCACGAAGACATCGACTACGGCACCGAGCCCGAAGACCTCTACGACGAGGAGATCCGCTATACCGACCGGCAGATCGGGCGGCTCTTGCGCTGGCTCGACGCCAGCCCCTTCGCCGAAGACACCTATGTCATCGTGCAGAGCGATCACGGAGAAGGCTTCTACGAGCACGGCTATCGCTATCACGGCCAGCACCTGTACAACGACCAGGTGCGGGTCCCGCTCATCATCGCCGGCCCCGGCCTGCCCTCGCGCCAGATCGACCAGCCGGTGGCCATGATCGACATCGTGCCGACGGTGCTCGAGCTGGTGGGGCTCGACATCCCATCCGACCTGCAAGGGGTGTCATTGGTGCCCTATGGCACCCGGGCGACGCCGCCGAAGCATCCGCCGGTCTTCGTCGAGATGGTCAAGGACGCGACCCACTCGGACCGCCGGGCGATCATCGACTGGCCGTGGAAGCTGCATTACGGGATCACGTTCGACGAGTATCAGCTCTACGACCTGTCGCGGGATCCGCACGAGCAGGAGGAGCTCTCCGAGCGGCACCCGGAGGTCTTCGAGCGGCTGCAGAACCGCCTTCGCCAGTGGATGAGCGAAGAGGTCGAGCCGGCGCGACCGCGGCGGTAGGGCGGTCAGGGCTCGCACGTCCACTCCACGAACTCATAGGCGCCAGAGTTCGGGGCTGCCAGCCACGCGACCAGATAGGCAGCACGCGCCCTGTCCAACCCCATCGCAGGCCCGCCGTCCAGTTCGAACGTGCGGCCCGCACCCGTCAGAACATCGGAGGAGACCGGCCGCCCATCCACGTCGAACTGCATGATGACGACCCCGTCCTCCCGGGTCCAGGCCGCCACGGCGCCGCCCCTGGGTCCGTACGTGATCGAAGGTGTCGCCGGCCACCCGTTCAACTCAGCGTCACGCGCGCGTTCATCGGGCACATCGACCCGCTGCCAGTGACGGCAATCCGACGAAACCAGCGCCTGCATCGATGTCGCAGTCGCGCAGAGCATGAGCCAGGTATCACGGAGCGCGAAGATCGCAGGCCGGGCACATACAGCGTCGGCATCGAGCGTATCGTGAGCCGCGAGCTCCACCAGGCGGCCGTCTGCGTCGATCTGCGCGACGAAGGAGCGAACCTTGGCGGACACGCCGTCTTCCCTTGGCCGGCCCACCATGCACAGCTCGTCCCCGCGGCGTGCCACGTCGAGCTCGCCCAGATCCAAATGGAGGTCGGTGGATTCCGAATGGAGCGTCGGCGCCCAGGCATGAAGACTATACCCATCAGAGGCCATAGGTGAGTGATTGAAGAGAGCGATGAGCCGCCCGCCGTGCTGGACGACCACGAGGTCCTTCGACCTGTCGGGGCTCTCGATTCTCTCGCCCAACTGCAAGCCGTGGTGCAGCGCTATCTCGCTGGGGTAGTTGCCATTGATCATGGACGTATGGCTCAGCCCCTGCCCCTGCTCGGCGCAGATCATCCAGTGATCCGCCTCGCGGTCGCACATCGAGTCGTCGGCTACGGCCAGAGCACCGTCGTCGGCCAAGTCGAAGCGAACGATCTTGGGGTCTTCGAGCGCCCACATGCTCCAGGCGGGGCTGCCCTCGCGAGGGCTGTCGAGAGCGATCCGCGTGCGCTGCAGGCCAGAGTGTCCACTCAGCGTGTACGACCGTTGCTCCGCACGCCAGTGACAGGCTCCGAGCCCTTCAC
Organism: bacterium; assembly: GCA_030427205.1. Lineage (GTDB taxonomy): Bacteria > Myxococcota_A > Bradymonadia > UBA7976 > UBA1532 > JACKDM01. Next base: position 210,545 of record JAUHXC010000013.1, on the reverse strand, counting down.
GAATATCATCGGCGGTGCGAAGACACCCCGACATCAGAAGACACATGAGCAGAAGTGAAACACCGCGCATCACCACGCACCTCCGACAGCCAAGCCATTCGGACCGACCGACAGGCTCAGATCGTGCTCCTCGGTGCCGCCGGCCATCCAGAGGATGCTGCCCCCCACCATTGCAGCGAGGCCGACACCGTAGAGCACTATCGCTGCCTTCAGAGGACCATCGACACGGTCATTCCAGTAGGCTTCGGTCTCGAAGCTGGCAGCGCCCGTGCGCTCGTAGCTGTCGGCCGCAGAGGCGGACGCATAGTGATAGGCACCGCCGACGCCAAGGCCGGCCACCCCAGTGACGAACAGAGCCGCCCCGATCAACCTGCCGAGAGAGGCAACCGGCGCCGGTGGAGGCATACAGCATGGGATCGCTGACGGACCCGCCACGACCGCGACCGTCTCCGAGTAGGCGACCTCATCCTCGAGCACAACGTCGACGCGGTGCTCACCGGGCGTGAGCCAGTCGGTGACCATGGGGCATGCGCCTGCGACTTCTCCCGCGACCCGGACCGAAGCCCCGACGGGCGCGCAGCGCACCTCTATCCGACCGCGCGCCCGGGGGAGGATCTTCGAGAGCGCGGCCTCGGCCTCGCGGCGATGGTCGATGCCCTCTTGCCCGAGGTACGCCCGGCAGCGCTCGACCGCCTCGTCCAGTCGGTCGAACTCGATGAGCAGCTGAGCCTCGAGCCATATCTTGAGGGGCGGCGCCTGGGCGTCGTCGATGCCGCGAAAGCACTTCAGCGCGCCGGCGCGGTCGGACGAGTAGGCCTTCTCCATACACGCCTCGAACGATACGGCGCCGTCGGCGACAGCAGACGTCGGAGCCGCCGAGAGCAGCATGGCGAGCAGAAGATGGCTCGGGCGCCAAATCATGGGTTTGCCTCTGGCGGGGGCAGCGTGCCCCTGTACTTGCAGTCGGTGGTGCACCACTTCTTTCCGTCACACTGCTCCATAGGGCGCCCGTCGGCGTTTTTTTCCGAATCGACCCGTCCGTCACCGCAAAAACCGCAGCCCGCTGTCTTCAGGCGATCATCCGGGTCGCAGGCATCCCTCATGGCCGTCCAGGCCCGCTTGCAGGTCGCCCCATAGGTGCCGGCGAGGGCCTGCAGCCTGCTCCGCGCGGTACGGCAAGCGGCGCTGACACCCACATCCGGCGCGCGAACGGGCTCGGCGTCGGGCACGGGGACCTTCGTATCCACGGTCCGGGGTCCCGGTGGCGGCGGCGTCTTTGGCCGACGGCGGCGCGTCGTCGGTGTGCGTGTCGGAGGAGGCGGCGTGACGTCCGGCGCGTCCGATGGCCCATCATCCACCGCACCGTCATCGGGCGTGACATCACCTGTCGGGCCGTCGCCCCGAACGACCTCCGGCAGAGTATCCGGTATCGACCCGTCTCCTATGCCGCCTGCGTCCGCGCGCGCTGGCGGCGGGGGCGGCTCACACCCGTCGCGTCCGATCGCCACCACCCCTGCGGCCAGCGCGCCCAGCAACCCCAACCCGATGGCCCACCGGCCATAGCCGCCGCCCGACACCTCGATGGCCTCTGGCGGACCCGCGGCCGGCTCACCCGCGTCCTCTTCTGGCGCCTCGAAGGCGACGGCCGGCACCTCCGCGCTCGTGCCCAGGTCGACCAGCCGCCACTCGGTCGCCGCCGTCGCGTCGTCGGGACAGCGCAGCACCCAGGGCCAGCGGGTCGAGCCATCGCCGCCGGCGCCCGGCCGCAGCATGCGGGTCGATACCGGCGCGAAGTACTGGGCGGCCATCTCTCCGCTGCGCACGATGCCCGTCGCGTCGAGGTGCATCGCCTGCACCTCGCGCTCGGCGTGGCGAAAAGCCATGGCCAGCGTCTCGCCGTGGGCCATCGAGAAGTAGAACCGGTGGGCGAAGCCGCGGGCGACGTCGTCCCGCACCGCCCGCTCGGTGGCGATGATCGGCGCGTCGATGCGCGCGTGCAGCACGCCCACGTGCTCGGCGGTGCCGCAGCCGTTGAGGAAGACCCAGCGCAGCGCCGGCAGCTCGCTGAGCGTCTCGGCGATGGCGTCCATCCGGGCCGGCGAAGGCGACCCCCGCTGGTCTTCGAACTGCAGACCACCCGGGTCGGCGTGCCCGCCGAAGTGCACCCCGACGATGCGCCGCCGGTGGCGCACGACCAGGTCGAAGAACGACCGATGGGTGACGTTCGAGTCGGCCACGATCCGACAGTGCTGCTCCCGCTCGGCGACGAAGAGCGCGTCGATGATCGAGCGCCGCTCCCCGGCGAGGTCGCGCAGCCAGCCGGCGTCGACGCTCTGCCGGTCGTTGGCGAATACGAGCAGCACGACCGGCCGGCGGTCACGACGGGATGTATCGGGCAATCCGAACCCTCGGGCCGGGGGCGACGGCCCATTATATGGGGATGACTACATATGTCACGGGCGGCGCCTTGATCCACCCGGTCGCGCTCGGCACTGTGTCGAAGCTCTATCCGACCCGACCGACTGGCCACGCCCGGAGCCCCGTGACCGACCCCGCCGCATCACCCGCCGCCGCCCTCGACGGCCCGCCGGACACCCGCGAGCTGCCCGACCTCAAGCGGCTGCTGATCAAGACCTGCGTCGGCCTGCTCGTGCTCTTCGGCGCCGTCACCGCGATCGGGCTCGTCTTCCGCGCCGAGCTCGTCGCCCTCGGCGGGCACTTCGTCGACCTGCTCGGCCCCTTCGGCGTCGGGCTGGGCTTCTTCATGCAAGACGCGCTCGGCCTGCCCATCCCGCCCGACATCTACCAGGGGCTCGCGCTGCTCGGCGGGGTGCCCTTCTGGACCATCGTCTTCTACGGCAGCGTCGGCGCGATGATCGGCGGCAGCCTCGGCTTCTACATCGGCCGCCGGCTGGGCTGGACTCGATTCTTCCGGCGCATCACCGAAGGCCGCGGGCGCCAGATCCACAACATGGTCGAACGCTACGGCGTCTGGGCGGTGCTCATCGGCGCCGTCAGCCCCCTGCCCTACTGCGTCGCCTGCTGGAGCGCCGGCGCGCTGGGCATGCAGTTCCGCCCGTTCATCCTCATCTCGCTGACCCGCATCCCGCGGATCGCCTTCTATCTCTGGCTGATCGAGCTGGGCTTCCTGTCGGTGGTCTGAGCGACGTCGAGCGGCCTCAGCGCAGCGCCGGCACCCCGAAGAGCAGGTGGTGGGTATGCAGGATGCCCACGAAGACGACCAGCGAGACCACCAGCCGCACGAGGTCGCCGCGCCCGAAGCGCAAACGGGCCCGGCCCCGCAGCAGCGCGACGAACGGCACGACCGAGGTCTGCTCGGCGAACGCCGTCCAATCGGCGCCCAGCCGCGCCGCCCGGCGGCGGTCGATATGCCACATGCCGCCGAGGGCGAGGACGACGAAGCCGCCGAAGAAGGCCACGGTGGCCAGATCGCCATTGGGCGGCAGATGCGCCAGCCCCCACAGCACGAAGCCCCACAAGGCCGGGTGACGGGTGATGGCGATGATGCCCTTCGGCGGCTCGCTCACCCGCGCCGACTGACCCGCGGCGGTCGGGCTGGGGGTCGAGAAGCCGAAGACCCACAGCGAGACCGCGACGGGCATCACCGCCAGCGGCACCTGCTGGGTCCAGGGCAGCGGCGGCCACAGCTCGACGTACGGCGTGGCGTCGAGCCCGACGATCAGCTGGTACATGCCGAATGCGGCGACGAGCGAATAAGCCAGCTGGAAGCCGCGCTCGCCGAGCCGATTGACGAGCGGGCGCCGCAGCGGGCCGGCCGAGAGCACGAAGTGGCCCAGGACGAAGATCACGAGCCCCGCGATCAGCCCGTCCCAGCCGGTCGGCGGCGGATCGGGCGCCGCCGTCGCCGCGGCCGCCAATGCGGCGGCCATGGCGTCCAGCGTGGCCCCGTCGAGGTCGTAGGGCGGCATGATGCCCGCCGACCAGCCCTCGGCGAGCTCGGCGTCGGGGGCCGCCACCGCCCGCGCCAGATAGGCCCGATCATAGGGCACCGGCCGGCTCTCGGCGCCGACCCGGACGACGGCCAGGCCGCCCCAGCGGTCGGCGAACGTCGGGCCGGGGCCGGCGGCGCCGTCGAGGCTGTGGCAGCCGGTGCACCCGTGGCGGGCGAGCAGGCGCCGGCCCTCTTCGGCGAGCGGATCGACATCGGGCGCCCCGTGGGCCCCGGCGGCCTCGAGCGCGGGCGAAGGCGCCGTCTGGGCGGACGCCGCCGCCGCGACGAAGGCCATGAGCAGACACAGCCCGAGCCGGATGCACGCTGCGGGGATGGCGAAGCGACCCATCTGCACCTCGTCGACGGCCGCGGTCATCCGCGGCGACCCACAGTGCCACCGCGGCTGCGCACGCGCCAGCCGGCCGCCCGTCACCGCATGTCACCACCGCGGCAGTTGACCGTCGGCGGAGCGGGTGTTACGCCAGACCGTCCCCCGGGCTCCGGGCGGACGCAGACCACCAACCACTCTCCAAAGGAGTTGGCCGATGATCGTGCGCCTCGCGGCGCTCGCGCTGGGTCTGGCGATGATGACCGGGTGTGCCACCACCCGCTACATCGCCGCCTCGACCGGCAGCGGCGACCAGATCAAGTTCCTGTACGTCGAAAAGGGCGGCAATCAGGGTGTCATCAAGTGCAAGAAGGCCCCTGACGGCGCGCTCTCCGAGTGCCGCCAGATGCGGCTGACGCTCAAGGGCGAGTAGGGGGAGACCATGCGCAAGCTGTTGAAGATGGCCCTCGCCCTCGGCCTCATCGCCGTGCTGAGCGGGTGCCACCAATACCGGATCATGAAGTTCGCCGACCACGACAACGCCGAGACCAAGCTCAACCAGCTCGAGGTCATGAAGGTCAGCAACTTCTTCGTCTACGCCATGGCCGAGCACCAGTTCTGGCTGTGCACCGACAAGGGCGACGAGCTCGAATGCACCCGCACCTGCGGCGGCGATCGTGACGTCCAGTGCCCGATGGCCACGGGCGGCGGCAGCGTGCTGTCGACCAATACCCGCTAGGAGGCAACGATGAAGATCAACCGCATCATCCTGGCCGGCTTCAGCCTCGGCGCGCTGCTCGCGACGACCGGCTGCGTGGCCCCCAAGGTCATGGTCGACCAGGCGTTCATGGGCGACAGCCACACCATCAAGATGCTCATGCAGAAGAACGCCGCCGGCACCTTCGACCAGAGCATCCGGGTCTGCACCATCGAGAAGGGGGCCGAGGCGAAGTGCAAAGACACTGTCGTGCTCGAGAACGTCACCCCCGGCTCGCTGTACTGAGGAGGACGAGCATGAACTTCGCCAAGCTCGGCGCGCTCGCCGTCGCCTGTGCCTTCGCCGCCACCGCCGTGGGCTGCGCGCCGCCGGTGCGCACCGTGACCCACGTCTCGACCTGGTCGACCGACGCGGGCAAGTACATCTACGTGGCGTACGCGGAAGACAACAACGTCTCCCGGGTCAAGCGCTGCCTGATCGAGGCCGACAACTCGATCAAGTGCGAGGACCAGGACGCCATCAACAAGCTGCTCAACGACCAGTAGCGTCCCCCGCCAGCGCCCCCCGCAGCCAGCGGGGGGCCGCCCGCCCCCAGCCGCTCACGGCTCTTCATCCTCTACGCTCTCCCGCCCGCTGTCGCTCGCCCCGTCGAGCGCCCCGCCGTCGTCGGCGTGCTGATCGGCGTCCTCCTCCGACACCGGCCCCTGCTGGCCGGGCACGAACCGCGAGAACGCCGGCTTCTCCAGATACGGCAGGTCGGGCCAGACGTCCGGGTCGGAGCGCGTATCGTGGAACTTGCCGTAGTCGATGAGCAGGCCGTGCGCGTGCTCGGTATCCAGCACATCGACGAAGCGGTGGCCCCAGCGAATATCCTCCGGGTGGAAGAGGTGCCGCGCGTGCACGTTCTGGGCATACGTCGGATCGAAGCCGATCATCGACGCGCTCAGGGTCACCAACGTCTTCTCCAGCGACTCCATGTCGCAGCCCCACAGGGGGCTGTCTTCGTCGATGACGTGCATCACCGTCCAGCTGAGGACGAACAGCGGGCTGTTGTCGCGCACCAGCTTCAGATCGCGCAGGCGGCGCATCTTCGTGCCGTCCGACGACACCTCTTCGGTGACCGCCACCAGCCGCATCGTCGCCTCGACCACCTCGTTGCCCCGGGCGTTGCCCACCCGGAAGATCAGGGTCGGCTTGCCGTCGTACTGGCGGATGGTCAGGACCCGGCTGAACAGGGCGCTGGCCCGCGGACGGGCCGCCTTGGCGAAGACGAGCCCGGTGGTCAGCGCGGTGAAGGCCACGCCCACCACCGCCTGGATGGTCACCAGCGTATTGGCGTAGTCCGACATGGGCGACATCGCGCCGTAGCCGATGGTCGACAGGGTCTGCACGCTGAAGAAGAACGCGTCGGCGAAGCGGCGCGGCAGCGGCTCGCCGTCGGGCCCGAGGTTGACCAGCCCGGCGATGCCGTCGGCGTCGTCGAGCAGATACAGCGCGCCGAAGATCAGGTTGATGAAGATGTAGGCGGTCAGCACGATGACGAAGAGCCGGCGCCAGGTGCCCTCCATCAAGTGGAAGTAGAGATCCGAGCGCAGCTCGCTCGGCGTGCCCTTGCGCACGAACTGCGAGGTGTCGCGCACCCGGCGCAGCCCCTGCTGCGCGTTCTCTTCGGCGGCCTCCTCGTCGCCGCTGAAGGCGCCGCCGAACAGCAATGGCGACTCGTGATGCGCCTCGTGCGGATCGGCCATCGGCGCCATGAGCAGGTCGATGATCACCTGGGCCACGCAGATCACCGTGACCAGGCCCACGAAGAGCGCCGCGGTCATGAAGTCGCCCACCGCGGCCAGCAGCAGCACCGCCACCGCCGAGGCGACGCGGGCGATGATCCGGTGGCGATCGTCCACATCGCTGACCCGCCGCTCGGTGATCTTGTCGAGCACCGCGACGCTGAGCAGCACCACGGCCAACGTGCCGCACAAGAGCCAGCGGTACTTGCCATAGCCCGGCGCCATCGGATCCATCAGCGCCGCCTTCTTGATGGCGACGCCCACCGCGGTGACCCCCAGGGTCAGCGGCAAGTGGCTGTAGACCCAGACGAAGGGGGTCAGCTCGCCGGGTCTGATGCGCGAGCCGGCGACGTCGTCGAAGTACAGCCACCACAAGCTGAAGGTGATCAAGAGCGCCAGGGCGCCCATCAGGGCGAAGTCGGCGCTCCACCCGTCGGCGGCCCCCTGCGAGAGCACCTTCACGAACGACTCGCCGAGCACGATGATCGTCAAGAGCCCGTAGCGCTCGGCCATGTGCAGCACGTCGGGCGGGTGGCGCAGCGAGACCTGCCGCGAGCGCCGGTTGAGCGGCACCGCGAAGTCGACCATGAGCGCCGCGCCCCACAGCAGATAGCTCCACGGCTGAGGCACGAAGACCGAGATCGTCCACAGCGACGCGCCGACCGCGAAGCCGATCGCGTTGCGCCGGGCGAGCGCCGCGCCGCCTTCGCCGTGGCGCCACATGCGCGTGTACATCGCCACGAGGAACAAGCGGACGATCGCGTAGCACAGCGCGAAGCCGTCGGGTTCACCCTGCCAGACGCCGCCGACGTTCACCGCCATCGCGCCGATGGCGAACATCTGGCCGAAGACCATCAGCCGGTGCACGAAGTCGTCGACGATGAAGCGATTCGACAGGAAGGTGAACGACGTCCACGCCGACCACACCGGCACGAAGAGGCCGGCGAAGATCAACGTGCCGGTCAGCCCGGGGTTGTTCGACAAACCGTTGCCCAGCTGGATGATCGCGGCGACGTAGATCAGGTCGTAGAAGAGCTCGAGCCACTCGACCCGGCGGGTATTGCCCGGGGCGGGGCTGTGCAGGCGCGGGCGGTGGAACCACCGGTTGTGCATCATCGGTCGCAGACCTCGGCGGGGGGCGTGGCGCCCACTCTACCCCACTGACAGACTGCGTCCAGGGTTGGTCGACGTCGAACGGGCTTCGACGGGCGCCGGACGGGTCAGGCCGCCGCGGGCGTCGCCAGCCGGGCGACGTCATGCCGGCTCGGCGCGAACCAGCAGCGCCGCCGGCTGACCAGCCGCCGCAGGTTGGGCGGAGCCATCAAGACCCGGCTCAGCGCGACGGCGCCCTCGCGCGGCGAGCGGCCGGGATCGAGGTCGACCAGGGTCGGGCGCAGCTGTGGCCGGGCGACGCCGAGCACCCGCCCGAAGCTCCACAGGAGGCTCTGCAGCGCCTGACTGCCCGCGGCCTCGGCCGGCAGAGCGCCGCGGGTGACGATCCACAGGCGCGGGGTGCACGCGACCTGCTCGAGGGCCGAGGTCACCGTGATGAGGCCGGTCTCGCGGGCCATGGTCTGCAGGCGCGCCCCGCCCTCGAGGCGCTGCGGGTCGAGGCCCCAGAGATGCACGATGCCCAGCAGCGGACAGTCGGGGGTATCGGTGGCCTCGATGAGCGCCACCAGCGCGCCGGCGTCGTCGGGGCCGACCACGACATCGGCCGGCGTCTGCCGGTGCATCGGCCGCGACGGGTCGAGGTGGGCCACCCGGATGACCTCATTGCCCCGCGCCCGCAGGGTATCGGCCACCGAGGCCCCCACCCCGCCGCGATCGCAGAGCACGAGATAGCGCCCGGGCGGCGCCGGTGGAGCGGCGGTGAGCGCGACGCGCCGCTCGAAGGGCCAGACGCGGCGGGCGGTGGTCGGGGCGGAGACGAACGGCAGCAGCGAGCGGGTCATGGGATCCTCCCGGGAGGCGAAAGTCATGTCTTCGAGACGAGTCGCGTGAATGCAGCGCTCATGCCACAACGGAAAACCACCCGAATCCGGTGAAATGCCGCCGTAGTTGACCGGATCGACCGCCAGACGGCGTCATTCGGCGCTATCGGGCGCCACAGAGCGCACAGAAAAGGCCGACCGACGACGCGATGTGTCCTGAATAACTGACACCTGGGGGCCCCCTGTCGGGCAAGCTTGCCAGACAGTGATTCCGCTTACGGGGGACCCGCTATGTCATCAAAGGCAGGCGTTCACTGGTAGCCGATGGCCACGGCGAGCAGCAACAGGCCGACGCTGGCCGCCGCGAGCAGCAGCTGCAGGGGCAGGATCCAGCGGAACCACTCGCGCCACGACACCCCCGCCAGCCCCAGGGCGATGAGCAGCAGCGGATTGGTCGGCCACAGCATGTTCGAGAAGCCGTCGCCGCACTGATAGGCCAGCACCACCGTCTGCCGGCTCAGGCCGATGAGATCGCCGAGCGGCGCCAGCACCGGGATCGTCAGCACCGCCTGCCCCGTGCCCGAGGGCACCGCGAGGTTGATGAGCATCTGGCTGACGTAGATGCCGACCGCCGCCGCGCCCGTGCTCCACCCCGACAGCGTATCGGCCAGCCCCGACAGCAATGTCGGCAGCACCCGGGCCTCGGTGAGCAGATGCCCCACGCTGCCCGCCAGCAGGATGAGCAGGATCGCCGGCGCGAAGTCCTTGAGCCCGCGGCCGAACAGCCCGGCCACCCGGCCGCCGACCCCCGCCAGCAGCCCGCCGCCGACGCCCATCACCAGGAAGATCAGCGCGATCAGCGGGAACGCCAGCCCCTGGATCGCGTCGATCTGGGTACCCGCCGCCACGACCGCCACGACCGCCAGCATGCAGCCGGCCATCCAGGCCACCACCCGGCGGATCCACGGCGGCGGCGCCTCGATCTCCGCCGCGACAGCCTCGCCCGCGGCGGTCGCGCCGCGGGTCTTCCACAGCAGGAAGCCGATCACCAGCGACATCGTGACCACCAGGAACCCGGCCCGCAGCCCGACCCCGCTGAACAGCGGCAAGCCGGCCAGCTTCTGCGCCGTACCCACGGTGAACGGGTTGAACGTCGCCGCGGCGAAGCCGAAGCCCGACGAGAGGAAGGGGATCGCCATGCCCACCTTGCGATCCCAGCCGAAGCGCCGCGCCAGCGGCACGTAGAGCAGAATCAGCGGCACCAGCTCTTCGAGCACGCCCAGCGTCGAGCCGACCAGCGCGAAGACCGCAGCGTTGATCACCAGAAACAGCCGCCGACGATCGGCGAAGCGATGGGCCAGCCGATGCAGCAGCGTCGGCAGGATGCCCCCGCGATCGAGGATCGAGAAGCTGCCGCCGATGAGCAGGATGAACAGGCACAGCACGATGAGCTGCGGCCCGTTCTGCCCGCCGAGGACCAGGAGCGGCGCCGCGAGGATGCCCCACCAGGGCACCGGCGAGGCCTCTGCCGACCGATAGACCTGCGCGCCGTCCACCACCTCGAACGTGCCCGCGGGCACGACGTACCCGGCGACGCCCGCGGCGAGGACCAGCAGGCCCAGAAAGGCGGTGGTGACCAGGAAGACCCGGCCTTCGATGTAGCCGCCGTCGGGCGCCGGGTCACTCTCGGGCCGCTGCATGCTCACCTCGCTGCATCGCCTCGCTGCACGATCGACTCGCTGCGCACCACCACCGCGGTCCGCGAGGCTGCGGCGGCAGCATAGCCCACGGCGCGCGTCAGAGGCAGACGGCCTGCCCGCCCGCCCGATCGCACAGGCCGGGATCATCCAGGTCGTAGGCCTCGTCGCACCAGTGGCGGCGGCAGTCGAGGCTGTCCCCTTCGACGGCGTCGGGATCCCGCGGCAGCTCGGAGCCGACCCGGAAGCAGCGGGCCCGCGCGACGCCTTCGTCTTCGCCCCAAAGCTGGTGGTAGAGGTCGTGGCAGCCGAGGAACATGCAATCGCAATAGGCCAGCACGGCGGGCTCGACGACCGCCGCGTCGGGCCGCGGCGCCATGTCGGGCGGCGCGTCCGGGCCGAGATCGGTCGGCATGCCATCCGTCGCGGCCTCGGCTCCAGCGTCCGCCACGGTATCCGGCAGCGCAGCGGACGCGTCACCCGCATCATCGACAGACGCGTCGCCGGACGCAGCGTCGGCCGGCCCGGCGTCGACCGATACGGCGTCTGCCGGCGGGTCCGCATCCGACGGGCCACCATCGGGCGCCACGTCGAGGTCAGCGTGCGGATCGGCGTCCGCTGCGTGCAACGCGGCATCCGGCGCCATCTCTTCGGCGCCGCATCCGGCCAGCGTCACCAGGACCACCAGCGCGATCCACGACCCGCGCGGGCCCCGCCGCTCGCTCCACCGCCTCACGGCCCTTCACCGTCGGCCGCGTCCGCGAATGCCGCGTCGGGCAGCGCCGCATCGGGCAGCGCCGCGTCCACCGCCGCATCGGGCAGCGCCGCGTCCTCCACAGCGTCCGGAGCCGGCATGCCCCAATCCAACGGCGCCCCCGTCTCGCAGCGCGCGTGGCGCTCGACCCAGGTGCGGAAGTCGAGATAGGCCGGATCCTCCTGGCTGAGGAACTTGTTGCCGCCGCCGTGGCGCACGCCGCCGTGCCCCCGATGCAGCGGCTTGAGCAGGATCAAACTCTGATCCGGCGCCTCCAGATCGACATAGCCCCGCTCGATGACGCTCGCCATCGTCGCCGCGGCCGCCTCCCGCGTCTCGTCGTCGACCATCCAGATCGGCGCGCCGCCCACGCCCGCCGTGATGCCGTCGGCGGTGTGGCAATGCTCGCAGCGCCCCTGCCAGCTCATGACATGATCGTGAAACAGCGTCAGCCGGGTCTCCGGCCCGCACGGGCCATCGTCGATCGGCGGCGCCGCATCCGGCGGGCCGGCGTCCGGGCCGAGATCCAGCACCGCATCCACCGCCGCGTCGAGGTCGGCGTCCGGCAGCGCGGCGTCGACAGCGCCCGGCCCGGCGTCCGCGGCGCCCGGCCCGGCATCTGCGACGCTGTCCGGCGCCATGTCGACCGCCATATCCACCGGCGCCGCGTCCGGCAAGCGCGGGCCCGCATCCAGCGGCGGACCACACGGCTCGGCGATCTGCCCGCACACCGCCGCGTGACAGCGCGCGCTGTACGCGATCCACGCCCGGAACCCCTCGTACTCCGCCTGGGCCGCGCCCTGCATCTCCGGATGCGGCTGCCCCTGCTCGATCCACGTCAGGATCAAGCTGCGCTCGACGTCGGCGAAGTCCACCAGCTCCTTGTCGAGCAGGCACGCCATCGACTGACACGGCGTATCGCGCACGAAGCTGTCGAGGGGGATGCCCGTCAAGTGGCATGAATTGCAGCTGCTGGGCCGGCTCTCGTCGAGCAGCGGCTCGATGCGCTGCCGGAAGACCGCCAGCCCCTCCGCCTCGCTGCACGCCGCCATGCACTCGGGGTCTTCCGGCGGGCACGGCTCGAGCAGCTCCCGCCGATCGGGCTGGCAGCCGCCCGCCGCGAGCACCACGAGCGCCAGAGCGGCGAAGAACGAGATGAAGATATTGGCGCGCAAGCCTGACCCCCCAGAGCAGGGCCAATCTACGCGCAGAGCGGGCTTCGGGTCGAGCGCCGCGGGCACGACGGCCGCCGCGAAGGCACCAGCCCCTGTAACCAGCGACCCGCGGGAGGGTGGCATCCGGGCCGACCGTGCTGACCCCGACAGAGGCTAACCGAGGCTAACCGTCCAGGGGCCCGTTGACCGCCATCCAGTTGATGTGCCACCCGCCGACACGGGCGTCGGCCGGGGTGATCGGCGCAGAATCCAGGCGTGTGACGAACACCGTGAAGCCCGTCGGGCCATCGTAGTAGACCGCCGAGCCGCCGCTGAGCGTCCAGACGCTGCTGTCACCCGAAATGCTCGTGATGAAGCGGGTCTGGCCGGTCAGGCCGATATCGGAGATGTCGACGACCAGCTTCAAGGTGTTCGCGCTGTAGACCTGCCAGCCCTCGCCGGGCTCGGTCCGGTCGGCGCAGTAGCGGATGCCGTCGTGCTCGACGCCCGCCCGCCCGAAGAGCGGGCGGAAATAGTGCAGCTCCCAGCTCTGTGCGGAGGCCGACGCCTTGGAGAGCGGCGGGACCCCCTGGCCCAGGGGCGCGGCGGTCAGCGAGACGACGAAGCTCTGCTCGCTGGCGTTGGTCGTAGCGCCAGCGCCCGTCTGCGCCCACGCGGACACCCCCTGCAACGCGGTGAAGACCGGCGCCGGGCGGCCATCACTCCACGCCCGATCGTGATGCACGACGACCTGCACCCCGTCCTCGCCATAGTCGACGAAGTCGGACGTCGACCCCTGCACGACGAGCGGGAAGTCGGGGGGCAGGCCGAGCGCGACCAGATCCCAGCCCCACTGCGAGGTATCGCTGACCTTGCCGAGCGGTGTGGGCTGATTCGCCAGACCCGTCGCGAAGACGAAGTTCTCGCTCCCGGTGGCCTCGACCAGTGACCGCTGATAGCCGTTGACCCCCCAGGCAGCGTAGTGGGCGCTGGCGCCGCGCAGGGTGGCGAAGACCCCCGTCGGCACAGCGTCCGTCGTGCTCACCTGCTGGACCAGCCCGGCACTCGACGCTGGATACCGAGGACCGACGGTCCAGGGGTTGCCTCCGAGCGATCGCATCTGGCTGGTCGCCGCCCAATCGACCGGCGCTTCACACACCTCGGCCTTGACCGTTGGGTTCTCGAATGGCTTCTCGAAGATCGTCGTCTTCGTGCAGGTCTGCGATGTGCCATCCTTGTACCAGACCTCGACGGCCAGCCCCGGAGGTACGACGACCCCCGTCGAAGCCTCGACGTCTGTCGCGACGAGCCAGGGCGCTTTGACCGCCCCCACGGGCCCCCGCCCCGCCGGCGCGCTCGACGCGGAGCCTATCGAGAGGCCAAAGGGCCCGCTGGTGCTGCCGCTGAGGAGGGTCGCGGCCCGGAAGAACGTGACGTGGTCCAGGTACCCGACCTCGGCGCTCGCGATCTTGTCGGTCAAGTCCCCGAGGGATGGGACGACTTCGCCCCCACCGAAGCTCTGGTCGGGGTCGCGACCGTCGCCGAAGTCTGTGGTCCGCCAGACGTTCAAGAACATGCCCGGCGGCACCACGAGCGCGTTGGCGCCGTTCCCCGTCCCCTTCTGTGGCGCGAAGGCACCGGGCATCTTCGGATAGCGCCCGGGCGGCAAGACGAGGGCTTCGCCACCGAACTTCTTCTGCTGGGTGAACAGCACGCCGCCGGCCGCCAACGCCGTCATCGGCGTGGGTTGCTGCCCGCCCCGATGCTTGGGCCTGCCGTGGGGTATATCACCGGGTCCGGGCACATGATCCGGCAGATGGGGCCTGTGCTTCGGCCACTTGGGGAGATGGGGCTTGTGCTTCGGCAACTTGGGCTTCCACCATACCTTCACCGCAGACCCACCCCCGAGCGCGGTCGATCGAAGCAAGCCGACCTTGCCCCACGAGACCCATGATGGGACGTCGGGCACATTCGGCACCCAGCCGCCGGGATCCACCCCGGGCAAGTCCGGCAGGTGGCCCAGGACATCGGGCAGGTAGCGCGCGCCCGACCCCAACAACCAACCGCCCGTGCCCGAGCTCAGCGGCAAGCCCCGACCTGCGGCCCAACTCGCCGCGCCGTGCACGAGGCCAGGTATGTCGAATGCGTCGGCCACCGGGCCGAGCAGCTCGCCGAGCCCCTCCTCGGCGTCGCCGACGCCGGGGATCGCCGCGCCGGCGGCGAGCAGCTGGCTCAGGCCTTGGGCGCCGATCCCCCAGACGCCCCGCAGCAGCCGGCCCAGGTCGGACAGCTTGGGATTGCTCGGGTCGGGCAGGTACCCCCGGGCCCAGTCTTCGACGGCGTTCTTGATGACCGATTGCGCCCCGTCCAGGTTGTCGAGGTCGAGCGTCACGCCAGATACACCGAAGGTCTTCGATACGCCGAGCTGCGGCAGCTCGCCGACGATGCTTCTCAGCTCGACCTCGACGGCGGACTCACCGATCTCGACGGCGAAGTGCAGCTCACCGCTGACATCGAGCTCGGCCTGATCGAGCGGCTTCAACCAGCGGGGCAGATCGAACTTCACCCCGATCGTCCACGCGTACGAGACGTACGCCTCGACCCGCAGCCCCTTTTTGTTCTTGCGGGAGGGTCCCACCCGGGTCAGGCCCACGTCGATCTTCTGGTGCGAGATCGGCTTGAGCGGCCCGTCGATGCGCCACCCCCGGGTGTCCAGGACCGCCGCGCCGTCGAAGTGCACCGGACCCAGCGCCAGGCGATAGTCGACCGCGACCCGGACCGCGCGGCTGCGGGTGACGGTCACGCACAGGGGGCGATCGCCACGACCGATCTCGAGCGCGCACCCCGCTCCGCCGAAGTTCAGCGACAGCCCATGCCCGCTCAGCGTGACCTCATCGTCGGTCCAGCTCGCCTGCACGTCGATGTCGGCCTTCACGCCCCAGAAGTCGACCCGACCGTCGAGCGACATGCCCTGCGGCCAGGTCGTACCGTCGACCTCCTGCTCACCGCTGCTGACGTACACCGTATAGTCGGCGAGGTCGATCTCACCCTCGCTCTCCGGCCCCCGACCCCTCAAGACCGGCCCGTCGGGCAGGCCATCGAGCCCCAGCAGCTCGCCGAGCAAGCCGAAGAGCGAGATGTCTTTCGCGTTGCGCAGCGCGAAGAGCCCGACCTTGCCCTGTGGGTCGAGCGCCATGGCCACGTCGAAGTCCAGGCGACCCCACGCCGCGTCGCCGCGGAACGCATCGAGGGTCTCGTCGATCAGGTTCATGCGCGCGTACAGCGCGCGCACCGTCAGCCCCGGGATGCCGAACGGCGTCTGCCAGCCGGTCTTCGGATCGGGCCGCAGCCGCATCCAGCCCTCGGCCTCGACGCCGCCGGGCTTGTCGGCCAGCTCGACCCCGAGGGTCATGGGCGCCGTATCCTTCTTGGGAAAGCCCGCACCGAACGAGAGATCGATCATGACGTCGACGGCGCTCTCCAAGTTGAGCTGACCGGTCTTCGCCGGCTGTGTCTCACCGCTCGAATCGACCGTCGACGGCGCCTCACGGGCCTCGACCTCACCCTCGCCGGCGCTGGATTCGCCGCTCTCACGGTCGAGGCTGACGCCGATGGACCGATCGAAGAGCCGCACCGAGAACCGATCCGCGAACCGGTCGGCGGGCAGCGGCGTCCAGTCGCGGGTGGGCGCGAACGTCGCGCTCATCGCGCTCGACCCCACCGAGACCATCACCTTCGCCGGCAGCGCGTGGGTCTCGTCGATCGCCCACTGCAGCGGCCGGAGCAAGGCGCCCTGCCCTCCGCTGAGGGCCTGCCCCTCCTCGATCCGGCCCACCAGGGTCACCCCAGGCACGACCGGGTTGGCGTTCGGGTCCGTATCGGTGGCATCCACCGGGTTGAAGATCGCACCCTCGGAGTCATAGTTCGAGAGATACAGGGTCGGCTCTTGCAGGGCGACGAAATCGAGCGCGCCCGCTGCCGAGCCGCCCCCCCACCGCAAGCCATCGAAGAGATCGCTGGGCTTGACCTGACCAGCGAGATCGATCCGCAGCACCGCCTTCTTATCGCTCAGTCGAAAGTAGAGCCGCAGCTTCAGCGACCGACCGCGTACGCTCGCGGTGGCACCGACGGTCTTCCAGCCGGTGGTCCACTCCACGACCTTCTGTTCGACCTCGGCGCCGCTGCGCAGCTCGCCGGCCCAGGGACCGGCGGCTTTCGCCACGGCGCTCAGCGTATCCCATGCCCCATCGAGCTCACCCCAGGTACTCATGTATCCCCCTTCGACAACAGATGCACTGCAACGCGATGGTGCGCCTCGAAGGCGCACAGCGACGCTGAGCAAGCCATGTGCCATCCATCGACGACGGACGTGGGCGGGGGTACAGCGAACCGGCCGGCGTCGGGTGTACAGGTTTCCGTCAGGGGGTGACGGAAACCTGTACAGTCAGCGGTCCGCCCACATGCTCAGCGTCGCCGAGCATCGAGAACGACGGCATCGGCGCCGCGGGCACGAAGGCCGCCGCGGGCGCCCATGCATCAGTCGAAGACCTTGGCCAGCTGGACGTTGCCCGGCCCGCGCTGCATCTGCCAGCGGGTCAGCTGGCGCACCACCACGATCGCCAGGATGGCCGACGGGATGTCCAGCGCGCTCTCGGCGATCGAGACCTGGGTCGCGGTGACCAGCGAGGGGATGTCGTCGGCGTTGTTGAACATGCGCAGGCTGACCTGCCCCATGATGCCGCTGAAGATGAACAGCGCCCACCAGCCGCCGACGAGGCCCGTCTTGTCATCGGGCCCCGGCGCGCTGGCGACGAAGGCCTCCTTCATCATCTGATACGGCACGTACAGGCTGATGATCGGGATGATATAGCCCCACACCGCCCACTTCGTCTCCCGCGAGCGCACCCCGCCGAAGACGTCGACGTTGCGATAGGCCCGGCTGAACCAGACCATCCACGTGATGGCGGTGCCGATGAAGATCGCCAGGTAGCCATAGCCGATCGTGCTCTGGCGCTCGTCGTTGGCGTTGGCCGCCGCCTCGTCGTAGTTGCCCGCGGCGAAGCTGTCGAGCAGCTCGAGTTGCATGACGCTGCTGCCGATGGCCAGCAGATCGACGATGATCAGCAGCCCGAGCAGCGCCACCACCGCCTTCGAAACCCCGTCGACCGCCAACCTGCCGTCCATCGCGCGCCCTCCAATGCGTCAGCGCCCCGGAGAGTGACACCCCCTGTCGCAGATCGCCAGCGATCAGGCCACCAGCGATCTCCAGAAGACCGCCTTGTCGTCCTCCGGCCCGTAGAACTGGCGGATGCGCGCCTCCTCGTCGTAGCCGATGCGCCGATAGAACGCCCGCGTACCGGCGTACTGCGCGGTGGACGAGGTCTCGACGACGAGCGTGCGGGCCACCGTCGGGCCCAGGCCGCGCAGGGTGTCTTCGACGTGGCGCATGAGCCCGCGCCCGATCCCCTGCCCCTGCACCACCGGATCCACCGCGATGAAGTACAGGTTCCACATACGATCGGCGAAGGGCTCGGGCGTGACCGATCGACGTCACCGTCGGCGCGCCCCTCGCCCGGCGATCTCCTCATCGACCACGGATCCGGCCGCGCCAGCGCCCCTCCGATCCATGCCCGAGCACGGGCTCGGGGCGCCGCGGCGGCTCTCGAACGGCAGCCCGACCACGGGATCCGAAGCGACCTCGCCCGCCGAACCGTTCCACGGCACCGTTCGTCAGGCCATGACCCGCGCACCTCACCCCGCGACCCACGGACCCGCCCGCTCACCGGCCCCAACCCCCGTGCTCGGCCACCGGACTCGGGCGCCACCCGCCCCGCAAATCCGTGCCGCGGCGCGCATCGAACGGCCCGCGGGCCATGGCAAACAACGCTGGACGATGGATCGACCCGCCCGCTGGCCGGCGAAGATACGCGGCGTGGCTGCTCGACGAGCCGCCCCGCGCCCGAAGGTGCACCGCCTCATCCCTCATCAGGCCCGGCGGCCGGCTGAGCCTGCGGGACCTCGCCCGCCGCGGCGCCGACCCGCGCGCCGCCGTCGATCAGCGATTCGATCGCCGCGCTGGCGTCCTGGCCGACACCCTCGTCGTCGGCGACCGCCCCCTCACCCGCCGCGCCGCCCGCGTTGCGCCGGGTGCGCGCCGCCGCCGCCGCCAGCCGCCCGTCGAGCAGCGAGAAGATGCGCAGCGGCAGGTCGTCGTCGAGGTCGTCGCGGAAGCTCACCTCGTTCTCGATCATGGCCCGCAACCGGATGATGAGCTGACGGGCCTCCTGCAGCGCGCTGCCGACCCCGCCGGCGCGGGCGGCGGCCGCCTCGGCGTCGGCCTCGGCCCGCTTCATGAGGAAGCCGCGCAGCTCTTCGCCGCCGCGCACGTACATCTCCGCGATGTCGAGCGCGCTGACGCCCCGGGTGACGGGCATCTCGCGCAGGATGTCGGCCACGTCGGGCAACGCGACGCGGTTGCGCGCCGCCTCGGCCGCCTCGTTGACATAGCTCGCCCGCGCGTGCCGACGGCCGATGGTGAGCGCCGACCGCACCTGCGCCGCGGGCGGTCCGAGGTGCGCATACTGCGGCAACGTCGCCAGCAGCGTATGCAGGTCGCAGATCAGCTCCAGCGCGACGGCGCCCACATCGTGCACCTTGTCGGCGCCGGCCAGCTCGGCGGCGAAGGGCTTGCCGCCCTGCACGATGACCGAGAAGCGCAGCGCGGCGGCTTCGAGGTGCGGCAGCGCCCGCGGCCCGCTGTCGGTCTGTTCGATCAGCGCCCGCTTGGTCTCGCTGATGAGGTCGAGCAGGATCAGGTAGATGGTATTGGCGTCGAGGTGGGTCATGTTCATGGGTTGCCTCGCGGTCGCCCCGCGCCATGGGTCAGTGTCTCACCCCGACAATGAGACCGTGGCGCACCACCGTCAACCCTGTCGCCCACGTCCCCCGACCGCACCTCATCCGCGAACCCCGCGTCCCCCTACCCCCCGACACCTCCCGCGGGCCGACCGACGGCGGGTGCATCGGCGCCCGTCTGCCGGCCCCTGCCGAAGCACATGCCGCCCACCACCCCTGCCCCGAGTCGATCCCTCCACCCGCGCGCCGCCCGAGCCGAAGCAGGGCGCCGGTGCACCCGACGGCGGGCGGACCGCCGCCGCGTTGCCCACACCTCACGCCGCAGCCAGTCGGCGCGTCAGCCCTCGTCGGCTACGCTCAGCCCGCCGTCGACGGTCTCGACGAAGGTCAGCGCCCCATCCGCGGCGCCCGTGCGCGCGAGGATGCCGGCGATGGCGGCCTCGGCGCGGGTCTTCTGCTCACCACCGACACGCCAGCGATCGGCGAAGACGCGCAGCGGCCCCACCGCTTCGGCCGCGCCCAGATCGCCGAGCCAGGTCAGCGCGGCGTCCACGTCCACCGGGTCGCTCGAATCCAGCCATTCGACGAGCAGCGCCGACGCCGCGGTGCTGCCGCGCGCCTTGAGGGCGCGGGCGAAGGGCGCACACAGCACGACGGCGGATGCCATCCAGCGCACCAACACCGCATCGGTCTCCGAAGACGGGAAGCGGCCCAACAACTCGGCGGCCTCGCGGCGGTGGCTCTCACGCTCCCGGCCGATGCGGATGACCGCCTCTTCGATGTCATCCACGCCGGATGCCATCAGCCGCCGGGCGGCGTCGGCGAAGACATCCGGCGAGGCGGAGTTCAGCGCTTCGATCAGACCGTCGGTGGTCAAGCCATCAGCCACGGCGCGCCAGGCCGACTGCATGACATCGGCGCGCTCGGCGATGGCATGACCCAGCGCGAGGCTCAGCAGCGGCCGGGGATCGTCTGCGCGCAGCGCCAGCGCCGCGGTGAGCGCCGTATCGGGGTGGCGCGTCCGCCCGGCCCAGGCCTGCGGCAAGCCATCGGCGGCGGCCCGCTCGGGGCAGTGTTCGAGCAGCAGCCGCGCGCAGTCGGCGCCGTGGTCGCTGTCTTGCCGGGCCGTCTGCCGCAGGTAGACGAGGGCGTCGGGTTCGCCGACAAGCCGCACGAAGGCGGCGTCGACCAGCCGCTGAAACTGCCGCTCGGGCTCGATGCCATGGGGGATGTCATTCTCGATGAACGCGATGCCCAGCCCCTCCGGCGCGGGGAAGGCATCGACCGCAGCCATGTCGCGCAGCAGCGCCGCGAACGCGGGGCTGGCGTCGGCGCACGCGGCGCGCAGTGATGGCAGACGCTCGCCGAGCGCGATGACGGCGTAGCGGGTGTATGTGATCTGCGGCGCGAGCAGCCGCCCCTCGTTGTCGCGCTCTTCGTGCTGGTAGACGAACGCGTCTTTGCCCCAGCGCAGGCGGTGGCGGTTCAGATCGGCGCGGTCGCGCCAGGGGATGACGCAGTCGAAGCCGGTGTCGTAGAGCGGCGCGGGATCCGCGGCGCCGGCCGGTCCGCCGCCGGGCTCGACGCCCACCGCCTCCATGCCGCCGCCGTTGGCGAGGTGATGCATGAAGAGCGCGAGGCCCACCGCGGCGGCGAGCAGCACGGCGAAGATCGTGAGGGGCATGGCGGGTCTCCGCTGCCAGTCGAGGGAACTGCCGGACGAGGGAGACGATAGGGCCGCGCCGCGGCGGCGCGCAAGCGGGCGGGTCGGGCCGGGTCAGACCGGGTCAGACCGCCAGGGGCATGTCGAGGAAGCCGCTGAACGACAGCGAGTAGTGGTCGCGCACCGCGGGCCCGGAGAAGTGCAGGTTGGGGAACTCGGCGACCATCTTGGTGAAGATCGCGTTGATCATCAGCCGGCCGAGGTAGGCGCCGATGCAGTAGTGGGCGCCCTGGCCATAGGCGAAGTGGCGGATGTCCTGACGCTGCATGTCGATGACGTCGGCGTCTGCGTACAGCTCGGGGTCGCGGTTGAGGCAATGCCCCGCCATGAAGACGGTGTCGCCGGCGTCGATGCGCTGGCCGTTGATGACGATGCGCTCCTTGGCGACGCGGAAGAGGAAGGTCACCGCCGGGTCGAAGCGCTTGAACTCCTCCTGCGCGTTGGGGATGAGCGACGGGTCCTCGACCAGCTGCCGGTAGCGCTCGGGGTCGTCGAGCATCAGGAAGAGGTTGTTGCACATCTGGTCGGTGGTGGTGACCTGGCCGGCCACCAGCATCATCGCCGCCTGGCTGATGAGCTCGTCGTCGGTGAGGTTGTACTGGTCCTGCGCCTCGAGCATGCCGCTGAGGAAGTCCTTCTGCGGGTTCTTCTTGCGGTCGAGCAGCACCTTGCGGAAGTACTCGCGGATGATGAGCGTCGCGTCGTTGCACTCTTTGGCGACCTCGTTGGTGTAGGCCACCGACCCGCCGAAGAAGCCGGTCATGATGTTGGCGCAGCGGCGGAACTCTTCGCGGTCTTCCTCGTCGATGCCGAAGAGGTCGGCGAGCACGGTGCTCGGCAGCACCCGGGCGACGTCCTTGACGAACTCCATCTCGCCGGTGTCGCGCAGCGGCTGCAGCAAGCGATCGCAGATGGCTTCGATGCGCGGCACGAAGTGTTCGATGAGCTCGCGGTTGATGCCATACATGCCCGAGCGGCGGCGCATGCGATGCACCGGGCCGTCGCTCATGACCATCATCCGGCTGACGACCTGGAAGAAGTCGCCGATGAGGTCGAGGTCGACGTCGGGCATCTTCGAGACGAAGAAGGTCGCCCGGTTGGCGGTGAACTTCTTGTTGGCCAGAATAGCCTTGGCGTCGGCGGCCCGGGTGATGACATGGAAGCCACCGTAGGGCCAGTGATAGATGTCTCCGTAGCTCTTCACATAGTCGGCGAAGGCATTGGGAAACGCGGACGGATCGGACTTGCGCTTGAAGTCGAGCAGGCCCTGGCCGGTGCACTCTTTCTTGGGGGGCAGCTCGGGCGGCTTGTAGCCTTCGAGGCCCGGCACCTGACCGTCCACCGGCGGGACCCAGTTGCCGTCGGCGTCGAAGTCGGCGGTCATCACGTTGACCCGGCGGATCTTGCGCTCGGGGCCGGTCAGCGCGAAGCGGCCGTGCAGGAGCGCGTGGTTGTCGGCGAGCACGATGTCGCCGGCGACCCAGCGGTGGGCGTAGAGCAGCTCGGGGTCGTAGAGCCGCTGCTGCATCGCGTCGATGAAGGCCTTGTGCTTCTCGACGGGCAGGCCGTGCAGGAAGACCGCCACCGGGTTGATCTCTTCGACCGGCTCGGCGTAGCGCAGGGTGCGCTCGCCGGTCACCGGGTGCTCGCCGAGGATGGCCGACATGAAGTCGCCGCCGTAGTGCACCACCTTCTCGGTGATGTAGGTGGCGTTGATGTCTTCCCACTGCTCGATGACATCGGGATCGAGCCGTTCGAGCAGGCGCACGGTGTCGGTGAAGGTGGTCTCGCCGCCCGGGCCGTCGGCGGCGATGTCGCAGTGGAAGCAGATGTAATGCGGCGGGGTGTGCAAGAAAGCCCCGTCCCAGTGCATCGGCACCTTGGCCTGGGTGTAGAGGTAGTTCTTCTTGTCGGGGTCGACCTTCAGCGTATTGACCGTGCCGAACTCCCAGTCGAGCAGCTCGCCGAGGCGGGTGCACCAGCGGGGGAAGTCGTCGCCGAGCAGGCTGTCGAAGCCGCGAAAGGCCACCACCCGGTGCTGGCGCATGAGCCGATGCACCACATCGGGCGTGAAGCGGCGCAGGTCGCGGTCGTCGCCGGCTTCGATCAGCAGGCCGAACGGGGCCTGGGGCGTAACGCTGCATCCGTCGAGCGGGGACGGCGGCGGGGCGAGGTCGGCGCTGCGGGCGGCGCTGGCGGCGGTGTCGGCGGCGATCATGGGCGGTTCCTCCTCACGCACCACGGGCGGCCGTGGCGGGTCTCGATCGTGACGCCGCCGGGCAGGGCCCGGGCGTCGGCGAGGTGCATCATCTCGATGGTGTCATCGTGCCCGAGAACGGCGACGCCGTGATAGGGCAGGATCGGGGTGTCGCCCCGCGCGGGCACGGCGGGGCCGAAGCGGCAGCCGAACTTGGGGCCGCGGTCGTCCTGCACGTGCACCGAGAGGCGCAGGTGCTGAGGGAACCGCTCGGACAGCAGCTTGCCGAAGGCCCGGTGACGGGTCAGCATCTGCAGCGGCGTGGCCTTCAGCCCGTCTTCGACGATCAGGCGCCGCATGCGGGCGATGCCCTGACCGGCGGCGCTGCTCGGCTGCTGCTCGGCGAACCGCAGCATGCGCTCGATGAGCGCCCGATCGTCGGCGTCGAAGAAGGCCGCTTCGAGCGCCGCGCCGCCGGGCTCGACGTCGGGCATCAGCGCGTCGAAGCCCACCGCCTCGAGCCACGTCGACCGCGCGACCATGCCGCGCAACGCGCGGGTGTAGGCGACGGCGTCGGCGTCGGTGACCCGGGCGAGGTCCTGCCATGCGCGCCCGTCGGCCACCAGCGTGATCCGGCAGCCGGGCGCGTAGAACCCGGCGACCTTCGCGCAGAAGGCGTCGAGGTGGCGCAGCGCGGCGGCCTCGGCCAGATCGGGCAGCGGGCCGAGCGCTTTGTCCCGGTTTTGGTTCTTGTGGGCGAAGCCGGGCAGCAGCGCCGGGATCGCCACGCCGGCGGTCACGAACGGGCGGATCTGCGCGGCCATGCTCGCCCGGCCCTGCGGGTCGAAGGCATCCGGCTCGGGGCGCAGTCGCAGCATGGCATCGAAGGCATCGACGAAGGCTTCGATGATGGCATCGATGCCATCGGTGCCGTCGATGCCATCGATGCCATCGGTATCTGGCGGCGTATGGGAGGCTGCGGCCACGATCCCTCAGCGCGCGAGCAGGTAGGCGTGGGCCCCGGCGATGGGCGCGACGGTCTCGGTGGTGAAGCCGGCGGCGTCGAGCAAGGCGCACAGCTCGGCCTCGGTGCGCTCCTTGGCGCCGAAGGTCGAGAGCATGATCATGTCGCTCAGCAGGCTCCACGGCGAGGGGCCGGCGCCGCGGATGAGCTCGATGACCATCAGCTGGCTGCCGGGCTTCATGGCGGCCTTGACCGTCTTCAGGATGGCGATCGACTTCTCGTCGTCCCAGTCGTGCAGGACGAACTTGAGCACGTAGAGGTCGGCGCCTTCGGGCACCGCCGCGAAGAAGTCGCCGGCCACGAAGCGGCAGTCATCCAGCTTCTCGTCGGCGATGAACTGCTCGGCGAGCGGGGTCAGCTCGGGCAGGTCGAAGACGATGCCCCGGAACTCGACGCCGGCCCGGGCCAACGGGCGGAAGAACTGGCCCTTGCTGCCGCCGATGTCGGCGATGTGCGGGGTGCCCTCGGCGAGCGCGGCCCAGTCGAACTGCGCGGTCAGCGCCTGCAGCAGGTGCTCCGACTGGCGCTCCATGGCCCGGCCGAAGCGCGCCTTGCGCTCGGGGTTGTCGCGCAGGTGCTGCCAGAAGGGCTTGCCCCAGGCGTCTTCGAAGACCGGGCGGTTGCCGCGCACGGCGTGGGTCAGGCCGCCGAAGGTGCGATAGGACTCCCGCCCGCAGAAGCCGAAGAGGTCGGCCATCGAGTTCTCGTGGTCGCTGCGCAGGCACTCGCTGGCCGGGTTGTGGGCGAAGGCGCCGTCGGCGGTGCGGGTGAAGAGGCCGAGGCGCACGAGCACGTCCATCACCCGCCCGAGCGGGTCGGGGGCGGCGTCGACGGCGGCCGCGAGCGTCTCGGCGCTCAGCGGGCCGGCGGCGAGCGCGTCGGGCACGCCCAGCTCGAGGGCGACCTGCACGCACTGGGTCTGGATGTAGCCGAAGAAGACCTGCTTGGCGCGGGCAGTGGGATCCATGGGACGGGCCTCCGGGAGAGTCTGGGCGGGGTTCGGGCGAGCGTCAGAAGTGGCTCTTGGGGTCTTCGAGGAACTCGAGCTCGAGCGCGGTCGAGGGGCGGCCCAGGATGCGATTGCGATGCGGGAAGCGGCCGAAGCGGCGGATGGCGTCGTCGTGGCGCTCGGCCATGTCGACGGCGATGCCGAAGAACTTGCGGTGGCCTGCGCTGCAGCGGTCCGCCTGGGCCGCGACGCCCTCGACGCTGATGCGCTGGGTATCGGGGGCCGGGTGGTGCTGGAAGGGCAGGTAGAGCCAGAAGGCTTCGATGGCCGACAGCTGGCGGTCGATGCCCTTGGCGAGCGCCTCGCGGGCCAGCTCGAGGCCGATGTCATCGCGCACGAACATGCCGGGGGTATCGCGGAAGGCGTTGCGCGGCACCTGGTCGAAGAGCAGGACGAGGCTCAAGAAGCCGCGGGGGGTCTGCTTCCAGGCGTCGATGACCGCCGGAGTCATGGCGTCGAGCCAGGGCGCGAAGTCCGCGCGCAAGGCGGCGTCGGCGGCGGGGTCGGCGAAGAACCAGGTGGGCAGGCGGGCGTCGACCCAGGCCTGGCTGTCTTCGATGCCGTCGGCGCCGAACCAGTGGTCGTAGAGCGGCTTCCAGGCCTCGGCGGCGGGCGGCGCGGCCGCGGGCGCGGGCGCCGGGTCGATGTCTTCGACGCCGGGCATCACGTAGTGGCTGGGCAGCCCGTCGCGCAGCACGAGCCGGGCGCCGGCCTCGTCGGCCTGGGCGCGCTTGACGAGCGTCCAGCCCTCTTCGGTGCGCATGGCGGTGCCGTGCCACGGGGTGATCCAGCAGCCTTCGGCGTGGCCGAGCAGGATGCCGATCTTGGCGGCGTGCGGGGTCTGCGGGTGAATCGACAGGCGCAGCGAGCTGGGGAAGCACTCGGCGATGAGCCGCGAGAAGGCGTTGGAGCGGAGGATGACCCCGTAGGCCCGCTCGCGGCACTCTTTGCGGATGCGGGTGCGGCTCTTGTCGGGCTCGACGGCGAGGGTGTCTTCGAAGAGGAAGCGGTGGATGCCGTTGAGCATCGACTTGTGGTGCCCGCTCCTGCACTTCTCGCGCAGCATGTCGAGCGGCTCGCCGTAGTGCACCGCGAGGTGGTCGCGCATGCCGTCGAAGTCGGTGACGGTGAAGAGGTCTTCGAGGTTGAAGGTGTCGATGTCGCGCAGGCCGAGCCGGCGGATCATGTCTTCGATGGCGTGGCCGTAGGTGGTGATGGCCTCGTCGCCGACGAGCACGAGGTCGGAGAAGACCCGCCCGTCGGAGCAGATGGTGACCCGGGCCCCGGGGGTGTAGACAGCGCGGATGTCGTCGCAGACCTTCTGCAGGTAGACCAGCGCCACCTCTTCGGCCATGTCGGGCAGCGTGCCGAGCACCTTGATGTCGCGGTTGGGCGACTTGGCGGGGAACGCCGGCAGGATGAAGTGGATCGGCTGGCCGAGCGCGATGGCCTGCTCGACCTTGGGCTGGTGTAGCGCGAAGCAGTCGGGGCACGGGGTGTGGGCGCACTCGCCGCTGTGCGGCAGCAGGCGCCGGTGCGGGGCGAGGGCGCGCAGGATCGCCCCGGCCTGGGCCTTGACCGCCTGCATGCGCGAGGGCTCGCGGATGGGCCAGGCGACCGTCGAGCCGAGCGAGGCCAGGGCGTCGTCCACGTCGACGACCCGCTCGAGCAGGGCCGCGCGGCGGGCCTCGAGCTGGCGCAGGTTGGCGTTGGCCGAGGTGATGTGGTCGCGCAGGGCGACGATGAGCATCTCGCGCCACAGGCAGCCGAGCTCGTCGTCGAGGGCGTCGTGGTGGGCGCGGTCCATCTCGAGGACCCAGCAGTCGCTCTCGGCGACGACGGTGGCGCTGCGCGCGGTGCCCAGCAGCAGTGCGAGGCTGCCGACCATCGCGCCCTGGGTGAGCTGGGCCGCCTCGACCGCGCGCCGCGAGCCGACGTTGAGCTTGACCGACAGGGTGCCGTCGCCGACGAGGTAGACCGAGTCGCCGCGCTCGCCCTGCACGCACAGGGTCTCGCCGCAGGCGAGGGTGCGCGAGGTGAGCTTGCCGGCCAGCGCGGTGAGCGTGTCGTCGTCGGCGTCGGCGAGCACCGGCAGCGTGCGCAGGGCCAGCCGGGCGGCGTGCAGGCTGAGCTTGCGCTCGAGCGGGCTGGGGGCCGGCGCGGGCGGCGGGGTGCGGACCTCGGGGCGCGGCTCGAGGCCTTCGGCGAGGCGGGCCAACCGGGCGCTGGCGGCGCGGACCCGGTCGGCGAGGGCCTGCAGGGCGGTGTCGAGCAGCTGCTCATAGGCCGGGTCGCCGGCGGCGCGCAGGGCGAGCAGCTCGCCGCGGGTGGCGACCTTGACGGTGGTGGCTTCGACGGCGCGCACGCTGGCGGTGCGGGCGGCGACGGGCATGAAGGCCGACGCTTCGCCGACCAGCTCGCCGGCCTCGATGTGGCCGACGACGTGGCGATCGACGACGACCGCCAGGCGGCCGGTGGTCACCAGGGCCAGCGCGTCGGCCTCGTCGTCGGCGTACCACAGCGTCTCGCCGGTGGTGAGCGTGCGCTCGGCCCAGCGGGCGGTGATCTCGGTGGCCGGCGTATCGCCTTGATGGAGGGCGATCTCGAGGGGCTCGGCGGCGGCGTCCTGGCGGGCGTCTCGAAGCTGCATGGTCATCCTCGGCTGGGTCTCGACCGGGGACGCGAGGGGTGGGGCAGAAGTCCGCAATCGGGATTCGAGAAAACCGATTTCGGGCAAATCGCCGGGTGGCGGCGCCGCGGGTGGGGTGAGTTCGGGCGCGCTGAGCGCGCGGGACGTCGGTCAGAAGACGTTGACGTCGACGTCGAAGACGGCCCGGATCTCGATGGTCGTATCGACGTCGGGCCGGCGGGTATCGTCCACCTCGGCGGTGATCGTGCCGCCGTCCGGCGCCAGCAGATACAGCCGCAGATCGTCGTCGATCGTCGAGAACGCCACCTCGCGCACCCCGTCGGGGAAGCTGTCGGCGGAGGCGATCAAGAGCCGCGGCTGCCCCTCGGCCTCGATGTAGAAGCGCACCTCGCCGAAGAACGAGAGGTCGGCCTCGGGGGCGTCGGGCGCGGTGTGCACCATGACCATCGAGGTGAGCGTGATCGAGTCGACGTCGCCGGCGTCGTAGCCGCCGTTCTGGAAGCCGGCGCTGTCGACGATGTCCATGCGGGTGAACGCGTCGAGCTGCGGGAAGTCGCCGAGCAGAACCTCGAGCGGGGTGCCGGCGGCGATGACCGCCTCGGCGGTGACCGGCACGTCGAAGTTGTCGAGGGATTCGACCTCGTCACAGCCGAGCGCGCCGGCGAACAGCGCGAGCAGCAGGGGCAGCGGGTGGAGGGCGCGTACAGGCATGAGGACTCCGCGTATCTGGGTTGGCCCAGACAAGCGGAGCGGGCGGGGTGCGGTCAAGGGGAAGTATCGGGGATCACAGCGGCCGCTGCGCGGCCGGCGAGCGGCCGCCGGGCGAGATCAGTCGGCGCAGGTAATGGCGCCTTCGGGCGGGGCGTCGAGGAACTCGACCTCGATGGCGTGCACGGCGATCGTCGAGTCGGTCTTGTTGAGCCACAGCGTATGCAGCTTCTCGCCGGCCGCCGGCATGCAGTCGCCGCCGAACACGACGCTCTGCACGCCGTCCTCGGCCGCCGGCGAGACGACCAGGTCGTACTCGGCGGCCACGCCGTCGGCGTAGTCGAAGAGGATCGGCTGGCCGCGACGAACGGCCAGATCGAGCTCGAGCGGGCCGCCGCCGCCGCCGCCGAAGCCGCCCTGGCCGCCGGGCTGCATCCGCCAGCTCACCCGCACCGCCGCCGCCCCGCCGACGGCGTCGCCGTCGATGTGGAACTGCTTGAAGGCGGGCACGCCGAGGTCGTTATAGCCGCCGAAGCCGAGGGTCTGCAGGCCCTCGATGTTGTGCGGCAGACGATCGCGGCTGCCCATGGCGGTCCAGTCGTCGAACGCGATCGAGCGCTCACACTCGCCGAAGCCGTTCTCGGTGAAGATGCGGGACACCACCTCGAACACCTCACCGCCGATGGCCTCGGCCTCGGCGAGCATGAGCGCGCCGGCCTCGGCGTGGGTGGTCTGCGGAGTGAACTGCTCCAGCGCGCGGAAGGCGATGCCGTCGGCCACCTCGGCGCCGATCTCTTCGCGCACGGCCCACATCGTCGCCCCGATCAGCTGGCCGTGGGTGTGGATCTGGTCGACGGTGTCGTCGGGGCAGCGGCGGGGTTCGGCGAGGTTGCGCAGCCCGCCGAGGCCGAGGATGCCGCCGACATAGGCCCCGATGACCGGGTCGTCGGAGAGGCTGGCGGCGAAGTAGTCGGCGAGGCCTTCGTTCATCGACGGGGCCGAGTTGCTCAGCCCGTATTCGTCGGGCACCGCAGGCGCCTGCAGGCGGCCGGTGCCGACCACCGCGTGGGTGTACTCGTGGTAGATGACCCGCCCGTCGTAGGCGAAGTCGTACTGCCCCTGGAAGAAGATGATGCTGTCGCTGTCGCGGCCGGGCAGGCCGAACTGGCCGGCGAGCGCGTCCCAGCTCTCCTTGGGGAAGAACGCCGCGTTGTCGAAGGGGAACCAGCCCTCTTCGTCGGTCTGCAGCCCGAAGCCGGCGGCGAGCGCGGGCGGGTCGACCTGGAACTGCACGTTGACCAGCGCGGGCAGCGGGAAGTCGAGGTCGGTGAAACCGAAGGTATCTTTGAAGTAGTCGTGCACCCGGTTGACGTGGTGGTACATCATCAGCTCGGCGAACGAGTCGTTCGGGTCGGTATCGGACGACGGCGCGATGTGATCGTAATGCCCCTCGGGGCCCGGGCGGGCGACCTGCACCTCGTGGCACAGCCGGATGCTGACCCCCGGGCCGAAGGGCATCGCGACCAGCCCGCCCTCTTCGTTGAGGCAGTTGAACACCTGGACCCACTCGCTGGTGAGCGCGCCGTTGGGCGTGGTGACCGGGTGCAGCACGACCCGGGTCAGCTCGCCCTCGTCGGTCACCGGATCGTTCTCGTAGATCAGCGCCTCGGGGTTCTCGATCACCGGCCCGGCGTCGGGCTCGGGCGGCGCCATGTCGGGCGCCATGTCGGGCTCGGGCGGCGCCATGTCGGGCGCCATGTCGGGCTCGGGCTCGGGTTCGGGTTCGGGGTCGGCCGCCATGTCGGGCAGCACGATCGGGTCGGGATCGCTGTTGGCGTCGTCGTCGCAGCCGAGCGCGAAGGCGGCCAGCGCGGCGCACGCGAGGGCGATGTGGCGGTCGAATCGCATGGTCCTGGCCTCCATCAGTGGGTCACCCGGTTGCGCACGCTCAGGACCCGCCCGGCGTGGGCGTCGATCCGCACGACGAAGTGCTCGGCGAGCGGCTGGCGCACGACCTCGACCTCGAAGACCTCGACGCCGTGACCGCCGACGGCCACGATGCCGCGCTCGATGGACGTGGGCACGTCGGGCAGCGGCTCGGCGAGGCTGGCGCCGGTGGCGTGGCGCACCGCGATCTCGCGGGCGGTCGCCGGGTCGATCGTCGCGCGCTCGAGCCGGGTGACGGGCCGCACGTCGCCCGAGATGCGCACCACGCGCCCGTCGGCGTCGAGCACCAGCGTCACCCCGCGGTCGAGCACCGGCAGGCCGGCATGGGTCTGGTTCAGGCTGACGAGCGTACGCCCGGGGCGGGTGCGGATCGTATCGGCGACGAGCTCGGCGCCGCCGAAGATGCCCTGATGCCGGGCCAGGAAGCCGGCGACCCGCGCGTGCGCGTCGGCGCCCTCGGTGGGTACGGCGAGGCCGGTCAGCACGGTGGGCACGGGCGAGCCGGCGCGGCGCACCGCGCGCAGCTCGGGGTGTTCGAGGCGCAGGGCATCGAGCGCGGGCTCGACGACCGTCGCCGGGGCGACGGGCGCGGCGATGGCCGGCGCTGCGGTGGCCAGGCACCCGGCGGCGATCAGCGCGCGGGCGAGACGGGCGGTCATGGGTTCCTCCTCGGCGGGCGGGGCCGCACACAGCGCCCGGCGGAATCCTCCCGCCGGGTCGATTGGCGGCGGATGACAGCATAGACGGCCGGGTGGAGGCAAGGGCCGGCTGCATGGCGGCTGCACGGCGGCGGCGAGGCGGGGGCGCGACGGGGCGCGGCGGGCGTGCCGAGCAGCGAGACTCAGCGGGTGGTCGGCCCGCGCTGCACGAGCTGGCCCCGGGCGTGGGCCCGGTGGGGCCAGACCATGAGCACCACGTTGCGCACCCACGGGTGCCCCGGCGAGCGCTCCAGGCCGACCGCCAGCGCAACGGGCGCGGCGTCGGCGTCGGCCAACGCGGGCGGCAGCTCGACCTGCTCGATCGCGCTGACCTGCATCACCCGGCCGGCGACGGGGCCGCGGCTGACCTGCGACGCGCGCTGCACGGCCCGGTCGAGCGCGGCTTGGCTCGTGATGCGCCCGGCGGTGACCGCCTCGGCCAGCGTCCGGATCTCTGCCTCGACGGCGGCCCAGGGCGCCAGCGCTGCGTGGTCTCGTCGGGCGCGCAGGGCGTCGAGGTGCGCGCGCACGGCGACGGCGGCCCGGGCCGAGTCGAACGCGCCGGCGTCGACGACGTGGTAGCCGCCGACCACGACCGCCAGCCGGCCATCGCCGGGCAGGAAGCCGCCGACGGCCAGCCGTCGGGTGGCCGGGTCGAGCAGCATCTGGCGGTGGAACGGAGAGTCGAGCATGTCGCGCAAGAGGACGCCGACGTCGAGCCGATCGTCGGTCGCCGAGCCGGCGAAGTTGCCCTGGCGGACGCTGGCGCCGACCCGCCAGCCGGCCATGACCCCCAGCGCGATCCGGTCGACGAGCGCGTCGTCGCCGCCCCAGACGGCCGACCAGTAGTGCGGCGCCAGCCCGCGCAGCTCGGCGGACTGGGCCGGATCGAGCACGACCGGCTCGACGCCCGACGCCTGCCGCAGCCCGTTGAGGCCCTCGACGATCGCGCCCGGCACCTGCTCGACGGCGCTCACCGGCCGCGGATCGACCTTCGAGGACGCGCGCCAGGTATCCACCGGCGCGCCGCCGGGCCAGGCGGTCATCGAGGCGATGGTATCGCCGAGCACCTGCCCGTCGGGCACGCCGACCGCTTCGATGGTCGCCATCTCGTCGGCCGGGTCGACGGGGCAGGCGAAGGCGTACTCGCCCGCGGGCGCTTGCAGCGGCTCGCAGACGCCGTAGCGAAAGCGGCCCTGGGTGACGAGCGCGCTCAGCTGCGCATACCGCGGATCGCGCGCGCCGCGCAGGATCACCCGCGCCTCGGCGTCGGGCAGCCCGGTGAAGCCTTCGAACCGCTGTCCGGCCGTCTGCCCGACCACCATCCACACCGCTTTGCCCGCGTGCACGGCGATCGCCGCGCCGATGGTGCCCCCCTGCCCCAGCCCCTGGCCCATGGCCGCCACCTGCTGCGACGGCGCCGGCGCCCAGCGGGCGAGCACCGCGGCCGCGTCTTCGTCGGGGGCCACCTCGCCGCTGGTCCAGCTCATCTGCAGCCCGCTGCCCGTCGACCCGCAGCGGGCGACGATGAACGATCGCAGAGCGCCCGGCGCCAACCCGGTATTGCGCGCGGCGAAGCGGGCCAGCTCACGGGCCGCGCAGGTCATCGCCGCCGAGGGTGCGGCGACGGGGCTGGCCGCGAGCAGCTCGACGCCCGGCTCGCCGGCCGCCGGCGGACCGCCGGGTGCTTCTGGGAATGGTCCGGCCAGCGGCCACTCGTCCACCATCGACACCGGGGTCTGGGTCGGTACCTCCGGCGCGGGCTGCTTGGCGATCTTGTTCAGCTCGCCGGCGGTGGGGAATCCGCGGTCGGCGGGCGCGCCGCCACAGGCGAAGAGGGTCAGCGCGGCCAGAGTCGTCGTGATGCGTGGGTCCAAGGTACGCCTCGTATGCTCGGTCGTGGTTCATCGTGGCGCGGCCCGAGTGACATATCGGATCGGCGCGCCAACCCGCTCTAGAGGGTTCGCCGCCGATTCTTTCGGCGAGATTGCCCCGGTGTGCCTCGGCGACCCGCGCTCGGCTCGGGCGTCAGGCGTCGATCGCGTAGCCCAGGCGGCGGCGCAACTCGAAGTAGGGCTCCGACAGCGCGAAGAGCAGCAGCGCCCGGGTGCGCTCGGCGGGGCTCGCCTTGCCCAGGCCCTCGGGCTGGCGCCGCACCTGACGCAGCGCGGTGTCGAGGTCGTTGCACAGCAGCAGGCCCAGGCGGTTGGCGGTGTGGTCGACGGCGTCGAGCCAGGCCGAGATGCCATAGCCCGGCAGGCTGACCACCGGCACCATCAGCTGGGAGAAGTTCTCCCGCTCGGCGGGCAGGCTCTCGAGGATCTCGAGCACCGACGGGTCGACCATGTTCTGCGGCACCCGCGGGTCGAGCCAGTGGTGCACGGTCGCCACCAGGGTCGTCAGCCGGGCCTCGCGCCGGGGCAGGTCGGACTCGAGGGTCGCCAGGAAGTGGTCGCCGGTGAGCATCAGCATCTGCCGCGCGCCGAGGAAGGCGATCTCGGCCGGCGCCCGGTTGGCCATGTCGGGGCCGATGGCCAGGCACGGCGGCGAGGTATTGGCGATGCGCAGCCCCGGGGCCTCGGCTTCGGCGCCCGGCGGCGGCGGCATGCCCAGGACCGGGGCGACGTGCTGGGTGATGATGCGCAGGGTCGGGTGCGCGCCGTCGAGCTGCCGGCGCAGGCCCAGGTCGCGCGGGCTGCGCGCCAGCCGCGGGCCGAGGATCATCGCCAGCCGCCGCAGCATCGCGTCGAGCGCGGCGTTCTTGGTGGCCCAGGTGACCAGCTTCCAGTCGAGGGAGGCCATCGTGCCCACCTGCAGGCCCTGCTGGCGGCCGAGGCCCTCTTCGTAGAGCTGGTCCTCGTCGGGGTTCGAGCGGCCCATCGCGACGAGGGCCTGACAGACACACCACGCCGCGTCGAAGCGCCCGATGACGCAGTAGACCTTGACCAGCTCGTGATACGGCTCGGGGTGCACCACGTCCTGCTGGATGAGCATGAAGAGG
This sequence comes from bacterium, assembly GCA_030427205.1. Lineage (GTDB taxonomy): Bacteria > Myxococcota_A > Bradymonadia > UBA7976 > UBA1532 > JACKDM01. Next base: position 176,388 of record JAUHXC010000013.1, on the reverse strand, counting down.
TGCCGGGTGGCGTCTTCGTAGCGCCCGAGCAGGATGGCCAGCTCGGCGACGATGCTGCGCGCCTCGCGGTCGTCGGGGCGCCGCTTGACGACGATGGTGTACGCCTTGAGCGCCTCTTCGAAGTTCTCCAGCCGGGTGCGGTTGATCTCGCCCAGGTTGCGGGCGAGGCTGACGATGAGCGACTCGTCGAGGCGGTGCTCCCGGGCCCGGGCGAGCATCTTGCGGTAGTAGCGATCCTGGCGGGCGTAGTCGCCGTCGCTGGTGAGGATCTCGTCGATGGCGGCGAAGGCCTTGACCATCGTCGGATCCATCTCCAGCGCGCGGTCGAGGGTGCGCACGGCGATGTAGTTGTCGGCCAGCTTGTCCCGCTGGATGATGCCCATCGCGTAGACGAAGGCGGCCTTCTTCTTGAGGTCGTTCTCGATGCTCGCCAGCTTCTTGAGCACCTTGAGGCTGGCCTCCCACTGGCCGGTGCCGCGGTAGGCGTCCATCAGCCGCACGAGCACGATCTTGTCGTCGGGCCGCGCCTCGAGCGCGTTGAACCACGCGTCGACGGCCTCCTTGGCCGCCTCGAGCCGGTCCTGATAGATCGCGCCCTGCTCGAGGAAGAGCTTGTAGCGCTCGCTGCGGTCGTCGGTGCGGGCGGCCTCCTGGCCCAGCAGATAGGCCAGCTCCATCCACTGCTCGGTCTGCTCGAACAGGGCCCGCAGCTCGCCGAAGGCCTGCCGCTCGTCGGGGTCGAGCCGCCGGGCGAGCTTGAAGTGGTGCACCGCCTTCGCCTCGTCGTCGAGGCCATCGCGGTGCATACGCGCCAGCCGGATGTGCAGCTTGGCCTTGCGGGCCTCGTCGAGCACGCCCGTCTCGAGCACCTCGGCGTAGATCCGGGCGAGGGTGTGATAGTCGTCGCTGATCTCGGCCAGCCGCTCGAGGGTGGCTTCGAGCCCGTCGTCGGGCGCCTCGTGAAACAGCCGCCCCAGCCACTCCAGCGCCTCGCCGGGCGCGTCGAGCCGGGTCTCGAGCAGCCGCCCCACCCGCAGGTAGAGCCGCCGCCGATCGTCCGGGTCCTCGACGTAGTTGACCCGGGTGCGCAGCAGCTGGGTGAGCCCCTCCCAATCCCGCGCCTGCTCGTAGAAGCCGGTCAGCGCCTCGAGGGCGCGCTGGTCGTCGGGCTTGAGCACCAGCAGCCGCCGCAGGTGGCGGGCCACGTCGTCGTCGAGCTCGAGGGCCTCGTACCACTCCGCCAGCCGGCGGTGCAGCGGCGTCGCCTCGCGGGCGGTGGCCTCGGCCACCTGACGCTCGTAGGCCGCCAGCAGGGTCTCCCACTGCGTCGCCCGGGCCGCCAGTCGGCCGAGCCGGGCCCCGAAGCGCTCGTCGTCGCGGCTGAGGGCGAAGGCTTCGAGCAGCACCACCAGCGCCCGCTCGGCGTCGCCGAGGCCCTCCTCGAAGACGTCGCCGAGCTGCGAGAGCAGGTCGACCCGATCGGCCTCGGGGCGTTCGAGGCGGCCGAACAGCAGCTCGATGAGCTGCTCCCAGCGCTGCTGCTCGTACAGCAGGCGGGTCAGCCCTTCGGCGGCGACCCAATCATCGGGGTTGGCCGCCAATCGGGCGCGCAGCTCCGCCTCGTCCATCGGGTTCACTCCTCCACATCCACGCGGTAGACCACCCCACCGCCGAAGTCGGCCACGTACAGCGCGCCGTCATGGCCGCGCCCGAAAGTCGACACCTGCAGCGGCCAGCGCCCGAGCGCGGCGATGGCCGACTCGGGCTGCACTGCTTTCTTCGCGCCCGGCGGCGGCAGAGTCAACGCCCAGATGCGCCCCGAGCCGAAGTCGCCGAAGATATAGCGCCCCTTCAACGCCGCGGCGGGCCCGTCGTAGACCACGCCGCCGGTGATCGAGACCCCCTCCGAGCGCGGGTACTGCCAGACGGGGTCGACCAGCCCCGCGGCGTCGCAGCGCTTGCCCGGCGGGAAGCAGTTCGCCGCCTCGCGCACCGCCCAGCCGTGGTTCTCGCCGGCGGCGACGAGGGCGACCTCTTCGTGGCGGTTCTGGCCGACGTCGCCGACGACCATGCGGCCGTCGGGCGCGAACGCGAAGCGCCACGGGTTGCGCAGGCCCCAGGCCCAGATCTCGGGGCGCACGCCGGCGACCGCGCGGGGGCCGGCGAAGGGGTTGTCGCCGGGTACGCCATAGCCCGCGTCCGCCGGGTGGCGATCGATGTCGAGGCGCAGCATCGCGCCCAAGAGCGTGCCGCGATCCTGACCGTGCCCGTGGGGATCATCGGCGGCGCCGCCGTCGCCCAGGCCCACGTAGAGCATGCCGTCGGGGCCGAACGCGATCTGCCCCGCGTTGTGGTTGCGATAGGGCTGCGGCACGTCGATCACCACCCGCACCGCCTTGGGGCGGGTCTCGCCGAGCGGTCGACCGGGCGCGACCGCCCACTCCTCGACCCGGGTCAGGTTGCCCCGCTGCCCGCGGGCGGTGTAGTCGAGGAAGAATCGGCCGTTGCGGGCGAAGTCGGGGTGGAAGGCGATGCCCAGCAGCCCCTGCTCGGAGCGGGTGGGCACGTCGATATCGAACCACGGACCGCCGGCCTCGCCGCGGACCCACAGCGCGCGCCCTTTCTTGGAGAGCACCACCATGGCGCCCGGCTGCCCGGGCACCGGCTGGATGTCGGTGGGCTGTTCGATGCCGGCGGCGAACGGCGTCAGCCGCACCGCGATCCGCGACCGCTCGGCGTCGGCGCCGTCGAAGACCGGCCGCAGCGGCCGGGCGTCGGCCGGCGTACGGACCAGCATCGCCACCGCGGCGATCAGGACCGCCCCGAACAGGGCGAGCAGCAGCGGCCGTCGCATGCGCGCGTGTGTGAGTGAACCCATGTCGCGATATTGACACGGGTCGCCGCCGGATCACACCGTCGCGGCCCGGGCGCGGCCGATCGGCGCGCCGGCCCCGACGACAGGGTCACGTCGACGCTCGAAGGGTCGAAAGGTCGAAGGGTCGAAAGGATCGAGCCGGCAGGGCCCCTGGCGGGCCGGCGGGGGCTCGAATGACGGTGGGCGAAGGCGGTGGGTGCGGCCGCGGGAGAGCGGCCCGCTCGGGGGCGCGGGCGCGCCCCTGGAGCATGTCTCCAAGCGGGCCTCGACCCGGGCCTTACTGGCCGGTGGCGTCCTTGACGGCGTTGTTGGCGCCTTCCTTGGCGGTGTCGACCGCGGTCGAGGCGCCTTCCTTGGCGTCGTCGACGGGCTTCTTGGCCGCCCGCAGCAGGTTCTCCTTGACGCCCATCTTCTTGGCCGCCATCACGAACTTGTTCATGGCCACGGTGGCCCGACCGGGCAGCTTGCCGACCTTGTCCTGCGCCGACTTGACCCGCGCCTGAGCCTCGTTCTGCAGCGTCTTGGCGTCGCTCTGCTTCTTCTTGGCCTGGGCCTTCTCCTGCTTCGAGGCGAGCGGGTTGGCCAGGGTGGCGGCGGCCGAGGTCGAGACCTCGGTGGCCAGGGCCGGGATGCGGGCCGAGGTCTCGCCGAGCTCGACGACCAGATCCTTGGCGGCGGCCGGGGTGCCGATCAGGTTCTGCTGGAAGCCCTTGATGTTGCCGAGGAACTCGGTGAGCTGCTCGCGGTTCTGCCCCTGCACGGTGTCGGGGATGGCGACCTCCTGCTCGGCGAGCGCGCTGTTGATCAGCTCGCCGAACTGCTCCTCGGAGATGTCGAGCTTCTTGGGCAGGGTGGTGAGCTGCTCGAGGGTCGAGTCGACCGCGTCGATCGGGCTCATCACCCCGGCGACCTTCTTGTCGACCTGGGCCGGGATGGCCTGCAGCTCGGCGAAGGCGTCGGTATCACCGCCGCTCTTCGAGCTCTTCTTGCTGCCGCCACACGCCACCAGCGCCAGGCTGGCCACCATCACGATCATCACCGGAATCAAGCGCCGCATGTCCCACTCCTCTCCTTCTGGGTTGCGCGGCGGGACGCTACGACGAACCGACCACATCGTCAACGTCATTCGGGCAACCGCGCCCCGTCTACCCACCGGGCGCTGCCAAGCGCCTTGCGAGACGAGCCGGTGAGTTCGATGATGCCGCCAGACGAACGAGACCGCCGATGCGCGAATCGGATCTGCCCGCTCTGCTGCCCCATACCCGGCCCGGCCGGCCCCTGCCCGCGCGCAGCCCGCGCCCGCGCTGCCTGCCGGTGCCGGCCCTGGCCGCGCTGCTCGCGATCGGCTGGCCGGCGTCGAGCGGCGCCGACATCGGCGGCTCGGCCGGCGCGGTCGGCGAGGCGGGCAGCGTCTTGTTCGTGCCGGCCTTCTACGGCGCTCCGACCCTCGACATCGGCTACGAGACCCGCTTCCCGAGCCTGCTCGGCGACGAGACCCCGTGGGCGACCGACGCCATTGGCGGCGGGTTGGGCTATCTGGCCTACGTCGACGGGCACGGGCGCTGGGCGCTCGGCGGCGCGCTGCGCGGCACGTGGGCCCTCGACCCGTTGCTGCCCGGCCGCAGCCGCTTCGCCCGGATCGACCTGCAGCTCGAGAGCCGCTGGCGCTTCCAGAATCGGGTGTTCGCCCACGCGGCGGTCTCCACCGTCGTCGAGGTGGGCGCGCTGCTGCCGCGGGACGTACCCGAGGGCGAGGCCGGCGACGCCGAGCTGCGCTGGGCGGTATTGGTGGCCAGCGGGCCGGGGCTGCTCTTCAACAGCAGCCCGTTCCTGTTCGGTGAGGCGGTGGCCCACCTGGGCCTGGAGGCCATCCACCGCCCCGGCGGCCCGGCGTTCTCGATCATCGCGGGCATCCGGCTGCGCTTCGACCATGGCATCCGCGGCCGCGATCTCGAACCGTGCGAATACAACCCCGTGGAGTTCGGCGAATGCCCCTGACAACGACCGCTACGACCCGCCGGGCGCCGGTGACGCTCGTCATCGACGCCGTGCACCCCACCGGACACGTCGGCCTGGGCCCGGCGCTGCGCACCCACGGGGCGCTGGGCTGCCACCCGACGACGGTGGTCACCGCCATCCGCCCGCTGACCCCCCTGCCCGGCCGGCTGGTGCGCGATCAGCTGGCCCGGGCCCTGGTCGTCGCCCCCGACGCCATCGGGGTGGGCGATCCCGGCGATCAGCCCGAAGGCCTGATCGAAGCGCTGCTCGACGCCCGCGGCCCCGACCGTCGGGCCGCCGACCGCCCGCTGATCGTCGCGCCCAACGCCGTCGACCGCCGGCGGGCCCCGCGCTTCGACCCGGCCCACCTGAAGACCATGGCCCGCGAGCTGATGCCGCACGCCGAGGCGGTGGTGCTCGACGGCGACGAGGCGGCGCTGCTGACCGGGCGGCCGTGCCCCGATCTGGGCCGGCTGCGGGAGGCGGCGCGGCGGCTGCACGACTTCGGCCCGCGCTGGGTCGTCGTCACCGGCGGTCGGACGCAGGGGCACGCGGTCGATCTGGTCTACGACGGGTCGGACTTCACCGAGTTCGGGTCGAGCCGGCGCGCGGTGGACGATCAGGCGGGCGCGGGCATCGTCTTCGCCCACCTGCTGATCGGCTGGCGGGCCCGCGGGCTCAGGCTGCTCGACGCGGTCGATCAGGCCAAGCGCGGCGTGGGCGGCGCCCTGGCGCACGCGACCCGGGTCGGTCGGGCGGCGCGGGTCGAGCCCCTGGGCGCGGCGCTGCGGGCCCTGGGCCTCGATCCGCGCCCGATCGCCGTGCCCGACCCCGACGCGAACCCCTCAGCGGGCTGACCGCACGGCTCGCTCTCCCCCGTTCGGGGGATTCGACCCGCAGGCCGTCGGGCCTACCGTGAACGGTCACACTGTTCGGAGGAGACCCCATGGCCGAGAGCACCCGGGTCGCCGACGCCCCCGCGCGCACGCCGCCGAAGAGCGCGCCGAGTGAAAAGGCCCGCCCGCAGTGGGCGCTGCGGGCGCGCGGGACGAGCTTGGCGGGCGGTCGACCGCCGGCGGACGATCTGCGCGCGGTCGGCGCTCACGCGGGCAACCGCGCCGTGCAGCGTCTGCTCGCGCGCGCGCCGCGTTCGGCGCCCCGGCTGCCGGGGCCGGTTCAGCTCGACCGGGCGCCCGGTCGGGCGACGCCCACGCCGTCGGTCGTGCGCCGCGCCGCCGCCGAGGGCCTCGGCACATCCCCCCGCGCGCTGCCCCACGCGGCGAAGCTGCAGCGGGCGTTCGGCAAGCACCGCATCGACGGCCTCAAAGCCCACATCAGCCCCGACGCGTGCGACGCGATGGGCGCCCGGGCCTACGCCACCGGCGATCGGCTGGTCTTCGGCGGGCAGCCGAGCCTGCGCGAGGTGGCCCACGAGGCGGCCCACGCCATCCAGCAGCGGGGCGGGCTGCGGCTGCCGGGCGGGGTCGGCCGGGCGGGTGATGCCCACGAGCGGCACGCCGACGCGGTGGCCGACGGGGTCGTGCGCGGGCGGTCGGTGGGCCCGCTGCTCGATCGCTACAGCCGGCCGGGCCGCTCGCGCGGGGCGCCGGCGGGCCCGGTGCAGCGGCTGTCGATGAAGGACGCCCGGCTCATCGCCCGTTCGCAGTCGGTCTACGACCGCAAGGCGCAGGAGTTCGAGGTCAAACTCGGCAAGCGGCTGGCGGAGCACGAGGTGCCCAACGCGGCGGTCGAGGTGATGCTCGCGCGGGTGCAGGCCATTGTCGACGCCTGGGCCGAGCACACCGGCCAGAAGCTCTCGGAGGTCTACGAAGAGGAGTTCAGCTTCCTCGACGGCGACGAATACTACGGCGCCTTCCTGATGACGGCCCGGAACATCAGCGACGTCTTCCGCAACGCCCGCAAGAAGCCGCTGCGCGTCAAGCTGAAGCTCGTCTACAACGCGGTGCGCAACAACAACCTCTCGAAGTGGCTGCGGGTCGCCGCCGACGATCTGACGAAGAAGAGCAAGCGGTCGATCGAGGTCTTCCACGGCGAGCGCTACAGCGACAAAGTCGTCAAGGTGAAGCGCGGCTTCGCCAAGAAGGCCGGGCTCGACAAGCTCTGGCGCCGGCGCAAGCTGGAAGAGCTCAGCGACATCTCCGAGCGCGAGAAGGACACCCCCGTCGGCGTCGGTCGGCGGATGCACGTGCACGACTACGATCAGCGCAGCGACGTGCTGAAGTGGAAGGACACCACGCTGTCGTCGCACTTCCATCGCTTCGGCGGCGTGATGAGCGGTATCCCGCTCAAGCATCAGCGGACGCTGACGTTCAAGGACGTGCCCGACATCACCAAGATGGAGATCGAGCAGTTGACGGTCAACGACGACAGCATGACCGTGCCCCGCGGCCGGCGCGACCTCGACACCTTCAAGTCGAGCCACCGCGACGACAAGCTCATGTGGTCGCAGGGCTCGATGTACTACCGGGTCGATCCGCGCTCGGAGACCGCCCGCAAGGCGCGCACGATCAAGGCCCACCTCGAGGCGGGCATCTCGGGCTCGACCGACCTGATGCTGCACGCCGCCGACAACCTGGGCATGTACGGGTCGGACCTCTTCGGCCTGCGGCTGGCGATGCTGGCGTGGATGCTGCCCAATCGCGACCACAGCTTCTACGAGATCATGAAGGTCGGCGAGCAGTTCGGGCTGCCGTTCGTCTTCAACAAGTCGCGGCCGGGCATGGAGTACCAGTCGGCGACCAACTACAAGCCCCTGCGCCACACCGCGTTCATCGACCTGCTGCCCGAGCGCCGCTTCCCGGCGTACTTCCTGACCCAGAGCTATCGCCGCACGCTCGAGCCCGATCTGCCGGGCGCGGCGGCCACCGAAGACAACATGCGCACCCACCTGATCAGCCGTGGGTTCTCGGTGATCGACAGCATGCTGCTCGATCAGGAGCAGCTCGCCTGGGCCGACGCGCTCGAGGCCGACGTGGATCGGGTGCTCGACGGGCTGTCGGGCAGCGAGGAGAACCGCGCGCTGGCCCTGGATCAGATCAAGCGCACGCCGGGCTATACCGAGCTGGTCGCCTCGGTGGCGGGCAGCGAGGCCGACGATCTGCTGCATGTCCTGGTGCGTCACCGGGTCGCCGCGTCGCTCGGCCGGGTGGGCCTGCCGATGAGCATCCTGCCGGACGGCGCGCAGACGAAGCACCTCTTGGACATGTACTTCGTCGTGCAGATGTTCGAGCAGGCCGACTTCAACGGCGATCGACGCCACGACGCGGCCATCGTGCGCCGGCTGCGCGATCACGAGCAGACGAAGTGGCTGTCGGCCGTGCTCGGCGGCACGTTCAACCTCATCCTGGCGGGCCTGCTGCGGGCCCACTCGCCCGAGACCGAGACCGCCGGCTTCGACATCGGCGGCCTGGGTCATATCGCGCAACCGCTGATCGATCTGGGCCTGCCCGACGTCTTCGCCCGCCGGCTCGACGGGACGAGCGGCCCGCAGATGCAGCTGGCCTTCGCCGACGTGGCGACGCTGGTCAACCTCGACTCGGTCGACGTGCCGCACCTCACCAACCTCGCCGGCACCTACCCGGCCGCGGCGGCGGCCCTGGGCGCGCACGGGTTCAACGTGGCCATCGCGGCCCACGTCCTGCGCTGCGGCGGCGCGCTGCCCACCCCGAAGTGGGAGCGCTACGCGGTCATGGAGCGCCTGCGCACCCGCGGCGGCCTCACCGAGAGCGAAGACGACATCGAGCAGGAGGTCCGTCAGGGCCTGCGCCGGCGCCACGACCGGGGCAGCGACACCAACGATCGCTTCGACCGGCAGATGGAGTTCTCCCGGCTGCAGATGGAGGCCAACATCCGCCACCTCGGCGTCGACTGGGAGGCCGAGCACGGCGCCGCCTATCGCGGCCTCAGCGCGGCGGAGCGCTACGGCATCTTCCAGTACACCAAGCTCGGCGGCATGGGTGAGTGGCAGGACGCCATCACCGGCATGGATCCCGACAAGCGCAGCCCCGGCACGCTGGGCAAGCTGCTGCCGCTGATGAAGGCGGCGATCAGCGGCCTGCAGCGGCTGCCGGTGCACGCCGGCACCGTCTACAACGGCCAGGCGTTCGACGCCTCGCCGGTCGATGCGATGGACACCATCCGCTACAACTTCCCGCTGGGCCGGGTGGTGCGCCACGACAACTTCCTCAGCGGCGCGAAGACCTTCGCGTCGTCCTTCGCCGGGTCGAAGTCGGGCTACGATCTGGTCTGGGTCATCTCCGGCATCAAGACCGGGCGCGACATCCAGCCGCTGTCGGGCAACCCCCTCGAAGAGGAGGTGCTCTTCCCGCCCGGCATCCGCCTGCTGGTGCAGGGCGCCGAGCGGGTCAACGACCCGATGGACGAGAAGCACGGCAAGATCCTGGTGCACATGCGCGAGGTCTGAGCGGCCGCGGATCGTGCACGCATCAGCCCTCGCATCGCCCTCGCGCTTCGCCGACAATGCGAGAGCCGGGTGGAGCGGACCGCGCGGCGTCATCCGGAGGTCATGCCGATGAGAGCCCGCGCCCTCGCGATCGCGTTCACCCTGATCTGGGGCTGCGTACCCGCGGGCGGCGGAGGCGGCGGCGATGACGACCCGGGCGACGGCCCGCCCCCGGCGCGGGATCGCGGCCCGCTGCTTGGTGACGTGGGGCCGGCGGACATGGTCGTGAACGACGCGGCGCCCGGCGACGCCGAGCCGATCGTCGACGGCGCGGCGCTCGACGCCATGCCCGCCGACGCGGCGCCGTCGACCCAGTGCGCCAACGGGATCGACGACGACGGCGACGGGCGGATCGACACCGACGATCGCGGCTGCGACGGGCCCGAAGACGACGACGAGGGCGACGAGCGTCCGCTGCCCGGCTGCGACGACGGCGAGGACAACGACGGCGACGGGCGGATCGACCTGGCCGATCCCGACTGCAGCAGCGCCGCCGATCCGCGGGAGGACGGGGTCGATCCGGCCACGCGGTGCAACAACGGCCTCGACGACGACGGCGACGGCGCGGTGGACTTCCCGCTCGACCCGGGCTGCGCGTCGGCCGGCGACGAGACCGAGGGCGATCAGCCGGTTCCACCCGCCTGCGCCAACGGCGAGGACGATGACGAAGACGGGCTGGTCGACTATCCGAACGACCCGGGCTGCGCGGGCCGAGGCGACGGCGACGAGGTGGATCCGTTCTATCCGCCGGTGTGCGCCAACGGCGAAGACGACGACGGCGACGGCCGCGTCGACCTGGACGATCCGGGCTGCGTCGACGCCGCGGGCGGCAGCGAGCTGGGGCCGTGCGGGGTCGAGGCGATCGATCTGGCGGAGGTCGGGCTGGACCACATCGGCACCACCGCGGACGTCGAGGGCCGGCTGGTGGGCACCTGCGGCGGGGCGGCGGGCGGCGAGCAGGTCTTCGTCTACACCCCCGACGAGCCGCTCGAGCGGCTGATCTTCAGCACGGCCCACCCGGAGACGCTGCGCCCGACGGTGCTCTACGTGCGGCGGAACTGCGCGGCCCAGCCCGATCTCTGCGATCGGGGCACCGAGGTCGCGCCGGGCGTCGCGCTCGCGATCGACGATCCGGGCCCGGGGCCGTACTACGTCGTGGTCGATACCGGCTCGCCCGCTGCGGGGCAGTTCCGGCTGACCGCCGAGCCGGTGCCCGTCGCCGCCTGCCGCAACGGGCGCGACGACGACGGAGACGGCGCGATCGACGCGGCCGATCCGGGCTGCACCGCGCTCGACGATCGGGACGAGGCCGACCCGCCCGAGCCGCCGGTCTGCGCCAACGGCGTCGACGACGATATGGACGGGCTGATCGACCACCCCGATGATCCGGACTGCGCCTTCGCGGGCGGCGATCGCGAGGCGCCGCTGTGCGCCGAGGGCGTGACCGTCGTGCCGGTGCCCGCGGGCGGCGGCCGCATCGAGCTGCCCGAGTCGCAGGGCCAGGGCGGCGCGCAGGGGCGCTGCGGAGCAGGCTTCACGCCGGAGGTGGCCCTGCGCATCCGACTGGCCGCGGCGGCGGACGTGACGGTCGAAGCCACGGTGAACGGGGAGCCGGCGGCGACGACGGTCTTCGCCCGCGAGGTGTGCATCGACGCCGACAGCGAGGTGGCCTGCCGGGCCGCGAACGATCCCGGCCCGCTGGAGCTGCTCGAGCAGCCGGCGGGCGAGCTGTACGTCTTCGTCGAGCAGGCCTTCGCCCCGGCGGGCGCGGTGCGCGTCGCCGATGTGCGCGTCGTGCCGATCGTGGGCGAGTGCAACGACGGCGTCGACAACGAAGGCGACGGCTTCGTCGATCTCTTCGATCCGGGCTGCAGCGGGCCGCGGGATCAGAGCGAGGCCGATCCGGCGGCATTGGGCGAGTGCGCCAACGGCATCGACGACGACGGGGACGGGCTGACCGATTATCCCGAGGACGACGGCTGCGCGGCGGCCGGCGACCTGCGTGAGGGGGGCTGTGATGGCCACCCGCAGTGGCGCCCGGTCGAGTGCGTCACCCCGGACTGGGTCTGGACCAGCGATCGCCGGTTCACGACGCTCGACGCGGCGAACGCCAACCGCACGCTGTGGAGCGGCTGCAACCACACCGACAACCGCGAGGGGCTGTGCAGCCTGGACGGCAGCGGCTGGGTCTCGACCGAGGCCATCCCGATGGCGGGCTGCAACGCCGGCTGGTTCCACATCGGCGGGCGCCACACCGGCAACTGCGGCGGCCACGACGGCGATACGGTGCGCCGGCTCGTGCTCGGCGAGGACGACTGCTACGACTATTGATCGCGCGGGGTCGGCGGGCGGTCAGACGCCGACGAACTCGGCGACGAAGGCGTTGGCCGGGGCCGCCCGCAGCGCCGCGAGCGGGCCGCGCTGAATCACCCGCCCGCCGTCGAGCACGCACACCGGCGCGTCGAGCGCGGCGACGTCGCGCACGTCGTGGGTCACGACGATCGACGGCCGCCCCAGCGCCCGCAGCCGTTCGGCGAGCAGGGCGCGGACCACGCGACGTACGCTGGCGTCCAGCGCCGAGAGCGGCTCGTCGAGCAGCAGCAGGCGGGGCTCGGTCACCAGCGCCCGGGCGAGCGCGACCCGCTGCTGCTCACCGCCGCTGAGCCGCCGCGGGCGCCTGGCGGCGAGGTGTCCGCAGTCGAAGGTATCGAGCATGGCCCGGGCCCGCACGCGGCGCTCGTCGCGGCCGCCGTCGAGCCCGAAGGCGACGTTGTCGAGGACGCTCAGGTGGGGAAAGAGCCCATAGCCTTGGGGCACATAGGCCACCCGCCGCTGCTCGATCGGACGATCGACGCCCGCGTCGGCGTCGAAGAGCACGTCTCCGTCGGCTTCGATCCGGCCCGCACGGGGCTTCACCGCGCCGACCAGCGCGCGCAGCAGCGTCGTCTTGCCGCTGCCGTTGGGCCCGATGATCGCCAGCGGGCCCGCGGGCGCCTCGAAGGCCACATCGAGGGTCTCCGCACCCATCGGCGCCGTGATCCGAACCACGAGGCTCATGGGCCAACCCGTCGACGGCCGAGCAGCCGCAGCCCGAGCAGCAGCGCGGCGGCGACTGCGGCCAGCACCAGCGCGAAGACCAGCGCCACCCGCACATCCCGCTCGAGCGCGGTGAATATCGCCAGCGGCATGGTGCGCGTGCGGCCGCCGAGGTTGCCGGCGAAGAGCAGCGTCGCGCCGAACTCTCCCAAGGCGCGGGCCCAGGCCAGCGACGCGCCGACGGCCAGCCCGGGCATGGCCACGGGCACGGCGACCCGCATGAAGGCGCCGGCGGGCGAGGCGCCGAGGGTGCGGGCGACGACGAGCAGGTCGGGGTCGATCTCGCGGAAGGCGTTGGCCGCGGCCTGCACGAAGAACGGCGCGGCGACGACCACCTGGGCGACGACCACCGCGGCCTCGGTGAACGGCAGCGAGATGCCCGCCTCGCTCAACGCCGGGCCGAAGAGGCCCCGCCGACCGAACGCGTAGAGCAGCGCGACCCCGATGACCGCGGGCGGCATCACGATGGGCAGCTCGACGACCACTTCGACCGCGCGGCCCCAGCGGCGAGGCGTGGTCGCGAGCCACCACGCCAGCGGCGTCCCGCACAGGACGATGATGCCCAGGCTGACGAGCGTCGTCCGCAAGCTGAGCGCGAGCGCCGGGCCGAAGAGCGGACTGGCGAGCCCGGCGGCGATGGCATCGGGCGTCGTCGACAGGGCCAGCGCGATCACGGGCAAGGCCAGCACCGCCACAAGGGCGCCGCCGGCGATGCCGCCTGCGAGACGACCGGGCGTCATCGGCCGAACCCGTGGCGTTCGAGCAGGCGCTGCCCTTCGGGCCCGAGCGCGAACGTGATCCACGCCTCGGCGCCCGGATCGGCGCCGATCGCGCCGATCCCGTAGGCCACCGGCACGTCGAGCGCCGGGGGGATCGGCACGGCGGTGATCCGCGCGGCGTTCACGACGTCACTGCGGTAGAGGATCGCGGCGTCGGCCTCGCCCAGCTCGACCTTGGCTCGGGCGAGGCGCACGTTGTTCTCCTCGGAGACGATGCGCTCGCGCACCGCGCGCACGAAGTCGGCGCCATGCCCCGGGTCCGCGGCCGCGCGGTCGAGCATCGCGGCGGTGTAGCGCCCCACCGGGACCGCCGCGGCGCCGACCACCAGCCGCTGCGCCCGCGGCAGGTCGGCGAACGTACGCAAGGCAGCCGGGTTGTCGGCGGGCACGGCGACGACGAGTCGATTGTGGGTGAGCGGGCGCACGCGCCGCACATGTCCGGCGGCCACCAGCGCGTCGATGTGATCGAGGTTCGCCGACGCGAAGACGTGCGCCGGGGCGCCTTGCTCGATCTGCAGCCGCAGCGCCTGGCTGCCGCCGAAGGTCAGCTGGACGTCGAGCGCAGGATGGCGGGCTTCGAATGCTGCTTCGAACTCTTGGAAGGCGTCGGTGAGCGAGGCCGCCGCGAAGACGACCAGCGGCCGCCGCTCGGATGAGGCGCTCCGCTCACAGCCGGCGGCCGCCGTTCCGACGAGCGCGGCGACGACGAGAGCCTGGAGCAGGAGGCGGGCCGGCGGCATGCACCCGTGTAATGCCGAACTCCGGCGAAGTAAAGCCGGCCGACCGGACGCCGGCCGCAGGCGCGCTCACTTCGCGATCTGCACCGTGCCCGGCTTGCTCGGCTTCGCGTTCTTGCCGGTCACCTTGCCCAGGTCGACATAGGCCCCGTCCTGCATGATCACGAAGGGGCGGTCTTCGATGCCCAGCCCGCCCTTGCCGTCGTGGCGGATGATCTGCACCTTGCCCGCCCCGTGGCCCATGGGCCCGCGGCTGTAGTAGTGGGCCTTGAGCCGATAGGGGAAGGCGTTGGCGTCGAAGATGGTGAAGCACTCCGGCCCGTAGCCGGTGGTGATGTCGGCGTAGAGTTCGCCGCCGGAGGCCAGCCCACGCCGGCTGTAGAAGGCGTGGTTGTACTGCTTGTCGAAGATGTGGAAGTCCACGTCGTTGGCGTCGGTCTCCCAGGTCAGCACGAAGCGGGTCGTCGCGCGGTCGTCGATGCGCAGGTTGCGCGGCTGCAGCCGGGCCTCGATCTCGTCGCGTCGGGCCGGCTCGGCGGCGGCCCAGACCGCAGCGATGATCTGGGCGTCTTCGGCGAGGATACGCTCCACCTGGGCGAAGCGGCCGTTGACCCGGCGGGCGCCGATGCCGTCGAGCACGACCTTCAGCGCGGCGTCGTACTGCCCCAGCCGGGCCAGGGTCATCCCAAGCAGGTGGTAGATCGACGGGTGATCGGGCCGCTGCGCCAGGGCTTTGCGGTAGGTGTCGGCGGCCATCTCGAGGCCGACTCGACCCAGGCGCTCGAGCCAGTTGCCGGCGAACCGACGCATGTCGGCCCGCGAGGGATAGAGGTCGATGACGCTGCCGAACGCGCGCGCGGCCTCGATGCCGTTGCCTGCCATGGCGTGGCTGCGACCGAGCGCCACGAGGGCCAACAGATCGGTGGCGTCCTTCGCGCGCCACGCCTTGGCCGCCTTCAGCGCCCGCTTGACCTTACCCCGGGCGAGATCTTTGTCGATCCCGGCCATCTCGCCGGTCAGCGCCGGGCGGCCCTTCTCGATCTCGCGCAGCTCGCGGCGCCCCTGGCTCTCACCGGTGGGCTGGGCCACCTGCACCGGCGGCCGGCGGGCGGGGAACGGGTCGGGGCGCGCGTCGTCGGTGGGCACGGGGCGCGGTCGGGGCCGGGCGCTCGGCCGCCGGGTCCGGGCCGGCTCGGGCGCTGCTTCGGACTTGGCCATCTCCATCGGCGCCTCGGCCTCCTCGGCGACCATCTCGCGCATGGGCGCGGCGGGCGGGGGCGGCGGCGCGTCCGCCGGGGCCGCGGTGGCCGTCCCGGGCGCGGCGCCACCCGCGGCGAAGCCGTCGGCCCCGCCCATGGGCGCAGCGCCGCTGGCCTCGTCGGCCTCGCCGTCGTCGAGCGCGTCGAGCGCCACCTCGGCGGCCGGCGCGGCGGCCAGCGCATCACCCCGCGAGCGGGCGCGCCGCTTGGCTCGAACGTCGTTGCGCTCGCGCTCTTCGGCCCGACGAACCGGGCGCGGCGGCGGCGGCGGCGGCGCGATCGCCACCGCCTGCCCCTTACGCTGCATCACCTCGAGCCCCGTCGGGCCCACCGTGAGGATGTCGGCCAGCGCCTTGCGGTCGATGCCGAACCGCCGGTAGTCGTTCTCCGTCTCGAGCACCACCAGCGCGGTGTACGTCGACAGCACCCGGTGCCGGGTCGACAGGGTGACGATCTGCTGCTTGAGGGCTTCCTTGAGGTCGGGATCGCTCTTGGCGCGCAGGTTCTCCAGCCGCTCGATGCGCGCCTTGACCCAGGCCCGCTCGAGCAGCGGCAGCTCGGCCTCGCGGATCGTCGGCTGCACCACCTGGTTCACCCCGCCCGACAGGCGCACGGCCAAGGGCGCGCCGGCCGGCAACTCGACGAAGGCCACGACCGCGTCGCCGCCCTGCAGGCCGCGCACCCGATCGGGCCAGACCCACTTGGCGCCGTCCACCGCGAGCGAGACATCGGGCAGCGCCGCCTTGCGCAGGCGGGTGATCTGGTCGGCGAGCGGCGCCCGACCCTCGATGACCTTGCCCGGCTGCAGCCCGTCGGCGGTCACGAGCTGTTCGAGCAGCGCGCCGTCGCGGGCCGACGTATCGACGATCGCGTCTATCCGGGCGATGCCCCGCCCCATCAGCCCCGCGGCCATGGTCTTGAGCGCGTCGCGCTCGGTCTCGCCGGCGGTGACGACCCCGTCGCCGATGATGATCAGCCGCCGCCCGGCCCCTTCGGTGAAGGCCGCCGCTTCGAGCCCGGCCTGCAAGCTGCTGGCCCCGAGGGCGCCGCGCTCGGCGAGGCGGTCGATGTGCTTCTTGCCGAAGCCGGCAGGGGGGCCCTCGTAGATCCGCTCGCTGAACTGGTCGAAGGCGATGACGGTGACCGCCTGCACGCCGGCCTCGGGCAGCTTCGCGATGAGGGCCTGCAGCGCCTCGAGGCGGGCATCGAAGCCGATGGCCCGCGAGGCCGAAGTATCGAAGAGCACGACCGCGCCGGGCAGCGCGGTATCGCCGGCCGAGGCGGGCGCGGTGAACCGCACGACGGCCAGCTCGCCGTTGCGCAGCGCGTCGCCGGCGGCCGGGATCTGACCGCCGAAGATCACCCAGTCCTGATCGGGGGTGAAGTTCTGCTTCTCGACGGTGGTGATCTGGTAGCGGCTGTTCTGTCCGCCGAGGGAGGTCTTGGGCCCGCCGCTCGCCGCCGCCGAGGTCAGCGCGGTGAGCTTGAGCGACTCGATCGACGGCAGCCCGGCCAGCGGCAGGCGGTAGGCCTCGCCGGCCGCCGTCAGCTCGTGAGACCACGCGATGATGAGCTCCTTGCGCTCGCGCCCCTGGATCGGGAAGACCCGCGCCCGGAAGATATTGCCCCCGTCCTGCTCGAGCAGCGCCGGATCCTGGCGCCGATGCAGCGCGTCTTCGTAGGCCCGCCGCGCGGCCTGCTTCTCGACGACCTCGCCCTCCATCCACGACCCGCGGATCTTCATCGCGAAACGCGAGATCGCCGCATCGTCGGGCATGGTGACCTTGAAGTGCCCTTCGATCGTGCGGTTGTTGGGGTTCTCGAAGACCAGCCGCAGCTCGGTGAAGGCGAGCGGGCCGTCGATGACCGCGCGGGCGTCGAGCCCGACGAGCGCCAGCCCGGTGCCGTCGGCCGCGGTCAGGCTGAACGGCGCCTCGACCGGTCCGGTGGCGATCTTGGGTGGGTTCTGGGCGAGCGCCGTCGACGCGGTGAGCGCGAGGGCACACGCCGCCAGCAGCAGCGAAAAGCGCGTGGTGGGCATGATGGGGTTCCTCCTCGAAGCGAGAGTGCCACAGCCCTACGTCGGCGGGCAGCATTGGATCTGATGCGGCCCCAAATATCCTCGACGGGCATCGCTGCGACCCGCGGCCGGCGCCCGCAGCGCTCGACAATCGGCCCGGGCCCTGGTAAACGCGCGCCGTCCGTTCCCCCGATCCGCCGGAGGCCCGCATGCGCCGTCTGCTGCCCCTCGCCCTGATCCACGTCTGCCTGGTCGCCGGCCCGTTGCTGGCGGGCGGACCGGCCGCAGCCCAGGACGGCGCGGCCGCCGACAAGAGCGCCGAGGGCCCGTGCCACAGCCCGCGCGCGGCGGCCCAGACCTTCCTCGACAACCTGCAGCCCGATACGTACTTCCCCAAGAAAGCCGTGCGCTGCTTCCAGGGCGGGCCCAAGCTGCAGCGGGACGTGCTCATCCGCCGGGCGAAGAACCTCAAGGCGGTGCTCGACGCGCGCGGCCACTTCGTCGAATACGATCTGCTGCCGGCCAAGGCCGACTTCGAGACCGCCGAGGGCGAGACCCGCGTCCCGCTGACGCCGACCTTCGACGAGGTCACCCTGCACAAGATCGGCGATCAGTGGCTCTTCCCGCGGGCGGTCGTCGAGCGCATCCCGGCGCTGCACGAGCAGACGTTCTCCACCTTCACCGAGGCGCTGGTCGCCACCCTGCCGCCCATCTTCCGCACCCAGGTGATGGGCTTCGCGATCTGGCAGCTGGCCGGCATCGTGCTGTTCCTGCTGCTGGCGCTGCTGCTGTCGTGGATGGTCAAGGCCATCTTCATCCAGCGCCTCGCGCGGGTGCTGCAGCGCATGGGCATCGTGCCGCCGGAGAAGCTGCTGACCCACCTCGGCGGCCCGCTGGGCTGGCTGGTGGGGGCCGGGCTGTTCATCATGCTGCTGCCCGAGCTGCGGCTGACCATCGGCCTCGCGCGCATCCTGGCGGGCGGCGGGCGGGTCATCGCGGCGGGCTCGGCGGCGCTGCTCGGCTATCGGCTGGTCGATCTGGTGGCGGTCTTCCTCGCCAACCGCGCGGCGCAGACCGATACCAAGATGGACGACCAGCTGGTGGTGCTCGTCCGCAAGACGCTGCGGGTCATCGTCGTCGGCATCGGCCTCGTCTTCGTGCTGCAGAACCTCAGCATCGACGTCACCAGCCTGCTCGCCGGTCTGGGCATCGGCGGCCTCGCCCTCGCGCTGGCCGCCAAGGACACCGCCGCCAACCTCTTCGGCTCGTTCACCATCTTCATCGACGCGCCGTTCTACGTCGGCGACTGGATCAAGGCGGCGGGCGTCGAGGGCACGGTGATGGAGATCGGCCTGCGCTCGACCCGGGTGCGCACGTTCTCGAGCAGCGTGGTCTCGGTGCCCAACTCGATGCTGGCGACGGCGACCATCGAGAACTTCAGCCGCCGGGAGTATCGGCGGTTCAGCATCCGGCTCGGCGTGGGCTATCACACGACCACCGAGCAGCTCGAAGCCTTCGTCGAGGGTGTGCGGGCCATCATCGCGGCCCACCCCGAGACCCGAAAGGACTACTACGAGGTGCACCTGGTCAACTTCGCCGACTCGGCGCTGGAGGTCATGGTCTACACCTTCTTCACCAGCACCACCTGGAGCGACGAGCTGGCCGGCAAGCACCAGCTGCTCATCGCCTTCAAGCGGCTCGCGGAAGACATCGGCGTCGACTTCGCCTTCCCCACCCGTACGCTGCACATCGAGACCCAGGCCGAGGCCACCGACCGCCGGGTGCCCACGGCGCCCGACGAAGAGGCGCTGGTGGCCAGCGTGCGCGCCTTCGGCCCCGACGGAGAGATCGACGTGACCGGCCGCCGGCTGACCCACGGCTTCTTCCCGGATACCATCGGCCAGCGCGGCAGCGCGGACGGAGAGTAGGCGCCGATGAGCCACCGCAGGACGAGCGGGGTCGAGCAACGGACCCACTATGTCGACAACGGGGACGGCTGGCGGCTGGCCCTGCATCGCCGCTGGGCGCCCGATCGGCTCGATGCCGGCCGGCGCCCGGTGGTGATGGTGCCCGGCTTCGCGATGAACGCCTTCATCCTGGGCTATCACCCCAACGGGCCGGGCATCGCCGAGTATCTGGCCCTGGCCGGCTTCGAGGTCTGGTGCGTCGAGCTGCGGGCCCAAGGGCAGAGCGTGCGCAGCGCCCGCGCCAGCCGCCGCTTCGGCCTGGAAGATCTGGGCACCGTCGACCTCGCGGCGGCGATCGAAGGTGTGCGGCGCAACAGCGCGGTGAGCGCCGAGCGGGTCGACGTCATCGGCTGCAGCCTGGGCGCGACGTATATGTTCATCCAGGCCGCGTGGTGGCCCACCCATCGCATCGCGCGCATGATCAACCTCGGCGGGCCGCTGCGCTGGACGGCGGTGCACCCGATCGTCAAGACCCTCGCCGTCGCGCCGCGCCTGTGGAGCGCCGTGCCGATCAAAGGCACCCGCCGTATCGCCCGCCGCGTGCTGCCGGTGGTCGAGCGCATGCCGCAGCTGCTGTCGATCTATCTCAGCCCGGCCATCTGCGATCTGAGCGAACCCGACGCGCTGGTGCAGACCGTCGACGATCCGGTGCCGACCATCAACCGCCAGATCGCGCAGTGGATCCGCCGCGGCGACCTGGTGCTCGACGGGCGCAACCTGACCACCGACGTCGGCCGCCTCGACCTGCCGCTGCTGACCGTGGTCGCAACCGGCGACGGCATCGTGCCCGAAGCCACCGCCGCCTCGGCCCACGACGCCATGCGCCACCCGGCGCGCACGCTGATCTACGCGGGCGATGCCCGCCGGCCGATGGCGCACGCCGATCTCTTCATCAGCGAACTGGCGCCCGAGCAGGTCTTCGCGCCGATCGCCGCCTGGCTCGACCGCGCCGACCACGGCCCGGCGTAGGCCGCGCCGGCGACTCGCGCCCGCCCGTAAACCGGATCCGAATTCGCGGGGTCAGACCGATCAGCCGACGACAGCCGCTCGGCCCGATCGACGACCCATCCGAAAGAGAGGATCCCATGTTCCGCACCCTGCTCATCGCCCTGTCCGCCGTCGCGACCACCATCGCCTTCACCGCCGACGCCCAGGCCGCCCCGGCGCCCGTCAGCGCGACCCAACCGGCGCGAGCCGCCCCGCTACACGTGCCCGCGCGTACGGTCGTGCATGTGCCCGCCCGCAAGGTCCGGCATGTGCCCGCCCGTAAGGTCCGGCATGTCCCCGCCCGCAAGGTCCGGCATGTCCCCGCCCGCAAGGTCCGGCATATCCCCGCCCGCAAGGTCCGGCATGTCCCCGCGCGCAAGGTGGTCTACGTGCCCGCCCGCAAGGGCCGCGCCGTCGTCTACGTCCCCGGCAAGGGCCGCACCGTCGTCAAGGTGCCTGCCCGCAAGGGGCATCGCGCGTCGCGCTGATCGCCCGTCCCCCGCCCCGCCCGCCTGAACACGCCCTCCCTTTCCCCACCCCCACCATCGATGCCACCATGCGCGGCGTCGGCATTCGCCGACCCACGACCTGGAGTGAGATCGATGAGGCTGAGCCCGTGGAGTCATCTGTTGTTCGCATTGCTGCTCGTCGCAGCGCAGGGCTGTGTGCCCACCGGCGGCGGAAGTGGGGGCGGCGACGACGATGACGCCACGGTGTCCGTCGACGGGGGCGAGGGTGAAGGAGAGGGAGAAGGCGAGGGCGAGGGCGAGGGCGAAGGCGAAGGAGAGGGCGAAGGCGAAGGCGAAGGCGAGGGCGAGGGCGAAGGCGAAGGAGAGGGCGAAGGCGAAGGAGAGGGCGAGGGCGAAGGAGAGGGCGAGGGCGAAGGTGAGGGCGAGGGCGAGGGTGAAGGGGAAGGAGAGGGCGAGGGCGAGGGCGAGGGTGAAGGCGAAGGAGAGGGTGAAGGCGAAGGAGAGGGCGAGGGCGAGGGCGAAGGAGAGGGCGAGGGCGAGGGTGAAGGCGAAGGAGAGGGCGAGGGCGAAGGAGAGGGAGAGGGCGAAGGTGAGGGCGAGGGTGAAGGCGAAGGAGAAGGCGAAGGCGAAGGCGAAGGCGAAGGAGAAGGCGAGGGCGAAGGCTGCCAGAACGACGCGGCCTGCGGTCCGGGCCAGCTCTGCGTCGCCGGCGAGTGCACCCCCGGCGAATGCCGCAACGACGGCGACTGCGACGGCGGCCGCTGCAACGACGATCTGCAGTGTGTGAACTGCCTCGCCGACGGCGACTGCCCCGCCGGCACCCTGTGCAACGACGCGCGCTGTGAGCCGGGCGACTGCCGCGGTGACCGCGACTGCGACGGCGGCCGCTGCAACGACGGCTTCTGCGTCGAGTGCCTGCAGAACGCCGATTGCCCGCCGGGCGCCGAGTGCGACGAGTTCGAGAACATCTGCATCGCCGGCCCCGATTGCCGCAACGACGGCGACTGCGTCCCGGGCGAGCTGTGCGACGACGGCGTCTGCGCGCCCGGCGAGTGCCGAGTCGACGCCGACTGCCCGCCGGGCGGCGTGTGTGGCGACGACCGTTTCTGCGTGGGCGGCCCCGATGGCTTCGCGACCTGCGCCCAGCCGATCCGGGCGGACGGCGCCGACGAGTTCGAAGGCACGACGCTCGACGGCCCGGCCTTCCAGGTTCAGGGCACCGAGGGCTGCAGCCAGGTGCCCGCCGAGAGCCCCGAAGCGGTCTTCGTGCTCAATACCTTCGACGAAGGCCTCTTCTGCATCACGACCGTCGGATCCGACTTCGATACGATGCTCTACGTGCGCGAGGCGGTCTGCGATGACCCGGCGGCCGAGATCGCGTGCAACGACGACATCCAGCAGGGCAACTTGCGCTCGCAGATCGAGCTCGATCCGCTGCCGGGGGTCGACTACTTCATCATCCTCGACGGCTACGGCGGCAACAGCAGCGGCGACTACGCGCTGGCGATCGTGCCCGGCGGCTGCGACGTCGAGCCGCAGTGCCAGACCAACGACGACTGCTTCTTCTTGACGCCGTTCTGCCGGGACGGGGTCTGCACGGCCGACGAGTGCGCCGACGACGCCGACTGCGACTCCGGGGTCTGTGTGGACGGTCAGTGCGGCGAGTGCCGCGCCGACCCCGACTGCGACGAAGGCCGAATCTGCGCCGACTTCGCCTGCGTCGAGTGCGTCGACGACGGCGACTGCAACGAAGGCGTCTGTCATCCGGTGGGCACCTGCGTCGAATGCACGGACGCTGCCGACTGTGGAGAGGGCGAGTTCTGCGCCGGAGACGGCACCTGCATGCCCCAGCCCGCCGGCGCCTGCGCCGATCCGCAGCCGATCGACGCCTTGGGACGCTACGAGGGCACCACCGCCGGGGCGCCCGTGGCCCATCTGCCGGTCGACTGCGGCAACGCCGGCCGGGGGCCCGAAGTGGTCTACGCCTTCCAGGCGCCGGAGACCGGCCCGATCTGCCTCAATACCCGCGGCTCGAGCTACGACACCACGCTCTACGTGCGCGAAGCCGTCTGCGCAGAGGCCGAGGCGCAGCTCGCGTGCAATGACGACGACGCCGCCCTCGCCGGCGGCACCCGGTCAGCGCTGAACTTCGACGCGGTCGAGGGGCAGCCCTACTTCATCTTCGTCGATGGCTACGACATCAACTCGGCGGGCGAGTACGTCCTCTCGATCAGCTCTGGCGAATGCGTCGCGTGCCGGGACGACATCGACTGCGGCGACGGCCAGCTGTGCATCGACAGCGCCTGCATCAACGGCGACTGCCGCGCCGACGCCGAGTGCGGCGACGGGCGCTGCCTGGACAATACCTGCGTCGAATGCATCGACGACCCGGACTGCGGAGACGGGGTCTGCGTGAACGAGCAGTGCGTCGAGTGCCGTGACTCGGCGCAGTGCGGGGCCGAGCAGATCTGCCTGGACAACGCCTGCGCCGATCCGGTCCTGGGCGGCTGCGACGACCCGCGCGTGCTCGACGGCCCGGGGATCTACGAAGGCGATACCACCGGCCTGGCGTCGGTGCACAACGAAGCCGACCCCGCGTGCAGCCAGTTCGGCACCGCCGACAGCCCGGAGGACGTTCTGTCGTTCACCCCCGAGGCCGACGGCATCTACTGCTTCAGCACCGGCGGCACCGCGCACGATACGGTGCTGTACCTGCGGGAGGGCGCCTGCGAGCGCCCCGACGCCGAGATCGCGTGCAACGACGACAACCGCGACGTCGCCGGCCAGCTTCAGTCGGCGCTCGAGGCCCCGCTCATCGGCGGCACCGCCTACTACATCTTCGTGGATGGCTATGGTGATGACAGCGCTGGCCCGTACACCCTGACGATCAGCGAAGGCGCCTGCGAAGCCGCTGCCCCCTGACCACCCCGCCCGCGACGGCCGCCGGCGACCGCTGATGGGCCTCGGCGCCCCGTTTCAGCGGCCGGCCGGCCCGGCCCCTACGCTGGGCTCTTCCCGCCGTACGCCGACGCGACCGGCGCCGCCCACCGAAACCGCGTCCCAATCCCGACCCGCGGCGCGCTCCATGCGATCCCGCCGGCGCCGCACAGCGGCGTCGAGCGGCGCGAAGAGCTGCGCGTCGAGGTGCACCGGCAGCGGGCGATAGCGCGCCTCGATGCGCAGGCCCTGACGCAGATCGTTGACGAGCGCCACGACCTGCGTCTTGAGCGCCGCGTGGGCCGCGGTCTCCTCGGGCTCGGGCATGACCTCGATGATCTGGGCCGGCGGACTCGACAGCGGATCGAGCCGTGACCACAGCTGGACCCCCGCCGCGCGGTCTTCGCTGCCGATGTGCTCGGCGGCCATCACCGCATAACCCGGGAAACAGGCCAGATCGCCCGCGTCGTCGCGCGCGGCGTCATCCTGGGCGACGACGGGTGCGCCGAGCAACGCCTGGACCTCATCGGCCAGTGAACGGATGTTGCGGGCGAGTGAGCGACCCAGATAGGTCTGGGTCAGCTGGGCGATACATTTCTCCGACGCCAGATGCAGCAGCGTGGGGCACAGCTCGGAGAGGGTGAGAAGATGAGCACCCATGGACCGCCTCCAATTGTCACCAGCGCTACCTGCGCCAGCATTCTTTTGTTTAGTCTAACCGTCGCGCTCCAGCAGACAAAGCGAAACCGAGATTGTCACATCATCTCGGGCACATAGCCGTTACCGGATGACCTCATTCTACTGATGAGCATCCGAACAGAGAAGGCGTGACAGATTTTCTTCGGGAAGATCATGGCCGCCGCCGCGCACGGACGGCGAACGCAGCGCGCCGCCTGCCCGACAGCGCCGGGCGGCAATACTCGACAGATTGTATCAATGGATGGGCCGGACGGTCGGCGGGAGGGCGGGCGGCCGCCCGACGCGGCAGGCCGGGGGCGGGCGGCCTCAGTCGTCGGCGATGTCGACGACGGCGCGCATGTAGCGCAGATCGCTGAGCAGATCGCTGAACTGCCCCAGCTTGCGATCGGCCGCCTCGAACTCAGTGCGCAGCTGCGCGTCGCCCGGGCGGGCGTCGAGGGCGTCGCGGGCCGGCTGCCACACCTCGTCGGTGAACAGCTGCGCGCGCTGGACGAGGTCGTAGGCGATCGACCGCTGATCGCGGGTCTGCGCCGCGTCGTAGACCACGCCGCTGTGCGGGTCGGCGAAGCTGGCGATGCGCCATCCCTCGGGGTAGGTCCGCGCGTCGCCGCTGCCCCGCTCACTCACCGCGATGTACTCCGAGAAGTCGAGCTGGGCGTCGTCGATCGAGGTGTTGAAGAGCGCGTACAACGCCAGCCCCTGCCAGATCATGTTGTAGCTGACCGGCGCGTAGAGCTGCGGCACGCCCTCCATCTCCCGCGGGTCCTGCCCGAAGGCTTCCTCGGCGAAGAGCACCTTGGGCATCACCGCGTCGTCCATGACGTAGCTCGAGTAGGCCTCACCGGCGGACTCACCGAGCCACGAGAGGATCATCGAGTGCAGCAGCTCGATGAGCTCGGGCTGGAAGATGCGATAGTAGCCGATGGTGAACGCGCGGCTGTCGCCGACGTTCGACACCCGGAAGAACGAGGTCGAGGTATCGGCCAGGGAGTTCATCAGGTTGATCTTGTCGTAGTACGAGCCGATGTAGTCGACCTGATAGTAGTAGTCGTCGTCGTAGCGCAGGTGCTCGGCGCGACCGGTGCCGTGGGCGATGTCCACCGGCACGCACGCCGCCTGGATCTCGGGCGCCGCCAGCCGATAGGGCACATACAGGTTCTGCTTGTCGTCGTAGCAGTGGGTCCCCGGCTCGGGCGTGCCGAGCACCTGATTGATGAAGTTGAGCCCGATCAGCGCGGCCTGCTCGAGGTCGCGGCGCAGCCCGATGTCCCACTGCTGATAGAAGTAGAAGTAACGGAAGAACGTCGTCAGGTACCACTCGACGCGCCCCTGACGGCCGAAGTAGCCGTTGATGAAGCCGCTCTCGTTGCGGCCGCGGCGGTAGTTGTTGAAGACGTAGTAGTTCCAATACTGCTGAATGGCCGAGCGCACCGTCTCGGTGTAGGTGGCGCCCTCGTCCCAGGTCATGCAGTTGATGTTGCCGCGGAAGGCATCGAAGCAATAGCTGTAGGGCACCTGGCGGTCGAACCAGTAGTCGCTCACCGGCCGGGCCGGATCCTCGACGAAGCGCCGGGTATT
This sequence comes from bacterium, assembly GCA_030427205.1. Lineage (GTDB taxonomy): Bacteria > Myxococcota_A > Bradymonadia > UBA7976 > UBA1532 > JACKDM01. Next base: position 150,503 of record JAUHXC010000013.1, on the reverse strand, counting down.
CTCCTGGATGCCTTCACGCATGGCATCGACGTGGGCGTCGATGGGCACGTCCACCCGGCGGTCGATGTTCTCCCAGGCGCCGCCGAGCTGCGACGGGATGCGGTCGTAGCCGTTGACGAAGACCTCGTAGTCCAGCGTCGACGAGAGCGGCACCTCGGGGTGGAAGTGCTCGGTCAGGCCGCCGTAGGCGAACTTGATCGCCGCGCGGTCGTACTTGCCCAGGCCCTTGGTATCGCTGTTGAAGCTGCGGCCGTACTCCATGATCGTCGAGTAGCGGTACTCGGGCAGCCGGGCGGCGTTCCACTCCGACTCGTCGAGCGTCTGGCGGATGCGCCAGAACTCGTCGGGGTAGTTCAGCGCGTCGCGGCTGCCTTCGAAGTTGTGGGTCAACCCCACGGTGTGGCCGATCTCGTGCAGCGCCACCGCCCGGAAGACCTCCTCGCGCAGCGTCTGATAGACCCGCTCGGCGGGCAGCCCCTTCATGGCCAGCGCCTGACCGACGATGCTGTCGTCGATGAACTCGGCGAGGAACATGTTCTGGTCGGCGAAGAACTTCAGGCGCTCGTTCTGCCGGGCGCGCAGAGCCGCCGGATCGACCGCCAGATCGACCGCGGCGTCGGCCACCTCGTCGGTGATCTCGTCGCCGGGCAGCATCGCGAAGAGCGGCCGCACCAGCGCCAGGTGCTCGTCGGTGAGCAGGCGGCTGCGGAAGTACGGATCCTGCTTGAGCGCCTCGAGCCGGCGCTGGCCCTGGTCGACCGGCGCCTGCATCGCCAGCGCCATCGGATCACCCGGCGCCGGGCTCTCGAGCCGCTGCTGCATCTGGCGGAACAGCTCGGGGTAGTCCAGCCGGCCGTTGGGCAGGCGATACTCGCCGTAGGCCTCGGCCACCCGGAAGTCACCGAAGCGCGCGTCGAGCTCGGCGCTGTCGGCCGCCGTCAGCGCCATCTCCATGTCGGCGACGCTCGTCGGCGTCTGCAGCCAGTCGGCGTAGCTCTGCCCCTCGATGAGCTGAGCGATCTCCAGGTCTTCGTTGATCGCGCGCACGATGTCGGCCGCCGAGCGGGCGTAGGTGTCGATGGCCGCCCCGTAGATGTGGGCGTTGCCGGCGACGATCTGCCCGGTCTCCTTGTCGGTGGACGAGGGGCCATAACCCAGCGGCCCCGACGGCTGCGGCTCGTTGATCCAGTTGAGGAAGCTGAAGCGCACGTCGCCGATCTGCTGCCAGATGAAGGGCTCGGCGCCCATCGCCGACGCCCGGCTCATCAGCCCGGCGCAGACCCGCTCGAGGTTGCCGCGCATCAGCCCACGCCCTTCGCTGCCCTCGTCGACCACCGCCTGCATCTGCGGGTTGGCGGCCACATAGGCCTCGATGCCTTGCGGAGAGCAGGTATTGCGCCGGATCTGGAACATGCGCCCGGCGCCTTCGGTATCGCCGTCGAGGAACATCCAGTCCTCGGCGTCGGTGCGCGCCCGGAGGATCTCGCGCACCTGCGCGACGTCACGCCCCATGCTGCCCGCCGCGGCGCCCATGAACGCCTCGTCCCAGTCGGCGGCCATCTGGGCGGCCACACCGTGCAGGTCTTCGGGATAGCCCACGTTGAGGTGGTAGACCACCGGCTTGGGCACCCGCTCGGCGTGGGGCCGCGGCTGACGCTCGCCGTCCTCGCCAACGATGAACGGGTTCTCCCAGATGTCGTGCACGTTGGCGTAGAACTCGCGCAGGTCGTCATGCCCGCCACCGAGCTGCGGATCATAGCGATAGCGCTCGGTACGGAAGAAGCCGAAGCGCCCCGACTGCTGGTACTCCTGCGTGCCGCAGTCTTCGATGGTGTACGTCCGGCTGACGTTGGGGCTCTCGTTGAGGATCTGCAGCACCTCGGGGGTGCATTCGAAGCGGGCGACCTCCTGCCCGGCCCCGAGGGGCACGCTCAGGCCGATGGTCCGCATCTGACGACCGCTGTCGTCGCGCAGCTCCTGGTAGTCGAAATACGGCCGCGCCTCGAACTGCGCCTCGGGGTCGATGCGCGAGAACGAGAGCCGGACCCGGGCGTCGGCGCTGCCGCAGTCGTAGCTGCCGTAGGTGTAGAAGCAGGTCCGCCCGCCGTCGGTGACCGTCGCCCGCTGCGTGATCTGGATGTGATCCTCACCGATCTGAAGCTGATCGGGATCCCACACCTCGGTCTCGCGCACGTAGTCATCGGCGAACGACGCCTTGACGATGCCGATCGAGACCGGCCCGCCGCTGACGTCGCTGCTCCAATCGACCCGCATGTACTGGCGTTCGTACCACGGCCGGTCGGAGCTGTTCTCCGTCAGCACGTTGGTCTGCTCGCCGGTGCCGGCGTTGTAGCCGCGCTTGATGTCGAAGTGCTTCTCGATGGCGAAGGCCGCCACCGGATCGCCGACGTAGTCGCTGCCCTCGCGGTTGGCGTCGGGGTCGAGGCCGGGCACCGACTCGTGGATCCGATAGGCATAGAGATACCACTCGGTGACCTTCCAGCGGACCTTCTCCAGGCTGCCTTCGAGGCCCACGAAGCCCACCGCCACCTCGGGCGAGGCGTCGATGATGGTCTGCTTGTAGTACCACTCGCCGTCGAGCGCAGCCTTGTCCACGTAGTGGGGCTGCACGTTGTTGATGTCTTCGACCGGCTCGGAGCATCCGCCGAGGGACACCGCCAGCGCGGGGGCCGCCAACGCCAGGGCCAGGGCCAGGGCCCGGGTCGACAGGCCGTATCGCAAGAGGGTCTTCATCGCCGTCGCCGCCTTGTTGGCCGTCGTCGCCGCCTTCATCGTGATTCGGGTCTCGCGCGCCATCATCACTGCCCCCAATCCGCGACCGAGCGCAGGTAGCGCAGGAAGTCGATCATCTCGAAGATGTTCTGCAGCTGGCGGTTCTTGATGTCGTAATCCTCGCGGAACTCGGCGTTCTGCGGGTCGGCATCGTAGGCCCGCCGGGCCGGCTCCCAGTCGGTCTCGACGTAGCCCTGGGCGAACTGCAGGAACTCGTAGGCGATCGAGCGCCCGTCGGCGGTCTGCGCCGCGCGATAGATCTGACCGGTCATCGGGTGCACGAACTGCGCGACCTCGGCCCCGTCGGCGAAGACCCGGTCGTCGCCCGAGCCCACCTCGACCACCGAGAGATACTCGACGAGGTCGAACTGCTGGTCCCAGGTGCTGGTGCTGTAGATCGTGCCGACGATGAGCGCCTGGGTCGCGACGTTGAACGGCACCGGCGTATACAGCTTCGACAGCGGCTCGGCCTCGAGCTGCTCGCCGGCGGCGATACGGGCCGGGTCGACGAGCATCTGCGGCCGCAGTTCGCCGCCGTCGATCACCCGGTTGAAGACGGTGTCGTTGAAGAAGACGATGTCGCCGTCGGCGATGGTGAAGTTGAGCACCGCGCCGAAGACGAGGTCCCGCGACAGCTTGATCAGCTCGTCGCTGAAGGCCCGGTAGAAGCTCACCGCGTACTGCCGGCTGTCGCTGTCGTCGACCAGCCGGAAGAACCGGGTGCGGTCGTTGAACAGCTCGAGCAGCATGTTCACTTTGTCGTAGAACACGCCGATGTAGTCGATGCGGTAGACGTGCTCGTCGCTGAAGCCGAGGTACGGCTCGCGGCCCTCGCCCACCTGCACGCTCACCGAATCGCACTGCAGCTGGTAGGTGCGGTTGAACAGCCACGCCGGCAGATACAGCCCGTTGTTGTAGGCGCAGTATTCGCCCGGCTCGGGGGTGCCGAGCACCTGGTTGATGAAGTTGAGGCCCATGACCGAGGCCCGCAGCAGGTCATCGCGCAGCGGCACCGGATAGGCGTCGTAGAAATAGTAGAACTTCCAGGGATAGCTCAGGTACTCGCGCAGCCGGTCCTGGCGGCCGAAGTAGCTGTTGATGAAGCTGCCTTCGTTGCGATTACGCCGATAGCTGTTGAAGGCGTAGTAGTTCCAGTAGCGCTGGATGGCCGCCTGCACCGCCTCGGTGTGATTCGAGCCCTCGTCCCAGGTGCGGCACTTCAGGTCGCCGCGCAGGAAGTCGGCGCAGTAGTGATACGGCACCGCCGGGTCGATCCAGTAGTCGCTCGCCGGGCGGCTCGGGTCTTCGACGAACTTCACCGCGTTGCCGCGGATGCCGTTCTTGCGGGTCTCGGTCATCTGCTCGACGGGCCGATCGACCCGGTTCCACAGGTTGGCCAGATCACCGCCCATCAGCTCGGGGATGGTGCTGTAGTCGCCCCAGCGCAGCTCCAGATCGAGCCGACCGGGCACCGGCACCTCGTCGGCGAAGGTCTCGAGGTGGTGGCCGTAGACGAACTTGATCGCCGCGTGGTCGTACTTGCCCAGGCCCTTGGTGTCGCTGTTGAACCGGCTGCCGTAGTCCATGATCGAGGTGTAGCGGTACTCGGGCAGGCGCTGGTTCTTCCACTCGCTCTCGGGATACTGCTCGCGGATGTGCCAGAAGTCGTCCTGATAGTTCAGGGCGTCCATCGAGGCCTCGAAGTTGTGGGTCAGGCCCACCGTGTGGCCGATCTCGTGCAGCATGACCGCCTCGAAGATCTCCTCGCGCAGAATGCGGTAGACCTCCTCCGGCGGCAGCCCGGCCAGCTCGAGGGCCTGGCCGATGATCGAGTCGTCCATGCCCTCGGGCAGGAAGACGTTGCGCTCGGCGAAGAAGCGCTTGCGCTCCTGCTCGCGGCGGGCGAGCGCGCCGGGATCGGTCACCAGCTCGAGGGCCAGCTCTTCCATCTCGGCGGGCACCGCGTCGCCCGGCTGCCAGTCGAAGAGCGGCCCGACGAGCTGCAGCATCTCGGGGGAGAGCATGCGGCTCTTGAAGTCGGGGTCGGCGGCCAGCGCCGCCATGCGGCTGCGGCCCGGGTCAAGCGGCGCGGCGAAGGCCGGCGCCATCGGGTCATCGGGCGCGGTGTGCTGCATGCGGTCGCGCATGTGGCGCAGCATCGCCGCCTTGTCCATGCCGTCGGGGCCATTGAAGCCGCGGTACTGGCTCATGAACGGGGTGCCGATGCGCTCGGAGACGATCTGCTGGAACTCGGGGGAGATCTCCAGCCCGTCGCCCGCCGGCGTGGTCCCGCCCGCCAGCAGCCACTCGCGCAGCTGATAGCCGTCGCGGATGTCGAGCATGTCCACCTCGCCGTTGACGAAGCGCACCATGTCGGCGGCGTCGCGGGCGTAGCGGTTGATCGCCGCCCCGTAGACGTAGGCGTTGCCCGAGATGAGCTGCCCGGTCTCCGGGTCGGGGGACGAGGGCCCGTAGCCCAGCGGGCCGTAGGGCTGCTCGTCGTGAATCCACCAGACGAAGCTGAAGCGGGGGTCGCCCATCTGCTGCCAGACGAACGGCTCGACCCCGTCGGTGCGCTTGCTGTGCCAGGTCAGCCGGCTGCACACCTTCTCCAGGTTGCCCGGCAGCAGGCCTTCGCCGCCGGTCGCCTCGTTGGCCACCGCGCGCATGGCGTCGTTGCCCCGCCGGTTGAGGTAGGCGGTCACCCCGCGCTGCGAGCAGCTGTTCTCCCGCACCTGGAAGAGCGCTTGCTGGGCCAGATCGTCGCCGTCCATGAAGACGCCGCGCCCGTCGAAGTCGCGGGCGAGCTGGTCGCCGATCTGGCTCGCGCTGCGCCCGGTGGCCGCCATCGCCGCGTCCATGAACGCGTCGTTCCACGCGTGGCCGATGCGGATGGCGACGTCCTTGAGGTCGTCGGGGAAGTTCGGGTTGAGGTAGTAGACCACCGGCCGCAGCTCGCGCTCGGCGAGCGGGATGGTGCCGCCGCTCTCGGTGCGGGTGGCCTTCCAGATCTGATGGTGGTTGGCGTAGTACTGCCGGGTCAGGTCGTGACCGCCGCCCACCCGCCGGTCATAGCCCTGGCGCATGGTGCGGAAGAAGCCGAAGCGCCCGGCCTGATCCCACTGCAGATCGCGGCAGTCGGCGGCGGTGACCGCCGGGGCCAGCTCGGCGAGCACCTCTTCGGTGCAGGCCACGTCCACCTGGATGGCTTTGTCGGTGCCCGCCGAGATGGTCACGTAACGCAGCGGATCGCCGTTCTCGTCGAACATGCGCTCGCGGTCGAGGTACGACTTGGGCTCGAACTGCGCCTGCTCTTCGGGGTCGATCTTGACGAAGGCGCTGCGCACCTTGATGCGGGTGATGCCGCAGGCGTCGTTATAGCCCGCCGTCGCCCGCCCGAAGTTGAGGATGCAGGTCGCCCCGCCGTCGTCGGAGAGGTACTCGGTGGTGAGGAAGATGAAGTCGTCGTCGACCTGGGCGTGGTCGGGGTCGTCGGCCTCCGTCTCGCGGACCCAGTCGGCGTTGACCGACAAGAGCCACGGGTCGTAGCTGAAGAAGCCGCCGAGGTCGACCGGCCCGGGCAGGATGTTGGTCGACCAGTCGACCCGCATGTAGTCCCGCTCGTACCACGGCCGCAGCGCGGTATCTTCGACCAGCACGTTCGACTGCTCGCCGGTGCTCGAGTTGAACTGCCGGATGATGTCGAAGTGCGACAGGATGCGATACGCCGCGACCGGCTCGCCGTCGTACTCGGCGCCGTCGAGCGTATCTTCGTCCTCGATCCCGGGCACCGTCGGGTGGATCCGGTAGGCGACGAGCTGATCCTCGCGCGCCTCCCAGCGGATCTTCTCGACCCCGCCCTCGATGCCGCTGAAGGCGCCGATGTAGTAGCCGGTATTGGGCGGCATGTCGACGATGGTCTGGCGGAAGAACCACTGACCGTCGAGCTGGGCCTTGGCCACATAATGCGGCTGCACCCGGTCGACATCTTCGACCGGGCCGCTGCATGCCATGGCGAACAGGCCGCCGGCCAAGGCCAGCCCCAATCGCCATGCGTCCCTGCGACGCTGCATATCACTCCCCCGAGTGTCGTGCGGGCCGGGCGGGGGCCCGGCCGGATTCCACACCGCCGTACGCGCGGGCGCAGGCCGAGTGTGTTCTCACCGCGATCGCGGCGAATACGCGAGTCTGACAGGGGTTACGGGCCCGTGTCCACGATGTTTCCGTGAGACCGCAGGCAAGCGCAGAAGAGAGCCGGCAGGTCGAGCAGACAGAAGCAGGGCGCGCCCGATCGAGCACGCCGCGCGGCCTTCAGCCGAAGGTCACGTCGGTGATCTCGTAGTGCCGCACGCCGCCGGGGGTGCGCACCGTCACCTCGTCGTCGATGGACTTGCCCACCAGCGCCCGGGCCACCGGCGAGCTGATCGAGATGCGATCCTGCTTGGGATCGGCCTCCAGCTCGCCGACCAGGGTCACCTTCATCTCGCTCTCGTCGTCGAGGTCGAAGAGGGTCACCGTCGCCCCGAAGACGACCCGCTCGCCGCCCAGCCGCCCGGTGTCGATGATCTCGGCGCGGGCCAGATCGCTCTCGAGCTTGGCGATCTTGGCTTCCAGCATGCCCTGACGCTCCTTGGCGTCGTCGTAGTCGGCGTTCTCCCGCAGGTCGCCATGGCTCCGGGCGACCTCGATGTCGTTGGCGATACGCGAGCGCTCGGTGGTCTTGAGCCGCCTCAGCTCGGCGGTGAAGCGCTCGAACCCGGCGCGGGTGATCGGCATGCTGCGGTCGCTCATCGGTCAGTTCCTCTCGCGCGGGCGGGGCCGGCGCATCTCGGGCGCCTCGCGGCGCTCTGCGGCAATCGGTGACCGCGCCGTCGCGGCCCTCTGCGGGGCGGCCGAGGATCGCCGCCCCCCGCCGCCGTCATCTACCGGTGGTAGTCCTGAATGGCGCGGACCGCCGGGCGGCCGCTCGCCAGGCGCTCGATGGCGGCCACCGCCGCCCGCGCGCCGACATAAGTCGTATAGTACGGCACCCCGTGGCGCAACGCCCCCCGCCGCAGACCGCGCGAGCGCGAGATGCGCTCGGTGGCCCGGGTGGTGCACAAGACGAGGTTCACCCGGCCGTCGGCCATCGCGTTGACGGTGTGATCGCCGCCCTCGTGCTCCTTGGCCAGCAGCGTCGTCTCGATCCCGTGCTCGGCCAGATACGACCGGGTGCCGCTGGTGGCCAGCAGTTCGAAGCCGAGCCGTTGCAGCCGCTCGGCCAGATGCACGAAGCCGCGCTTGTCGGCGTCGTCCACCGACAGCAGCACCCCGCCCTTCGACGGCAGCCCGTTGTACGCCGCGCTCTGGCTCTTGAGGAAGGCCGTCGGGAAGTCATCGGCGATGCCCATCACCTCGCCGGTGGACTTCATCTCCGGCCCGAGCAGGGTGTCGACCTCGCTGAACTTCACGAACGGGAAGACGGCCTCCTTGACCGCCATGTGCCGCGGATGGATCTCGTGCTCGAAGCCCAGCTCGGGCAGCGTCTTGCCGGCCATGACCCGGGCGGCCAGCTTGGCCAGCGGCACGCCGATCGCCTTGCTGACGAAGGGCACGGTGCGGCTCGCCCGCGGGTTGACCTCGATGACGTAGATCTCGTCGGCCTGATGGGTGCCGAAGCGCACCGCGAACTGCACGTTCATCAGCCCGACGACGCCCAGCTCGAGGGCGAGGGCCTTGGTCTGCGTCCGGATCTGGTCGGTGATCGAGCGCGGCACCGTATACGCCGGCAGGCTGCACGCCGAGTCGCCGGAGTGGATGCCCGCCTCTTCGACGTGCTCCATGATGCCGCCGATGACCGCGGTCGTGCCGTCGCAGATGCAGTCGACGTCCAGCTCGATGGCCCCGTCGACGAACTGGTCGAGCAGCACGGGGTGGTCGGGGCTGGCCTGCACCGCGTTCTGCATGTAGCGCATCAGCGAGGCTTCGTCGGAGACGATCTCCATCGCCCGCCCGCCGAGCACGTAGCTCGGCCGCACGACCAGCGGGAAGCCGACCCGCCGGGCCACCGCCAGCGCCTCTTCATTGCTGCGGGCGATGCCGTTGTTCGGCTGCCGCAGCCCCAGATCGGTGATCAGCCGCTGGAACCGCTCACGGTCCTCGGCGCGGTCGATGGCGTCGGGCGGCGTGCCCAGGATGGGCACCCCCGCCGCCTCGAGCCGATTGGCCAGCTTGAGCGGCGTCTGCCCGCCGAACTGCACGATGACCCCCGTGGGCTGCTCGCGCTCGACGATGTGCAGCACGTCTTCGAAGGTCAGCGGCTCGAAGTACAGCCGATCGCTGGTGTCGTAGTCGGTCGAGACCGTCTCGGGGTTGCAGTTGACCATGATGGTCTCGAACCCGTCCTCGGCCAGCGCCATCACCGCGTGCACGCAGCAGTAGTCGAACTCGATGCCCTGCCCGATGCGGTTGGGCCCGCCGCCGAGGATCATCACCTTGCGCCGCTTGGTGGGCGTGGCCTCGTCCTCCATCTCGTAGGTCGAGTAGAGGTACGGCGTATGGGCCTCGAACTCGGCGGCGCAGGTATCGACCCGCTTGTAGACCGGGCGGATGCGGTTGCTCTTGCGCCAGCGGGCGACGGTGTCTTCGTCGACGCCCAGCAGCACGCTCAGGCGCCGGTCGCTGAAGCCCAGGCGCTTGGCCGCCAGCAGGATGGCCGGATCGAGCCCGCCTTCGCCGCAGCCCTTCTCGCGGGCGACGCCGCCCAGGGCGCGGATCTCGGCCTCGGCGTCGATCAGCTCGCGGATGCGGGCGAGGAACCACGGGTCGATGCCGGTGATGGCGTACAGCTCGGCGTCGTCGAGGCCCGCCCGCATGCCATCGGCCACGTACCACAGCCGATCGGGCGTCGGGATCTTCAGCGCCGCGCGGATGCGATCCGCCGAGCCGGCGACGTCGGCCCGGTCGAAGAGCAGCTCGTCGAAGCCGTAGCGGTCGGTCTCCAGGCTGCGCAGCGCCTTCTGCAGGCTCTCGGCCTGCGAGCGCCCGATGGCCATCGCCTCGCCGACCGACTTCATCTGGGTGCCGAGCACCGCCGGCGTCGCCGAGAACTTCTCGAAGGTGAACCGCGGGATCTTGGTGACGACGTAGTCGATGGTCGGCTCGAAGCTCGCCGGCGTCGTCGTCGTGATGTCGTTGGTGATCTCGTCGAGGGTGTAGCCCACCGCGAGCAGCGCGGCGATCTTGGCGATGGGATAACCCGTCGCCTTCGAAGCCAGCGCCGAGCTGCGGCTGACCCGCGGGTTCATCTCGATGATGACCACCCGCCCCGTATCGGGGCAGACGCCGAACTGCACGTTGCTGCCGCCGGTATCGACGCCGATCTCGCGGATGCAGGCGATCGCCGCGTCGCGCAAGTGCTGATACTCGCGGTCGGTCAGCGTCTGGGCCGGCGCGACGGTGATCGAGTCCCCGGTGTGCACGCCCATCGGGTCGAGGTTCTCGATGCTGCAGATGATGACGACGTTGTCGGCGCGGTCGCGCATCACCTCCAGCTCGTACTCCTTCCAGCCGAGGATCGACTCGTCGACCAGCACCTCGTGAGTCGGCGAGGTCTCCAGCGCGTGCAGCGCCTTGGCCTCGAGGTCGTCGGCGCCATAGGCGATCGAGCCGCCCGAGCCGCCGAGGGTGAAGCTCGGCCGCAGGATCAGCGGGAAGCCGTATTCGGCGACCAGCGCCTCGACCTCTTCGAAGCTGCGGCAGATCTTCGAGCGCGGCATGTCGAGCCCGATCTTCTCCATCGCCGCCCGAAACGCGTCGCGATCCTCCGCCTTGTGGATCGCCTCGACGCCCGCGCCGATCAGCTCGACGCCGTGCTTCTCGAGCACGCCCGCCTCCGCCAGCTCGAGCGCCGTATTCAACGCGGTCTGCCCGCCCAGCGTCGGCAGCAGCGCGTCGGGCTTCTCCCGCTCGATGACCAGCGCGACGTCGTCGGCGGTGATCGGCTCGATGTACACCCGGTCGGCGGTCTCCGGATCGGTCATGATCGTCGCCGGGTTGGAGTTGACCAGCACCACCTCGTAGCCTTCGGCGCGCAGCGCCTTGCAAGCCTGGGTGCCGGAGTAATCGAACTCGCAGGCCTGACCGATGACGATCGGGCCCGAGCCGATGATGAGAATGCGTCGGATGTCGGTGCGGCGCGGCATGGCGCGGCATCCTAGAGATCGTCGAAGGCAGGCGCAACCGACAACGGGGTGACGAGACCGCCGACGGGGCCGACGCGCGGCGCGCAGGCCCGAATCATGTCGCGCCCTTCGTCAACGACGGCTCGATCTCGACGACCCGCGAAGCGACGAAGGCCTCTCACGCGTCGACCCGTGACGCTTCGGCGAGCACTCAGCGCTCGACCCGACGCCTGCAGTGGCTCATGCTCACGGCCCGTCACCGGCGTGAGGAAGTACGATGCGCATCGGGATCATCGGCGGCGGCGCGGCCGGCCTGTGGACGGCGTGGCTGCTCGAACAGACACACGACGTCATCCTCTTCGAGAAGGAGCCCCGCTTCGGCGGTCACTGCCACACCGTCGACGTCGATCTCGGCGGCCGCTCCTGGCCCGTCGACACCGGCATCCACTTCTTCAGCCCGCTGCTGCAGCCCACCTTCGTGAAGCTGCTCGCGCAGATCGGCGCCGAGCATACGGCGTACACCCCCAGCAATACGTTCCACGATCGCCGCTCGGGCTGGACGGTGGCCATGCCGCCCTTCGGCAGCCTGGGGCGCATGACCGGCCTGCTGCGCCCCCGCGGGGTGCGGGCGATGCTGAACCTGCAGAAGACCATCGCCAAGGCGGTGCCGCTCGTCGAGCAGGGCACCGACGGTCACGACCTGACGTTCGAAGAGTGGGTCGTGCGCGAGCAGGTGCCGGCCGACTTCGCCGAAGCCATGCTCTACCCGATGCTGGGCGCCTTCTGGGGCGTGCCGCCGGCGCGGGTGAAGGGCTACTCGGCGCGCAATACCATGTCGTACCTCGTGCTCATCCGCCCCGAGCGGGTGACGCCGAAGCCGATGCACGGCATGGTCGGCGGCATGCGGGCCTACGTCGATCGGCTCGTCGGCGACATGCGGCGCGCCGATCTGCGCTGTGATGCCCCGGTCGACGGTCTGTCCGCCGCCGAGCAGGGTGGCTACCGGGTGCATCACGGCGGCGGCCAGACCCACGTCGACCAGCTGGTCTTCGCCACCAACGCGGCGCAGGCGTCGTGGCTTCTGCAAGGCCTCGCGGGCACGGAGGCGCTGCGCCGCAGCCTCGACCGGGTGCGGTACTTCGAGACCCGCATCGCGGTGCACGGCGACCTGCGCCTCATGCCGCCGAAGCGGCGCGACTGGTCGGCGGTCAACATCATGTTCGACGGGCGCTGCGCGGCCATCAGCGACTGGGCCGACAGCAACCGGGCGGTGGATGTCTTCCGCAGCTGGGTCATCGACCCGCCCCATGCCATCGAGCCGCTGTACGCCGAGGTGACCTGGCAGCACCCGCACCCCGATCCGGACTACTTTCTCTGTCAGCGCGAGCTGGCGCCGCAGCAGGGGCAGGCCGGGCTGTGGTTCACCGGGATGTACGTGACCCACTTCGACAACCACGAGGGCGTGGTGCGTTCGGCGCTGAACGCCGCCCGGGGGCTGGCGCCCGGCAGCGCACGGCTGAAGGCCGCCGGCGGATGACATATGTCACCGATACGATGGCATGCATCTGCATCAGGGAGTGTACGAGTCAAGCCTGACACAGAGCAGCGCAGGCCTTGATCGCCAGCCGGGGCGTCGTCATCTTCGCATCACACCACCTGATGGGAAGACACCCATATGGCACTCAGTGATATCCTGAGCAACGCCGAGACGGCCCAGAACGCCGCGATCAAGACGCTCAACAGCGACCTCCGCGGGATCTACGACGGGCGCGGCGGCCTGCATCTGCTCGAAGGGGTGAAGGTCGAGTACTACGGCACGCCGACGCCGGTGATGCAGGTCGCGAGCTGCAGCAGCGCATCGCAGGAGCTCCAGATCCGGTCGAGGGACAAGTCGCTCGAGCAGCCGATCGCCACGGCCATCCAGCGCGCCACCGGGCTGCAGGCCCACATCGGCGACAGCATGATTCGGGTCCCGATGCGCCCGCTGACCGACAGCGGTCGCCGCGCGGCCCTGCAGAAGGTCGCCGCCGCGGCCGCCACCGCCGAAGAGAGCGTGCGCGCAGCCCGACGCGCCGCCGTGGATCAGGCGGGTGATCTCGTGAAGTCGGGCGAGCTGTCGGAGGACGGCCTGAACAGCGCGGTCAACCAGATCGAACAGCTCAGCACCCAGCACCTCGCTGAGGTCGCCACCGCTCGGCAGACCAAGGAAAAGCAGCTCAACCAGGTCTGAGCCTTCCCCCCGGCCCACGCCGCGCGGCGGGCGCTGGCCTCAGCCGCCTGCGAGCAGTGACCAGACGTCCCCGATGGTGCTGTCGGCGCCCGCCCAATCGAGGGCGGCCCGCCGCGCGTCGACCGCGCCGAGCAGGTCGTCCCGCAAGCCACGATCGTCGAGCACCCGCCCGAGCGCCGCGCGCAGCCCGTCGACGTCGTCGTGGGCGTAGTAGAGCGCGCCGGCGCCGGCGAAGGCCCGCACCAGCGGCACGTCGGGCGCGACGACCGGGCGCCGGCAGGCCATCGCCCACAGCACCGCCTCGGGCACGATGGCGCCCGCCTGCACCGAGCGGTTCCACGGCAGCCCGCAGATCACCGCCTGCGCCCCCGAGACGCGCAGCGCGGCGTCGTCGTCGAGCCGGGCGTAGGTCACCCGGTGGTCGACTTCGAGCTTGCGGGCGATGTGCTCGGTCTTGCCCGTCGACCAGTCGCCGGGGCCGAGCAGCGTCAGCCGCCAGGGGTGCTTCAGCCGTGAGAGCGCGCGCAGGATCAGCTCGGCGGCCTCGTCGGGCGCGTGGGCCACGACCCCGGTGAGCATGGGCAGGTCGGGCAGCGGATGGGCGCCTGCGTCGGGCAGAGGCAGGCCGTCGGGCGCGGTGAAGAGCCGCTCGGCGGGCACGCCGCGCCGGGCGATGTGCGCCGCTTCGACCGCCGACCGGGCGATGACCGCGTCGGCCCGGGTGAGCACCTTGTCTTCCAGATCGACCAGCTCTTGCAGGCGCGCGGGCGGCAGCGGCGGCTCGATGGCGCGCATGCGCTGCGACGGCGTGCGGCCCGGTTCGACGACCACGCGGACCGCGTTGCGGGCGCGCATCAGCGCCGGCACGGCGGCGCGGATGCCGAAGGCGTGCACGACGGCGGGCCGATGCCGGTCGATCGCCGCGCCGGCCTGCTCGGCGATCAGAGCCTCGCGGTGCTCGACGTCGGCGCCGGGCGGGATGGCCGCCGCGATGTGCTTGAGGCCCGGTGCGAGCAGCGGGCCGGCGACGCCGTGGGGCGCGAAGAGCACGCCGCCCCCCCGGCGGGCGCACAGCTCGGCCCGGTGGCGCACCCGGATGGCGTCGGCGTCCCAGGCGGGCACGGGGCAGTCGGCGACGAGCAGGTGCCTCAACCGTCGGTCTCCTGACCCGCGCGGGCGTGGCGCAGGGCCTCGGCGGCGTTGTAGGACGAGCGCACGAACGGGCCGGCGAAGACGTGATCGAAGCCCAGCGCCGCGCCGTACTCGCGGTAGATCGCGTAGGCCTCTTCGCGCAGATACTCGACCACCGGCACGTGGCGGATGCTGGGGCGCAGATACTGGCCCATGGTGACGATGGAGACCCCGGCCTCGCGCAGGTCGTCCATCAGCGCGAAGACCTCGTCGCGGGTCTCGCCGAGGCCCACCATCAACCCGCTCTTGACCACGACGTCGGGGTGCTCCTCGGCGACCTGCTTCAACACGCCGAGCGACCACGGATATCGCGCCCGCGGGCGGACCCGGGCGTAGAGCCGGGGCACGGTCTCGACGTTGTGGTTGTAGACGTCGAGCGGCGCGGACGCGACCCGCCGCACCGCCTCGCGATCGCCGCAGAAATCGGGGGTGAGCACCTCGATCGCCGCGTCGGGCAATCGCGCGCGCACCGCCTCGACCGTCGCCCGGAAGTGGGCCGATCCGCCGTCGGGCAGCTCGTCGCGGTTGACGCTGGTGATGACGACGTGCTCGAGGCCGAGCGCTGCGGCGGCCTCAGCGACGTTCGCTGGCTCGTCGGGATCGAGCGGCGCGGGCACCGCCGTGCCCACCGCACAGAAGCCACACGCCCGGGTGCAGTTCTCGCCCATGATCATGAAGGTCGCGGTGCCGTGGCGGAAGCACTCGGCGAGGTTGGGGCAGCGGGCCTCTTCGCAGACGGTGTGCAGCTTCTGCCGACGCATCAGCCGTTTGACCGCGCGCACCTCTTCGCCGCGGCCGACGGGACGGCGCAGGAAGGGCGGCAGGCGCAGGGCGGCGCGATCGCGTCCGAAGCGATCGCCGGGGGGATGGGCCGGCAGGACCGGCAGCGCGTCGCGGCTCATCGCATGTCTCCCGAATCGGGCCGTGGTCGCGGCGAGAGGGCGGCGGATCTATAGCGCCGCCCACCGCGGATTGAAATCGAAACCGCAGCGAAAGACAAACGCCCGCTTGACATGGCGAAATCATGCCCGTATCTTCCGGCGGCTTTAAGGGGCGGGACGTGATTTGTCTGCGCTTCTACGGGAAATCGATTTGCACCGGGGTGGTGATTCCCTTGAGTCAGAACGAACTCAACCTGCGGCCGCTCGAAGTCATTGTCGACGGCGACAATGTCGAGCGCGCGATCAAGATCCTCAAGCGTCAGGTGGCGCACGAGGGTGTCTATAAAGAGCTCAAGCGCCGGCGCTTCTACGAGAAGCCGTCGGTCAAGCGCAAGCGCAAGCAGCGCGAGGCGGAGCGTCGGCGTCGCAAGGAGCGGCGGCGGGCGATGCGCGCGCGCAACCGGCGTAACCGTTGAGCCACGCGATCAAGGACTACGACGGGCTCAAGCTCTTCAGCGCCACCAAGGCGCTCGAGCGCGAAGCGCTCGGTGAGAAGGTCACCGCCTGGCTCGATCGGCACCGGGACTACGAGATCGTCGATACGGTCATCCGGCAGTCGAGCGACAACCAGTTCCACTGCATCTCGATCACGGTCTTCTACCGCCGCAGCTGAGGCGAAGCGGCGCCCGCATGCGGGCACGCCTCGACCTCTACGCGACGCGCCGAGCTGCTCACGGCAGCGTGCGGCACTCGACCATCCATGCCGCGGCCGCGTCCGTCTGGGGCGTGCACTCTTCGTCTGCCCCATCGGGCACGGCGTGCCAGCGCATGTGCATGATGCATTCGGGTTGCTCGATGCAGTCGGCGCCGTAGCTCAACCGCGCTTCGAATTCGCCCACCCAGCCGCCGCAGCCGTCCGAGACCAGCTCGAGCGTGCTGCACGGCTCGTCGAGGCAGCGATTCTGTGCGCGGCGACCGCCGACGTGACCCGTGGGCAGCGCCAGCTCCACCTGACAGACCGAGTCGTCGCCGTCGCCGGTGCGGCTGATGCGCCCGCCGTACAGCCGGATGCCGTGGCCGCCGTCGCCGGGGCAGACGTGGCCGGTGAGGATCCACTCCGGGCCGCTGCCGCTCTCGCCGATCTGCTTCCACTGCACCTTGGCCCCGCTCTGCGTGGTCGAGGCCCGCGCCGGCTCGCCGCTGGGCGTCAGCCCGCCGATCACGCAGCCCTCGCCGACGTCGAGCACGTCCACCTCGACGGCGTAGCGCGCGGCGAGCTGCATGTCGGGCGCCTCGAGCCCCGAGTCTTCGCCCGGCACGACGTCGGTGCAGGCGACGAGGGGCGCCGACGCCAGGAGCAGCGCGATCAGCGCCATCGGCCTCGCCGACGCCGGGCCCATGCGCCCAGGGTTCGCGCGGTGACGGCTGCAGAGTCGAAGGCGGGTGGACATGGCGCGCACGATATCAGATGCAGGCCTGCCACAGCGCGTCCCGCATGCGGGCCAGCCCCCGACCTCGGTTGGCAGAGGCGGCGGTTCGGGGTAGAGTCCGCCGTCGACCGACGCAGCGGGCCGTGTGCCCGCCGCTGCCGACGGGCCGAGCGCGCAAACCGAGATCGCAGTCGAGACGCGGACATGCCTCAGTTCACCCACTTCCCCCGACTGCCCAGCGGTGAGTACCGCGCCGCGGTCGATGATCTGCTGCGCGCCCTGCGCGACGTGCCGCCCGAGGGCGAGCCGTTCAAGGCGTTCCGGGCGCGGCTCAAGCGGGCCCAGATGTGGAGCCGCGAGACGCTGCCCCACCTGCTCGCGTTCTTGTACGTGCCGCACAGCGACCCGATCGTGCCGTCGGCATTCATGCGGGCCCTCGCCGACGCGCCGGGGCTCGACGAGGCCCGCGGGGTCATGCTCGAGCGCCTGTGGACGGTCAATCCGCTGCTGTTCAAGGTGGTGCTCGAGCGGCTCGAAGAGCGGGTGCACTCGGCCAACGAGATCTTGAAGTACGTCGACTCGTTCGCCTACCCCGGCAACCGCCTCTCGGGGCCGGCGGTGCGGCAGTGGGTCTCGCTGGCGCAGGGCCTGGGCCTCTTCCGGCCGATCGGTATCCGGCTCGGCCTGACCGATCTGGGGCAGTCCTGGCTCAAACGGGCGCACGACCTCGACCTCGAGGACTTCCTCGACGAGGACCAGCCCGAGCCGCCGCCGCAAGTGCCCGGCGCGCCGGCCGAGGCTGCGCCCGCCGCGCCCAGTGCGCCGGCCGCCGCGCCCGCGCCGCCCGTCGCCGCCGTGCCCGCCGCCCCGCCTGCCCCGGCGCCCGCGCGGCCGGCCGCTCCGCCGGCGCCGGCGCCCGGGGTCGAAGGCCCTTCGCCGCTCGGCCGCGGGCGCGCGGTGCCGATCCAGCGCTTCACCTCGGCGGGCCTCTTCGACGACGACGTGCTCGCCATCACCCGCGACCGGCTCGCCGAGTGGTGGGCCGCCCGCCAGGACGCGGGGCTGGTGCCCCCCGAGTCGCTGGCCACCGGCGCGCCGAGCCCCGAGGACTGGATGGAGGATGCGCCGCGGGCGCTCTTCCGGGCGGCGGTGCGCGCGGCGCTCGGCGGTCAGGGCCAGCGCACGCCGGCCGGCGCCGACGCCGCCTTCGCCGAGCTGGATCGGGCGGGCGTGCTCGACGCGCTGCACGACGGCACCGCCCCGGAGCATCCGCCGGCGATCACCGACGCCGGCGCCCTGATGCTGGCCTCGGTGGTGGCCCGGCGCTGCGCCGAGCAGCCCGACCTGGCGTCGGATCTGGAGCGCTGCAAGACCGCGGCCGAGGCCTATACCCGGCTGGACGGGGCGCTGGGCCGCGGGCTCCTGGGGGTGGAGCTCTTCCACCTGATGACGCTGCTCGCGGACGCGGGCGGCGTCCCCCACGCGGGCATCGACGACTTCACCGCCCGCCCCGACCGACCGGTGCGCGATACCCTCTACCGGCTGGGCCTGCTCGATCGCCCCTACGCGGCCGACGCCGCCGAGCGGGCGTTGGCCGCGGCGGCGGCCCGCCGGCTGGTGCCCGAGATCGCCCGAGCCGACGAGGTGCTGCGGATCTTCGCCGCCAGCGCCGGCTGCGCCTACGGCTGCGCCCGCCGCCGGCAGTGTGATCTGCCGTGCCGCGAGCGGACCGACCCCGGTTGAGCGGGTGAGCCGCATCGCCCGACTGCGCCGCCTGCTGGGGCGCGCCCGCCGAACCGCCGAGGTCGAGCTGCCCGACGAGGTCGAGCCGCGCCCGGTCGCGGGTGAGAACCTGCTGCTGATCAGCGATCTGCACCTGGGCGAGGCCTGCAAGGAGCACTCGCGCATCGAGTACCTCAAGCGGGCGGCGGATCTCGATGGGCACGTCTGCAACTTCCTCGAGTATCACGCGACCCACCGCCCGGGCGGGCGGCCGTGGCGGCTGGTGCTCGGCGGCGATCTGCTCGACTTCCTGCAGGTGACGATGGTGCCGCCGGGCACCACCGGTGAGGCGGCGCTCTACGGGCTGGGCACCCGCGAGGAGGAGTCGGTGTGGAAGCTGCGCCGGCTGATGGAGCGCCATCGAGACTTCTTCGTCTTCCTCGCCGCCTTCGTCGGCGCCGGGCACCGGCTGGAGATCATCCAGGGCAACCACGACGAAGAGCTCTTCTGGCCGGCGGTGCGCGAGGCGCTCGTCGACGGCCTCGTCGATCTCTTCTTCGGCGACGAGGGCCACCCCGACGAGACCCCGGAGTCGTTCGCCGAGCGCATTCGCTTCAACAGCTGGTTCTACTACCAGCCGGGCCTGATCTACGTGGAGCACGGTCATCGCTTCGACGACTTCTGCGTCACTCCGCCGCAGCTGTGCCCGCTCAAGCCACAGGCGGAGGAGGAGCTGACCCATCCGCTGAGCTATCTGGCCATCCGCTATTTCGCCAACCGCCAGGCGGGCTTTCGGACCCACGACAAGGAGCACTGGGGGCTGCGGGAGTACTACGCCTATTTTCGCACGCTGGGTCTCAAGCAGGCGCTCGAGAGCCTGAAGTTCTACGGCGAGTTGATGGGGCGGGTCGCGCGCTATCACCTGGAGCACGGCCGCTTCGAGAGCCCGGCGGCGGACGAGGCGCACATCAAGCGGCGGGCGGCGCTCGGCGCGCGTTTCGGGCTGGACGATGCGACCTTGCAGCAGCTCGAGGCCCTGGGCGCGCGCTCGATCATGGGGCGGGCGCTGGGGCTGTGGACCATGATGGGCATGGTCGAGTGGAGCGCGATGCTGGTGGGCATCACGACCCTGGTGACGACGCTGCTGACCCCGTGGGGCTGGCTCATCGATCTGGGGCTGCTGCTCGCGGCGACGGTGGGCGGGGTCTTCGCGGTCAAGACGCTGCGGGCGCGCTACCCGCGCGACATCAAGGCCAAGCTCGATCGGGCGGCGAGCGGCATCGGCCAGCTGCTCGACGTGCCGGTGGTGGCCATGGGGCACAGCCACCGCCCGGTGCGCCGGCGCATGGCCCACGACCACCGGGCATTCTTCGTCAATACGGGCAGCTTCCTGGCCCACGAGCACGCGGCCCATCAACGGGGTGAGCCGTGTCGCTGTCCGACGACGTTCGTGGTGATGCCCGAGCCCGAGCCCTATACCCGGCCGGTGCCCCGGCTGAAGCGGTGGTGCACCGTGCTGGGGCGGCCGGAGCCGTTCGAGGTGCGCTGAGGAGGTGCGCTGCGCCGCGCGCTCAGCCGGCGTCGCGGTAGACGGTGACCACGGCGGTGCGGTCGTCGCCGCCCATGTTGGCGCTCAGGCCGACGCCCGGCGCCTTGGCCATCTGGTAGTCGCCGCACATGCCCTTCATCTGGCGGAAGACCTCGAACGCCTGCTTGACGCCCGTCGCGCCGACCGGGTGGCCGAAGCCCACCAGCCCGCCGCCGGTATTGACCGGCACCTTGCCGTCGATCGCCGCGTGGCCGTCCTTGAGGAAGCGCGCCCCCTGCCCCTTCTCGGCGACGCCGATGGCCTCGTACATCAGCACCTCGGCGATGGTGAAGCAGTCGTGCACCTCGGCCACCTGGATCGCGTCGGGGCCCAGATCGGCCTCGGCGTAGGCCCGGGTCACCGCCGCGTGGATGTTGTCGAGGTCGACCCCGGAGCTGTCTTCGTCGATGGGCGCGCAGCTCACCGCGCAGGCCAGGATCTCGACGGTGTCGCCCTTGGCCCGCCCCAGCCGGGCGAGCCCCGCCTCGCTGGCGAGCACGATCGCCGAGGCGCCGTCGCTCACCTGGGAGCAGTCCGAGACCCGCAGGTAGGGGCGCAGTTCGGGGTTCGAGAGGAAGGTCGGGTTGGCCTTGCTCGGCGTCGAGGCGCGCTCGTAGGTCATCTCGACGGACCGCATGTGGGCATACGGGTTCTTGTTGGCGTTGCTGTAGGCCTTGACCGAGGCCAGGGCCAGGTCGTCCATGGTCAGCTCGCCGGCTTCGACCGCCATCTTGACCCGCCGGGCGAGCAGCGCGGGGAAGGTGAACGGGTCGAGGCCCCGCTGGCGCTTGTAGTGGCTGGCCCGGGCCAGGAAGTCGGCCCCGTCCTTGGCGTTGCGAGTGGTCTGCACCTCGGCACCCACCACCAGCACCACGTCGGCCCCGGCGCGGATGGCGTCGATGCCCGCCGACATCGCCAGCCCGCCCGAGGCGCAGGCGCCTTCGATGCGCATGGCCGGCTTGCTGCGCAGCCCCTTGTCGGCGGCGGCGAGGAAGGGGCCGAGGTGCGCCTGGTTGTCGAACAGGCCGCCGGCGAAGTTGGCCACGTAGGCCTTGTCGACCGCGCCGCCGTCGCCGCCCGCGTGACTCAGGGCCGCGGGCACGACGCTGCGGATGTAGGCCTCGGTGTCGGGGTTCTCGCGGGTCCCGAAGTCCGGGTGGCCCTTCCAGATGAAGTCGGGGTGGAACTTTCCGATGAAGGGCGTATGGGCCCCTCCCGCGATGTAGACCGGACGCATGGCGTGCTCCTCAGTCGACTGTCATGACCGCGCGCGGGGCACAACATAGCGGAGAGCGGGCTGCGGATCCCGCAGAGTTTTGCGCGCCGTTCCGTACAGAGTTCACCGGCCACGGGCGACCCCGTGGGCCGGCCGCCGAAGCGGTGATAGATTGCACCCCATGAGTCAGTCGATTCACGCGCTGAGGGCCCGCTGGCGCCCGGCGACGCGGGCCCAGGTGCTCGACGGGGCCACGTTTCGCTACCTGTGTCGCGAGCGCGGTTGGGCGGTCGTGGGGGTCATGGGTGACGCCGCCACGCTCGATGAGCCGGCGACCGAGGCCGCCGCCGCCGCGCTGTCCGCGCAGCTGGACGAGGCGCGGGCGCTGCACGGCGAACGGCTGGCCGTCGCGAGTTGTGCCTGCGACGGGCGCATCTCGGCGCTGATCGCCCGCTGGTGCGCTGCGCAGCGGGTCACCACCATCGGCATCACCTGCGACGCCGGCCGCGCGCTGCCCGTCGCGCCCGTCGACTGGCTGGTGCCGGTCGGCGAGCGATTCGGCGACGAGTCGGCGCTCTTCGTCGATACCTGCGTCGGCTTCGTGGTGATCGGCGGCGGCGAGCAGGCCCGGCGGCAGGCCATCGGCGGGCGGGCTCAGGACAAGCCGGTGATCCTCATCCGGGGCTTCGGCGGCGCGGCGGACGCGCTGGCCGAGATGGCGCTGCCCGGGGCGACGGTGGTCGACGGCGGCTGAGAGCCCCGCCGGACCGCGCGTCAACGGCGCCAGAGCCGGCCGAGCAGCCCGCGCTCGTCGACCGCCGGCGCCGGCTCGACGTCGCCGGCCACCAGCCGCGCGAGCTCGAGCAGGTCACGGGCCGGCCGCGACCGCGGCTGGATCCGATCGACGAGCTGGCCGCGATTGAGCGCCTGCTCGATCAGCGGGAAGTCGTTGTGCACCCGGGCGTGCACCGGCATGCCGAGCACCCGGCCGATGTCGTCGAGCGTGACCGGCGCCCGCCGGTGATAGCGGTTGACCACCAACAGCAGGCGGTCGTCTTTGTAGCCCAGCCGGCGAAAGAGCCGCAGCGCCCGGGCTCCGGCGCGCACCGCGGGTACGTCCTGGGTGATGACGATGACGATGAGGTGGGCCAGATCCATCGTCATGACCGCGTGATCGTTGAAGTCGCGCAGCCCATCGACGAGCACATGGGCGAAGCCGGTGCCCAGCGCGTCGAAGAAGCGGGGCAGGCGCTTGACGGTCACCGCGCCCAGATCCTCGATGCGGGTCTGGGCGGCGATACGCAGCCCGGTGTGGTGCGCGTCGAGCTCGGTCTCGAGCGGGCCGGCCCCCATGCCGCCGATGCGGCGCGCCTCGCGCACCAGGGTCGAGATGCTGTGCACCGGCTGCACGCCCAGGCTGACCGGCACCGCGCCGAGCTGCAGGTCGAGGTCGACGAGCACCGTCGAGCGATCGTTGCGGGCCAGGATGCCGCCGACGTTGCACGCCAACGTCGTCGCCCCCACCCCGCCTTTGGGGCCGAAGAAGACGGCCATGCGGGTGCGGGCGCTCAGCGTGGCCGAGCGGGGCCCCGGCGCCTTGCCCAGCGGCTCCTGCGCGGGGCGCCCCGCCGCGTCGGCGACGACGTCCTTGAGCCTGACTTCGACGGTGCGCGCATCGAGCGGCTTGCGGCGCGCGCCGCCGAGCTGCAGCCCGTCCCGCTGATCGTGGATGCCGACCCGCGCCCCGAGCGGCGGCAGGGGCGGCGGCGTCGCCCGCTCGCGCACGGTCGCCGGGCTGGTCAGACCGTCGCGGACCGCGCCGGCGGCGGGCGTGCCCGCCATGATCTCCATGGGCTGGCTGCGGGTGCGGCGGGTCGGCGGCTCCTGCCGGCCGGCGGGCTGCGCGGCGTCGGGCAGCGCGTCGGCCGACCAGCGGGGGTTGGACGGCGACTCGGCGGTCGTATCGACGGCGTCGGCGATCGTCGAACCGCGGCCATCGGGGGTCGGATCGGTATCCTGCTCGAAGCGCGGCGGCTCGCTCACGGCGCGAGCTGCCGGATGGAGGCGATGTCGGTGGCGTGTCGAGCGAACATCGGGCGCAGTGTACATCGATGGACCGATCACGGCGACCGCATGGGCACCGGCGCCGGCGCAGCGCGCATCGCCCGGGCGCGCGGTGGTGACGATGCGTTGACAGGAGTCCGGCGGGGCTTCTAGTTTGGGGCGCTGCCCCCGAGGCGCTCCGCGCGCGACGCGCGGCGGTCGGGGGCCGAGAGCCTGCCATGGTCGCCCTCAAGTACGCCGTACCCAACGGCTTCACCGCTCTCTCGATGCTCTTCGGGCTCAGCTCGGTGGCCATGTCCGCCGCGGGAGACTACACCCTCGCCGCGTGGATGATCCTGTGGGGGGTGCTGCTCGACAAGCTCGACGGCACGGCCGCGCGGCTGCTCGACGCCACGTCCGAGTTCGGCATGCAGTTCGACTCGTTCGCCGACTTCGTGGTCTTCGGCATCGCGCCCGCCGGCCTCTTCTTCTTCCGCCTGCAGGGGCTGCCGGCGTTCGACGACGGCCTGGGGCGCATCGGGCTGATGGTCGCGCTCGGCTGCTACGTGGTCGCCACCTCAGGCCGGCTCGCGCGCTTCAACATCAGCTCGCCGCCGGGCGGGGACAAGGTCTTCTTCGGCATCCCGACGACCTTCTGCGGCGCGGTGCTGGCGCTGGCCTACCTCACCTGGGACAAGTACGGCCTCGACGCCGGGTTGCTGCACGCCGCGCCGGTCCTGCTGGTCGCCGCCGGCTTCGCGATGGTCAGCAACATCCGCCTGCCCAAGCTCAAGGGGCGCGGCAACAAGCTCGTGCACTGGTTCCAGATCGGCAACATCGTCGCGGTCTACCTGCTCGCGCCGTTCAAGCTGATGCCCGAGTACATGCTGTTCCTGTGCGTGCTCTACCTCTCCGTCGGCGGCGTCTGGGCCGCCTTCAACCCGCCCGACGAGCTCATCGAGCACCGCGAACAGACCGCCTGATCCCGCTCCGCGGCGTGTCCCGACGCCCGCCCATGTTGCGCCGGGGCCCCGGCGGTGAACATAATCCCATCGTCCACCTGCCGCCGCTGGCGAGATACGGAGACCATGGCTCACGATCCCGACCGCGATCCCGACGGCTCGGCCGGCGCCCAGCGCCCGGCGCACGGCGCGTCGTTCGGCACCGAGGAGACCATGGTGCCCAGCAGCGGGCATCACGACGCCTTGTCCAGCGCCGATACCATGGCCCCGTCGAGCGGACACTTCGCGGTGCCCGGCGCATCGACGCCGGGCGGCCCGCGCTCGGGCGACGCGCTGTCGTCGCTGGTCTCCGCCGAGACCGTCGCCCCCACCTCGGGGGTCGGCCACTCGGGCGGCTTCGGCAACCCGAGCGGGCCCACGGGCGACCTGGCGCCGGGTGATCGGGCGGGCGAGTACGTCGTCGAGCGGCTGATCGGCGAGGGCGGCTTCGGCAAGGTCTTCGCCGGCGTGCACCCGGTCATCGGCAAGGCGGTGGCGATCAAGGTGCTGCACGTGCGCTACTCGTCCGACCCCGACATCGTCTCGCGATTCGTGGCCGAAGCGCGGGCGGTCAATCAGATCGGCCACGACGGCATCATCGACATCTTCGCCTTCGGCAGCCTGCCCGACGGGCGGCAGTACTACGTCATGGAGCTGCTCGAGGGGCAGAGCCTGCGCGAGCTGATCCAGAGCCGCGGGCGCCTCGACCTCGACGAGACGGTCGATGTGCTGCGGCAGGTGGCCGGCGCCCTCGACGCGGCCCACGGATCGGGGGTCGCCCACCGCGACTTCAAGCCGGACAACATCTTCCTGACCCCGCGGGACGGCGGCTGGCGGGCCAAGCTGCTCGACTTCGGCGTGGCCAAGCTCATGGCCCCCGACTCCAACGTCGACCACAAGACGGCCACCGGCGCGTCGGTGGGTACGCCGGCCTACATGGCGCCCGAGCAGGTCATCGGCAAGAACGTCGATCACCGGGCCGACATCTACGCCTTCGGCGTGGTGGCCTTCCACATGCTCACCGGGCAGCTGCCCTTCGCGGCCGACTCGGCGTTCTCGATCATGACGGCCCACGTCAACGAGCCGCCGCCCGATCCGCTGTCGCTGGTCGACAGCCTGCCCCGCGGCCTCGAGCAGGTGCTCGGCTGGGCGCTGGCCAAGGCGCCCGACGAGCGACCGCCCTCGTGCATGGCCTTCGTCGACCGGCTCGCCGCGCTGGGCAAGCGGCCCGAAGCGCTGCCCCTGCCGACCGGCCCACAGCCGACCATCTCGAACCTGCCGGTGGACGGAGGCGGCGCCCGCACGGGCATCGCGCTCGCCGCGGTCGCGCTGCTGGCGCTGGCCGGCGCGGGCGCGTGGTTCGTTCTGGGCGGCGATCCGCCGCCGCCAGAGCAGCCGCCACCGGCGCAGGCCCCG
The DNA here is from genome assembly GCA_030427205.1 of bacterium. Lineage (GTDB taxonomy): Bacteria > Myxococcota_A > Bradymonadia > UBA7976 > UBA1532 > JACKDM01. The sequence goes on along the minus strand of JAUHXC010000013.1, from coordinate 124,830 downwards.
GTGGTGACGACCCCGCCGCCGCCGGCCCCCGAGCCGGCCGTGCCCGACGCGGCCCCGCCGGACGTCGCGCCGCCGGTGGACGCGTCGCTGCCGGCGAAGGTCGAGGTGCAGCTCAGCGGCCTGCCGGACGGCGCGTCGGTCCTCGGGCCCGACGGCGACGTCCTGCGCACCGGAGACGGCCCGGTCGAGCTCGATCGGGGCACCGAGACGGTCACGCTGACGTTCGAGGCCGAGGGCTTCGAAGACAACGCCCTCGATGTGGTGCCCAAGGCCAACATGGTGGTCCAGGTCGCCCTCAAGCCCACGCCCAAGGCGCCCGTGCGGCGTACCCGACGGGCGCCACCCAAGGCGAACCCCACGCCGAAGCCGCCGCCCCGGAAGCCCAAGGCCGACGATCTGCCCGACTTCTGAGCCGTGGGCCCGACGCAGCTTTGGCGCTTGCGGACATGGGGTCGCCACTGCGCGATCAGAGGCATGAAAAGCATGAGTCATACGAAGATCGCCATCGGGCCGCTCGGCTGGCTGACGGCGGCGCTGCTCGCGGCCGTGCTCGCGAGCGGGTGCGCCGAGCTGCCCGAGATCCAGGCGGACAACGCCTGCGGCAACGGTGTGCTCGAGCCCTTCAACAACGAGGACTGCGAGCCCGGCCGCGGGGTGCCCGACGGCCTGCTGTGCGGGCCACCCACCGAAGAGAACGGCTGCCGCTTCATCTGTCAGGACGACGACGGCGAGGGCGAAGAGCTGGCCCTCTGCCCCGCCGGCTGGGGCTGCGGAGCCGAGGGCTTCTGCTTGCCGCCGTCGGGCCGGCTGTCCGATATCCGGCCGGTCCCCGGCATCACCACGCCGCTCGCCATCGGCGACTTCGACGGCGACCACTTCATCGACATCGCGGGGGTGCAGGAGCCCCTGCTGAGCATCGCCTACGGCAACCCGACGGCTCAGTACCAGGTGACCCTGCAGGCGCCCATCGACAGCTCGCCCAACGCGCCGGTGATCGGCGACCTCGACCGGGACGGCCAGGACGATTTGATCGTGCACGCGGGCAGCCGGGTCAACCTGTACCGCGGCCAGAACAACCAGACAGTCGTGCCGTACATGGTGCCCAGCTTCGGCCTCGCCGAGGGCATCGAGCGCTACAAGCTCACGGCGGTCGGGCTCGGTGATCCGCTGCGCCGCGAGCACATCGTCGCGCTCGAACTCGTCGAGGACGACGACGCGCTCTACGCCTACCTGCTGACCAACCAGAACGAGTTCCTCGACGCGATCGAGCTCGAGAGCCCCGGCGATCAGCTGCCCGAGCGCACGGCGAGCGCCGACCTGTTCGGGGCCGACGGCATCGAGGAGTTCGCGATCGCGCCCCATCGCGGGCAGGCCGTGGTGGTCTTCTCCCTCGTCTGCGATTTCGGGGGGTTGCCCGACCTGTTCGCCAACGCCGAACGCGTCCGATGCGTCTTCGAAGAGATCACCCGGGTCCTCGCGCCGCCGGGCTGGCAACTCGGCCAGGCGGGCACCTTCATCGCCGACGTCGACGGGGACGAGATCGACGATCTGCTGTTCGGCCTCCAGGGCCGCGAAGGCATCGGCGTCGGCGTCGCCCTCAACAACGGCGCTGGCTTCGAGCCGGCATACGCCCTGCCGGTGACCTACCAGCCGATGATGGGCGGGCCGGTGATGCCCGGCGCTCAGGAGATGGGGCCGCCGGTCTGGCTGCTCGGCGTCGCCGACGTCAACGACGACGGCTTCGCCGACCTGCTCACCGAGGGCGGCATCATCGAGGCGGTCAGCGACGGCATCGGCGAGCCGCTGACCTACGAGCAGCGCTATCGACCGACGCGCGAGTGGCAGCAGCTGCAGCAGGCCGACCTCAACCGCGACGGCTATGTCGACCTCGTGGCGACGACCGGCCCCAGCGTCCTGACCCTGCTCAACGACGGGGACGGCATCTTCAATCAGTCGGAGATGACCGTCGAGTCGGCGCAGCTCGAGCTGTACCTCGGCGACTTCGACGGCGATCTGTTCCCCGACGCGCTCGCGCTGGTCGACGGCCGGCTGCTGATCGGCTTCAACGACGGCCGGGGGCTGACCGACGAGCTGGTCGAGGTCGTCTCGCTGGCGGGCAACGTGCAGGCGGTCGCCTATCGCGGCGCCCAGGGTTCGGACGACGCGATCGACGATGTCCTGCTCATCGTCGAAGACCAGCTCGGCGTCTACGGCCTCAACCTCGAAGGCTCGGGCACCCGCCGCCTGTCGGCGCCGCTCGACCTGCCCGCCGAGGTCGACGCGGTGCTCGTGCTGTCCCACCCCGCCCGGCCCGCCGTCGGTCTGACCATCGAAGAGGCCGACGAGGGCCGGCTCTTCCGGGTCGCGAGCGTCGAGACCCTCGCCGCCTCGCTCTACGATGACCCCCCGGCGCTCGAGACCGAGGGTGACTGCGTGAACCCAATGGGCGGCCCGACCCTGCGCGCCACATTCGCCGACCCCGACGGCGGCTACGATCGGATCGTCACGGTGCAGACCGCCGGCCCCGATATGGCGGCGATGATGGAGAGCACGCCGTGGACCCCTCGCATCCTGGTGTTCGATGGGGACGATTCGCTGACGTGCAGCGTGCTCGAGAACAGCCCGCTGCGCTCGAGCCCCGACCACCTCGAGGTGGCCGACATCAACGGCGACGGGGCGCCCGATCTGATCATCGGCCACGGCGCGAGCCGCGAGCCGGGCGACGACGACATCATCGAGGGGGGCCTGGCCATCTACTACGGCACCGACGACGGCATGTTCGAGACGTCGCCGACGACGATCGTGCGTCGGGGCGCCGCCCGGAACGACGGCAGCCAGTCGACCTTCCGCGGGGCGTTCACCGCGCTCGATACCCACAGCCGGCCGGGGGTCGAGCTGATCCTGGTTTACGACGATGGCCTGTACCTGCTCGGCTACGACGTCGAGCTGGGCGACTTCGCCGCGCCCGAGCGCCTGCCCACGCCGCGCCTCGACTACAGCGACGTCGAAGCGCTGCTGGCCTTCGACGCCAACCTCGACGGCGTGGACGATCTGCTGCTCAGCGGGCCGCGCCAGAGCGCGGTGATACTGCAGACGCCGTGCACCGCCTTCGAAGCCGCCGAGGGCGAATGCACCCGCACCATCGAAGCACCGGAGGCGCCGTGATGCGTCGCTGCACCCTCGCCCTCCTGCCCGCGCTCTCCCTGGCACCGCTGACGGTCTCCGTCGCCGCGCCGACGGCCACCGAAGCCCCGACCGGCCCCACCGCCGAGCAGCTCGAGCGGGCCCGCTCCCTGTTCATCACCGGCAGCAAGGCCTACAGCGAAGCCCGCTACGAGGTGGCGATCACGTCGTTCGAGGCGGCCTTCGAACTGGCCCCGCGAGCCTCGATCGTCTTCGCGCTGGCTCAGTCCAACCGGCTGCAATACTTCGTCGACGGCAAGTTCGAGCGCATCGAAGACGCCGTCGAGTACTACCGGCAGTACCTCGAACGGGACGACGCCGACCCGCAGCAGAGCGAGCTGGCGGTGCGTCACCTCTCGTCGCTCAACCCGCAGCTCAGCCGGCTGAGCCGCAAGCGGGACGAGTCGGTCGCCCGGGTGATCGTCTCGGCCGACGCGCCGGGCGCGACGGTGCGCATCGGCGACCAGCCGGCGCAGGAGGTGCCGGCCGCGTTCGAGATGCCGCCCGGGCCGGTGCAGATCACCGTCGAGGCGCCGGGCCACGCCCCGCAGATACGGGAGGTGGTCGCCATCGGCGGCACCGGGTTGCCGATCAACGTGGCGCTGGTGCCTCTGCCGGGCCGGCTGGTCGTGACGACGGAGGAAGACGCCGAGGTGCTGATCGACGGCCGCTCGCTGGGCCTGGCGCCGATCGCAGCCCAGACCCTGTCACCGGGCATGCATCGGGTCGTGGTGCTCGCCTCGGGGCGCAAGCCGTTCGTCAACATGGTGCAGGTGGAGGCCGAGGGCGAGTCGCGGGTCGCCGCCGAGCTCGAGGAGACCCCGCAGCGGGTCGCGGCCTGGGCCACGTTCGGGCTGGCGGGCGCGCTGGCCGCGACCGGCACCATCACCGGCATCCTGGCGTATCAGACCGAGCAGGACGCCCAGGCGCTGGCCGATCGCTGGCAGGCTTCGGGGCTGAACGCGAGCGAGGTCGACCAGTACAACAACTGGGTCGACGAGCGCGATGCGTGGACTCAGTATTCGCTGATCCTGGGCGCGTCGGCCGGCGTCGCCGCGGCCCTCGGCGCGGCGCTGTGGCTGCTCGACGACCCGCAGGCGCCGAATCAGCCCGTGCTCACCCCGACGATCGCCCCTGGGGGCGCCGGGGTGGGGCTGCAAGGCGCGTTCTGGTTCTGACGAAGGGCCGATGGTGCCGCGGCCGAGGAGCCGGCCGCTGCGGGGCGAAGGCGAGCCCTGGCGGGCATGGCGCGCGGGCCGGGCCTCAGCGCTTGACGCGGAACTCGGCCCGTCGGTTGCGGGCGTGGGCGCCTTCGTCCTCACCGCCGGCGAGCGGCTGCTCTTCGCCGTAGCTGACGATGCTCAGCCGGCCGCTGTCGATGCCCCAGTTGGACAGGTACTTGCGCACCACCCGGGCCCGCTTCTCGCCGAGGGCCAGGTTGTATTCGGTGCTGCCCCGGTTGTCGCAGTGGCCCTCGATGACCACCCGCGCGGTGGGGTTGGCCTTCATCCAGGCGGCGTTGGCCGCGAGGGTGCCCTGGGCCTGCTCGGTCAGCTCGTGGGCGTTGTAGTCGAAGTAGACCGTCTTCATACCGCCGCTGTCGCCGTCGCCCAGGCCCTTGTCGCCCGAGTTGTCGACGAACTCGCTGACGTCGTTGTTGGGGTCGACCTTGGGCGCCTCGCAGTCGTCCTTGCGGGCCAGCGCCTTCTGCTGGGCCTTGACGGCCAGCTTCTTGGCGGCGAGCGCCGCGGTCTCGGCCTCGTCGTACTTCTCTTCGTCGGCCAGCTTCTGCGCCTTGGCGTACATCCGCTCGGCGGCGGCGAACTCGTCGGGCGCGCACTTGCGGGCCAGCTCGGCGTCGGCCAGCGCGCCTTCGGCCGCCGAGAGCGTCTCGACGGGGCGGTTGGGGCAGCCGGTGAGCAGGCCGCCGAACAAGAAACAGATCACGAGCGTTCGCAATCGAAACATCGTCATGGCTCCTCTCAGCGGCCCCAGTACGGGGTGATATAGCCGCCCTTGCCGGTGCTCACGCGGTTCTGGACCCGCCCGTCGGCGGTCATGATCCACAGCTGCGAGCTGCCGGTGCGGGTGCTGGTGAACGCGACGTAACGCCCGTCGGGCGACCACGTCGGCTCTTCGTTGTTGCCCTGGTTCTGCGTCAGCCGGGTGACCGCGCCGTCAGCCAGGGTGATCGTGAAGATGTCGAAGACATTGCGCTCGTCACGGGCGGTGAAGGCGATGCGGTCGCCGCGCGGGCTCCAGTCGGGGGTCTGGTTGTAGTCCCCCTGGAAGGTCAACCGCTTCTGGCCGCTGCCGTCCGCGTTCATCACCCACACCTGGGGCGAGCCGTGGCGGTCGCTGACGAAGGCGATGCGCCGGCCGTCGGGCGACCACGAGGGGCTGGTGTCGATGCCCCACGAGTCGGTCAGCCGCCGCTGAATCGCGCCGCTGTTTGGGTCGAGCAGGTAGATCTCGGGGTTGCCGTCCTTCGAGAGGGTCACCGCCACCGAGCGCCCGTCGGGGCTGAGCGCGGCGCCGGTATTGAGGCCCTTGAACGAGGCGAAGGGCTTGGCCTTGCCGCCGGACAGCACGAAGAGGTGCGGGCCGCCGTTGCGGAAGCTGGTGAAGTAGATCCGCCCGCCGCCGAGGCTGGGCAGCATGTTGATGCCGCCGGTGCTCGTCAGCGTGGCCTCGTCGAGGCCGTCGGGGCTGATCATGATCAGCTCCTTGGCCCGGCCGTTCTGGCGCACGGCGACGAGCCGGGTATTGAAGAACCCGGGGCTCTTGGTGAAGTAGCGGATCACCTCGTTGACGAAGCCGTGGGCGTGGTAGCGGATCTTGCCCGCGTCGAGCGGCAGGGTCGCCGCCTTGTCGTAGGGCGCGGCAAGGGTGATGCGCCGCTGCCCGTCGACGCTGTACAGCCGCAGGTCGACGACCACCTCGTCGCCCTGGATGCGATAGCCCGACTTGACCAGCCCCTGGGTGCCGATGTTGAGCCAGTCGATGTAGTTGGGCTCCATGCCCTCCTTGGCCGGATCGGCGAGGAAGGCCTTCTTGTCGATGAGGTTGAAGTAGCCGGCGATGCGCAGGTCGCGGCTGATGGTGCCCGAGAGGGCCTCGGTCACGCCGCGGGTATCGGCCGGTCCTCCGAGGTTGAGGGCGTCGGGTACGGCGAGGTTGAACTTCACCAGCGCGCCGCCGGTGACGTCGAACTCGAGGCCTTCCCCGGTGCCCTGGGCGAATGCCGGCGCCGCGAAGAGCAGCAGCAGCGCCGGGATCAGAGTGCGTCGCATGAGGATCTCCATCACGTGGGATTCGAAGGGGCTCGCGCCGGGCTCGCGCGCGCTCAAAGTTCCTTGCCGTGCATGATCGGCTTGAGGCCGACGCGCAGGACCTCCTTGCGCAGCTTCTCGTCGGTGGGCAGCGGGATGCGCAGCGCCGAGCCGGGGCCGAACTTGCGTACGGTGCTCAAAGCGGCTGCGTCGAAGAACTTGTTCCCGCTGCTTTGAAGCAGGCGCGGCTCGCCGACGACTTTGCCCTGGGCGTTGATCTTGAACGAGACGGTGGCCTTGAGGCGCTTGCGCACGTCGTCGGGGATGACGCTGGGCACCTCGAACTGGCTCTTGAGGGCCACCATGAGCTGGGCGATGTAGAGCTGCTTGTTGCGGATCGAGTTGGGGTCGAGCGAGTTGCCGACCGCGCTGCCCTCTTCGAAGCCGGGGGCGTCCTCGTCGTCGGCGCGGGGGTCGGTGGCCCGATTGAGCGCCTGCTCCATGGCCTTCTTGCGCCGACGCTCGTCCTCCTCGCGGCGGCGTTCGTCCTCGCGCTCTTTCTTCTTGCGGGCCTCTTCTTCCTGCCGCTTGCGCTCCGCCTCGATGCGCTCCTCTTCCTTCTTGCGCTCCCGCTCGCGCTCCAGCTCTTCTTCTTTCTCGCGGCTGAGCGAGATCTCCTCGTCGGTGGGCGGCGGCGGTGGGGCCGGCTCGACGATGCGCGGCAGGGCCTTGGGGTCGGGCGGCTTGGTCCCCAGCTTGGGGATGAGGGTGACCTCGACGAACGACAGGGGCTCGAGCTCGGGTGGCGGCTCCTCGTGGCTCAACCCGGCCATGGCCATGCCCGTGAAGATCAGGCCGTTGACCAGCCCGGCGATGACCGTCGAGACGGTCTTGAGGCCGGTATCGCGGGCGACGCCGGTCATCCGGACGACCCGTCGGGCGGGTTGGTGACCATGCCCAGGTTGACCAGCCCGGCGTTGCGCAGGCGGGCCATCACGTCGACGACGAAGCCGTAGGGCAGCTTGCGGTCGGCCATGAGGAAGATGCGGCCGGCGTCCTTGAGCTTGGGGTTGGCCTTGAGCTTCTCGTCCATGCCGTCGAGGCAGCCGCCGAAGGTGCCGCTGGCCGCGGCCTCGGTGCAATCGGCCAACGTGCTGACCCCGCCTTCTTCCTGGCCGGTGTCGAGGCCGACGGTGAAGTCGCCCTTGAGCACGATGATGGTCTTCAGCTCGCTGGGCTTGACCGGCTTCTCACTGGTCGTGCTCGGCAGGTCGACGTCCACCTGCCGCTGCTGCATCTCCTCGACGATCATCGGGGTGGTGATCATGAAGACCACCAGCAGCACCAGCATGACGTCGACGAGCGGGGTGACGTTGATGTCGCTGAGTCGGCCGCGACCGCCTGTGCTCATGCCCATGGCTGACCTCCCCTCCCCTGCGGCCTACTTGAAGAAGTGGCGCTTGACGATGTTGAGGAAGTCGGCCTCGAAGTTCTCCATGTCGGCTTCGAGCACCCGCATCTTGTTGTGAAAGAAGTTGTAGAACACCACCGCGGGGATCGCGGCGACCAGCCCGAGGGCGGTGGCGATGAGCGCCTCGGCGATGCCGGGCGCCACCGTGATCAGCGTCGCGTCGCCCTTCTTGGCGATGTCGATGAAGGCGACCATGATGCCCCATACGGTGCCGAAGAGGCCGACGAAGGGCGCCGCCGAGGCGGTGGTCGCCAGGAAGCCGGTCATCGACTCGAGGTGCACCGCCTCGGCGGTGCGCGCGCGGCGCAGGGCGCGCTCGATATTCTCGAGGTTGCCGAGCTGGCCGTGCATCGTATCGCCGGCGTTGGCGTCGTTCTTGAGCTTGGTCAGCTCGACGTAGCCCGCCCGGTAGACCTGATTGACCGGGCTGTGCTTCAGCTCGCCGGTGGTCTGGTAGATCTCGTCGAGGCGCTTGTTCTTCCAGAAGATGTCGAGGAAACGCGACGACTCGGTCGCCGCCCGCCGCAGGTAGAGGTACTTGTAGGCGATGATGTACCAGCTCACCAGCGACATCAGCACCAGCAGGACCAGCACCCCCTTGACCACCGGCGAGGCCTGGGCCAGCAGGCTCGAGATGCTCATGTCGGGCGCGGCTTCGGCCACCGCGACCAGGTTGACGAAGATGCTATCCATGGATCAGGTCCTGTCGCACGGGGTCCTCGGCTTGGCGATAACACCCGGTTTGAGGTACGTCAAGGTATGATATCTCCTACACCATCCCGGGCCAACCTGCGACCCAAAAGCGCAGGCCGACGCACCTTCAGCGCGCGCCGTCGGATCCGACGTCTGCCGGGCCGCTGACCGCGTCCCGATCGGCCGCCGCCGGGGCGACGACCTCGAAGGGATACGGGGCGCTGACCCGAGCGCCGGCCCGCAGCACCAGGGTCGACAGCCCCGGTTCGCGGACGGGCAGACGCACCAACACCGCGGTGTCGGTCCACGATTCCACGGCCAGCTCGCTCTCGCCGAGCCAGACCCGGTCGCGCTCTCCGCGCAGCCCGAAGCCGCTGCCCACCAGGGTGATGCGCGCCCCGGGCGGCGCCGGCTCGGGGCGGACCTCGTCGATGCGCGGCGCCCGGGCGGCCTCGTAGGCGTCTTCACAGCCAGTCGACAGCGCGGCGCCGAGGGCGAGCAGCCGGACGATTCGGCGGATGGAGCGCGGCGGGCGCGGGGCGGGGGTTCGTTGCACGACGGCGCCATGATACAGCAGAGTGATCCCGGCGACGATGCCCTCGCGCCGGGCGCGTGCCGATGGAGTCGAACGGCCCGATGCCTCTCACCCTGCCCGTGCTGACCGCCCTGCTGCTGAGCGCGCCGCCGGCCCCCGGACGCTACGCCGGCGAGGTGCCCCACGGGCGGATCGATCTGGCGCTGCTCGACGGCGGCCGGGCCATCTTCGGCGGCGCCGCCCTGCGCTGGCGGACCGAGGGCGAGGCGCTGATCCTCAAGGCGCCCGGCGGCCGCGAGCTGAGGCTGACCATGCGCCACGACGCCGATGGCGCGCTGCTCGAAGGCAGCGCCTTCGGGCCGATCAGGCTGACGCCCCTGCCCGACATCGAGCCGGTGCGCGACCCGGCGCCCGCCCGACCGCTGGCCTGGGTCGGCGGCTGGCGTCACACGGCGCCGGGCGGCGCGCTCGTGCTGCGCCTGCGCGGCGACGGCCGCTACGCGCTCGCTCAGCCCACCGGACCCGGCGCCCCGCCCATCCCCGACGCCGAGGGCACCTGGAGCGCGCTGGACGGGCGGCTGATCCTGACCCCCGACGGCGGCACACCGCTGAGCTATCGCGCCCGGCGGGACGGCGACGCGCTCGTGCTCGGCGGCGGTGATCTGCCGGTCGAGGTGCGCTTCGTCGTCGACCAACCCCGCTGATATGCAGCGCGCCCGACTCTTCGCGGCGACGGGGCCCGGACTCGAAGACGCCGCGGCCGAAGAGGCCCGTGAGGCGGGCTTCGCCGACGTGCAGGCGGTGCCGGGCGGGGTGAACCTGCGCGGCGATCCGCTGCGGGCCAATCGCATGCTGGCGGTGCCCAACCGCATCCTGCAGCGGGTGGCGCGCTTCCCGGCCCACGACTTCACCCAGCTGATGAAGGGCGCCGCGGCGATCGACTGGTCGCCCTATGGCGGCCTCACCCCCAACGTGACCTGCCGCAAGTCGCGGCTGTACCACAGCGGCGCGGTGTCCGAGCGGCTGGCGCGGGTGGTGCCGGCGGGCCCGGGCACGCTCTTCGCCCGGCTCCACCGCGACCGCTGCACCCTGAGCGTCGATACCACCGGCGAGCTGGCCCACCGCCGCGGCTGGCGGCTGGAGACCGGGCGGGCGCCGCTGCGAGAGACGCTGGCCGCCGGCATTCTGCGGCTGGCGGGATGGCGCCCGGGCACCGCGCTGGTCGACCCGATGTGCGGCTCGGGCACGCTGCCCATCGAGGCGGCGACCCGGGCCGCGGGGCGCTGGCCGGGCATCGACCGCGACTTCGCCTGCGCCGCGTGGTGCGCACCCACTCCCCTGCCCGACCGGCCGGCGATCGCGACGGTGCTGCGGGGCAACGACCGCCACCGGCCCGTGATCGACGCGGCGATGCGCAACGCCGAGCGAGCGGGCGTTCGACCGCCGGTCGACCTCGACTGGTCGGTGGGCGACGCCGCCGATGTGGTCCCGCCCGCAAGCAGCGGGCTGCTCGTCTGCAACCCACCCTACGGCCGCCGGATCCGCGGACCCGGCGCCTACGGCCGACTCGCCGCGCTGCTGGCCGGCCCGTTCTCGGGGTGGCGGGCGGCGGTCTTCTGCGCGACCCCCCGTCACGCCGCGGCGCTGGGGCGACCGGTCGCGGCGCGCCACCGCCTGCGCAATGGCGGACTGCCCGTCGATCTGCTCGTGCTCGACGCCTGCGAAGCCGGCGTCCCGGCGTCCTGACAGGCATGGCTGACGGGGCTGCGGGCGGGGCTGCGGGCAGGGCTGCTGACACGGCCCTGCGCGGGTCGGATCGATGAAATCGAGAAAAAATCTGCAAACCGCCGGACAGATCGACTCACTGCTCCCCTAGTCATGACACCAACGGCAAGCGGACGAAGCCTGAAGGCTTGGCTGAATCCGCAAGCAGAGAACCCCCCATCGGCCGTTTCGGCGGCCGGTTCTCCACCGCGTCGGTTCTACCGGCGCGGAAGCGCAGCGTGCGGGTCCCTCGTCCTCGGGACCACAACGCGCACGCTGTGCTTTCCTTCTTTCTTCCAGCGGACCGTTGGTCTCGACGGACGAAAGCCTTGCACCGTCTGCCATCCCCCCCGGCAGGCGGTGCTTTTTTATTTCGAAGCGTGCGCGACGACTCGAAATCCGCCGTCGGGCACGTCGTTCCCCATAAGACATGACACCCAAGGTCGTCAGCGACACCCAACCGGCTGCCGACCCTGGTATGCTCCCGCCGATGCAGCCCGCCCCATCGATCCGCCTGGGACCATTCGAGCTGGACGCGCCCGCCGGACGGGGGGCGATGGCCGAGGTCTGGCGCGCGCACCACGTCAGCCAGGGCGCGACGGCGGCGGTCAAGGTGGTCACCGCGCCGGTCGGCCGGCAACAAACCTTTCGGACGTGGTTCGCCCATGAGCTGCGGGCGGTCGCCTGCCTCGATCATCCGGGGGTCGTGCGCATCTTCGACCACGGTCGCATCGACCCGGCGACGGCCGCCGCCTCGGCCGGCCGGCTGCCGGCGGATGCCCCGTTCATGGTCATGGAGTGGCTCGACGGCGGCCCGTTGACCCGGCGCGCGGCGCGCCTGCCCTGGCATGCGCTGCGGCCGATCCTGCTGGGGCTGCTCGACGCGCTGGGGCACGCCCACGCCCGGGGCGTCATCCATCGCGATCTCAAGCCCGACAACATCCTGCTCACCGAGCGCGGCGCGGTCTTGACCGACTTCGGGGTCGCCTTCACCGCGGAGCGCGCGGCGGACGCGCGGGAAGAAGCCTTCGCCGGCACGCCGAACTACATGTCGCCCGAGCAGGTCACCGGCGATCTCAAGGCGCTCGGCCCGTGGTCCGATCTGTACGCGCTGGGCTGCCTGGCGCACACCCTGATCACGGGCGCGCCGCCGTTCGACGGCAAAGACGCGAGTCAGGTGGCCCGATCGCAGCTGCTCGCCCCGCCGCCCGCGCTCGCCGCCGACCTGCCGGTGCCCCGCGGGTTCCAGCGCTGGCTGCACCGGCTGCTGGCCAAGCGACCGGCGGAGCGGTTCCGGTTCGCCGCCGACGCGGCGGTCGCGCTGATGGCTCTGCCCGACGAAGCGCCGGTGCCGCCGACGCCACCGCGCACCGGCAGCCTGCCGTATATCGATCCCAGCGAGGCCGACCGCACGATCGTCGCACCGCCGGTCTTCCTGTCGACCTCGGCGGAGAGCTGGGCGGCGGGCCCCGATCTGCTCGGACGGCCGCCGGTCCCGCTGGCGTGGCGCCGACCGACGCCGCCGGCCCGGCCGCCGCCTTTGTTGGGCGTGGGGCGCAGCCTCTTCGGTCTGCGGCCCACCTCGCTGCACGGGCGCGAGACCGAGCAGGACGTCGCCTGGCAGGCGCTGCGGCAGTCGGCGCGGGGTGATGGGGCCCGGGCGGTGGTCATCGACGGGCCGTCGGGGCTCGGCAAGAGCCGGCTGGCGCGCTGGCTGGCGCATCGGGCCCACGAGCTGGGGGTCGCCGATGTCTTCGTCGCCCAGCACGACGCGACCGCCGGGCCCGACGGCGGGCTCGGGCCGATGCTGAGTCACGCCTGGCGCTGCGACGGGCTCGACGCCCGCAAGCGTCGGCGGCAGGTGCAATGGGTCTTCGGCTCGCGGGTCGAGCCGGGGCTGGTCGACGCCATCGCGGCCCTGGTCGCGCCGGGAGACGCCTGGGAGGACGGCGACATCCGCATCGCGTCGGCGGCCGAGCGCAACTCGGTTCTCGCCGACGGCCTCGCGGTACTGGCGCGGCGGCGCCCGCTGATCCTGCTGCTCGAAGACGTACACTGGTCGACCGATACCCTGGGCTTCGTCGACCATGTGCTCACCGCGCGGCGCGAGCTGCCCATCCTCTTCGTCTGCACCGTGCGCGAGGCGGGCCTCACCGAAGACGGCACGGTCCGCGAGCTGCTCGACCGGATCACCGGCCAGCCGGGCGTACAGCGGCTGGTCCTGCAGCCGCTCTCCGACGCGGCGATGGTCGCCCAGATCGGCGAGCGCCTGCCCCTCGACGACGCGCTGCTCGCAACGGTCGTCGAGCGCGCCGGCGGCAACCCGCGCTTCGCCGAGGCGCTGCTCGAGCGGTGGCTGGCGCAGGGCGCCTTCGAGGACGGGCCGACGGGTTTTCGGCTGCGTCCGGGCGCCGACGACGCTCTGCCCGACGGGGTGCGCTCCATCTGGCGCGAGCGGCTGGCCGACATCGTCGGCCCCGAGCCGACGCCGGCCCTCGAGCTCGCGGCCATGCTGGGGCAGACGGTCGATACCCACGAGTGGCACGCGGTCTGCGCCGAGGCCGGGGTCATCCCGACCGACGCGGCGGTCATCGACAGCCTGCTCGACGCCGGGCTGCTCGCGGGCCATGGCGCGCACCGCTGGTCGTTCGGGCACCCCACCCTGCGCGAGACGCTGCTCGAAGACGCCCGTCGCGCCGGCCGATTCGTCGACGGGCATCGGACGTGCGCGGCGATGCTCGCTCGGCGACAGTGCCCGCCGGCCCGCCGCGCGCGGCACCTGATGCACGCCCGGGCCTGGTCGGAGAGCCTCGCCCCGCTGCTCGACGCCGCCGATACCGCGCTGAGCCGCAAGCAGGTCGCCGGCGCGCACCGGGCGTTGGTCGCCCGCTGTCGGGCGTTGCGCAAGCTGCGCTGGCCGCGACGGCACCGCGAGTGGCTGGTGACCCGGGTGCGCTGGGCCCGGCTGTGCTGGGTGCGCGGCGCGACCGCCGACGCCGCCCGCCACGCGCGCCACGCCACGGTCGACGCCGAGCGCCTGGGCGACGACCGGATCCTGTCGACCGCCCTGCTCGAGCGCGGCCGGGCCATGAGCACCACCAAGGGCATCGCCCACGGGCTGCCGCTGGTCATCGCGGCGGCGCATCGGGCCACCGCGGCCGGCGAGCCGACGCTCGAGGCCAACGCCCGCCTGCTCGAGGGCGGCATGCGCCTGGCGTCGGGTGATCCCGTCGGCGCCGAGGCGGCGTATCGCATCGCCCTCGAACACCAGGGCGCCGACGACGAGTTGATGCGGGCCAACGTGCTCGCGGCGCTGGCCGATCTGGCCCGTCGAAGCGGCGACCGAGAGATGGCCCGGCAGCACGCCACCGGCGCTCGGGCGGCGTATGCCCGCGCCGGCAGCCGCTGGGGCCAGGCGCACGCGGCGAACCTGCTCGGCGACATCGCGCGCTATGGCGGCGATCTCGACGGCGCCGAGACCCACTACCGCGAGAGCAGCCGACTCTATGGCGGGCTGGGCTCGGTGGACGCCCTGGCGGCTGACGGCAACCTGGCCCTCGTGCTCTTCGAGACCGCCCGCAGCGCCGAGGCCCGCCAGCGCTTCGAGCAGGTCATCCGCCGCTGCGACGCCAGCCACCGCCTGGAGCTGGGGCTCATCTTCCGCGCGTGCCTGCTGCCGTGTCTGGCGACCGACGGCGACTGGACGGCGTGGGACGAGGTCTTCGGCCGGCTGGCTCCGCTGTATCAGAGCGATCTGCTCGAACCGGATGTGCCGCGCATGGCCGAGCGGGCGGCGCGCATCGCGACGTCGGCCGGCAAAGCCCGCCGGGCGGCGCGGGCCTGGAAGCTCGTGATCGCCCAGCTCGACGGCCTCGGCCGCGATGCCCGGCACGCCCGCGACGCGCTCGAGCGGCTGCGCCGGACCCACGGCCGCCCGCCGAGCTGACGGGGTCGGCTAAGGCACCGTCAGGAAACAAGTCGTCCATTCGGACGCGACCTCACACGCCAGGGCCGGCTTGCCGCTTCGGCCGCTTCCTCGACGTACGCCCTGGTACGACTTCGTCGCGACCTGCAGGGGCGCTCGGCCCTGGCGCGCGATCTCACGCCCTCGGTGGATCGACTCGTTTCCTTCCGGTCCCTAACGACGCGCCTTCAAACCGGCGGCGATCACCACCTTCTGGATCTCGCTGGTGCCCTCGTAGATCCGCAGGGCCCTGATCTCGCGGTACAGCCGCTCGACGGCCGATCCGCGGGTCACGCCCAGCCCGCCGTGGATCTGCACGCCGCGGTCGATCACGCGCTGGGCCGCCTCGGTCGCGAAGAGCTTGCCCATGGCCACCTCGGTGCTGACCCGCCGCTCGACCGTGTCTCGCAGATGGGCCGCGCGGAAGACGAGCAGCCGCGCAGCGTCGAGCTCGGTCGCGCTGTCGGCGAGGTAGGCCGCGATCTGCTGCTGCTCGATGATCGGCTTGCCGAACTGACGGCGCCGCAGCGCGCGATCGAGCCCTTCGTCCAGCGCGCGTCGGGCCATGCCCAGCGCCGCCCCGCCGACGGTCGTGCGGAAGACATCGAGGGTGCGCATCGCCAGCTTGAAACCATCGCCCTCGGCCCCGAGGCGCCGCTCGGCCGGGATGGCGCACCCGTCGAACCTCAGCCGGCCGATGGGATGCGGCGCGATGACCTGCATCGGCTCGACGCTCAGGCCGGGGTCGTCGGGCTCGACGACGAACGCGGTGATGCCCCGCCGCCCGGCCTCGGGGTCGACGGTGGCGAAGAGCACATACTGCCCGGCGACCCCCGCGTTGCTGATCCAGGCCTTCTCGCCGTCGATGATGTAGCGATCGCCCGCGCGGCGGGCCCGGCAGCGCATCGAGGCCACGTCGCTGCCGGCTTCGGGCTCGGTCAGGCAGAAGGCGCCCAGCCGCTCGCCGGCCATGACCCCCGGCAGGTAGCGCGCTTTCTGCGCGTCGGATCCGGCGAGCGTGATCGGGTAGCTGCCCAGCCCCTGCATGGCGAACGCGGTGTCGAGCAGCCCGTCGGCCCAGCCCAGCGCCTCGCGGACCAGCGTCAGCGCGCGGGTATCGACCCCGTCGGGCCGCCCGACCGCCGCGCCGCCGAAGCGCTCGGGCACGCAGTAGGCCAGGAGCCCCGCGGCGGCCAGCCGACGCGCCGCCTCGCGGGTGCGCTCACGATCGTCGGCTTCCAGATCGACGACCCATTCGGCGGCCAAGGTCGCCGCCTTGTCGGCGACGGCGCCGTGCCAGTCGTTGAAGAATACGCCCAGGTCGTCCGCCGAGCTGCCGGGCCGCTTCATGTGCCCTGCCCTTCGCCGTCGTCGCCCCCGAAGCCCTCGAACCGCGGCGGGCGCTTCTCGACCCAGGCGTCGTAGGCCTCGCGAAAGTCGGGGTGCGCCATGCAGATCGCCTGCGCCTGCGCCTCGGCCTCGATGGCGGCCTCGAGCGACAGCGTCGCCTCGTCTTCGATCATCTTCTTGGTCATCGCGTGGGCGAACGCCGGCCCGCGGGCCAGCTTGGTCGCCAGCACCAGCGCTTCGGCCTGCGGATCGTCGACCACCCGATTGGCCAGCCCGATGCTCGCCGCGCGGTCGGCGCGGATGATCTCGCCGGTGAACAGCAGCTCGGAGGCGTGCCCCGCGCCGACGATGCGCGGCAAGAGGTACGCCGCGCCCATGTCGGCGCCGCACAGCCCGACCTGCGGGAAGATGAAGCCGAAGCGCGCCTTGGGGCCGGCGATGCGCACGTCGCAGGCCAGCGCCATGACCGCGCCGGCGCCCACCGCGACCCCGTGCACCGCGGCGACCACCGGCTTGCTGACCCGGCGGATGTTCTGGATCAACGCGCCGGTCACCCGGGTGAAGGCCAGGAGGCCCTTCATGTCGCGGCTGAAGAGCTCGCCGATGATGTCTTCGACGTCGCCGCCCGAACAGAACGCCCGCCCGCTGCCTTGCAAGACGATCGCCCGCACGTCGTCGCGGCGGTCGAGGTGCACGAAGAAGTCGCGCAGCTCTTCGTAGCTGGCGAAGGTCAGCGCGTTGAGCCGATCGGGGCGGTCGAGGGTGATGATGCCCACCCGTTCACGCACCTCGAAGCGAAAATGCGTCGGCGTCATGTCATGTCTCCTGTGGGCTCGCGTGGCGCGGCGCCGGGCAACACCGCCATGGCCTGGATCTCGACGAGGGCTTCGTATTCGACGAGGCCGCTGACGCCCACCAGCGCCATGGCGGGGAAGGCCCTGCCCAGGTGGCGGCGCCAGATCGGCCCCAGCGCCTTCAGGCTGGCGCGATAGGCGTCGAGATCGGTGACGTAGCAGGTCATCGAGACCAGATCCGCCGGCGCGGCGCCCGCCGCGTCGAGGATCGCCCGGATGTTGGCCAGGGTCTGCTCGAACTGCCCGACGAAGTCATGCCGCTCGAAGACTTGCTGGGCGTTCCACCCCACCTGCCCGCCGATGGCCAGCACCCGCCCCTCGGCCATGATGCCGTTGCTGTAACCCCGCGGCCGCGCCCAGCCCGCCGGCTGAACGATGCGGTCGGCCGCGATGCGGCCATCGCCCGTCGAATCGCTCAATGCATCACCTGTCCGCCGTCGAGGGCCAGCGCCTGGCCGTTGATGCCCAACGCGTCGTCGGCCACGAGCGCGGTCACCAGCGCGGCGACCTCGTCGGGCTGGATCAGCCGCTTCTGGGGGTTGAGCCGCGCCAGCGCCGCCCGCGCGTCTTCCGGGCTGCGGCCGGTGGTCGCGGTGATCCGGGCCATGGCGTCGCGGGCCATGTCGGTCTCGACGAAGCCGGGGCAGACCGCGTTGACCGTCACGCCGCTGCGGGCCAGCTCGGCGGCCATCGCCCGCATCAGGCCGACGACCCCGTGCTTCGACGCGCAATAGCCGGTCGTATACGGATAGCCGGTCAGCCCGGCGTTGCTGGCCACGAAGACCACCCGCCCCCAGCCCCGCGCGGCCATACCGGGCACGAGCGCTCGGCACAGCCGGAAGGGCCCGGTGAGGTTGACCGCCAGCATGTGATCCCAGTCGGCGTCGCTGTGCTTGTCGAGCGGCGCGCTGCTGCTGACGCCGGCGTTGTTGATCAAGACGTCGACCGGCCCCCAGTCGGCGGCGATCCGCGCGCCGACCGACGCGATCGCGTCGCCGTCGGTCACGTCGAGCGCGATGGGCAGCCCGCCGATCTCGTCGGCGAGCGCGCGCACGCTGTCGACCGCGCGCGCGGCGCAGACGACCCGCAGGCCCGTCGCGGCGAGGCGCCGGGCGATGGCTGCGCCGATGCCGCGCGACGCGCCGGTGACCAGGGCGATGCGGGGCGGGGTGACGTCGGCCTCGGGCGGCCCGGCGGAGTCATGGGGCTTCATGGCCGACAGCCTGCCCCAGCCCCCGGCCCCGATCAACCGGGCCGCTCGGCGGGGTGCTCGATCTCGGCGAAGCCGTCAGCGGGGCGGCAACAACCGCGCGAATCACCCATCCGGCAATGCAGGTCGGGTGGCTTCACGGTATCCTCGACGAGCGCAGCGCTTGCGCCCTCGCTCGGAGACAGCCCATGGCGACCCATCACCGCGCCCGCTTCGTCGTCTGTCATCGGGATGTCATCGAAGACGGCGTGGTCTCGATCGACGACGGGCGCGTCGTCGCCGTGGGACCCCATGACGCGGCGCGCCACGCCAACGCCGTCGACCACGGCGAAACGGCGCTGGTCCCGGGGGTCGTCAACGCCCACAGCCACGCGTTCCAACGGGCGCTGCGCGGCCGGGCCGAGCACCTCACCGCGGGCCAAGACGACTTCTGGAGTTGGCGCGAGGTCATGTACCGCATGGCCAACGCCCTCGACCCCGAACAGGTCGAGGCGGTCTCGGCGATGGCCTTCCTCGAGATGGCCCGCGCCGGCATCACGACCGTCGGCGAGTTCCACTATCTGCACCATCAGCCCGATGGCACGCCCTACGACGACCCGAACACCCTCGCCCACCGGGTCATCGCCGCCGCGCGCAAGGTCGGGCTGCGCATCACCCTGCTGCGGGTGGCCTACGGGCGCGCCGGCTTTCGCAAGGCGCCCGATCCGCTGCAGCGCCGCTTCATCGACAGCGACGTCTATCGCTACCTGGGCGCCGTCACCGCGCTCGACGCGGCCTGGCGCCACGAGCCGCGGGTCGAGATCGGCATGGCGCCACACAGCGTGCGGGCGGTGACCGGCAAGTGGCTGTGGTCGATCAGCGAGCACCAGAAGATCATGAAGCTGCCGGTTCACATCCACGCCTGCGAGCAGCGGGCGGAGCTCGAGGCGTGCAAGGCCGAGTACGGTCGGCTGCCCGTCGAGGTCATCGCCGACGAGGGCCTGCTCAATACCCGCAGCAGCCTGGTGCACGCGACCCACCTCGATCGGCGGGCGCTCGATCTCATCGAGGAGCGCGGGCCGAGCATCGTCGCCTGCCCGCTGACCGAGGCCAACCTCGGCGATGGCATCCTGCCGGCGGGCGAGCTGCTCGCCAGGCGGGCGCACATCGCCATCGGCAGCGATGGCCAGTCGCGCATCGACCCGTGGAGCGAGCTGAGCCAGATCGAGAACAACCTGCGCCTGCGACACGAGCGGCGCAACGTGCTGGCCCATCACGCCGACGAGCGCGACGGCCGACGGCATACGGCCGACGTGCTGTGGCCCATGGCCAACGAGAACGGCGCCCGCAGCCTGGGGCTCGACTGCGGCGCGCTCGCCCCGGGTCATCCGGCCGACATGATCGCCCTCGACCTGCGCGATCCGGCGCTCGCCGGCACGCGGGCCGGCACGCTGCTCGCCGACCTGTGCCTCGGTATGACCCCGCGGGCCGTGCGCAGCGCCTGGGTCGCCGGCGAGGCCATCGTCAGCGAGGGCCGCCACCCGGCCGAAGACGCGATCGTCGATGGGTTCCGCCGGGTCATGGGCACGCTCGAGCGCGGCCTCTGATGCCCGGCGCCCGGCTCACTTCGTCGAGAGGCTGACGACGCCATCCCAGTCATCGTCGATGCCGCCGGCGAACTGCTGGCAGCGGTCGAGGTGCAGCGCGGCGGCGGTATCGTCGGGCACCGCCGCGAGGAAGCGCTTCAACGCGGCCGCGGCGACCTCGAAGTCCCGCGCGAGGTAGCGTTCGAGCGCCTCGGCGTAGATCGGCAGGTGCGGCTCGACCTGGGCCAGTCGTGGGTCTCCCGCGCGGCCGAGCACCTGCCAGACCGCCACCGGCTTCTGCTTGCCCTTCACCCGCACCCGGTCGATGAAGCGCACCAGATAGTCGGTGTCGGCCGTGCCGAGGGCCGCGACGGTATCCTCGCTGACCAGCAGATCGGCGTCGTACATCTTGGTCATGCCCTCGATGCGCGCGGCGAGGTTGACCGCGTCGCCGATGGCGGTCGAGTCCATGCGCTGATCGCTGCCGACGGTGCCGATCATGACCTCGCCGCTGTGGATCCCGATGCCGGTCTCGAACGGCGGGCGGCCGGCGGCGGCCTGCTCGGCGTTGTAGGCGGCGAGCACATCGAGCATGCCCAGCGCCGCCTCGACCGCGCTGCGCGCCCCGTCGGGGCGGGTCTCGTGGTCGAAGAGCGCCATGATCGCGTCGCCGATGTACTTGTCGACGAAGCCGCCCTGCGCCTGGATCGGCGGCTCCATGCGCGAGAGGTAGCCGTTGAGCATCGCGAAGACCTCGTCGGGCCCCATGCGCTCGGAGATCGTCGTGAACGAGCGGATGTCGCTGAAGAGGATGCTGATGTCGACCGCTTCGACGTTGCCCAGTCGGATCGACTCGAGGCCCTCCTTGGCGATGCGCCGCAAGAACTGCGTCGGCACGAACTTGCGGAACGTCGAGGCGTAGCTCTCGGCCATCGAGTAGGCCCCCGCGAAGCGCCGCGAGAGGACCATCGTCTGCAAGGTGATGAAGATGAACGCGCCGTAGACCGCCAGCGGCCCCACCGGGGAGACGCCGTTGAAGTACAGCATGTCGTTGACGACCGTCACCGATTGGGCCAGGAAGCCCGCGGTGAACAGCACTGCCCCGTCCAGCCGCAGATAGATCGCCCGGAAGAGGCTGTAGCCGGTGTAGAGCACGCCCGCCGCGATGACCATCTGCACCGGCACCAGCATCCGGGTCATCACCGACAGCGGCACCACCAGAAAGGCGATGACCATCAGCCCGGTGAGCCCGACGATGCCGCGCAGCACGCGCCGATGCCATGTGCGCGGGTACAGCGACGCCAGAAACAGACAGAACGGCGGGCCGATGAGCACGAACGTGATGTACTCGAAGCGCAGCACATAGCGCAGATCGGCCTCGGGGAAGACGTGGAAGAACGCCATGTCGCCGGTGAGGAGCAGCCGGTTGCAGACGAGCACGCAGTACACCGCGAAGTACATCGCCGCCCGCTCCTGGCGGCGCACGGCGAAGAGGCCCAGGTGATAGATGGCCATCACGAAGATGGCGCCCACCAGCAGCCAGTCGCTGCCCGCCCGCCGGATGGCCGCGTCGACGACCACCGGCGGCTCGCCCAGCATCAGCGAGTGGGTGATGCCGCCGCTGCGATGGTGCTGATTGGCCACCTGCAGGGTCAGCTCGACCTGCGGGCGATCGATGTCGATGTAGACGATCTGCGGCGCATAGGCCGGATAGACCTCACCCTGGGCGTCGCTGAGCTGGCCGGCGCGGGCGGCGAGTTCGCCGTCGACGTAGAGCCTGAATGCGGTGCGGATGGCGGGCAGGTCCAGGGCCAGCAGCCGCTCGCCGGGCGGCAGATCGATGATGACCCGGTAGGTCCCCCAGCCATAGCTGGGCACCGGCGCGCCGTCGATGGTGCCGGCGGTCCAGGGCCCGGGCACCGGCATCTCGATCGTCTGCGGCAGCGGCTGGCCGGGCGGTACCAGGGCGTCCCAGGTGAAATGCCACTGCCCGTCCAGCGGAACGCTGCCCTCGTCGGCGAACGACCAGTCGCTCAGCGCGATGCGACCGGCCTCGGCTTTCGGCGCCGTGCGCCCGCGGTCGGGGGTATCGCAGGCCGCCACCAGGACGGCGACGCAGGAGACCGCCCACAACGCGACGAGCAGCCCCGAGGATCCGCGCGCGACAGAAGCGTTCTGCTGAACCATGGTCGTCGGCATCCCCCCGCGGCCTCGTCGGCAGACCGTCATGGTCCCACGCGCCATCCCGCCGCAGAATCCGCGACGCACCGGACGGCAATGCGCGGATGGCTCGGCCGCCGACCGCCTGCAGCCGCAGACTCGCCGGTCAGCGCGGCGTCAGGCGCACCCGGATCGGCCCCCGCGTGCGCAGGGTCAGCGCCGGCTTGAGCACCGGCGGCGGCCCGTCGGGCGCCATGGTGAACCGTCGACAGAGCAGACCGAGGGCGCAGACGGCCTCCATCAACGCGAAGCGATCGCCGATACACTGCCGGCGCCCGCGGCTGAAGGGCAGATACGCGCCGCGATCGGGCGTCGGCGCGTCCGGCGCGAAGCGATCGGGATCGAACCGCTCGGGATCGGTCCACAGCGCCGGGTCACGGTGGATGCTGTAGACCGAGACCAGCACGTACGACCTCGCCGGGATCGGCACGTCGCACAGCACGTCGTCCTCGTGCACGCTGCGGGCGAGCATCCAGACCGGCGGATGCAGCCTCAAGATCTCGTCGACGACCTGCCGGGTATAGCGCAGCGCCAGGATCTGCCCGGCGTCGGGTCCCGCGGCGTCGCCGAGGACCTCATCGACCTCCGCGGCCACCCGCTCGACCACCGCCGGGTGCCGGGCGAGCAGATCGAGCCCGAACGCCATCGCGTTGGCGGTCGTCTCGTGCCCCGCGCCGACGAGCGTGAGCCCCTCGTCGATGAGCTGGGCGTCGCTCATCGCTTCGCCCGTCTCGGGATCGCGCGCGGTCATCAGCATCGAGATCAGATCCCGCGCGTCGTCGGGTCGGCGGCGGGCCTCGGTGACCAGTCGCCGCATGGCGCGGCGCATCGCCCGGCGACTGCGCCAGAAGCGCCAGTTGAGCGGCCGCGGCACGAGCTCCGGGCGCGGATACAGCGCGGTGGTGTAGAGCCAGAACGGCTCGACCAGATCGCTGACCCCGCGCTCGATGTCGTCGGCGAGCCCGTCGACCTCGGCCCCGAACAGCGCCTCGGCGACGATCTCGAGGGCCATGCGGTTGAGCGGCCCGACGACGTCGACGGGGCCCTGCTGCGCCCGCTCGGCCAGACGATCGGCGGTGTGCAGCGCGCGGCGCGCCATGATCCCGGCGAAACCGGCCAGGGCCTTCTTGCGAAAGGCCGGCTGCGCGATGCGCCGCTGCCGCAGCCAGAAGTCCCCCTCGCTGGTCACCAGCCCGTTGCCCAGGCTCATGCGCAGCTTGTCGTAGCCCCGGGTCCGCTTGCGGTAGGGCCCGACGTTGTCCACCAGCACCCGGCGAACCGCCGCCGGGGCGTTGAGCAGGAAGATGCGGGCCCAGCCGACCTTCATCGGCACGACGGGCCCCTGGTCGCGCAGCCGATTCGCGAGCCCGATCGGATCCCGCGCCAGCGGCAGAGCGTGGGCCCAGGCGCCCCCGGCGCCGGGTATCTCGGTTCGGGCCATACGGTCCCCCCTCTGCTGCCGGTGCGCTCGCGACGCCCTCAGGGCGTGCGCACCGCGTATCCGGCGGCTTTCCACGCGAGCAGGCCGCCGCGCACATTGTGCGCTTCGAAGCCGTGGCGCCGCAGCAACGCCGTCGCCCGGGCGCTGCGCCCGCCGCTGCGGCACAGGACGACGATCGGGCCCTCACGGGGCAGCGCGTCGAGCCGATCGGGCAGCGCATCGAGCGGCAGCGACAGCCCGTCGAGGGTCTCGGCGGCCACCTCAGACGGCGTGCGCACATCCACCAGGACATGCGGCTGCCCGCCCTCGCGCAGCGCGTGATAGGCGGCGACGGTCAGGTCCCACTCGCTCTGCGCCGTCTCGCCCGGCGCGGCGCAGCTGGCCGCCGTATCGGCCAGCGACGTGATGCGCGGCGCGTCGCCACACACCGGGCATTGCGGACTACGCGGCACCTTCAGCTCGCGGAAGCGCATCTCGAGCGCGTCGACCGTCAGCAGGCGCCCGGCCAGCGAGCGCCCGCGCCCCAGGAGCAGCTTGAGCGCCTCGGTGGCCTGGATGAGCCCCAGGAGCCCGGGCAGGACGCCGAGCACGCCCGCCTCGGCGCAGTTGGGCGCCAGCGCGGGCGGCGGCGGCTCGGGGTACAGGCAGCGATAGCAGGGCCCGCCGTCGTGGGCGAAGACCGCCGCCTGTCCGTCGAACTGGAAGATCGCCGCGTAGACCAGCGGCCGCCCGGAGAGCACCGCGAGGTCGTTGGTCAGGTAGCGGGTGGCGAAGTTGTCGGCGCCGTCGACGATGACGTCGTAGTCGGCGGCGAGGGCCTCGGCGTTGCCCGCGTCGAGCCGCAGCCGATGTTCGACCACCTCGATGTGCCGATTGCGGGCGCGCAAGACCTCGGCGGCGGCCTCGACCTTGGGGCGTCCGACGTCGGCCTCGCGATAGAGCACCTGCCGCTGCAGGTTGCTGCGGTCGACCACGTCGAAGTCGACCACGCCGAGGCGGCCCACGCCGGCCGCCGCGAGATAGAGCGCCGCCGGCGAACCGAGGCCACCGGCGCCGACGAGCAGCACCCGGGCGGCCTTGAGGCGGCGCTGGCCGGCCTCGCCGACCTCGTCGAGCAGCAGGTGGCGGCCATAGCGGGCCTGCTCCGCGGCTTCGAGCGCGGGCAGCGGGCGTTCGGCGAGCGGGATCGGGCGACTCATGGCCGTGTTGTACCATCCCCGCCCCCCACGCGCCGCGTCCGTTTGTGGGGCGTTGACGGTGGATCGAGCCGTACGCTTCGGGCAGGATGGCCCCGCTCGCGCCGGAGGCCCCGTCATCAAATCCTCGTCCGCCCCATCGCCATCGGCACAGTCCGCCTCGGTCTCCGCCGAGCGCGACCCCCTGCCGCGCGCCGGCGCCCGGGCCCGCATCGGCTGGTTCATGACCGGCGTGCAATTCGTCTTCGGCTGGGGCTTCACCTTCGCCTGGGCGGTCCTGGCCATCACGGTCTCCCTGCTGACGCTCGGCCGCTTCTCCGCCTGGCTGACGCCCGCGTTTCTGCGGATCTGGGCCCGGGTGATGCTGTTCATCCAGCGGGTCGAGCTGCGGGTCGAGGGCTGGCAGCACGCCAGCAGCCGCGAGATGCGGGTGATGGTCTTCAATCACTCCTCGCTGCTCGATGCCATGCTGGTCACCGCGGTGCAGCCCAGCGGCGGCGTGCCGTGCATCAAGCGCGAGGTGCTGCGCATCCCGCTGGTCGGCGTCGCGTTGTGGGCGCTGGGTTTTCTGCTCATCGACCGCGGGCACACCGACAAGGCCAAGCGGGTGCTCGACCGCGCGACCGCGCGCATGGCCCGCGAACGGCTGACGGTCATCATCGCGCCCGAGGGCACCCGCGGTCGCGGCGGCGAGCTGCTGCCGTTCAAGAAGGGCGCCTTTCACATCGCCAAGGCGAGCGGGGCGCCGGTGGTCGTGATGCTCATCGACGGCGCCCACGAGCTGCACCCGCTGGGCTCGGCGGTCACCCACCCCGGCCTGGCCCGGGTGCGTTTCCTGCCGCCGATCGCCAGCGACGGTCTGGAGGTCGAGGCCCTGCGCGATCGGGTCCGCGAGGCGATGCAGGTCGGGCTGCAGGAGATGCGCCGGGGCGAGCCGGCGCGCTGACATATCCGGGCATGGCAGATGGCATATGCCATGCACCATGTGCCATATGCCATACAGCACACATCACACCCATGACAGCACTGACATGACATCGACGGCCCCGGCCAACGCAACCGTATTGGCACTGCCGGCGGAGTCATCTACGGTCATCCGGTCGAACGCCACCCCTGGAGCAGCCCATGTCCGACTCGCACCTCGACGCCGACGCCCTCGAGAGAGGCCTGACCCACATCAAGGCCGCACCGGCCGACGGCGGCACATTGCGGATGATCGTGCGCCGGCCGACGGTCGAGGCCCGCGAGACGCTCGAACAGGGGCACTTGCTCGTCGAGGCCGGCCTCGAGGGCGACAACTGGCGCGAGCGCTACGTCGCCAAAGGCCGCGACGTGAACCCCGACGCCGAGCTGACGCTGATCAATACCCGGCTCGCGCAGCTGATCGCCGGCAGCGAAGACCGCTGGGCGCTCGCCGGGGACCAGCTCTACGTCGACCTCGACCTCGCCGAAGACAACCTGCCGGTGGGCGCCCGCTTGCAGGTGGGCGAGGCGGTCATCGAGATCACCCCCAAGGCGCACACCGGCTGCAAGAAGTTCGTCCAGCGCTACGGCATGCCGGCGATGCTCTTCGTCAACAGTGAGGCGGGCCGGGCGCTGCGGCTGCGCGGGGTCTACGCCCGTACGGTGAAGGGCGGCGCCATCGCGGTCGGCGACACCGTGCGCAAGCTCTGATCGCCGAAGAACGCACCGCCCGGGCTCTCCAGCGCGGCTTCAGATCCGCTGCAAAGGCACACCGCGCCAGGTCATGACCGGGCGACCACGCTCGAGGTGGTGGTGTGCCCGCCATGCGGCATCCCGGGCCCGCGCCTCGCGCCCGACCGCGCGCATCTCGAGCAGCGACGCGAGGCGGTGCTCGGCAGCGCGGTGGTTGGCCGCCCGACTGCGTTCGCGATCGGCGCGCACCTGCAGGCCCGTGGGCCGGTGCACGATGCGCACGGCGGTCTCGCTCTTGTTGACGTGCTGCCCGCCCGGCCCGCCCGCGCGGCACGCTGTGACGTCGAGATCGGCCGGGTCGAGCGTCGGCGGCGTCCCGCTGGGCCAGCGAATCGCCGATACCCCGACATACCATCGCTTGCGCGCGCCGCGCCCGCGGCTGGTATCGATCCGACAGTGGGTGCCGAGCCACGGTCGAAAGACGGGCGCGTCGGGCTCGACGCCGTCCAGCACGAACGCCAGCGACCGCGGCGCGTCCGCGTCGCCGTGGCGGATCTCGGCGTCGATCGGGCAGCCGGCGTCATCGAGCGCGATGCGCAGCGGCGTGGCCAGCCGGGCGACGAAGCGCCGGACCTCCACCGGGCCGGTGCCGGCGCTGATCTGGATCAGGGTGGTCATCGGTCGTTCTCCAAGCCGGCCCGCCGCAGCGTCCGGCGATCGAGCTGGCGTTTGCAGACGGCGTAGTGTCGGCCGCGGCCGTACAGGGCGCGTCGGCGATCGGCGCTCTTGGCATCGGCCGCCGCGCGCAGCCACTGGTCGAGCGGCGGTCGCCCACGGGGCACGGGCCGCAGCTGGGCGGCGTACCAGATGCCATTGTCTTTGAGGTAGAGCAGCCCGTCTCCGCGATCGATCCGGGTGATGGGTTCGGGCACGGCGGGCTCGGGCGGCGGCGGCGGGGCCTCCCGCAGCGTGCCGTCCGTCGGGTCGGCGTAGAACTTCACCCCCCAGCCACGGCTCGGCCAGCTGTAGAGCGGGCATCGGCCGCCACGATCGAAGACGCCCGGGACGCCGGCACGCCGCTCGACGTCCGTCGTGACGAAGTCACAGACCAGCTCGCGCAGCTGATCGCCGATCTTGCCCGGCGGCAGCGAGCGACAGAGCTCGCTGTGCACGGCGCTCCACCGGCGGCCGGCTCGACTGCGCAGGAAGCGGACCAGCGGACCGGTCGCCCGCTGAAGATCGTGGTCGCGCGACCGCTCGCCCAGCGCGCGGCCGATCGGGTTGCGCCGGCGCATGATCAGTCCCTCCGGCCGCCGCCGGTCTTGAAGTTGGCGTAGGGCACCAGCGCCGCCACCCGCCGCGCGGCGTCGGCGGCCTCGATGGCCGCGACGACGGGCTCGATGGGCTTGTAGGCGTCGGGGTGCTCGGCCAGCAGCAGCCGCGCGTCGTCGCAGAAGACGTGCCCGCCGGTGGCGGTGCGGTTGAGCGTGCGGCGGTCGTGCTTGCCGCGCAGCTTGGCCACCGCCTCGGAGCGCCCCATCTTGCGACCGGCGCCGTGGGCCACCGAGCACAGCGTCTCGGCCCGACCGCAGCCCCGCATGACCCAGCTCGGCGTGCCGCGGCTGCCGAGCACGATCGTCGGCTCGCCGGCCGCGGCGGGCGCGGCGCCCTTGCGGTGCAGCCAGCGGCCCGGCGCGAGCGGGAGCACGGTGTTGTGGATCAGGTCGAACCCGCCCGAGATGCGGCTCGCGCGGGCGGCGCCCAAGGCGTCGAGCAGCCGCCACACGAGGACGAGCCGATTGGCCCGGGCGTAGTTCAGTGCGCCGCGCAGCCGGGCGAGATAGGTGCGCAGCGCGGGGCCGTCGACCAGCGGCGTCTCGTCGTACAGCCCGGCGATGTGCCCGCCCAGCCCGCGGGAGCCGGAGTGGGCCACCACCGCCCAGCCGCCCGCGGTCAGGCCCAGCCCGCGGGCGGTGGCCTTGTCGACGACCCGGTCGACGCGGCTGAGCTCGACGAAGTGATTGCCGCCGCCGATGGTGCCCAGCTGCTCGGCGAAGCTGGGCCGCCACGGCGCGGCGAGGGGCCCGTCGTCGTCGCTCGGCGCCGGATCGGCCGCCTCGGTGGCGGCGAGCGCCGCGAGCGCGTCGGGCACGCCCTCGACCTCGGCCAGGCCGGCGGGTCCGGCGCGCCAGACGGCGGCCAGCAGGGCGCGGTCGTCGCAGGCGGGCAGGGCCGGGCCGTGCATCACATCCGCGAGCCGCCGCAGCAGGCTGTCGCCCTTGTGCTTGAGCTTCTTGATGGCCACGAGGCGCACGCCGCAGCCGGCGTCGCCGCCGACCAGCCGCGGGCGGACCTCGCCGTCGAAGTCGAACGCGGCGCCGATGGGTATGCCTCGGCCGGGGTGCAGATCGGGCAGGCCGACGGCGCAGCGGCACGCGGGCAGCGCGGCGACCCGGGCCAGCTGCTCGACGGCCCGGGACTCGAGCCAGACATCGGGCCCCGCCAGGATCCGCGCGTTGGGCGGCAGGCCGGTGGCCGAGGGGTGGACCGGCGCGCGCGCGCCGACGGTGTCGTGAGGGTTCATGGAGGTCTCCAGGTGAGCGGGGGTGGGCGCGGCGCGGGGCGTGTGGTCGAGCGACATGACGAAGACTCCAAGAGGAACGAACGCAGACGGTCAAGGTTGTCAGCAACCGCCGTGCCAGGGCGGCAGGCCGCATGCCGACGGGCCTCGCGAGACGGGCTGATGCATCTTGCACCATCCAGACCGGTGCGCTACTCACCACAAGTGATGGACGATGCACCAGAGAGCCGACGCCTGCTGACGTGGTCCGATCGAGCCGGCCGCCCCCGCTCGGGTGATCCGGGGCCGGTCATGCGCCTGATCACCGCCGGCTCGACGACCTACGACGCGGCGATCGTATTGACGCCCCGCCGGTCGCGGGCCGGCGCCCACGCGCTGGCCCACGACCTGGGATACAGCGGCATCGAGGCCGAGGTGGTGCCGCTCGAACTGCCCGATCCGTCCGACCACGCCGCGCTCTTCGCCGCGCTCGGCCCCGTGATCGAGGCCCTGCCCGACGACCGCCCGCTGGATATCGTGCTCTCGGCGGGCACGCCGCAGGCCCAGACGCTGTGGGTCATCCTGGTCTGCGCCGGTCTGCTCGACGCCCGCATGCTGCAGGTCATCCCCCCGCGCTTCGTGCCCGATCTGCACCCGGAGCCGGTGCGCGAGGTGCGGCTCGACATCGACGGCTTCCCCGAGATCAGGGCGCTGCGTGAAGAGGTCGTTCGCCTGCGGGCGCGGGTCTCGACCGTCACCGCCAATCTCGTCGGCGATACCGAGGCGATGCGGCGGCTGGCCCGACGGCTGGCCCGGGTGGCGGCGAGTGATGTGCCGGTCCTGGTTCTCGGCGAGACGGGCACCGGCAAAGAGCGCGTCGCGCGGGCGATCCACGCCGCGGGCCCCCGCCGCGACGCGCCCTTCGTCGCCGAGAACTGCGGGGCGTTCGCCGAGGGTGTCCTGCAGAGCGAGCTCTTCGGCCACGAGCCGGGGGCGTTCACCGGCGCGATCGGCCGCCGTCGCGGGCTGTTCGAGCAGGCGGACGGCGGCACGCTGTTTCTCGACGAGGTCGGCGAGATGCCGCTGTCGGTGCAGGTCCGGCTGCTGCGCACGCTGCAGGAGGGCACCATCCGCCGGGTGGGCGGCGAGGGCCCGGTGCGGGTCGATGTGCGCATCATCGCGGCCACCCACCGTGACCTGCGGGCGATGGTCGCCGCGGACGCGTTCCGCGAAGACCTCTACTACCGACTGCGCGGCGCGATCCTCGAGGTGCCGGCCCTGCGCGATCGACTCGGCGACCTCGAGGCGCTCGTGCGGCTCGGCCTGCGGCAGAGCGACCGCGAGGGCCTGCGGCCGACCCGGCGCGCGTGGGCGGCGCTGCACCGCTGGCACTGGCCGGGCAACGTGCGCGAGCTGCTGGCCGAAGTACGCCGCTGGACGGTCTTCTGCGACGACGTCGTCGACCTCGAAGACCTGGCGCCCGAGATTCGGCGCGCGGCGGCCGGATCGCCGGCGAACGCGCCGGGCACCGGACGCGAGCCGGGTCCCGCCGAGGGCGTCTCGCCCGACACGCCCCTGCCGGAGACGCGCCCGCTCGCCGAGCAGGTCGCGGCCGTCGAGCACCGCGCGATCGTCGCCGCGCTGGCCGCCAGCGACGGGCGCATCGCCCCCGCAGCCCGCCGCCTGGGCATCGACCGCAACACCCTCAAGCGCAAGATGACCCGCTTCGGCCTGCGGTGAGCCGACGCCGACGATCGTGACGATCGTGGTGATGGCCGCGACGTGAACGGGCGAGTAGACTCGAACGGATACAGCTCGAAAGCAACGCGTCGAATTCCGACCGCGCGTGAGGAGGTGGCCTGCCGATGAGGCTCGGCCCTTATCAGCTCGAAAATCGTGCCGGTCGCGGCGCGATGGCGACCGTCTGGTATGGGCGACACGTGCAGACGCAGTCGCCGGTGGCGGTCAAGATCGTGACCGCGCCTGCGCGCCGGGCCGCCGAGTTCCGGCGCATGTTCGGCGACGAGGTCCGGGCCATGGCCGGGCTCGACCACCCCAGCATCGTCGGCATCTACGATCACGGCACGGTGCCCCGCGGGCTGGCCGAGCTGCCCGATGGCGCGCCCTATCTGGTGATGGAGTGGCTCGACGGCGGCCCCCTGCGTGGCCGCCGGGGCCGGCTGACCTGGCCGACCTTGAGGGCCGTGCTGCTGACGTTGCTCGACGCCCTGGCCCACGCGCACGCCCGGGGGGTGGTGCATCGAGACCTCAAGGACAGCAACGTGATGTGGTCGTCCCGCGGGGCGGTGATCACCGACTTCGGTCTCGCGCTGAGCCTCGACGACGCCCCGACCAGCGGTACGCTGAGCGGCACGCCGGCTTTCATGGCCCCCGAGCAGATCCGGTGTGCCTTCCGCGAGATCGGGCCGTGGACCGATCTGTACGCGCTCGGCTGCACCGCCTACGCCCTGGCGAGCGGGCGACCGCCTTTCCGCGGCGAGGGTTCGAGCGAGATCCTGCGGGCCCAGCAGTCGGACGCGCCGCCACCGCTGGTCAGCCGCCGACCGGTCCCGAGCGGCCTGAGCCGCTGGATCGAGCGGCTGCTCGCCAAAGACCCCGCCCGACGCTTCCGGCGGGCCGCCGACGCGGCCTGGGCGCTGTTGGCCTTGCCCGACGACGCGCCGCCCGCCGACTCGCTGGGTTCGGATGCCGGGCTGCCGTCATCCCTCGACGACGCCTCGATCACCGAGGTCGGCGACTTGGAGCCGTCCGACGTCGGCGAGTCGACGGTGTCCGAACGCAAGGCCGACGGCGAACGCACGCTGCTGGCGCCGCCGGTCTTCGTCGCGGTGGACGAAGGCACCTGGTCGGCGCCCACCGGCGGGCAACCCGGTCCCCCGCCCTGCCCTCAGCACTGGCGCGAACCGCCGCGGCCTTCGGCGCCGGTCCCGCCCGCCGATCTGGCCCAGGCGCTGTTCGACCTCCGGCCGTCGACGATGGCCGGGCGGATCGACGTGCGGGACGCCGTCTGGTCGGCGCTGCGCGGCATGGTCGAGCGACGATCGACGGGCGTGGTCACGGTGCGCGGCGCCCCGGGCCTCGGGCGGACCCGCCTGCTCGACTGGCTGGCGCAACGGGCGCACGAGGTGGGCGCCGTCTCGGTGATGCGGGCGATCTTCGACGCGGACGATCCCGGCGCCGGCCTGCGCACGATGTGGAACCGCCACCTGCGCACCACCGGGCTCGCCGCGCAGGCGCGCATCGAGCGCACCGCGGCTGCGCTCGGATTGCCGACCAGCGATCCACTCGCCCGGGCGATGTGCGCGGCGCTCGATCCGCGGGGGCGCTTCGGCGAAGGACGCGACAGCGGCGTGGTGTCCATCGCGTCCCGGGCGGAGCGCTTCGAGACGTTCAGTCAGGGGCTCGCGCGGCTGTCGCGGCGTCGGCCGATTCTGGTGGTGCTCGACGATGTGCACCACAGCCCGTCCGCCGAACGCTTCGTCGAGCACGTGCACGACCGCCACCCCGAACTGCCGGTGCTGTTCGTGGCCACCTACGAGACCCGGGGCGATACGGTCGTCCGCCTCGCCGAGCGCGCGACGGTCCAGGTCGAGCTGCAGCCGCTCGATGCCGACGGGATCGGCCAGATGCTGTCGCGGCGCCTGCCCATCGACCGGACGACCGCGCACATGCTCGCCGAGCAGAGCGGCGGTAACCCCCTGTATGCCGAGCAGATCGTACGCCGGTGGCTCGATGGCGGCCTGCTGGTCGAGGGGCGCCGGGGTCATCGGCCGGTGCGCCGCACGCCGCCGCCCCGGATCGGCGGCTTCGGAGACGGCTGGACCGAGCGGGTCGAGCGGGTGCTGCAGGGGCAGAGCTGCGCGACGCTCGAAGGCGCCGCCGCCCTGGGCATGAGCGTCGACGAGGCCCATTGGCGGCGGGTCGTCGATCACATGCTCGACATTCCCGCCGACGACGGGCGGGAGCGACTGCTCGACGCCGGCCTCGCCCGCATCGACTCCGACAGCCGCTTCACGCTGGCCCACCCGGGCGTGCGGGAGGCGCTGCTCAACCGCGCCCGACGGGCGTCGCGCCTGAGCCGATGGCATCTGGCCTGCGCATCGGTGCTCGAGGCCGACGGCGACGACCCGGTGGCGATCGCCCGCCATTTCATCGCCGGCGGGGTGCCCGACGCCGGCCTGAGCCGCCTGCTCGACGTGCTCGAAGAGCGCCGTGGCCGCGGCGAGATGGAGGCGGTGGCCGACGCGGTGCACCTCGCCTTGCGCGCGATGAGGCGGCTGCCCTACGCACCGGACTCACGACCGCGAACCCGGCTGCGTGCGTCCTGGATCGCCCACTGCCTCGTCGAGGGCCGGGTCGACGCGGCCCAACGCCACGCGCGCCGGCAGCTGCGACTCGTCGGCCACGATCCGTCGGCGTTCGCCCGCGCCGAGCTGCAGATGGGGCGGACACTCATCGACGGGCAACCCGGTCAGGCGGTGCGCTGGTTCGACCGGGCGCTGGCCAGCGCCGACCGGGCGGATACCCGGCGAGCGGCGATCGAGGCGCTGGCCTTCATCGGATTCTGCCGCATGCTCGAGGGGCGTCTCGACGAGGCCGAGCGCGCCCTCGCCGACGGTGTCGCGCGACTGCAGGACGCCGCGGATGGCAGCGCCGACCACTGCATCCCGCCGGCGATCCGGCCGGCCCTCGCCGGGCGGCTGTATCTCTACCGCGCCTGGACCGAGTGGAAGCGGGGGCAGATGGAGAGCGCCGAGGTCAACGCCCGGGCAGCGCTCCAGGCCACTCGACGGTCGGGCAGCCGCGAGCGCCAGGCGCTGGCCGAGACGACCCTGGGCGACCTCGCGCGACACCGTCAGGCATGGGACGAAGCCGAGGAGCGCTACCACGCGGCGGAGACCCTGCTCGACGCGATCGGCTTCGACGGGCCCCGTGATGTGGACTGCTACCTGGCCCTGGTCGCCGTCGAGCGCGGCCGCTCGATCACCGCCCTTCACCGCCTCGAAGAGACGCTGGCCCGGGCCGAGCGCCACCGCCACATGGCGCTGGAGGTGTTCTCGGCGACGCTGCTGTTGAGCGTCGCCGCCGACTCCGCCGACTTCGGGCTGTGGGATCGCTGCTGGGCCCGCCTCGATCCGCTGCGGGCGGGCCGAATCGCCGACCCGGACATCGCCCGGTCGCTCATCCTGGCGAGCGGTCGGGCGGGCCGGGCGGGCATGAGCGAACACGCCGAGGCCGCCCGTTCGCTGGCCGGCAAGCTCTACACTGCCCTGGGATGGTCCGTCGAGTCCGAGGCGGATGGCTGACCTGCAGCGCCGCGCAGCATGGCCTGCGGGCCCCGTCAGGCGCTCGCTGCGCGCGCGAAGGGCCGCCAGCGGGCACGGCGCCCGGGCGCTGCCGGCGGTCGCCATCGACAGAGGCGATGGTAGTCATTGCCCCGCTCGAGATCGGCGGCGATGAACAGGCCCTGGGCATCGGGCTCGAACCAGCACACGATCACCGGCAGCAGGCCGGTCCCCGGCAGCGTGCCGTGCACCAGGCGGGAGGGCGTATGTCGCATCAACGGCAGGGTCCCGCGGGCCGCTTCGGGTTCGACGAGGTCGCGCTGCACCGCGGCGGCCCACAGGTGCCGTTCGAGGTCGGGATCGCGATGCGGCCGAGAGCAGCGGAGGAAGTCGGGGTGTTCGGCGAGGCGGACGAAGCTGTCGCCGATGCGTTCGAGCGTCACCCCGGTCTTCATCATCGCCCGCAGGATCTCGGCGTGCCTGGCGAGTTGTCGTCGGTGCACGGCACCTCCCGATCAATGCGTCGGGATGACTACCGATCGACGGCGCCAAGGTGTCCGTGAGGCCGCGATTCATCGCAGCGATGGCCGCGATACGGGCATCGACCCGACCCCTGCCCCAGCGAGGCGCGCCTTGTCAGTCGTCGGTCTTGCGCGTCGGCCCCGGCGTGCGGCCGAGCCGACGGAGCAGCTGCGCCACCATCGGCCAGGCGGACGACTGCCGCGCCGGGTCGGCCGCGGCGAGGCGAGACAGCGGGTCGAGCAACCGCGCGAGCGCCTCGTCCTCGGCCGACCGCAGCGGCGCGAAGCGATTGTCGAGCAGGTGCGCCGGCGCGGTCGCGTGCAGCGAGATGCAGTCGAGGAAGATCTCGACCCGGCGGGCGGCGATCGCCACGTCGGCCGCGCCGTCGTCTACGCTGAGCCACTCCAGCTCGCCACGCCACAGGGTCCGCAGCAGCGGATTGTCGGACAGCATCACCGCGGTGCCGAGCGGTGCGTCGCCCGACGACCCGGCGCGGCTGCGCTCGGCGTCGCCCGATACCCTGCCCGACGCCGCGCCCGGCACCATGGCCCGGCGCACCGCGTCGACGATGCGCAGGAAGTTGTCATCGCCCAGGCCGAAGCCCAGATAGAGCATGTGCCGGGTGATCAGCATCGCCTGAACGATGCCCGCCAACGCGGCGTTGCGCTCGGCATAGCGCAGGTAGCTCTCGCGGGTGAGCACGATGTCTTCGGGCCGCGAGAGACACCCGTGCATCTTCAGCAGCCAGCGATCGTGCTGCGTACCGGGGCTGTAGGGCAGGACCGCGCACGGGCGGCCGGCGGCCTGACAGGCATGCTCGAAGAGCCGATCGTAATTGGTGGTGATCGCCTCGCCGACCGGCAGACCGGCGACGAGCCCGTGGGCCAGGCTGTAGACGTCGTAGGGCTCGAGGGCGTCGACGACGGCCTGCCCGAGCCCGCCGTGTTCACGCAGGCGCGCCGCGAGATACTCGGCCTGATCCAAGGCGCCGAGCGCGCCGAAATGCGGCCACTCGTCGCTCTCGGTGTGCAGCCCGGCCCGACCGGCGAGCTGAGCGAGCAGCTCGCTCCACAGCGGCAGACCGGCCCCGGCGCTCACCCCGGCGCCGAGGAAGATCACCAGCTGCCCGGTGGCCGCCTGCCGGGCCAGCCGGCGGGCGCGCTCGACCAGACGCGGCGACAGCGCGGCGAAGGCCGCCCGCTCGCGACGCGCCGCCTGCGCCCCCGCAAAATCGCGGTCGGAGCGCGTCACCAGCGCCAGATCGACACCGCGCCGTTCGGCGATGCCGTACAGCGCATCGACCAGCGCCTCGGCGACCTGCCCGGCATGGCGCCGCTTGCCGCCGTGCCCCGTGCCCACGAGGGGCAGCGCGAGCAGCGGGCGCGCCCGACGGGACAGGACCCGGCCCTCAGCGAGCGCCGCGAGCGCGACATCGACGAAGGCCTCGACCCCTTCGATGTACCACTCGAGCGGCGTATCCGCCCGGTTGCCGACCCGCGTCAGGCACGGGATGGGCCGCGCCGGCTGCCCGTCGAGCGCGTCGAGCAGCGGCAGCACCCGCCCCTCGAAGGGCGCGATGAAGTCGGGCTTGGCCCCGTGGCGCCAACACCCGGCCGCACGCAGCAGGGGCACCAGCGACGGGTTGCGCCACCAGCTTCGGGTGACGTGCCGCACGCGATCGGTGGGCAACAACCACGCGTCGCAGCCGAATCGGGTCAAGTCACCGCGCACGACGAAGACGTGTCCCGCGGTATCGGCTGCGTCTGGACCAGACACGCGCTCTCTCGCCGTCAACGGCCCAGCTCGAGCACGAGGCCGTCGTCGGCGACCGTGAGGTCGAGCTCTTGGGCACGGGCCAGGGCCGCAGCGCGGCTCGCGGCGCCGAAGTGGGTCAACCACAGCCGATCGGCCCGGATCGTCGCGCGCTCGGCGGCGATTTCGGTCAGGCTGATATGGGCCCAGTAGCCCGCCTCGACGTCGCTGCACTCGCATACGAAGAGATCGGCGCCCGCTGCCAGCTCGACCAGCTCGGCCTGCCAGCCGGTATCACCGCTGAACGTCAGCGCGTGCTCGCCGGTCGTGATCCTCAGCGAGCAGGCGATGGCATGGATGTCATGACGGGCGCGGATGGCGCTGACCGTCCGCCCACCGCAATCCGTGGTCCCGGGCACCGTCCAGCGCACGATGCGCAGGGGAAACCCCAACCCACGTCGCGACAAGCTGGGATAGGCCGATTCGATCGCCGCCGCCAACCGCCGCTCGATGCCCGGCGGCCCCCCGATCGTCAGGGGTCTGCGGCGCTTCTCGCGATGCTGATACGCGCAGAGCAACTGAGCCAGCCCGCCGATGTGATCCCCGTGCAGGTGGGTGACGAAGACGCTGTCGAGCCGGCTCAGGTCGAGCTTCAGCCGCTCGATCGCCAGCAGCGCGGTCGGCCCGAAGTCGACGGTGAAGGCACCGTGGGCGTCGTCGACCCAGAAGCAGCTGTTGGCTCGACCGCCGCTGTTGAACGCATCGCTCGAGCCGAGGCAGGTGATCCGGGTCAAGACAGCTCCATCGGTCGGGGCGGGCGGATCGCCCACCGGTCCATCTTCGTCGGGCACTCCACCGATTGGAAGGCCGACGCGCGATGAGCGCCCACGGCGCAAGGCTCGGCTGCGTCGCAGTTCGGCCGAGCCGGGCCGCTCTCGGGAAGGCCGCGGCATGCCAGGGCGTCGCAGCCTCGGGCGCCGTGCTGTATGCTGCGCCGCCACGGTCTGCTCAGGAGGACGCCCGGTGCCCGACACACGCTTCTGGCTCATCATGTTGCTCTTCTTCGGCTGTGGCAGCGCCCCGGCACCGGCACCCGACAACGGCGAAGCCTCCGCCGCGGGACCGGACGGCGACGCCCGGCTGGGCAGCGCCGTCACGCCCCTGAGCTATACGCTCGACCTGCAGATCGACCCGAACGCCACCACCACCCGCGGCACCGTCTCGATCGACGTGCGGCTCAGCGGGCCGCAGGCCATCATCGAGCTGCACGGCGAAGACCTCACGATCACCGCCCTGGAAGCCAAGGTGGGCGACGCGACCCGAACCGGGCGCGCGGTCAGCGGACCCAACGGCGGGCTGGGCGCAGTCTTCGTCGAGCCGCTGCCAGCGGGTGAAGCCACGCTGACCTTCCAGTTCGAGGGCAAGCTGCCCGAGGTGCCCACCGGGCTCTACCGGGTCGAAGATGGGGGCAGCTGGTATGCCTTCACCCAGTTCCAGCCGCTGTCGGCGCGGCGGGTCTTCCCGTGCTTCGACCAGCCCGACTTCAAGACCCCGTTCAATACGACGCTGCGGGTGCCCAACGGCCTGCTCGCGCTCTCCAACAGCCTGCAGGTGTCGAAGGCCGAGGGCGGCGAACTGACCGCGTTCACCTTCGCCGAGAGCCGCCCGCTGCCCACGTACCTGGTGGCCTTCGCCGTGGGCGACTTCGACGTGGTCGAAGCCCCCGAAGACGCCATCCCAGGCGTGCCGTTTCGCATCATCGCGACCAAGGGCAAAGGCAAGCTGGCGGACTACGCGCTCGAGCGCACGCCGATCATCCACGCCGCGCTGAGCGAGTACTTCGGCGGACCGCACCCCTTCGACAAGCTCGACATGGTCGCGGTGCCCAACTTCGCCGCCGGCGCGATGGAGAACGTGGGGCTCGTCACCTACCGCGAGACGCTGCTGCTGCTCGACGAGGAGACCGCGCCGGCCAACCGCAAGATGTGGAGCCAGTCGGTCATCGCGCACGAACTGGCCCACATGTGGTTCGGCAACATGGTCACCCTCGCCTGGTGGGACGACCTGTGGCTGAACGAGGCCTTCGCCACGTGGATGGCGGCCAAGATCGTGCATCAGGTCGATCCGGCGCTCGAGATGAACCTCGAACGGGTCGCCGGGACGGCTTATGTGATGGATCTCGACGCTCAGCGCCACGCGCGCGCCATCCGCCAGCCCATCGCCGACGGCGGCGACGTCGGGAACGCATTCGACGGCATCACCTATGGCAAGGGCGCCGCGGTGCTGCGCATGCTCGAGTCGTGGACAGGCGTCGAGCCCTTCCGCGACGGGGTCCGGGCCTACATCAAGGGCCACGCCTACGGCACCGGCACCACCGCCGACCTCATGGACGCCCTCGAGACGTCCACCGGCAAGCCGGTCGCCGCGACCGCCCGCATGTTCCTCGACCAGCCCGGCACGCCGCTCGTCGCGCTGACGGTCTCGTGCACCGACGGCGCGCCGGCGACCCTCGGCATGGCTCAGCAGCGCTCGTTGCCCGCCGGCAGCGACGCGCCGCAGGGCGAGCCGTGGGTGGTGCCGATGTGCATTCGCTACGGCGTCGGCGGCAAGACCCATCGAGAGTGCTTCGAGTTCGAAGGCAAGTCCGCCGAGCGCGCCCTCGGCCAGCCCGGCTGCCCCGACTGGCTGCAGGGCAACGACGATCAGCGCGGCTACTATCAGTGGAAGACGACCCCCGAACGCATGCTGGCCCTGGCCGGCGAGCACTACGAAGCCCTGACGCCGGCCGAACGGGTCGCGCTGCCCGGCACCTACCGCACGCTGCTCGAGGCCGGAGAGATGCCCGTCGAGGCCTATCTCGCGGCGCTCGACCTGCTCGCCCGGCGGACTCAGCGCCTCGTCGTGCAGGGGGTCGTCGACGGCTTCGGGCGACTCTTCGAGGCGGTGGTCGTGCATCGTCCGGCCCTCGGCGACGCCTTCGCCCGGCGCGTGCGCGCGGCCATCGGTCCCCACGTGCAGCGCATCGGGCCTCTGCCGAGCGCGGAGGACCCGGTCGCGACCCGCCTGCTGCGCCCGCGGCTGGTGACGCCGCTGGCCTATATCGGGCGCGACGCCGCCCTGCGAAAGCTCGCCCGAGAACAGGTCGACGCGCTGCTCGCCGACCCCGAGGCGGTGACCGGTGAAGTGGCCAGCCTCGTGCTGCCCATCGCCGCGTGGGAGGGCGATGCCGAGCTGTGGACACAGCTGCGCGCGGCCCTCGAGACCGCTCCCGATCCCATCAAGCGCGTCGCCATCGTCGGTGCGTTGGGTTCCTTCCAGGATCCTGCCCTGGCGACGCGCACCTTCGACCTGATGCTCGACGGGACCCTGCCCGCGCAGGACTTCAGGACCCTGCTGCGCGGGGTGGGGCACGCCACCCGTGACGCCGTGTGGATGTGGATGACCCGCAACTACGACGCCCTGGCCGAGCGCATGGGCGATGACTACCGGGCGCGCTTCCCCTGGGTCGGCAACGGCTTCTGCACCGAGCAGGACGCCGAGCGGGTCGAGGCGTTCTTCTCCGATCCGGCCCATGCGCCCGATGGCACGGCGCGGAACCTCGGCCTGGTGCTCGAGAATATTCGCCGCTGCGCCCGCCTGCGCGGGGCGATCGCGGAGCCGCTCACGGCCGCGCTGCAGCCCGCCGGCAAGCCCGCGGCCGAGCCTTCGAATGCAGAGCCGGCCGCCGGATCGAAGGCGCCCACCGGCGGATCGAAGTAGCGCGCCCTGCAAGCAGCGCCCGGTCCGACCACGTCGAAGCCGTGGGCGCCGCCGGCACCCGCCCCACGGGCAAGGCGCCCGACGGCACGAAGGTATCCCGCTGACAGCGCGCGGCCGCGGGCCGACACCCGGCCCGACAGGCCCATATTCGGAACAACGCCGATTTTGGGCGCGCCGGCCCCGCGAGCGCAGAGCCGCCGACAACCGGCAAGCCTCTGACCTGCAAGCAGAATCGATTATCGCTTGATTATCTACCGGCTGGGCGGAAAGATGCGCCACGCCGGGCAGGATTTTGCACTGGTCGGCGCGGGCGACGTATCGATGATGACGACGTTGGCGCGGCGTCCCCAAGACGAACCGTGTCCGTGTAGCCAGGCGGAGGAAGACATGACGAAGAGCCGGATGCACAGCCGTTCGCTGCGCGCGATGCCCCTGATACTGGCCGCGGTCGGGATGCTGGTGGGATGTGACGAGACGATCCGCAACGAGGCGTTCTCGTCGTTGCAGGTCATCCCCGAGATGATCTCGTTCCCCAAGGTCTCGGTCGGCGAGTCCGCCGAGCGCACCGTCACCGTGGAGAACATCGGCGCCGGCGACCTCAAGATCGCCAACCTCGATACCAACCTCTCCGGCGAATTCGGGATCTACTGGGCGCTGTCGACGCAGGACGATGGCGCTCAGCGCATCGCCTACGAGGACGGCGTCAACGTCTTCGGCGGCGTCGTCACCGTGCCGCCCGGCGAGCGGCTGACCCTCTACGTCAACTTCGCCCCGGCCACCGACGACGCGGTCGGCGGCGAGATCACCTTCGAGAGCAATGACCCCGAGAACCGGGACGTGACCGTGCCGGTGCAGGTGATCGCCGGCGGACCGGAGCTCAACCTGACCCCGACCATCGTCGACTTCGAGCGGGTGCCCGCCGGCAGCACCGCCGAGCGCACGATCCGGGCGACCAACATCGGCCAGGAGCCGCTGCTCATGCAGGGCCTGCGGGTCGACGGCAGCCAGAACTTCACCTTGCTCGTCAACGGCGAAGATCCCGTCGCCAACCCGGCGGTGCTCGAGGATCCCGACGGCGACGGTGAAGCGGGCCTCGCGCCGGCGGCCTCGTTCGAGGTCATCGTGACCTTCGCCCCCGACGCCGACGAGGCGAGCAACGGGCTGGTGGTCTTCGTCAGCAACGACCGGGTGCCCGAGCGCACCGTCGAGCTGCGGGCCAACGGCGCGACGCCGTGCATCAACGTGGTGCCGGGCACCCTCGAGTTCGGCGCGGCGCTCATCGGGCGTGACAACCGGCGCCGCCTCACCATCGAGAGCTGCGGCGGCGAGCCCTTGCGCCTCGACGACATTCAGCTCGTCGACGACGGCAACGGGGTCTTCGCGCTCGACGACGACACCCTGCCCCCCCTGCCCTCGCAGCTGCCCGCCCTCGACCGCAGCGTCGAGCCGCCGGTGCCGCCGAGCCGCGGCATCACGGTGGTCTTCACCCCCGAGTCGGAGGACGCCTCGGCGGGCATGGTCGTCATCAGCACCAACGATCCGGCCATGCCGATGGTCGAGGTGCCGCTCGTCGGCCGCGGCACCCTCAACGAGTGCCCCGAAGCCCGGGTCGCCGACACCGAGTATGTCGTTCTGCCGCTCGACATCGTCACGCTGGACGGCAGCCCCTCGGTCGACGCCGACGGCCCCGACGGGCGGCCCGTGCGCTACGAGTGGACCATCATCAGCCGCCCGCAGGGCTCGACCGCGGTGCCCGTCGAGCAGTTCCACAACCCGCTGCGTCCCGCTGACGGCGGCCCGCCCGACTCGGTCGAGACCCCGACCGCCCAGTTCTTCGTCGACCTCACCGGCGAGTACATCATCGAGCTGCGGGTGGTCGACAACCTCGACGCGGTCGCGCCGAGCGACGTCTGCGAGCAGGCGCCGGCCCAGATTCGGATCCTGGCCGAGCCCGACGAAGACATCCATGTGCAGATGGTCTGGGATACCCCGGGCGACGACACCTCGCCGGTCAACCCGCAGACCGACGCCGACGGCAGCGACGTCGACCTGTGGTTCCTGCACCCCAACGCCCAGAGCTGGAGCGACATCAGCCGCCGCTGCTACTACGGCAACCCCAGCCCCGACTGGGGCGTGCTGGGCCAGGTGGACGACAACCCGAGCCTCGACATCGACGACGTCAACGGCGCCGGCCCGGAGAACATCAACCTCAACAACCCCGAGAATACCCAGGCGCTCGGCTCGGCCTACCGGGTCGGGGCGCACTACTACCGCTCGTTCCGCGAGACCGGCGTGGGCGACTACGGCCCGAGCCTGGTGACGATGCGGATCTACCTGGGCGGCGCGCTGGCCTTCGAGGCGGATCGCGAGCTCATCGATACCGAGGACTTCTGGGAGGTCGCCTCGATCGTCTGGAGTCCGGGCGACCGCCGGGTTCAGCCGATCAACCGCTTCTACGAGCTGCCGCCCAACTGATACCGCGCTCGCCCATCGGCTCTGCGCCCTGCCGGCGCCATCGTCGCTGCCGGCCCCACGCCCCCCGCCCGCCTCATGCCGAACCTCTCTGTCGACGGTGAGCCCGACCCGCGCATCGAGCCGCTTCGGGTCGGCGCTGGCGTCGATGCCCTGAGGTGGTCTGGCGCCACGCGAGTCACAACCGGCCAGTCGATACGCCTCGACGTCACCGGCCTGCTGCCCGGTGAGACGGCGCAGGTCCAGCCGGACCCGTACGGTCGCGCCACCGTCCTCGAGTTGCTCACCGCCTCGCCCCGGCGCATCGACCCGCGCTGTCAGCAGTTCGACGACTGCCCGGGCTGCCCGCTTCGCGGTCTGCCCACACCGTATCGACGCCAGCTCACCGACCCGCTGCATCACCGGGCGCTGAGCGGTCTGGCCGGCGAGGCGCCATGGCGACGCCTGCCCTCGGCGGCCGACGACGGCGGACGCGCCCGCGCCGTCGCCCGGGCCTTGCGCGACGGCGACGGTCGACTGGTCCTGGGCATGGCGCGACGCGGGTGTCCGCCGGTCAGGCTGGGCGAGTGCCCGCTGCAGAACGAGGCTTCGAGGGCGGTGTTGGCACGCCTCGAACGCGAGCTGCGGGCCCTGGCGGTCGAGCCCTGGGACAGCGAACGGCGCGAGGGCGTATTGCGGCATGTGATCGTGCACGGGATCGGGCCGAGTACCCGCGTGATACTGGCCCTGGATACCCACGCAGCCGATCCGCCATTCGACCGTCTGCTCGTGGACGAACCGCAAACGGCCCTGCTGGTCGATCGACTGCCTCGACGCGGCGCAGGGCTGGTTCATCGGCCCCGGCCGGTTCGCGGCGATCCCATGCTGCGCTTCTCGATCGGCGACGACCGATTCCGCGCCGGCCCCCGCTCGTGGGTGCCACAGGCGCCGGCGACCGTGCCCGCGATCCAACGCGCAGTCATCGACGGCTCGGGCAGCCGGCCCACCGACGATGTCATCGAGGTCGGCTGCGGTGTCGGGCTGCTGTCGCTGCCGCTCGCGCGTCGGGTCCGGTCGCTGATCGGCATCGACATCGAGCGCGGTGCGGTGCTCGACGCCGAAGCGAACGCCGCCGAGAACGGGGTCACCAACGCGACGTTTCGGACCGGTGAGGCGGCGCATGCCCTGCGCCGGCTGCTCGCCCGCGGCGCCCGGGCCGATCTGGTGGTCATGCATGCCATGCGACGGCCGTTCGGACCGGAAGCCATGGGCGCCGTTCGCGCGCTGGCACCGCGACGCATCGTCTGTCTGTCGCCCTTCGCGCCGGCGCTCGCGCGCGACCTCGCAGCGCTGCCGCGCTACAGCGTCGAAGAGGTCGCCCTGTGCGATCAGACGCCGGGCAGCGTGCCCGATCTGGCCATCGTGACGCTGCGCCGTGGCTGACGCTCGGCGTCGCTCGTCGGTCATGCATCGCGCCAGAACGTCGCGAGATCGGGCGCTCGGGCCGCGTCGTGCAGACGCTGATCGAGCACATCGGGCTCGACCGCGGCGAGCCGGGCCGAGGCGTCGACGGCGAGCGGTCCGAAGCGGGCCGTCAATACCATCTCCAGCGCCCGCCGACGCCCCGCCAGAAGCCCCCGTGCGCATCCGGCGGTCACGCCCATGAGCCACGCGATGTCGACCCGCTCGGCGCGCGCCCGCTCCGCTGGCCGGCGGCTCGTGGGCGACGTCTCATGGTCCCCTGGTGGCCTGCCCGTCATCGGCGGCCCGTGCTGCTGGCCGGTCTGCGCCGTGGGGCAGCGTATACGGCGACGGGCGGTGCGACAGATACGCTCGTGAGCGCTACGCG
Organism: bacterium; assembly: GCA_030427205.1. Classification (GTDB taxonomy): domain Bacteria; phylum Myxococcota_A; class Bradymonadia; order UBA7976; family UBA1532; genus JACKDM01. The sequence goes on along the minus strand of JAUHXC010000013.1, from coordinate 80,257 downwards.
CGTTGTGCTCGACGGCATCGTGGCCTGACATCGGATCCTCCTGCGTTTGCTGTGGGCGAGAACACAGCACGCGCCATGCCAGCCGTGACGGCGGAGGATAGGGCGTGCTGCGTGGCTATGGAGGCAGGCGGGTCGCTGCGGGACCGTCCAAGGTGTCCAGGCCGTCCAGATCCTGAACGGGACCGGCCGAGCCCTGGGGTCTAATCCTCGCCGATCTCGAGGTTGACCACCGGCGAGTAGTCGATGAGCTGCTGACCGAAGTCGGTATGCGCTTCGAGGCGGGCGCCGAACTGCACGGCGACATTGAGGCTCACGGGGGTCATGCGCTCGAGGTTGATCGTGGCCCGTCCGTCACCGACACCGGCGAAGTCGAAGACGCGCACCGGCGGGTCGTAGCGGACGAAGAACGGCCCGATGCGCTGGTATGCGCTCGCGCCCTCGCCCGGATCCCGGCTGGGCGGCACCTTGAAGCGCAGGCCGAGCTCGAGCCGCTGCCCGTCGCGACCCAGAAGCTCGACCTCGACGTCGATCGGCATCGCCAGCGGGCTCTGGTCGACGTCCTGGCGGTAGCGCCACCGGGCGCCCACCCCGACCGGCTCCACCGGCAGCTGGACGAACGGCGGCCGCAGCAATCGGGCGAAAGCCTGCATCGCCGGCATGTCGTCTTCGCTCACGTCGGGCAGCCACGGCGGGGGCAGCTCGCCGGTATGCCCGACATCGAGCACCCTGATCGCCTCGAGCCGGACGCGGCCACGCCGGGTCTCCCGTCCGGTCGGCAGATAGTCGAAATAGTCTTCGCCCTGGTCTTTGCGTTCGAGTCGGCCCTCGCCGCCGATCGTATCGATGCCGGGCCGCACCTCGACCTGGCGGGTGGCGACCCGGTGCTCGATGCTCAACGCGACGCTGTAGGTCTCGGTCTCCTCGACGGGGGCATAGCGCAGCGGGGCCAGGGGCACCCGGCCTTCTTCGAGCAGCTCGATCGTCGCCAGCACCGGCTTGTTGACCACCGGGCGATTGAAGTAGCGCCACAGCATGACGCCGCCGCCGAGCACGATGGCGAAGATCAGCAGCCGAACGAGCGGGCCCAGGACCCGCTCGCTGGTCGAGACCCGGACGTCGATGCCCTTGCGACGCAGGCCGGCGGGCGCGACCGTCGGCGCGTGTCCCCGCGCTCGACGGGTCGACGCCAGCTGCAGATCGCCGTCTTCGAGGCGTACGGGGTGCTCGCTGGAGGCCTGCTCGTGCTCGAGCATCTCGCTGAGCGACTGCACCTGCGGTTCGGTATCGGGCGTCTGCACGCCATCACCGAGGAAGCTCACCGGCGCCGTGATCCCGCGACGGCCCGTCTTCGGGGCGCGCTGCGCCGCCTCGGCCGGATCCGAAGCGCCGCTCGTGGCCGCGCTCGACGCGCCCGGCCTGCCATCAAAACCGACCGGCGCCGTGATCCCCCGCCGAGGCGAGCCACCGGACACCCGCGTATTCGGTTGCGACGGCGGCCCCCCCTCGGCGACACGACCGCCGCCGGCCCGTGCGCCGGTCCGTCCGCCGCCCAGCGCGACCCGCGCCCGGGGCAGCGCCTCGCGATGGGATGGCACGGGTCGACCGAGCGAGGGCAGCGCGGCCACGGTCACGTCGCGCTGTCGATTGAGCAGGACCCGCCACGCCTCGGCTTCGTCGCGGTCGGGCACGTCGAACAGCCAGCTCGGCGAGCTGTCGAGCCGGCTGGCGAGCATGTCCGTCGAGATGCCGGTCGCTTCGCTGAGGGCCGCCAGGATGCGCTGTCGGGCCGGCTCGCCGAGCGAAGGGAAACGGGTGATGGCGATTCGGAAGTTCACGGACGCTCGGCTGTCGAGATGCGCCGCAGACCAGCTCGACCTCGCATCGGCCGCCTCGGCGGGACCATGCTACGACGGGTCGTCGGCGAACGCCACATGCCCCGTGGTCGGCCGCCGGCGGCCCGCATCGACCGGCGCCGTCAGCGCGCCGCCTCGTCGGCCGCGCCGGGCTTGCCGGTGCCCTTCTGGACCCGCAGCAGCACGAACTTCGAGTTGCGGTCGGGCAGGCGGTACTTCTCGACGAGCGCGGCGGGCAGCTGCGGCGGAATCGGGACCTCGGTGTACTGGCCCTTCATGTCCTTGGGCAGCGCCGGCTCGAGCTCGCTGCGCACCCGGCTGCGCTCGGTGAACAGGTAGAAGGCCTGCTCTTCGCCCCATTGCTCGAGCCAGGGCTTCATGTACTTCGTCTCCATCGCCGGCAGCACGGTATTGGCCGAGTAGAAGGTCTCGCCGCGCCAGTTCGTGCGGAAGGCGACGAAGGGCTCCTTGCACCACGCGCTGGGGAAGGTCTCGAGGTCGTTGGGCACTCGCGACGAGGTCAGGATGAGATGGCGGCGGTACTCGTCCTCTTCGTCGGGCCCGTACTTGGTGCACGTATCGTAGTACGCCGACCACATGCCCTTCTGCGACCAGTCGACCGAGATCACCGGCAGGTACTCCTGCAGACACCACCACGCGCACCAGACCGACGCATAGCCCAGCGCGAGTATGCCGGCCTCCCTGATCCAATCGCGGCGGACGGCGAGCAGCAGCATGCCCAGCACGGCGATGAGCGCCATCAGGCGCAAGGGGTTGGCCATCGAGAAGAGCCAGAGGTTGTCGTTCTCGGCGGCCTGTCGCTCGTCTTCGGGCAGCTCGGCGACGTCGGCGGCCGGGGTGTACTCGGGCCACTCGCGGTCGTACTTGTAGGTGAACAGGTTCACCAGGTTCTGGGCCGCCTGACCGTGCGCCGCGGGCATGCGGTAGAGGTCCTGCCCGACCCAGATGGTCAGCGCGCCGGCGCAGGCGAGCATCAGCAGTCGGTTGCGGCCACGCCGCAGCAACATCGCCTCGACGAAGACCGCCGTCAGGATGGCCAACGGCGGGATGACCGGGAAGATGTAGTGGTGGAACTTCGTCGACGATTTGCTGAAGAGGAAGAAGCCGAAGATGGCCCACAAGACCATCATCAACTCGAACTTCTTCTGCGGGGTCAGCCCCTTGCCGCGATCGCGCAGCCGGGCGAAGGCCCGGATCAAGGCCGCAGGCAACAGCCCGATCCACGGGAAGAGCCCGTAGCCGATCCAGCGGAAGAAGTACTCGAACGCGCCGTCATCGATGCTGTGCACGCCCGAGAACAGGCGCTTGTAGTGGTCGTGCACGATGAAGCGGTTCCACCAGCCGGGGTGGTGCCCGCCGAGCATCGCGACGATCCACGGATGCCCGGTCATGAAGACGATCAAGAGCCCCGTGGGGATGTCGACCCGAGCGAGGATCTTCCACTCGCCGGTGACGATGAGGTAGCCGATGATCGACAGCCCCATCGGCGCCCAGCCGAGCCAGCCCTTGGCCGGCACCACCAGTCCGCAGCAGATGTAGAAGAGGTAGATGTACAGCATGCGCCGGCGGCGCTGCCGGGAGACCCGCCACGTCGCCCAGCCGGCGATGGGCAGCAGCGCGAGCGAGACCACCCAGCCCTTGCCGCGCCCGACGGTCCACACCTCGGAGAACCACCACTGGATGGCGAAGAACGGGCCGCGCTCGCCGGGGTACGGGCGCACGATGTCCGGGCTGCGATCCATCGGCAGGATGGCCCACAGCTGCCCGACCATGATCAGCACGAGCAGCCCCACCGTGAACCCGTAGAGCCACGGTGAGGCCTCTTCGTCGTCTTCTGTGCCGAACAAGCCCAGACACAACGCCATCATGCCGGCCGTGATCAGGGCCACCAATGGACCGTCGGTCACCGCCTGCCGGCTCATGAACGCGTAGAAGGGCGCCGTCCCGAGCACGAGCGCTGCCAGGATGCCGCCGCGCCGGCCGTAGAACCTCGAGACGGCCAGATAGACCGCCAACAGCGCGAGGATCGCCAGGAACGGGAAGAAGAGGCGGACGCCCAGCTCACCGTAGCCGGCGACGTTCATGCCGCCGGCCATCATCCACATGATCAGCAGCGGCTTGCTGTAGAAGCCCTCCCGCTCACGCTTGATGTCCTTGGTGTCCCAGTGCGAGCCCCACCAGGGGTCGATGTAGTTGTCGTACTCGACCATGTTGCGGGCGACCTCACCGTAGTGGGTCTCCCAAGGGTCGAACAGGCCGTAGCTGCCCAGGCCGGGGTAGTAGAAGGCGGTCAGCAGCACGCCCAAGGCCAGCAGGACGCGCCAGTCGCCGGCTATGCCCGCCGGACGCTGACCCCAGTAGGAAGGTGCCGGGGGCGCCCCTGCGGGCCCCTGGGGGGCGCTGGGCGGCTCGGCAGGCGGCTCTCGCGGCACGCCGGTGGGCCCTGCGGCGGGCCCTGCGGCGGGACCTGTGGCGGGCCCTGCGGCGTTCGACGGGGCGTCCGCGGCGCCGGTTTGCGAAGAGCCCGCGGCCGCCGCGACGGCTGGATCGACCGCCGCCGCGGCGTCGTCGGAACCCCGATCGGATCCCTGCGCGCCTTCGCTCGGCGGCCCATCCTCGGGGCGGGGGTCGTCGCTCGGATCTGCCACCGGTTGCTCCGGAACATGGGTGGGTCACGACCGGAGGCCCTCCGGTCGCACGGCGCATGAAGCGTCGCTTCTACCGCGAGGTCCCCGGCCTGTCAATGCGCCCCGCCGCCACGGCGATACGGGCCGCGCGGGCCACGAAGTCGCCCCGACCGGCGGAGGGCGCTACTCTCGACGAACCAGACCCGGGACCTGACGCGTCGCGCAGCGGTGCAGCCCGAGATCAACAGCGCCGCCGGACCGCCGTGCCCCGACGACCGCCCACCGACGACCAGCTGCCCCTGCCGATCGCGGCAGCACCGCCCGTCGTCGGGCAGCGCGAGCGGCGCGGCCGGCGCAAGCGGCCCACCGACCGGCAGCTGTGGCTCTTCGCGCCGTACATGCAACCCGAGCTGCCACTGCCGCGCGCAACCCCCGACAACCGGGCATCGACCCCCGACTCGACGCCGCCCCCGGACGCCGTCGAGGGGCCGGATCCGTGATCCCTGCCGGGCGTGCGCTCGGCGTACGACCGCATGTGGGCGCGGTGCTCAGGATCCCATCCACCGCATTCCTCCCGAGACCCACTCGCCCATTGTTCACATTCGCCAGCTAACCCCCTCCGAATTGCACACAAAGCGAACAACTGTACGGGAAACCCAGCAGTTACGGGCATATACCACCGGAACAAGATTCACCATGATGGTAACTTGACACCATCAGAGTGGACGCAGCGCCCGCGCGAGGGAGACCGCATGACGCCCGACAACCGAATGATGGTTCGCCCGCGGCACATGGCGCTGGCGGCGGTCGTGGTCGCCCTGGGCCTGCTCGTCGGCACCGCCATCGACGTCGACGCGGCGACCCATACGGCGTCGACCGGCGGCAGCCTGCCCTCGCCGATGCTGCTGCTGCCGGTCATGCTCGCCTTCGCGCTGCGCGCCCGCGACTGATCCCGCGCGCAGTTTCGGCCCTTCCCCCTCGAACCCACTCGACCCCTGCCTTCGAACCTCTTCCCGACCGTCGAGCCCGCTGCCGCTCGAGCCTGCTGCCGCTTGAGCCCGCTGTCGGTCGGCGGTATGACGACCCGATGGCATCTCCGACACCAGAACCGTTGCCCGCCGACGACCGGCGCCAGCTGCTGCTCGGGCTGCTCGCCGCCCACGCGCCGGCCGACGACGCCGAAGCGGCCGACGTGGCCTTCATCGACGCCTTCGTGCGCGCCCACCCCGACTGCTTCGGCAAGGCCGATCCCGAGGGGCACATCACCGCCTCGGCGTTCGTGCTCGATCCGCGGGGGCGGCTGCTGATGACGCTGCATCGCAAGCTCGAGCGCTGGCTTCAGGTCGGCGGACACAGCGATCCCGACGAGGTCGACCCGGCGTCGACCGCGCTGCGCGAGGCGCAGGAGGAGAGCGGGCTGCCCGACCTGGTCTTCCACCCCGCCGTCGGGCGGCGGCCGCTCGATATCGACGTGCACCGTATCCCCGGCCGCGCGCACGAGCCGGCGCACGACCACCTCGACATCCGCTACGCGCTGTATACCGAGCAGCCCGAGGCCATCGCGATCACCGACGAGAGCGACGCCTTGCGCTGGTTCGAACTCGACGCGGTCGAAGAGCTGGGCGTCGACGACGCCGTGCGCCGGGTGCTGGGCAAGCTGCGCCGATTGCAGACCGTGAAGACAGCGCAGCCACCGCCCGCCGCCGGATCGACCCGCCCGTGACGGCGATGATCCTGCTCGTTGGCCTGCTGAGCTGGCCGACAGCCGAGGCCGCGCGGCAGTCGGCGCAGCAGATCGTCGCCGAAGAGTCCTTGCAGGCCGAGCTGCCGGCCGGCGCGCCCGCTCGACCGACCCCGATCCGAACCGGGAGCAGCGGGCGCGGCGGGCGCTCCTCGACCGGATCGAACACCCCACGGGGCGAGCGGGGCAGCGCCATCGGGCCGGCCGTCCTGTGGATCGTCGGCGGCCTGCTGCTCGTCGGGCTGGCCGCCGTCTTCCTGCGCGAGCGCATCGGGCCCGGCGCCCCCGCCCCACGCGACGCCCTGACGACGCCGCGCCCGCCGCCGCCGCCCGATCGCGCGATCGTCGACGAGGCCGACGCGCTGGCCGCGGCGGGCCGCTTCGCCGAGGCGGTGCACGCGCTGCTGCTGCGCACGATTCAGGCCCTCGGCAGCCACATGCCCGTGCCGCGGGCGCTCACCAGCCGCGAGATCGAAGCCCGGGCGGGCCTGCCCGACTCGGCGCGGGCGGCGTTCGGCGATCTGGTCGAGGCGGTCGAGCTGACCCGCTTCGGCGGACGCTCGGCCGACGCCGACGATTACGCCCGCTGCGTCGCCTGCTTCGACCGCATCCGATCGGCCCTGGGGGGTGCGTGAGCGACAGCGCGCGCCGGACGACGCCGGGAGAAGGCGGGCGACGGCTCATCGCCGGCCTGGCCATCTTCGCCGGGCTCTCTTTCGTCGGCGGCATCCTGCTCGCGGTGATCGACCCGGGCGAGGTCGCGGTGCCGTCCTACGAGGCCGATACCTTCAGCCGCTCGGCGATCGGCCACCGCGGGCTGGTGCGCTGGCTGCGCGCGCTGGACGTGCCGGTGGTCATCAGCCGCGCCTCGACCGCGCGCAAGGCCGGGCCAGGCACCGTCCTGGCCATCCTCGAGCCGCCCGTCGAAGACCCCGAAGGCCGGCTGGCGCGCCTGATCGATGCGAGCGACGCCGACGCCATCGTGCTGGCCCTGCCCAAGTGGACCGGCCTCGAACATCAGAAGACCGACGGCTGGATCGCCCGCCTCGAAGCGGTCGAGCACGACGAGCGCGACGCGCTGCTGAAGCGCCTGGGGCTCCACGTCCGCAGCGTCGCGGCCACCGATGGCCCGTGGCGTTGGCACGATGACGCCCCGCCCGTCGAGCCGGCGCTGACGCAGCCGATGGGCGTCGAGGGCGAGCTCGATCCCATGCTCGCGCGCGAGGGCGCGCACGTCGTCGCCCGCACGCTGCGCGACGGCACGCCGCTGGTGCTCGTCGCCGATCCCGACCTGCTGGCCAACGCGGGGCTGGTGCACCACGCGCCGCTGCTCGTCGAGCTGCTGCAGCCGCTGCTCGAGGGGCGGGTGCTGGTGGTCGACGAGACGCTGCACGGCTACATGACCACCGCCAGCGTCGCCCGCCAGCTCTTCGAGTTCCCGCTCGCGGCGCTGACTGCCCACGCGCTGGCCATGATCGCGCTCGCGCTGCTGGCGGGCATGCGTCGCTTCGGCGCGCCGCATCCCGTCGATCGCCAGCGGGGCGGCCGGCGGGTGCTCATCGAGAATACCGCCGCGCTCGGCCAATACGCGGGGCACGACGCCGACGCCCTCGCCCGCTACGGGCGCATGACCGTCGACGGGGTCGGCCGGGCCCTGCACGCGCCGAGCGGGCTCGATCGCCCCGCGCTGCACCGCTGGCTGGCCCGCATCGGCGAAGGCCGGGGCGTCAGCGACGATCCGACCACGCTGACCGACGCCGTCGACCGCGCCTCGGCGGCCGAGCGGCTGGCCGTCGCGCGCCGCATCCACCGCTGGCGCCGGGCGATGCTCGCCGGCGCCGCCGCCCACAGGAGAGACCGATGACCCCCGACGTGACCGCGGTGCACGCCACCGCCGACGCCCTGCGCCGCCAGGTGGAGCAGGTCATCATGGGCCACCACGACGCCGTCGAGCTCTTGCTCGTGGCCCTGCTCGCCCGGGGGCACGTGCTCATCGAGGGCGTGCCCGGCACCGGCAAGACGCTGCTGGCGCAGTCGTTCGCCCGCGGGCTGGCGCTCGCGTTCCGCCGCATCCAGTTCACGCCCGATCTGATGCCCGGCGACATCACCGGCACCCACCTCTTCGACTTCAATACCAACCGCTTCGTGCTGCGCAAGGGCCCGGTCTTCACCCAGTTCTTGCTGGCCGACGAGATCAACCGCACGCCGCCCAAGACCCAGGCGGCGCTGCTGGAAGCGATGCAGGAGCGGGTGGTGACCATCGACGGCGAGGCCCACCCGCTCGGCGAGGCCTTCATGGTGGTCGCCACGCAGAACCCGCTCGAGCAGGAGGGCACCTATCCCCTGCCCGAAGCCCAGCTCGATCGTTTCCTGCTCAAGATCGACGTCGACTACCCCACCCGCGATCAGGAGCGGGCGATGGTGCGCATCCACGGGCATCAATCGGCGATGCCCGGGCTCGACGCCTTCGGGCTCGAGCCCGTCGCCGGGCTGGACTTCCTGACGACCGCCCGGCAGACCGTCGCCCGGCTGCGCCTCGCCGACGAGATGATCGACTATATCGTCGACCTCGTCCGGGCCACCCGCAACCACCCGGCCCTGGTGTGCGGCGCGTCGCCGCGGGCGTGCAACATGCTGGCGACGGCCGCCCGCGCCCGGGCCGCGCTCGCCGGGCGGGACTTCGTGATCCCCGACGACGTGAAGCACCTGGCCGTGCCCGTGCTCGCCCACCGGGTCGACCTCTCGCCGGCCGCCGAGATCGAGGGGCAGAGCCCCGCCGCAGTGCTGACCGAGGTCGTCGACCGGGTGCCCGCGCCCCGCTGAGCCTTCGGAGACCGTCCACCGTGCAGCCCACCCTCCGATCCGCGCTCCTGCTCGCCGCCGGCCTGCCCGTCGCGCTGGCGCCGGCGGTGATCGATCCGCGGCTGTGGACGGTGTGGCTGGCGCTCTTCGTCGCGTCGCTGGTGGCCATCATCGTCGACGCGCTGGCCGGCATGCCCCGCCGCCGGTTGGCGATCAGCGTCGAGCTGCCCGAGATGCTCTACATCGGCGACCGCGACCCGCTGCGGATCGTGCTCACCCCCCACCGCAGGGCGCGCGCGCTGGTCGTCGAGCTGCTGACCGACCTCGACGCCCTGCTCGCGCCGCAGCCGCCGCAGACCATCCGCCTCGACCCCGAAGGCGGCGTCGTCGAGGTGACCCTCGAGCCGCGCCGCCGCGGGACCGCCCGGGTCGAGGCGATCTGGCTGCGCTGGACCGGCCCGCTCGGCCTCTGGCGCCGTACGCTGCGCCACCCGGTCGACGAGACCCTCAGCGTCGTGCCCGACATCCGCGCGGTGCGCGAGGCCGCCCTGCGTCTGGCCCGCTCGCGGGACTTCATCGTCGGCGTGCGCCGGCGGAAGTTCATCGGCGACGGCTCGAGCTTCGATCGCCTCGAAGAGTACCGCCCGGGGCTCGACCACACCGCCATGGACTACAAGGCCTCGGCCCGCCACCGGAAGCTCATCGTGCGCCGCTTCGAGGCCGAGCGGAATCACCAGATCATCCTGGCCTTCGATACCGGCCGGCTGATGGGCGAAGCGCTCGACGGCGTGCCGCGCATCGATCGAGCGATCAACGCCGGGCTGCTGCTGGCCTACCTCGGGCTCAAGGCGGGCGATCGGGTGGGGCTGTTCGCCTTCGACGCCAACGTGCGGCTCTTCACCGAGCCGGTCGGCGGGGTGCGCAGCCTGGGCCTGCTGCAGCGGCGCGCGGCCGAGCTGGCCTATGCCGACCACGAGACCAACTACACCCTCGGCCTCAACCACCTCGCGACCCGCCTGCGCCGGCGCTCGCTGGTGGTGGTGCTCACCGACTTCGTCGACCCGATCACCGCCGAGCTGATGATCGAGAACATCGCTCACCTCGCCCGGCGCCACGTGGTCGTCTTCGTCGCCCTGCGCGATCCGGCGCTCGACGGCCGCGTCACCGCGCGGCCCGACGACCTGCTCGACGTGCACCGGGCGGTCGCCGCCCGCGATCTGGTCGTCGACCGCGAGACGGTGCTCGAACGCCTGCGCCGATCGGGCGTATTCTGCATCGACGCCGCCCCCGACAAAGCCTCGGCGGCGATGATCAACCGCTACCTCGAGATCAGCCGCCGGGAGCTCGTCTGATGGCCGGCGAACCGCGCAGCGTCGCATTCCGCCGCGGCCGCGAGGCCACCTGGCGCGAGCTCGAGACCATCGTCGAGCAGGTCGAGAAGCAGGGCCCCGCCGCGCTCGACGCCGCCGACGTCCGCGCGCTGCCCCGCCTGTACCGGGCCACCGCCAGCGCCCTGAGCGTCGCCCGGGCCATCGCGCTCGACCGCAACCTGCTCGAGTACCTCGAGTCGCTCACCGCCCGCGCCTGGCTGGCGGTGTACGGCCCCAAGCGGCGCCCGGCGGAGGCCGCGCTGGCCTTCGCCCGCTGGTGGCCGCGGGCCGTGCGCGCGCTGGGCGCGCCGATCGGGCTGTCGGCCGTGGCCCTGATCGCCGGCGCCGTCGCCGGGTTCGCGCTGACCGTCGCCGACATCGACCTCTTCTACGCCTTCGTCGGCGACGGCTACGCCCAGGGCCGCGACCCGACCACGCCCACCGCCGAGCTGCGCGCGGGCCTCTACAGCGACGGCGACATGAGCGACTCGCTCTTCACCTTCGCGTCGTTCCTCTTCGGCCACAACGCGCGCATCGGCATCGCGGCGTTCGGCCTCGGCGCGGTCTTCGGGCTGCCCACGCTCTATCTCTTGCTGACCAACGGCCTGCTGCTCGGCGCCTTCGCCGGGCTGTACCATGTGCGCGGGCTGTCGCTCGACCTGTGGGGCTGGCTGCTGCCCCATGGCATCACCGAGCTGGGCGCCGTCATCATCTGCGGCGGCGCCGGCATCGCCCTGGCCCGGGCAGTGCTCTTCCCCGGCCGATCCACCCGCTGGGACGCCCTGGTCAGCGCCGGCCGAACGGCGGCGGGCGTGGTCATGGGCGCCGTGACCATGTTCTTCGTCGCCGGGCTGATCGAAGGCCTCTTCCGCCAGCTGGTGACCGACATCGTCGTCCGCTACACGGTCGCGGCCTGCACCGCCATCGCCTGGGCGCTCTACATCGGGCTCGTCGGCCGCGAGCGGGCATCATGAAGGGCACCTGCACCATCACGACGCCCGAAGGCATCACGCTCGACTTCAAGCGGGCCAACCTCGGCGATCGATTCAGCGCCTTCCTCATCGACATGGGCCTCATCGTCGTCATCGTGCTCGTGGCCTTCCTCATCGCGGTGACGCTCGGCGGCTCAGACCTCGGCGTCGCGCTCGCGCTGCTGGTGTCGTTTCTGGTGCGCACCTTCTACTTCACCGCCTTCGAGTGGCGCCGCCGAGGCCGCACCCCGGGCAAGGCGCGCATGGGCCTGCGGGTCATCGACGCCCGCGGCGGCGTGCTCACCCCGGCCGCCGTCGTCGCCCGCAACCTCACCCGCGAGCTCGAGACCTTCCTGCCGCTGGTGGCCGTCTTCTCGCCCGAGATGCTCGTGCCCGGCGGCACCGGCGTGACCCGCCTGTTGACCCTGGCCTGGCTCATCGCGTTCGGGCTGCTGCCGGTGCTCACCCGCGAGCGCCTGCGCCTCGGCGACCTCGTGGCCGGCACCCGGGTCGTCGCGCTGCCCGACGTCGCGCTGCTGCCCGACCTCACCGCCCGCCTCGCCGAACGGCAGGCGACCTACGCCTTCGCGCCGGCCCAGCTGGCCCACTACGGCAATAAAGAGCTGCATGTGCTCGAAGACGTGCTGCGCCGCCCGTGGATCGAGCCGGCGACCTTGCGCATCATCAGCGAGAAGATCCGCAAGCGCATCGGCTGGCCCGACGACCAGCCGGTCGAGCCGCGGCGGTTCCTCGAAGACTTCTACGCCGCGCAGCGCGCGGGGCTCGAGCGGGGGCTGCTCTTCGGGCGGCGCCACGCCGACAAGATCGAAGCCCGCTCCGCCGGCACACCTGGAGAACGCCCATGAACCGCGCCCGCCTCGCCCTAGCAGTGCCCGGGGAAAGTACACCGTCGCGAGCCGGACGAGCGCCGCGAGCGGCAAGGCGCGAGCCCGAAGTCGTGGCAGAGTCACGTCGTGGCCGAGCCCACGACCCGACGGGGCGTAGGCCACTCGCGAAGCGAGCGAGCAACGCCGCCGATCGTGGTGCTCGTTCGGCGCAGCAGGGGGACTTTCCACGGGTGCTGCTAGAACCGCTCTTCGGCGCGCTCGTGATGTTCGCCCTCGTCGGCTGTACGTTCACCGGCGAGCCCGACCCGGGCGGCGTCGCCGACGTCAGCGACGCCGGCCAGCCCGGTCCGCCGCCCGTCGGCGCCGACGCCGAGGCCCGCCTCGACGCAGGCGCAGCGCTCGACATGGGTCAGGCCGCGCCGCCCGACGCACAGTTCGACGACGACGCGCAGAACGAGCCGCCGGCCGACGGCGGTATGGGCGACATGGCGGGGGATGCCGCGCCGGACGCCGCGCCGTTCGACGGCGACTTGCCCGACGGCGACTTGCCCGACGGCGACTTGCCCGACGGCGACTTGCCCGACGGCGACCTGCCCGACGGCGATCTGCCCGATGGCGACCTGCCCGACGGCGACGTCGACGCCGGCCCGCCCACCCCCGAAGACGACTGCGACTACGCCTGCAGCGAGCTCGTCGCCTGCGGCCCCGGACCCGACGCCGCCGAGTGCCGCCGGGAGTGCCTCGCCGAAGACAACGACCACCCGGGCACCGCCGAGCGCCTCGCCGGCTGCGTCACCGACCACATCGCCGACGGCCGCTGCGACATCGCCGCGCTGCAGACCTGCACCAGCGACGAGCCGCTGCCGCTCGACCCGGCGTGCGTCCTCGCCTGCGACGGCCTCGCGCAATGCGAAGAGCTGCCCGATCGACCCGACTGCGCCGCCACCTGCACCGAAGAGCCCGGCCCCGATCGCCAGCGGCTGCACCGCTGCGTCGACGCGCACGTCGCCGACGGCCGCTGCGACGGCATCGGCTTCATCGTCTGCGCCGACGACGACCCCAGCCCCGAAGACACCTGCCGCTTCGTCTGCAGCGCCCTGCTCGACTGCGACGCCGGCGTGCCCTTCGACGGCTGCGTCGCCGGCTGCCTCGACGACGTGCCCGAGTCGCAGCGCGCCGTCGCCGTCTGCGCCAGCAGCCACCTCGACCGCGGGCGCTGCGCCGTCGACGACTTCCAGGCCTGCGCCGACCGCTGAGCGCCGCTCGAACGGCCGCGCGCCCCGAGATTCCGGGCAGAATCGGGCCCCCCGAACGCGACCGCGTAACGCTTCGTGCCATCGACAAGGGCGTCACGCGTGTGATACGCGGCTTCGACGTTCGCCAAAAGGAGCCCCGACATGACCTTCACCGGGCTGTTGATCCGGATCGCCCTCGCCCTCGTCTTCCTCATCGTCGGCTGGTGGGCCGCCCGCCTCGGTGAAGGCCTCGCCGAGCGCTCGCTCAACCGGCTCAAGGTCGACGCGATGCTGGTGCGCTTCGGCGCGAGCATCACCCGCTGGACCATCCTCGTCCTCGTCCTGATCAGCGCGCTCGGCGCGGTGGGCATCAGCACCTTCAGCTTCGCCGCCGTGCTCGGCGCCGCCGGCCTCGCCATCGGCCTCGCCCTCAAGGACGTGCTCGCCAGCCTCGCCGCCGGCGTGCTGCTGCTCGTGCAGCGCCCGTTCAAGGTCGGCGACTTCGTGCGGGCCGGCGGCGAGAACGGCACCGTCGTCGAGGTCGGGCTCTTCCACACCGCGCTCAATACGCCCGACAACAAGCGCATCACCGTGCAGAACAGCAAGGTGTTCATCGGCAACATCGAGAACGTCAGCTTCCACCCCCGCCGCCGGGCCGACATCGCGGTCGGGGTGAGCTACGACGCCGACATCGACGCCACCCGCGAGACGCTCGCCGCCGCCGCCGCGACCGTCGCCGAGATGCCCGGCGCGCTGACCGACCCCGCCCCGCAGATCGTGCTCGACGGCTTCGGCGACTCGTCGGTGAACTGGCAGGTGCGGGTGTGGGCCAATAACGCCGACTTCCTCGCCGTGCGCCAGGCCACCATCCGCCAGGTGAAGATCGCGCTCGACGAGAAGGGCATCGGCATCCCCTACCCGCAGATGGACGTGCACCTGCCCCGCGGCGCCGCGGCCGGCGAAGAGGGCGCGTAACGCCTGCGGGTGACCGCCGTAGGTCCGGGTACATCGAACATCCGACCGACGGAGGATCCCATGACCACCGCCCGCCTCGCGCTCGCCCTGCTCGGCCTCTTCGCCGCCGTGACCCTCGGCTGCCAGAAGACCGCCAACGGCGCCCCCGGCAGCCAGCCCGCCAAGCCCCCGGGCGAAGGCAGCCCGCTCGAACCCGACACCGCGCCCGCCGGCCGAGCCATCGCCACCTTCGCCGGCGGCTGCTTCTGGTGCATGGAGAGCCCGTTCGACAAGCTGCCCGGCGTCGAGGCCACCATCAGCGGCTACACCGACGGCCACGTGCCGCACGCCACCTACAAGCAGGTCGGCCGCGGCCAGACCGGCCACACCGAGGCGCTGCGCATCGTCTACGACCCCAAGACGATCAGCTACGAAGAGCTGCTGTATGTCTTCTGGCGCAACATCGATCCCACCCAGCGAGACCGCCAGTTCTGTGATCGCGGTGACATGTATCGCAGCGGGATCTACTACCACGACGCCACCCAGAAGGCGCTGGCCGAGAAGACGCGGGATGCCATCGCCAAGAGCGGTCGGCTGCCCGGCCCCATCGTGACCGAGATCGACCCGGCGGCGCCGTTCTACCGGGCCGAGGAGTACCACCAGGACTTTTACAAGAAGAACCCGGGTCACTATTACCGCTACCGCCTCGGCTGCGGCCGGGATCAGCGCCTGGTGGACCTCTGGGGCGACGAGGCCGGCGGCAAGAAGAGCCCCTGAGACCAAGCAGCGTATCCCAAATACAGGACACGCCATGGAGGGCTTCCTGTCTTCGGTATCTGACAGCGACGCAGTACTCGGCGTCTTGCGCTCGGGCTTGGAGGCGATCGACTTCGGAGTCGAGGCCAGCAAGGAGCGCGAGGCGCATCGGCACCCCGACGCTACGGCGCCCGCATGAGATCCGCCGCCGCGAAGCGATGCCCGCCCTTGATCGTCCACACGACGTTCCACGCGTCGGCCATCCGCGCGAGCGGGTCGCCATCGACCACGACCAGATCGGCGAGCTTGCCCGGCGCCACGCGGCCCAGATGCGCGCCCACCCCGAGGGCTTCGGCGGCGTGGGTCGTGGCGCTGCGCAAGACCTCCGCCGGCGCGATCCCGGCCGCGGCGTACAGCTGCAGCTCGAGGTGCAGCGAGAACCCATACGGCAGAAAGGGCACGTCGGTCCCCGCCGTGATGCGACCGCCGGCGTCCACCAGCGCGCGCAGGAACCGCTGCTGGCGCTGCACGAGCGCGTCGCGGGCCGCGCTGGGGGCTCGGCGATAGCGGGCCTCGAACGCGGCCCGGTGGGCGGGCGGCGTCGTCGCGCGATAGGCCGGGTGCTCGAACGCCGCCGGATCATTCGAGAGCAGCGAGAGCGCGCCGCTGTGCACGCCGAGGGTCGGGGTCAGCGTCATGCCCGCGCCGGCGAGCACCGCCAGCACGTCGCCGTAAGACGCCCGCAGCGCGGACTGCTTGAGTGAGTAGCCGCGGCGGCTCGTCGCGCCGAGGTGTTCGACGCCGTCGGCGCCCAGGGCCGCGGCGGGCAGCAGCTCGTGGGAAGACACCGGACGCCCGCAGGCATGGGCCCGCCGGACGATCACCCGCTGGGTCGGGTCTGGCAGGCGCACGTAGGTCTTGACCAGATCCAGGTCGAGCGCCTCGACCCGGCCCAGGATGCTCTCCAAGTGCCCGGGATCGCTGACCGCCTCGGCCAACCCGTAGTAGGTGCGCGGCCCGTCCAGCAGCGGGCCGGCCACGAGCGTCCGCGGCCCCGGGCGGGTGCCCGCGGCCCACGCCTCGCGGCGCTGGATCGCGTCGTAGGCTTCGCCGCCCACCTCGCGCACGGTCGTCACGCCGAACGCGAGCCACGCGCGGCCGAGCGTCTCGCCCGCCAGCTCGGACTGATGGGCGTGGGACTCGATCAGGCCGGGCAGCACCGCGTAGCGCGAGGCGTCCACCAGCGGCAGGTCGCGCTGCGCGTAGGGGGTGATCTCGCGGATTCGCCCGTCCTCGATCACGATGTCGACCTGCTCGCGCCACGAATCCCCCACCCCGTCCCACAGCCGCCCGGCGCGCAGCACGTAGGCGGCGGGCGGCGCGGGCGGACGCCACGTCAGGTCAAAAGGCACCGCGCGCGGCCGACCGTCGGGATCGGCCACCCACAGTTGACCGTCGGCCAGCCACGCCACGCGGCCCTGGCGGCTCGCGCTGAGGGCCATCGCCGGGGCCGGCGCGATCTCGGTGGGCTGCGCGGCCGGCGATCCAGCGGCCCCGACCGGCTGCCGCCAGAGCCGCCCGTGCTGCACGTAGAACATGGCCTGCCCGGCCCAGATCGGCCCCGCGCGCCCGCGCAGATCCACGCCGTGCAGCCCGTCGGGGCGCCAGCTGCCCACGAAGTCGCCGCTGGCGGCGTCGACCAGCCCGAAGCGGCTCACGCCCTCGCGATAGCGCCGCGCGACGCGGCTGTAGACCGCGAAGGCGAGGCGGCGCCCGTCCGGTGACCAGCTCGGCGCTCCCGGCGAGAAGTGCGGGCCGCGCAGCCGCTCGACCGCGCCGGTCGACGCGTCGACGACGACCAGATCGGCGTTGCCCCAGCGGTGCCGGCGCACGTCCCATGACAGGGCGGCGATCCGCGCGCCGTCGGGAGACCACGCGGGCTGGCCCAGGTCGGCGTCGGCGTCGGTGAGTCGACGCACCGCACCGGTCGCCAGCTCCAGGATCCACAGCTGCGGCCGGCCCGAGCGGTCGCTGACGAAGACGAGCCGGTCGCCGTCGGGGGACCACGCGGGGTCCAGGTCGACATACGGATCGTCCGTCAGCTGGCGCGGCGGTCCGCCGGCGACGTCCTGCAACCACAGATCGCCCAGCGCGGTGAGCGCGATGCGTTCGCCGTCGGGCGAGATCGCGGGAGACCGCAAGCCCCGCGTCGGTCGGGGCGCCAGACCGTCGAAGTCGAAGGCCCGAGGCGCGGGCGTCGAGCGCCGCAGCGTCAGCGGCGCCGAGAAGGGCACAATCGCGGAGGCGCCGTCGCGCAGGCGGCGCACATGGCCATCGGCGGTGTAGAGCAGCGTCCCGGCGTCGGCCCACGCCGGGCGGAACGGGAAGATGTCGTCTTCGGGCGCCGCGATGGGCTGCGCAGCCCCGTCGGCCACCGCGATCCGCATCAATCGGGTGGTCGTCCCATTGATCTCGACCAGCGCCAGGTGACGTCCATCCGGGGACCACGCGGGCGGGCCGAGGTCGGCGGTCGAGGCCCACAGGCGGCGGACGCCGGCCGGCTCGCTCACGTAGAGCCCGTCGCCGTCCACGACATAGGCGAAGCGCGAACCGTCCGGGCTCCAGGCGGGCGCGAAGGCGTCGCCCTCGGCGCGAGTCAGCCGGGTCGCGGGGCCGCCGGCCGACGGCACGCGCCAGACATCCCAGGTCCCGCCGCGGTCGCTGGCGAAGGCGATCGCCGCGCCGTCCGGCGACCAGTGGGGCTCGCGATGATCGGCTGCGCCATCGGTCAGGGTGCGCGTCGCGCCGTCGGCGAGGTCGACGACCCGGATCTGGTAGAAGCCGTCGACGAAGGACTGAAACGCGACCGAGCGCCCGTCGGGCGAGATGCTCGGGTGTTGGGCGTCGGCTTCCAGATCGGTGAGGGCCGTGGCCTCGCCGCCGGCCGCGTCGACGCGCCAGAGCACGCCCTGCAGCGCCAGCACGAGCGTCTGGCCGTCCGGCGAGAGGGCGAGGGCCATGTTGGTCCCCTGCTCGAGCCGGACGGTGACCTCGGCGGTGCCCGGTGGACCGGCGTCGCGCGGCCCGTCCGTGGGGCGGATGTCTTCTGCTGTGATGGCATCCGCCGATGCCATGGGGGCTCCACCATCACATGCGAGGAGCAAGGCAATCGCTGGGATCGACCACCGCCCTGTGTACCGCGCTCGGCTCCCAGCCCGAGCGCCACGGGCTCGCCGCTCAGGGCGACGCGACGCAGCCCCCGTCGAGGTCGAGCGTCCACCGCCACGCGGCCGACTCGATCTCTTCGAACTGGCAGCAGTACTGCCCCCCCGCGATGACCGCGTGGATCCGATCGCCGTCGACGACAAGGTCACGCACCACCATCGCTGGCGCCCGGGCCGCCTCTCGTGACCAGACGGTGCGCCCGGTTCGGTCGAGGCGGGCGACCCACGCCAGGCACCACTCGCGGTCTTCATCGCAGGCAGCGCCGCCGACGATCCAGCCGCCGCCGGGCAGGGCCACCGCGTCGAGCAGCGCGCCCTGAGTCGCCACAGCCGGCAGCGCGGGGTCGATGCGGGCGGTCCACTGGTGGGTCTCGGGGTCGAGGCGGACCATGAACGGCTGCGCGCGCCGATAGCGGTCACCGCTGTGGCCTTCGACGGCGAGCGCCCACGGCGCGCCGGCCGTATCGGTCGCCATCGCCAGCGGCTCGAACTCGTACTGCGGGTGCAGCTTGTGCGAGAGCGATACGATGCGAGGATGCTCGGGCCAGCGCGGGTCTGTCCAGTAGCCCCTGGTCATCGTGTAGCCATGGCGAGCGCTGGCGCCCCCGAGGTCCAGCGGGTCGGCCGGCATGTTCACGCTGCCGATCTCGACGAGAAGCTGGGTGCGGGGCAGCCACGCGACGTCCTTGCTCTCGCCGCGCATGAGCAGCCCGTACCATGTCCGAGGTCCGTTGAAAGGCAGCCAACGGGCCTCTCGACCCTCGTAGCTGTAGAGCCTCGCAACAAACTCCGGCTGCGCCGGGCTCCTCTCTCCCCCGACCGCGACGAAGGAGCCGAAACCGAACGACAGCCGCCTCCACCCGCCCCAGTCGCCGGCCACCGTGGCCTCCGACCAGGCATCGAGCGGCCGCCGGACGAGCCTGCTGCGCATCTTGTCAGAGTGAGGTATCTCCCAGTCCTGGAGGACGTAGAGGCTGTCGCCTTTCATCATCGCGTCGTACAGCGCGGAGTCGGTCAGCTCGACGGCGGGCGGCGCCGCGTCGGTCGGATCGAGCGTCACCCACGCGCCGCCCTCGGCGTAGTGCTGGCCCTCGTCGTAGTACTCGTCGGAATACACCCGCCGCATGCCCGCCACCCCCAGCCGCCCGTCGGGTAGGGCCAGCAGCCGCCGCGGCTGGGTCAGGGCCGGCAACGGGCTCGGTCCACAGCGGCGCTCGACGTCTTCGATCGGCGGACGCTCGCTCACGGGCAGCGGATCACCGCAGCCGATCGAGCCGGCGAGGGCCAGAAGTAGAAGGGCCGGACGCATGCGGCCATGTTAGCGAGTCCGGCGAGGTTTTTCCCACCTCGCTGCGCCGTCAGGCGCCGCGAGGTGCCCGGTCGATATGTCAGTCGAACCATCCGGGCATGACCAACGCGCTCAGCCCCGCGCCTTCAGCCGCGGCGCGGGCCCCGGCATCGGCGGTGGCGGCGGCAGGGCCTCGGCCAGCGGGGGGATGAGGGCCGCGATGCGATCGATGGCCACCTGCCGCGCCGCGCCGGGGCGCCACCACAGCCCGATCTCGCGGCTGGGCGCGGGGGCCTCGAAGGCGCGCAGCTTGACCCCCTGCATGGCATGCAGGGCGCTGGCGGGCACCAGCGTCGCGCCGAGGCCCGATTGCACCATGAGCATCAGCGTGACGATGCTGGTGGCCTGCACCGCGGCGGCGTCCTTGACCTGGCAGGCTTCGATGATGTGATCGCGCAGGCAGTGCCCCTGAGACAGCAGCAGCAGCGGATGACTCAGCGCGTCGTCGATCTGCGCCGGCGCGTCGACGTCGAGCGGGTGACCCTCGGGCGCCGCCAGCGCGAAGGGTTCGCAGACCAGCGAGGCCTCGGCGAGCCCGTCGCCGGGATACGGCAGCGCGACGAGGGCCGCGTCGAGCTCGCCGGCGAGCAATGACGCGCGCAGCTCTTCGCTCTTGGCCTCGATGAGCACCAGCTCGAGCTCGGGAAGCGCGGCGCGGATCCGCGGCAGCAGCGGCGGCAGCAGGTAGGGCGCGATCGTCGGGATGGCCCCGAGCCGAAAGCGCCCGCGCAGCGGATCACCGAGCGCCTCGGCGGCCTGGGACAGCGCGCGGCTCTCGGCGAGCACCCGCCGGGCGTGGCTCAGCACCACCGCGCCGCCGGGGGTGACGAGGGTGCCCGAACGGCGCCGCTCGAAGCAGACGACGCCCAGCCCTTCCTCCACTTCGCGCACCTGCCGACTCAGCGCCGGCTGGCTGACCCCGCAGCGGCGGGCGGCGGCCGAGAACTGGCCGGTCTCGGAGATCGCGACGAGGTATTCGAGCTGGCGCAAGGTCGGCGTATACATGTTTCGGGATATTACATGAAGGCATCGTCAGCATAAGAACTATATCCTTGAGGTATCGGTTCGACCGCCCTAAGTTGTCGGCGTCAGCTCGAAGCGGACCCGATTTCGAGGGTGTCGATTCGACAGCCGAGCGCAACCCGGACCCCGGGTCGCGTATCGACGGTCACGACGGCCCACGAGCCGAAGCCGCGGCTGACGGTCCCATACCGCGCGGCGTCGGTCCCTGCGTACGCCGTACACCCAGTTCCACCCGGGAGACGACATCCATGTCCGACAACAAGACCTCCGCCGGCAAGTGCCCCGTCATGCACGGTCCCCATCGGGCGACCGCCGCCACGTCGAACAGCTTCTGGTGGCCCGAGTCGCTCAGCCTGAAGCCGTTGCAGAACAACCCGCCCGCGATCAATCCGATGGGCGAGGACTTCGACTACTCCGCGGCCTTCAACTCGCTGGATCTCGCCGAGGTCAAGAAGGACGTCGCCGCGGTGCTCACCGACTCCAAGTCGTGGTGGCCGGCGGACTACGGGCACTACGGCCCGTTCATGATCCGGCTCGCGTGGCACGCCGCCGGCACCTACCGGATCCACGACGGCCGCGGGGGCGCCGGGGCGGGCATGATCCGCTTCGCGCCGCTCAACAGCTGGCCCGACAACGCCAACCTCGACAAGGCCCGCCGCCTGCTGTGGCCGGTCAAGCAGAAGTACGGCAAGAACCTGTCGTGGGCCGACCTGATCGTGCTGTCGGGCAACGTCGCCCTCGAGTCGATGGGCCTCGAGACCTTCGGCTTCGCCGGCGGCCGCGCCGACAAGTGGGAGCCGGAGGACGTCTACTGGGGCCCCGAGGACGGCTGGCTCGACGACGCGCGCTACACCGGTGAGCGCGACCTCGACAAGCCGCTCGGCGCGGTGCAGATGGGGCTGATCTACGTCAACCCGCAGGGGCCCAACGCCAACCCCGATCCGGCCCTGGCGGCCCATGACATCCGCGAGACCTTCGCCCGGATGGCCATGAACGACGAAGAGACCGTCGCGCTCATCGCCGGTGGCCACACCTTCGGCAAGGTGCACGGCGCCGGCCCCGACAGCACCCTGTCGCGCGAGCCGGAGGGCGCCGACATCACCGAGCAGGGCCTCGGCTGGAAGAACAGCCTGGGCACCGGCTGCGGCCCCTACACCATCACCAGCGGCCTCGAGGGCGCCTGGACGAAGAACCCGGCGAAGTGGGACAACAACTACTTCGAGAACCTCTTCGAGTACGAGTGGGAGCTGACCAAGAGCCCCGCCGGCGCCTGGCAGTGGACCCCCAAGAACGAGGACGCTCAGGGCACCGTGCCCGACGCCCACGACGCGTCGAAGCGCCACGCGCCGATGATGCTGACCACCGACCTCTCGCTGCGCTTCGACCCGGCCTACGAGAAGATCTCGCGGCGCTTCTACGAGAACCCGGATCAGTTCGCCGACGCGTTCGCCCGGGCCTGGTTCAAGCTGACCCACCGCGACATGGGCCCCAAGGCCCGCCTGCACGGCCCCGAGGTTCCCGCCGAAGAGCTGGTGTGGATGGATCCGGTGCCCGCCGTCGACCACGACCTGGTCGGCGAGGCCCAGATCAACGACCTCAAGGCGCGCCTGCTGGCCTCGGGCCTGTCGGTCTCGCAGCTGGTCCAGACCGCCTGGGCCTCGGCGGCGAGCTTCCGCAGCACCGACAAGCGCGGCGGGGCCAACGGCGCCCGCATCCGCCTCGAGCCGCAGCGCAGCTGGGCGGTCAACAACCCCGCGCAGCTCGGCAACGTGCTGACGACCCTCGAGAAGGTCAAGGCCGACTTCGAGGCCGCGAGCGGCGCGCAGATCTCGCTGGCCGACCTCATCGTGCTCGGCGGCAGCGCGGGCATCGAAGAGGCCGGCCGCCGGGCGGGCGTCGAGGTGACCGTGCCGTTCACCCCGGGCCGGGGTGACGCGAGCGCGGCGCAGACCGACGCCGACTCGTTCCGGGTGCTCGAGCCCAAGTTCGACGCGTTCCGCAACTTCAACGAGGCCGACGATCCGCGGCGCGCGGACGAGCTGCTCATCGAGCGGGCGGCCTTCCTCGGCCTGACCGCGCCGCAGATGACCGCGCTCATCGGCGGCCTGCGGGTGCTCGGCGGCAACGCCGGCGGGTCGCAGCTCGGCGTCTTCACCGACAAGCCCGAGACCCTGACGAACGACTTCTTCGTCAACCTGCTCGACAACGAGACCGCGTGGCAGGCGACCAAGGACGACGACGTCTTCGAGGGCCGCGACCGCGCCAGCGGCGACGTCAAGTGGACGGCATCGCGGGTCGACCTCATCTTCGGCCACAACTCGCAGCTGCGGGCGCTGGCCGAGGTCTACGCCTGCAACGACGGCCAGGAGAAGTTCGTCAGCGACTTCGTCGGCGCGTGGCAGCAGGTCATGGAGAACGACCGCTTCGACCTCGCCTGAGCCGGCCCGGGCCGTCGAGTCGGTCCGCAGCCCCCGCCGGCGGGTCGCTCGCGCAGAGCGCGTCGCCCGCCGGTCCCCGCCCCTCGCCCCCTCGCTCGCCGCCGCGGGCATGCCCCTCGCTTCTGATCGCATCTCGGGCTAGAACCTCGGGGTGCATCGCTTCCGCCCAGCGTGGTGGGCCCGCAGCCCCCATGTGCAGACCATCCTGCCGACGCTGGTCCGCAGCCCGCGGGTCGAGCTGCGCGACGAGACCTTCGAACTGCCCGATGGCGACTTCGTTCAGCTGAGCTGGGCGGCGACGCCGCGGCCGGGGCAGCCGCTGCTGGTGCTGGTGCACGGGCTGACCGGCAGCGCCGAGTCGGCCTATATCTGCCGGGCGATCGCGGCGGCGCGCGACCGCGGGATCGCGGCGGTCGCCCACCACCACCGCGGCTGCGGGCACGCGCCGAACCGTAAGGCGCGGGCCTATCACAGCGGCGACACCGCCGATATCGGCCATGTCTTCGATGCCTTGGCCGAGCGTTTCCCCGAGAGCCCGCTGTGGGTCGTGGGATACAGCCTCGGCGGCAACCAGCTGGTGAAGTATCTCGGCGAGCGCGGCGCCGATACGCCGGTGCGCCGGGCGGCGGCGGTCTCGCCCCCGCTCGATCTGGCCGCCTGCGTGCAGCGCATGGCCCGCGGCGCATCGCGGGGCTATGGCCGCTATCTGTTGGCGGGGCTCGTGCCGCCGATGGCGGCGAAGCTGGCCGATCCGCGGTTGTCGGGCGAGATGCCTTTCGACCGGGCGCAGCTGCGTCGCGTGCGCTCGCTGCGGGCCTACGACGACCTGGTGACCGCGCCGCTGCATGGCTTCGCGAGCGCCGATGACTATTACACCCGGTCGAGCGGCATGCCCTACCTCGCGCGGGTGCGACGCCCGCTGCTGGTCTTGCACGCGGCCGACGATCCGCTGATGACCGACGCGGTGATCCCGACCGACGCGCAGCTGGCCGACAGCGTCACGTACGAGCTGTGGACCCGCGGCGGCCACGTCGGCTTCGTCGAGGGCGGCTGGCCCTGGCGGCCGCGGTTCTATCTCGAGCGGCGTCTGCTGGCGTGGTTCGCCGCAGGCGACCCGGTCTGACCCGGCGTATCGGAGGAGAGAGCGATGTTGAAGCTGCGCGCCGCCGTCCTCGTGACGCTGGGCACACCGGCGATGGCGGCGTTGATCGTCGGCATCGGGGTGACGATCTTCGGCTTCTGGGGCACGTCGCTGCTCGACGGCGGCTTCCGCCTCGGCGCGCTGATCTTCGGCGCGCTGTCGCTGATCGCCCTGGGCCTGATCCTGCGCGTGCGGCGGCGGGTCGTCGAGACCGGCGACCGCAGCCCGCTGGCGCTGCTGGCGCGCTTCTCGCCGGTCTTGATGCTCGCCGGCGCCATCGCCGGCGCCGTGCTGGCCCAGCGCATGGTCGAGCAGACGCTGCGCAGTCATCACGAGTTCATGGCGGACGAGTGCCGCGCGTTCGTGGGCGAAGGCCGTGACATCGAGGCCTGCCTGCCGCTGATGGAGCGCTGTGACGCGGCCGTGCGCGGCACGGACGGGATCACGGTCGACCGTCGGGGCAAACTCTCGATCGACTGGCCCGAAGGCCTCACGCTGCCGTCGGGGCCGCGCACCCGCGCGCGCTTCTTGTGTGTCTGGCGCGCGCTCGAGAAGACATCCGACGATCCGGGTGACGCCCGATGAGCCCGCGCGAGCCGACGATCGCCGCTCTGGGCGGCGGCGGGTTCTGGATGGAGCCCGACAACCCGCTGCTCGACGACTGGCTGCTGCGCCTGACCGGCAGCCCTCGCCCCGCGGTCTGCTTCGTACCGACGGCATCCGGCGACAGCCCGCGCCGCATCGAGCAGTTCGAGGCCGCGTTCGCCGGGCGGGCGAAGGCGTCGGTCTTGCGGCTCTTCGCCCGGGACATCGCCGATCTGCGCGGCTTCCTGCTGGCGCAGGATCTGATCTACGTGGGCGGCGGCAATACGGCGAACATGCTGGCGATCTGGCGGGTGCACGGCGTCGACCGCATCCTGCGCGAAGCGTGGCGCCGCGGGGTCGTGCTCGCCGGGCTGAGCGCGGGCTCGCTGTGCTGGTTCGAGGCGGGGGTCACCGACTCTTTCGGCCGCGGGCTGGCCCCGCTGAACGATGGGCTGGGCCTCGTGGCGGGCAGTCATTGCCCGCATTACGACGGCGAGGCCCTGCGCCGGCCGGTCTACCGCCGGCTGGTCGCCGAGGGCACGCTGCCGCCGGGTCTGGCGCTGGATGATGGGGTGGCCGGGCTGTTCCGCGGCCCGGACGCCGCCCGGGTCGAACTGGTCTCGTCCCGGCCGGAGGCCGAGGCCTTCCGGGTCGACGCGGCCGGCGAGACGCCGCTGCCGGTGCGTTATCTGGGGGGATGAGCGGGCGCCGGGGTCGGCCCGGATGCGAGCACCGCTGTCAGAGCGCGCCGCAGTCGGCGATGAGGATCTCGGCGCTGGTGCGGCCGGAGCGGCTGCCGTAGCTCTCGACCTTCTTGACCACGTCGAAGGTCTCGGGGGTCACGGTGCCGAAGACCACGTGCTTGCCGTCGAGCCAGGGCGTCGCCACGGTGCACAGGAAGAACTGCGAGCCGTTGGTGTTCGGGCCGGCGTTGGCCATCGACAGCACGCCGGGGCCGGTGTGGCGCAGCTGGAAGTTCTCGTCGTTGAACTTGTTGCCGTAGATGCTCTTGCCGCCGGTGCCATTGCGCCGGGTGAAGTCGCCGCCCTGGCACATGAAGTCGGGGATGACCCGGTGGAACGGCGCGCCCTTGTAGCCGAAGTTCGGGTCGTCGCTGACGCAGAGGCGGTAGAAGTTCTCGCAGGTGTAGGGCACCACGTCGAAGCGCAGCTCCATCTCGATGCGGCCGAGCGGCTGACCGCCGGCGGTGATGTCGAAGTACACCTTGGTGGGCTGGTTGGTATGCGGCTTGATATCGGACATCGGCTGACCTCTGGGGGGTTGTGGCGGCGCACTGTAGCCGCTGCCCGGCAGGCGGTCAACCGACCGCGGCCGCGCAGCGCCGCGCAGCGCCGCGCAGCGCCGCTGACGACTCATGACGATCCAGCCTCGCGCCTGCCCGGAGTCGCCAAACACGGACCGATCGAGCTAGAGTGCAGGCTCGACCGCCCCGTGGAGACCCGCTGCGTGCGACGACACACGCTCATCGCCCTGACATCGATGCTCGGCTTGCTTCCGATGAGCGCATACGGAGCCATCGAGTGTCTGGCAACCGACTCGCTGGCCCAGCAGCGTTGGGCCGAGGCCGAGCGCATCCTGCGCGAGAACCTGGGGCGGCAGGCGTGCCTCACCGAGCGGATGCTCACCTTCACCCTGGCCCGCACGGTGCACCAGCTGGCCAGGGCCGCCCCGGCTCGGTCGTGCGAAGCGCGTGACCTGTACGATCAGGCCATCGAGACCATGCCTTCGGGGACCGCCAAGGCGGTCGCAGTGAAGGCCCGCGAAGGCGTCGACGCGATCTGTCGATGCCTGCCTCCGCAGCGGCTGCTGACCGAAGCGCGCTGGTCCGAAGCAGAGGTTCGTCTCGACGAGCGCATCGCCGACTCCGCCTGCGTGGCCAGTCGGGACAGCCTCGAGCTGGCGCGCGCGCAGGTCATCGAGAAACAGGTCGGCGATGCCCCACGCAGGGCGTGCGAGGCCGAAGCCCTGTTCGGCGGACTCGCGACGACTGCAGAGGGCCCGGCACTCATCGAGGCCCAGGCCGGCGAGCGACGCATGCAGTTGATCTGCCGGGCGCTGGTCGAAGACTGCGCGCGGCCGGGTGACGAAGACGTCGACGGACTCGCCGACTGCGCCGACCCCGCCTGCGCCGAGCACCCGGCCTGCGCGGCGCCGACAGAGGACGACACCGCCGTCTGGCTGGGTATCGGCGCCGGCGTCGCGGCGGTGGCGGGCGGCGCGCTCTATGGCATCGGCTACTACCACGATGGGCTGCGGATGGATGCACATGCTGCCATCCTCGACGCCCAGGAGATACCTGACGCCACAGCGGAGGAGCGGGCACGCGGCCGCTTCGACGACGCGCTGGCCCGCGCCCAGCTGTTCGGCATCAGCGGCATCGCTGTTCTGGCGGGCGCGGCCGGGCTGACGCTCGCCGCGCTGTTGCACGATCCGTCGGACGAGGTCGTGCCCTCGGTCGGCCGCGACGGCGCCACCTTGCGCATCAGCTTCTGAGGAGGCCGCCATGAAGGCTCGATACCTGACGGCGGTGGTCGTCGTCGGTCTGTCTTCGACGGGCTGCATCGACTTCCTGGCCGAGCCGCCGCCTCGACTTGCTGAAGACCGCGAGGCCGGGACGATCGTTGGCGAGGGGGCGCCAGAGGTGGGGGCAGAGCCCAGCGTCGACGCGACCCCGGACATCGGTGTCGCACCCTTGGTGGACACTGGGCCTGGTCAGGACGCCGATGCCGTACCCTCGACCGATACCGCTCTCGACATGGCGCCTGTGCAGGGCGCCGATGTCGGACCCACGTCCGACAGGGGACTGGAGCCCGAGCAGGATGAGGGGCCTGAAGTCGTTGCGGACGTTGGTCTTCCCGTACGACTGTCCAGACCCCACCCGATGCAAGGTGACAACTACGGCTATTCGATCGCCACGTCGGACGGCACGGTAGCTGTTGGCGCTCCCGGTGTCTCGTTCATCACCCGCCAAGCGGGAAGCGTGTACCTCTACGAAGACGGCTGGGATGCCCCACAGGTCCTCAGTATCCAAGACCCGGGACAATGTGGTGGTGACGGCTTCGGCAACGTCCTCGATATGCGGTCCGGCGCGCTCGTCGTGGGTGCCAAGGGGTTCGGCCCTCGCGCCAACTGCATGGACCGTCCGGAGGAGGCCGCTAGCGGAGAAGCGTTCGTGTTCGAGCCGGGACCTGACGGTCAATGGCGACAGGTTGCCCGGCTCGCCGGCGATGACCTCGAACAAGAAGATCGCTTCGGCAACGCGGTAGCGATCTGGGACGATTGGATTGTCGTAGGCGCGGCTGGAGCGGGCCCCGCGGGCCGAGCCTTCGCATATCGCCGGGACGGCGATGGCAATTGGCAACCCGACGGGGAGTTGATACCCAAGATGCCGCTGGCGGCCGGTGAGACCTTCGGCTGGTCGGTCGACATCGATGATGGGCGCATCGCGGTGGGGGTTCACAACCGGGGCGTTGCTCCGAATCGAGGTGCGGTCTTCTTGTTCCGTCGCATCGACGGGCACTGGCGAGAGACGGCGTTGATCGAGCCGCCAGCCGACCCGCCGGCCCAGCAGTTTGGCCGTACGGTCGCGCTGCAGGGCTCGACCCTGGTCGTATCCGTGCTAAATCTCATCGGTCGTCGGCCACCGTTGCCCCATGCCGCAGGCGCGGTCTACGCCTATGACCTGGTGGCGCCAGCGGGCGCCACCGAGGACGTGGCCGTAATCAGAGGGAGCCTCTTCGCGGACCGGCCCATGCCCAGGGCGAACTTCGGCCAGTCGTTGGCCGTCGAGGGCGACATGTTGCTGATCGGGGCGCCGGGTCAAGAGTTGTCGACGCCAGACCGACCAGGCTTCGCCGAGTGTCCTTTCGACCCGAACAGGAGTCTTTGCCTCCGGTGCAACCCAGCGGCTGCGAGTTGTGGCCACGAGGACCCGCGCTGCGAACCGTGTGAAGGCGACATATGTGTCCAATGCAACGCCGGTGTCACCCACGTCTTTCGCCGGACGCCGAACGGATGGAGCCCGGCCGGACAGATCCAGGCGGAGGTACCCGGACACAACCACTACTTCGGCTGGAGTGTGGCGTGGTTCGGCAGGCGAATCCTCGTCGGTGTGCCCCAGCACGCTGACACATGCGCCGGCGGCTGCGAGGCGGGCTCGGGTGAGGTGCAGGTGTTCGAGGCGCCGGAGTGACGGCCCCCGACGCCGCCGCGCTGGTGGGCCAGACCATCGCCAGCGCCTTCCGACTCGATGCGCTCATCGGGCGGGGCGGCTTCGGCGCGGTCTATCGTGCCGTCGACACCCGGATCGGGCGCACCGTCGCCCTCAAGGTCGCGCTGAAGGGTCACGACCCGCAGATGGCTCGCCGCTTCCGGCGCGAGGCGCGAGCACAGGTCGATCTGCGCCATCGATGCATCGTGCGTCTGCTGGAGTACGGCGTGCACGCCGGCATGCCATACATCGTGTTGGAGTACGTCGAGGGCGTGACCCTGCGCGCCGTCGTCGACGCCGAAGGCCCGCTGGCAACCGGGCGGGCGTCGGCGCTCTTCGCCGATCTGCTCGACGCGCTCGACGAAGCTCACGCCGGCGGGGTCGTCCATCGGGACATCAAACCCGAGAACATCATGCTCGTGCAGGGCCGCCGCGGCGAGGAGGTGCGCCTGCTCGACTTCGGCATCGCGAAGCTGATCGAGCCCGAGGCGGGCTCGGCGACCTTGACCCCTCACGACGCGGTCATCGGCAGCGTCTCGTGGCTCGCCCCGGAGCAGGCGGGCACCGGAGAGATCACCGCGCGGACCGACATCTACTCGGTCGGCTGCGTGCTGTTCTGGGCGCTGACCGGGCGCAAGCCGTTCGACGGGACCGCCCGGCAGGTGATCCTGGCGCACGTCGCCCAACCACCGCCGCCGCTGCCGGCCTATGTGCCGCCGATGCTGGCCGACGCCATCCGACGGGCGATGCAGAAGGACCCGGCGGCGCGCTTCCAGTCAGCCGAAGCGATGGCCCACGCGATGCGTGGGCAGGAGCTGACCGCGCACGATGGCGTCGGCTTCCTCGATCCGGCCGATGTACACACCTACGAGAGCGGCCTGAGCCGCAGGGAGCCGGTCCCACGCTCGAGACGCACCGCCGGCCTCGCGGTCACGGCTCTGCTCCTGCTCGCCGGCACCCTGCTCGCCGCGCAATGGATCGAGCTGGCTCCGAGCGATTCGCGGCCCGAGGCCGGTGTCACCCCGCCGAACACATCGCCGCCAACGGGGATCGGCGACCTTCCAGACGGACCGGCTCTACCGGTCGAGGATGCTCGGGTGCATGATGGCGCACCACAGCCCGGCCCCGACTCGCAGCCGCCGCCGTCGACCCGCGCCTTCGATCGAGCCGTCGCGCGGTGCGACTGCGTCACCGCCCGGCGAGAGAACGCGACGCTGGCCCGACGAGGCGCCGATCGCCAGAGCGCGCTCGAACGCAGGTGCGGCGACGGGCGCGGGCGGCAGTTGGGGAGCTGTGGAGACGGGTTGAAGCGGCGCATCGAGAAGGCCCTGACGAGCTGCCCATGCCACGAAGATCCCACCGGCTCAGATGTCCGACGGCTCCATGACGACTTCGGCCTCGATCTGACCCGAGCGTGGCGTCAACGGTGCGTGCTGCCGCTGCCGGGCAGCTGCACGTGGAAGGGTGAGTGACCGGCGCGGGGCCGGCAACCATCACGAGCCCCCGAGGGCCTGCTCGATCGCCCAGGCCACCACCGCGAGGAAGACGAAGCCCACGGCATAGGCGACACGCCGGCTCTGCGGCCGAGCATGCTTCGCCGCGTCACTCCGCGCCGGGCGGTCGATCCGACCCCGCCCGGTCGGGCGCGGGCGCCGCTTGGTCGGTCGTGTCTCTCGGCGGCGAAAGGGCTGCGTCGTCGAATCGGCGGGCGCCGTCTGCTTCAGCGTCGGCCGCTCGTCTGTGGAGAAAGCGTCGCTCGACGGCGATGCGAGCACCCGCGCGTTGCGCAGGATCACGGCGTCCTCCTGCACGGGCAGTCGGTCCACGGCCGGCTGCCTGGAGCCGGATGCCAGCGCCGGATCGGCTGTGTGGTGCGGCGTGACCTCGCCCTGGGGCGGCGGCCAGGCATCGGCGGTCTCGACGGACTCTCCGGCAATGGCCGCGATGTCGAGGGTCGTACGGGTATCGAGCAGGCCGCGCTCTGCGGTCTCGGGGTACTTCTCCGGAACCGCGAGCACCCATGGCCACCTCCCGCGCCCGCTCCCGCCAGCCGGCCGCAACATGCGCATGCTCGCGTCGTCGCTCGGGCGCAGTACGTGACCGGGTGAAGACCAGGCTGTGCGAAGCGCGCTGTGTACATTGGTGTAGGCTTGACGGATGGTCTGTCCGTGGCTCAGCCCGTGGTAGAAGCGTCGGGCGACGTCGACCGCCACGTCGTCGCGGATGGCGATCTCGGTGGCGATGACGGGGACCGCGACCGGGCCGTGCAGCGCCGAAACATGGGCCGCGGTCCCACAGCCATTGAGGAAGATCCAGCGTAGCCGGGGGAGATCTCGCAGGCGCTCGGCGATGCCTGCGGAGAAACCAGCGACCGAGCGCCCGACATCGTCTTCGAACAGCAACCCCTCGGGGTCGCCATGGCCACCGAAGTGCAGCCCGATGAGTCTGTCGTCGAAGCGGTCGAGCAGGTCGAAGAGCCGGGCGCGGGTCGTATTCTGCTCGCTCTCTGACACACGCCATCACGTACCGGGCCATCGAGCACCTCGAGGAGGGCGCGTCGCTCTCGGGGCAGGTTGCGCAGGTAGCCGGCGCCGTCGCCGAAGCGGCTGTTGGCGAAGACGAGCAGAATGACGGGCAGGTCGGACACCCGGTGCTCCGGGGCATCTGGACAGAGGCGTACGATATCAACCCGATCCATGCAAGACCAACCTTCGCCCGGCGGACGGTCGACGGCGCCGCGGCCGCGAAGCGCCGTTGACCCGGCGGTCAGCCGGTGCCACGGTGAGCCGGGCCCGCGACATCGAGGAGGAGGCATGGCCTTGCAGTGGATCAGGGAGCATCTGGCGCGCTGGGACGACGCGAAGCGCGACATCATCGGCGGCGCGGCCGCCGGCATCTTCGACTCGCGCTACGCCGATCTGCCCGACGGGTCGCCGCTGAGCGGCGAGTGGTGGCGGGTCGAAGACAATGGGCGCACGGTCGGTTTCGGCTGGCTCGACGCGGTCTGGGGCGACGCGGAGATCCTGCTGGCGGTGCACGCCGACGAGCAGGAGCAGGGCGTCGGCGCCTTCGTGCTCGACCGGCTCGCCGACGAGGCCGCCGGCCGCGGGCTGAACTACATCTACAACGTGGTGCGCCCGACCCATCCCGATGGCGGCTCGCTCAGCCGCTGGCTCGAGGCGCGCGGCTTCACGCTGCAGCCCGATGGCCGGCTCACCCGGCGGGCGAAGCCCGAGGCGGCAGCGGCCAAGGCGCCCAAGGCGGGGCGCATCGGCTGGGTCGACCTGACGGTGGCCGCGGCCGACAGCGCGCGGGACTTCTACGCCGCCGTCGCCGGCTGGACCGCCACCGAGATCTCGATGGGCGACTACGCCGACTACGCGATGGTGCCGCCCGGCGGCGGCGACGCGGTGGCCGGCATCTGCCACGCCCGGGGCAGCAACGCCGACATGCCGGCCCACTGGATGATCTACATCGTCGTCGACGACATGCCCGCGGCCCTCGAACGGGTGGTGGCCCACGGCGGCGAGGTCTTGCAGCCGCCGGCCGAGAAGCGGCCGCTGGCGGTCATCCGCGATCCGGCGGGCGCGGTCTGCGCGCTCTGGGACGGGGCCGCCTGAGCGGCGAGAAGCGAGACATGTGCGCCCCGGCTGGGACCTACGCGTCACACGCGCCGCGTCCCATGCGCCGTCCCGGTCACGGGGCCGAGGACGTCACCGGATGCGCGCCGGGGGGCCCCAGAAGGCCCGCTCAGTGCCCGATCACCGTGAGGACGTAGGGGGCCCGCGCCCCCTGATAGCCGGTCACCTGGATGACCTGGGGCCCGAGGAAGACGAGCTGCTCGTCGTCGGTCGCCGAGGCGCTGCCCACCGGTCGCCCGTCGAGGCCCACCGCCGGCGCGCCGCGCAGGCTGTCCCACAGGTAGACGTCCAGATCGCCCACCCCGTGCTGGAAGCGCACGTTCACCGTCCAGAAGCCGTCGTGCTCGATGCGGAAGAAGTCGTCGCTGCCATTGCAGACGCCGCCCACCACCTGCTCGCCGGGGGCGAGCGTCGGCGCGCTGCCCGCGTCGTCATTGGGCTCGAGCGCCTCCTCGTCGCAGCCGCCCGGGGCGGGGCCCGGCCCGGGGCCCGGATCGGGCGCGGGCCCCGGCTGGCCGGCGTCGGGCGGCGGCGCCCGCTCGGCTTCCTGGCGGGCGAGCGCGGCGAAGTCGATGTAGCCGCCCAGGCTGGGGACCACTCGCATGTCGCCGCGGCGCACGGCGAACAGCGTCGGGTACTGCTGCACGATCGGCGCGTTGCCCACCGCGCCCGCGGGCCACGTCGCGCCGTCCCCGACCCGCAGGCCGGGCGCGCCGGGCGCGTGGCGGTCGACCACCCGACGGGCGATCTCGTTGCTGGCCGGGCCGTAGTTCATGTCCTGCACCTCGACGAAGAGGTACAGCGCGCCGGCGGCGTCGACGGCCCCCATCGCGCCGCGGTTCTGGGCCAGATACTGCGAGCAGGCGCCGCACCACTCAGCGCCCACGACGACGGCGAGGATGGAGTAGCGGTCGTAGGCCGGGTCGCAGTGGAAGGCCTCCAGGCTGAAGTCGACCCGGCGGCCCTGGGCGTCGTAGGCCCCGCTCCAGGTCAGGTTGGGCGCCACCATGCCGTCGGAGAGCGCGTGCGGGCCCGCCGGGTAGCGGCAGGGTTCGGGCGCGGGGGGCTCGTCGGGCGGCAGGTCCGGCGGGGACTGGGCCGGCGGCTCCGGATCCGGCGTGCGCTCCGGCGCGGGCTCTGGCTCGGGCTCTGGCTGGGGCGCGCGCTCGGGGGCGGGCGGCGGCGCGTCGTCGCTCGGATCCTGCGGCTCGGCGTCGGGCCCCTTGGGCGGCAGCTCGTCGGGCGTGCCGCCGGGCGCCGGGGCCGCTTCGGGCTCGGGTCGATCGGCCGGCGGCGTGCCGGGCGCGGGGCCGGGCGCGGACTCGGCGCCCGGCCCGTCCGCCCCCGGGTTCGCCCCCGGGTTCGCACCGTCGGGCGCGCACCATCCGCCCGAGCCGCCCGGCAGCGGCATGCACGCCCGCCCGTCGCAGTCGACGGGGCCGAGGCACGGCCGCACGCAGGTCGCCGCCACGCAGGCCAGGCCGTCGGCGCAGGGGTCGATGTCGCAGGCCGCGCCTTCGGTGCCCGGCGCCGCGCCGGGGTCGAGCGGGGTGATGTCGGCGCAGCCGCCGAAGGCGACGAGCGCGCCGGCGAGAGCGACGCAGAGGCAGAGGCGGGAGCGCAGCGACATATCGACCTCCAGTGAGCGCCCGCTCGACGAAGCAAGACCCGATCCAACCCACTACACGGCTCGGCCCGCTCTTCCATGGCCTGCGCAAGCGCGTTAGATTGCCCGCGCCATGGCATACGACAGCTACATGATCCACGCGGAGGCGGACGTCGACCGGGCGGCGGCGGTGGCCAGCGTCCTGCGCTCGACCGGCCACGCGTGCTTCGTGCAAGCGTTGGATCTGCTGCCGGGCGACATCGTCGACGAAGAGATCCTCGCGCAGCTGGAGACCACCCCCCTGATCCTGGTGCTGGTCTCTCCCGCCGGCGGCGATTGGTCCTCGGCCAGCCAGATCCTGCGGGCGATCGACCGGGCGGCGGCGGGCGGCGTACGGGTCGTGCCGCTCTTGTTCGACGGCAGCCCCCTGCCCTTCGGGCTCGAGCGGCTTCATCCGATCCGGGTGACCGGCCACGACCTCACGCCCATCGTCGACGGCATCGCCCGGCTGTCCGGTGCGGCCCGCCCGGCGCGACCGCCGGTCGCCGCGAAGGCGGTCGCGCCGCTCGGCGAGACCGACATCGACGCGCTCGTGCAGGCGACGATCCGCCGGCGCCTCGACCGCGACCTGCTGCTGAGCTGGCTGCCCGACGGCGTGGCGGCGGGCCTGCCGGGCCACAATAACTACCTCGCGCAGGTCACGTCGGACCTCACCGAGCTCTCCAAGATCGGGCAGCTGCCCGACGG
Organism: bacterium; assembly: GCA_030427205.1. GTDB lineage: Bacteria > Myxococcota_A > Bradymonadia > UBA7976 > UBA1532 > JACKDM01. The sequence goes on along the minus strand of JAUHXC010000013.1, from coordinate 45,095 downwards.
TCAGTGGGCGATCGCCATCTGGCTGCGTCAAGCCGAGCGCCTCGCCGGGCCCTTCGCCGAGGCTCGGGTCTATCGGGCCGCGCTCGAGCGCGTCACCCGTACGGGTTGAGGGCGAGCCGAAGTCGCTCGCCTGTGAGTCACTAACGGGTTAAGCTCGTCGGGCACGGCGCGCTGCGGCGCGAGAGGGATTTCGGCATGAGCAAGCAAGGCGCCCCGCGGCGGGTCGGTATCATCTTCTCCGGCGGCCCGGCCCCGGCGGCCAACGCGGTCATCTCGGCGGCGGCGGTCTCTTTTCTCGAGAGCGGCCGCGAGGTGGTCGGCTTCTTCCACGGCTACAGCAACCTCGTCGACTACCACCCGCTGAGCCATCGGCTGCTGCCCGACGTGCACTACCGGGTCTTCGACAGCCGCGACGTGCGGGGGCTGCGCAACGAGCGCGGCATCTGCATCGGCACCGCGCGCACCAACCCGGGCAAAGGCATCGACGGCCCGGCCGACCTGAAGGATCCGGACAAGACCGCGCGGCTGCGGGCGGTGTACAACGCGCTCGTCGACCTCGAGATCGACGCGCTGATCTCCATCGGCGGCGACGACACCCTCAAGACGGCCAACTTCCTGCACGCGTTTCAGAAGCACCTGCCCGAGGGCGCGCGCAAGGTGCGGGTGGTGCACCTGCCCAAGACCATCGACAACGACTACCGCGGCATCGACTTCACCTTCGGCTTCTTCACCGCGGTCGACTTCATGGCCAAGGAGCTCTTGAACCTGCGCGCCGACTGCCGGGCGACGAGCTCGTACTTCATCGTCGAGACCATGGGCCGCAAGGCGGGCTGGCTGCCCTACGGGGTCGCCATCGCCGGCGAGGCCAACCTGGTGCTGGCCAGCGAAGACCTGACCGAAGACATGCACATCGACGACGTGCGGGTCGACCCCGAGACGGGCGAAGAGAGCACGGTGCGGGCGCTCGACATCGAGAAGCTCTGCGACCGCATCGTCGATCTGATCCTCATCCGCGAGACCCGCGACCGGAAGTACTACGGCACGGTGGTGCTCGCCGAGGGCCTCGCCGAAGAGCTGCCGATGACGTTCATCGCCGGGGTCAACCGCGACGAGCACGGGCACCTGTCGCTGGGCAAGGTCAACCTGGCGCAGATGGTCGCGACCCATACCGCGCGGCGCTATACCGAGCGCACCGGCCGCAAGAAGAAGTTGCGCGGGGTGCAGCTGGGCTACGAGTCGCGCTGCTCGGCGCCGCACGCCTTCGACGTGATGCTCGGCAGCCAGCTGGGCATCGGCGCCTACCGGGCGCTGGTCGAGGAGGGCCTCGACGGGCACATGGTCAGCGTGACCGGTCAGCTCGACCTGACCTACGTGCCGTTCGACGAGCTGATCAACCCCGAGACCATGGTCACCGAGGTGCGCTTCATCGAGCCGGGCAGCGACTTCCACAAGCTCGCGCGCTTCCTGGAGACGCGCACCGAAGCCACCGGCGAGTGGTCGCCCGGGCCGCGCAAGGAATAGGTCGAAATACGGGCCCGGGGCGCGCGGTTGCGTCGGGCGACGGCCTCGCGGACGACGCACCTCATGCAGCGCAGACATCGCCTCGGATGGATCGTGAACCTGGCCGCGCTGACGGCGCTGGCCGGGCTCGCTGCGCTGGCGTTCACCCAGCACTTGGGCGCCGAACTCTACGCCCGCCCGACGGCGGTGCGGTCGTTCGAGCCACCCCCGCAGCGCGCGGCCGGACGAGGCAAGCAGGCCAACGAATGGTCGGCGACGATCGTGCGGCGCGACCTGTTCGACAGCGATCCGCCGCCGTTTACCGCCGAGGCCCGCCCCGATCGATGCGGGCACGATCCGGCGCTGGTGACCCTCACCGCGCCGAACACCTTCGTGATCGACCACGCCGCGCTGCGGGAGCTCGCCAGAGAGCTGGCGCGCTTCTGCCGACAGGTCTGCGTTCGCCCTCATCTCACCCAGGGCCTGCGGATCGGGTACGAGCTGTGCGACCTGCCGCCGCGGGGGATCTACCGCCGGCTCGGCTTCTGCTCGGGCGACGTGCTCGTCGCCATCGACGGTCAGTTCGTCACCAGCCCGACGAAGGCCCTCGAGATCTACGAGCAGCTCGTCCGGCTCGACGTCGGCGCCCGCTTGGAGGTGACCGTGCTGCGCGGCCGGCACACCGCCACGCTGCGCTATACGACGCGCTGAGCGACGCGCTCACCAGCGGCCGTCGACCCCCTGGATGAAGTCGTAGGGATAGCCCACCGGGAACGCGCTGGCCTCGTCGAGCTGCGCCATCACGTCGTCGGGCAGCTCGAGCGCCGCGGCCTTCAGGTTGTCCTCGAGCTGCGCGGGGGTGCGCACGCCGATGATGACCGAGGTGACCACCGGCTTGTGCAGCAGCCACGCCAGCGCCACCTGGGGCGGCGTCGCGTCCACCGCCTTCGCCGCCTCGCGGATGGCGTCGACGATACGCCAGTTGCGCGGCGAGTCGAAGCGCTCCATGCGGCTCTGCCACTTCTCCATGCGGCTGCCGGCGGGCGCGGTCTCGCCCTTGCGGTACTTGCCCGACAAGAGGCCCCCGGCCAGCGGCGACCAGGGCAAGAGGCCGATGCCGCTCTGCTGCATATACGGCACGTGCTCCCGCTCGAGGCTGCGCTCGGCGAGGCTGTACTGGGCCTGCAGGGTCGCGAAGCCGGCGTAGCCGCGGCGGTCGGCGATCCAGTCGGACTGCACCATGCGGTAGGCGGCGTAGTTGCTGCAGCCGTAGTAGAGGATCTTGCCGGCGCTCACCAGGTCGTCGAGGGCCCGCTGCACCTCCTCCTCGGGGGTCGCGATGTCCTGCATGTGGATCTGGTAGAGGTCGATATGGTCGGTGCCCAGCCGCTTCAGGCTCGCCTCGCAGGCCTCGACGATGCGCCGCCGGCTCGATCCGCTGCCCAGCTTGCCGGGGAACATGCGGAAGCGGCACTTGGTGGCCAGCACGACCTCGCGGCGGTTGTCGCGGGCGGCGAACCAGCGGCCGATGACCCGCTCGCTGAGGCCGTCGTTGCCGTAGACGTCGGCGGTGTCGATGAAGTTGATGCCCGCGTCGAGGGCCTGGTCCATCATCGCGAAGCTCGTGTCTTCGTCGGCGGCGACCCCGTGCATGAACGAGTTCTCGTCGGGCTGACCGAAGGTCATCGCCCCCAGGCACAGGTTCGAGACCTGGACGCCGGTGCGGCCCATGGTGCGGTACTGCATGTCTTCTCCGTGGATCGTTGGGTGGCCGATGGATGCCGAACGGCGGGCCCGCGTCGCGCCGGTGACCGCCCATCACCGAGAACGGCCCTGCATCGAACGGCGGAATCTGGTAAGAGGTGCGCCACGTTCGTTTGGATACACGTCCGCCGAACGCGGGAACCCGAGCAGAAGGAGTTCGATATATGGCTGGCAGCACCTGGGGAAAGCGACAGCGCGAAAAGGCAAAGCAAGAGAAGAAGGCCGCCCGGCGGATGCGGCGCGACATGAAGCGTGACCGCCCGGCCGAGCCGGACGACGTGGTCGATCAGGACGCCCTGATGCAGCGCTTCGCGGCGCTCAATCAGGCGCTGGCCGAGGGCCGGATCAACCAGGAAGCCTTCGACGACCAGCGCGACGAGATCTGGGAGGCCATGGGCCTGCCCCCCGCCACCTGACCCGCGCGGGCGCGGACGGGCAGCGCATCGCGCGCCCGCCACGCCCTGCGCAACCGCCCCGACGGATACCGTCGACGGGCCACCCTCCGAGCGCTGATGGCTCGCCCATCACCGCGAACCATTTCACGAGCATGACAACCTCGGCTTTTGGCTGACCGTCGACTGGCGTCTCCGAGTGGATCGGGGCTAGGCTGTCACAAGTCGAAGGCAGGCTCGGCGATGTCGCACCCTCAGTCCAGTTGCCCGCTCTGCGGCGCGCACGGCCGAGCCGCCGAGCCATGCGCCAATGACGTCTGCCGTCGGCGACGCTTTCACTTCGTGCCCGACGAGTTCCTCGACAACGCGGACGACGCGCTCGACGGCCTCGTCGGGCAACGCTGGCAGGACGTGCTGCTCGTGCGGCGGCTGGGCGCGGGCGGGGTCGGCGCCATCTATCTCGCGCTGCAGATGCCGCTGCAGATGAAGGTCGCGGTGAAGTTCCTCACCCGCGACGCGCCGCCCAAGCTCGCCGAGCGGCTGCAGGACGAGGCCCGCGCGCTCGCCCGGCTGCATCACCACAACATCGTGCGGCTGCTCAAGTACGGCCAGATGGGGCGCCATACCTTCCTGGTGATGGAGTTCGTCGGCGGCGGCCGCACGCTGGCCGACGCGATGGAGCGAGAGAACCTCGATCGGCCGGCTCGGGTGCGGATCCTGCGCCAGCTCATCGAGGCGCTCGAGGCGGCGCATACGCTCAACGTGGTGCACCGGGACGTCAAGCCCGAGAACATCATGCTGCAGCGCACGCCGCGGGATCCGAACTTCGTCAAGCTGGTCGACTTCGGGCTGGCCAAGTTCACCGACGGCGGGCGGGAGAGCACCCAGCTCGCCGCCGGCACGCCGACGTATATGGCCCCCGAGCAGATCACCCGGCGCAACATCGGCCCGTGGACCGACTGGTACGCGGTGGCGATGATCGCGCTCGAGCTGTTGCTCGACCATCGGCCCTACGCCCACATGGCCACCGACGAGGTCGTGCGCGCGAAGATGGGCGCAGACTGCGACCCGACCCGCGGCCTCACCGAGCAGGGGCTGGCGCCCGCGGTCACCCGCTTCTTCCACCTGGCCCTGGCCACCGACCCTCACAACCGGCTGCGGGCCGCCAAGCACTTCCGCGATCACTTCAACGGCATGGTCGACGCGTTGCCGGCCCCCGCGGTGCCGCTCGAGCCGACCCTGCACGGCGAGCTGCCCGGCGCGGGCTCGTTGGCCGCGATGCTGGCCGATCTGCCCGATCCCGAAGCGCGCCCGCTGCCGCGCGCCGGTGCGCCGTCGCCGTTCCGCGAGGTCGTCACCGTCCGCGAGCGGGAGCCGGAGCCGACCCAGGAGCACGTCGACCGCCGCGGCACCCCGACATCGCCGAGCGCGTCGCAGCCGCTCGACGAGAGCGAGATCCCCACCGGTCAGCTGCCGGCGTTGCCCGACGATATCGCGGACTCGGCGGCGGGCGGGGTTGCGCCGGGCGCCGGACCACCCGCCGGGCCTCGGCTCGTCGGCAGCCTGCCGCCGGCCGCAGCCCGGGAGCAGGCGGCCCGCGGCCCGACGATCCACCTGGAGAACGACGCCGGTCAGGCCATAGGGCATCTGGTCGCCGACCGGCCGACGAACGACCGCGCCCTGGTGGAGCCCACGATGCGCCGCCCGCGGCCGGCGCCGCCGGGTATACCGTTTCGCGACGTGCCGACTCAGCTCTCGTCGGCGGGTCGACGGGCGCCGCTGCCGCCGGGTCCGGCCGCCGGCCGCGCGACGCCGGCCGATATCGACTCTCGTCCGACGCACCTGTCGTCTCCCGGCCGGCGGATGACCCCGCCACAGCGCCGGCAGGCAGCCGCGGACATCGACGCCCGCCCGACCCACGTCGCCAGCAGCCGCCCGGCGCCGGCCGCCGACATCGACTCGCGCCCGACCCACGTCGCCCGGCGCGGCGTACCGCGCCAGCCGGCCGACGTCGAGGCCCGGCCGACGACGGTCTCCAACCGCCGCGCCGCGCCGCCGCCCGCGCCCCCTCCGCCGCCGCCTGCAACGCCTCGGCGCACCCGGCCCGCCCTGCCCGCGCCGCCGACCCCGGTGGCGATGCCCGGCCCCCCGCCACCGCCCGCGGTCCCCGGCATCCGGCGGACGTCGATCGAGCAGAAGCGGATCGTGCCGCCGGCCCGGCCCGCCTCCAGGCCTGCCGCGGCGCCGGCCCCGCGGCGACCGACCGGCCCGATCTCCCGCGGCCCGGACATATTCGACAGCCCGCCCGGCGCGGACGGCACGCGCATCGTCGCGACCCGTGCCCGCTGGAAGTCGGTCGTGCTGATTCTGTTGCTGGTGGGTCTCGGGGTGCTCGCGGCCATGATCTGGCTGCTGCTCAACCCGCCGGCGCCTTCGCCGCGCGCCGACCTCGAACGCCCGACGCTGCACGCGCCCGCGACCGTCGAGAGCAGCCTCCGGCACCACCTTCAGCGCAACGCCTGACGGGCCTTCGCCCGGCTGCGCAGTTCGAACTCCCGCACGGCGTCACGCCCCGCCCGCGCCACGAGCGCCTGCTCCCGAGCCTTGATCGCGCGCACGTTCTCGCCGTCGGTCAGCGTCAGCCGCGCCGGGTCGTACGCCGGGTCGACGCGGTACCAGGCGGTGGCCTCGAAGAAGCGCCGCAGATCGCCGGCGCGAAAGGCGTAGCCGTGGCGCGCATAGGCCGCGTTGCGCAGCCGGCGCAGCGCGACGAGGTCGAGCCCGGCGAGCGCGCCGACGGCCTCACCGCGGCGCACCCGGGCGAGCGCATCGGCGAAGTCGACCGCGGTCGTCGCCGGCACCGCCGGCGCCGCGGCAGCGATCGCCGCGCCGCCCTCGTGCTGCTTGATCAGCGCCACGTTCGCCACATCGGCGGGCGTCAGCCGCGACGGCGCAAAGCCGGCGTCGGCGGCGTACCAGCCGGTCCCCTCGAAGAAGGCCTGCAACTCCGATGACTTGAAGCGGTATCCGTGCCGGGCATAGGCCCCGTTGCGCAGGATGCGCAGGCGCTCGGCGTCCAGGCCCGCGAGCCCGGCGGCGCCGACCGCCCGACCATGGCGCACGGCGTCGAGCGCGGCCTGGAACCGAGCGTCCAGGTCCTGTGCGGGCGCGGCCGGCGGCGCGTCGAGCACCGCGTCGACATAGGGATCAGCCAGGAGCGCGATCAGGGCGTCGAGCTCGTCGCGGGCGAGGCCCTCGGTGCGCGCCTTGCGGCTCTGCAGCCGCGCCCGCTCGTCGCGCAGAATCGCCTGGGCTTCGAGCAGATCACCGCCCCGCAGCAGCGCCGCGGCGTCCACCAGCACGTGCGAGACCCGCATGCGATCGGCCGCGACCATCCAGCGGGGCTGCATACCGGCGCGCACGGCGTCCGCCGACGGGGTCAGCACATAGTGGGCCCGGGCCTCGCGCTGCACCGGCGCCGCCTCGTCGACGGGGCGATAGGCCAGCTGCACGTCGCCGACCGGATGGTGCACGTCGACCAGCGGCATGCGCAGGCTGCGGGTCGGCACCCGCAGCCTCACCGTCAGGCTGCGCGTCTCGCCGGCGTAGAGATCGCCGACCGGCACCCGCCAGACGCCGTCGGCCAGCGGCTGCGGGGTCTCCCCGGCCACGGTGAGCAGCGCCACGCCCGGCGCCGGCTTCAGATCGATCGTCGCGCCGCGGGCGACGACCGCCCGCGCGGAGGCCAGCTCGGCGTCGAGGATCCCGGCCAGTTCGATGGGATCGGAGAGGTGATGGAAGCGGCCCCGCCCGTGGTCGGCGACCGCCAGCATCATCTTCTCGTCGTAGCCGGTGCCCACGCCGATGGTCGACAGCGTGATCCCGCGCGGGTCGAGGCCGGAGACGACAGCCTCGGGCGTGCTCGGGCCGACCGTGGCCTGACCGTCGGAGACCAGCAAGACCCGCCGGGTGCCGGGCAGCGTGCCCAGCCCCGCGATGCCGGCGTCGACGCCCGCGTGCAGCGCCGTGCCCCCGCCGGCCTGCATCCCGTCGATGGCGGCGAGTACGGCCGAGCGGTCGGTGCCGAGAACGGTCGTGGGCACCGCCGCGCGGGCCACGTCGTCGAAGTCGATCACCGCCACCCGGTCGCCGTCGCGCAGCCGCTCGACCACGCTGCGGGCCGCATGGCGCGCGTGGTCCATGGCCAGCCCGTCCATCGAGCCCGACGAGTCGATCACCAGCGCCAGGGCGACCGGCGCCCGCTCGGCGTTGGCTTCTGTCGGCGGCGTGATCCGGATCCCGAGGTGCACGATGCCATCGCCGGCGTCGTGTACGAACGGGCTCTCGAGGCCGATGCGCAGGATGTCGTCGGTCGGTGGGTTCTCGCGCTCGACCGTATCGGCGGCGGAGGCGGGCGCGACCCGCTCCCAGGGGCGCAGGTACAACAGGGCGGCGAGGGCGCAGGCGCCCAGCAGGGCGACGGACGCACCGCTGCTCGGCGCGCGGAGGTGCACGAACATGGCGGACTCCATGGGTCATGGCGCCGATGGCGCCGGATGGCAGCCACAGGGATGGCATCCCCATGGTATGTATAACTGGGCAGATGACTGGGTGGATGGCTCTAGCGAGTTCCAGGGATGACTGAAGCGGCGTCGCGAGGGCCCGCGTCGATCAGTCGCGGCGCTCGATACACGCGGGATGCAGGAGCTCGGGGCGGTACTCGAAGTGCATCGTATCGTAGTGATGCCACTTGCCGCCCCAGATGAAGCCGTGGCGCTCGAAGACCTCGACGATCTCGAGCGGGATACGATTGCGCCAGGGCAGATCGGGCTCGCGCTTGAGCGACCAGCGCCAGTAGTGGGTGTACTTCACGTTGATGTCGATGGCGATGGCGTGGCTGTGCGCGCTGAGCCGATCGGTGCCGGCGATCGTGCGCCAGACGAAGGTGCCGGCGGTGACCGTCACGTACTTATGGAACTTCGCCGGCAGCCGGTCGAGATCGGCGCTGACCCGGGCCAGGGCCTCGGCGGCGCCGTGGCGGCGGTTGAACCACAGGGTCTTGCCCGTCCCGTGCTTCGGCATCCACTTCACCCGGGTCAGCTCTCCGCGCACCGCCGCCTCGGTCGCGCCCCACAGCGCGCCCATCAAGCCGGTGTGCCGCACCCGGCCGGGGTCTTCCTCACCCCGCGGCGGGGTCGAGCCGGGGCCCATCGGATAGGGCTCGGCCAGCGTATCCTGCACGTCGGGGTCGGCGAGGCGCTCGGCGGCGGTCTTGGCGCGGCCATCGTCCCAGACGAGCCGGCGGCCGTCGGCGAGCACCACCGCCGCCGGCTGCGCGCGGCCGTCGAGCCCGGTCACCGTGCCGGGGTAGGTCGCCCGCAGGCATTCGAAGCGCGCCGCATCGGGCACACCAGCCGTCTCGTGGGCCTCGACGAGCGCCGCGGGGGCGCCGAGCAAGATCAGCAGAAGAGCGAGCCACATATGGCATCTCCTCGATGGCATCCATGGCATCCATGACACACTTCGGGCGTCGGAGCCAGGGGGCCGGTCGGGCCGCCGGGCGTCGGACGCCGCGGCGGGTGGGATTCGTCGTGTTCTGCGGGGTCAACGGTTGACACGCCGCCGATTGAAGAGATTTCTGCACTTTTTTCGCGTTGGCCGAGCCCGGGCTTTTTCGGCGGCCAGCCGGCCCTATGGGCCGCCGGATTTTTCGCCCGCCGGGCTTGTATCGCTGCCATGGCATCTGCATCATTCGACCCATGACTCCCGATGACACGGCCACCCTGCCGGCGCCCGTTCGGGCCCAGCTGCGTCTGCGGCTGCGGCGCTGGCTGGGGCTGCTGGCGCCGGACGCGCCCCGGCGCAGCCCGCTGCGCAGCGCCGTGCTGACCCGGGCGGCCGCGCGGCTGCCGGTCGCAGGCCGCGGGCGCCCCATGCGCCGGTTGATCACCGAGGCGTTGTTCATCGAGCTGCACCGTGCCGCCGACACCGCGGGCGCTGCCGATCCGTTCGCGGCGGCGGCCCGACGCTGGGCGGATGGCGCGCCGCTGCCGCCCGACCCGGCCAACCTCGCGGCGTGGGACGCGGTGCTGACGGCGGCCGAGCTGCGGCCATCCACGGTGCAGCCGGACGCCGTCGCTCGACTGCATGCCCGCGCCCGGGCGGCGCAGTCCGATCGCTTCGCCCGCGGTCGGTACAGCCGGGAGGCGCGGCGGGTCGTGGAGAGTCGCGGCGTCGGCCCGTGGCTCGAACGCGTCGGGGTCGACGACGCCGACGGCGCGGTGGATCGGCTGTGGGCGACGCTCGAACCGGCGCTGGTCGACGTCTGCCCGCCCGCGGACCGGCCCGCCCTGGTGCGCCAGGCCATGGAGAACCTCGTCGCCTGGGACGCCCGCGTCGCCCGGGTGGCGGCCGAGGTCACGCGGGTCCGCGGCGCCGACGCCGGACAGGCGACCGCCGCGCGCCTGCTCGAGCCGCGCTTCATGAGCGCCTGGCTGACGCTGCCGCCCGACGATCTCGTCCGGCTGGGCCTGACGTGCGGCCGCCACATCGCGCTGGCGACGCTGACCCGGCCGGCGCCGACCGATACCGCCGCGCTCGCGCTGGCCCCCGAGCCCGATCCCGAGGCGGCGGTCGTGGACCAGGCGCGCTGGCGCACGTTCTTGCGAGCCCTGGCCGAGGTCGTCGAGAGCGGGCGGCTCGACGTGGCGGACGCGGTCTTTCTGTGGTTGGCGGCCGGCGTCGGGGCCGGCGAGGCGTGGCGCGCGGTCGGCGGTGACCCGGCGAAGATCGGCAGCGCCAACTACCGCCGCAACAGAGCCCTGGAGACTCTCGGCCGGGCGACGAGCGGCGTGCCCGCGCGGCTGGCGAACCCCGGAGCCCCCGATCCGCGCACCCGCAGCTTGCTGGGCCAGCTGGCGATGCGCGAGGCGCCCGATCCGTCGGTGGAGGGCGAAGCCGAGATCCCGCCGGACGCGCGGGATCGGGCGCCGCCGCTGGGCGATCGTGATCTGCTGGCGCTGATGTACCTGATCAACCTCGGCCCGGCGGGGCTGAGCCTGCTGCCGTCGACCTGGCCGCGGCCCGATCCCGAGGCGCTGTTGACCCGGGCGCTGTGCAATGGGCGCTGGGCGCGCGCCCGGCGGGCGGTGGTGCGCGCGCGGCTGCATCGCGCCGGCGCGGTGCACGGCTGGCCCTCCATCGACGATCTGCTGCTGGTCGTCGGCGGGGCGACGGCGGGTTCGACCGTCGACGCGGCGGCCTGGGCGGCCGAGCGGGTCGACGGAGGTGATCCGACGCTGATCGAGCGCTGGCTCGAGGCCGAGGGGCCAGCCCATGAGGCCATCGATCGGCTGCGGGGCATCGACCGGACGACGCTGCGCCCGCCCGACGCGGCGCTGCCCCGCCGCCCGGTCGAGCGCGAGGCCCGGCTGCGCCTGCATCTCCGCGAGGTCACGGGGGCGCCGCGATGAGCCACGATACCCCCGAGCGGCGCATCAGCCGCTGGCTGGCCGGCGCCCCGGCCCCGTCCCCGGCCGAGTTGGCGAACGACGAAGCCCTGCTGCGCGCGGTCCTGGCCGCCCTGGATACGCTCGACGCGTGGGCCCCGGCGGATCCGGACGGCGCGCTCGATCTGTTGGAGGGTCTGGCCGAGGACGCGCTAGCGCTGATGCCGCCCGCACAGCGCCCGGCGACCGCCGCGCTCGGCCCCCGCGCGGCGGCGCTGCTGGCCCCGTTCGTCGCCGCGTCGCCCGCCGCCGAGCGCGGCGCCGATCCGCGGGCGGCGGGGTTGCTGCGCGGCGCATTGCCCGATCTGACGGCCGCCGACGGGCCCTGGGTAGCCCACGCCCTCGAGACCATGGCCGGCTTGATCGACGAGCTGGCACTGGACGACGCCGCGGCGCTCGATGCCGAAGCGCGCTGGCTCGACCCGCTGCACGACGCGCGGGACGCGCTCGCGGCCGAGCCGGTGGGTCCGATCGCCGCCGCGGGGGTGCGGATCGGTCCCCCGCTCCAGGCCCAGGCCCGCGAGGCCGGAGCTGAGCCGGCAGAGATCGAGCCGGCGGAGGGCAGCGCGCCGTCGACGCGGGCGATACCGGGCGACATCGCGCCCGAGCTGCCGGCGGTGCACGACGCCGTCCCGCCGCGCCCCGGGCGCCCGCTGATCTGGGCATTGGGCTTGGCGGCGGTAGTGGTCATCGGCGTCGCGCTGCTGCAAACGGCCCCGCCCGAGAGACCACCCGAGCCGCAGCCGGTCGCCACCGAGTCCCGTCACGACCAGCCCGAGCGGACGGCCCCGGCGCCCCGTGCCGGGCAGCCGGCCACCGCCCACCGGCCGGCGCTGGTGCCCATACCGGCGGGCACGTCTCGCCTGGGCAGCCCGCCCGACGAGCCCGGGCGCCAGCCCGACGAGACCTTGCGCGACGTGACGCTCACCCGCCCGTACTGGATGGGCCGCACCGAGGTCACCCAGGCGCAGTGGATCGCGCTGATGGGCAATCGCCCGGCGCAGTTCCATGGTCTGCTCGGCGGCGGACCCCTTCACCCCATCGAGCAGGTGAGCTGGTACGACGCGGTGGCCTACGCCAACGCCCTGTCGGCGGTCGAGGGTCTGCCGGCGTGCTATGTCATGCGCGACTGCGCGGGCGTGCCCGGCGATCGGGCCTTCACCTGCGCGCAGGTCACCTTCGAGGGCCTGGATTGCGCCGGCTATCGCCTGCCGACCGAGGCGGAGTGGGAGCACGCGGCCCGCGCCGGGACCCGCACGGCGACCTACGCCGGGCCGATGACCCTGCGCGGCGAGCGGGACGCACCGGTGCTCGAAGACATCGCGTGGTACAGCGGCAACTCGGGCGTGCCCGTCGGCGGGATCGACTGCGGCGATTGGACCGGCCGCCCGCCGGGTGTCGACGCCAGCGGCTGCGGTACCCACCCCGTGGCCTCGAAGCGACCCAACCCGTGGGGCCTGTACGACATGCTGGGCAACGTCTGGGAGTGGACCCACGACGGCCACGGCGAGCTGTCGTCGGCGCCGGCGGTCGACCCGGTGGTCCCGCCCGGCCGGCGCATGGTGACCAAGGGCTGCGGCTGGTTCCGCGAAGCCCGCTTCTGCCGAGCGGCCAATCGCTACCGGCCCAAGCCCGACTATCGGACGTGGGTCCTGGGCATCCGGGTGGTGCGCACCATCGATCGTTGAATCTCCATGTGGGGCGTGCCGAAGCCCGGTTTTCGCTATCATGCGGGCGCGCATCGGGAGGATCTGGTGACATCGACCCTGCGAATCGAGAGGCTGCCGCGCCTCATCGCTCTGGCCGCGCTCATCGGCGCCGGCTGCACCGGCGAGATGAGCGCCGGCTACGTGCCGCCGCCGCCGGGCAGTGACGGCGGGGCGGGCGGGGTGACCGGGCAGCCCGCGGAGAATCCGGCGGATACGCCGTCGCCCGAGCCCGACGCGGAGCCCGATCCCGACGCAGAGCCCGATCCCGAAGCAGAGCCCGACCCCGACGCAGAGCCCGATCCCATGGATCCGCTCGCCGGCCTGCCCGCGTTCGCGCCGGCCGCGCCCACCCTGCATCGGCTGACGGCCGCCCAATACCGCAACGCCATCACCGCGCTCTTCGGGCCGGGCATCACGCTGCCGCCGCTGGAGGACGATACCCCGCTGCACGGCTTCGCCTCGGTCGGCGCCGCCGAGCTGACCATCTCGGCGCTGGCCGCCGAGCAATACGAGGCGGCGGCGCAGGCGGTCGTCGATCAGGTCTTCGGCGACGCCAACCGCCGGGCGGCCCTGCTCGACTGCGCGCCGGCCGACGGCGCCTGCCGGGCGGGCTTCTGGAGCACCTTCGGCCGCCGCGCCTGGCGGCGACCGCTCGCGCCCGACGAGGTGGCCCTGCTCGACGGGATCGCCGTCGATCTGGGCGATCGCTTCAACGATCCGTGGCGCGGGCTGGGCTTCGCGGTCTCGGCGCTCTTGCAGAGCCCCGACTTCCTCTTCCGCGTCGAGCGCGGCGAAGACACCGCCGAGGGGCGGCGCTATACCGACTTCGAGATGGCCAGCCGCCTGTCGTTCCTCATCTGGAATACGATCCCCGACGATGCGCTGCTCGACGCGGCGGCGGACGGTCGGCTCACCGACGACGCGGGCCTCGCCGCGGAGGTCGATCGCCTGCTCGCCGACGATCGGGCCCGGGCGGGCATCGGCGGGTTCTTCGCCGAGTACCTCGGCCTGGGCGGGCTCGACCGGCTGGAGAAGGACCCGGAGGTCTTCCCCCAGATGACCGAGACCCTCGGACCGGCCATGCGGGCCGAAGTCGAGGCGGCGATCGAGCGGCTGGTCTTCGAGCAGGACGCCGATCTGCGGCGCCTGCTGACGACCCGGACCACGCGGGTCGACGGCGAGCTGGCGGCGCTCTACCAGCTGCCGGCGGTCGAGGGCCCGACCGAGATCGAGCTGCCCGCCGACAGCCCCCGCGGCGGGCTCTTCGGCATGGCGGGCATCCTCGCGCTCAACGCCCATCGCACCGTCTCGTCGCCGACCCACCGCGGCAAGTACGTGCAGAACAAGATCATGTGCTTCGACATCCCGCCGCCGCCGCCGGGCGTGGCCACCTCGCTCGACGGCATCGACGAGGCCGACGGTCCGCTGACGACGCGGCAGAAGCTCGAGCAGCACCGCGACGACCCGACGTGCGCCGCGTGCCATCGCCATATGGATCCCATCGGCCTCGGGCTCGAACACTTCGACGCGATCGGCGCCTATCGGACCACCGAGCACGGCCTGCCGATCGACGCCAGCAGCGCGCTCGACGGCGAGGCGTTCGAGGGGCCGCGGGACCTGGGTCGATTGTTGGCGCAGCGGCCCGACTTCGGCGCGTGCGTGGCGCGCCAGCTCTTCCGTCACGGTACGGGGCACCTCGAGAGCCGGGCCGAAGAGCGCGCGGTACGCCTGCTCGGTCAGCGCTTCGCCACCGACGGACACCGGGTGCGAGCCCTCGTGCGCGCGCTGGCCCTCGACGACGCGTTCCGCCTCGCGGGGCCACCGGACGATGGCGCGCCGGGGCAAGGGGCCGAGATGCCCGGGGAGGACGGCTGATGGCCATCGTGATCCCGCGCAAGGGCATGTCCCGGCGCACGATTCTCAGGGGCATGGTGGGCGGCGTGGCGGCGACCGTCGGGCTGCCCGTGCTCGACGCGATGCTCGACGGCAACGGCGCGGCGCTCGCGCAGGGCGCGCCGCTGCCCACCCGCTTCGGCCTGTGGTTCTGGGGCAACGGCATCCGCCGCGCCCACTGGATCCCCGACGGGCTCGGCGCCGGCTGGCAGCCGCGGGAGGAGCTCGCGCCGCTGGTCGACGCCGGGCTGCGGCCCTGGCTGTCAGTGGTGAGCGGCCTCGAGATCAAGACCGCCCACCACCCGCATCACTCGGGCATGACCGGCATCCTGACCGGGGCCCGCTATCACCAGGTCGGCGTCACCCGCGATACCATCGTCTCGACCTTCGCCCACCCGTCGATCGATCAGCTCGCCGCCGGTCTGATCGCCGAGCAGCAGCCCGGCGGCGCCGATCGCCCGTATCGCTCGCTGGAGGCGGCGGTGTGTCGCTTTCGGGGGACCGACGAGGGCACGACCTTCCAGCACCTGAGCCACAACGGGCCCAACGACGTGAACCCGTCGGAGTACTCGCCGCGGCGCATGTACGATCGCCTCTTCGGTCAGGGCCCCGGCGGCCCGCAGCTCGATCTGGCGCGGCGCAGCGTGCTCGACGCGGTCACCGGCCGCATCCGCGGGCTGCAGCAGAGCGTGGGCGCTCGCGATGCCCGGCGACTCGAGCGCCACTTCGAGAGCGTGCGGGCCATCGAGCGCCGTCTGGCGGCCGCGCCGGCCGAGTGCCGGGTGCCCGATCGGCCGGGGGACTACCCCGACATCGAAGGCCGCGAGCAGATCGCCGAGAAGAACGCCGCGCAGAGCCGGCTGATGGCCTACGCGCTGGCCTGCGACTTCACCCGGGCGTTCTCGGTGATGTTCTCGTCGGCCGGCTCGGGGGTCGTCGTCTGGCCGGCGGGCGCGCGCAACAGCCTGCACCAGATCTGCCACGACGAGCCCAACCCCCAGCCCATCGTGCACGCGGCGGTGACCTTCATCATGGCCCAGCTCGCCGCCTTCTTGCGCACCCTCGCCGATACACCCGAGGGCGACGGCAACCTGCTCGATCGCTGCGCGATCCTGTGCACGACCGAGCTGAGCGAAGGCAATACCCACACCAACGACGAGTTCCCGGTGCTCATCGCCGGGCGCGGCAACGGGCGGCTGCGCGGCGACTACCACGTGCGCACCAACCGGGCCAACGCCAGCCTCGCCGGGCTGACCGCGCTGCGCGGCGCGGGCCTGGCGGTGCCGTCCTTCGGTCACGCCGAGGGCCGGGTCGTCGACGATCTGGGTGAGCTCTTCGCCTGAGCTTCGCGTCCGATCAGCGACCCACGCAGACCACCGCCGCGTCGTTGCCCGAGTTCTCCACCGGCCCGAATCCGCTCTCGAAGCCCTGCGCCCGACACCAGCGATGGATCGCCGCGTTGCAGTCGGGCCCGATGCGCTGCCAGGCGCCGTCGCATGGCCCGTGGTGGCCCGACAGCGCGGCGTAGGTGGTGCCGCGCATCTCGGCCCCGGCGCCGACGCACGCGACGTGCACCGCATCGGCCCCGCTCTCCCGCGGTCCGAAGCCGCCCACCAGCCCGCGGGCCTGACACCAGCGGTTGATCGCCGCGTTGCAGTTGGGCCCGATGCGCTCGCGGGTGCCATCGCAGACGTCGTGGCGCGCCGCCAGCTCGGCGAAGGGCACGACGTGGGTCTCCACCGCCGCGAGGCAGGTCACAACCGATGTATCGCCGGAGTTCTCCACCGGACCGAAGCCGGTCACCGCGCAGCCCTGAGCGCCGCAGAAGCGGTTGATCGCCGCGTTGCAGTTGGGTCCGATCCGCTCGCCGACGCCGTCGCAGACCGGGTGGTGGCCGACCAGCGTGCTGTAGGCGGTGACCGAGACGGCCGCCAGGAAGCCCTCGTCGGTCCGGCCATCGCAGTCGTCATCGGCCCGGTTGCAGACCTCTTCCCCCGGATCGGCCGCGACGCAGGCCTGCTCGACACCGTCGATACACGCCGCGACCCGGCGGCACGCGCCCTGACCGCAGGCCGCGGTCGGCGCCGCCTCGTCGATGGCCCCGTCGCAGTCGTCGTCGATGTCGTTGCACTGCTCGTCCGCCGGTGCGCCGGGCTCACAGCGTTGCGGACGCCCAGCGATACAATTCGCGCTCTCGCGCCGGCACGCGCCCCGTCCGCAGACGGCCGTGGCGAGGCCCTCATCGATCGTCTCGTCGCAGTCTTCGTCCAGGCCATTACACGCCTCGACCGCGCCCGGGTGGATCGCCCGGTTGCTCTCGTCGCAATCGGGGGTCGGGCAGCCGGGGTCGGTCCCCCAGCCGTCGCCATCTGTATCGCCCCGGGCACAGATCGGCGGGGGCGGCGCGAGGTCGGGCAGCGGCGCGAGATCGGGCAGAGGCGCGAGATCGCTCGGCATGCCGTCGAGCGCGGCGTCCCGCGGGTCGTCGGGCAGGTTCGCGCCGTCGGCGCCGGCCCCGTCGAGGGTGATCCAGATCCGCGCGTCGGCGGCGCCCGGCGGCAGCTCTTCACAGCCCGTGGCGGCCGAACACAGCGCCAGCAGCGCGATCAGCAGGGTTGACGTCGGCGAACGATCCATGACCCGCACTGTAGCGGAGAACGAAGCAGAAACCGTGGAGAACGGCAGGTTGGGGGGTCGGCGGCGCGCCGTGCCGCGCGGCGGGGCGGCTCAGCGGATGGTGAGGCGAATGGGCTCGCGATACAAACCGCGGTCCCGACGCCGGCCGAGCAGGATCCGCCGGTTGCCGATCAGGCCCGCCTGCTCGGCGACGTGGGGGGCGCGCTCCATGACCATGCGCCCGAAGGGATCCCGACGCCCGCGCAGCTGAGCCCGCGCGGCCTCCATGCGGCTCAGCGCCTCGGCGCCCGCGGTGACGGTCGAGGTGAAGCGGAAGCGATCCTCGACGAGGTCGACGCTGAGGATGGGCAGCGGATTGTCGAAGCGACTCATGGTTCGCCTCCCGGCTCGATACCCCAAACTCCAGGGCGACACAAACGTATCAGGCGGACACGGTTTCATCCATACGAAAATTTGCCAGATAAGATGAAATCCCGATCCGTGGCCGTTCGCCGGTTGACGCAACGGGTCGGGGGGCCCGCATCATCTCTTCGGCGAAGCACTCGCAGAGGTGATCATGCCCCGTCCGCTCCGACGCCCCCGCCGCCCGGCCCGGCCTCGCCCCCAACCCGGCGCGGCGCCCGGCACCGTACAGCGCCCACACAACGAGTCGCCGGTCGAGATGCGGGTCATGCTCTACGACGGCGAGCACCTCGTCGACGAGCAGGTCGGCAGCCTCGAGCGGGCCTTCGAGTTGCACGCGCAGCCCGGCGTGACGTGGATCGACGTCGTCTCCCCCGACGTCTCGACCCTCAACGCGCTCGGACAGCGCTTCGGCCTGCACCCGCTGACGCTGGAGGACGTCGCCGACGGTCGGCAGCGGTCGAAGCTCGAGGCCTATGACGATCACCTCTTCCTGGTGGTGCGCGCGGTGCGCGCGGACGGCGACAGCCTGTTCGCGGCCCATCAGGTCGCGCTCTTCGTCGGCGCCGGCTTCGTGATTTCGGTGCGCGACGAGCGCCACGGGCAGTTCGAGCCGGTGCGCGCCCGGCTCACCGTCGCCCGGGGCCGCATCCGCGAGCGCGGCGCGGACTATCTGGCCTACGCGCTGCTCGACTCCGTCGTCGACCACTACATGCCGGTGGTCGAAGAGGTCAGCGAGCGGCTCGACCGCCTCGCCGACGATCTGCTCGGGCCGAGCACCGAGGCCATCGTGGGATCGGTCCAGGAGGCCCGCCGGGCGCTGACGAAGCTGCGCCGGCTGTCGATGCCGCTCAAGGACGTCGTCGAGGCGATGCAGCGCGAGCCGCGGGTGGTCAGCGACGAGACCCGCTTGTTCTTGCGGGACTGCACCGACAACGCGTTGACCATCCTCGACCTGGTCGAGCAGCTGCGCGAGTCGGCGACCCATGTGATGGACGCCCACATGGCGCTGGTCAATCACCGGATGAACGAGGTGATGAAGGTGCTGACGGTCATGTCGACCGTCTTCATCCCGCTCGGGTTCATCGCCGGCCTCTACGGCATGAACTTCGACGGCGGCATATCGCAGTGGAACATGCCCGAGCTGCGCTGGCGCCTGGGCTACCCGTTCGCGCTGGGGCTGATGGCGCTCGTCGCCATCAGCCTCGTCTTCTATTTCCGCCGCAAGGGCTGGATCGGCACGGCGTCGCCCGAGCGGCCGACCACGGGCGATCCGCCGCCCGAAGGCGGTCGATGACCGACGCATCGGGCGGGCGCGATGGGATACCTCGGATACACGGGATACAACGTATCGTTTGCGGCCCATCAGGGCCTCGGGCATCATCGGCCGAGGAGGTGCCCACGATGAGCCGGCGCGACGACGATACGCTCGGAGATCGCCTGTGGGCCGCCGAGACCGCGCCGCTGCCGCGGATGAGCGAATTCCAGACGCCCGCCCGCCCGCCCGCTCGACCGGATGGCGGCTCGGCGCGGGCGGTGGTCATGCGCCTCGAGAAGCCCGAGGACGTGGCCCGACTCTTCAAGCCCAGCGCCACCGTATTCGTGCTGATGCCCGACCCACCCCGAGAAGGCACGGCCATCGAATGCGTGCTCGTGCGTCCCGGTGACCGCCGCGAAGCCAAGGTGATGGCCGAGGTCGTGCGCGTCGGCGAGACCCTCGCCGGCACCGGGGTCGAGCTGCGCTTCGAGTCTCCGGGTCCGGGCCTGCGCGAGCAGCTGATGAACTTCGTGCGCGGGCGCTGAACGCACGGCGCTGAACTCAGCCGTCTGCATCCACGGCGGCGGCGCCTTCGACGGCGTCGGACGTCCGCTGCGCTTCCGGCCCATCCAGCGCGTGCAATGCGTCCGCCAGCGCGACGAGTCGGGTGAGCGTCTCGTCGACCCGCTGCCGGTCGAGGCGTGGGTCGTCGAGCGGACCATCCCAGCCCACGCCATCGGGCTGCACGTCGACCACCGCCGCCCGTGGCAGCAGATCGGTGGCCAGCCGCTCGGCCTCCCGCGCCAGCAGCGGCGCGCGCGCCCAGAGGGCCTCGGCCTTCTGGGGCTCGACGCTCAGCCCCACCAGCGTCGGCGGCAGCTCCGAGAGGTCGCGATGCCGATGCTTCACCCGCAGCCGTGACAGCCAGCGATCGGGCCGGTCCTCCGCCGCGGCGGGCACGATCCGCAGGTCCGTAGAGAGCTCGACGTCGACGGTCAGCCCCAGACGCAGCCGTTCGGCGCCATCCCACTCGACGAGCGCGGTGAATCGGCGCCCGCCGCGCTCGCCGGCGATCCACGGCAGGCCCCGGTGATGGCCGATCTCCGGCGCCGGCAGATGCTCGACGCAGTCGACGAGCAGGTCGAGCACCGGGCCGAGTCGCGCGCGGCTGCGGCGCTGCACGCCGATCTCGAAGACGGCGAAGAGCCCCGCCGCCGCCGCGCAGAACGGCACCCACGCCCGCGGGAGCTGGATCCAGCCGGCGACCACCCAGGCGAGGCTGCCGAGCAGCAGGCCGCTGAAGGCGACGCCGAGCACGATGCCGAGCCAAGAGCGGCGACCCAGGCGCGCGCGCACCGCGGCTCGGCGGGCGCTGCCCGCAGCGGCGTCAGTGACAGACATAGCGCCCGAAGAGGATCACGCCGTCGTCGCCGGTATCGTGCAGGGCAGCCACCTCGACGGTTCGCCCGTCGACCTGCCGGGCGGCGAAGGCCCGCATGTCATCCCGCGCGTCCGGCAAGCGGCCTTCGAACGCGAAGTCGTCGAATCCGGGATCGGGCAGGGCGATGTGCAGCCGACCATCTATTCGATAGATCGCCCCGGGCCCGCCGGGCAGCGCCAACGCCTGGGCCTGGGCCGGCGGCCCGGACCACGGCCAGGTGATCGGCTCACCGTCGAAGGCGCCGCCGTCGCGGCGCAGCGTGCGCCAGTAGAGCTGCGGCGGGTCGCTCTCGACCGGGGCAAAGACGATCACGCGCCCGTCGACGGCCGACGCCACGCTGATCCGCCCGACGATCGGCCCGTCGACCACCGACTCGATCGAGCTGGCGATGCCCTGCTCCCGGGCGAGCTGATCGACGCGCAGGGCATAGCGCGGCTGCCCGTCGATGCCGATGCCCTGTACGTCGCCCGCCATCGCCACGCGCCCGTCCGGCAGGACGAAGGCCGCGTTGCGCGCCGGCCCGACGGCGCGCGGGCCGCTGACCACCGCCGATTCGAAGCCGTCGGCGCCGTTGCCTTCGGGCCACAGATCGGCGTTCGCCGAGCCCAGCGGAGGGTCGGCGCGGTTGAGGTGGCCCTCGATCAGCGTCACCAGCGTCGGCCCGGGGGCGTCGACGACGGTCATCGCCGGGGTCTGCGGCCAGCTCGTCGCGATACGCCGCAGGATCGACTCGGCGCCGTCGCGGGCCATCAGGTGCACCGGGCGCCCGACCTCGGCGTCGACGCGCCCCGCGACCACGAAGCGATCGCCGACCGCCACCGCGCTCAGACCGATGAGGTGGTCTTCGATGCCTTGGCGGTCCTGACCGAGACGCAGCTCGTCGACCTCGTCGGGGGCGCCGACGTCGAAGACGAAGCTGCGCACCACCGCCTGCCGACGCTCCGCGAGGATGTCATAGGCGGCCACGAACCGCCGATCGTCGCGGGCGGCGATGACCACCTGCTGGGCCTCGTCGGCCCCCTTTTCGAAGCCGGCGGCGATCTCGAGCCAGTCGCCGTCGAGCGCACATTCACGGGGTGTGCGGCAACCGGAGGACGGGTCTTCGTCCACCGCGACGGTGCCGGGCAGGCATTCGTACTGACACGCGGCCTGATCACACGCCGCGAGCGCGCCGAGCACACCCGGGCACCCTTCGACCGCTTCGGATTGCTCGTCGACCCGGCCGTCGCAGTCGTCGTCGAGCTGGTTGCAGCTCGATGGCTGCACGACGCAGCCGGCATCGCCGATCGGGCCGGCGTCGGCGACCGGCTCGGCGTCGGCCCGCGGCCCGACGTCGTCCGGCGGGTCCGCATCGGCCACCGGTCCGCTGTCGATCGACGGGCCGTCTTCCCGGCCGCGGTCGGGCGCGACGGCGTCGGGGCCGAGCTCTTCGGCGTCGGGCGGGCCGCCGTCGCCGCCGGCGTCCAGCCCGGGGCGCGGCGCGCAGACCCCGCCGACGCACGTCCGCTCCGCCGGGCAGTCCCCGTCGGCGACGCAGGCGTCCTCGAGGCTCGGCAGGCACCCGGGGGTTCCGAAGAGGGCGAGCGCGGTCGCGACCGACAAGCTGAGGCGTTTCATGGGGGGCAATCTAACAGCACCAGGGGACTCGCTCGAAGCCGCTTGCGCGGGGCGGGGCCGCAGCGTAGCGTCCGCCGATGCCGGACTGCCCCACCGCTGTCGCCGTTCGCCGCTGGATCGAAGAGATCGTCATCGGCGAGAACTTGTGCCCCTTCGCCCGGCCGGTCTTCGATCGGCTGCGGGTCGCGGTCAGCGACGCGCGGACGCTCGACGGGCTGATCGGCGATCTCGCCGCCGAGTTGCAGCGGCTGCTCGACAGCCCTGCCGGGGTGCTGCCGACCACGGTGCTGGCCGTGCCGCGGATGCTGGCCGACTTCGAGGCCTACCTCGACGCGCTGGCCGTCGCCGAAGCGGTGCTCGCCGACGCCGGGCTGGAGGGCGAGATCCAGATCGCGTCTTTTCACCCGGCCTATCGCTTCGCCGACGCCCCGGCTGATGATCCGGCGCACTTCACCAACCGCAGCCCGGTGCCGCTCTTCCACCTCATTCGCGAGGATGACGTCGATCAGGCGCTGGCCAGCCACCCCGATCCCGACGGGATCCCGCAGCGCAATCAGGCCCGCTTTCGCGCGCTGGGCGCCGACGTGCTGCGTCGGCGGCTGGCGGCCTATCGCATCGCGGATCAACCGACGGGCTGACGGCGGGCCTGCCACCGGGCGTAGGCCCAGCCGACGCATTGCAGGGCGACGCCGCCGGCGGCGAGACCGCGGGCGATCGCGGGCAATCCGGCGATGAGCTTGCCGTGGGCCAGCCGGGTGCGGATGTCTTCGATCAGCGCCTTGCGGCCCGGTTGATCGAGCGCCGACCAGTCATGGGGGGCGCCGTCGAGCCAGGCGCCGCGCAGGGTCTCGAGGTCGCTGCCGACGACCACGCCGACCGCCAGCGGGCCCAGCACGAGCAGCAGCGCGGCCAGCAGCAGCCCGAGCCAGGGGCGCCCGGTGCGCCGACTCCACCAGAAGATCGCCGGCGGCGCCGCGGCGGCAGCGACCGCCAGGGCGAACGGCGTGGGGTTCACCGATCCTCGGCGGACGCCGTCGCCCCGTCGTCGGGCGCGTCGGCGTAGCGCAGCACGAAGGGACAGCGATCGCCGCCGACGGCGAGGGTCGTCTCCCGGATGAGCACCACGTCGGGCTCGACTTCACCGAAGAAGCGCGCATCACCCGCGCAGAACAGCGGCGCCAGCTCGGGGCAGCCGGCGGCATGGCACAGCGCGACGAAGCGGCAGTCGGTGACCGTGAAGCGCACCTCGTCGGCGCCGATGTGTTCGAAGCGCACCTCGGCGTTGGGGAAACGGGCCATGCGGTCGCGCACGAAGGCGTCGCGCTCTTCGGGGCCCATGGCGGCCAGCGTCGCGCGCCTCAGCGGCCCCACGGTCTCGCCGAGGAAAGCCAGCGCCGCCGCTTCGACCACCTCGGCGGTGACCTCCAGCGCGGTCGAGTCGCCATAGCGCTCGACGAGCACCGCGAAGAGCACGATCGCCGGCCCGATCTGAGCCCGACTCTGGGCGTCTTTCTCGCCGGTCGGCGGCGGCAGGTGGCCGAACGGGCGACCGCCGGCCTTCTGCCGCTCGATCGCCCAGCCGATGCCGAGGGCCCGCAGCAGACCGAAGCGACGGCGCAGTACGCCGAACGCCGCCCGGGTGGGTCGGTCGAAGGTCATCCGGCGCCGGGATCGAACGGCTCGAGCGGGCCCCAGGGCGCCGACTCCCCCTTCAGGATCGCTTTGAAGTTGGCCCGTCCGACCGCCGCTTCGCCCCCGAACAGGCAGTGTTCGTAGGCCCGCGCTTCGATCTCGGCGCGCTCGCCGGCCGGCCGCCCGACCGCCGCGAGGGCCGCCGCCTTGAACGCGGCGACGGCGGTGGGGCTGCGCTTGCCGGCCAGCGCCGCCAGCGCCCGGGCCCGCTCGAGGCCCGCGTCGACGTCGTCGGCGATCTCCTGCACCAGCCCGATGCGCTGCGCCTCGTCGGCGGTGATCCGCTCGCCGGTCATGCCCAGGCGCAGCGCTTGCGGCAGGCCGATGAGCGCCCACAGCTCCGACGACCCGCCGGCGCCGGGGATGATGCCGAGGCCGGTCTCGGGCAGTCCGAAGCGGGCGCCGGGGGTCGCGATGCGGTAGTCGGCGGTGATCAGGAACTCGGTGCCCCAGCCCAGCGCGACGCCGTTGACGACGGTCACGTGCAGCAGCGGCAGGCGCCGGAATCGCCCCAGCACCTCTCGCTGGCGCCGCACGTGGGCCGCGACCCGCTCGTCGCTCCAGCCGACGCGCTCGGTGACGTCGGCCCCCGAGATGTAGATCGGCGTGCCTTTGCGCGAGGTGCGCCGGGAGAAGCTGATGAGCGCCCGCGTGCCGCGCTCGACGAGGGTCTCGCCGAGCGCGTCGAAGGCGTCGAGCTGCGCGCTGCCCATCTCGTTGGCCTTGCCGTGGTCGAATTCGAGCAGGGACAACGGG
Organism: bacterium; assembly: GCA_030427205.1. Lineage (GTDB taxonomy): Bacteria > Myxococcota_A > Bradymonadia > UBA7976 > UBA1532 > JACKDM01. Next base: position 20,526 of record JAUHXC010000013.1, on the reverse strand, counting down.
CCGTCGTGCACGATCGAGAGGCTCATCGGGACTCCTGTGGGCGGTGGGGGCGTCATAGCCGGTTCGGCGCATGGACGCCAGGGGCGGGGCTCGGCTATGGTCGGCCCGTACGGGAGGGAGGACGATATGCGGATCTCGAAGGCTTGGGGCGCGCTGCCCCTTCTGCTGGCCGCCGGCGCGCTGGTCGGCTGCGAAAACGTGGACATCGGCGACGACGACGCCATCTCGCGCAAGGACGTCGAAGCGATCGAGGCCGGGGACGGATCGGGGGTGGTCTTCTCGGGGACGTGGGTCCTCGAATACACCGTCACCGAGAGCACCTGCGGCAATATCGGCCTGCCCGAAGACTTCCCGGAGCGGCCGCCGACCGACGACGAGAGCGGCGAGGAAGAGATCGTGCTCGGCCAGAGCGACGGCGAACTGACCCGGCTGCTCGACGACATCGGCGATGCCTATCTCTTCCGGGGCAGCGTCGATCGGGACGGCGACTTCAGCTACGGCGTCTACTACGAGCTGGCGGGGGTCTCGAAGACCGAGTTGGTGACCGGCAAGATGCGCCTGGCCGACAACGCCGAGGCGACGCTCACCGCCACCTCGACCCGCCGCTATCGGGTCGAATCCCTGCTCGTCGCCTGTGAGGCCACCCTGCGGCTCACCGGCACCCGCACCATCACCGGCGCCGACGATTGACGAGGCCGCCGCGCCGAGGTCATCTCAGATCGCGCGGCTGCAGCCCGCCGGCCATCGCCACCACGTAGAAGCGCCCCACGACCGCCACGCCCATGTGGCTCAGGCCGGGCAACATCAGGTTGCGTTTGTGCCCCGGGCTGTCGACGAAGGCCTGCAGGGCCGCTTCGGGAGACGCCGCCTCGGCCAGGTTCTCGGCGACGTGCTCGAAGCGCACCCCGCGGGCGCGCAGGCGGGTGATCAGGGTGCCGGTCTCGGGTGATGCGTGCAGCAGGGATCGGCGCGCGGCCACCTCGTTTGCGTGGCGGGCGGCGACGGCGCTCAGATCGGGATCGATGGTCAGCACCGCGCGGCCGCGGGCCCGCCGCCAGCTGTTGATCGCCCGGGCCAGCGCCGCCGCCCGATCGTGCGCAGTGTCGGCGACGGGCTTGAGCGTCAGCGTGGGATGGGCCGGCGGGTCGACCCCGACGTGGATCCGGTGGTTGTCGAGCACGACCGGACCGTATTGCGAGTCGGCGACGACCTCGATGCCATACACCCCCGGGCCCGCGTCGAAGTACAGCGCGACCTCGACCCGCCGATCGGCGGCCCAGGCCGGCCGCTCGCGCACCGGGGCATCGTCGGGCGGCGCGACGAGCACCCGCGGCTTGAAGTAGCCCCGCCGCAGCTGCCCCGACACCGGCAGGATCGCGCCCGGCTCGATGGTCCGCGGCAGCGGCGTGGCGAACGCGACGCCGCGGTGCACCAGCAGCACGGTGGTCGTCACCGTCGAGCCGATGCCGTGGCTGCCTACGCCGAAGTGCGTCGGCGGCAAGCGGCGGTCGAGGCGGCCGAGCAGGCCGGGCAGCTTGCCGGCCAGCCCCTCGGAGGCCCGGTAGCGCACTGTGAACGGGTAGACCTGCGCGTCGCTGACGCCGTGGCGGGCCAGGATATGGGTCAGATGAGCGTCGATCGCGGCGGGCACCGGTCCGTCGACGGGGCCGGCGAGGCGCCACGCCAGCTCGGCGGCGACGGCGTCGAGCCGCTCGTCTCGCTGAGGCCCGCCCCAGCCATGGGCGTCGAGCAGCCGCTCGACGGTGATCGACGGTGCCCACAGCGCCGGCTGGGGCAGCGCGAGGCCCGGCTGCGCGCCGAGCAGGCCGATAGCGAGGATGGGGGCGAGCACGAAAGCAGTGTACCGCGTCTCACCGTTCACGTCGTATACTCGCCCGTCCGCCGCCCGGAAACGGCGGAACACGTCGCCCGCAGAGGCGGGACAACCCGATCGGAGGAGGCCGCACGGTGATCATCGGTGTACCGAGTGAAGTGAAGAACCAGGAGTATCGGGTCGGCATGGTGCCCGGCACGGTCCGCACCCTGGTCGAGCGCGGGCACACCGTGCTGGTGCAGAAGGGCGCGGGCATCGGCAGCGGGCTGACCGATCAGCGCTACGTCGAGGTCGGCGCGCAGATCGTCGCCGAGGCCGACGAGGTCTGGGCCCGCTCCGAGATGATCGTGAAGGTCAAGGAGCCGGTCGCCATCGAGTACGACCGCATCCAACCGAACCAGACCATCTACACCTACTTCCACCTCGCCGCGGTGCCCGAGCTGGCCGAGGTGCTCATCGAGAAGAAGGTCGCGGCGGTGGCCTACGAGACGATCCAGCTCGCCGACGGCTCGCTGCCGCTGCTCGAGCCCATGAGCGAGGTCGCCGGCAAGATGGCGACCCAGGTCGGGGCCCACTGCCTCGAGAAGGCGCAGGGCGGCAAGGGGCTGCTGCTGGGCGGCGTCCCCGGGGTCGAGAAGGGCCGGGTGCTGGTGATCGGCGGCGGCACGGTGGGCATCAACGCCGCCAAGATCGCCGTCGGCTTCGGCGCCAAGGTCACCGTGCTCGACATCGACGTGCGGCGCCTCAACTACATCGAGGACGTCTTCTTCGGGCGGGTCGATACGCTCTACAGCGACGCCGAGACCCTCGCGCGCCTGCTGCCCGAGACCGACATGGTGATCGGCGCCGTGCTCGTGGCCGGGGCCCGGGCGCCGAAGCTCGTCACCCGGGAGCACCTGAAGCTGATGGGCGACGGCTCGGTGGTCGTCGACGTCGCGGTCGATCAAGGCGGCTGCATCGAGACCTGCCGCCCGACGACCCACGACGACCCGACCTTCGTCGTCGAGGGGGTGGTGCACTACTGCGTGGCCAACATGCCCGGCGCGGTGGCCCACACCAGCACCTTCGCCCTCAACAACGTCACCCGGCGCTACGCCATCGACATCGCCACCAAGGGCCTGCGGGCCGCGGCGAAGGCCGACCCGGCCCTGGCGCTGGGGCTCAATACGCTCGACGGCACCTGCACCCACCGCGCGGTGGCCGAGTCGCTGGGCTACGACTACCACGCCCCCCGGCTCTGACCCGAACCGCCTGCCACCGGACCCCCGCCCGGCGGCAGGGCGTCAGTGGGTAGATTCACCGGCGGCGGTTGACGGCCGTCGATCGGGCCCCACCGTCTGCGGCAGACTTCGAGACAGAAAAAAATCTCGGATGAAATGAATCTTCCACCCGGGGCCGTTCGTACCGGGTGGCACACCATCTTCGCTGGGGATCCACGATGTTCAACCGACTCTTCGGCCGCGGCAGCAAGAAGCCGGATCACGTCGAATTCGAAGAAGTGGCCATGCCACAAGCCGACGCCCTCTACGGGGCGGCGCTGCGCATGACCCGGGACCCGACCCAGGCCGAAGATCTGGTGCAGGAGACCCTGCTGCGGGCCTACCGCTTCTGGCACAAATTTCAGCAGGGCACGAACATCAAGGCCTGGTTGTTCCGCATCCAGACCAACATCTTCATCAACAAATACAGAAAGCGGCAGACCGAGCAGAAGGTCATCGACGACCGCCCCGATGACGAGTTCATCCAGCGCGCGGCGGCCGAAGAGCCCACCTGGCTGCCCCCCGAGACCCGCGACGAGTTCCTCAAGCATCTGCTCGGCGACGAGGTGATGCGGGCGCTCGACGACCTGCCCTTCGAGTTCCGCATGACGGTGCTGCTCGCCGACATGCACGACCTCTCCTACAAAGAGATCGCCGAGGTGCTCGACTGCCCGGTCGGCACGGTGATGAGCCGGCTGCACCGCGCGCGCAAGCAGCTGCAGGTCAACTTGTTCAAGTATGCGGTCGAGCGGGGTGTCATCCACCCGCCGCAAGGCGTCGACGCCGACAACGTCGCCGATCTCGATCTCTTCCGGCGCCGCAAGAAGAAGGCGAGCTGATGCAGCGAGACATCGACTGTGCCGATTTTCGCCAGTTCATCGATCCCTACCTCGACGGGGAGTTCGACGAGACCGAGCGGACGGCCTTCGACCGCCATCTGACGGTCTGCGGCGACTGCCGGCGCCATTTCGAGCAACAAGCCTGGATGCAGGGCGCGCTGCGCCCGGCTCTCAAGCGCCCGAGCCGGATGCCGCCGGCGGCGCGCGATCGGCTGTGCACCCGCCTGCGGGCGGCCGAGCGCCCGGCCCGCATCCGCCGCGCGGCGCGTCGCGTCGCCGCCCCGCTGTCGACCCTGGCCGCGATGGGCGCGGTGCTGCTGATGGTCACGCCGCTGACCGGCTTCAAGCCGACGGTCATGGCCGAAGCGGTCGATCAGCACGTGCGGCCGCTGCCGGTCGAGATGCCCTCGCCCATCGATCAGGAGGTCGAGCGCTGGTTCGAGGGCAAGGTGCCCTTCGACATGACCGCGCCGCGCTTCGACGACGAGCGGGTCGTGCTGCTCGGCGGCCGCTTGAGCCAGGTGCAGCGACCGGGTGAAGAGAGCCGGCAGGCGGCCTATCTGGTCTACGGCGTCGGCCGCCACAAGCTGACGGTGCTCGTCTTCGACGGGACGGGCCTCGAGATCGACGCGCCGATGACCAAGGTCGACGGCAAGTCGGTCTACCTGCACGACGATCGCGGGGTGCGGGTGGCGCTCTTCCAGCGCGGCCCCCTGGCGTACGCCTTCACCTCGGACCTGCCGCAGCAGCGCATGCTGGAGCTCATCGGCAAGACGCACTGACCCTGTCGGATCGCCGTCGGCCTCCCCTCCCCCTCGTTCATTCGTCTTCCCGCAAACGCCCCGCCGCTGCCCGGCTTCGGGCGCGCTATCAGCGCCCGGTCCAGCCTTCGAGCACCGCCGGTAGCGCCGCGATGCCCGGCAGGATCACGTCCGCAAGCGGCTCGAGTTCAGCGCGCCGGCCGGTCCCGGTGAGCACGCCGACCCGCAGCCCGGCGCCGGCGGCGCGGGCCATCTCGAGGTCGTGGGTATTGTCGCCGACCACGGCGACCGCGGTCGGATCGAGCCCCACCGTCGTACAGAAGCCGATGACCATGCCCGGGCCCGGCTTGACCCCATGACCGGTGTCGTAGCCGCAGATGAAGTCGAAGAGGGTGATGAGCCCCAGACGCTCGAGCCCGTCGCGGGCGGCGCCTTCACAGTCGCTGGTGGCCACACCCAACCGCAAACCGCGGTTCTCGAGGATATCGAGGGTCTCCCGCAGCAACGGCACGGGCACCGCATAGTCCGGGCCGTGGCGCCGGAAACCCGCGTCGACCGCCGCGGCGAGCGCGGTGATGTCCTCGGTCCCGACGAGCGGCGCCCACGCTTCGGCGATCTCGACCGCCGTGCCCGCCGCCAACAGCGAGCCCGGCGCCGTCCGCCCCGAGACCGGATCGTGCCCGCCGACATGCAGCAGCTTCTCGGCCAGATCGCCGTTGCCGCGGGCGAGTTCATCGGCCACCAGACCCATCACCGGGCCCCAGCTCTGCTGAAAATCGATGAGGGTGCCGTCTTTATCGAAGAGCACGCCGCGAATGGGCCCAGCCATGGCTCTCCCCCGATCGAATCGCCACGCTGGGACCCTACTGCACGGGCCGGTCGCCCGTCGATATCCTCGTGGCTCGACGAGGTGACAAGCCAGCGCGACAGTGTCAGCCTGGCTTGACGTGTACGCGCCGCCGAGCACGCCGCCGAGCGCCGCGCCGCGCGGCGGGCGATGCGGCCCGACTCTTGCTTTTCGCGTGCATCTTCTTGCGTGCCGTTCGCGTGACACCGAGGTGAATATGACCCGTCCCCTGCTGCGCCTCGTGATGGCCGCGTACGCGCTGTCGAGCGCGACGGGCTGCGATGGCGAGACCGCCGCCGACGCGGGCCCCGATGCGGTCACGGCCGACGCTGCAATGACCGACGCTCAGCCGATGCCCGACGGCGACGTGGCGGACGCCGGTGGGAGGGCAGACGCGGCGCCCGACGCGATGCCCGAACCCGACGGCGACCCGCGCCCGCGAGAGTGGCGCTGCCTGCACGGCGAGGGCGAGCCGCCGCCGCCGGCCATGGCCGAGCTGGGCTGCCGCGCCGACTTCGATCTGCTGGCGTCGGCGCCTCTGGACTCGACGCTGCCCGGCGCCCGCGCGGTCAAGACCCTCGTCGATCGGGTCGACTTCGACGCCCTGCACTTCATCAACGCCGATCAGTACCCGATCCACTACGACTACGCGTCCGCTCGGCTGTCGGGCAACGGGCTGCCGGTGGTGCCGATGCTCGCCCGCTTCAACGGCACCGAATACACCTCGCCCACCCGGCGCTTCCTGCTCGGCACGGTGGTGCACTACGAGGGCCCCGACGTCTACGCCTACGAGATCGCGCCCTACGATCAAGCCGACGGGCCGATGATCGAGACCGCCTTCCGCCGTATCGCGGAGAGCGCGTGGTTCGGCGACCGGCTGGCCTTCCACCCGACGTCGCTGGCGGTCTCCGCCGCCGCCGAGGCCCTGCCCGACGACGTGCCGCGGGTGACCACCGACGCGCTCTTCGAAGGCATCGACTACCAGCCGCTCAACATCGCCGAGAGCTACGGCCGGCTGCGCTTCGTGAGCGCCGCCGAGCTCGAACAGGGGGCCTATGTCGGCTTCCGCGATATCGTCGTGCTCGATCAGGTGCCCAACGACATCTCGGTGGTCATGGGCATCATCACCGAGGCCTTCCAGACGCCGCTGTCGCACGTCAACGTGCTCTCCAAGAACCGGGGCACGCCCAATATGGCCCTGCGCGGCGCGTTCGAAGACCCGGCGCTGCGCGCGCTCGACGGGCAGTGGGTCCGGCTGCGGGTCGGCAACCTCGACTACACCCTCGAAGCGGTCGATCAGGCCACCGCCGACGACTGGTGGGCCGAGAACCGCCCCGAGACGGTGCAGGTGCCCGCGATCGATCTCGACGTCATCGACCTGCGCGACATCGGCGAGACCGTCGACCTCGAGGCCGAAGCGCTCTTCGACGCGATCAAGACCGCCACCCGCGCGTTCGGCGGTAAGGCGGCCCACTACGGCGCCTTGAGCCACGTGCCGGGCGTGCCCGTGCCGCGGGCCTTCGCGGTGCCGGTGCGCCACTACTTCGACTTCATGACGCAGCATGGCTTCGACGCTGAGGTCGAGGCGATGCTGGCCGATCCCGACTTCGCCGACGACCCGGCGGTGCGCGACGCGCAGCTCGAGGCGCTGCGGGCGCGCATGGAGGCCGCGCCGCTCGATCCGGCCTTCGAAGGCACGCTCATCCGCAAGCTGCGCACCGACTTCCCCGGCACCCGCATGCGGTTCCGATCGAGCACCAACGCCGAAGACCTCGACGGGTTCACCGGCGCGGGGCTCTACACCAGCAAGAGCGGCGATCCCGACGACCCCGACGACCCGGTCGACGAGGCGGTCAGGCGGGTCTGGGCCAGCGTGTGGACGTTCCGGGCCTTCGAAGAGCGCAGCTTCCGCGGCATCGATCACAGCGCGGTCGGCATGGCGTTGCTCGTGCACCGCTCCTTCCCCGACGAGCAGGCCAACGGCGTCGCGCTCAGCGCCAACCCCTTCGATCAGAGCGGCCTCGAGCCGGCGTTCTACGTCAACGTCCAGGTGGGCGAGGTCTCGGTCGTGCAGCCGCCGCCGGGGGTGAGCACCGAGACCTTCCTCTATTATTTCGACCGCCCCGACCAGCCGATCAGCTACATCTCGCGCTCGAACCTGGTGCTGGCCGGCGAGAGCGTGATCTCACCGGCGCAGGCGTTTGCGCTCGGCCAGGCGCTCGACGCCATCCACCGCTTCTTCAGCCCGGCGTATACCCCCGGGCCGGACGACGACTACACGTGGTGGGCGATGGACGTCGAGTTCAAGTTCGACGGCCCCTGGGGCGAAGAGCCCGAGCTGTGGGTCAAGCAGGCGAGGCCTTACCGATGAAGACGACGATCGTGATGGCGCTGCTCGCGGCGCTCGTATGCAGCGGCTGCGACGACGAGCCGGGCGAGACCGACCCCGACGTGACCGCCGACGTCGATCCCGCGGCCGACGTCGCGCCGGCCGATACCGATCCGACAGGCGATATGGGCCCCGCGGCCGACATGGCGCCGACCGCAGACAGCGGGCCGACCGGCGACATGGCGCCCGAACCCGAGCCGGCGTGGGCGTCGACCCCCTGTGCAGACGAGGCCCGCGTCGGCGGCTTCGAGATCGCCCTGCGCGACGGCTTCACCTCGGTGCAGGGCCAGGTCGCCGACGGCGTGGTGCCGCTCGACGTGCCGGTCGTCGATCTGGCCGAGGGCGAGTGCCGCCTGCTGCGACCGCCGAGCCTCTTCTGCGAGCCGGGCTGCGGCGTCGGCGAGACCTGCGGGCCCGACGGCTGCATCGCACAGCCGGGCAACGTCGACGTGGGGCCGGTCACCGTCGACGGGCTCGCCGCCGCGGTCGAGATGGAGGGCCGGGCGCCGGTGTACTTCTATACCTTCCGCGGCGACCTGCCCCACCCGGGCTTCGCCGAGGGTGACGCGATCGCGCTGATGGGGGCCGGCATCGCCGGCGGCGACGACGGCGTCGACATCCCGGCCTTTGCGCTGCGCGGCGAAGGCATCGCGCCGCTCGAGGTCGAAGGCCAGACGCTGCCGCTCGACGAGGGGCAGGACGCGCAGCTGCGCTGGACGGCGCCGATGACCGAGGGCCCCGGGCAGATGCACATCGAGCTGAACATCGCCAACCACGGCGGCACGCCGGCCCGTATCGAGTGCATCACCGACGACGACGGCGAGTTCGCCATCCCCGCGGCGCTCGTCGACCGCCTGCTGTCACTGGGCGCCTCGGGCTTCCCCTCGGTGGCCTTGACCCGGCGCACCGTCGACCGGACGGACCTGCCGCTGGGCTGCATCGAGCTGAAGGTCGAGTCGACCACGGTGCTCGACGTCGAGATCGAGGGGCTGGTGTCGTGCAGCTTCGACGAAGACTGCCCCGAGGGCCAGACCTGTCGACTGGACCTGACCTGCGGATGATCCGCGACCGGAGGGCCTGCGCAGGCAGGCGAGAGGGAGATGTGCGATGACTTCGATGCGTGAGACGCGGCTGCTGGCGGTGCTCGCCCTGGCGCTGAGCGTGGGTATCGGGTGCGAGCAGGAGACGAGCCCGAGCGACGACGACAGCGGCGTCGCGGTCGACGCCGGCATGGACGGGATGCAGGGCCAGCCGGAGCCGGAGCCCGACCCCGAGCCAAACCCCGAACCCGAGCCCAACCCCGAGCCCAATCCAGACCCCGAACCCAACCCCGAGCCCGAGCCCGAGCCCGAACCCAACCCCGAGCCCGAGCCCAACCCCGAGCCCGAACCCAACCCCGAGCCCGAACCCAACCCCGAGCCAAACCCCGAGCCCGAGCCAAACCCCGAACCCGAACCCGAACCCGAGCCGAATCCAGAGCCGGAGCCCGACCCGGAGCCAGAGCCCGACCCCGAACCGTTCAGCTTCTTCGTCACCAGCCTCGAAGCCATGCAACGGCTCTCGGGCAGCCGCGACGGCTTCGGCGGCAACTTCGGCGGCATCCTCGGCGCCGACCGCATCTGCCAGGCCATCGCCCAGGACATCGGCCAGGGCCACAAGGAGTGGCGGGCCTTCCTCTCGGCGGTCGAGGGACCCGACGGCGACCCGGTGCACGCCATCGAGCGCATCGGCGAGGGCCCGTGGTACGACGCCAACGGGCGCCTCGTCTCGGAGAACATCGCCGGCCTGCTCGCCGACGATCGGCCCCAAGGCGACCCGCAGACCATCAACGACCTGCCCGACGAATACGGCGTGCCGCTGTCGGCGCTCGGCGACTCCCACGACGTGGTCACCGCGTCGAACCGCGAAGGCCGGCTGGCCAGCGACGACCCGCGCGACACCTGCTTCGACTGGACCAGCGCCGCCGCGGACGTCTTCCCGCGCAACCTGATCTGCGGGCACTCGTTCCCGCGCATGGGGCCCGGCGGCCGGCCCGCCCGCAACGGCGCGCACTGGCTGTCGGATCACCAGTTGCGCGGCTGCGCGCCGGGGGTCAACCTGATCCAGAACGGCGCCGGCGAGGGCGTCTGCATCGGCTGCAGCGGCGGCTACGGCGCCCTGTACTGCTTCGCCCTCGAACCCTGATCGGCACCGCCACCACCCGGGAGACCACCATGTCTGCGCTTCGAATCGTATCGACGCTCGCCCTGATACTGCTGGCGGGCGCGTGCACCGGCGACGGCGACGGCGGCGATGGCGGGGACGACGCCGGCAACGACGCGCCGATCGACGCCGAAATCGTCGAGGATGTCGCCCTCATGCCGGATCCCGACGCCACGGGGTCCGACGCAACCCTGCCCGACACAACCCCGCCCGACGCAACCCTCGTGGTCGACGCGGCGGCGGATGCCACCCCCGATGCGGCGCCGCCCGGCGACGAGCCTTTCAGCTTCTTCGTCACCAGCCTCGAAGCCATGCAGCGGCTCTCGGGCAGCCCCGACGGCTTCGGCGGTGATCTGGGCGGCATCGAGGGCGCCGACGGCATCTGCCAGACCATCGCCGAAGAGGTCGGCGTCGGTCACAAGACATGGCGCGCCTTCCTCTCGGTGACCGAAGGCCCCGATGGCCAGCCGATCCACGCCATCGAGCGCATCGGCGAGGGCCCGTGGTACGACGCGAACGGGCGCCTGGTCTCCGAGAACATCGAGGGCCTGCTCGCCGACGACCGGCCTCAGGGCGACGCGCAGACCATCAACGACCTGCCCGACGAATACGGCGTGCCGCTGTCGGTGCTCGGCGACTCCCACGACATCCCTACCGGCTCCGATCAGGACGGGCGGCTGGCGACCAACAACCCCGCCGATACCTGCCACAACTGGACCAGCGCCGCCGACGATGTCTTCCCCGAGCGCTTGATGTGCGGTCACTCGTGGCCGCGCATGGGCGGCGGCGGCCGACCGGGCCGACCCGGCGGCGGCCGAGGCGGCGCGCACTGGCTCTCCGACCACCCGCTGCGCGGCTGCTCTCCCGGCGTCAACCTCGTGCAGGACGGCCCGGGATCGGGCACCTGCATCGGCTGCAGCGGCGGCTATGGCGGCATCTACTGCTTCGCCCTGAGCCCCTGACGCCCGCTGTCAGTCCAGCCGCACGAAGGCGAAGCCCCGCGGCGCGAGCGGCGGGATCTTCAGCCCGTCGCCCTCGCGGGCGATCGCGCCGTCGAGCCCCTCGCTCATCAGCACCGTCGGCGCGCCGGCGACCTTCACGGTGGCCGCCGTCGACGGGTCGGTGTGCACGTTGTAGATCGCCAGCACCCGCTGACCGCCGCCGCCGTTCTCGGTGCGCAGCAGCGTCGTGAAGCCCCGCCCGCCGCCGCTCGACTGCGGCTGCTCGGCGGCGCCGTCAGCGAGCGCGGGGTGGGCGCGACGCAGCGCGATGAGATCCCGGTAGAGCGTCCACAGCGTGCCGGCCTTGCCCCGCTGGTCGGCGACGCTCACGCCCATCGCCTCCGGCGCGTCGTGCCACGGCTTCGCGGCGGTTGTGAACCCGGGCCCGGCGCCGTGCCCGCCTTCGAATCGCCAGCGCATCGGCGTGCGCTTGTCTTCGTCCTTGCCGCTCGGCCCGCCCTGCATGCCGATCTCTTCACCGTAGTAGACGAAGGGCGTGCCCGGCTGCGCGAAGAGCATCGCTGCCGCCACCCGCATCGCCGCCGCGTCGCCGCCGAGCTGGCGCATCGTGCGCGGCATGTCGTGGTTGGCGAGGAAGGGCGCCTCGAAGTTGCGGTCGGCGAAGGCCTTGGCCGTCGTCTGGGCCTGGTTGAAGGTCGAGCGCACGCCGTCGCGGGCGGCTTCGATCATCGAGCCGGCGGTCTGGAAGCCGAAGGCGAGGTGCAGCTCGTCGCCCTTGCCATAGTAGGTGGCGACGGTCTCGGTATCGGTCCACGCCTCGCCGACGAGCAGCACGTGGGGGTGGGTTCGGGTCAGCTCGGCCCGCACGGACCGCAAGAAGGCGTGGCTCTCGGGCAGGTCGACCAGCGTGCCGTCGGGGCTCTCGAACAGGTGACGGATGGCATCGAGCCGGAAGCCGGCCACGCCGCGATCGAGCCAGAAGCGCATCGCCGCGAGCAGATCGGCCTTCACCGCCGGATCGCCCAGGTTCAGATCGGGCATGCCGCCCCAGAAGAGGCCGTAGTAATAGCCGCTGCCGGTCTTGTGCCACACCGCGTTCTTGCCCCAGGGCTGGGTCCAGCCGGGGTCGCTGTCACGCCAGAGGTAGCGGCTGCGGTGCGGCGATTCGGGGCCCTTCATCGCGTCCTGGAACCACGGATGGTCCTTGGCCGAGTGGTTCATCACGAAGTCGATGATCACCCGGATGCCGCGCTGGTTCGCCGCGGCGAGGAAGCGATCGAAGTCCTGCATCGTGCCGTAGTCGGGGTTGATCGAGCGATAGTCGACGACGTCGTAGCCGTGATAGCTCGGCGAGGCGTGGATCGGCATCAACCAGATGGCGTCGACGCCCAGGTCGGTATCGGTCTTCGGGTCGCCGTCGTTGAGGTAGTCCAGCCGGGCGGTCAGGCCGGGGAAGTCGCCGATGCCGTCGCCATCGCTGTCGGCGAAGCTGCGCACGAAGATCTGGTAGACAACGTCATCGCGCCACCACCCCGCCTCGGTCGGCGGCACAACGGCGGGCTGAGCGGCCGCGGGCTGAGCGGCACCGGGCTGAGCGGCACCGGGCTGAGCGGCACCGGGCGCGGCCTTCAGCGCCAGCGCCGGCGTGGCCAGCGCCGCGACCGGGGCCACCGACGCGAACATCGGCGGGGTGATCGTCAGCAGAGGCAGGACGAAGAAGACGGCGGAGAGGGCGAGCATCGGGCCTCCTGGCGGCGTGAGCGGCGGGGCAAACGCCGGGCAGCGGCCCCACGGGCACTCAATCAGTAGATATCGACGAAGTCCACCGCCACGGCGCGCAGCGTGCGCCCGCCGACGTCGTGGGCCTCACCCGTGCGCCGGTCGACCTCCGTGCCCCCGTAGAGATAGGGCCGCGCCGCGAACGTCTCGACGGTGTCATCGGGCACGGCGAAGTGCATCGTCGCCGGCAGCCCCTCGCGGTCGCGGCCGTGTAGGTACAGCACCAGGGCGTGCTCGGTGGCGTGGTAGCCGTTCTTCCACTGGTTGCACTTGGCCGTATCGCTGCGCGGCCAGCCGAACGCCGGCTGCCCCGCCCGGCCGATGCCCGGGATGATGCCGCCCGGCGGCTGCGGATCGACGTAGTCGGCGATCCAGTTGCCGGCGGTCGCCGCCAGATCGACCTCATCGGCCAGACCCACCATGGACAGGCTCGCGGCGAATTGATCGGCCTCGGCGTAGATCCACCAATCGGAGCCATACTCCACCGCGTCGGCGGAGATCGGGCGCTTGGCCCAGCGGCCGTTGTCACTGTCGAACGCGCGCCCGAGCCACTCGACGCCGTGCTCTTCGATCAGCCCGTGCCAGTCGGCCCGCGGCGCCCGCCGAGCGAGCATGTAGAGCATCCAATAGGTCTTGAGGGTGTGGCCGAAGTCGACGTGGCGGGTGCGATACTGCCCTTGCCGATCGTGCACGCCCCAGAAGATGCCATCGGCCCAGAAGTGTTCGACCATGACATCGCCAAGGCCCAGCATGTCATCGAGGAACTGCTGCCGGCGTGCGGCATCACTCAGCACCGGCTGCACCAGCAGCATGAAGGCGTTGATCGGATCGAGCTGCGCCACCAACTCCCAGCCGCCGTCACCCTCGACGTCGAAGCGGCTCTGCAGATCGGCGCTCAAGCCATCCACCAGCCGCCCCGTATCGCTGTCGTAGAAGGCATCGAACAAGAGATCGCGGGTCTCGAGCAGCGCCGCCTCGGCCCGCGGATCGCGGGTGACGAAGAACCACGCCGCCAGCCCCATGACCGCGTAGGCGGTGTCCTGCGCGGTCTTGGCCCCGCCGATGCCTTCGCCCGCGGCGTCGAGCAGCGGATACCAGCCGCCGTTGTCGACGTCGCGGGCGCGCTCGAGCATCCAGTCGACGCCCGCCGCGGCCCATTCGAGCAGCTGCGGGTCGCCGGTGAGGGCGTAGCCCATGCTGTAGGTGTAGATCTGCCGCCCGAGCATGCGCGGCCGCCGCTGGTCGGGCGGGCGGATGCCGCCGTCCATGTCGCGATGGGTCGGGTAGTTGCCCAGCGGCTCGCCCAGCGCGGCAGGCATCGACCAATAGGGCAGGATGTCATCGACGAAGTGGCTCTTCCAGGTGTCGCCCTGCAACGCCGCGGGGGTCTCTTCGGGCGGCGCCGGCTGCCACTGTGGCGCCGCCACGTCGGGCGTTGCATCGGTGACCGGCGCCATGTCGCTCGACGCCGCGTCGGGCGGCGCCATGTCGAGCGCGGCGGCGGGTCCATCGTCGCAGCCGGCTACAGCGGAGAGAAAGAGCGCAGTGAGAAGCCCCCACCGCAATCGGGACAGAGCGAGCATCATGGGATCTCCGCGCGCCGGTCGGCGCGATTCAGTCGAGCGGGATATGCCGCACGCCATCGCCGCCGAAGTCGACGACGGTGATCATGCCTTTGCGCGCCCAGTGATTGCGCGACTCGAAGGGCGTGCCCTGTTGGTCGATGTCGGGCTCCCACTCGACGCGGTCGCCTTCGCGCAGGAAGGCCTTGAACTCGAACCAGTCCCCCACCCGGCCGGGCATGGCCACGTCGAACTTCCAATAGTGTCGCCCGAAGCGATTCTCCGGGTCGGTGCCATAGCCATCGATGGCATAGCGTGGCTCGGCGCCCCACTCGGCAGGCCAGGTATCGGTGGTCCAGTCCAGCGCGGAGTCGGTGCCCCAGTCGAGGGTGTCATCGCCCGCCTTGAGGTCGCGGGTGGTGCCGTTGAGGGTGTTGAGCCAGGTGATGGGCTCGTCGGCGGCCGGGTAGTGCCCCGCGGTGACGAGATCGAGGTCGTGGCCGCCGCGGATGTAGATGTCCTGCCCCGGCGCGGTCTCCTTGCGGATGTAGATCACCGTGCGCACCGGCTCGGTGTCGCTGGGCTCGGGCTCCGGCTCCACGACGGGCTCGGGCTCCGGCTCCGGCTCCGGCTCTGGCGCCTCGACCGTCCACACCGCGTAGTTGCGACCCGACGCCGCGAGCTGCCAGCCGCCGCCCGGCTGCCAGCCGCCCGGGCCGATCTTCACCGCCACCCGCTCGTCGATCACCGCCGCGTAGCGCGCGCCGTCGGCCTCGACGATGCGCACAGCGCTCTCGGCGTGCAGGCCCATGTGCTTGCGCACCGCCATCAGCTCGCCGATCGGGCCGCCGAGCCCCCAGTCCATGAAGTGCACCCAGTAGACCGTCGGCACGCCGGGGTGGGTCAGGATGTAGGCATAGCCCTGCATCACCTCCGCCGCGGGGAAGGGCCAGTGATCCTGGCTCTCATCGGGGCTGGGGCCGGTGTCGTGGTTGTCGATGAACGTGACCGAGTGGCTCGGCCACCAGCCGATGGCCCCCGCCGGGCGCCCCGCGCCGTCGCGCAGCCGCCAGTACTCGCCATAGGCCACCGCCTGCTGCAGCAGGCCCTTGGTGGTGAAGTCGAACGCCGCCGCGTTGGCGCCGGTGCCGTCGATCCAGTTCATCAGCTGCTGGCGATGCGCGTCGGGGTCGTCGAGGTCGAGGTCGGTCCACCACTCGCCGACGGCGAAGGTCGGCCGCGTCGCCTGCACGTACTCGCCCACGAAGCCGGCGCCGTAGCCCTTGACGTAGTCGAAGCGCCAGCCGTCGTAGCCGATGTCCTGCCGCAGCCAGGTCATCCAGTCGACGAGGCTCGCCCGGACCCAGTCCTGGGTGTGATCGACATCCCGCGCGGCGTGGTAGCCGGCGCCCGTATCGCGGTTGCCCCGGCTCTGGGGCCACTCGTCGTCGCCGCAGACCGCCTCGGGGCCCCACGCGGGCAGCACGAAGTCACCCCAGTCGTAGGTGCCGACCCGGTGGTTGATGACGATGTCGGCCAGCACCCACAGCCCTTCGCGGTGCAGCGCCTCGATGGCCCCGCGCAGCGCGGCCTCGTCGCCATACGCGCCGCGCTGGGTATACAGCTCGTTGGGCAGATAGCCCTGGGGCGCCGCCTCGGCGCTGCGCGACGACGGGGGCAGCCAGACCATGTCGAAGCCCGCCGCGCCGATGGCCGGCGCGCGATCGGCGACCACCTGCCACCAGTCGCCCCGATGCGAGCCCCAATGGAAGCCCTGCAGGATGATCGCCCGGTCGGCGCCCTGGGCGAAGTCGAGGGCCTTGGTCGGCACCGGATCGGGCGTGGCCGGCGGCGGCGTCGGCTGCGGATCGGCGCACGCCGCGAGCACGAGCAGCGCTGAGAGCAGCGCGCCAGAGAGCGGGATCGACAAGGGCCGGACACCGTGCATCGAGAGACCTCCGCGAGACGTGACCCGATCATGAGTCAATTGGGCTCTGCGCAGAGTACAGCACGGACCGTGCCACTGAGAAGACGGCGTGTTTCAGGGGTGAGTGACGGCTGATGACAGCGGGCGCAGCGTCGACCGGGCTGTCCGTGCCACACCCGGTGAGGCGCGCGGGTCTCGGCCCGGCCAGGGCGGGGCTCGGCCGGCGGTCGAGGCTCAGCCGAAGGTGTCGACGTACTCCGGCTCGCGGAAGCCCACGAGCACCCGGTCGCCCACGTCGAGGATGGGGCGCTTGACGAGCTTGCCGTCGGCGGCGAGCGCGGCGAGCTTCTCGTCGTCGCTCATGCCGCCGAGGCGGTCTTTGAAGCCGCCGCCGCGGTAGCTCTTGCCCGACGTATTGAAGAAGGCCTTGAGCGGCTTGCCCGACCGCCGCCAGAGATCGGCGAGCGTCTCGGCGTCGAGCGGCGCGCCGACGAGGTCGTGGGCCCGGTAGGTCACCCCGCGACCGTCGAGCCACTTCAGCGCCTTCCGGCAGGTCCCACAGCGGGCGTACTGATAGATGGTGGTCGTCATGGTGCGGCACGTTGGCAGACCCTCCGACGGCGATCAAGCACTTCGCGCCCCCTCGATTCGTGACCCGGATGTGAGTTCCTGACGGCTTCGCTCACTCCGAATCGAGCGGGCGCTGCATACGAAACGGATCGCCGATCGGCCGCCGACGCGCTCGAATACTGCGTTTTCGGCGATGGGCGGCGACGGTCGCGGTTGTGGCGAACCGGCGCCCCGCGCTATCTTCCCTGCCATCTTCGACCCGGACGGAGACCGCGCCATGGCCCGCTCGCCCCTGCCCGTCGTTCGCCCCCTGCCCGTGCTTCGCAGCGCATCCCCGGCCGTCGCTGTGCGGCGCATCGTTGGCGCCTGCCTCGCCGCGACGCTCGCCCTCGGCGGATCGGCCTCGGCCGCCGCGCCCGACGGCGACGTCGAGTGGGACGGCATCTTCGCCGATACCACCGCCGCCTTCGTCGAGCCGGCCACGCCGGTCGCCGGCGGCCCGCTGACCCTGCGCCTGCGCGCCTGGGCCGACGACCTCACCGGGGCCACCTGCAAGCTGTTCTACGCCGGCGCCGACGCGCAGGCCGAGGTGCCGATGCGCCGCGAACGGCAGGACGGGCCGTTCGACATCTGGAGCTGCACCGTCGACGCCATCCCCGCCGCCGCGGGCGAGGTGTACTACCGCTTCGCGGTGACCGACGGCGACGATACCGACTACTACGACGCGGGCACGCCGGACGACGACTGGACCGTGCGTGGCATGAGCGACGAGGACCGCGGCTTCTTCGACTTCCGCATCTACCTCGGCCTGACGACGCCCGCTTGGTCCCAGGGCGCGACGTTCTACCAGATCTTCCCCGACCGCTTCTTCGACGGGGCCCCGGCCAACAACCGGCAGTACCCCGAAGACTGCTTCTGGTACCTCGACTTCGCCCCGGCCGACGCCGACGCGCCCGAGTGCGAGCCCTACGTCGTGCCCGAGCCGCCCGCCGGCTGGAAGACCTGCGCCATCGTCGAAGACTGGAGCATCCTGCCCAACGGCGGGCCCTGCGATCACTTCGGCGGCGACCTGCCGGGCGTCGAGCAGAAGCTGACCTACCTCGACGACCTCGGCATCGACGCGGTCTACCTCAACCCGGTCTTCCGCTCGCCGAGCAACCACAAGTACGACACGATGACCTACGACGTCGTCGACCCGCGCTTCGGCGGCACCGGCGCCCTCGCCTCGCTCACCGAGGCGGTGCACGCCCGTGACCTGCGCATCATCGTCGACGGGGTCTTCAACCACGTCTCCGACCTCGGCGAGCACTTCAACTGGCGGCAGAACTACGCCCGCGACGCCGGCAGCGGCGCCATCACCGGCGTCGACCCCTACCCCGAGACCTGCGGGGCCTGGGAGGTCTTCTTCGCCTCGTCGGAGTCGGGCTGCCAGGACTCGCCCTACAGCGAGTGGTTCCAGATCTGGGTCGGTATCGACGACTACGACGTCGATCGGGACGGCGACGACAGCGAGCCGGCGACGCACACCTGCGGCTGGGCCGGGCTCGAGTTCATGCCCGACATCGACTACCGCCCGCCGCAGGAGGCCGACAGCGGCCCGCGCACCTGGCTCTACGGCGGCAGCCGGGCCGGCGAGCCCGACGTCGCCCGGCGCAGCCTCGCCGGCAAGTGGCTCGCCGACGGCGTGATGATGCCCCGCGGCCTCGACGGCTGGCGGCTCGACGTGCCCGACAACGCCGGCTGGTTCGACGGCGACCGCTGCCAGAAGACCGCCACCGATCCGACGATCTGGCAGGGCTTCCGCCAGGCGGTGAAGACGGTCGGCGAAGACAAGTACATCTCCGGCGAGATCTGGACCGACGCCAGCGAGACCGAGGGCCTCGCCGGCGACTGGTTCCGCCAGCGCACCTACGACGCGGTGATGAACTACCACTACTTCGGCACCCCGGTGTCGTGCCTGATCACCGGCCTGGGCGTGCACGCCGATCCCGCCGAGTGCCGCGACGCGTTCAGCGCGATGACCCCCGATCAGGCCACGCCGATCGACGCCTTCGACAAGCACATGGCCCGGCAGCGGCGGGTGTATCCGGCGGCGGTGTACTTCGCCAACCAGAACCTGCTGTCGAGCCACGACTCGGCCCGCTTCGCCTCGCGGGTCTCGGGCGACCACCGCAAGCACCGGCTGGGTATGTTCCTGCAGGCGGCCCTGCCCGGCGCGCCGATGATCTACTACGGCGACGAGGTGGCCCACGGCGAGGACGCCCCGCCGGCGCAGGCGAGCAACGAGCGCGGCCGGGCGGCGATGCCGTGGCACGTCTTCGACGACGCCGACGCCCCGCCGGCGCAGACCCGCGAGTACCAGCGCAGCCTGCTGTGCCTGCGGCGGGAGATCGCGGCGCTCAAGACCGGCTCGTTCATCACGCTGCACACCCACAACATCGACGCGACCTATGCCTTCGCCCGGTTCGACCCGCAAGGCGTCGCGATCGCGGTGATCAACAACAGCGACGGCGCCCGCCGCATCGAGCTCGACCTGCGCCGCACCGGCCTGCCGGCGGACAGCCGCCTCGTCGATGGCATCGGCGGCGGCCAGCTCACCGCCGCCGGGCACGTCGTCACGGTCGACCTCGAGGCCTTCGGCTCGGCGCTGCTGCTGCCCGAAGCCGACGCGCCGGCCGCCTGCCGCGCGCCGAACCGCGCCCCATTGGCCGACGCCGGCCCGGGCGGCATGGTGGAGGCCGGGGCGGTCGTCACCCTCGACGGCAGCGCGTCGAGTGATCCCGACGGCGCGCCGCTGGACTACGCGTGGTACGACGCCGCCGGGGCCCTGCTGAGCCGGGACGTGGCGGTCAACCTGCCCGATCTGCCCGAGGGCCGGCATGACTTCGCGCTGGTCGTCAGCGACGGCGTATACCGCGCGCGGGCGGAGGTGAGCTGGGTCGTGGGTCAGGACATCGAGCCGGAGCCCGAGCCCGGCATGGAGCCCGAACCCGGCATGGAGCCCGAACCCGGCATGGAGCCCGAGCCCGGCATGGAGCCAGAACCGGGGCAGGAGCCCGAGCCCGGCATGGAGCCCGAGCCGGGGCAGGAGCCCGAGCCGGGCCAGGACGGCGACGCCGGCGTGGGCGGTGGGGGCGGCGGCGCGGCCACGGGCTGCACGGTCTCGACGCCGACGGGTGATACCCCGCTGTGGCCGCTGGCCGGGTTGCTCGTGCTCGGATGTCTGGGGCGCATGCGGCGGCGCGGCTGAGGCTTGGGCGGCTGATCTTCTACATCAGGATTTCCTCGCGTCGCGCGCGAATCTCGGCGGCGTATGCCGAAGCAATTCGAGCGCGCAGCGCGAGACGTGAGTGCCCATGCCCTGTGCCACTCGCGGCGCTCACCCATGGCTGGGAGTGGACCCAGCGCGCCACTCCGGATGCACGAACACGCGAGCGCCAGCGAGCCGCCGAGCGCAGCGCAGGCATGCGGGCTGGCCCGCACGGGTCGGAGCGGGGCCAAGCCCTCGACCCGACGGGGCGTAGGCCCGCTGCGAAGCAGCGCAGCGGCGAACGCAGTGAGCCCGAGCATCGAGCGGAGATCCCGCCCCGGCGCA
>JAUHXC010000074.1 GCA_030427205.1 bacterium | reverse complement strand
GCTGGAGTCCGATGCGGCCTCGGGTGGCTTCCGGCTGATGGCCGCCCCGGTGGATGTCGTGCGCAAGGTGGTGCTCGGTGATCGGGCGCGGCAGGTCGACACCGGGGTCAACGACTTCCGCTTCACGACCTATAGCGAGGATCCGCTCGACCCCGAGTCGCCGGGCATCGAGCTGGTCATCTACAGCAAGGGCCAGGCCGTCGGGATCGACGATCGCATCGACGTGCGGGCTTCGCCGGTCGCCGAGCCCGATCCCGCGGCGTGCGACGAAGGCCAGGGGCTGCCCGCGTGCCCGGCGCTGGTGGGGCTCATCAATACCAACGGCGGCTTCCGGGTGACCGGGCTCGGCTCGCTGATCATCCTCATCGAGACGACGCTCTCGACGATGACCCTGAACTTCTTCAACGTCTCGTCGGGGGCCCAGAGCACCATCTACACCTTCGGCGAGCAGATGATGACCGGCTCGCAATTCGATGGTCGGCAGCCGATCGGCTTCTCGCCCGATGCCACCTACCTGGCGGTCTTCACCCGGGATGAGCTGGTCTGGCGGCTCAACGTGCTCGACGCCCGCCCGAACCCGCCGCCGCCCGAGGTGCACCCGCTCTTCGAGCTGGAGAGCAACCCCGACGGCGACTGCTTCCGGGCGATGCCCTACAACTTCAACGAGGTGCGCTTCGACCCGGTCTTCAGCCAGGACTCGGAGTGGATCTACTTCCTCGCCCGGGGCGATTGCAGCAGCCGGCCGACGAACGAGACGCCCACCAACCGGGACGACTTCGACATCCTGCGCATCAACCGCGAGCTCGAGGGGCCGGTCGAGAACGTGACCAACAACCTGCGGGCGAGCCACTGGAGCAATCACGACATCGGCGACTTCGACCTGTCCCCCGATGGCACCAGGCTGGTCTTCACCGCCCAGCGGCCGAATCAGGCCAACAGCCGCTCGATCTGGCTGATCGATCCGGCGACGGGGGCCTACGACTGCTCGCGGGGTCCGGCGCTGCAGGTGCTCGATGGGCGGGAGCGGTGTGAGTTCATCACCGATGATCGCAACGGGGCCGACGTGACCCTGCGCGATCTCAACTTCCACACGGTGAAGGTGCCGGTCGACTGAACCCACCGGCTGCGCCCGACGAAGCGCGGGCAAAGAGAGGCGCCGGGCGGTCTGCCCGGCGTTTCACGTTCGAATCGACGAGCGGGTCGTCGACGGGCCGGCGCGCGCCGGCTGGCCTACTCGTCGTCGGGCAGGTCGTTGATCGAAGGGAACTTGGCGATATCGGTGCGAGCGATGCGCCACGCCTTCTGCACGATCCACGACAGAGAGCGGTCCTGGCGGGCTGCCTCCGACTGGATTTCCTTCAGCATGTCTTCGGGGAAGTACAGGCTCTGCTTGCGCTTGTCCGATCCGGCCATCCTCGGCAGCTCCTCGGGTCTGGTGTGCTGTGATGTGCGCTGTGTATGTCGGATTGTTGGCCGTCGGCACCGGAGTGTCAAGATTGAATACAGCGACCTACTCGCCCTGACCGGTCGCACCGCCGGCGGGCGGGGCGGTGGCGGGCTCGGGGGCCGCGCCGCCCGGGGTCGGGGTGACCGGCGCCGCCGGGTTGCCGGGCAGGCGCAGGGTGGCCTTCTTGGGGTCGAGGATGAGCGTCTTGGGGGTGATCACCGGCAGCGCCCGCCCGGGGATGGTCTTGCTGAGCTTGGGGTCGATGAAGCGGATCCGCCCGAAGCGCTCGAGCGCGTGGAAGTCGCCGACCACCGGGGGAGAGAACGCCGCGGCCTGCTGGCGGCCGGCCTTGGGGGCGTCCCACCGGAAGAGGTTGATGCGCCAGGTGAAGCCGTGGGCCAGCGGGCTCTTGGCCCCGGGCACCTCGGCGACGGGGATGGCCATCTCGACGATGTAGCCCCGGTCGGTGTCGTCCCGCTCGTTGAGCGTGCCGTCGACGGTGACGGCGGTCTCGAAGCCGGCCATGTTCCACGCCCGGGCCTTGGCGAGGTCGCTGCGGTGGCGCTCGAACTTCGCGTCGAAGATGACGTTGGCCGGGGTCACCTGCAGCTCGAGGTAGTCCTTCTTGTCGCCGTCGGGGTCGATGAAGACCTCGATGACCTCCTGCTCCCAGGTGTTGCTGTCCCGCTCGGTGAAGGTGCTCCAGACGTCGTCATCGGCCGATTCGACGGCGATGTAGAGCGTCTCGGGGGTCCAGGCGAAGCGGGCGGTGGTCTTGGGGGCCGGGCCATCCTTGCCGTCGGGCGAGGTCCACTCGGCGGTGGCCGGGGCCCGGGTCCACACCGGCTCGTCGAGCTTACCGTCGATGGTGATCTTCTCGTCGTCGGCGAGCTTCTCGGCCCGGGCCATCGGCAGCCGGGGCTTGCCGGCGGGCTTCTCCGGGCCGGCCTTGCCGTCGACCTGCACCGTGGCGAGCACCACCCGGCCCTCGCCGTCGACCTCGACGGTGGCGGCGTCGGCGTTCTTGACCTTGAGCCGGTAGTTGCCCCGCCAGAGGCCCCAGTAGACCTTGGCCGGGCCGCCGGGGAAGTCCTCGCGGATCTTGAAGGTCTGCACGTCCTTGGCGACCTGGCCCTTCGCGAGCTTGCGCAGGGGCAGCAGGCCTTCGATCGGGTGGTGATCGAGGTTCATCCACGCCTTGGGGTCGTTCTTACGGCCCTGGAAGTGCACGAAGAGCATGTTGTCGTCGGGCTTCTCGGCGAGGCCCTTGATGTAATAGGTCACCGTGACCCGCTCGCCGGGTTTGGCGGTGGTCTTGTCGATGTCGTAGCCGACGAGCTCGACCTGATCTTCGATGATCGCGCCGACGGCGTGCTGCGGCGTCGGAGCCTCGGCGAGCAGGTGGGCTTCGACCTTCTTCTTCTGGCCCGGGGTCAGGGACGGTTCGGCGTACTCCTGGCACCCGGATACGGTGAGGGCGAGCAGGGCGAAGGCGGCGAGCGGGCGAAGCATGGGCGGTCTCTCCTGGCTGCGTCGAACCGGGTGACTCTGGCAATTTGTCGTCGATGGCGCAAGCCGACGCCGATCGCGCAGCGTCGGCGGGGCCCGGGTCAGCGCGCGGCGGGCGTCGGCGCGACCGGATCGACCCGGCCGCGCTGGTGGTACAGCAGCTCGAGATCGCCGGTGGCCGCGTCGGCGCGCAGCTCGATCCGAAACGGCAAGGTGGTCCAGCGGGTGCCGCTGTAGGCCTTGTCGGTCAGCGGCTCGCCGGGTCCGAGGCGCTGGGTGATCGCCTCTTCGAGCGCCGCCCGGCGGGCGGGCGCGGCGTAGCCCTCGACGAGGGTCGCGAGCACCGCGCGCACCGCGCGCCCGTCGGCGGTGAGCTGGTAGTGGATCATCGAGAACGGGCCGTCGGCCGGGCGCTCGACCCGCACCCGCTCGGTATAGGTCGACGGCCGCAGCCCGGGGCGGGCCCGGTCGAGGCCCTCGGCGAGGTCGCCGGGCACCGCGGCGATGGGCGCGGGCGGATCGGGCATGCGGCGGAAGAGGTCGAGCGGCGGCACCGGGACCGGCGGCACCACGGCGGCGTCGACCTCGGCGTCGGGGCTCGGCGCGGGCCCGGCATCGGGCGCCGGCTGCATCGGTGGCGGCTCTCTCTGGCAGCCCCCGATCAGCGCGGCGAGCCCGAGGGTCAGGCTGAGCGCCGGCCCGTTGCAAAGCCGGGCGGTGCTTCTTATTCTCCGCCGCGTCCGTCCACCCCCGCCCATCGAGGATCCTCGCCTATGTGGTCTCGCGAACGAACCTATCACTTTGTCGGTATCGGCGGCATCGGCGTGAGCGCCGTCGCCCGGGTGCTGCATCAGCAAGGGGTGCGGGTCCAGGGCTCCGACGTGCGCGAGAGCGCCATCACCGAGGCCCTGCGGGCGATGGGCATCCCGATCGTCATCGGCCACGCGGCGTCGAATATCGACGGGGCCGACGTGGTGGTGCACTCGACGGCGGTGCCCCACGACAACCTCGAGCGGGTCGCCGCCCGGGAGCAGGCCAAGCCCGAGGCCCACCGCTCCGACATGCTGGGGCTGGCGCTGACCGATCGGATCAGCGTCGGGGTGACCGGCACCCACGGCAAGGGCACCGTCTCGGCGATGATCACCCACTGCCTGATCGCCGCCGGGGCCGATCCGACCTTCCTCATCGGCGGCATGCTGCAGAATTACGGGACCAACGCTCGGGTGGGGCAGGGCAAGCACGCGGTGGCCGAGGTGGACGAGAGCGATCGCAGCCACCTGAACCTGCGGCCGCGGCACGTGGTGGTCAACAACATCGAGGTCGACCACCTCAACTTCTACAGCGGCCTGGACGACATCATCGGCACGATGGCCGAGTTCATCGACAAGAACCCGGCCCTGGAGACCCTGGCGCTCAACTGGGATTGCCCCGGGGTTCAGCAGCTCGCCGAGCGCATCTCGAAGCCGTTCATGCGCTACGGCACCGTCGACGGCCCGCTGGACTTCGCCGCCCGGGCGGTCGAGGACCACGGGGACGCGGTGAGCTTCGACGCCTGGCGCGGCGGCACGATGCTGGGGCGCATCCGGCTTCCGATCCCGGGCAACTACAACGCCGACAACGCCGCCGGGGCGATCGCGGTGGCGATGGGCGCGCTCGGGCTGCCGTTCGAGACGGTGGCCGAGGCGCTGAGCACCTATCGCGGGCTGGAGAACCGGTTCACGGTGCGTAAGGCCGGCGGGCTGACCATCGTGAAGGACTACATCTCGCACCCGACCGGTATGCGGCGGGTGCTGCAGAGCGCGCTGAAGATGCCGCACGGGCGCATCTGGTGTGTCTTCAAGCCCTACCGCTTCACCCTGATGCGCTACCACGGCGAGGAGTACGCCGAGGCGATGTCGGCGGCCGACGATCTGGTGATCACCCGGATGTATGCCGCCGAGGAGCGCCCGATCGACGGCATCGATACGCCGTGGTTCTGCGAGGTGCTGCGCAAAGGCGGCAATACGGTGCACTACGTCGAGCAGAACCTGGACGTGGTGCCCTTCCTCGACGGGCGGGTGCAGCCGGGGGACATGGTGGTCTTCTTCGGCGGCGACGACTTCTTCCGCATGGCCGATACCTGGGCCGATCGCCTCGACGCCGCGCCATGAGCCGCTGGGCCGGCCGCCGGGTGGCGGTGTGGGGCGCCGCGCGCAGCGGGGTGGCGGCGGCCAACCTGCTGGTCGATCTGGGGGCCTCGGTGGTGCTCAGCGACAACCGGGATTCGCCGGAGGTCGAGGGGCTCGATCCGCGGGTCGAGCTGCGCGGCGGGGGCAACGTGCTCGACGGGGCCGAGGTGCTGGTGCCGAGCCCCGGCATCCGCCCGGGCACCCCGGCGCTGCGGGCGGCGGTCGAAGGCGGCGTGCGGTTGATGGGCGAGGTCGAGCTGGCCGCGTCGGTGGCGACCGCGCCGATCGTGGCCATCGGCGGCACCGACGGCAAGAGCACCACCACCGAGATGATCGCCGCCTGCCTGCGGGCCGCCGGGCGCCCGGTGGTGGTCGCCGGCAACATCGGCGAGCCCCTGAGCGCCCGGGTGCGCGACGTCGGGCCCGAGGGGGTCGTGGTCGCCGAGATCAGCGCCTTCCAGATCTGGTCGTGCCGGCGGTTTGCGCCCCAGGTGGCGGTGTTGACCAACATCGCCGAGGACCACGCCGACTACTTCGACGGCGACTTCGAAGCCTACGCCGCCGCCAAGCTGCGGCTGCTGCGGGATCTGCCGCCGGGTGGCACCGCGGTGCTGCGCGCCGAAGATCCGCGGGTCGGGCCGGCGGCGCTGCCGGCGGGGGTGCGGCGGGTGGCGTTCGCGATCCACCCGATGCAGCGTGGATTCGGCGTGCGCGGGGGCCAGCTCACCGTCGATGACCGACCGCTGATGCCCGCCGCCGATCTGCCGGTGATGGGCCGCCACAACCAGGCCAACGCCCTGGCCGCCCTCGCCGCCGGCCGGGCCCTCGGCGCGCCGCTGGGCTCGATGCTCGCCGGCCTGCGCGGCTATCGCGGGCTGCCCCATCGCATGGAGCCGGTGCGCACCTGGCGCGGGGTGCGCTGGATCAACGACAGCAAGGCCACCAACCCCCACGCCGCCGGCGCCGGGCTGCGCGCGCTCGACGGGCCGCGGGTCGTGATCGCGGGGGGCTACGAGAAGGGCATCTCGCTCGACCCGTTCCTCAGCGCGCTCGATGGGGTGCGCCACCTGATCGTGACCGGGCAGACCGCCGCCCGGCTGCGCGAGCTGGTCGGGGCGCGGGTGCCGGTGTCGATGGTCGGGGACATGGCCTCCGCGGTGCAGCGGGCGGCCGAGGTCGCCGAAGCGGGGGACGCGGTGGTGCTCTCGCCGGCGGCGTCGAGCTTCGACGCCTACCGCGGCTTCGACGAGCGGGGGGATGTCTTCAAGCGGTGGGTCGGCGCCCTGCCCGAGTGAGCCGGGCGCCGTCGCTGCGGTCGGTCAGAGGGTCTGGGCCCGGCGGCCGTTGGCGCCGCTGTTGCCGGGACCGCCGCCGCCAGCGCCGCCATCGCCGATGGTGAAGCTGCCGATGTTGAGCTGAGGCGCCGCGTTGAGGCGGAAGATGCCGATCGAGGGCCCGCCGCCGCCGCCGCCGCCGTGTCCGCCGCGCCCGCCGGTGCCGCCGATGCCACCCCGGCCGCCGGCCCCGCCGATCTCGAAGCGATTGCCGCCGCCGCCGCCGCCGCCGCCGACGCCGCCGTTGCCGCCGCTGCCGCCGTTGCCGGCCGCGCCGCCGTTGCCGGTCGTGACCGAGAGCAGGTCGAGCGACGGCGACGAGTTGACGATGAACACCCCGAACGAGCCGCCGCCGCCGAGGCCGCCGAGGCCCCCGGTGCCGCCGCACCCGCCGCTGCCGCCGCCGCCGCCGCTGCCGCCGACGTCGGGCAGGCAGCAGCCGATGTCGCAGCCGCTGCCGCCGCCGCCGCCGCCGCCGCCGCCGCCGCCGCCCGGTCCGCCCGGTCCGCCATTCGCGCCCGCGGCCGGCGTGTAGAGGCCATTGCCCGCCACCGCGCCGAAGTTGCTGCCGCCGCCGCCAGCGGGGCCGGTGCCGCCGTTATTGCCCCGGCCGCCGCCGTTGCCGGCGCCCGCGTTGTTGGTGCCGCAGCAGCCCAGGCCGAGGAAGCCACAGCCCAGCCGCCGCGAACCACGACCGCCGCCGCCGCCGCCGTTGCCGCCGTTGCCCGCGCTGCCGAAGCCGCCGGGCGAGGAGGCGTTGCCGCCGACGACGCCGCTCGAGCCGTTCTGGTGTCCGTTGCCGCCGAGGCCGCCGTCGCCCCGTCCGTTGCCACCGCGACCCCCGCTGGTGCCTCCGCCGCAGGCGCGGCCCGCGGCGCCGTTGCCGCCGTCGCGGCTGCAGCCGCCGAGGCCGATCTGCTCGGCGTCGCACCCGCTGGTGCCGCCGCCGCCGCCGGCGCCGTCGCGGCCACTGCTGCCGACGTTGCCGTTTCCGCCGTCACCGCCGTCGCCGGCGACGACCCGGGTCCGGGTGACGGTGAGGTGGTTGTTGCTGTCCTTGATCCACAGGCCGTACGAGCTGCCGCCCGACGAGCCGTTGCTGGCCGCGATGATGGTCAGGCGGTCGATACGCGTCGCGCGATCGAGGCCGTCGGCGACCAGACCGCGGGTGGTGCCCTGCAGCACCGTCTCGAAGTCATCCGAGCGCGCCCAGCCGTCGTCGCGGCGGTAGCCCCCGTAGATCTCGACGCCGGCGCGCAAGGTGAAGGTGCCGTTGTAGATGCCATCCCCGGCGATGATGTACTTCGGCGGGTTGGTCCGCAGCGCGTAGGTCATCGCCAGGCCGAGGCTGGCCACCGGCGCGTCGACGGAGCCGTCGGCGAGGTCCGAGCCGCTCGGGTCGACGAAGATGGCGTCGTCGATGTCGCCGTCGATGCCGTCGCAGTTCGTATCGGCGAAGTTGTCGTCGGGGCGGTCCTCGTTGTTGGCGAAGCCCTCGTCGACGGCGCCATCGCAGTCGTTATCGGCGCCGTCGCACAGCTCGGCGACCGGGGTCACCTCACCGACGCAGGCGCCGAACTGGCCCGCGGCACAGGTCGAGAGGCCCTCGCGGCAGGTCCCGACGTCGCTGCCGCAGACCCGGGTGACCTGCTCGTCGAGCGCGCCATCGCAGTCGTCGTCGATGTTGTTGCAGGTCTCGCCGACCGGGCCGACGTCGCCTTCGCAGGCGCCGAAGACGCCGGCAGCGCAGGTCTGGGTGCCGAGGGCGCAGGCCCCCACATCGATGCCGCAGGGTCGGATCACCGCCTCGTCGACGGCGCCGTCGCAGTCGTTGTCGCGGTTGTCGCAGGTCTCGTCGACCGGCTCGATCTGACCGTCGCAGGCCCCGAAGGCCCCCGCCGCGCAGATCTGCAGACCCTGGCGGCACTCGCCGACGTCCGATCCGCAGATCCGGCTGATGGCTTCATCGGTGGCCCCGTCGCAGTCGTCGTCGATGTCGTTGCAGGTCTCGGCGACCGGCGCGATGTTGCCGACGCAGGCCCCGAAGTTGCCGTTGACGCAGGTCTGTTCGCCGGTCTGGCAGGCGCCGATGTCATCGCCGCAGACGCGGGTCACGTCTTCGTCGACGTTGCCGTCGCAGTCGTTGTCGCGGTTGTCGCAGATCTCGGCGACCGCGCCGCCTTCGCCTTCACACGGGCCGAACTCGCCGTCGAAGCAGACCTGCTGGCCGCTGAAGCACTCGCCGATGTCGGTGCCGCACGAGCGCACGATCTGCTCGTCCGACTCGCCGTCGCAGTCGTTGTCGAGGCTGTCGCAGATCTCGTCGACCGGTTCGACGTTGCCTTCGCAGGCGCCGAACTCGCCGGCGACGCACGTCGAGACGCCCTGGCTGCATGCGCCCACGTCGGTGCCGCACACCCGGGTCAGGCCGTTGTCGATCTCGCCGTCGCAGTCGTTGTCGCGGTTGTCGCAGATCTCGTCTTCGGGGCCGATCTCGCCGACGCACTCACCGAACTCACCCGCGACGCACGTCTGGACCCCCTGCCGGCACTGGCCGACGTCGCTGCCACAGAGCCGGGTGATCTCTTCGTCGATCCGGCCGTCGCAGTCGTCGTCCTCGCCGTCGCAGATCTCGATCCCGTCTTCGCTGGGCTCGCAGGCGTACTCGCAGCCGTTCTCGCGGTCGTTGTCGATGTCGTAGAAGCCGGGCAGGCACTCGACGAAGCGGCACTGGCCGTTGTCGCAGGCGGCGACCGCGGCCTCGAAGAAGCACTCCCGCCCGCAGGCGCCGCAGTGGTCGAGCGACGTCTCGAGGTCGAAGTCTTCGTCGATGGCGCCATCGCAGTCATCGTCTTCGAGGTCGCAGACCTCGGCGCCGTCGCCGTCGAGCACGCAGGCGTACTCGCAGCCGTTGCCCAGCCGGCCGTCGAGGTCGTAGAAGCCCGCGTCGCACTCGGCGATCTCGCAGCGGGACGCGACGCAGGCCGGCTCGGCGTTGTCGAGGATGCACGCGCGGTTGCAGCTGCCGCAGTGGCGTACGTCGCTCTGCAGGTCGAAGCCCTCGTCGATTGTGCCATCGCAGTCGTTGTCGGTCGCGTCGCAGATCTCGGTGCCGTCGTTGCTCGGCAGGCACGGCCCGTACTCGCAGCCGTTGTCGATCTCGCCGTCGAGGTCGTGGAAGCCGCGCTCGCAGACGCCGCGCTGACAGGCCCCGCCTTCGCAGGTGGGCACCGCGTTGGCGTATCCGCACACCGTGCCGCAGCCGCCGCAGTGGGCCGGATCGGTCCGCAGGTCGAAGTCTTCGTCGACGGCCCCATCGCAGTCGTCATCGGCGAGGTTGCAGCGCTCGAGCTCGTCGTCGGCCGCGTCGCAGGCGTACTCACAGCCGTTGGCCGCCTCGCCGTCGAGGTCGTAGAAGCCGTCGCTGCAGGCCGATACGAAGCATTCGCCGCCGCGGCATTGCCCCTCGGCGTTGGCGGGGTCGCACGCGATGCCGCAGCCCCCGCAGTTGGCCTCGTCCCGGGCGAGGTCGAAGCCTTCGTCGGTCTGGCCGTTGCAGTTGTTGTCGACCCCGTCGCAGATCTCGGTCGGGTCTTCGGTCGGCGTGCACTCCAGCTCGCAGCCGTTGTCGGCGACGCCGTCCAGGTCGACCCAGCCCGGCTCGCAGCCGGCGATGACGCATTGGCCCTCGGCGCAGCCGGGCACCGCCCGGGGAAACGCGCACTCGACGCCGCATGCGCCGCAGTTGACCGGATCGCGCGTCAGGTCGAACTGACCGTCGGCGATGCCGTTGCAGTCGTTGTCGATGCCGTCGCAGATCTCGATGCCGTCGTTGGTCGGCTCGCAGGCGTATTCGCATCCGTTCTCGGCGAGCCGGTCGACGTCCCAGTAGTTCTCTTCGCACGACTCGATGGCGCACGCGCCGTCGGCGCAGACCGGCGCCGCGTTGGGGGTCACGCAGACGTTGTCGCAGGCGCCGCAGTGGCTGGGGTCGACCGCCAGATCGAAGCCTTCGTCGGTGACGCCGTCGCAGTCGTTGTCGGTGACGTCGCAGATCTCGTCGCCCGAGGGCCGGCAGGGGTACTCGCAGCCGTTGGCCGGATCGCCATCCACGTCGTACCAGCCCGCCTCGCAGGGCCCGAGGGCGCACTCGGCGTCGACGCAGAGCCCCTCGGCGTGCTCGAAGGTGCAGACCACGCCGCATTCGCCGCAGTTCTGCGGGTCGGCCTGCAGGTCGATGTCGTCGTCGACCGCGCCGTCACAGTCGTTGTCGAGCCCATCACACGAGGCCTCGGCGCCGTCTTCGTAGCCCTCGCCGTAGGCGCAGACCCAGGCGCCGCTCTCGCACTGCGGGGCAGCGCCGGCGCAGACGCCATCGCTGAGGCAGGTCTCGTCGGCGGGCGGCGCGCCGACGTCTTCGTCGGGGGTCGAGTCGCAGTCGTTGTCCCGCCCGTCGCACAGCTCGGGCGCGCCGGCGTAGGTCTCGGGGCGGTCTTCGTTGCAGTCGACGCCCAGGCAGTCACCCTGATTGCCGTAGCCGTCGCCATCGGGGTCGATGCACGGATCGCAGGTGCCCTCGTCGGGCAGGCACAGCGGCACCGCCTCGCCTTCGATGTCCACGTCGGTGCAGGTCGAGCTCTCGGGGCAGATGCCGTCGGCGCAGTCGGTCGCGCAGCGCATCGAGTTGCCGATCATCACGCAGCGGGCGCCGTCGGCGCCGCAGTCGACGTCGCTCTCGCACTCGTTGCACTGAACCCGCGCCTCGGCGAAGCAGATGAAGGTCCGGTCCGGCCCGTTGTTGCCAACAGGGCTGCAGATCCAGCCGTCGGGACACTCATCGTCGTTGCGGCACAGCTCCGAGCACACCCGCCGCCCGTCGGGATCGGGCACGCAGAAGTCGCTGATGCAGTCGTCGTTGGTCTGACACGGCTGATAGGGCCCGCCCTCGGTGGGCATGTCGACGGCCATGTCGCGCACCTGCACGTCCGTCCGCCCGTCGAGGTCCATCGGTTCGGTGTCTGGAATGAGCTCGCCCGGCGCGCCTGCGTCGTCGCATGCGGCGAGGAAGAAGAAGGCGATGGGGATCATCGCCCAACGGTGGAGAGCAAAGCTGCGTTGCACGGCGCGTCCCCCTTTTCGGCTCCGGCATCGCGTAGTTGATACCGCAAGCGGGTAGTCGGAAACGCACTATTATCCCGGAGGTCGGCCGATGGATGCCAATCCAGCCGGGTCACCGAACGTCAGCTGAGTGACGGTCGGTGTCAGTCTTCCTCCATGATGGCCACGACCTGGTCTTCTTTGACCGCTTCGCCTTCGGCCACGAGAATCTTCAGGATCTTGCCGTCGGCCGGGGCTTCGATGGGCATCTCCATCTTCATCGACTCGAGGATCATGACGATGTCGTCCTCCTCGACCTCTTCCCCGACCTCGACCTCGATCTTCCAGACGGTCCCGGTGATATGCGCCTTGATGTCCATATCTCTCCTCCTGCGCGGGCGTCAGCCGCGCCCCTTGGCGTAGGTCTCGAGCCAGCCGGTATCGAACTGGCCGGCGGCGAACGCGGGCTCGGCGAGCACGGCCCGCACGAAGTCGCGATTGGTCGTCACCCCCTCGATGACGAACCGCTCCAGAGCGCCCTGGGCCCGGGCGGTGGCGGTGCCTCGGTCGGGCCCGTGCGCGATGAGCTTGGCCAGCATCGGATCGTAGTACGGGGTCACCTCTTGCCCTGAACCGTAGCCGGCGTCGACCCGGATGCCTTCGCCGGTGGGGGCCTCGAAGCGCCCGAGCGTACCCGGGCGCGGCAGGAAGCGCTTGTCCGGATCTTCGGCGTAGATCCGGCACTCGATGGCGTGCCCGTCGATCGCGAGGGCCGATTGATCGAGCGTCAGCTTCGCACCGGCGGCGATGTCGACCTGCCAGTTGATCAGGTCGACGCCGGTGATCGCCTCGGTGACCGGGTGCTCGACCTGCAGTCGGGTGTTCATCTCGATGAAGTAGAAGTCGCCGTCGGGCCCCATCACGAACTCGACCGTGCCGGCGTTGACGTAGCCGATCGCGCTCGCCGCGGCCATCGCGGCACCGCAGATCTGCTCGCGGATGTGGGGATGGGCCTGCACGAAGGGGGAGGGGGCCTCCTCGACCACCTTCTGGTGCCGTCGCTGCAGGGTGCACTCCCGCTCGAAGAGGTGCACCCCGTTGCCGTGCTGGTCGAAGAGGACCTGGACTTCGATGTGCCGCGGCGATTCGATGAACTTCTCGATGTAGACCGCCGCGTTGCCGAAGCTGCTCGCGCCGCGATCGCGGCAGCTGGCCAGGGCGCGCTCGAGCTTGCTGGCCTTCTTGACGAGCTGCATGCCGATGCCGCCGCCGCCGCCGGCCGCCTTGACGAGCAGCGGATAGCCCATGCGCTCGGCGATGGCCGCCGCCTCGGCGTCGTCCACCGGGCCGTCGCTGCCCGGCACCACCGGCACGCCCGCCGCCTGGGCGGTGGCGCGGGCGCGGGCCTTGTCGCCCATCGCGTCGATGACGCCCGGCCCGGGCCCGATGAAGACCGGCCCCGACTCGGCGCAGCGGCGGGAGAAGCCGGCGTTCTCCGACAGCAGCCCATAGCCGGGGTGGATGGCGTCGGCCTTGGTGCTGTGGGCCGCGTCGAAGATGGCGTCTTGATTCAGGTAGCTGTCGCGCACCGGCGCGGGCCCGATGCGCACCGCTTCATCGGCGAGCGCGACGTGGGGCGCGTCGGCGTCGGCGTCGCTGTAGACCGCGACGGTGCCGATGCCCCGCGCCTTGAGCACCGAGATGATGCGGGCGGCGATCTCGCCGCGGTTGGCGATCAGAACCTTGTCGAACACGGCCACCTCCAGTGCGAACGACTGTGCCTTCAGACTGTGCGCTGTACCAGACTCGCCGTCGGGTTCAAAGGTCGCTGCCGACACCGCGGGCCGCTCAGAAGAGCTTCTCCTGACGACCGCCAAAAGGCCGCTGGAAGTGCAGATAGGCGATGCGGGTGGCGACCCGGCCGCGGTGGGTGCGCTTGAGGTAGCCCTCCTTGAGCAGATAGGGCTCGTACATGTCTTCGACGGTCTGCTTCTCTTCGCCGATGGCCGCCGCGAGCGTATCGAGCCCCGCCGGCCCACCGTCGAACTTGTCGATGAGCGTCAGCAGAAGCCGGCGGTCCATCCGGTCGAAGCCGGCCCGATCGACGTCGAGCTGGGTCAGCGCCTCGTCGGCCATGGCCCGGTCGACGATGCCGTCGGCGCGCACCTGAGCGATGTCGCGCACCCGGCGCAGCAGCCGGTTGGCGATGCGTGGGGTGCCACGGCAGCGGCGGGCGATGATCGACGACGCTTCGTCGCGCAGCTCGACCCCCATCAGCCGCGCCGAACGCTCGACGATCAGCGCCAGCTCGGCGGGAGTGTAGAACTCGAGGTGCTCGACGATGCCGAAGCGATCGCGCATCGGCGAGGTCAGCAGGCCGGCGCGGGTGGTGGCGCCGACGAGGGTGAAGGGCTGCAGCTCGATGGGGTAGCTGCGCGCATAGACCCCCTCGCCGATGACGACGTCGAAGCGCAGGTCCTCCATCGCCGGGTAGAGGTTCTCCTCGACGACCGCGCTCAGCCGATGGATCTCGTCGATGAAGAGCACGTCGTGGGCTTCGAGGTTGGTCAGCAGCCCCGCGAGGTCGCCCTTCTTCTCCAGGGCCGGACCGCTCGTCACATGCAGCCGCACGCCCAGCTCGGCGGCGATGATGTGGGCCAGGGTCGTCTTGCCCAGCCCCGGCGGCCCGTTGAGCAGGACGTGGTCGAGGGCTTCCCCGCGCTGGCGGGCCGCCTGCACGAAGATGCGCAGGTTCTCCTTCACCCGGGCCTGGCCGATGTATTCGTCGAAGTCGGTCGGGCGCAGCGAACCTTCGGCGTTGCTGTCGGCGCCGCCCTCGCTGGACTCGACGGGATCGGCGGCCTCGGGATCGACGATGCGGTTCATGGGTTTTCTCTACCTGTGGTCTGCACGCCTGTCCAGTGCCACGGGCCGCGAAGAGATGGGGCCGTCAGCGACGCAGCCGCTTGAGGGCTTCGCGCAGGAGCGACTCGAAGTCCATCGACGCCGCGTCCTCGCCGAGGCTGACCAGCAGCTTCTCGACCTCGCGGGCCGAGTAGCCCAGGTTGCCCAGCGCGCTCTCCAGATCGGCCAACAGGCCGCCGCGCGCCGCCGGGCGGCCGGGCACGCCGCCCACCTTGTCTTTGAGCTCGAGCACGATGCGCTCGGCGGTGCGCTTGCCGATGCCCGGTGTGCGGCTCAGCGCTTTGACGTCGCTGTTGGCGATGGCGGCGATCAACGTCTCGGCGTCCATGCCCGACAGGCAGGCGAGGCCCAGCCGCGGGCCGATGCCCGAGACGCCGATGAGCTGACGAAACAGCCGCCGCTCGTCGACCGAGCCGAAGCCGAAGAGGCTGAGCTGGTCTTCACGGACATAGGTGTGGATCGACAAGGTGCACGACGCGCCCTTGCGGGGCAGCCGGTCGATCACCGTCAAAGGGCATTGCACCTCGTAGCCGACGCCGCCGACGCCGAGCAGTACGCCGCCGGCCGACTTGTCGAGCACCGTGCCTTCGAGCCGGCCGATCATCGGCTGCCTCCTCGATTTCGGGCCCGCGTGCGGGCCGCTGCTTGCTGCCGGGCCACCAACGCTTCGAGCGCGGCCTGCGACTTGCGCCGGCCGCCCTTGGGTTTGGGCGGCAGTTGAACCACCGGAAGGCCGAGCGCGAGGTGCTGCG
This sequence comes from bacterium, assembly GCA_030427205.1. Classification (GTDB taxonomy): domain Bacteria; phylum Myxococcota_A; class Bradymonadia; order UBA7976; family UBA1532; genus JACKDM01. The sequence continues at coordinate 19,495 of JAUHXC010000074.1, read as the reverse complement.
CATGGCAGAGCGCCGCGGCGACCGCGTCGGCGGCGTCGGCCTGCGGCGGCTCGGCGAGGCCGAGCTGCATCGTGACCATCTGCTGCACCTGCTCTTTACTGGCCCGGCCGCTGCCGCTGACCGCCTTCTTGATCTGCTGCGGGGTGTACTCGTGGATCTCGAGCCCGCGCCCCGCGGCCACGGCCAGCGCGACGCCGCGGGCGTGGCCCAGGGTCAGCGCGCTGCGGGCGTTGCGGTTGTGAAAGACGGTCTCCACCGCCGCCAGGGTCGGGCGATACTCGGCGATCAACGCGTCGAGCCGCTGCATGAGCACCGCCAGCCGGCTCGCGAGGGCCGCCTTCTCGTCGAGCACCACGACCCCGTTGTCCACGTGGCGCACCGCCGAGCCGGCCCGCGCGACGATCCCCCAACCGCAGAGGCGGGTGCCCGGGTCGACGCCCAGCACCCGGATGGCGCCGCCGCTCAACTCGACGACAGCCGCTCCATCTCTTCGTCGGAGATGTCGGCGTTGGTGAACACGTTGGAGACGTCGTCGTGCTCTTCGAGCAGCTCCATGATCGCCAGGGTCTGCTCGGCGGTCGTGCCCTCGACCGACATCGGCGTATCGGGCAGCCGCACCGGCTTGCTCTCGTTGATCTCGAAGCCCGCCGACTCGAGCGCGCCCGAGACTTCGTGCAGGTCGGTGAACTCGGTATAGACCTCGAAGATCTCTTCGCCGACCTCGACGTCGGCCGCGCCGGCCTCCAGCGCCGCTTCGAAGATGTGCTCGAACTTGTGCTCGCCCTTCTTGACCTCGATGAGGCCCTTGCGCTCGAACATCCAGGCCACCGAGCCATCGGTGCCCAGGTTGCCGCCGCGCTTCGACAGCAGATGGCGCAGCTCGGCGACGGTGCGGTTGCGGTTGTCAGTGGTCGTCTCGATGAAGAACGCCACCCCGCCCGGGCCGTAGCCCTCGTAGGTCACCTCTTCATAGGTCGCGCCCTCGATCTCGCCGGCGCCGCGCTTGATGGCCCGCTCGACGGTGTCGTTGGGCATGTTCGCGTTGCGGGCGGTCGTGATCGCCGACCGCAGCCGGGCGTTGCCGTCGGGATCCTTGCCGCCTTCGCGGGTGGCGACCACCAACTCCCGGATCAAGCGGGTGAAGAGCTTGCCGCGCGCCGCATCGGCCTTGGCCTTCTTGTGCTTGATCGTGCTCCATTTATTGTGGCCTGACATGCACCCCTCTCGCTGGCTTTCGTCGATTGGCCGCCCGGCAGCATAGCGTACGCCCCCGAGAGGCAAAAGCCCCACCGGCGGCCCGCTGTATCGCGGCCGTGAGGCAAAAAGATACGTTCCGGAGCGACCACCGGGTGCCGGCCTGCATCGCAATGGCGCTCCGGAGCCCGAACGGGCCCGGCATCAAGAGCCAGGCAACCTCGCGACGATCGAACCCGGCGCCGTCCGCCGGATGGAGCGGTACACCAGATGGGTGCTCAGGAAGAAGGATTCTCGGTCATCGGCGCCTTCCTCAGCTTCTCCGAGCTCGGCGCGGAGTGGGTGATGTGGCTGATGATCGTGTTGGGGTTCATCGCGATCGTACTGTTCTTCGAGCGGCTGCGGCTGTTCCTCGGCACGCGGGTCGATGCGCCGGCCATCGCCCGCGACCTCGTGCGCCTGCTCGACGATCGTGATCTCGCCAAGGCGCGGGCCCGCGTCGCCCGCGGCCACGCGATGGAGGAGCGGGTGCTCGCCGACGCCCTCGAGGCCTATGACCGCGGCTCGCACGTCGTCGAGCAAATCATCCTCAGCTCGTTGGCCCGCGAGAGGCAGCGCTTCGAGCGCTTCCTGACCTACTTCGGCACGCTGGGCAACAACGCGCCGTTCATCGGCCTCTTCGGCACCGTCATCGGCATCATCATCTCGTTCAAGGCGCTCGGCGACAATCCCAAGGGCGGCCTCGAAGTGGTCGGTCCGGGTATCGCCGAGGCCCTGGTGGCGACCGCCGTCGGCCTGCTCGTCGCCATCCCCGCGGTGGTCATGTTCAACTACTTCAAGGGCATGGTGAAGACCCGAGTCGGCAATACCGACTTCCTCGGACGCATCGTGCTCGCGCGCCTCAAGCACGACGAGGGCGAACCCGTCGACCCTCCGCAGGGCCCCGAGCTGGCCAAGAAGGGAGCCTGAGATGGCCGGCGGCGCGAGCTTCGGAGGCGACGACGACGAGGGCGTCTTCGGGATCAACGTGACCCCGCTCGTCGACATCATGTTGGTGCTCCTCATCATCTTCATGGTGGCCTCGACCTACATCGTCAAACCCAGCATCGAGGTCGATCTGCCCAAGGCCGCGACCGGCGGCGACGCGATGGATACGACGCTGTCCATCGTGATCGCGCCCGACGGGACGTTGTTCCTCAACGGCGAGCCAGCCAACGAAGAGGCCATCGCCGCGAAGTGCATCGCCGTGTCGAAGGCCGACAAAGACGCTCAGGCGATCATCGCCGCCGACAAGGCGACGCCCCACGGCAAGGTGGTGCGCATCATCGATCTGGTGCGCCAGAACGGGGTGATGAAGTTCGCGATCAACATCGAGCCGTACAAGAAGGGCTGAATCGGTGTACGCGCTTCAGGACGAGCCCGAGAAGGGACGACGCCTCGCGGTGCTGGGGATCGGCGCGATCCTCGCCGCAGCCTTGCAGGGCGGCGGGCTCTACGCGGCGCATAGCTTCGAGCCGCCGGACGACGGCATGCGCAAGGCCTCGGTGGTGCAGATCAACATCGTCGAGCCCCCTCCGCCGGCTCCGCCGCCGCCCGAGCCGCCGCCACCACCGCCCGAGCCGGAGCCCAAGCCCGAACCGAAGCCGGAGCCCAAGCCCGAACCAAAGCCGGAGCCCAAGCCCGAACCCAAGCCGAAGCCGAAGCCGAAGCCGAAGCCGAAGCCCAAGCCGCCGCCCGAAAAGCCGGAGCCGCCGAAGCCCAAGCCGAAGAAGCCGGTGCCGCTGCAGACCGGGCTCACCCTGGGCAGCACGGTGAAGGGCGGGAAGGGGCCGGCCTTTCAGGTGGGCAATACAGCGATGGGCGAGGTCGGGCGCACCGCACGCGACGCGGTGACCGAGGCGGCGACGCCGGTCGAACCCGCGGCCGAGAAGCCGGCGCCTGCGCCGCCGAAGCCGCCCAAGCGCACCAAAGCCAAGCGCATCAAGAACCTCAAGCCCGCCTATCCGGTGGCCGCCGAACGCGCCGGGGCCGAAGGCACGGTCATTCTCATCGTCACCATCGACGAGAGCGGCGACGTGGTCGAGGTGAAGGTGATCAAGGATCCGGGCTTCGGCTTCGGGGCGGCCGCCGAGCGGGCCGCACGGCGCTGGAAGTATACGCCGGCGACGTTCGGCGGCAAGCCCGTACGCTCCTCCAAGCGTGAGACGGTCGACTTCATCCTGACCGACGACTGACGCCCGAGCCGACGTGATCGAAGCGCCGTCCAAGGCGTCCAGGATCTGGACGATCTGGACACCGCGCGGCGCCCCGCCGGGCCTCAAGTCTCTGTTTTCACTCGATTCTGACGCTGGCCCGACCGTTGCTGTGCGTGACCTCCACAACCTTGGAGGTCCCGATGCCCTGCTCGTCTCTCGTCCTGATCGTCGCGTCGTGCGTGCTCTGCGCCCTGCCCGCGAACGGCGCCTGCTCGAATCCGATGGCTGCCGGTTGGCTGCCGGCTGTCCGGCTGTCCGGCTGGTCGGCCGTCGCGCGCCATGACCTGCAAGCCGGGCTCGCCGGTGAGACGCGGGTGCAGCCCCTCGACATCGGCTTCACGTTGGCGCTCGAATGGGCGATCGGCCGTACGGTCGGGCCCGCGGAGTCGGTCCGCGATGGTCGACCCCCGGACGAGGACGCCTTCGCCGAACCGGCGGCGCCGACTCTTGGCGTCCCCTTCGACTCGGGTCGCCCCGATCCCGAGACCTCGGCGACAGATGAGCGCGCCATCGAGCCCATCGAGCGTTCCGCCGTCTTTGCGGTCGAGCCCGGCGCATCCGACAGCGACCCGCCCGACGGACGGCAGGGGCGGGCGTCACCCGGCCATGGGCATGTCCGGCGCAGCGTGATGCGCGTGTTCGCGGCGCGCGGGCGTCTCCGCGGAGCACGCGCGCCCGACGAACGACGCCGACTGCACCTGGAGTTGAAGGAGGCTTGCGCCCTGCTGAGGCTCGAGCCGTCGGCGCCGACGGACGCCTGCACGACGGTGCAGCCATGAGCGGCGGCGCGTTGATGCTCGCGGCCGCGATGGTGTTTGGCGGCTCGCCGCCAGCGCTCGCCGAGAACCCCGAGCCGCGGCCTGCTTTGACCGTCGAGGCGGTGCAGCGCCTGGCCCTCGAACACGCCGGTCTGGAGGCCGAGCGCGTACTGGGCCACCTCGGCCGGATGCGCTGGGCGGATGCCATGCCCGAGCTGCGGATCCGGGTGGTGCACGACGGCGATCGCGACGGGCGAACGACCGTGCGACTGGCCGACGCCCGCTGGATGGGCGACGTGGCGGCCGTCGATACCCGCGGCGAGCGCCTGCGGTTGCAGGGCGAGCTCGTATGGCATCCGGGGGCGTTGCTGGGTGGGCGGGCCGAACTCGCGGCCCTTCAGGAGGTGCGCAAGGCGGCCGCCGCTCGGCGTGAGTTGCTCGAAGCTGTGACCCGGTCCTGGTTTGCGCTGGAAAAGGCGCGTATGGCCCGAGCCGAAGCGTTGGCGGCAGGAGATGCCGCAGCGAGCCACGCAGCCGCGCTGCTCGTCGCCGAACAGGCCGCCCTCTTGGATGGGTTGACCGGTGGCCGCTTTGCGCGGGCGGTGCGTCGATGAGGGCCTCGGTACGCAAAGTGGAGGGTGGTCGGTCTCCATGGCTCGTCTGGGCAGCGGCCATCGCGCTCGGCTGCGGCAGCGTATGCGAGACCGGTGAGGTCTGTGAGCGGGCCTGCCCGACCGGCGCCCTCGCGATCTGCGCAGCCCATGGTCTCTGCACCTGCTTGCGTGGGCCCGATGGCGGCTTCGAAGATCCGGCGGGCGACCAGTGGGTGGATGGGCCGGACGCCGGCTTCGGGCGTGATGGAGACCCTGCGGGCGGCAGCGCCGCCTGCCGAGCGCCCGAGCCGGGAGAGCTGGTCATCAACGAGGTCATGCTCGACGGCGAACCGACCGAGGACGGCGAGTTCGTCGAGCTGGTCAACGTCGCCGACGACGCCCTCGCGCTCGGCGGCGTGACATTGACCTCCAACCGTGGGGCCGACCAGGTGCGTCGGGTCGAGTTCACCACGGGTTGCCTGCCGAGCGGTGCAGCGCTGGCCGTATTCGGTCGGCGCAGCGACTGGATCGAGTCATCTCAGGCGACGCCGGCCATCGAGGCCGAGGTGCGCAGCTTCGGGTTCGCCAACAGCGGCGACTTCGACTTCCGGCTGGTCCGGGGTGAGACCGTCCTCGACCGCTTCGAGGGCGCCGGTGATACCATCGAGGCGGGCGTCAGCCTCAATCGATGGCCCGATCGGGTGGGCGAGCCACGGCTGCACACCGCGATCGATCCGAGCGCCTCGCTGGCCTCTCCGGGACGGTGCCCGACGGGCGGACGCTATGAGGACGGATGCCCGGCGCCGGAGATCGCCGCCGATGGCGGTCTGGCGGGCGATGGCGGATGGGTGGCCGCTCGCGATGGCGGGCTCGATGGTCCCCACGACGCAGCGTTCGACGCGGGAGATGCGCCCGGGCCGGTATTCGACTGCCCGTCGCCCGCGCCGGGTGACCTGCGACTCAACGAGATCCTCATCGATGGACTCACGCCGCGAACCGAAGCCGACGAGTTCGTCGAGATCGTCAACTTCGGGCCCACGGCGCGCCGCCTGGCCGAGGTGGCCCTGGCGGTCCAGTCGCCGGACGGTGCGCTGGACGTGCGCGTTCGGTTCGCCGATGGATGCCTGCCGGCGGGCGGGGTCATGGTCCTGCGACCCGACATCGACGACTGGGCCTTCGACCCGCCGCCCGAGATCCCGCCGGTCGTCGAGGACGCGCGGCTGGCCCTCGGCAACGAGAGTCGGAACCCCATCGTCCTGTTGGGGCCCTCAGAAGAGCCGCTCGATCGGTTCGACCCCGCCGGGCTCGCCATCGTCGAGGGGGTCAGCCTGAATCGCGAGCCGGATCTGCTCGGCGATGAGTGGAGATTGCACGACGCCCTGGCACCGGCCCCGAGCTCGCCGGGCCGTTGCGTCGACGGCAGCCCGTTTCTGGTCGATGGGTGCGCGCCGATCGAACGACCGCCGCTGCCGGTGTGCACGCCGGCGAATCCATCGCGGCTCGTCATCAACGAGATCCTGGTCGACGGCGCACGAGACGGTGAGACCGACGAATTCGTCGAGCTGGTCAACCCGACGGCAGAACCGGTCGCGTTGGCCGGTGTGTCGCTCTGGAGCAGTCAGGCCGACGGCGAGTTGGTCCGACGGGTCGAGTTCGTGAGCGGGTGCCTGCCGCCCGGGCCACTGGCGATCTTCGCCGACAGAGGCGACTGGCTGGGCGGTGTGGAGGACATCGTCGGGCGGGTCGAGCGCTGGGCGCTGCCCAATGAGTCGGCCATCGTCGTCGAGCTGCGGGTCGGTGAGACCCATTGGTCGGCGGAGGTGCCCCGCGGGGCAGCGCAGGAGGGGATCAGCCGGGTCCGCCAAACCGACGGCGCGCCCGATGCCGAGTGGCAACCGCACGACATGCTCTCCGAACTGCCGGCGTCTCCCGGTCTGCGCACCGACGGTTCACCGTTCTTCGACATCCCGGACTCACCGTGACGATCGCGCTCTATCCACCCCGGCGTCGCGTGCGCGGCCTGTCGCTGTTCGCCATATCTGTCGGGCTGTTGGGCATGAGCTGCATCGACCTCGGCTTGCCGCCGTTGGGGCCGCCGTCCGCTGTCTGCTCCGAGTCCATGCGCGCCGGCTTCCTCGAGTCGACCCCCGGCACCGAGCGCCCCGACCTGTGGTTGGCGTTCATCGACGTCGGCCACGGAGACGCCACCTGGGTCCGAACGCCCGGCGTCATCGGTGTCGACGCCGGCGAGATCCTGATCGACGCCGGCGATGACGGCCACCCCGTGGCCCCGCATGTGCCGGACGGGGGGCGCGCCGTCCTCGAGCTCATGAGACGGGCCGGCCTGCTGCCCGGCGCCGCGCTCGACGCGCTCGTCATCACCCACCCCGACAAGGACCACTACGGCGGCGCGACGCGTGTGCTGGAGCACCACCCCGCGCGGGCTGTCATCCACGGCGGCCGACCACCCGCCAACCAGACCTGGGGGCGTCTGACCGATCGCATACTGGCCACGGGGGCCGAGTTGACGGCTGCGCCGAGCACGCTGGATCAGGCGCGCGCCTTGGACTTCGGCGTGGCCCGACACGCCGTTCGCTTGCTCTTCGCCGACCCCGCGGCCCAAGAAGACAACGATGCTTCACTGGTGATCGAGCTGTCGTTTCGCGGGCGGTCCATATTGTTGATGGGAGACGCCGGCCAGGCGGTCGAGCGACGGCTGCTCGATCGACTGCGCCCGGTGGCCATCCTGCGCACCGGCCATCATGGTGGACAGAATACGAGCAGCGACGAGCTGCTCGAGCGGGTCGGCTCCGATCAGACCCATGCGATTCTTTCCGTCGGTCGGCGGGACGGGCTACCACACCCGGACGTCGTCGACCGGCTCATGCAGCACTTCGCCGGGCGGGTCTGGCGCACCGATCGCGGTGACGCGACCCTGACCCGCCGAGCGGCGGCCGGTGACGACCACATCATCGTTCGGGTGGCCGATGAGGACGGGCAGGTCGACGTCTGTTTCCTCGATCCTGATCCGCTCGGCTGACGGGGCGGCGGCGATCTGTAGCCGAATCAGGATCTTGCGCAGATCTCGCCGCGCGTGACCATTGACACGATCGATCCACGCTTCTATAAGCGTCGGGAGGCGGTCGGCCTGTGGTCGTACATCGCCGTACACGAGGATGGGGGCGCGTGCATGGCCGCCGCGATTCACGACTGCACGGTATGCGAAACGACCTTCGAGTTGCGTTTTGCCTATCAGGTGCAGCGGACACCGGATCAGGTGTTCTACTTCTGCAGCCAGCGCTGCCATGAAGAGCACCTGCTGAGCGCGTCACGCAAGGCGTGCGATGTGTGCCAGACACGGTTCGACCTGCAATACGCCTATCAGCAGGCACAGGTCGACGGTGAGGTCCGCTACTACTGCTCGACCGACTGCCGGGGCCGCGAGATGAGCACCGTGACCCGGCGTCATCGGCGCATGCGGCGCATCGCCGTGCTCAACCAGAAGGGCGGAACCGGCAAGACGACGACGAGCGTCAACCTCTCCGCCGGCCTCGCCGAAGCGGGTCACCGCGTTCTGCTCGTCGATCTCGACGCGCAGGGCAACGTGGCGGTATCGCTCGGTCTCAGCGCCCGGCGCACGATCTATCATGTGCTCGTCGAAGGGGTTCACCCGGCGGACTGCATCGTCAACGTATCGGAGAACTTCGATGCGTTGGTGAGCAATACCAGCTTGGCGCAGGCCGAAGTGCGGTTGGTCAATACGCCCCGAGACCGGTTCAAGGTGCTCGCCAATCGCATGGCGGGCATCACCAACTACGACTTCGTCATCATGGACTGCGGCCCGAGCCTGTCGGTGCTCAACCAGAACGCGCTCACCTACGCCGATCACATCCTGATTCCGGTGTCGTGTGACTACCTGTCGCTCGTCGGCGTGAAGCAGATTCTGCGTACGCTCAAGAAGGTCAACGAGCTGCTGCTGCACCCGGTGAGCATCCTCGGTGTGGTGCCCACCTTCTACGACGTACGCACGCGCATCTCGGTCGAGGCGGTCAATACGCTCAAGTCGTACTTCAAGGATCGTGTCCTGCCGCCGATCCGGGTCAATACCCGGCTCAAGGAGGCGCCGAGCCACAAGAAGACGATCTTCGAGTATGCGCCCGATTCGCGGGGCTCGAAGGATTATCGCCAGCTCGTCAAGCGGGTCATCTCGCTGTGCGAGGCCAACCCCACCCAGAGCGAACAGGAGGCCGCCGTTGGGCGACCGGGAGCCTGAAGACGAGGTCGGCGCGGTCCGCGGATTCTTCGACGACGAGGAGACCGCGGTCGAGGAGTTCTTCACGCCGCGTGAACCGCGCGCGCGTCGCGCGGCCATGCGCCGCGTCAAGAAGCCCAAACCAACGCACTACAAGGTGGTCTCGATCAGCTTGTACACCGAGGACCAGCAACGACTCGCAGATCTGGTCGCCGAGCTGAAGAAGCGCGGCTACTCGAGGGCCAACAAGTCTCTGGTCGTGCGCGAAGCGTTGCGACAGATCGACCTCGACCTGGTGCCCCCACAGCGCTGAGTCGGGTCTCTTGCGCCTGGCCGGCCTTTCTGTGGTGGGCTTCGGTCTGTTGGCCTCGTAGCGGGCGGGCCGGAACCCGTGCGCCGCGGTCGTCTATGAGTCTGCGAACAGCGGGCCGTGTCAGCGATCTCGCTGAGACCAGATCGACTCTTCGTCCAGCGCGATGTCCAGCGGAACCTGCCAGCGCTGGCAGCCGTCCTCCGGATCGACGCAGAAGCCCTCGGCGGTCAGTCGAGCGAAGGCTTCGTCGCTCAAGCCGCCTCGCGGATCAGCCAGCAGGCGGTCGAGCGCAGCGCGATCCACCTGGATCTCGACGGTGATCCGGGTATCGGCCGGCTCGAGGCACGGCGATGGCTGACCGATCGCGATGCGACCGACCGACAGCCCGTGAGCCCGGACGGCGCCGAAGGTATCGGGGATCACCAGGGCCGGGGTGTCGGCGTCGAGTGTGAGTACGTCGCAAGCGGCGGTGGTGCACGCATCAGGGCGTTCGGGTTCGCGTTCGGCTGCGGCCACCACCGGCGTCAGCCCGTTCAGCCACAGCTTCTCGCTGCCGGCGTCGAGCCCCGCCTGCAGCCGAAGGCGATCGACGGCGTCGTCCTTGCCGTCGGCCACCACGAAGACCGAGATCAGCGAAGTCGCGACCCGCTGCTGCAACGCGGCGTTCTCGTCCGGTTCGAGGCCCGGCAGGCAGATGTCCACGGCGCGGAACAAGGTCTGGCTGAGATCCTCGACGGCCGAGATGCCGCCGCGGGGCAGGGGATCGCACGTGGTCCGGGTGCTGCTGTGAGCGTTCCGCTCATAGGGCCAGGCGTTGGCCAGCACCGGGTCGGGGTGGAAGGTCCGCGCGCAGCGGAAACCATGGTGCGGGGCCCGGATACCCGGTATCGCCCGATGCTGCCAGTCGTGGGTGCCGGCCATACTGCCGAAACCACCGCCGCTCATCGCGCGCATCTGTCCCGCATGCAGCACCACTTGGCCGTCGTGATGGTCGACCATCGACGGGGCCCAGTCGAGCAGCAGTCGGCGTTGGAAAGGCACGCCCTCGCCGTCTGCCGGGCAGGTGAGGTCGCGGAACGCGGGGATGGCATGGGGCCCGTCTTCCGCGCACCAGTCGACGGCGGCGTCGAAGAGCCACTCGGCGACGTGGCCGGTCAGGTTGTGAATCCCGAGCGCACGCAGCGCATCGTCGGGACGCCCCCCCGGTGGCCCGACCCACGCCATGCCGCTTCCGGAGTCGACCCGGCCGACGCCGTGGGCGCCACACTCCGCCAACGCCGGCTCGGGGTCGTTGCGGCACGGGGTGTCGCCAAGCGTCGTGCCCGTCGACGCCCGGTAGAACTCGGCGACCGTCGGCAAGCGCTTTCCGGCCCAGTCGCAATAGTCGTAGGCGGCACACCACGTGACCTCGGTCGCGGGCTTCATCGCGTCCTCGTCGGCCACGACGCAGTCGTCCAGCACGTCGCCGACCTCATCGGGCTCGCATTGCCCCGTCGCCGCGAGATAGGCCGCGAACTGGCGCTGGGTGACTTCGTAGCGATCGAAGAGGACGTCGTATGTCAGCCCGACATCGAGGGCCGCGAGCGGGCTGTCGCCGGCGTCGAGCTGCACGACATTGGGCGGGCAGTCGGCGTCGGGCGCAGCGAGGTTGCAGCCGGGGGTCGCCGCATTGGCGAGCAGAACCTCGCAGTACGGGCCATCGTCCACCACGCCATTGCCGTCCTGGTCGATGCCGTCGAAACACGCGTCGTCGGGCGCGGGGGCCTCACCGATCGGCTCGCACAGGCCGCAGAAACGCTGGCCGTCCTCGTCCTCGCCGGCGCACATGCCGCAGTCGCCCGCGGCGGCCTTCGAGGGGCTGCACTTGACCAACGTGCAGACCGTATCGGCCCAGCCGGGCTGAAGCGTGCAGCTGGCGTTGAGAGCGCCGCAGTGCGCCCGAGTCAGCGGGATCGCGTCGACGTCACCGGGCCCGCGATCGGTCGTACCCGGATCACAGTCATCGTCGATTTCGTTCATCGGGATTTCGTATTCGAGACACGTTCGGCAGGTCTGCTCCGTGGCGCCATGGCACTCGCAGCCGTTGGATGGGATCCCATCGAGGTCGTAGTACTCTCGGTCGCAGACCACAGGATCGGCCAGGCGGCACACCCCGGCCTCGCAGATCGCCTCGCCGTGCAGGCCGTCGCAGGTCACCCCGCAAGCGCCGCAATTGTACGGGTCGGTGAGGAAGTCGGGATTGCTGCCATCCAGGCACTTGCCGATGGGGGTCGGGTCCGCGGACGAGTTCTTACGATCGTCGCTGCACCCCGAGGCCATGGCGACCAGAGCCAGTATCAGCATCGCCGCAGCGCGGCCCATCGTACCGTTCAGGTTACCCATCCCTGAATTCCTCCTGACAAGAACAGGGGCGCGAATCGACCGTGCCCTGGGAACATGCTTAACCCATACTGACGTACTCGCGCCAGATAAACCCGGTCGTTTCGATCTGTTGTTCGATGCTGTGTTCACCTTGACTCAACTATCACAGTCAGACCACCACGAGCATGGCACGGGGCGCGGTGAACAGTCGCTCGCTCCAGCGGTGCAGCTGATCGAACTCGGCCGCCTTGATCCGGTGTTCGAGGATGGGCGGCAACGGCCCGAACTTGGCGCGCATGATGCTCGTGAACATCGTCCGGGCCTCGTCGAGTGCTTCCGCGTATCCCTCGCGCCGCAGCTCTTCGCCCAGACCGACCAGCGCGCGGATGGTCGGGCTCGATGCATCCGTCGTCTCGATGTCGGTGGCGAGGCTGCCGTATGGCTGCGTCTTCGCCTCGGCGAGTCGCGCGTCGACCAGCGGCGTGATGCGCGCCTGCAGCTCTTCGCCGCCTTCAGCCTGAGCAAACCACTCCAGATCGTCGCTGTCGGGCACCATCACGAGCGCACCCGTGCTGCACCACATGCACGTGCCGGTGCCGTTGGCGTAGCGCGTGGTGCGCCAGACCGTGATGTCGAGCTCGCCGAGGATCTCGCCGATGATCGCCGCGCGATCGGATGCCATGTCCGCCCCCCTGTCTTCTCCTGTCGGGAGTCTACCGGATTCACGCTGCACCGCGAAGCGTCTCCGGCGGCTGGGCGATCGCTGCGACGGGCACGCCATCCGCGGACGCCCGATGCCGGTTGGTGATGGCGCTCGAAGGGCCGGGCCCCGCTTGATCGGTCGGGCTCAGCGGCCCAGGCGCGTCGCCAGGCGGTCGACACCCCGTTGCACGATCGCGGGCTCGGCGGCGGTGAAGCAGACCCGAATGTGGTGCGGGTAGGGCCCGAAGGCCGGGCCGGGCGCGACGAAGACACCCTCGTCGGCCAGATCGAACAGCAACCCGTCGAGGCCACGCGCGTCGAGCACGTCGGCCACGTCGACGAACAAGAAAGTGCTGCCCATGGGGGGGGCGACCTTCAATCGCTCGGCGGCGGCCCGCCCCAGCGCTTCGTAGCGGGTCGCCGCTTCGGCGGCCCAGGTATCGCCGGGTCCTGCCAACGCCCGCAGCGCCGCGATCTGGCTCGCCCGGGGCGCGCAGTAGAACGTATTGGTCGTGACCCGGCGCACCGCGCTCATCACCGGCGCCGGACCCACGACGTAGCCACAGCGGTTGCCGGTCATGCCATAGGCCTTGCTGAACGAGTGGGCCGAGAACGTCCGCTCGGGGGCCAGGGCCCGGCCGTAGACGTGATCACCGCTCCAGCGGTAGTGCTCGTAGACCTCGTCGGCGATCACCCACAGGTCGTGTTTACGCGCCCAAACGGTCAGGGCCTCGAGCCACTCGGGCGGGATCACCCGTCCGGTCGGGTTATGGGGCGTATTCCAGTAGACCGCCACCGTGCGCTCGGTGCGGTGGGCGTCGACGGCGGCGATGGCCGAGGCGGCGTCGCGGGCCGTTTCGAAGAAGGGGACCGGCACCGGGCGACCGCCCATCGCGAGCGTCGCCGAGCGCATCAACGGCCAGAACGGCGCGAGCAGCAAGACCTCGTCGCCCGGGCTGCACAGCGTGCGCAGGAGCGCAGACAGCCCGCCGGTGGCCCCCGCCGTCACCAGTACGTCTGCCGGGGAGGTCGGCACGCCCTGCACCGTCGAGATCCGATCGGTGATGGCGTCCAGAAGCGGCCGATGACCGTGCACGGTGGTGTAGCGGTGCAGGCCGGGGTACTCGGCGACCGTCAAGTCCTCCATCCGGCAGCCCTCGGGCGGCTCCATCCAGGTATCGCCGATGTGCAGCGGGTACAGCTCGCCGGTCCACGCCGCGAGCTTGTGTCCCAGCTTCGAGAAGAGCGATCCGGGAATGGCGGTGACATCGGGGTCGAGAGCGGGATATCGCGGCACGCGTCCTCCTATGGCGAGCCGTGATATTCGCGGTCGCGCTGTCGCCGGGCAAGGGCCTCGCCCGCTCGAGCGAGTCGACGCACGGCCCTTTTTTCGGACCGGCAGTCGGTGAGATGCTGCGTCAGAAATACGAGCCGAGCTCTCCGGGGGGATGCATGAGCAGCCGATGGGTCCGCGCCACGATGATGGCGGCGATGGTGGCGTCTGCGGCACCCGCGGGTGCCGAGCTGGTCCGGACCTGCCTGCCCGAGAACGACTCGGGCGACGCCGTCTCGCTGGCCGTCGACGAGCAGGGGGTCGCCCACGTCACCCGCCTGTTCAAGGTCGTCGGCGATGTGGTCTACACCGTCGCCGACCCCATCGGCGTCCACGAGAACTCGACGATCGCCGCTTTCGCGAGCCTGCTGATCACCGACGAGGTCAAGCATACCGATCTGATGTTGGTCGACGGTGTGCCCTTTGTCTGCTTTCACAACGCCCGCCGGGATGCGTTCGAGGTCGCTCGCCTCGACGGCCGCGCCTGGGTGCGCGAGCAGGTCGACGAGGGCGCCGGGGTGGGGGACGCGTGCGAGCTCTATCGGGACGGCGATACGCTCGGCGTCGTCTATCGCGGGGCCGACGGCCTGCGTGAGGCGCTGCGTGACGGGCCCGATGACTGGCGCTCGCGGCTCGTCGACGACGGCGGCATCGACCCGGGTCATGACGTATCGCTCGGTCGGGTCGGCGGGCGGCTCGTCGCCGTGCATCGCGACGACGGGATCGGCGATCTGCGGATCAGTTGGCAGCAGCCCGACGGCCGCTGGCGCACCGATGTCGCCGTGCAGCAGAACCCGGCAGGCCTCGAACCGCGGGTCGTCGATGACGGCGCTGGCGGCGTCTTCGTAATGCACGGGGTGCAGAACCCCGAGGCGAGCGACGGCGGCCTGATGCTGACGACCGGCGTCGAGGGCGAACTGATGACCGTCGCCTTCGAACTCGACCCCGTCGGTGGCTCGACGGGCATGCTGCGTGACGGCGAGCGGGTCCTGATGGTCACCAGCGAGAAGCAGCGCAGCGCGGTGTTCGGTCAGTTCGACGGCTTGCGGCTCTACGCCGACCTGCCCGATGCGTCCGACTTCGTCTACCTCGAACAGTGGGGCGGGGGCGGCCGGCGCCATGAGTATCGCCACATCGATATCGACCTCGATCCGTTTGGCAATCTCGTCGCGGCGATGCTGGTCGAAGCGGCACCCCAGGGCGCCGACTTCGGCAGCGGGTTGTTGTGTATCTTCCGCGAGTCCGACCGGGATGCCGACCGCCTGCCGGATGTCGACGAAGCGCGCTATGGCAGCGACCCGGACGCGGCCGATACCGATGGCGATGGGGTCTCCGACGGTGACGAGGTGCTCGCCGGCCAGGACCCGGCCGGGCCCGGGCCACTGCCGGAGCCGGAGCCAGAGCCAGAGCCGGAGCCGGAGCCGGAGCCCGAACCCCAGCCGGAGCCAGAGCCGGAGCCGGAGCCCGAGCCCGATGGCGGCGTCCCGGATTCCAGCGCGCCGCCGAGCCCCGACATGGGCCCGTTGCCGGAGCCGGAGCCCGAGCCGGGACCCGAACCCGAGCCGGGGCCTGATCCCGAGCCGGAGCCTGATCCCGAGCCGGAGCCGGGGCCCGATCCCGAGCCGGCACCCGAGCCGGAGCCGCAGCCGGAACCCGAGCCGCAGCCCGAGCCGGCACCGGAGCCAGAGCCGCAGCCGGAGCCCGAGCCGCAGCCCGAGCCGGCACCGGAGCCAGAGCCGCAGCCGGAACCCGAGCCGCAGCCCGAGCCGGCGCCCGAGCCCGAACCTGCCCCCGACGCGGGGCTCGCCGATGGCGGCAGCGGGGCGAGCCCGACAAGCGATGGATGCCGAGCGGCCCCTGGACATGCCACGGATGCGCCGTGGTGGCTCGCGGTGCTGCTCTTCGTCGGCGCGATACGACGCCGTCTGCGCTGACGCACGGGCTTGGAGAGGGCGGGCCGGCTGCCACGGGTTCGCCGCCGATCTCATCGGCGCTCGGCGCCGCGAAGAGCGCCGATGTTCGGCGGCTTGCAGTCGACCCGTGCACCCCGCAATATGGCCGCTTCCGATTTTGAGGAGTCAGCCATGGCCGACGCATCCGACCCGTCGCGCAGCAACTTCATCCGGGCGATCATCGACGCCGACCTCGCCGCGGGCCGCTACGCCCATCCGGTGACGCGGTTTCCGCCGGAGCCCAATGGCTTCCTGCACATCGGTCACGCGAAGTCGATCTGCCTCAACTTCGGCATCGCCCGCGACTACCCCGGCGGCGTCTGCCATCTGCGCATGGACGATACCAATCCGCTCGTCGAGGACGAGAAGTTCGCCCGGGCCATCGCCGACGACATCCGTTGGTTGGGCTTCGACTGGGGCGCGAACTTCTTCCACGCCTCGGACTACTTCGAGAAGATGTACGCCTTCGCTCAGCACCTCGTGCGCAGCGGCAAGGCCTATGTCTGCAGCCTCACGGTCGATCAGATCCGGGCGATGCGCGGGTCGCTGACCGAGCCGGGCCGCCCGAGCCCCGACCGGGACCGCCCGGTCGAGGAGAGCCTCGACCTGCTCGAGCGCATGCGCAAGGGCGAGTTCGCCGACGGCACGTATACCCTGCGGGCCCGGATCGACATGGCCGCGCCCAACATCCTCATGCGCGACCCGCTGTTGTATCGCATCCGCAACGCGACCCACCCGCGTACGGGTGACGCGTGGTCGATCTACCCGATGTACGACTACGCCCACTGCCTGTCGGACAGCATCGAGGGCATCACCCACTCGATCTGCACGCTCGAGTTCGAGAACAACCGTGAACTCTACGACTGGGTCCTGGCCCATGCGCCGGTCGACCATGTCTCGCACCAGTACGAGTTCGCGCGGCTGGCGATGACCTATACCGTGCTCAGCAAGCGCTGGCTGCGGCAGCTGGTCGAAGAGGGGCGGGTCGACGGCTGGGACGATCCGCGTATGCCGACGGTGGCCGGCATGCGTCGTGGGGGGATTCCGCCCGAGGCGCTGCGCAACTTCGCCGAAGCGGTCGGCGTGACCAAGAACAATACGGTCATCGACATCGAGCGCTTCGACTTCGAGGTGCGTGACGCGCTCAATACCACCGCGCCGCGGGTGATGGCGGTGCTCGACCCGCTCGAGGTCGAGATCACCAACTACCCCGAGGGCGACGGCGAGCGCTTCGACGCCCCGTATTGGCCTCATGATGTACCCAAAGAGGGCGCCCGATCGGTGCCCTTCGGGCGCACCCTCTACATCGAGCGCAGTGACTTCGCCGAAGACCCGCCCAAGGGCTACTACCGCCTCGCCCCGGGCCGCGAAGTGCGGTTGCGCTATGCCTACTACATCACCTGCGACGAGGTCGTACGCGACGAGACGGGCGCGGTGGTCAAGCTGCGCTGCAGCTACGATCCCCAGAGCCGCGGCGGCTCTTCACCCGACGGTCGCAAGGTGCGCGGCACGATCCACTGGGTCTCGGCGGCGCACGCCGTCGAGTGCGTCGTACGGCTCTACGACCGCCTGTTCGCCGTGCCGTTTCCCGGCACCGACCGCGATTGGCTCGACGACCTCAACCCGGACTCGCTGGTGGTCGTCGACGGTGCGCGCGTCGAGCCGAGCGTGCTCGCAGACAGCCCGGAGACGCGCTATCAGTTCGAGCGGCAGGGCTACTTCTGGCGAGACCCGGTCGACAGCCGGCCGGATGCGCTGGTCTTCGACCGCATCATCTCTTTGCGCGATAGCTGGGCGAAGCGCCGGGCTCAGGACGCGGACTCGGCGACACCGAGCGCGGCCGATGAGACCAGCGGCGCCGAGGCACGCAAGGCCGATACCCGCCCGTCGAAGCGCACCGCCGCTCAGATTCGCGCGGCAGCCCGCGATGAAGACACCGAGCTGGCGCGGCGCTTCGAGCGCTATCAGAGCGCGCTGGGGCTGACCGAGGAAGACGCTGACGTCCTCACCGGCGATCGGGCGTTGTCCGATATTTTCGACGCCGCGGTCGCCGCCTACGACGCGCCGGCCTCGGTCGCCAAGTGGGCGGTCAACGTCTTCATCGGCGAGCTGGGTGATCGCTCGGCCGCCGAGATGCCGTTCGATGGCGCCGAGCTGGGCCAGCTGGCCCGGCTCGCAGACGAAGACGTGATCTCGAGCACGGCGGGTAAAGAAGTCCTCGCCGCGCTCATGGCCGAGGGCGGCACGGCCGAGGGCATCGTAGACGCCCGCGGGCTGCGCAAGCTCGACGATACCGCCGCGTTGAAGGGCATCATCGAGGCGGTCATCGCGGCGAACCCGGCACAGGCGGCGCAGTATCGCGACGGCAAGGCGAGCCTCATCGGCTACTTCATCGGTCAGGTCATGCGCCAGAGCGGCGGCCGCGCCGATCCGCAGATCGCCCGCGCGCTGATCGCCGAGGTGCTGAACGGCTGACGGCGAAAGCCGTCAGCCGCCGGGCTCTTCGAGGCTCGAGCCGCGGGCGGTCAGCGCCGCCCGCACCGCCGACCGGCTCACCGTCCGGGGCGTGATCAGTCGACCGCAGCCGGCGAGAGCCGGATCACCCACCCGGGCACCGAGATCGTAGTACGACCAGCCGTCGGGCCAGCAGTCCTCCCGATCGGGCCGCCCGACCACCCGCCAGACCGCTTTGCGGCCGGGCGCGAGCCGCGCGAGAACGGTGAAGCACGGCACTTCCTGCTCGCCCACTGCTCGAAACCCACGCGGCACCGGATCCCAGACGACGACATCGTCCAGATTCACCGGCAGGTCGAGCACGGTCGGCGACGCGATGCGCCCGTGAGCCGGGCTCATCGGGCGGACCCAGACCACCTCGGCCTCCACAGGGCCCTCCGACGGCGCCGCCCCCAACAGGCTGGGCGAAAGGTAGGCCTCGACCGGCGGCAGATCGGCGATGCGCGGTCGCCCGTCGTCGTCGGTGCGTGCCGGGCCGTGGTCGAGCCGGGCCCAGTGGGCCGCGGCGGACGGATCAGCGAGCGCGGTCGCGCAGACCGCCGCGGTCCAGCGCGCTTGTCGGCTGTCGTCGAGGCCCAGAGCGTGCTCTGCCGCCGCGAGGCCTTTCTGCCAGCGCGTCCGTACCTGATGCAGCCGCGCCAGATCGGCCCAGCCCGAGGCCAGGTCGCCGTCGGCGCCGAGCGCGGTTTCGAATGCGGCGAGGGCTTCGTCTTCGGCCGACGGGCTCATGCGGGCCAACGCCCGGCCGCGGGCGAGATGCAGCGGTGCCAGCCAGCGGGCGGGCACTCGCTCGCCGGAGAGGCAGCGCTCGATCACGTCGACGGCGAGGGCCGCCAGCCGGTCGGTGCCTTGCGCAGTGGGCCAGGGGTCGGTCCAGCGGGTGCCGGCTTCGGCGGTGGTCAGGGCGACGATCGGGTGCCGCGGCCACTCCGCCGAGAGCGCGCGCATCTGGCGTTCGAGCACACGCGGGTTGCCGACCGCGGGCAGGAGGCGCGCCCAGACGAGGGCCAGCCTCAAGTGGTCGGGCCGAGCCGATTCAAACTGCTCGATACAGCGGGCTGCCCCGATCGGATCGCCCGCTTCGAGCAGTCGCTCGGCGCGGACGACGGCGTCGTCGATGGGGTCCAAACGGCGGGTCAGTCGCGGCGGCGCCGCAGGCCGATGAGGCCCAGGCCGAGCAGCCACAGCAGGTTGACCGGGCCGCCGTCACCGGCGTCGCAGGCGCAGCCGGTTCCGCCGCCGCCGTTCTGGCCGTCGCCGACGTCCGG
>JAUHXC010000073.1 GCA_030427205.1 bacterium | reverse complement strand
GTGTGCTGCGGGTGGATCCGCACGGTCGCCCGGAGGAGAGCGCGCACAGCCCGGCGCCGGCGGTGCATGCCAGCAGCCGGCGGCAGCGGATCGAGTGGCGGGCGGGGTATCGGGTCTTTGTTGAGACCTACCGGCGGGCGATGAAGGCGCTGCTGGATGCGGTGGAGGGGTGCGGGTTCCCGGTCGAGGGGTGTCGGCCGACGTGCATGGCGCTCGCGCCGGGCGGGTAGCTTCAGGCGCGGCCGGCGGATGCGGTCATGATGGTGGTGTCAGTGGCGTCGGGTGGCGCGCGGTAGCGGTGCGCCTGGGGATCGGGCTCGTGGCCGTCGGAAACGTGCGCATCGAGCGCGAGGGACCGTATGCGGGCTGGTGAGAGGGTCCATGTGGCCCACGGTCGGTCGGGCTTCACCGTGTTCGGGCATCAGAAGCACCAAGCTCCCTTTCGGCCTCTATACATGGTCGCCACCAAGGCTCCACCAAGGCTCCACCAAGGCTCCACCAAGGCTGCCGGCGGCAGCGCCACCAAGGCTGCCGGCGGCAGCGGATCGAGTGGCGGGCGGGGTATCGGGTCTTTGTTGAGACCTACCGGCGGGCGATGAAGGCGCTGCTGGATGCGGTGGAGGGGTGCGGGTTCCCGGTCGAGGGGTGTCGGCCGACGTGCATGGCGCTCGCGCCGGGCGGGTAGCTTCAGGCGCGGCCGGCGGATGCGGTCATGATGGTGGTGTCAGTGGCGTCGGGTGGCGCGCGGTAGCGGTGCGCCTGGGGATCGGGCTCGTGGCCGTCGGAAACGTGCGCATCGAGCGCGAGGGACCGTATGCGGGCTGGTGAGAGGGTCCATGTGGCCCACGGTCGGTCGGGCTTCACCGTGTTCGGGCATCAGAAGCACCAAGCTCCCTTTCGGCCTCTATACATGGTCGCCACCAAGGCTCCACCAAGGCTGGTCGACACCCTTGCCCCCGCCGCATGGTCGACACCCTTGCCGCCCTTGCCGGAGTTTCGCCGTATGCGGGCATCAGGGCTACCAAGCACCTCTACACATGGTCGACACCCTTGCCGCCAAACCGCACCGTTTAGCGCACCAACGAATACAGGCTGGACATCGTGTGATAGCGGATAGTCATCTTTGCAGCGTGGGCTGCTGACTCCATCTCGCGGATGTCCCGGAGCACATTCGGGTGGTATGAATTGTGCTCGTGTGTAAGGATCACCAGGGAGAACAATCCACCAGGGTTGCCCTGAGCCGCCTTCAAGCGTTGATTGAACTTGCGTTTGACATTGCTCCAGTTACTATGACTTTCAGCCTCCCAACTCATTCCGCTGTTGGATGCGGTTAGCTCTGGTTGACCTCGGTGGCTTCCCTCCCACAAGTGGAGACCCAGTTTCTTGAGGGTCTGCTGTATCTGGGAGTAGAAAATCCGCAACTCTTCCTTGTGAGCCAGTCGTTGCACGCGGCCAGGTGGTGGGGTCGGGTAGCTCAGTGTACCTGGATTCTCGCTAGATATGGATGTCACCAACTCCGTCACGAGCGGCCCGAGCTTACTGAGTGCAACGCTGCGGTTGATCAGGTAGTTGCGTACCTCACTTCTGAATCCACCCGGCATCCGGACGAAGCGAACATGCAAGCCCCACTTCCGGAGATCATGGGTGAAACTGGTCAGATCACGCATCGCATCAGCGATACCGAGCCATGGCTGCTTACGGTCATAGGCGATACTGATATTTCCACCAGACCCTCCGCCCGGAAACCACTCGCAGTGGTTCTTCGTCTTATGGAACGAATGAATCGCGATCTCGTCACCCTCTGCCTGTAGGCTCTCCAAGAGGGCACGCTTCCTCTGAGACCTTGAGAAGTCGCGCTGAATGTACCATGTCGCCGGTACGAGGTTCTTCGACTTGCCCACCTTGTCTCCGCGTGACTTCCGGATGCGAACGACTTCATCGGACATCTTGGAGTTCAGCTTCGTGCCGTGCGCCGTGGGGCCGTCATCGATCGTCCAAGCGACATGGATCTCCTGTCGTTTGAGGGCGAACACATGAACTGCGCCGGTCGCCACCGCCTTACCTACCGTTTGGCCACCACCCAATTCGACCTCCGATAGCCCAGAAAGCGCGCCAGCCCCGACTATACTCCGTCGATGCCGTATCACTGTCCCTCATTCGGTTGTTCGAGCGCAGCGCTCAGCGCGGGCTACCAGCAGGTGTGCCGATACGAGTGCCACCAGGGGTGCCGATACGGGTGCCACCAGGGGTGGCAGGGCTGCTGCCACCAGGGGTGGCAGGGCTGCTGCCACCAGGGGTGGCAGGGGTGCCACCCGAATCTTGGCGCCCGAATCTTGGCGCGGCGACGAGCTAGGCCTGATGACGGGGGAGGATGAGCCGACGAGGCCGCTTGACGATCAGAATCGGGCCATTTACCCGTGTCGACGGCGTTCATCGGCGGAATCTCGGCGTCTCGGGAGCCCCGCCAACGCTCGCGAGGTGCACCTGTCCGGTCACGCGCCCCGCGTCCATCCAGCCGGGCAGGGGTGCCGGGCAGGGGTGCCGGGCAGGGGTGCCACCCGAATCTTGGCGCACTCAGGCCGCGCCACATCGGCGGGGTCGACAGCGGGACCGGCCTCCAGGTCGCCACGTCCATCAGGTTGGGCTTCGGCCCGCGCACATCGGCCGGCTTGCGGGCCCAGGCGCGCAGCTGCGCGTCGAGCGCGCTGCGGTCGTACCACACGCCCTTCAGCGGCTTGCCGTCGAGGACGGCGCGATGCCACTGGATGCCCGGCCAATCGTCGCGCGACGAGACGAGGCCATCCTTCATGCCGTGCCGAGCGAGGTACATCAGGCGGTCGGCGAAGGCCTCGTCATCGAGGATGTGGATGTCCCGCGTCCGCCGGTCCCAATGGCGCCCGGACCAGTCGTAGAGCTCCCCGAGCTCCTTCGAGATGTTCGTCTTGACGTGCGACTTCCACAGCGCCTTGCTCTCGGCGCTGTCGAACGCGGTTGGCCTCGCTGCCCGGCCGCAGCAACAGCCGGCCTTGCATGCAGCGCATCGTCATCTCGACCGGGAGCCAGGGTTCGGGCTGGTACATCAACGGTCTGGCCATCTTGCACCTCCGCGTCGCCGTCGCAGAGGGTTCATCGATCAAACGCGGGCCGTGTTGCGCACGACGTGCATCGACCGCCGGCCCATGGCCGAGGGGGTCGGTGCTGGTGTTGTCGAGCGGGTCAGTTCTCGTGTCGCGGCGCAGGCGGCCGAGCCGTCGGCGCCTGCCCGGACGCCTCCACCGGCGATCCATGGGGCCGGCGCGCGCGCAAACAACCGCCGACAGGCACGGCCCGATGCGCGCGCGATCCGCATGACCGCCTCTCGACGGCGATCGACGATGGTCGACGCCGACGCGAGCGACCCGTAGCGGCGGTCGGCGGTACCCCACGCCTGCTCGGCACCACCCCTCAGGGGCGACTCGCGATGGTCGACGACGGCGGAGCCGGCCCGGGTCGGCGGTGGGCGCTGCTCCGCGGGGCGCGCGACCGCCCGTCGTCGGTCATCGGCGATGGCGGACCGCCGCCCATGTGGCCCATGGCGGCGGTCGCCGATACCCCGGGGCAGCGGCGCGCCGCGCTGATCGGCGGTCGCGCGTGGCGCCGGCGCCGCAGATCGGCCCTTGCCGGTCGTCGGCGGTGGGCTCGACGGGGTCTACGTGGCCCGCACCGGACCCGTGGCGTCGGGCGCCGCCGCGGTCAAGGCGCGGTCCGGGCCGCGGCGATACCCCCAGGTATCGGCGATCGCCGGGCCGGGGCGTCTACGCTCCGCTGGGTCATCCGCCCGGAGCCCGCGGCGACGATCGCAGACACCCTCCGGGTCCTCGCGGGCGGCGTGCGGCGGCGACTCGACATCGCCGCGGCATCTCCGATCGACCTGCGGCGGTGGTGCGCGGCGGCGCTCGCCATCGACGGACGCCGGGTGATGGCCCGTCTGCTCCGTGGCCTCGCGGTCGAGCCGGTGGCGGGCGGCGGTCGCCGATACCCACGGGCGTCGAGTCTCGACCCGGAGCGGTGGTCGGCACGGGTATCGACCGTCGGCGAGGGCCGGCGGTGGCGACATCGAGCCGGGTCGGGCTCACCGCGACCGCCGGGTGACGCAGCTCGGCCCGGGTTCGACGGACCGCCGGTGGCACAGGGCGGCGTGCGCCCCAGCATCGAGGGCATGAACACCCGATAGCGGACTACACACCCACGACTCACCACCCATGCGCCCGCCCGTCGAGATAAAGTCGAGGCGTCACACATGTCTGAATATGAGTACATTTCCGGGACTTTACGGAAATTTCGGGCGCTCGATGCGCGCCGTGAGCCGAAATTCGATTTGCGCTCTGACATCGATGTCGCTATCGATGAGGGGCGGCTCCGAGTTCGGGCTCACACATTTACCAACCGGTCACCTTTCAACCACCCCAATCACGGGAGATCTCCGATGTTGTCCAACCTCAGCGAAGGCGTCATGTACATGCTGCTCGTCTACTGGCTCGGCCCCCTGCGCCGGCTGATCGAAGAGCAGCCCTCAGTGGCGTGGTTCGTCACCCGATTCGAAGAGCTGCAGGACGGTATGCAGACCCTGCGGCGCAACCCACAGGCGGCGGTCGAGGCGGCCCGCGCGGCGGCGACGAAGCTCGATCTGCTGCACGACGATCGGCTGCGGGCCATCTGGTACGGCCTGCTCGCCCTCGAACTCGCCACCGAGGACGCCGACGAGCGGGCCCGGCTGAAGGACGCCCGCGAGCGCATCCTCGACCGCGGGCTCAAGATGGTCAACGCGAGCTATGTCGACGAGGCGGCCGAGGCCGATCTGGTCATGACCCGCATCGACGACGACGTGCTGCGGCTGCTGGCGGCCAATGGCTTCGGCCGGGGCACGATGTTCGACCTCTTCCAGAGCTGGCGCGAGGCGGGGCGTGAGCTGGGCGAGATGGACCGCGAGCGCACCCGCATCGAGCAGGACATCGCCACCAACGCCCGCGGGGCCTACAGCCAGCTGCGCGGCGAGTGGCTGCGTACGGTCAAGGCCTTCCGCACGATGGTGTCGATGCTCGATCCGCTGACCGCGCGGCTGCTGACCGAGAAGCTCGACGAGATGGAGCAGCGGGCCGACCTGCGGGTGGCCCAGCGGCGCGCCGAGAGCGGCGAGGCGCCGTTGTCGGGCGGCGTCGAGCAGGATGAAGCGATGGCGGGCGAGGCGGCGCCGGAGCTCATGCCGGCGGATGGCACCGACGGGCGGGACGTCGACGATCTCGACGCCGCCGATCTGGCCGCCGAGATCGAGGCGGCGGGAGACATGGGCGAACCGGACGCGCCCGCGGTCGACGCCCCAGCCGCCGAGGACGCCGAGGGCCCCGGCCCGCTGCGTCCCATCCGCTGAACCAACCGGCCGAGACCGGCGTCGGTCAGAACTGGAAGTAGATGAACGGCGGCGGCTGCTCGGGCGCGAGCAGTACGCAGGCGTAGAAGATGCCCGCCAGCACCACGAAGCGCAGCGCCGCCGGCGCCTTCCAGAAAACCTCGACGACCCGCTTGGTGCCCACCGGCGCCAGGTTGTGCAGCAGCACCAGGCCGATGACGACGGCCATGATCCCCTGCAGATACAGCCCCTCGCCCGAGGCCTCGACCTGGGCCGTCCAGTGGGCCCAATCCCACGCCGAGAGGTCGAGCAAGCCCTGGAAGAGCGCCGCGCAGTCCGCCAGCGACTCGGCGCGGAACAGCGCCCAGCCGAGGCAGACGAGGTGGAAGAAGACCAGCCGCCGCAGCACCAGCACCACCGCGCGCAGCGCCTTGGGCCAGCCGGCGACCTGCTCGAGGGCCCAGGTGAACGGGCGGGCGCGGAAGACGATGAGCAGCGCGCCGTGCCAGAAGCCCCAGAGCACGAAGTTCCACGCCGCGCCGTGCCACAGGCCGCCGAGCAGCATGGTCAGCATCAGGTTGCGCCGCACGTAGAACCAGCCGCCGCGGTTGCCGCCCAGCGGGATGTAGAGGTAGTCCCGCAGCCAGCTCGACAGCGAGATGTGCCAGCGGCGCCAGAACTCCGAGGGGCCGGCGGCGGCGTAGGGCGCGCGGAAGTTCTCGACGATGTCGAGCCCGAGCAGGCGCCCGAGGCCGATGGCGATGTCGCTGTAGCCCGAGAAATCGCAGTAGATCTGCACCGCGAAGGCGTAGGTCCCCAGCCACAGCGCCGGGCCGTAGACCCCGTCGGGCTGGGCGTAGGTCAGCTCGACCACCGCCGCGATCTGGTCGGCGACGACCGCCTTCTTGAAGCAGCCGAGCGCGATGAGCGCGAAGCCGTTGAGCCGCGGCGACAGCTCGGGCAGCTTCGCCAGCTGGGGCAGCAGGTGGCTCGCCCGCTCGATGGGCCCGGCCACCAACTGGGGGAAGAACGCGACATACAGCGCGAAGTCGAGCAGTGAGTCGGTCGGCTGCTGCCGCCCCCGCCAGATGTCGATGGTGTAGCTCATCGTCTGGAAGGTGTAGAAGCTGATGCCCACCGGCAGCACGATCTCGAGCACCGGCAGCGAGGCCTCGACCCCGACGACGGCGAGCAGCTCGGCGAACGACTCGATGAAGAAGTTGCAGTACTTGAAGAAGGCCAGCGCGCCCAGGTTGACCCCGCACGAGACCCACAAGAGCCGATTGCGGCGGCGCCGGTCGTCGGTGCGGCTCAGCGCGCGGCCGACGTAGAAGTCGACCAGGGTCGAGCCGACGATGAGCAGCAGGAAGGCGGCGTTCCAGCTGCCGTAGAAGGCGTAGCTCGCCGCCAGCAGCCACCACTTGCGGCCGACGCCGCGCAGGCTGAAGTGCACGACGAAGAAGAGCACGAAGAACGTGGCGAAGGCCGGGGTGGTGAAGATCATCGGGCCGGCTTGCCCTTCGTCTTGTTCTGCGGCTTGCCTTTCGTCTTGTTCTGCGGCGGCGGCCAGCCCGCCGCCTCCATCCGCGCCTCGAAGAGTTTCTGCTGACGGGGCATCGCCCGGCGGTGCAGGTGGATGGCGTCGCGGAAGTCTTTCTGCTCGACCACCCCGTCGGTCACCAGATCGATCAGCGTCACCGCGGGCCGCGCGTCGGCGAGCTCTTGGTGCAGCGCCCGGTGCAGCACCCAGCGCCGCTGGTGTTCGGGGTCGTCGGACGCCGCGGTGGGGTCGGGCAGCAGCAGCAGGAAGACGTGGTCTGCCAGCCGGGTGAGGTCATCGAGCAGCGCCGCGCTCACCGCGGCCTTATAGGCCACGTCGGCCGGGCGATAGCGGCAGCTCATCGTCTTCTTGGACGACGGCGGCCGATCGGGCCGGGCCCAGAGGTGGGTCCGGCCGCGCTTGGGCTCGCCGAAGAGGTCTTCCCGCAGCCAGCGCTGCAGCGCGGCGGTATCGCCATAAGCCCCCGAGAGGGTCATGCCGACGTAGCGCCCGACGTAGGTCAGCGGCTGGTCGGCGTGGGCGTAGAGTCCAAAGAGCCGCGGCACGTCCTGGGCGGGCAGCATCATCTGGTGCTGCAGCACCCGCTTGGAGTGCAGCTCTTCGCACATCTGGAAGAGGTTGGTGGCGAAGAACACCGCCTCGTAGTGCCGCTCGCGCTGCAGCAGCTTGCGCACTGACGACCAGGTACAGCCCTGGTGGCAGCCGTTGACGTGCGCGTCGAGCACGTCCCTCGCCCCCACGCCGGTCACCCGGGCGGCGAGGGTCACCGGCAGCCAGTCCTTGCTCGTCGACGAGCCGAAGATGGCGACCTTGGCCCGCTTGCCGCGATCCCAGCGGATCATCGAGTTGCGCACCGAGTTGCGCTCCCAGCCGGCGTAGCGGTCGAGGCTGAGGCTGTTGTCCCACATCCACAGGCCGCAGAGCACCGGGATGATGTAGAGCAGGTGGCGCATCGTTGCGGTCTATCAGGGGCGGGGGGCGGGGGCAACCATGGGTCGCCCGGAGGGCGGGCCTCAGCCGAGCAGGGCGGGGATGGCGATGGTCTGGTCGGGGCAGGGGTCGAGCAGGTCGGCGCGGCACTCGGGCACCCGCAGGTCGCTGGCCTCGAAGGGCACGCCGACCTCGTCGAACAGCGTCTGGATGACGTGCTCCGGGCGGATGACCTCGCCTTCGGGGTCGACGGCGCCGCTGTGCAGGTTCACCGCCATCGGCGCCATGCCGACGTCGCTCGAGGCGCCGATGACCTGCCCGCCGCGCACGCTGCCGCCGAGCAGGAAGCAGCTGTTGGTCAGGTGGTGGTCCCGACCGCCGCGGGTATTGATCAGCGGGGTCCGGCTGAACTCGCTGAAGCCGACGATGGTGGTGTGATCGAGCCACGAGTCGCCGCTGTTGCCGTAGGGCAGGCGCTCGAGCATGTCGGCCATGCGGGCGACGACGTCGAAGCCGCGCCGCTGGTCGGGGCCCTGGTCGGTCTCCCAGTCCTGGAAGTGGGTGTCGAGGCCGGGGCTGACGGTGATGCTGACCACCCGGCTGATGCCGGTGGTGATCGCCTGCACCGCCAGCGCGGCCCGCGCTTCGGGCACGTTGAGCTGGTTGCGGTTGACGATGCCGTAGTGGTCGCGCAGGGCGTCCATCAGCGGGTTGCGCGCCCGGAAGTCGAACGCGTCGGCGTAGCCGCCGGTGACCATCTCCCGGGCCTTGAGCCGGCTGCCTTCGGCGCTCTGCCACAGCGGGCTGGGCGTCGCGCGCAGGCAGCGGGCCTGATCGGCGAGGGTCGCCGACATCTGGCGCGCGATGCGCCAGTCGAAGATCGGATCGGCCGGGCGCAGGGCGCGCAGCAGGTCGTCGACGCTGTTGACCGCCAGGGCCGAGGCGTAGTCCGCCAGCCCCTCGTTGTAGGCCTCGACCTGCACCGAGAGCTGGGGGATGGGCTCCTGACCGCCGAAGTGCTCCGCCAGCCAGGTGCCCGCCGAGCTGCCGCGGGCCTGCAGGCCGCTGGGGGCCTTGCCGGTGAGGAAGCGCCGCCGCCCGACCTCGTGGGTCAGGGTGTCCATCGACATGCCGTTGATGACCGCCAGCCGGTCGACGTGCCGGGTCAGCTCGCCGATGTAGGGGCCGAAGACCATCTCGGGGCCGGCCGCCGTCGCCACCCGGATCAAGTCGGCGTCGTTCTGCTCGACGAGCTCGTAGCCGGGCTGGATGCGGGTGGTGCGCAGGTTGCCGTTGGTGAACTGCCGCGGGTCGCGGGGGTCGAGGCCGAGCAGCACGTCCCAGGCGCCGGGGAAGTACGCGAAGATGTAGTAGCGGTCGGGCGCGTCGGGGTTGGCCGTCTGCGCCGTCGCCAGCCGGGTCAGCGTATGCACCCCGCCGCCGAGCGCGGCCAGGCCGCCGCCGGCCACGAGGGCGCCGCGGAGGAAGCCGCGACGCGTGATGCGAGAGCGTTCCATCGGTGCCTCCTCAGTAGCTGTAGAAGTCGGGGTGGGTGTAGAGCGTGGCGCAGATCGCCTGCCACGCGGTGACCTCGTCGCCCACGAAGGTGACGGTGTCGTACAACCAGCGCCAGTGCATCAGATCGGGCGAGTCGACGCGCAGGTCGCGCCCGTGGAACCGCAAGAGCAGCCCCTGCAGGTGCCCGTCGATGTCCGCCTCGCCGGCCTCGTCGACCTGCGGCAGCAGCACCGGCTCGGCCCCGCGCTCCAGATCGGCCTCGATCCGGCGGGCGCACACCTGGCGGGCCGCGTCGTCGAGGAACTTCTGGAAGAGCGCCGAGGGCTCGAGGCTCTCGTTGGTGATCTGGATGAAGTCCGGCTTGCCCAGGGTCGCCGAGAGCTCGACGAAGAGGTCGACCTCGCGGTTGCCGCGCATCTCGGTCCAGCCGATGCCGCCGCTGGTGCGGCGGAAGGCGGCGTCGAGCTGGTCGACGTTCATGCGACGCCGGGCCCGCGGCGGCGGCTGCCACGGCGCGGGGGCCGGCACCAGATCGGCCTGCCCGCCGCCGACGGTGTCGACGTCGACCGGCGCGGGCTGCGGGCGCTCGGGCTGCTCGGGCTGCTCCGGTTCGGGCAGCTCGGGCTGCTCGGGTTCGGGCTGCTCGGGCTCGGGCTGCTCGGGCTCGGGCTGCGCGGGGGTCTCGGGCGCCTCCGGCTCGGGGGTCGGCGTCGGCGCCGTCTCGGGGTCACAGGCCGCCAGCGAGGCGGCCAACAGCGCGCAGAGCGCGACGGATGCGCGGTTCATCGGACCCTCCAGTAGCGGGGATTCGACACGATGCGCTTGACCAGCGCCCGGTAGCTGTAGCCGCCCTGCACGAAGTCGCGGGCCAGCTCGGCGATCCACTGCTCGTCGCCGTCCTCGTCGAGCGCGCGGCCGAGCAGCCACTCGCCGGTGCGCCGGGCGACGCAGGTCGGCATGCGGTTGTCGGCGACGCCCGAGAGGGCCAGGTAGCGCGGGCCCTGCTCGACGTTGACCACGTGGTCGTCGCGGCGGAAGTAGTAGGCGTTGAGCTGCCCGAGGAACTGCTCCTCCTCGGGGGCGAGCGCCTGGGTGACGTAGAAGTTGCGGCACTCGCCGCTGCAGCCCTGGCCGCGCAGCGCGCAGGCCTCGCAGTCGGCGCGGCTCTGGGGGAAGCCCTCCGGCGCGAGGTAGCCGATGCCCTGCTCCGTCCAGCGGCCCCAGTGGGACGCGGCGGGCTCGAGCAGCGCGTGGCAGTACTTGCAGCCGGCGCGCAGCTGCAGGTCGGGGTTGCGCGCGCTCTCCTCGTCGGCCACCGGCAGCCCGCCGTCGGGCGGGTTGAACGGCTGGCAGAGGAAGGCATCGTAGAAGCGGTTGGCCCGCGCGCGGTTGGTCTGGAACCGCAGCAGGAAGGCCGGCCGGGTCAGCACGCCGGCGTGGTGCGGCGGCAGCTCGACCTCGACCCAGGTGTCGCGCTCGAAGTGCTGCATTTCGGGCAGCGTCTCGAGCTCGAGCGGCTTGGGCTCGAAGACCAGCCCCGGCCCGCGCAGGGTCTGGTGGTACCAGAAGTACGACAGCGGCCCGTTGACGAAGGCCTTCCGGCTGGTGAACAGCTCGGTGTAGGGCGCATCGCGGCGGAAGATGTCGTACATCAGCCGGTCGAGCGCCTGGCCCATCGAGTCGACGATGGTGCGCTGGGCGTTGGCCCCGTTGCACCAGCGCAGGTTCGGCCCGCAGCCGCACTCGGGGTCGTTATTGCCCGCGCCGGTCTTGCACTCGGTGCCGCTCGGCGAGAACTCGACGTCCTGGGCGTCGAACGCGCAGACCCGCACCGGGTTGGCCGGATCCCAATACGCCTCGACCATCACGTAGCCCTCGCGGCGGGCGGTGCGCCCGTCGGCCTGGACCTCGTCGACGGTCATGATGGCGCCGGTGTCGGGGTCGAACTGCGCCGGCTGGTTGAGGCAGGGCACCGTCGCGCCGCGGTAGAGGATGCCCCGGTTGCGGCGCCACATCGGCTGGTTGCGCCCGTTGCCGCCGAGGCTGGCCGACGCGTTGAAGATGCGCGCGTTGGAGACATTGTTCCACAACAGCGAGCGGTGATGCCGGGCGGCCTGGGCGGCGAACGCGTCGCTGTCGAGCCAGCGGTCGATCATCGCCTCGGGCACCTCGCCGCTGCGCTTGACGAGCGCCATCTCGTCGGTGGTGGGCACATCCCCCCGCAGGTCGAGGCTCAGCGCGCGCAGATAGCGCACCGGCTCGATCTCGACGGCGTCCGGGGCGCAGCGCATCGCCGCGCCCGGATCGCCATCGTCGTCGATCTGGGCCGCTGCGCTCGTGGCGAGCAACAGCGAGCCCAGGGCGAGCCAGACGGTTCGCTTCATGGCCAGCTCCTCAGCATACCGGTCTCACCCCAGGCCCGGATCAGCTCGAGCTCCTCGGGGGTGACCATCGGGTTGGGGGGAAGGGGCATCCGGTTGTTGACGATCGCGTCGACGATGTCGTCGAACTCGTCGATCCAGACGTCCATCGTCTCCATGCGGTGAGCATAACCCCGCTCACCGTGACATGCATCGCAATGCTGGAAGAAGATCGCCTCGACGTCATCCTCCCAGGTGGGCGGGCCCTGCACGATGAACGCGATCTCGGCGACCACCTGCTCGCCGTCGGCGTAGGCCGCGGTGACCTGCAGCGTATGCGCGCCTTCGGGCACCGGCCCCGGCTCGAGCACGAGCTGCCACGGCGGGCCTTCGAGCACCCGGCCGTTGTCGTCGTCGAGGCGGTAGGAGAGCTGGCTGACGTCTTCGGGGTTGGTGGCGCTGATGGTCACCGTCGTCTGCCGGTCGACGATCATGCCCTCGTCGAGCCCGTCGAGGTTGACGAAGCGCCCGGGGCGCACCCGCATCAGGCCCGCCGCGCCGTGGATCAAGACCGAGCCGTCCATCTCGGCGCGCAGGCCCTGGAAGCCGGCGAGCCCCTCGATCGGGCGGATGCGGCCGTCGCGCAGCTGCCACAGCCCGCCGTCGCCGACGATCCACAGATCGGGCGCCGCCGGATGGGCCGCCAGCGCGCGGGCCTCGAACGGCAGGATCAAGTCGGTGTAGCTGCCGTCATCGGCGATGTGGCTCACCCGGCCGCCGGCGGAGATCCACAGGCCGCCCATGTCGTTGACCGCGACCCCGTGCACGTCGGCCTCGGGCGCGAGGGACCACGCTTCGAGGCCGTCGTCGCCGAAGCCGACGGCGTAGAGCGCCTCGTCGCCGACGACCCACAGCGCGGGCACGCCGTCCCAGGCGCCGACCGCGGTCATCGGCAGCGCGCCCATCGGGCCCGGGTCGACCCCGCTGAGCAGGCCGTCGCGATAGACGTGCAAGCCGCCGTTGTCGAGGATCCACAAGGCCCCGTCGGCGGTCATGTGCAGCCCGGTGACCCCGTCGACGAGCTCGCCGAGCGGCGAGGGCATCAAGGCGCCGCGGGTCCAGGCGAAGAGGCCGTCGGTGGTGGCGACGATCAGCTCGCCCTGCACCGCCTGGGCCGACAGCAGCGCCCCCGACTCGGCGCCGAGCGAGGTGATGCCCTCGGGCGCGAGCACGACGATCTCGCCGTCGCCCTGGGCCACGATCCGGCCGTCGACAAGCGGCGCGACCACCGGCACCGGGCTCTCGATGAGCACCTCCGGCTCGACCGCGCGGGCCGGATCGACCGGGGTCGGCTCCGGCTCGGGGTCCGGCTCGGGCTCGGGGTTCGGCTCCGGCTCGCCCTCGGGCTCGGGGTCCGGCTCGGGGTTCGGCTCCGGCTCGGGGCTCGCATCGGGCTCCGGCTCGGCGGTCGCCGGCGGCGTCGTCGACTCGTCGCACCCGAGGCCCGCCACGGCCAGGCACAGGGCACAGACCAGCAGTCGGGCAAGGCGCAAATGCTTGCTCGGCATCGACATTTGAGGGGTGGCTCCCGGCTCTTCCAGCGTCACAGGAGTTTAACGGAAACGGAATGGTTTATGGGAGTAACATTTTCGCTACAGCTTTGAAGAGAACTGTAGAGCACCGCGACGGGGGAGAACGGGTGATGCGCAGAGTCGATCGGCGGGCGTCCGCATGGGCGAGCACGCTGTTGTTGTTTGTTTCGGGTCTGGTCTTCGGGTGCAACGAGGCCACCGACGTGACGCCGGATGCGGCGGCGGACATCGACGGCGCGGTCGACGCGTCGCCCGAGCCCGAGCCCGACATGGCCCCCGAGCCCGAGCCCGACATGGCCGCCGAGCCCGAGCCCGACATGGCCCCGCCGCTCGACATGGCCCCCGAGCCCGAGCCCGACATGGCCCCCGAGCCCGAGCCCGACGCCATGGTCGGCCCCGCGCCGTGCATCCCCGCGCTGGGCCTGACCGCCGACCCGCCCTCGGCCCGGCCCTTCGACCTGGTGACGGTCATGGGCGCCGGCGGCACGGGCGCCTATCGCTACGCCTTCGTCGAGAACGCCTCGGGCGCGCTGCTCAATGAGTTCACCGGGGCCTACCTCGCCGGCGACAGCGTCGGCGCGGTCGACCGCATCGTCGTCACCGACGACGGCTGCGAGGGGCAGGCCGAGCTCGCGATCGAGGTCGTCGCGCCGATGGACGTGGCCCCGCAGGGGGTGCAGATCCGGGTCGAGCAGGGCTTCACCTTCGAGGTCGCCGGCGGATCGGGCGACTTCGCCTTCGAGATGGCCCTCGACCTGTCCGGCGGCGTGGTGACCCTCGACGGGGCCTACACCGCCGGCCCGATGCCCGGCCAGGACATCGTGCGGGTCACCGACATCGGCACCGCCGAGACGGTCGACGTGGTCATCACCGTCGTCGAGGAAGAGCTGAACCTGGTGCCGCAGCCGCGGCGGCTCTACCTGCCGGTCGGCGCGCGCATGCCGCTGCAGGTCGCGGGCGGATCGGGCAGCTTCGACGTGGCGTTCGAAGGCGGCTCGGCGCGCTATGCAGACGGCTTCATCGAAGGGGTCGAGCCGGGCCGCACGAACCTGGCGATCACCGACCGCTTCCTGGGCCTCGAGGCCACGATGCGGGTCGACACCGTCGCCAGCCTGCGGGCCGACATGGCGCCGTTCAACGTCACCGACGCCACCGAGATGATGCACGCGCCGGGCGATCTGGACGGCGACGGCATCGCCGATCTGATCGTCTCGGGCCCGCAGCACAACGACGGCGCCGGCCGCGGCGGGTCGGTGCACGTCTTCCACTCGGCCGGCGGCGTCTTCGAAGCGCCGGTGCAGACCCTGGCCGCCGAGACCCGCACCGACTTCTTCGGCCACGACGTCACCAGCGCCGACGTCGACGGCGACGGCTTCGTCGACCTCATCGTGGGCGCCCGGCTGATGGACATCGGGGTCAACGACAGCGGGGCGGTGCTCGTCTACCGCGGCCTGCCCGACGGCACGTTCGAAGAGGGCCCGGACTACGTGCTCTCGGGCATCCGCGGCGGCGACCACCTGGGCTGGACGGTCGAGGTCTGCGACTTCAACGGCGACGGCCTGCTCGACATCGCCTCGGGGGCGCCGCTCTACGAAGACCGCAACGTCGACCAGGTCGCCGGCCAGCAGGGCGGCGTCTTCATCTGGCTGGGCTACCCCGACGGGTTCCTCGACAACCCCGACGTCATCGTCGTCGGCCAGCGCCTCGGCGACGACGGCCGCTGGCTGTACGACGCCAACCAGCAGCTCGGCCAGAGCCTCGGCGTCGGCGACGTCGACGGCGACGGCTTCTGCGATCTGGTCGCCGGCACCCAGGTCTATCGCGACCGCAACGGCGGCCGGAACCGGGCCAACTCGGGGGCGGCCTTCGTCTTCCGCGGCACCCCGCCCGACGACCTGGGCCCCGGCGGCGTCGAGCTGCAGGCCTCGATGATCGTCGCCGACCTCTCCGACTCGAACCAGCCGCGCTTCGCCCGCAAGCTGGCGGTGGGCGACCTCGACGGCGATCAGATGGCCGACATCGCCGTCGGCGCCTACCTGCACGACCCGCGGACCATCAACAACGGCGATAACAACGGCGGCGCGGCCTTCGTCTTCCGCGGCCGCCCGCTGGGCGAGGGCGAGCTGGGCATCACCGGCACCGACACCGCCGATCTGACGCTCTTCGGCAACAGCGCCAGCGACCAGCTCGGCTTCGCGCTGACCATCGGCGACGCGACCGGCGACGACGTACCCGACCTGCTCGTCGGCGCCTGGACCGAAGACTTCCCCGGCCGCGGCGACGCGGGCGCGGTCTACGTCTTCGCCGGCGTGCCGGGCGCGATGCCCGCCGCCGAGCCGGTGATCGCGCTGGCCGGCCACGAGGGCAACGCGCTGCTCGGTCAGGAGCTGGCGGTCGTCGGCGACGTCGACGGCGACGGCATCCCCGACGTGGCGGCCCACGCCGACCGCGAGGACACCGTGCGCCGGGATGTGGGCGGGGTCTTCGTCTTCTCCGGCGGCGAGGCCCGGCTGGTCGACCCGCCCGAAGGCGAAGAGGGCGAGCCGGCGCTCGAGGCCTTCCGCGATCCACTGGCCCGGCTCGACATGCCGGCGCCTGTCGGCAACTCGTGGTTCGGTCAGGCGGTCGGCCTGCTCGGCGACGTCGACGGCGACGGGGTCGGCGACGCGGCGGTCGGCGCGCCGTTCGGCATGTCGGAGGGCAACGGCATGCGCAGCGGCGTGGCGTGGTTCTACCGCGGCGCGGGCGACGGCGTAGAGCTCGACCCGGCCAGCGAGGTCGGCGACTGGACCGGCCACACCCCCTTCGACTTCGGCATGCAGGACATCGGCCCGGCGGGCGACGTCGACAACGACGGCTTCGACGACTGGTACGTGCTCATCCGGGACGACGAGCGCTTCAACCTGGGCGACGCGACGCTGTGGGTGCCCGACGAGTGCCGCGACGAGAACAACAACCGCTACCGCTTCCGCGGGCAGGACGACAACGCGCTCAACAGCCGGGGCAACTCGGGCGGCCTGTGGATCTTCCGCGGCCAGCCCGACGGCCTCGCCGCGACGCCGAGCTTCGTCTTCTGGCCCAACGAGCCCAACAACCAGCCCGAGGTCGCCGCCGGTGACTTCGACATGAACGGCGACGGCTTCGCCGATCTGATGGTCGGCGGCTTCCGGGCCAACCCGTCCAACCCGGCAGGCGGCACCTTCAACGACGGCGGGTCCGTCGAGGTGGCCTACGGGCGCCCGGCGGATCCCGAGGGCCGGGTGCGGGTGCTCTGCGATCGGGCGTTCAAGGCCTTCGGCGACACCGCCAGCGAGCAGCTCGGCCGCGCGGTCACCGGCATCCGCGACCTCGACGGCGACGGCTGCGACGAGTTCGCCTACGGGGCGATCAACTTCGACGAGGGCCGCAACAACCAGGGCGGCGTCTGGGTCGTCGGCGGCTTCGGCGCGCAGTGCGCCTACCCCGAGCCGCGCATCCTCAAGCTGACCTCGGGGCTGGCCAACGAGCAGGCCGGCTGGCACCTGGCCGCCGGCGACCTCAACGGCGACGGGCTCGACGAGCTGGCGGTGGGCACCGTCGGCCACCGGGTCGAGAACCAGGCCCGCGGCGGCGCCTGGGTGCTGCGCGGCGACTTCCTCGGCGCCGAGCTGGGCACCGCCGACGTCAACGTGCAGCAGTACGACCCCGACAACGGCCGCCCGATCCCCTACCGCACGCCCGAGGGCACGCCGCTGCCGCTCAACCCCGACGGCGCCGACTGGCTGGTCGAGGGCCAGTTCAACGGCGAGCGGCTCGGCAGCTCGGTGGCCATCATCGACGGCAAGCTGGCCGTCGGCGGGCCGCTGGGCAACGAGGCGGGCGTGCCCCAGGTGGGCGTGGTGCGCATCTACCGCACGATCGCCGACGGCAGCCGGCTGCAGGGCAGCCCGTGGGCGGTCTTCGTCGGCGAGACGTGGCGCGATCAGGCGCGGGCCGGGGAGAAGATGAAGGCCGGCCGGGCCGGCGGGCGACCGAGCCTGATCATCGGCGCCTACCAGGGCCAGGGCACCGGCCTCGACAACGGCTCGGCCTACGTGATCGGCATCGACTGAGGGTCTACGCCGACCCCTGCCCCACCCGGCGCGACCAGCCATCGAGCGCCTCGATCAGCGCCGCCGGCGCGAACGGCTTGGCCAGGAACCGCGCCCGGTTGTCGGGCCGCAGATCGGGCAGCCCGTCGGGCCAGCCGGAGGTGTAGATCACCGGCAGATCGGGGTCGACGCGGCGCAGGCGCTCGGCGAGCTCGACGCCCGACGTGCCGGGCATCACGACGTCGGTCACCAGGCATCCGATCGGGCCGTCGCCGAGGGTCGCGAGGGCCTGCTCGGCCGACGGGAAGGCGCGGACGGCATAACCCGAGCGGGTCAACCAGCGCGAGACCGACGAGCGGACCAGCGGGTCGTCGTCGACGAGCACCACGTCGCGCCCCTGCCCCTCGTCGCCGACGGGCGACGGCGCCGGCGTCGCCGGGGGCGGCGGCAGCGTCTTCGAGCCGTCGGCGAGCGGCAGCTCGATGATCACCCGGGTACCGACGTCGACGACCGACTCCAGCCGCAGCAGCCCGCCGGCCTGCGAGACCACGCCGAAGACCGTCGACAGGCCCAGGCCCGTGCCCCGCTCGCCCTTGGTCGAGAAGAACGGGTCGAAGACCCGCGCCTGGACCTCCGGCGACATGCCATGCCCCTCGTCCTGCACCAGGATGCGGACGATCGGGCCGTCGGGGCCATCGGGGCCGTCGGGATCGGTCTCGGTGCGGATGCGGACCGTGCCGCCATCGGGCATCGCGTCGCGGGCGTTGACCACGAGGTTGAGCAGGATCTGATCGAGGTGGGCCGGGTCGATGGTCACGCCGGCCCCGGCGGCGCCGTGCACCACGTCCAGCGCGTATCCCGCACCGAGCAGGCGCCGGGCCATGCGCGCGAAGCTCTCGATGGCCTCGCCCACGTCGACGGTGTCCACGGCGCCCACGTCGTGCCGGCTGAACTGCAGCAGCTGCCGGGTCAGATCCCCGGCGCGCACCCCCGCCTGATCGATCTCGTCGGCCAGCTCCCGCAGCTCGCCGTCAGGCAGGTCGAGGGCGAGCAGCTGCGCGTTCTGGATGATGACCACCAGCAGGTTGTTGAAGTCGTGGGCCACCCCGCCCGCCAGCCGACCGAGGGCCTCCATCTTCTGCGCCGCCCGCAGCTCGTCCTGCAGCGCGTACGCCTCGCGCAGGTCGGTGAGCGTGCCGATGAACTGCGGGCCTTCGGGGGTCTGCAGCTCGCCGAGCGAGACCCGCATCGGGATCTCTTCGCCATCGGCGAGTCGGGCGACGACCTCCCGCGAGCGGCCGATGATCCGCGACTGCCCGGTGCGCAGATAGTGCTCGACATAGCCCTGATGGCGGTCGGCATAGTCCGCCGGCATCAGCATCGTGATCGGCCGGCCCAGCATCTCGGAGCGGGCGTAGCCGAACACGCCCGAGGCGGCGGCGTTGGTATCGCGGATGAAGCCGTTGGCGTCCATCAGGAAGACCGCGTCGGGCAATGTGTCCAGCGTCTGCCGGCGGGCCTCCTCGGCGGCCTTGAGGGCGCTGATGTCGCGGTTGAAGATCACGATGCCGTCGGGCTTGGGCACCACCTCTTGGACGTACCAGCCCGCGCCCGGCTGGCCCGCGGGGATCTCGTACGCCTGCTCGAAGCCCTGCTGTTCGAGGAAGGCCGCCTTGTATTGCGGGAAGAAGCCGCCGCCGTCGTTGATCGGGAAGAGCGCGCGGATGCCATGGCCGATCAACGCGTCCCGGCTGCGATCGAGCTCGCGCTCGGCGGCCGCGTTGACGTCGACGAAGCGAAACTCGACGACGTCCCCCGCCGCGTCGAGCTCGGCGGCGAGCGCGTAGAATGCGAAGCTCGCCGCTTCGAGGGCCGCCCGATCGGAGCGGGCGACGGCCGCGCTGGCTGGCTTGTGCTGGTCGGGGCGGCGCAGGACCTCCCTGAACATCAGCAACGCGCCCGGGGCGCCGGCCACCCGGATCGGCGTGACGCTGGCCCGCGTCTCGAGCACCGCGTCCGGGGTCGACCGCCGGAAGGCACGCTCGGCCCGCTCGGTCGGGATCGAGCCGTCGCCCTCGAGATCGAAGAGCTCGCCGAGCCGCGCGCCGGCGATGCCTTCACGACCGACGAGCACCCGCAAGCCGGCGTTGCTCGCCAGGACCCGCTCGCCCGCGTCGACGATGCACGCGGGGGTCGGGCAGGCGTCGACCCAGGTGTTGATGTCCGCCTCGGCGATCATGGGCGTTCCCTGTCGGTGACATATCGACGAGTTCCTATCACGAACAGGGCCTGCCGAGGCACCCGCGAGGCGCCTCAGAAGCTGCCGTCCATGCCGAAGCCGATGTACTCCAGATCGACGTCGGTGCGCAGCGGGAACGCCACCCGCAGGTAGCCCTCCAGCCGCTCGTCGAAGAAGCTGTACACATAGGTCAGCCCCGGCGCCGCGAAGAGCGCGTCGAGCGGGTCGGTGCCCCGGTCGCCGAGGGCCGCGGCGTCGAAGAACGGCACCAGCGCGTGGCGCCGGGCATAGGGCATCGGCAAGCGCACCTCCACCGCCGCGGTGAACGCCGTCTGGCCGCCCAGCTCGAGCACCTCCTGCCCCAGCGGATGGCGGAAGCGCAGGCTCTCGTAGCCCCGGATCTTGGGGGTCAGCCGGTGATGGGCCGCCAGGGCCCGGCGGTTGTAGCGGGCGATGTCGGCGGCGCTGAAGGCCAGCCCGAGCACCATGTGTCGATCGCCCTCGAAGCGGCGCAGGGGCAGCCGCACGTCGACGCTGCCCCGCCAGCGGGTCAGGTCGAGGTCGCTGCCCAGCCAGCTGAGCCCGCGCCACAAGCGGCCTTCGAAGCGCACGCCCAGATAGGGCACCCGCTCGTCATCCAGCCGCTCGAAGCGCAAAGAGGTGCGGAAGCCGGCCGCCGCGAAGAGCGTCTCGTCGTCGGCCACCGGCAGCTCGGCCGACGAGCTGACCCCCTCGGGGAACGTCACCTCGTATTGCAGGCCGGGCACCAGGAGCAGCCGGTCGTCGAAGAGCCGCAGGGCCGCCTCCCCCTCCAGGCTGTACCAGGTCTCGCGGATGTCGGCGCCGAAGTCCCGCTCGCGGCGGTCGAGGCGGCCCTCGGCGCCGAGCACCGGCAGCACGTAGGGGTCGAAGAGGTGCAGCCCCTGCCAACGGGGCTGGGCGTAGAGCACCATGCGCTGCCCGGCCCCGCGCAGCGCGGCCCCGGCCCGCAGCGCGCGCACGTCGGTGGTGGTATCGGCGACGTCGAGGTTGTGCAGGGTCAGCGACTGCTGGCCCAGGTCGATGGAGAACGGCTCGCGCTCGACGACGGTGAAGACCAGGTGCCGCGTGCCGCGATCGGGGCCGGGCACCGTGCGCGCCTCGACCCGGCGGAAGAGCGCCGAGCGGCGCAGCACCTGCACGCTGTCGTCGATGGCCTCGGGATCGTAGAGGTCGCCCGGCCGCACCGTCACCAGCTCGCGCAGCAGGTCGACCCGGGTCACCCGATTACCGGCGAACCACACCCGGCCGATGCGCACCGCGCCGGCGTCGGCCACCTGCAGCGTCAGGGCCACCGTCGGCGGCTTGCCGGGCAGCGCCGCGACCCGCCAGCCGACGGTCGCGTCGGGCCGGCCGGCGGCTTCGAGGCGCTCGCGGATCAGCGCCGTGGCCTGTCGGGCGAGATCGGGGCACCACGGGCCATCGGCGCGCACCGGCAGATCGGCCAGCACGGCGGCGGGCAGCGCCGAGACCCCCGCCGGCAGGTCGACGTCGAGCCGGCCGACAGACACCGGCGGCCCGCGCTCGATGACGAACGACAGGTAGAGCGCCCGCTGCCCCAGCGCGGTCTCCACCGCGACCCGCGCGTCGGGGAAACCCGCCCGGCAGACGTGGCCCCGCAGCCGCTCGACGTCGTCGGCGACGACCCACGGCAGGACCGCGCGGCCGCCGACGGTGCCCAGCGTGGGCCGATCGACGGGATCGGGCAGGCCGGCGACGCTGACCCCGCCCACCGCCAGCTTCGGCCCGGGGGCGACCCGCCAGGTGACGTCGACGATGCCGGGGGTCTCGAAGCGGCGGATGTCGACCCGGGCGAAGGGGTGCCCCTGCTCGACGAAGTAGCGCTGCACCCGCTCGGCGTCGCGCCGCTCGAACCACGGGTGGAAGACGTGCCCCTCCTCGAGGGCCAGCGGCGCGACCATGCCCTCGATGCGCCGCTGCAGCCGGCGGTCGGCGTCCAGGTCGGGGGTGCCCACCGGCGCCGTCGTCGGCCGCAGGCGCCCGACCCGTCGGATGCGGTCTTCGGGCACGATCAGCACGTCGATCAGGCCCGCGTCGTCGGTGGGCACCCGGCGCAGGTCGAGGCCGGGCGCGTCGTTGCGGGCCAGCGCGCGGACCAGCCCGTCGAGCGCTTCGCCGGTCGCCGGCTGGCCGACCAGCCCGTCGACGGCCACCCGGGACGCCGCGTCGAGGGCCCGCCCGTCGGCGTAGCTCACCGCCCGCACCGTGGGCGCCGGCCCGAAGCGGGCCGCGTCGATCAAGGCCCCCAGCGCGGCGGTCTCGGCGGCGGCCCCCGGCTCGGCGGATGGCTCCTCGGATGGCCCCGCGGAGGCGCCAGACGCCCCGCTGGGCGGCGATCCGTCGGGGGAGACATCGGACGAGGGTTCGGCGGTCTTCGGGTCACCGGCGGCCGCGGGGGCGCCCTGGCGGGCATCCGCAGGGTTCGGTGCAGGGTCCGGTGCAGGGTTCGGTGCGGTGCCGGCGGGCGTCTGCGCACCGGCGGGCGACCCGGACAGCGTCACGCAGAGGCCAACGAGCAGGCCCAGCGCGACCCGGGCCCCCGGCGAGCCCGAAAGCCGCGGGCGCGGCGCCGGGCCGGCCCTCACATCGAGACGCACGTCCGCTCGATGGCCTCCGGCGGGCGCACGCAGCGGCCGAGCGTCACCCCGCCGACCGTATCGCCGGGCTTCGCCGGGCCGTGGGCCCGCAGTGCGGCGAGCAGCGCCTGGAACTCTGCGAAGCGCTCACGGGCCTCGGCCGCCGGCACCTTCGCCGCTTCGAGGTCGGGCTGGCCGAAGCGGGCCATGCCCCGGGTGAAGAAGGTCACCGTGCCGTCCTCGGCCTGCTCGGCGTCGACGGTCACCTGATCGGCCATCCAGTCATCGGCCTTGATCCACTCGAGGTACTCGGCGCGGGTCCAGGCCCGGCGGGTGCCCAGATCGACGACCGCGGACCCCTCGATGGCGAAGGCCCAGGCGCCGAGGGCCACCGCCCGCACCTGGGCGTCGTGCTCGAAGACCCGCCCGGCGTAGCCCACGATCCACACCGCGCGCGCCTTCTCCAGCAGCGGCGCCGCCTCGCCGGCCCCGGCGATCAGCGCCGGCAGATCGAGGGGCAGCTCGCCGTCGACCGGCGCGATGATCACCTCGGGGTCGGGCATCGGCCGGCGGGCCACCGACGAGACGGTGGGCGGCACCACCCGCAGGTTGGCCTTGACCGCCGCCTCGGCGATCTTCTGCTCGCGGGCGAGGTCGGCGGGCACCGCGGGGCGGAAGACGGCGAAGGCCACCACCGCCGTCGACGCGCCGTCGGCAGGCAGCGCGCGGGCGAGCTGGGCCGACAGCGCGCCGCCGGCGGGCGTGGCCGGCGACTTGTCGGCGTCGGTGGAGCCGGACGCTTCGGCCGGCGTCGAGCGTACCGATGGCGATGACGACCCCCCACAGCCCACCAGCGGCACGGCCAACGAGGCGACCATGAACCCACCGAGCAGCACGGGCGCCCACGATGCCCGGACCCGAGGCCGGCCCGCAGACGCCCGGTCGAGGCGCTGGCCGGGGGCCCGGCCGATGAACGATTGCGGCGCGCGCAGCAGCGCGACGGGCGGGGCGTGGTCGGGGGCGCGGGTATGCATGGGGCGGATGGTGCCCCGGGCGGGGGTCGTCGGGCAAGGCCGCCGAGGTGGTCGCCCGGGGCGCGGGATTCGGGCATACTGCGTGAGAAATCGCACAAATCTCCAATTTGACAATGACGGTGATCTCCCGTGTGATGCCGACTGGTGTCCGGCCACAGGGGCCCGGTCCGCAGCCATGGAGGAGCGTGTGCGCGGGATGCGAACGACGGCGGCGTTGAGCGGCTTCGCCGGCTGGCTCGTACCGCTCACGGCGTTGGCCCAGGAGACGGGCGGCGACGGCCCGCCCATGGGGCTGATCGCCGGCGGGGCGGCGGTGCTGCTCGTCGGCGCCGGGCTGGCGTTCATGCCGCGGCTGCGCGCCCTGTCGGGGCGGCTGGTCGTGCGCGACGCCTTCGGCCCCAGCGAGTTCGCCTCCACCAGCCTCTCGGTGGCCCGCGCGTGGAGCTCGAGCACCCCGCTCGACGCCATCCCCGCCCGGGAGGGCCTGCTCGTCGGCCTCGACATCAAGCGCGGCTTCGGCCGCGACGTCGAGGTCTCGCTGCGCTTCGACAAAGACGGCGCGACCCGCACCGTGATCGCCGGGCGGCTGACGCCGGGGCAGGTCGAGCGGGTCGGCGACCTGATCATCGCCTACGACGACGGGCGCAGCTCCGGATCGGCGGTGTGACGATGAGTGGTACGGCGACCGACGGGCTGCGGGTACTCTACGCCGACGACCGGCGCTATGCGC
The DNA here is from genome assembly GCA_030427205.1 of bacterium. GTDB lineage: Bacteria > Myxococcota_A > Bradymonadia > UBA7976 > UBA1532 > JACKDM01. Next base: position 10,858 of record JAUHXC010000073.1, on the reverse strand, counting down.
CCATCCGGGTGCTGGGCGAGGGCCATACCGCCCGGGTCCTGCTCGCGACCGATCCCGCCGGGGATCAGGTGGCGATCAAGGCCATGAAGGAGGACATCAGCCTCACCCCGCGCGACTTCATGCAGGAGGCCGACCGCCTGCAGGCGCTGCGGCGGCAGGAGCGCGAGCTCTTCCCCGACCGGCCCGACAGCCAGTCGGCCTTCCCCAAGGTGCTCGACCGCGACCCGGCCGAGCGCTTCTTCGTGATGGAGGTCGCCCCCGGGCGCCCCCTCGCGCGGCTCTTCTCCAACCGGCAGATCGTGCGCCCCGAGCAGGCGGTGGGCATCACCATCCGCATCGGCGAGGCGCTGACGACGGCCACCTCGCTGGGGCTGCGGGCCCAGGACCTCAAGTCCGACGCGATCTTCTGGGATCACGTCTCGGGGCGGGTGGTCATCCTCGACTGGAACGTGGTCGCCGACAGCCGCAAGCCCGAGACGGGCTGGCTGCCGGCCGATCTGCGCACCACCGCCAGCTACCTCGACGCGCTGCTCGCCGGCGGCGAGACGGTCAGCGAGTGGAGCGGGCGCATCTACGACCCGCCCAGCCGCTGGAGCCGCTACTACCGGGCGATCCGCCTGCTGCTCGAAGATCTGATCCAGCACCCCGACGGGGCCCGGCTCGACGAGTTCCTCTCGACGCTGATGGCGGTCGAGGCGATGCTCGGCGACCGCCCCGAGAACCTGCTCGGCTTCGTCAAGGCCTGCCTGCTCGACGCGCGCGAGGCGGGGGACGACGACCGCGTGGGGCTGGCCGAGCAGGCCGCCGCGGCGGTCGAGATCGCCCTGGCGACCCGCGATCAGGCGCTGCAGATGGACGGCCGCGCCCTGCTGGCGCAGTCGGAGGAGATCTCGGGGCCCGACGGCCAGCTCATCGGCCGGCTGTGGGCCGCGGTGAAGTCGGCGGACGAGGCCGGCGGCTTCGACATCGGCAAGTCGCTCGAGAGCTATCACCTGCGGGCGCTGGCCGCGGTCTCGCGCCGGGCGCCGGGCTACGCCGGCGAGGCCCACGAGATCGCCAAGGCGATGGCCAACCTCGACTGGTCGGAGGCCGCGAAGCAGATCACGGCGCTGCGCCAGCGGCTGACCGATCACCCCTCGGTCAGCTCGCTGCTCGGCGACCTCGAGCACGAGGCCAAGGGCCTGCGCGACGGCCGGGCGGGCATGAAGGCCCTCGACGCCGGCAAGAAGGACGAGGCGCGCCAGCTCATCGCCGACGGCCTCGCCTCGCTGAGCAAGGTGCGCTACGCCGAGGCGCTCTACGAGCGCTTCCCCATGCTGCGCGAGCAGTTCACCGCCCTGCCGGCGCCCGCGGCCCGCAAGACCGAGGTCGACCAGAGCGAGCTGGCCGTGCAGGCCGCCCGCCGGCGCTTCGCCCGCCAGGGCAAGGTCTCGCTCGAGGGCTTCGAGCAATACGCCGAGGCGCCGGGCGTGCGCGAGCTGCAGGCGCTGCAGCAGGCGTGGGATCGCACCGATCCGCCGGGCGCGGAGACGCCGCCCCACCCGGCGGAGGTCATCCCCGACGTGGTCACGGCGATGAACCTCTCGGCCGCGCAGCGGGGCTGCTTCCCGCTGCATCGGGCCGAGAAGCTCTTCGACCGCATCATCGAGAACATGGACCTGCGGCTGCGCACCACCGAACGGGAGATCACCGACAAGGTGCGCACCGACGCCGACGGGCTGAGCGAGGGCGCCCGGGCGGTCACCGACGCCCTGCGCGATACCGATCTCGACCGCGGCTGGAGCACCGAGGCCCTCGACGCGCTCAAGACCTGGCGCCGCCGCTTCCGCGAGCGCTCGGAGCGCGCGTCGGAGGCCCACCAGACCCTGTCGCTCTACGTGCGCGGGCTGGACAAGCTGGGCCACGAGGCGGGGCTGGCCGGCCGGGCCGAGCTGTTGACCCGGCTGCAGCGACGGCGCCCCGAGGACGAGACCGTCAAGCGGCTGATGAGCGACCTGCGGGTCGAGCTCGACGAGGCCGAGCAGCGGCGCCCCAACGACCCCGACGTGCAGGCCGCCCGCCGGGTGCTCGACCCGATGTCGGCGCCGGCCGCGGCGGCCATGCCCGCCGGCGCGGCGATCTCCGACGCGCGCACCCTGCCCAACCGGCTGCCGGCCTCGATGATGGCCCCGCCGGTGCGCCGACGCCCGACGCCGCCCTCCGAGCCGCCACCGGGCCGGGTGCCGAGCCAGCGCAAGCAGAAGGACGCCCGCAATACCTGGATCGCGCTGTCGGTGCTGGTGGTGGTCGTCGTCGTGGCCGCGATCGTGCTGCTGCGGCCGCCGCCGGGCCCGGCAGAGGTGACACCGCCGGAGAAGAGCGCGCCGACGGAGGCCGAGAAGGCCGCCGCCGCCGCCGCGGAGAAGGCCGCCGCCGAGGCCGCCGAGAAGGCCGCCGCGGAGAAGGCCGCCGCCGAGGCCGCCGAGAAGGAAGCCGCCGAGAAGGCCGCCGCCGAGGCCGCCGAGAAGGAAGCCGCCGAGAAGGCCGCCGCCGAGGCCGCCGAGAAGGAAGCCGCGGAGAAGGCCGCCGCCGAAGCCGCCGCGCGCAAGCGCAGCCGCGCCCGCAGCCGCAGCCGCAAGCCGCCGGCCAGGCGCGAGACCGAAGATCAGCGCAACAAGCGACTCATGCTGGAGCGGGCCCGCAAGCTGCGCGAGCAGATCGAGCGGGAGAAGAAGGCCCGGCAAGGGGCCGGCGGGGGCTCGAAGAAGCCGTCGGACGACAAGCCGGCGGCCAGCGAGAAGCCCAAGGCGCCGACCCCCAAGCCGCCGAAGCCCAAGGACGGCGACAGCAAGCCGTCGTATCTGACCGACGACTGGTAGCCGACGGGCCCCGGCCCGCGAGTGCGAGGACACCCGATGGTGGACGACAACCAGAGCAGCCGCTCCCGGCTCTTCCAGAACTATCGCCGGGGCGGTGCGACCGACGACAAGGGCGAGGACGACGACAAGAAGTCGCCGCCCAAGCGCGGCGCGTCCCTGCGCGATCGCGGCTCGCTGGCCCGGCCGAGCAGCCGGCCGGCGGTGCCCCGCGCCCGCAAGTCGATCGTCGGCGGCATGGGCACGCCCGGGGCGACGGGCAACTTCCGCATCCCCACCGGCCGCGGCGCCGACGACAAGGGCGAGGGCGCGAGCCCCGGCGGCATGAAGGGCAACTTCTCCGCCGTCGTGCAGGCGCTGCTCGGCCGCCGCTCGGACAACCCGCTCATCGAGCTGGCGCAGGAGGCCAGCCGGCTGGTCGGCACCGACTACGTCGCGCCGCTCAACGACGAGCGCTATCAGGAGGTCATCGACAGCCTGAGCCTCGAGCTCAAGGGCATGGACGAGCCGATTCTGGGGCTGCTGCACAACGCGGTGCTCGAGCGCCAGGAGATGCGCTTCCCCCAGCTCTTGCGGCAGTTCGAAGGCGCGCTGCAGGTCAACGACTTCGAGGCGGCCGAGCAGACGCTGCACAAGCTGAGCCGGGCCAAGCACGACCCGCAGCGGCTGGCGCTGTGCGACGCCGACCTGGCCTCGGCCAAGCGGCGCCACGAGGAGCGCGAGCGCTTCCGCGACCGCCTGCGCGAGGCCCGCGACCTGATCAAGCCCGGCGCCTTCCTCGAGTCGCTGCGTGACGCCCGCTCGATCTTCGACGCCCTGCTCGACGACGCGCCGCACTTCCAGGATCTGATCGACATCGACGAGCTGCGCAAAGAGCGCGACCTCATCGACCGCCGCATCCAGACCGAAGAGCGGGCCCAGGACGAGATCTCCACGATGGGGGCCCTCGACGAGCTGGGCCCCAACCTGCGCGCGCTGGAGGACTACGAGTCCCGCCGGGCCCGCGGCGAGCGCATGGTGCGCTTCGACGGCCCCGACCTCGTGCCCATCGATCAGGCGATCCATACGCTGACGGTGCGGGTGCGGCCCAAGATCCGGGCGGTGGTCAGCAAGCACCTGACCGATACCGAGCGGCTCTACGGCCAGCACAACAACGTCGAGGCCGCGCTCAAGCGCCTGGGCCAGCGGCGCGACTGGTGGCACCTGCTCGAGTCCGACTTCGCCGAGCAGCTCGAGGAGCGCTTCGGCGAGCTGACCGAAGAGGTCGAGAAGCGGGCCCGCGAGGCGGCGCTGACCGACCGCATCCGCCAGCTGCTCGACGAGGGCCGCTTCGAGCAGGCGCTCAACGAGCTGGACCTGGGCATCACCGCGCAGGGGCCGAGCAACGAGACCCTCGAGCGGCTGCGCTCGACGGTGCTCCAGCGCTGGCTGTCGCCGTTCAAGGCCAAGGTGACCCTGCTCTCGACGCGGCTGGGCGACGTGCGCCCCCGCCTGGAGCGGGTGGGCGCCATCCGCCAGTCGATCGAGATCCTCGAAGAGGAGATGGCCGAGGTGACCGGCACCCCGCCGGGTATCACCGATCTGCGGCATCAGGCGGCCGATCTGGCGGAGCAGGCCAACAGCCTCGAGGCCCGCCTCGAGCGCTGCGACCGCGAGCTGGAGCGGGCCAAGAAGCTGGCCCGCCAGGGGCGCCTCGACGAGGTGAAGACCCTGCTCGATACGCTGGCCGCCGAGGTGCCCGAGCGCCGGGCGGAGATCGCGGCGAGCAAGCAGGACCATCAGTTCGACATCCAGCGGGACGAGGCCCTGGCCCTCGCTCGCACGCTGCTGGCGACCGATCCCCAGCGGGCCCTCGACCTGTGCGAGCCCTACGCGGCCCACGACGAGGAGTTCGCCGCGATGGCCCTGACCGCCGAGCGGCGGCGGGCGCTGGACCAGATCGAAGAGCTGGAGGCCAAACAGGACTACGAGGGCGTCGTGCGGGTGGCCAAGAGCCTCGTCGACCGCCTCGAAGACGACGAGCGCGCCGAATTCCAGGCCCTCGTCGAGCACTACACCGCGGTGCGCGATCAGGTCGATGTGGCCGCCGAGCGGCTGCCGCGGGCGCGGGCCGCCCTCGACGCCGGCGAATATCAGGACGCCGTCGACTTGCTCGACGGGCTGGCCCTGGCTCGCAAGGAGCAGGCCGAGGCCGATCTGATGCGCAACCGGGCGGTCAAGGCGCTGTCCGCCGAGCGCCGCGACGAGGTCGAGCTGGCCATCGCCGAGAGCGACGGCCCGGGCGCGCGCAAGCGGCTCGAAGCGGTGCGCGCGAGCCTGGAGTTCCTGCGCCGCTGGGCGCCGCTGGTGCCCGACAACGAGGTCATCGTCGAGCGCTTCGACTTCGCCCGGGCGATGGCCGTGGCCCGCGAGCACCTCGAGACGGGCGACGTCGAGACCGCCATCGAGACCGCCCGCGGCCTGATGGGCATGGGCTCGGAGGCCAACGTCGCCGGCTTCATCAACGAGGCCCGCATCCGGCGCTTCACCATCGACTTCGACACCGCGTTCTCGACCCTCGACATCGACCGGGCCGAGCAGCTGGTGCGCGAGAGCGAGCTGGGCGCGGCGAGCGAGGTGGTCGAGGCCCGCAAGCTGGTCTCCGACGCCCGCGGCGTCTTCCGCATCATGGAGAAGGGCGACGCGCTCGAAGCGTGGCGTCAGGCCTACGCCCTGGTCTACGCCCGCCACGGCGAAGACCCGCCGGAGTATCTGCGCGAGTTCCTCGAGCGGGTGCGGCAGCAGCGCATCGGCGCGGTGCTCGGGGCGTGCGAGGGCCTGCGCTCCGAGGCGCAGCCGGGCTATACCTTCGAGCAGATCGAGCACATCGTGCGCGACGTCGAGGCCCGCGCGCCGTGGGAAGACGGCGCCGAGCTGGAGGGTCTGGTCGAGACGGTGCACGCCGAGCAGGCCGCCGACTTCGACGCCTTGTGCAACCTGGCCCGGGAGTTGGCCAAGGGCACCCGGCCCGACAAGGAGGTCGTCGACCGCACCATCCGCCGGCTGAACCTGGCCGCCAAGCACCAGGAGGACCCGGAGGATCGGGCGGCGGCCCAGGAGTTCATCCGCCCGCTGCGCGATCGGCAGGCGGCGGCGCAGCGCACCAGCGACGAAGAGAACGAGGTCGCGGCGCTGGTCGAAGAGGCCCTGCAGACCCGCGAGCTGTCGAAGCTGGAAAAGGCGCTGCGCATGCAGACCCAGCTCGGCGGCGAGACCGACGAGATCAAGGCGCTGCTCGACGGCTGGCACGAGGCCGACCGGCTGGTGCGCCAGCTGGAGGCGGCGCTGGCGTCGGGCGACTTCGACGGGGCCGACGACAAGCTCGACGCGCTCGAAGAGCTGCGCACCAAGGTCTCCATCCCCCACCCCGACACCCTCGAGATCGAGGATCGGCGGCTGGGCAAGCTGGGGCCGGGCGCGTCGGCGGTGCGGCTGCAGCTCGACAGCCTGCGCCACGACCTCGAGGACGAAGAGGAGCGCATCGGCGACGACCTCGAGGCCTTCGAGCGGCAGGTCGAGCAGGCCGAGAAGCGGGTCGAGGCGCTGCTCAAGGAAGTCCGCATCGACGAGAAGGAGCCCGAGGCGCTGGCCGAAGACGCCCGGATCTTGAGCGCGCTGATCGTCGAGTTCGAGGGCAAGGCCCAGACCCTGCGCGACAAGCTGCGCAGCCCGGAGCTGCTCGATCGGCTCAAGAAGCAGCTGGCCCGCGCCCGCCGCCTCGACGCCGAGCACCTCGACGACCAGCTGCGCACCGAGCGGCGCAACCTGGAGAACGACTTCTCGACCCTGCAGGCGGTCTATCGGCTCGATCCGTCGAGCATCCGCGGCCGCTGGGACGAGGTGAAGGGCATCACCAAGCGCTGGAAGGGCGCCGGTCGCATCGAGGTCTGGGCCCGGGCGATCCAGTCGAAGGCGGGCGCCGACGCATGACCGACGGCAACGGCGAGTCGAACGGCGCGCACGACGCCGGCCGACGGCCGGAGGATGGCGTCGAGGACTCGCCTCGGGGTGTCGACAAGGATACACCGCAGGCGGAACCGGAAGGCGCGCGGAAAGAGGTAGAGTCCGCGCTCGGGGCGTCGTTCGTCTCGGAGATCGAGTCGGCGCTCGAGTCGGCCCTGGCGTTTGATGATCTGCCCGATGGCCCGCCGTCGGACGGTGAGCCGGCGTCGGAGGCCCGCGCGTCGTCCGAGCCCGCGCCCGCTGTCGATCCGGAGCCTGAGCCCGACATGCAGCCGGAGCCCGAAGCAGAGCACGGTGCGCAGCCGGAGTCGGCGGCCGAAGCCGTGAGAGAGCCGGAGCCCGGGGCGGGGGCTGTAGAGCTCGAGGCTGCGGCGGAGCCCGAGGCCGCTGAAGAAGCCGAGCCCGCAGCCGAGCCCGAAGGCGAGAGCGAGCCGGCTGCCGAGAGCGAGCCGGCTGCCGAGGCCGCGGCAGAGCCCGAGCCTGAGGCCGACCCCGAGCCCGAACCGCAGGGCGCCGCGCCGGCCACCGAGGGCGAACCCGACGCGGACGACCCCTCCCCTGCGTCAGCCGAGGCGCCGGCCCGCGAGACGCCGACGACCGGCGCGCCGCTCGCGCCGCGGGTCACGGCCATCGACCGCTCGTCGCGCGCCATCGCCCCCGGCCGTCCGGTGGGCATCGTCTCCGACCTGCACGCCAACGCGGCGGCGCTGCTCGCCGTGCAGCGGGACATGCGCAAGCGCAAGATCCGCGAGGTCTGGTGCCTGGGCGATCTGGTCGGCTACGGGCCTCACGTCTCGGCGGTCATGAGCGTCATCCTGCGTAATCGCAGCCGCTGGACTCACGTCGCAGGCAACCACGACGACTATATCGTGCGGGTGCATCGGGGCCAGACGACGGTCGACGAGATCAAGGCCAGCCGCAACGCCCGGGCCGCCATCCGACGCCAGATCGAGCAGCTCGACGGCGACGAGCTCGAGCGCATCGTCGGGTTCCTCGAAGCGCTGCCCAAGACCGCGATGCCCCGGGACGACGTGCTGCTGGTGCACCCCAAGGACGCCTCGCTGCCGATCTATCCGGGCAGCGATCTCGTCGAGAACCACATCCTCGGTCGGCAGGAGCATCAGGCGATGCGGGCCTATGCCGAGGTGCCCGAGGGGCGGCTGATCGTGCTGCGCGGGCATACCCATCGGCCGGTGTGCTTCCTCAAGGGCGACGACGGCTGGTACGACGCCGGCGCCGAGGAAGGGGTCATCGCGCTCGAGGGGCGCGACGCATGGATCAACCCCGGCTCGGTGGGCGAGAGCCGGGTGAAGGGCGACCCGCGGGCGTTCTATGCGGTCTATGATCCCGCCGCCGACACGGTGGAGTTCATCCGCCTGAAGTATGCCGCCGAAGCCGTCGGCCGCGAGTGCGAGCGGGTCGACATCCCGGTGCGACCGGCCTGGCGCACAGCCCGAACCGAGACCGTCGACGCCTGACGGCCCCGCTCGGCTCAACGGCGCCGCGGCGTCTCCCGCCAGCGCAAGACATCGATCAACGCCGGCGACTGATCGGCGAGCGGCACGACCACGAGCCGCGGGTGGCCCATGTGGATCACCCGATCGAAGCCTTCGAGCCGCCCGTTCGCCGGCCCGAACGTGCCGTCGGCTCGCAGCGAGCGATCCTCGTAGAGCACCGCGACATGATCGAAGCTGCGCGGGGTATGCCCGCTCAGCGCGCCGCCGTAGTCGATGCGGATGATGTCGCCTTCGCGCACGCCCTCGATCGGCTCGGGCGGGTTGCCGGCGTCGTCGAGGGCCACCACGCCGGTGATCCGCCGCGCGTCCTGCGTCATGCGGGCCACGTTGCTGTAGTCGATGTGCCGCATGCCCGCCGACCGCGCGCCGCCGGTGAGCACGTCGGCGCAGTCGGCCCCGACGTAGCGCTCGGTCTGGTGGCGGCGCCCTTTGCCCGCCGAGCCGAAGATCTCGGGCACCAGCATCAGGCCGGTCAGGTGGCCCACATAGGAGTCATCGCGGCGGATCGTGACCCGATGCACCGCCCGGTCGATGCCGGTGCGTGAGGTGGCCTCGGGCCCGGGGCTGGCCAGGATACGGCCGCCGTGCCGCACCTCGACCCGATAGCGGATGGTGCCGAGGCCCTCGAACTCCGCGGGCCGGCGGGCGACCTCGGGATCCGCCGGGATGACCCGGGCGAGCACGATCCGGGCCGCTGGCGTCGCGTCGAACGGGCCGAGCGGCGTCGCGAAATAGGTGATGGGCGTATAGCCGATCCACTTGCCCCACGTGCGCGGGTCGACGGAGACGTTGCTGTGGAAGATCATCTTCTCGGCGTCGGCCCAGGCGTGCGGCTCGACGGTCGACCAGCGCACGGCGGCGCCGTTCAGCGTATCCCAGCCGCGCCGACGGGCGTCGGCGATGCGCCGGCCGCGGATGCGCAGCGGCTTCACCGCGTCGTCGGCGATGTAGACCGTGCGGCTTCGGCGGCCGTGGGTCTCCCGGGCGACCAGCACGACGGCGAGGCGCGGCGCCTGGTCGATGCGGGCTTCGGTGGGCGCGGTGGTCCACGGGCCGTCGGGGTCGACCTGGCCGACGATCAGCACCTTCCGCGGCGTGATGGCGGCGGCGGCCGGGGCGGCGCAGATGATGACGGTCGAGGCTGCGAGGACGAGGCCCACGAGCAGCGGGCCAGCGGCGTGACGGGTCACTGAAGGCATGCCGGCGGCAACCCGATGGCCGCTTGCACCATTCCCGGCGCGCACGCTGGAGTGGATGAAGGTCGACGAGACAAGAAATCGACGAAACAAGAAAGAGGCAGCGCGCGGCGTGGCTACCCCCTCACGAAACCCGGACCCGAGGAGCCCCCATGCACCGTGCTTTCGCCCGCCTGCTCATCGCGCTGACCCTGCCCACCGCCATCGGCGCCGCCACCGCCCACGCCAGCGAGACGACGACGCTCGACTGCTGGTCGGGCTTCTTCGACCTGGATGGCGACGGCTACGCCCGGGCCGATGCCCGCAGCAACCAACGCATGCGCATCGTGCTCGACGGCGAGCACTACACGTGCCCGGCACCATGGGTCGGCGTACGCGGAGACTGCGACGACGACGACCCCGCGGTGCATCCGCGGCAGTTCGAGACCCGCGGAAACAACGTCGACGACGACTGCGACGGGCAGATCGACGAGCCCGAGACGTGGGCCGCACCGGCGGGCCACGGGGTCGAGCGCGACGGCTTCGAGGTGTTCGTGCGCATCGCCGACGACGCCGTGCCGGCGGTCTTCGAAGACGGCGCGCTCTACGCCCGGGTCGAGACGCAGGCGCTGACCGATACCGCCGCGTCTCGCTTCGGCAGCTACCAGCGCATCCAGTGGCTGCACGACCTGCCCGAGTTCGCCTACACCGCCGTGTCGATCTCGGGCCTCGCGTCGGCGACGGTCTATCGGGCGCGGGTCCGCTTCTACCGGCGGGTGGTGAGCGGCGGGCGGGCGATCTACTGGCCGGTGGGCGTGGCGAGCGACTGGCATCGCCAGATGACCGACGGCGACGGCCTCGACGGGGCGCGGGCGGACATGGTCAACGCCGGGCTCTACGAAGCATGGCTCGACGGGAAGCAGGGGCGCGTCGGCTACTACGCCGCCGACGAGAACGGCACCCGCTATGGCGCCGACCTCGACGAGGCCTGGTGCAGCGAGTTCTACAGCGCCGTGCTGACCCCGTTCGTCGACGGCCTCGGCCATCGCTCCTCGGTCGCGCGCATCATCGACTGGTACGCCGACTATGGCCGCGACATCGAGGTGCCGGCCGATCGGGCCGAGGACTGGATGAGCATCTTCGCCCGCCCGGGCGACTATCTCGCCCTGGATACCAACAGCGAGTCGGGTGGCCCCGGCCGGTCACCCGACCGGGGCTCCCACAGATCCGGACGTGCGGAACTCCCGCATCCGGCTCCTCGGGTCACGGGTTTGCTGCGCTACGCGTAGATCGAGTGAACAACCCTCGC
>JAUHXC010000012.1 GCA_030427205.1 bacterium | reverse complement strand
GCCGGCGGGCAGCCGCACCATGTAGCCGCTGGCCTGTCCACCGGTCGGGTCGCCCCAGAGCGGGGCCAGCGCCGGGCCGTCGGCATCGGCCGGGTCGGCGCTGGACCATACGATGTTGCGCGCGTGCAGGTTGAGCGGGACCTCGCCCGCGTCGAACGCCGCGTCGACCGGGCGCACCAGATACGGCCCCGAGTCGATCTCGATATAGGCGATGCTCTCGCCCTTGGCGGCGGTGATGTGCGCGCCGCCGGCGGGCTGGGTCCAGAACGAGCCGGTCGGCATCCACAAGTTCGGGGCCGCCGCGTCGGCGTTGTGCACCTGCCCGCTGATCACCACGCCGCGATAGGTCACGTTGTGGATGTGCGGCGGTGACGAGAAGCCATCGGCGAAGCGCACGAGGAAGCCCGTGGCCACATTGCCGTTGCGATCGCCCCAGAGGGTCGCGGCGCGCGGGCTGGCGTCGCCGCGGGCCGGGTTGAGCGGCTGCCACTCGACGTCGGCCACGCGGATGATGGTGGGGGCCGGCGGCGCAGGGCGAGACGCAGTGTCGGGTGTATTGTCGGCCGCAGGGCTCGGCGCGCTGGCGCAGGCGCTGACGGCGAGGGCGAGGGCAGCGCACAGCGACCAGACAGTGAAGCTGACCAGGGATCGCGCAGACCGATTCGCCGAGGGCAAGGCGCGAGACGCAGACGCTGCTGGGGGCAACGGCAAGTCGAGCAACGCCGTCATCGGCGAACCGGACAAGCGAGCACGGTCAGATTCACTGTCTGGTTGCTGGTAGGCCATGGTCTGAATGCGGGGTGTCATCCGTCGGCTCCTTCGGGTGTCATCGGCCATCACTCGGCGACCTGTACGACGACTTTGCCCAGCCGCCCCTTGCCCTCCATCCGCCGATGCGCGTCGGCGGCCTCGGCCAGCGGGAAGACCGAGTCGATGACCGGCCGCACGCGGCCGGCGTCGACCTGCGCTGCGACGGCGGTGAGGATCTCGCCATGGCGGGCGGCGCCGTGATCGTGGATGAGCGGGATCAGCATGTAGACGACGTGCAGCGTCGCGCCGCGCAGGTGCGCTCGGGTGAGGTCGATCTCGCCGATCGAGACGGTGGTCGCCACATGCCCGTTGAGCTTCACGGCTTCGAAGGCCGTGGGCAGGTTCTGCCCGCCGACCGTATCGAATACCCCATCGAAGCCGCGGCCGTCGGTATAGCGCTCGACATACTGCTCGGCCGACTCGGCGACGTAGTCGATCGGCGTCGCCCCCAGCTTCGTGATGAGCTCGAGTTGCGCCTCGCCGTGGCCCGTCGCGAAGACGCGCGCCCCCGCGGCGACGGCCAACTGCACCGCGACGTGGCCCACGCCGCCCGCGCCGCCGTGCACCAGCACGCTCTGACCGAGCGTCAGCCCCATGCGATCGAAGAGCGCCTCGAACGCGGTGATCGCGACCAGCGGCAGCGCGGCGGCCTCGACCATCGAGAGCGCCGCGGGCTTGCGGGCGATGAGCCGGGCATCGGCCGCGATGTACTCCGCCAGCGTGCCCTGGTGCTGCGCCACACCGCCGGCGCAGCCGTAGACCGCCTCGCCGACAGCGAAGCCGGTCACGCCGGGCCCCACGGCCTCGACCGTGCCGGCGAAGTCCATGCCGAGGACCGCCGGCGGCGTGGGGATGAAGTCGACGACCGGACCCATCGAGCGGGCCATCAGATCGGCAGTATTGACGCTGCTCGCGGCGATCCGGACCAGGACCTGCCCCGCGCCGGCCGCGGGGCGCTCGATCTCTTCGCCGCGCAGGACCTCGGGGCCGCCGTTCTCGCGGATCATCTGGGCCTTCATCGTGGATGCCTTCATGGGTATCGCTCCGTCAGCTTGGGTTCGACGGCATGATGGCGAAATGCCGGCGCCGGCGGCCAGCGCTGTCTTCTTGGATGATTTTCAATGATCGATTGATAATCGGCCCATGAGACTCGATGACATGACCTTGCTCGTGCGGGTGGGGGAGACCGGCTCGATGACCCGCGCCGCCCGCCAGCTCAACCTCACGCCCGCCGCGGTCAGCGCGACGGTTCGGCGCGTCGAGGTGGCTCTCGGCGTGCGGCTCTTCGACCGCACCACCCGGGTCCTCAAGCCGACCGACGAAGGGCTGGTGGTGATCGCCGGCTGTCAACGCATCGTCGACAGCTGGCAGATCACATTGGAAGACGCCCGGGCATCCGGCAGCGAGCTGGTGGGCACGGTGCACCTCTCGGCGCCCGCCGATACCACCTATCAGATCGTCGCGCCGGTCCTCGTCGAGCTGCGCGAGGCCCATCCGCAGCTGCAGGTGGTGGTGCACGCCAGCGATACGGTGCAGCACCTGCATCGCGAAGCCATCGACATCGCTGTCCGCTACGGCCCATTGCAAGACAGCGGGCTGACGGCGCGCAGGCTCGCCGAGCATCCGGGGGTGCTCGTCGCGGCGCCGGCCTATCTCGAACGGCACGGGCACCCGCAGACGCCCGCCGATCTGACCGAGCACCGCTGCATCACGCTGCAGCTCGCCAGCGTGGCCTTCACCGAGTGGACGCTGTACGCCGACGGGCGTCCGTATACGGTGTCGCTGCGGCGCCCGCTGTGCGGCGATGGCTACCTCGCCCGCCGCTGGGCCATCGCCGGGGTGGGCATCGCGTTCAAGAGCCTCTTCGACGTGATCGACGATCTCGAGGCCGGGCGGCTCGTGCGCGTCCTGCCGGCGTATGCGGCCGAGACCTCGGCGATACACGTGCTCTTCCCGGGGGGCCGCCACCAACCGGCGCGGGTGCGCGCCGTCGACGCCGCCCTGACCGCCGCGTTCGCGGCGCGATCTGCCCGTTGCGCGGCCCGGTGAGCCAGTCGATCAGCGCGCGACGCGCAGGATCACATCGCCCTGGCCGCAGCTTCCGCGGCCGTCACACCCCGAACTGGTGACATAGAGGTGCCCGTCGGGGCCCATGACCACCTCGCGCAGCCGCCCATAGTCGCCCTGAAGGTAGGTCTCGCTGATGACGACGTCGCCCGCCGCGTCGAAGCGGATGCGGTGCAGGTGGCCGATGGCATCGCCGAAGCCGAGCACGCCGATCAAGGTGTCGCCCTGCCATTCGGGGATGGCATCGCCGCGGTAGATCGCCGCCCCGCCCGGGGGCATGGCGTTGGCCCAGGTCATCGACGGCGCGAGCAGGCCTTCGCCCTCTTCGCAGGCGTAGATGTCGGGCCAGCCGAGGTTGTCGCCGGGCGCCGCGATGGTGATCTCGTCGTGTCCGCTGCGACCGCCCTCGTTGGGGATGCCGCTCGGGCCGTGGTCGGTGACGACCATCCGGCCGTCGCCCAGCCAGTCGAAGCCCTGGGTATTGCGGATGCCGTAGATCCAGGTCGCCGAGCCGGGGAAGGGGTTGTCCGCGGGGATCTCGCCCTCGTCGGTGACCCGCAGGATCTTGCCCGCGAGGTCGTCGGGGTCTTGCGAGGCCGGCGGCGAGCCCGCGTCGCCGGTGCCGATGTAGAGGTGGCCGTCGGGCCCGAAGCGCAGCCGACCGCCGTTGTGGAACTGACGCGCCGGGATGTCGGCGACGATGACCCGGTCGGCGACGGCGCTCTGGCCGTCTTCGGCGAGGATCCACCGCTCGACCTGGTTCACCGGCGGCCGGTTGCCCCGGGTGTAGTAGAGGTAGATCCAGCGGTTGGCCTCGAAGTCGGGGTGCAGCGCCATGCCGAGCAGGCCGCCTTCGCCCGCCTCGCTGACGGGCACGTCGGCCAGCAGGACCCGCGCGTCGGGGTCGGCGGGGTCGATGCGGACGAGGGCGCCGTCGCGCTCGGTGACGATCAGGTCGCCGCCGGGCAGCCACGCGAGGCTCCAGGGCACGTCCAGGCCGCGGGCGACGACCTGCACGTCGATCTGCACCTCGCCCTGCGGGCCGTAGCCCGACGCGACCCGCTGGCAGGTATAGGCCGCCTCGGGGCCGGCGTCGGGCGGCGCGGCGTCGGGCGCCATGTCGACGGGCTCGGCGTCGAGCGGCGCGGCGTCGTTCGGGCCGGCGTCTTCCGGCCCGGCGTCGGCCACGGGATCGCTGTCGGCGGGCTCGGTATCACCCGCGTCGACGATCGGCGCGGCGTCGGGTGCATCGCCGGGGTCGTCATCACAGCCGACGAGCGCGGCGAGCAGGCAGGGCAGCAGCAGGCCGCGCGTGATTCGGCGGGCGGGCAGGGCGGTCGGGGGCATGGGATCTCCGAAGCGGGTTCAGTCGATGATCTCGAGCGGGCCGACGCGGTCGACCGCCGCGCGCCACGCGGGGCGGGCCTCGACGGCGGCGAGCCACTTCACGATGTGCGGCCAGCGCTCGAGCGTCTGCCCGGCGCGGGCGCTCATCAGGGTGAAGCCCATCTGCACGTCGGCGCCGCTGAAGGCCGCGCCGGCGAACCACGACCGCTGGCTCAGCGTCTCGTCGACGAGGTCGAGCTGCGCCTTCAAGGACGGCCCGAGGTAGCTCTTGTCGACGGCCGTGGCGAACAGCCGCCCGACGGGCCGCAGGAAGAACGGGATCGGCTTGCCGGCGAGGCGGCCGAAGACCAGCTGCATCACCAAGAGCGGCATCATCGAGCCCTCGCCGAAGTGCAGCCAGTAGGTGTAGGCCCGGCGATCGGCGTCGTCTTCGGGGCGCAGCGCGGGGGCGTAGCGCTCGACGATGTACTCGATGATGGCCCCCGATTCGGCGATGGTCAGATCGCCGTCGGTGATGACCGGCGACTTGCCGAGCGGGTGGATGGCCTTGAGCTCGCGGGGGGCGAGCATGGCCGGCGGCTGGCGGGCATAGCGCTCGACGGCGTAGTCGACGCCCGCTTCTTCGAGCAGCCAGGCGATGCGTTGCGAGCGGGAGTTTTCGAGGTGGTGCAGTGTGATCATGCTTCTCGGGATGGCGGGGGCGGCCTGCGGGTCGCGAGCGGCCTCAGAAAGTCCGGGGGCGCAGCTTGATGGGGCTCTTCGTCGGGGTGCCGGCGCGCACCTTGGCGTTGGGCGCCTTCTTGGGCGGGCTGGCGTCCGCGCGGGCGCCGAACCACTGCTCGTCGGCCTTGGGATCGCGCCCCTCGACGAACGTGGCGTCGGCGAAGTGAAGCCGCAGCGGCTCGGCGGGATCGGTCTCGGTCTCGGCGAGCCGCCCGGCGAAGGTGATGACGCAGCCGGTCTTGCCTTTGCACGCGGCGGTGAGCGCGGCGTAGCCCGCGTCGGTGAACTGCACCTGGGGGAAGTAGCCGTCGAGGCGGGCTTCGACCGGGGTCGATCGGCGCTCGAAGACGTGCACCGCGCAGCGCTTGCGGGCCGGCTGGCACAGGCCGGGCACGGCGTAGCCGGTCCAGGTGTAGGTGCGGCCGTGCCAGTCATCGCGCATGGCTTTGCCCGCGACGCTTTGCTGTTCGTCGGGCACCTCGCGCAGCTTGGTCCAGGCCGCCGCGAACTGGGCCGCGGTGCGCGGATCGGGCCCGGTCGCCGGGGCGGCTTTCGTCGGCGGCGCGGCGGCCTTCTCCGCCGCGCTCGCTGTCTCTGCCGGGGGCGCGTCGCCGGGGGGCTCGGCGGGCGGGGCCTTCTTCGACGTACAGCCCGATACGGCGAACGCCGTGAGCAGCGCGAAGAGCGGCGCGATGGGTGCCCGTCGGGCGCGTGGTGTCATGGAGCGTCCTTCTGGTCGGGGCGGTCGGCGGCCAGGGCCGCGCGGGCGGCGGCCACCTCGACCATGAGGCGCGGGTGCACGTGCCGATTCAGCGCCCAGGCCCGATCGAGCCACACCCGCGCGTCATCCGGGCGGCCGCGGGCCTTCTCCAGCAAGCCGCGGTGCGCCAGCAGCATGGCGTCGGGTGTGCCCCAGCGGGTGGCCTCGGTCAGATGGCGGGCGGCGGCGTCCAGGTCGCCGGCGCGCAGCAGCGCGAAGCCCAGCGCGTCGTGGGCGTAGATGTCCTGGCGCTGGGCGAAGTCGGTCCTGGCCCGGGCCAGAGCCACGGCCGGGGTGAGACCGCGGTGGTTCAGGTACAGCGCGATCGAGCGCGGATCGTCGAACGCGCCCGCGTCGGCGAGCTTGCCGTCGACGGCCTCGGCCTCGGCGGTGCGCCCGGCGGCGCGCAGGGCCATCCCGTGCCATTCGGCGGTCTGCTCGGCGAGGCGCGCGCGGTTCGACGCCTCGAAGTCGGCGATGGCGCCGGCGGCGTCTTTGCGGGCGAGCTTGACCCGACCGCGACCCAAGAGCGCGCCCGCGTGCTGCGGCAGCGCCGTCAACGCCAGATCGTAGGCTTCGACCGCGGCGTCGAGCCGGCCCCGATGCCATTGCAGGTGGCCGATCTCGGTGAGCACGTAGGCCCGCGGCTCGGGGTCGGTGCGGCCGCTGGACTTGAGGGCCTCGCCCCACATCTCGAGCGCGCCGTCGACGTCGCCGTGCAGCCAGCGCAGCCAGGCGGCGCGGCTGAAGGCGGGCAGGGCCGGGCGCAGGTCGAGCATGCGATCGATCGCCCGCTCGACGGTCGGCATATCGCCCAGCGCCAGCGCGGCGTCCGCCAGCAGGCCCCAGGCGGTATCGTCCCGCGGATCGCGCCTCACGAGATCGGCGGCGACGCGCTTCACCTCGGCGAAGCGGTGGCCGACGCGGTGCACCATCGCCTGCAAGTGCAGCGCGCCGGCGTGACCCGGTTGGCGCTTCAGCGCTTCGGATGCGGCGGCTTCGGCGCGACGATACAGGGCCTCCTGCTGAGCCAGCCGGGCCGTGCGCACCCATGCCTGGCCCAAGGTGACCCAGCTGTCGGCACGATCGGGCAGCGCCCGGACCTCGGCGATGCGCTCGGCCAGCTCGGGGGCGGTGGGCACGGCGCTCGGCGGCATCTGCAGCGCGGGTGACGTCGCCGCTGCCGCGGGCTGCGCCACGGGCGGCGCGGGCCGGGGTGGGGGAGGGTCATCGGGCCGACAGCCGACGGACAGCGTCAGCCCGAGCGCCGCCCACGCGAGGCGGCGCAGGCGGGGCGGGTGCTCAATCGAAGGTGCTGTCGAACTGATCGCCATGGTCGTGGTTGTACCCCTCGTGCGGGGGCGCGAGCCAGGGGAAGGTGGCCATGTAGGGCCGGTCGTTGTTGTCGACCCCGTCGTTGAGCGCGTTGTTCGGCGCGAGGTCGGCGAACGCGCCGCCGCCGCTGGTGGCCTCGGCGCTGAGGATGCCGCCGCCGACGACCCGCTCGAGGATGTCGACCACGTCGTCGCCCGGCCGGCGGCCATTGGGGAAGCCGCCGAAGTCACCGGCGATGACGCCGAGGTTGCTGTAGCCCGCGTCGCCCTGGGTCACCGGGGGCACCGAGACGTTGATCCGCAGCAGGTCGGCCGGCTGCAGGTCTTCGCGGGTGGTGGCGATGCCGGGCAGGAAGCGGATCACCTCGACCATGTCGCCGCGCGGCGCGGACGGGACCTCGAGGCCGTGCACCGCCGCGAGCAGCCGCGAGAGCTCCGGGTCGACCACGTAGCCGGCGATGTTGTTGAGGTCGTCGGCGGGGTGGGTCCGGTTGAACTGATCCTTGAACTCGAGGGGCACGACGACCTCGTTGATCAGCGGCAGGCCCAGGCGGCTGACCTGGATCCAGGGGCCGAAGTCGCGCGGGTCGCCGTGGCGCCGCAGGGCGCGGTGCTTGCGCCGGCTGGCGGTGGTCCAGACGCCGAGCACCGCGTCGGGGCCACCGGCGTCGCCGCCGAAGACCGGCTCGACGCCGCCGTTGGTCAGGCCGGCGACGGGCAGCTCGATGGCCAGCGAGTTGACGTTGAAGCCGGCGGTGCCGTCCACGCCTTCGTCGCTGCCGAGGCCCGCGACGCGGCTGATGTTGAGCAGGTCGAAGATGGCGTTGATGTCGAGGTAGAAGCCCTCGTCGCGGGAGCCGGCGAAGATCTTGTAGCCGTCGCCCATCCAGATGGCGCCCTGCAGCGAGTTGGCGTAGTTGGGGTTCGAGCGGGGCCCGATGCGCGCCGGCGCGGTGGGCACGTCCTCGGCGATCACCCGCCGGACGCGGTTGCCGTCGCCGTCGATGTCGACCCGGGTGACCGTGTAGCGCTGCACGACGTTGCGGTTGGCGCTGTCGGCGCTGTCGATGGGCCCGGTGTTGTAGAGGAAGGTGCCGCCGTTGCGCACCTCGGTGGTGAACCGGAACTGGAAGACGACGTCTTCGACGGCGTCACCGGTATTGTCCACCTTGATCTCGTAGAGCACCGAGTCGGCGAAGTTGAAGTAGTTCGGGCCGCCGGCCGGCTTCTGGAACGGGATGTAGTTGGCGATGAGCACGATACGCGCGCCGTCGCCGGGATCGGGGCCGTCCGGGGCGAGGAAGGCGTAGACGTCGGTCGAGTCGGCGGTCGGATCCTGAGCGATGAGCGGCGCCTCGCGGTGGCTCGAGGCCCAAGCGGAGCCGACGAGCGCGGCGGTGCCCAGCACGCCCAGCGTGATGCGGGTGAGGGTCTTCATCAGTTGCCTCCGGTGATGAC
This sequence comes from bacterium, assembly GCA_030427205.1. Classification (GTDB taxonomy): domain Bacteria; phylum Myxococcota_A; class Bradymonadia; order UBA7976; family UBA1532; genus JACKDM01. The sequence continues at coordinate 250,896 of JAUHXC010000012.1, read as the reverse complement.
GATCAGATCGCCGTTGGCCTGGGCGTCGAGGGCGACGCCGATCGCGTCGTCTTCGGGCAGAGCCGGGTTGTTGGTCACGAAGAGATCGAAGCCGACGAACAAGAGCCCGTCGACCCGCGCCGCGGCGAGGCCGGCGTTGTTGTGGATGGTCAGGTCACCGCCGACGAAGCCGTCGCCGAGGCGCAGCGCGCCGAGCCCGTCGTTGTCGCCGAGGTAGGCGTCGCCGCCGACGAAGTCGGGCAGACCGTCGATGGCGACCGCGGCGTCCGAGCCGGTGCTGACGATATAGGTGCCGCCGACCCGCTCGATGTTGGTCAGCGCCAGGCGCTCGAGCGACGGGCTCGCGCCCACGTAGAGGTGCCCGCCGACCGAGGCCAGGTTGGCCAACGAGACGTCGGTCAGGTTCGGGTTGCGATCGACGTCGAGGCCGCCGCCGACGCTGGTGAGGCCGCCGAGGTCGACGGTCTGCAGGTCGGGGTTGCTCTCGATCTCGACCGAGCCGGTGACCGTGCTCAGCGTGGGCAGGCGCACGTCGCCGACTTCGCTGCCGACGATGTACAGGTCGCCGTCGATGCGGGCGACGCCCTGCAGGTTGTCGACGTCGGCCTGAACCCGGATGCGCCGGTCGCCGACGACGTTGTTCGGCGCGGCGTTGCACACGTACGAGACGTCGTCGATCTCGCCCTCGTCGAGGGTGCCGTCGCGGTCGTCGTCGACCCCGGCGAGCAGCGCGACGCCGCCGTCGGGGCAGTTGTCGCCGGGGGCTTCGGCCACGGTGTCGATGATGGCGTTGGCGCCGTCGACGCCGTCGACGCCGTCGTTGCCGTCCTGACCGGCGGGACCCTCGGGACCCTGCGGGCCTTCGGGGCCCTCGGGGCCTGCCGGACCTTCCGGGCCTTGAGCCCCGTCGGATCCGGGTGCGCCGTCGGCCCCGTCCTCACCCGCGGGGCCCTGCTCGCCGGCCGGGCCTGCGGGGCCCTGCTCACCGGCGGGACCCTCCGGGCCTTGCTCACCGGCCGGACCCTCGGGACCCTCGGGCCCCTCCGGGCCTTCGGGGCCTTGAGCGCCGTCCTCGCCCGACAGCCCGGGCGGGCCTTGTTCACCGGCCGGACCCTCGGGGCCCTCCGGCCCGGTGGGCCCCTCTGCCCCTTCGTTGCCGTCTTCACCGGCGGGGCCTTCGGGGCCCTCGGGACCGGGCGGACCGGCATCGCCTGCCGGGCCGGCAGGCCCTCGGGCGCCTTCACACCCGCTGAACGCCAGCGCCCCGAGGGCGAGCATGACGGTCAGCAAGCGCCGTTCGCGTCGTCGCATGTGGTCTCTCCTCCGCGCGATGGCGGGGCTCTTGATACGTCGCCGGCCGCTGGCGGAGCGCCGTCGGGCGGTCGTCGCCCACCGAACACGGGCGGTGGGCGGGGGTAGGGGTCGTCCTCTCTCGTGCCCGCGTACGGGCGGGCACGCCGAGCGTTACATGTCTACGCAGACACCGCCGCCGTCGTAGCCCGCGTGCGGGCAGTGCAGCGCCGGGTCGGCCGCCGCGGGGAAGGAGGCATGGTAGGCCCGGCACTGGACCGAGTCGCCGCCGACCGCGTCGAAGGGGCCGTCCTGGTTGAGTTCGAGGCAGCCCGCCCGGCACGCGGCCCGGCTGGGGTACTGCTCGTTGTCGCCGGTGCAGTGGGCGTCGAGCTGGTCGCAATAGGCGTCGCAGATGCCGCCGCAGACGCCGCCGCCGCCGATGGAGGCGTGGGCGCAGTGCAGCGCCGGATCAGCCGCCGCGGGGAAGCTGCCGTGGTAGATGCGACACTGCACCGAGTTGCCGTCGGTGTCGCCGTCGGCCCCGTCGGTGGGGAAGGCCTCGCAGGCCGCCATGCACGAGGGCATGTCGGGGTAGATCGGCGCCGTCTCGCCGCACTGGTCGAAGTAGGTCCGGCAGTACACATCGCAGTAGCCGCCGCAGACGCCGCCGCCGGTATTGCCCGCGTGCGGGCAGTGCAGCGCGCCGTCGAGCGAAGCCGGATAGCTGCCGTGGTAGATGCGGCACTGCACCGAGTCGCCGTCGGTGCTGCCCGCCGGCGCGTCGTCGGGGAACAGCGCGCAGGCCGACATGCAGGTGTCGCGGTCGGGGTAGCTGTCGGGGCAGTTGGCGTCCATGCGGTTGCAGTAGACGTCGCAGCGCTCGCCGCAGACGCCGCCGCCCTCGGGCGTGGCGTGCTGGCAATGCAGCGCGGCGTCGGCGAGCGCCGGGAAGCTCGCGTGGTAGGTCCGGCACTGCACCGAGTCGCCGTCGATCGCGTCGAACGGCGCGTCGTCGGGGAACTGACCGCACTCCTGCATGCAGGTGTCCATGTCGGGGAAGGTCTCGGGGCAGGTCTGCGAGACGATCGTGCAGTACGACTCGCACTGGCTGCCGCAGGCCCCGCCGCCGTTCATGCTGGCGTGGGGGCAGTGCAGGGCGGCGTCGTCGGCGGCGACGCCGGCGTGGTAGATGCGGCACTGCAGCGTATTGCCGTCGGTATCGCCGTCGGCCCCGTCGGTGGGGAAGAGATCGCAGACCTGCATGCACGAGTCCAAGTCGGGGTAGGCGCCCTCGCAGTTCTCCATCATCAGGCCGCAGTACTCTTCGCAGAGGTTGGGCCCGGTGCAGACGCCGCCGCCGTCGGGCGCGGCGTGGGCGCAGTGCAGCCCCGGATCGGCCGCAGACGGGAAGCTGGCGTGGTAGATGCGGCACTGCACCGAGTCGCCGGTGGTATCGCCGTCGTTGCCGCCGGTGTCGTAGCCCGCGCAGTTGAGCTCGCAGGCCAGGTTGTTGACCGGATCCTGCTCGGCGCAGTGGGCGTCGAAGAAGTCGCAGTAGACGTCGCAGTACTCGCCGCACACGTCGCCGCCGGTCAGGCCGGCGTGCGGGCAGTGCAGGATGGGGTCGGCCGCGGCGGGGAAGCTGCCGTGGTAGGTGCGGCACTGCACGCTGTTGCCGTCGACCGCGCCCGGCTCACCATCGGCCGGGATGACTTCACAGGCGGTCATGCAGGCCTCGACGCTGCCGTAGCTGTCGGGGCAGTGGGTGGCCATCTGGCTGCAGTAGCCCTCGCAGGCGGTGCCGCAGACGTCCATCGCGCTGCTGGCGCCGGCGTGCGGGCAGTGCAGGTCGGGATCCAACGCGCTGGGCGCGCTGGCGTGGTAGATGCGGCACTGCACCGAGTTGCCGTCGATCGCGCCGGTCTCGCCGTCGGTGGGGAAAGCCTCGCAGGTGTCCATGCAGGCGATGCGGTCGGGGTAGCCCAGCCGCCCGTCGCAGTTGGCCTCGACCCGATCGCAGTAGTTCTCGCACCAGGTGCCGCAGACGCCGCCGCCGTCGAAGAAGGCGTGCGGGCAGTGCAGGTCGGGGTCGCCCTGGGCCGGCACGGTGCCGTGGTAGATGCGGCACTGGATGCTGTTGCCGTCGGTATCGCCCGGCTGACCGTCGAGCGGGATCTGCTCGCAGAAGGTCATGCAGGTGTCGCGGTCGGGGTAGAGCCCCTCGCAGTTGGCCTCGATGCGGTTGCAGTAGACCTCGCAGTACTCGCCGCAGGCGTCGCCGCCGGTCGGGCTCGCGTGCGCGCAGTGCGTCGCCGGATCGCCCAGGGCGGGGAAGCTGCCGTGATAGATGCGGCACTGCACCGAGTCACCGGCGGTGGTGTCCGGCTCGCCGTCCTGGGGCAGCGCGGCGCACTCGGCCTCGCAGGCCGCGGTGTCGGGGTAGGTATCGGGGCAGCTGTCTTCGATGATGCTGCAGTAGGCCTCGCAGTAGGTGCCGCAGGCCCCGCCGCCGCTCGCGCCGGCGTGCGGGCAATGCAGGGCGGCGTCGTCGGCGGCCACGCCGGCGTGGTACGTCCGGCACTGGATCGAGTTGCCGTCCATGGCGCCGTCTTCGCCGTCGTTGGGCAAGGTGCGGCAGACCGCCATGCAGTCGACCTCGGCCGGGTAGCTGTCGGGGCAGTTCTCGACCATCAGCGCGCAGTAGGCCTGGCAGTTGGCTTCCAGGTCCTCGCCCTCACCCTCACCCTCGCCTTCGCCCTCACCCTCGCCTTCGCCCTCGCCCTCACCTTCGCCCTCGCCCTCGCCTTCGCCCTCACCCTCGCCTTCGCCTTCGCCCTCACCCTCGCCCTCGCCCTCACCTTCGCCCTCACCTTCGCCCTCACCCTCGCCACCCATGTCGACGACGAGATCAGACGGCTCGTCATCACAGCCCGCCACCAGCAGCAGACCTGCGCAGAGGACGACCCATACCAGCCGATGCTTCGAAATCATGTGCTCTCTCCCCCCGGGATTGCATTCGCAGCAGACTGCATTCGGGCCTTTCGATCAAGGTGACATTTTGTGACGTCGGTAGACTGCGCCGCTGATGTTACTGAATCACCCCAATATTCGGAGCAGCGTCACCAGAGTACCCAGCGCGGCGAGGCCCGCGAGCAGCGCGCCGATGACCCGCCGACCGGTCGGCCGGCGCCCGAGAGCCGCCAGCAGCGGGAAGAGCAGCCCCACGACCGCCACCTGACCCAGCTCGACGCCCAGGTTGAACCCGAGCAGGGGACCCAGCCGGCCGGCGTCCCGGGGCAGCATCTCCACGAGCAGGCCAGCGAAGCCCAGACCGTGCACCAGGCCGAAGCCGAAGCACACCGCGAGCGCGGGCCACAGGCCACCGGCGACCGCCGGCTCCCGCCCCGGGTGGTCGAGCGTACCGGCGCGCAGGCGCTGCAAGCCGAGGGCGGCGGCGATGGCGATGGAGAGGGCGATGACCGCCTCGACCGGCCCCGACGGCAGCACGAGCACACCGGTCGCGCCCAGGGCGAGGGTGATGCTGTGGGCCACGGTGAAGGCGGTCACCACCGCGAGCACCCGGCGCAGCGTGCTGCAGCCGAGCAGGATCGCCAGCAGGAACGCCAGGTGATCCCAGCCGATGAGGATGTGCTCGACCCCCGAGAGCACGAACGCGCCCAGGCCCGGCACCTCGGCGAGGCGCAGCGGCGGATCGAGCTTGCCGAGGGTGAACGCCGCGGGCTCGGCGCCGCGATGCAAGGTGCCCACCGCCCGCAGCGCGATGCGCGGATGGCGGGCCGCGCGCCAATCGAGCGCCGTCGCGCCGGCGCACGTCGCGCGGGCGGTCACCTGCAACCCCTTGAGACCGCTCGGCTCGACCTTCACCGCCGACCACGGACACGGCGCGGGCGCCTCGAGCACCAGCCACTGGGGCATCGCCACCCGCAGCGCGGGCAGCAGCGAGGCGTCGGGCGGGGCCTCGGCCGGCTCGAGGCCGATGAGATCGAGGGCGTCGACCCGGGCCAGCGTCAGATCGATGGCCACGGTCTCGCCGTCGACCCGCACATCGAGCCGCGCTTCGCCGGCGTCGTGCGCCGCCGCCGGACATGCCAGCGAGAGCAGCGCGGCCGTCAGGCCGAGACAGAGCAGCCGGCGGCCGCCCGCGTGGGGGGTGGGTATCATCGAAGACTCCGGGTGAAGGCGGGCGCGCTCAGGCACGGGCGTTCCAGGCGGCGGCCAGCGCCTGCACATCGCTGCGCGGGCTGCCGTAGCTGACGATGGCCACGTCGAGCGGGCCCGCGCCCATGGCCTGCGCCGCGTGCAGGCCGCGGTCGATCGCGTCGAGTATCCAGCGCGGCGGATTGCCGAAGACGCCGCCGCCGAGCAGCGTCAGGAAGACGGTGGCATTGCCCGAGGCGCGGGCGTCGATCGCGGCGGCGAGCAGGGTGGCTTCGTAGGACGCGTCGAGCACCAGCCGGGCGAAGGGGGCCCACTCGTCGACCGGCCCGCCGCCGTAGGCCACCGGCAGCGCCGAGCCGTAGATCTGCGTCACCCGATGGCCGGCGCCGGGCAGGGTCACTTCGACGTCGTGGTGCAGGCCGATGCGCAGCAGGCCGCGCAATGCGTCGATGCGCCCGGGGTCGGCGGCGGCCAGCGCGCGGTTGATGTGGGCCCGGCCGGCGCCGCTCACGAGCGCGTAGCCATTGGCCATCGACCACAGCTGACCGCGGTCGTTGCCCAGCGCGGCGCCGAGGTCGGCGAGGCAGTCGATCTGGCGGTCGGCGGTCTGCCCGCGGCCGCCGGCGACCGGCGCGAAGTAGTTGCGGTAGATGGTGCCGGCGCCGCACGCGATGGCGCAGATGGGCCCCTGGGTCTTGTCGTACTGGTAGATCCCGACGCCCTCTTCCGGGGTGACGCCGTAGTCGACCATCTCCAGCAGGTTGAACTGCGAGGCGGCCTGGAAGACCGCGCCGGCGTTCTTCGGATCGGCGTGCAGCCGCCCCACGTCGCCGACGACCTCGCGCAGCGTCGGTCGCCCCGACGCGGCGCCGAGCCGGGCCATACGCGCGCGTAGATCGGCCAGCCGCGGGGTCTCGAGCCGACCGCAGCCGAAGCTGCGCCCGTTGACCGTGCTGGTCATGCGCTCGCCCTCGACGGTGATCAGCGCGCGCACGTCATCCCGCTCGGCGAAGCCCATCAGATCCTCGAACCAGGTCAATCTGCCTCCTCGCGGCGGGATGTCCCCTCGAACGCGCGCATTGTGGCCAATCGGCCGGGCGAGCCACAAGCCCGACCACGCCGCCCGGGATCCGGTATCGTGCATCTGTCGGCGCGCCTGCGGACCGCGTGGCCCGCCGAAGACGTCGAGAGACTCGTCGGGGAGGAACGATGGGGCACCCGTCACATGGGGAGAATACGGCGTGGCCGACGCGCGCGCCGGTCGGACTTGCCGGATGGCTGGCGTTCGTGCTCGGCGCGCTGGGCTGCGCCGACAGCCAGGTCGCGCCCGGGGCCGAGTGCGCGACCGACGAGATGTGCGGCGCGACCGGGAGTTGCGTCGACGGCGCGTGTATCGCCGTCGACATGGCGCCGCCGGACGCGACGCCGGTCGACATCGGCCCCGACGCCCGGCCCGCGCCCGACGCCCGGCTGCCGGCCATCGGCGATGCGTGCGACGACGCCGACGACTGCGTCACCGGCCCGTGCATCGAGGCCGCCGGTGATGGCCGGCGGGTCTGCACCGGCCCCTGCAGCGCGGCCGATCCCGACAGCTGCCCCGACGGCTTCGTCTGCGCGGCGGTGAGCAACGCGGGGCCCGACCGCACGTTCCTCTGCTTCCCCGAGGCGGACATCCTGTGCCGGCCCTGCGAGGACGACAGCGACTGCGGCGGCTTGTCCGACCGCTGCCTCGACCTGCAGGACGGCCGCTTCTGCGGGCAAGCCTGCGATCTGCGGGTCTGCCCCGAGGGCTACGGCTGCGTCGACGCCCCGGATCAGACCCCCAACTGCGCGCCGCTGAGCGGGGTGTGCAGCGGCTGCTTCGACCCCGATGGCGACGGCTATGGCGTGGGCGTCGACTGCCTCGGGCTCGACTGCGCGCCCGAGGACGGCGCCGTCTCGCCGGGCGCGCCGGAGCAGTGCAACGCCATCGACGACGACTGCGATGGGGCCGCCGACGAGGACTTCGACCTGCTCGGCGACCCCGAGCGCTGCGGCGCATGCGACATCGCGTGTCGCTTCGAGGGCGCCGTGGCCGGCTGCGTCGACGGCGGGTGCGTGCTCGACGCCTGCCTGCCCGAGCGCTACGATCTCGACCGGCGGCTCGACAACGGCTGCGAGTACTTCTGCGAGGGCGATCCGGCCGCGGCGGAGACCTGCGACGGGGTCGACGAAGACTGCGACGGCGCGATCGACGAGGGCCGACCGGGGGCCGACGTGCTGTGCGAGACGGGCGATCCGGGCCGCTGCAGCGCCGGCTCGACGGTGTGCGACGACGGCGCGATCGACTGCGTCCGCCGCTTCGACCCGCTGCCGGAGACCTGCGACGGGGTCGACGAAGACTGCGACGGCGCGGTGGACGAGGGCCTCGCCGAGCTGGGCGGCGACTGCGATACGGGCCAGGCGGGGCGCTGCGCGACCGGCGCGCGCACCTGCGTCGACGGGGCGGTGGTCTGTGAGCCCCGGCCCGGACCGCGGGCGGAGATCTGCGACGACGTCGACGACGACTGCGACGGCGCGGTGGATCAGGGCTGCCCCGGCGGGCTCGGCACCGGCGCCGACCGCAACCTGACGGCGTTCGGCGGCGGCGGCGGCGGCGGCTTCGCCCTGGCGTGCGGCGCCGGCATGGCCGCGGTGGGCGTCGACGTGCGCTCCGCGGCCGAGGTGGACCAGGTGACGGTCATCTGCCAGCGGGTCGGGCTCGCGGTCGATCGCGGCGCGTCGCCCCACGGCTTCTCGACGGTGGCCCAGGGCGGGCAGGGGCGGACCGGCTCGGCGGGCGGAGGCGGCGGCGGCCAGAGCACGCTCGTCTGCCCCGACGGCAGCTTCCTGCATGCGCTGCAGGTGCGCAGCGGCGCCCGGGTCGATCAGGCCAGCTTCACCTGCGCCCGCCTCGATCTGGTGGGCTACCCCGCACAGCCGCGCTTCAGCCGCTCGGACACCGGCAGCCGCACATTCGGCGGCAACGGCGGCGGGCTGCAGGCGCTGCAACGCTGCCGGGACGACGAGCTGATGGCCGGGCTGCACGGACGCTCGGGCGGCCGGGTCGATCGCCTCGGTCCGATCTGCCGCACGATTCGGGTGCAGACCCGATGACCGCCCCACGGATCCCGTTGGCCCTCGGGCTCTTCGCCGCCGCCGCGTGCGTCGAGATCCCCGAGCCGGCGAGCTTCGACGCGGTGCCCGCCGTCGTATCGAGCGACGCGGCGGTCGACGTGGGGGTGGATGTGGCCGCCGACGCGGGCCGTGCAGACGGGCCCCGGCCGCTGCCGCCGCCGGACGAAGGGGTCGACGGGCCGCCGTTTGCGCCGACCGACGCCCGCGCACCGCTCGACCGCGATGTCGAACCCCGCGACGCCGAACCCCGCGACGCCGCGGTCGCCGACGCGGCCGACGTCGGCTTTGGAGGGGTGCTGTGTCCCGACGGCGCCCGCGCGGTGCCCGGGCTGCGGGTCTGCCTGCGGTTCGACATGTGCCCGGCGCTGCCCGAGGCCCGGGTGGGCCACCGGATCGTGGCGCTGGACTCGGGCAAGGCGCTGCTCGCCGGCGGCGGCCCCGAGATGCCGCCGGGCACCGCGCTGAGCGAGATGACCTATACCTTCGACGGCGCAGCGTGGGCCGAAGCCGGTGGGCTCGGCGATGGCGGGCGCCATCGCCACACCTTGAACGCGTTGCCCGGTGATCGGGCCATCCTCGTCTCGGGGGATCAGGGCCCCGACGAGCCGGTCGACAACCTGCAGAGCGAGACCCTCATCTACCACGGGTCGCTCGCGGAGCCGGGGCGCAGGGGCTGGCGCGAGGACGACGACGTGCCCCGCAGGCGCGGGCGCCACGCCGCGATCTGGCTGGGCGATCGGCTCCTGATCTCGGGCGGGGTGGCCGGCCGGCCCATCGACAGCGACAACATCGGCGAGCCGGCGACGTGGATGTCCGACGACGGCTGGAGCGACCCCGAGATCGGCGAGCCGCCCGTATTCGACCACCGGATCGTCGAAGCGGGGGCCCAGGTCGTGCTCATCGGCGGGCAGGTCGCCAGCGACAATGGGAACGACGAGGTGCGCCCCAACGACGTGGCGCTCGCCTGGCGTGGAGGTGCATGGGAGCCGATCGCTCGGGACGTCACCCACGGCGGTGGACCGGTGGTCGGCACGCCGGACGGCGTGTTGTTGGTGGGCGGCGCCGTCGCTCGCCGCGGGGCCGAGCTGCGCCGGCTGCGCGCGGCGGGTATCGAAGCGCTCGCCCAGATGGCGGTGGTCCGGGACGGCGCCGCCGCCGCCCGCGTCGGCCCGCTGGTGGTGATCCTTGGCGGCGAGCTCGCGGGCGCGCCGGACTCGACGATCGACGTGGTCGACGTGGGCAGCGGCCGACACGGGGCGACGCGACTGGCCGACGATACGATCGGCCGCTGGACCGAGGCGCAGACCGTCACCCTGGCCGACGGCAGCGCCCTGGTGGTGGGCGGTCTCGCCGACGGCGTGCCCACCGATCGCTGCCTGCGGATCTCGCTGAGCCCCTGATCGCTCGCGCCCGTCAGGCCCGTCGGCGGGCCGCGGCCACCACGAGCCCCAGCAGCGCCAGCGCGATGGGCAGAGTCGGGCCATGACCCGGGTTGGCCGAGCAGCCCACGACCGCGCCGTCGGCCGCCTCGGCGGACGGATCGGGCTCCAGCCCGCCGGCGTCTCCGGCCCATTGCCCGTCGGGCGGCGGCGCGCCCGCGTCGGCGCCGAAGGCCGCTGGCGCGTCCACGATGCCGTCGCCGTCGGCGTCGTCCCCGGGGACGCCCTCGCCGCCGATGCGCCCCTCGTTCTCTTCGGCGCCGTCCACCGGATCCAGCGCGATGCCGGCCGGGTCGCGGGCGATGCGATCGATGCCGCGCTCGGCGTAGTCCGCCTCGTCGGTGAGCGCCAGGTGGCTGCTGTAGCGGGTGATGATGCCATAGGCCCGCGCGAGCCGGACCGCCGCGTCGACCCGCTCGACGGTCTCGCCCTCGAGGTCGATCTCCCGCTCGAGCGCGTCGGCCCAGGCCTTGGCCGCCAGCGGCGGCACGACCCGATGCAGCCCCTCGGCGCCGATGGACAGCGGCGGCAGGTCGTGCTGCCGATCGAGCAGCCCGGCGGCGGTATTGCCATCGATCCGCACGGCCGCCGGCCGGTCGCCGCGCACCGCCGCCTGCAGCTCCTGGCCCGGCAGGATGCGCCCCGACCAGACCTGCTCGCCGTCGATGTACAGCGCGCCGTCGCGCACGCCGCCGTCGACCGCCTGATCACACAGCGCGAAGAGGTCACCGGCGATCTCGCCGTCGTCGAGGGCGAAGGCCACCTCGCCGCCCGAACCCGCCGCGAGCGCCGTCAGGTAGCGCTGGTCGAGGTCGTGGCCGATGCCGAAGACGTGGATCCGCAGGTCGCGCGCCTCGGCTTCGAGCGCCGCCAGCGTCTCGGGGGCGTTCTCGAAGCCCGCGTTGGGCCGCCCGTCGGTGATGAGCACGATGTCGGCCCGATCGTCGGCGATGGCGGCGGCGGCCGACAGGGCCTGGAAGATGTCGGTGCCGCCGCCCGACGAGACGCCATCGAGGAAGGCCAGCGCCTCGGGCACGCGCTCGGGGCCGACCAGCGCGTCGCTGAAGCGCATCACGCCGGTGTCGAAGGCGACGATCGAGAAGCGATCGCCGGGCCCCATGCGCTCGACGACCCGGGCCACGCCGCGGCGGGCCTCGGCGAGCTTCTGCCCGCCCATCGAGCCCGAGCGGTCGAGCACCAGCACCATGCGCCGCGGCGACGCCGCGAGATGGCTCAGGTCGGGCAGGACGTGCACGTGGGTGTGCGGGCTCAGCCGCGCGCGCACCGCGTCGGCTGCGTCCTCGTGCGCCGCGGCGGGTCGATAGGCCAGCCCGCCGATGCGACCGGGCTCGGCGAGCGGCTCGAGGTCGATCCACAGATCGTCGTCGAGGGCGTTCTCCGGGTCGACGAGCACCGCCCGATCGTCGTCGATCTGCGCGAGCCCCGGCCCGCGCATGCCGCGCACCCGCCAGCCCGCCGGGGCCTCGAGGTGAACGCTCAACGCGGCCGGCCGCGAGCGGCCCAGGTCGGGGTTGGCCAGCGCGATGCGCAGCGCATAGCCCTCGGCGCTGCGTTCGACGAGGTGCGCGTACCGGATCCGCAGCCGCAGCGACTCGGCCTCGTCCGGCGCGTGAACCTTGGCCCGGTAGAAGTCGCGGCCGATCTGCTGCACGAGCAGGGGCGAGGTGCGCGGCTCGCTGGGGGTCGAGTCGAAGACCTGGCGCCCCTGCCGCCGCCCGAGCGTCTCGGCCACCGCCCAGCGCTCGTCGTCGGGCACGAAGACCGCCGTCTCGTGCAGCACGGCGCCCGGAGGCAAGGGAAAGCGCAGCTCGCCTTCGATGAGGCTCGGACCGGAGATCGTCGCCTCGACTGTCACCGAGACGTAACGTCCCTCCAGGCCGATGTCCATGGCGAAGCCTTCGAGGGCGATGCCTTCGGCGCCGCGGAGCTCGATCGCCGGCGCGAGGCCGGGCGCGAGCATGCAGACGACCAGCGCCAGCGCGGCCCGGAGCCGATTTCGGCCGCCGCGATGGGTGCGGTCGATGACATGCATGCCATCGGGCAGGGTCTTATCGGGCAGGGTGCCATCCGGCAGGATGTGATCGATCGTGGATGACTTGATGCTATGCGGTATGTGATGAGACATGCCATGGATGGCATCTGCCATGCCATCGGATGCGCGGTGGTGAGACTGGGGCGGGGGAGCGGACATCTGCGGGGCCTCCTCGGTGGTGCCCCTTCACCGACACGGCGGGTGCCCCGGATCTTTCACCGCGGGCGGCGCAGGACCCGACGGGCGCCGCTCAGCCGGCCCCGGCGAGCGCGCCGAGCATGGCGGCGAGCAGCGCGTAGACCCCGTAGCCGATCCCCGCGACGGCGAGCAGCACGCCGACGCCGAAGAGCGCCAGCGCGCCGCCGCTGCTGCGGGCCGTCGCGTCGGGATCGGCCAGCGCGCGCTCGAGCAGGTCGGCGTTGCGCCGGTTGGCCTTGAAGACGAAGTCGAATACGTCGCCGACGACGGGGATGGCCCCGATCAGCAGCTCGAGCAGCACGTTGCCCGCCATGCGGGCCAGCACCGCCGGCGGTACGCCTTCACGGGCGGCCATGGCCAGCACCGTCGCCGAGAGCGCGGCGCCGATGGCGTCGCCGACGACGGGGATGAGCCCGATGAGCCCGTCGATGCCCAGCTTGAGGTCGGTGCCGGGCACGGTGAAGGTCTCGTCGAGCAGCCGGGCCACCCGGCGGGCGCGACGCGCCGTCGGGTGCTGGTCGGCGCGCGGGGCGGGTACGGGGGCGTCGCGATCGGTCATCGATCCTCGGGGTATGCGCCGTCGATCGGCGGCAGCGGCGGTCGTCGCGGGTCATCCGACGCGCGCCGCGGCGGCATGTGCGCGTCGCAGGTGCGTGCGAGGGCCCATCTCTGCCACAATCGGGCGTGCAAAATCCAAGGAGACCGACGATGAGCGACGAGGCGGATGGGGGTCCGGGGTCGCCGGGCGCACCCGATGAGTCCAGCTTCGACCAGATCGAGCAGGAAGGGCTCGCCCAACAGCAGATCCAGCGCGCGTTGGGCTACGACTGGGGCGGCTTCGATCTGGCTTCGCCCTGGGACACCGGCCACGAGATCGTGGCGATCGGTCGACCGGGCCTGCCGCCGACCGCCGCCGCGCTGGTCGCCGAGTCCGAGCCGGGCGGCCTGCCCGGGCTGAGCCAGCTCTTGACCCCCCAGCGGATCGCCGAGCACGGCCGACGGCGCGTCGAGCACGTCGCGCACACCGTGCTCGAAGAGGCCGGCGAGGCCATCGAGGGCGGGCGACCGATGGATCGGCGCTGGGTCGAGCTGACCCTCGACGATCGCCTGCGCCAGCGGGTGCGCGCGGTGATCAACGCCACCGGCTCGCTGCTGCCCCCGTCGCTGGGCGGCGCCCCGTGGTGTGAGTCGGCGATCACCGCGGCCCGGCGGGCGGCGGGCTATACCGACGTCGACTTCGACGTCGCCCGCGCGAGCTGGGGGGCGCGGGGCGCGGGGCTGGAGGGGCGCCTGTGCGCGCTCACCGGGGCCGAGGCGGCGCTGGCCGTCGGCAGCCACGCCGGCGCGGTGCTGCTGGCGCTGAGCGCGCTGGCCGGCGCCGGCGACATGGTGGTCTCCCGCGGCGATCTGGTCGAGCTGCCCGACGGCCGGCGCGTCGTCGACCTGCTGCGGCTGGCCGGCGTGCATCCGCTGCCCGTCGGCTCGGTGAACCGGACCGCCGTCGAAGACGTGCTCGCGCCGCTCGATCGGGTCCTGGACGACGGGCCGCCGGTGGCGGGCATCTTCTGCGTCCTGCATCCGCTGCGCGGGCAGGTGCTCGACGCGCCGCCCATCACCCAGCTCGCCCGCCAGGGGGTGCCGCTCATCGTCGATCATGCCATCGGCGCCATCGACGACGATCCGCTGGGTCGAGACACCGTCGTCGACGCGATCGCCGCCGGCGCCGAGGTGGTGTGCTTCGCCGGTGACGGCCCGCTCGGCGGACCCCAGAGCGGGATCGTCGTGGGGCAGCGGGCGCTCATCGAGCGCCTGCGGGCCCATCCGCTGTATCGGATCCTGCAACTCGACAAGACGCTGGTGGCCGCGCTCGAGGCCACCGTCGACGATCGCCTGCGCGGCCTCGTCGGGCCGGTCGAGGTGATGTCGGCCCACGCGATCGACGATCTGCGGGTCGCCGTCGAGCATTGGCAGGCGGTGCTCGGCGGGCGCATCGACTGCCGCATCGTCGACGTGCAGCCCGGCGACGGGCGCGATCCCGACGACCGGCCCTCGGTGGCCCTGGCGATCTATGGCCCCGACCCGCACGCGCTGGCCGTCGCGCTCGCCCGGGGCGAGCCGGCGGTGATGGGCCGGTTCCTCGACGGCGCGCTCATGCTCGACGCGCGCACGGTCGTGCCCCTCGAGAGGGCCGGCCGGCTGCTGGGCGCGTTGGAGCGGGCGATCGAGGCGGTGCTCGGCTTCTGAGCCGCCGGACGGCCGGCGCGGCTCAGTCGTTCTGGCAGCAGCGGAAGCCCACCGTGCCGGTGGCCACCTGGGGGGCGCCGTTGCCCCGGAAGTCGCAGCGCCAGAGGCTGTCGACCCCGTCGGCGAAGCTGCCGCCGAGCACCGGCCGCACGACGCGGCAGTCGACCGCGTTCTCGCAGTCGGCCCACTCCGCCGCGTTGCCCGACATGTCGCGGGTGCCCGCCGGACCCTCGCAACCGTCCCGCTGCCCGGTGGGTTCGAGGCCGTCGTTGCCGGTATTGCACGCCGCCGGATCGTAGTCGCCGCCGTAGGGGTAGCCCGCGCCGCACGCCGCGGACCACTCGCGGTCGGTGCACAGCCGCTTGCCGCGGGCGCGGCAGGCCGCCGCCGCCTGATCGAAGGTGATGTTGACCCAGGGCAGCACGCCCGGCCGGCTGCACGCCCGGCTGGTATCGAGCCCGAGCGCGTCGGCGCGGGCGTCGGGGCGGCTGGCCTCCCAGCGATCGATCCAGACCCGCCGGCCGCCCACGTCGACCCGCACCATCTCCGAAGCGCGGTCGATGCCCTCGTCGGTGATGCCGTCGCAGTCGTCGTCGATGCCGTTGCACGTCTCCGCCGTCGGCTCGCCGGCTTCGGCCGTGCAGCGCACGCCCTGACCGTTCTCGGTACAGGCCAGCACGCCCCGCCGCAGGCACGCGCCGCGCCCCTGCTGACACGGCTGGCCCTTGTCGGCGAGCCCCGGGTTGGCCGATCCCTCGTCGATGTCGCCGTCGCAGTCGTTGTCCAGGTTGTCGCAGGTGACCTCGACCGGCTCGTGGTCGGCGGGGTAGGGGCAGGCGAAGCCGTCCTCGCCGGCGCAGACGGCGACCAGGCCGCTGCACAGGCCCGGCCCGCCGCAGCCGAGGGCCGGCGGCGCGAGCCCGTCGTCGATCAGGCCGTTGCAGTCGTTGTCGACCCCGTCGCAGACCTCGGCCTCGGCGATCTCGGCGCAGGCGTACTCGCAGCCGTCCACCTCGAGCCCGTTGACGTCGTAGAAGCCCGGCCGGCAGCCGATGACCGTGCAGCGGCCCTCGGCGCAGGCCACCTCGGCGCCCGGGCGATCGCAGCGCACGTTGCACGCGCCGCAGTTGGCCGCGTCGCCCTCGAGGTCGAAGCCCTCGTCGGAGAACCCGTCGCAGTCGTTATCGGCCCCGTCGCACAGCTCGGGCAGCGCGGCGTCGTCGTCGGTGCAGATCACGCCCGCGCCGTCGGCGGCGCAGGCGATGATGCCGCCGGGGCAGTCGTCGGCGTCGTCCCCGTCGCACAGCTCGCCGACCCGGTCGAAGTCTTCGTCGGTGCGGCCATCGCAGTCGTTGTCCAGGCCGTCGCAGCGGGCCTCGGCCCCCGCGCTGTACTCGGCGGGGTAGGGGCAGACGAAGCCGTCGGCGCCCTGGCAGACCGGCGCGGTCGCCGCGCAGACCCCTTGGTCGAGGCAGGCCGGCTCGGGCTCGGGCACCACCTGCTCGTCGATGCGCCCGTCGCAGTCGTCGTCGGCGCCGTTGCACGTCTCGGGCTGGTCGGGCGCGCCGGCGCAGGGGTACTCGCAGCCGTTGACCGATACGCCGTCGAGGTCGACGAACCCCGGCCCGCAGCCCTCGATGCGGCAGGCGCCCGCCTCGCAGGTGCCCATCGCGTTGGCCACGTTGCAGTCGACGCCGCAGCGCCCGCAGTTGGCCGCGTCGGTCTGCAGATCGTAGCCCTCGTCGATCAGCTCGTCGCAGTCGTTGTCGGCCCCGTCGCACAGCTCGCGGCCCCGGCGCACCTCGCGGCAGATCGTGCCGCTGCGGTCGGGGTTGCAGACGACCGTGCCGTTGGCGCAGGCGTCGTCGTCGTCGCCGTCGCAGGCCTCGCCGAGCCCTTCGAAGTCCTCGTCGATCGAGCCGTCGCAGTCTTCGTCCTGCCCGTCGCAGCGGGTCTCGCCGTCGGGGCTGTAGCCCTCGGGGTAGCTGCAGTCGACGCCGTCTTCGGTGCACTCGGGCCGCGCGCCGCGGCACAG
The DNA here is from genome assembly GCA_030427205.1 of bacterium. GTDB lineage: Bacteria > Myxococcota_A > Bradymonadia > UBA7976 > UBA1532 > JACKDM01. Next base: position 234,299 of record JAUHXC010000012.1, on the reverse strand, counting down.
GCCCTCGGCGAGGCACTGCACGTCGGACACCACCAGCTCGTCGATCGCGCCGTCGCAGTCGTCGTCGGCCTGATTGCAGATCTCGTCGGCGCCGGGCATGCCGCAGGGGTGCTCGCAGCCGTTCTCCGGGCGCCCGTCGAGGTTGATCCAGCCCGGCTCGCAGCCGGCGATGCGGCATTGCCCCATCACGCAGGTCGCGTCGGTGACCCGGGCGACGAGGCAGCTGCGGCCGCAGGCCCCGCAGTTGTCGGCGTCGTTGGCCAGGTCGAAGCCCTCGTCGGCCGCGCCGTCGCAGTCGTCGTCGTCGCCGTTGCAGATCTCGTCGGCCAGCCCCTCCTCGACGCCGGGACAGATCGCCTCGCAGCCGTCGTCCGAGCGGCGGTTCTCGTCGACCCGGCCCGGATCGCAGCGGCGGACCCGGCACTCGCCGCCGACGCACATCGGCTCGGCGAAGGGCACCGCGCACGCGTTGCCGCAGCCGCCGCAGTTGTCGGGATCACGGTCCAGGTTCGCCACGTCGTCGACGCGGCCGTTGCAGTCGTCGTCGATGCCGTTGCACACCTCTTCGACGGGCAGGCAGCCCGGATCGACCGGCACCATGTTGCCCATGTCGGCGATCGGGCCGGCGTCGGTCGCGCCGAAGCAGCCCGTCAGGAGCCCCGCGACGACGACGACCCCCGCTTGAAGCCACCTCCGGCGCAGACCCAGCGGCACGACCAGGAGCAGCCACCACGCCCCGCTCGGCAGACTGCCCGGCTGGGCCCGGCAGCCGTCGGGCTCGGGCGGCGTGGGATCCTGCCCGCAGACGCCGCCGTCGCAGCTCGGCTCGGGGTCGGTCTCCGGCTCGGGTTCCGGCTGCGGTTCGGGCTCGGGCTGCCGCTCGGCGCGACACTCGAAGGCGCCGTCGGCGGCGGTCACGCAGGTGCTGTCGGGCGGACACTGCACCGTGAGGCACGGATCGTCGGCGCAGGCCCCGTCGACGCAGACCCGCGCGACTCCGCAGGCCATGCCTTCGCAGCCGCTGGGCCCGCAGGCGCCGTCGCGGCAGACCTGCTCGCCTTCGCACTCGACGCCGGCGCAGGCATCGGCCATGCACTGGCCCATCACGCAGCGCTCGCCGTCGGCGCAGGGCTGCTCGACGCAGGTCGCGAAGCAGGTGCCGAGCTGGCAGCCGAAGCCCAGGCCGCAGCTGATCAGCGCGCAGTCATCGGGCAGGCACTCGCCGCCGACGCAGATCTTGCCCGCGTCGCAGCCGCCGGCGTAGCAGTCGCCGATCTCGCAGGCGCCGCCGCGGCAGTACTCGCCGGCATCGCACTCGACGTCGCGGCACAGGTCGGTGCAGGTGTTGTTGCGGCAGACCTCGAACGCGCGGCAGGCGCGGCACGGCTCCTCGATGCAGTAGCCCTCGATGCAGTCGAAGCCCGGCGCGCACTCGAAGGTCTGGCACGGCAGGGCGCACACCCCGCGCACGCAGGCCGCGCCGTCGGGGCAGTCGACCTGCTCGTCGGTGACCCCGTCGCAGTCGTTGTCCTGCGCGTCGCAGATCTCGGGGCTGGCGGCCGGCGCGGGGCACGCGCTCCACCGCCCGCCCTCGCACAGCTGCATGCCCTCGCCGCACGGGGTCTGGCACGGGCGCATCAGCGATTCGTCGAGGCTGCCGTCGCAGTCGTCGTCGAGGCCGTTGCAGGCCTCCTCGATGGGATCGAGCGCGTTGCAGCCGGTCCAGGCGCCCTCGACGCAGATCTCGGTGCCGATGCCGCACGCCGAGTTGCACGGCCGCTCGAGCCCCTCGTCGATCGCGCCGTCGCAGTCGTCGTCCTCGCCGTCGCAGTCTTCGTCCACCGGCTCGGGCGCGTCGCACTCGCCGAACTGGCCCAGCACGCAGGTGCGCACCCCGTCGCCACAGGCCGAGCGGCAGGCCTCGACCAGCCCCTCGTCGATGTTGCCGTCGCAGTCCTGGTCTTCGCCGTCGCAGGCCTCGGGCTGCGGCAGCGGCGCGTCGCAGGCGGTATAGGCCCCGTCGCGACAGCTCTGTCGCCCCTCGCCGCAGGCGTTGGCGCACTGCCGGTCGAGGGCTTCGTCGGTCGAGCCGTCGCAGTCGTCGTCGACCCCGTTGCACTGCTCGGGCAGCGGCGCGCGGGCGGTGCAGCCGACGAACGCCCCGCCGATGCACGTCTCGACGCCCTGCTCGCCGCACCCGCCGTCGCAGGGCCGGGTCAGCCCCTCGTCGACGGTGCCGTCGCAGTCGTCGTCGACCCCGTTGCACGCCTCGTCGGCCGGCGCGGGGGCCGAGCACTCGGCGAAGACCCCGTCGACGCAGCGGGCGAGCCCCTGGCCGCACGGGCTCTGGCACGCCTGGCGCAGGTTCTCGTCGACGTCGCCGTCGCAGTCGTCGTCGAGGCCGTTGCACAGCTCGGGCACCGGCTGCGGCGCGTCGCATTCGACGAAGCTGCCCGCCACGCAGCGGGTCTCGCCGGCCACGCCGCAGCCGTTGGCGCATGGCGCGCGCAGGCCCTCGTCGGTGGTGCCGTCGCAGTCGTTGTCGACGTTGTCGCAGCGCTCGTCCCGCGGCTGAGCGGCGGTGCAGCCGGTCCATTGCCCGGCCTGACACAGCTCGACCCCCGCGCCGCACGCGTTGTCACACGCCCGGGTCAGCCCCTCGTCGAGGTCGCCGTCGCAGTCGTCGTCGACGTTGTTGCACAGCTCGTCGGTCGGCTCGGGCGCGTTGCAGGCCGCCAGCTGGCCGCCGCCGCAGACCCGCAGCCCGACGCCGCAGGCGCTCTCGCAGACCTGGTCGGCGCCCTCGTCGATGCGCCCGTCGCAGTCGTTGTCTGCGCCGTCGCACGCCTCGGGCGCCTCGCCGACCAGCAGCCCCTCGACGAGCACCAGCGCGTCTTCGAAGTCGTTGTCGCCGCCGCGGAAGAGGTCCTCGAAGCCGAAGTAGAACGCGTTGGGGAAGGTATTGGAGCGATACACCAGGTGGTGGATGAACGGGTTGACCGGATCCTCGGCGTTGAGCCGCGGCTCGGTGAAGTAGATGTTGCCGACGTTGTTGTTGGCGCCGCAGTTGCCGCCCGGCGCCCCCTCGGGGGTGATGAGGAAGAAGCCGATGGGCCCGCCCGTCCAGCGGCCCGCCGCGCGCTCCTCGCAGAAGTCGACCTGACGGGTGGTGAACGGGTTGGTCGGCTCGACGTTGCAGTCGAAGATGACGTTGCGATTGGCCGGATCGGAGACGTCGGCCCCCAGGTTGTACCAGCCGAACGCGTTCTCGAAGCCCGCCCCCTCGGCGATGAAGCTGAAGGTGAGCACCCGCGCCGGGGTGAAGACCTCGGGCACCAGGCTGGCGTCGGCGAGCACGTCGATGCCCTCGTTGAGCGGCGGCGTATTCAGCTCGTTGCCCAGGTTGTTGCCGGCGGGGATCAACGCCCCGTCCGGCTGCCTGAGTTGCGCCGACGCCGGCCAGGCGACGGACAGAGTCAGACCCAGGGTGAGGGCTGATGCGAGGCGGGTCATGGATGACTCCCGTGGGGGGCGAGAAACGTGTGTATCGATCGCCTCTCATTATTCACATCGGCCTCGGGGCGAAGCAACGGGCAAAGTCACCGGCTGTGACCTCGGCTGTCGTCGATGGCCGGCGCGGCGGGCAGCCGTTGACCCGGGCGTCGGCGGCCCGCACCATGGCCGCGCGTCGAACCGTTCGGGGCCACCCGCCGGTCGAGCCGGCCGTGCAGACCATCGCCGTCAGGAGACCCGTGCCCGCGTTCAGCACCCTGCGCCCGCTCCCGTTCGTCATCGTGGCCGCCGTGGCGCTCGGATGCGCCGCCCGCCGTGCGCCGGCGCCGGTCGCCGCCGTACCGCCCGACGTGGCCGTCGCCGACGCCGCCGTCGTCGACGCGGGCCCGCCCGACGCCGCCCCGCCCGCGCCGCTCAGCGTGCCGCCCGACGCCCGGGCGCTGCCCATCCCGCAGCCGGCTGTCGAAGGCTGGCGGGCGCGGCTCGGCGATCGGCTGCGCGCGGCCGGCGCGGTGGGCTGGGCCAGCGCCGTGATCGCCGGCGAGGCGGTCGTCGATCGCGCGGTCTTCGGGCGCACCGCCGGCCCGGCGCCGACCCCCATCACGGCCGAGACATCGCGCCCGCTGGGCACGCTGAGCCGGGTCGTCACCGGCCTCCTGATCGCCGCGTTGATCGAAGAAGGCCACCTCGACTGGGCGGCCCCGGTGACCCGCCTGCGCCGCGACTGGCCGGCGCAGGGCGTGCGGCCCACCGTCGCCGAGATGGCCTGCGGCTGCTTCGGCACCGCGGCGGTGCCCGGTACGCCGCCGCAGACCGCGCAGCAGGTGCTCGACCGCCTGAAGGGCCACCTGGCCGCCGGCGATACGCTCGAGGCGATGCCCACGCCGGTGCTCGCCGCCGCGGCGGGCTATCTGGCGGGCCTCGGCGCGCCGTCGGCGCCCATCGAGCCCGCGGCGGCCTATGCTCAGCAAGTCGCCGAACGGATCGCTGGTCCGCTGGGCATCGGCCTCACCGTCGGGCCGCCCGCCGCGCCCGGCATAGTCTCGGTCTTCGCGCCCGATCGCGGCGCCTGGGCCAGCCTCAGCGATTTGGAGATTCTGGCCATCGCCCTGTCGAACGGCGGCCTGACGCCGAGCGGCGGCCGGGTGGTCGAGCGAACGGCGATCGACGCCGGCCTGGCGATCATCGACGGGCAGGACGGGCCCGCGACCCGCTTCGGCCTGCGGGTCGAGGCCCGCGGCGCGGCGCGTATCCGGGCCGGCGGCGGCGTCGTCGGCGACGGCATCACCCGGCTCTTCTTGATCGATGGCATGGCGTGGGTGGTGCGGGTCGAAGGGCGCCCGGCGGAGGTTGAACCGGTGCTCACCGACGCGTTGGACGACCTGCTGCGCCTGCGCTACCGGCTGCGCCCGCCCGCCCCGACCACTGAGGCCCCCACTCCGACCACGGAGACCCCGGCAGCGCCCCCGCCTGCAACTCCGGCGGCGCCCCCGCCTGCAACTCCGCCAGCGCCATCCCCCTGAACCGCCACGACCGAGGCTGGACAACGGCCCTCGGCACCGGCTTGATCCCATCATCGACACCCCGTGGAGCCGCACCGATGCCATCCGATCCCGACGTACTCATCCTCGGCAGCGGCATCGCCGGCCTGACCGTCGGCGCGCTGCTGGCCCGCGCCGGGCGGCGGGTGCGGGTCCTCGAAGCCCACTATCACCCCGGCGGCTACGGCCATACGTTCGACTTCGGCGAGGGCCCCGACCGCATCGCGTTCAACGCGCAGCTGCACTACGTCTGGAACTGCGGCCCCGGCGAGACCGTCGACCGCATGCTGCGCAAGCTGGGGCTGCACGAGAAGGTGACCTTCGAGCGCTATGACCCCGATGGCTTCGATCGCATGGAGATGCCGGGCCACTCGCTGCGCATCCCGATGGACTGGGATCGCCTGACCGCGCGCCTCGTCGATCGCTTCCCGGGGGCCGGCGGGCGCGCGTGCGCCGCGTTCGTCGGCGAGGTGCGGGCCACCGCCGCCGAACTGGCCCTCTTCGGCGAGCAGCAGGGGGCCTGGGGCAAGCTGACGCACATCCACAAGCTGCGCCGGGTGCTGCGCTATCGCGACGCGACCCTGCAGGACGTCTTCGATCGCCTCGCGGTGCCGCCGGCGGCCCAGACGCTGCTCGCGCTGCAGTGGCCCGACTTCCTCGAGCCGCCCGAGCGGCTGTCGTTCTTCGCCTGGGTCATGCTCTTCGCCGGCTATGTGCAGGGCGCCTACTACCCGACCCATCACTTCGAGTCATTCGTCGACGCCCTGGTCGAGACCATCGAGCAGAGCGGCGGCGAGGTGCTGCTGCGGCGGCGGGTGGTCGACTTCGTCAGCGAGGGCGATCGCATCGTCGGGGCCGTCGACGAGGCGGTCGACGATCGGCTCGAAGCGCAGGGCGAGCGCACGACCCACCGCGTCGCGCCCGGCGGCGCGGTCATCTGCAACTTCGATCCGCGCCAGGCGGCAGAGATGATCGGCGTCGAGCGCTTCTCGGCCGGCGCCCGCCGCACCCTGGACTACACCTATTCGGCCTCGAACTTCATGGCTTACTGCGCCGTCGAAGGCATCGACCTGCGCGACCATGGCTTCGGGCGCTACAACCTCTTCCACACCGACGATCCCGACCTCAACCGCTGCTTTCACTCGATGTATCGCCTCGGCGACTACAGCCGGGTGAGCTTCGCGATGACGACGCCCTCGCTCTTGACCGACGCCGGCGGCGACTGCCCGAAAGGCCAGCAGATCGTCGAGTTCCTGACCGTCGCCGACCACACCCGCTTCAGCGGGCTCAAGTACAGCAGCCCCGCGGCCTATCGCCGGGCGAAGAAACAGATCTTCGACGCCATCCTCGACGTGGTCGAGCGGGACTACGTGCCCGACTTCCGCAAGCACCTCTGCTTCAAGCTGACCGGCAGCCCGACGACCAATACCCGCTACTGCCTCTCGCCGCTGGGCCACAGCTACGGCTCGGCGATGACCCCGGCCCAGATCCGCCACCGGGTCGAGCCCGACAGCTCGATCCCCGGCCTGTGGTTCTGCAGCGCGTCGGCGGGCTATGCCGGCTTCTCCGGCGCGGTGTGGACCGGCACCCGGCTCTACGAGCGGCTCACCGGCGACGCGGTCGCGTGGGGCCCGCACCTCGCCGGCGTCGGCCCGACCCACGCGCCGCGATGAGCCCGCGGCGCGACATCGCGATCGTCGGCGGGGGCGCGGCGGGCATCGCGGCGTGCTACCTGCTCGCGCCGGCCCATCGGGTGACCCTCTACGAGCGCGCGCCGATCCTCGGCGGTCACATCCGCACCGTCGGCGGCAACGTGGCGCCCAACGGCCCGGCGGCGAGCGCCTTCGACCCGGCGCGCCCGCTCGAGGCCGGCGTGGTCGAGTTCGAGCGCTCGAGCTTCGTCTGCTTCACCGCGCTCATGGCCGAGCTCGACGTCGAGCTGCGCCCGGTCAGGCTGTCGACGAGCCTCTATCGCCCCGACGGCGCGTGGCATGCCCCGGGCCTCGTGCGGCGGGCCCGGCAGCCCTGGCCCTGGCGGCTGCGCGCGCTGGCCGCCGGGCTGCCGCTGGTCCCGGCCCGGCTGCGCTTCGATCGCCGGGCCCGCGCGGTCGATCCGGCCGAGCTGCGCCTGCAGCCGATGGCCGACTGGCTGCCGGCGGGCCCGCTCGGCGACTGGATCCGCGCCCTGATGACCTACGCCTGGTCGGTGCCCTACGCCGAGACCCGGGCCGTGCCCGCGGCGCTCGGCGTGCCGGTGCAGCGGCATTTTCTCTGCGATCCGCTCGACTGGGTGCGCATCGTCGGCGGCGTCAGCACCTGGATCGATCGCGCGATCGAGCGCGCGCGAGGCCACGGCGCGCAGATCCGCTGCGCGACGCCGGTCGATGCCATCCGCCGGACGGGCGATGGCATCACGATCGAGTCGGCCGATGGCATCGCGCGGCACGACGCGGTGGTCCTGGCGACGAGCCCGGGTCAGATCCCGCGGCTGCTCGCCGATCCCGACGGCGACGAGGTCCGCCGCTTCGGCGCGCTGGGCGATCACGAGACCCACACCACGGTACACGCCGATCGCGGCTTCCTCGACGCCCGCGGCGTCGTCGAGCCGACCGCGTTCGATCTCTTCGTCGAGGGCGGGCGCGGCGGCTACAACGCGCTGCTCAACGACGTCTGCGGCTACGATCGGCGCGCGGAGACCCGCTTCGGGCTGTCCCTGGGCATCGATCACCTGATCGACCCCGCCCGCGTCATCCACCGTCAGCCGCACATCGCGCCGCGCTATACCGTCGACGCGCTCGCCCACCGCGACGGGATCATCGCCCACAACGGCCATCGGCAGACGTGGGTCGCCGGCGCCTGGCTCGGCGACGGCCTGCACGAAGGCGCGATCTCGAGCGCCGCCCGGGTCGCCGCGGCGCTCGGCGGGCGGCGGCTGACGATCAGTCGCGCCACTCGATCGTCGCCGCGTGCGCCTGGTTGATCAGCACGGTCTTCGAGCCGGCGGTCACCGTGATCCAGGTGTAGTCGACGGCGCTCACCGTGCCGCTCGTCGGGCCGCCGACGGTGCGGATGGTCACCTGCTTGCCCACCAGATGGCTCAGCGGATACCCGCCGCCGCCCGCGCCGCCGTGCGAGGCGTAGGTGCTGCTCGCCGTCGCCGTCTGCGCCCAGACGCGGCGGCCGTCGGTGGCGACGATCTGCACCGCGTCGATCTCGTTCCAGCCGCTGACCCGGGCGGTATCGAGGTGCACGGTGACGGTGTCGCTGATGTAGGGCTTGGGCAGGGTGATGACCTTCTCCACCGGCGCGGTGGCGCGCCCGACGGTATCCCGCCCGCTCCAGACGTCGACCTCGGCGCCGTCGACGGTGACGCTGACCCGGGCGATGGCCCCCGGCGCGTCGTTCTGCCAGATGCGGATCTCCTTGATCGGCAGCGCCTCGGCGTAGCCCAGCTTCAGCCATTCGGCGCCCGAGTCGGCCGACGCGGTGGCCCAGGCGTTGACGCTGTCGCCCAGGGCGTTGACGTCCTTGGGCCCCGTCGCCCGCTGCGGCGACCAGTCGGTGCCCCGGTCGGCGACCGCGGGCGTATCGGCGAACGCCGGCGCGCCGACGAGCAGGCAGAAAGCGAAGACGATAGAGGGGCGCATGGCGGCTCCTGGCAGACGGATCGGTGGGGACAGGCTACCGCAGGTCGGCGGGCGAGGGCAGGGCCGCGCGCCGATTCGCGATCCCATGGGATGCCATCGTGTTATATGCCATGGTGTGTCATGCGATGCCATGTGGTGCCATCGGCTGATGGGTGTGATGGCATTGGTGTGACATCTGCGATGGCAAAGGTCGCGCCGGCGGTGCTGATTTTTGCCCTTGAACGGGCTCGGCGCGGTCGGTCCAATGCCCGTATGCGAAATTTCAGCCCCCGACGCGCCGCCCGCCGGCGCCCGCTCGTGGCCATCGCCGCGCTCGCGCTCACCGGCTGCCTCGAAGGCGGGCAGGATACGCCGCCGGTCGAGATCGAGCCCGACGCCGGCTGCCCGGTCGACGCGCCGGCCGATCCGTGCGGCGTCTGCGGGGGCAGCGGCCCCTATATCTGGTACGCCGACGTCGACGGCGACGGGGCGGGGGACTACGCCGTACCGGTGGTGGCCTGCCTGCGCCCCGACGGCTTCGTCGACGACGGCGGTGACCCCGAGCCGCAGTGCGCCACCGACGACACCGATGTCTGCGGCGAATGCGGCGGCGACGGCCCGCAGACGTTCTTCGCCGACGTCGACGCCGACGGGGAAGGGGACGACGCCATCACCGTCGAGGCCTGCGCCGCGCCGGAGGGCTTCGTCGATCGGGGCGGTGATCCCGAGCCGCTGTGCGCGACCGACGACACCGACGCCTGCGGGGTCTGCGGCGGCCCGGGCCCGCAGGTCTGGTACGCCGACGCCGACGGCGACGGCGCGGGGGACGACAGCGTCGCGGTCGAGGCCTGCGTCGCCCCCGCGGGCTTCGTCGCCGAGGGCGGCGATCCCGAGCCGGCCTGCGCGACCGACGACACCGACGACTGCGGGATCTGCGGCGGCGGCGATGGCGATAAGGACTGCGTCGGCGTCTGCTTCGGGCAGGCGGCGGTCGACGGCTGCGGGCGCTGCGTCGGCGGCACGACCGGGCGCGAGGCCGCCGCCGACGATACCGACCGCGACGGCATCCCCGATCTGTGCGACCAGTGCCCGCCCGAGGCGGTCGCCCGCACGATCATCCAGTGGACCCGGGTCGCGCAGGCCGACGGCAGCGGCGGGCCCTATACCTTTCAGGTCGAGCTGTTCGAGAACGGCGACTTCGCCTTCCGCTACGGATCGCTCGAGCCGTGGGGCGCCACGCCGACGGTGGGCCACCAGCAGCTGTCGGGCGAGCAGGCCCTCGCGCTCGACGCCGGCGGACAGCTCGCCCGCGACGCCGGCGGCTTCTACTTCCGCCGCGACGCCGACGGCCGGGCGGCGCTCGACCAGTCGGTGCCGCCGGTCTTCATCGACATCCAGCACAGCGGCGAGCCGCTGACCGGCGAGTTCGACGAGCGCGACGCGCTGCCGGTCGAGTTCGGCTTCGAGTTCCCGTTCGGCGAAGAGGTCTACGCCGGCGGCACGGTCTACGCTGACGGCACGCTCGTCTTCGCCGGGCCCGATCCGGGCGGCGCCAACAGCCCGCTGCCCCGGGCCGATCTGGGGGCGATGCTGGCGCCCTTCTGGGACGACTTCGATCTCGATCGGCAGGGCACCCTGCAGGTGCAGTACATCGCCGCGGGCTGCGAGGCCGACTGCGCCGGCATGGTCGGCGGCGTCGCCCTGTTCGACGGCTGCGGCGTCTGCGTAGGCGGCACCACCAACCGCGTGCCGGACGCCACCCGCGACTGCAACGGCGACTGCGGCGGCGAGGCCTTCGTCGACGCGTGCGGCCAATGCGCCGGCGGCTTGAGCGGCAACGAGCCGCAGGGCGCCGACGACTGCCCGCAGGCCCCCGATCTGATCGTCGACCGGCAGTACATGGCCGAGACGGCGGTCATCGACTACCTCGACGTCAACGACCCGTGCCTGATCGAAGAGCGCTGCGTCGGCGGGGTCGGTCGGCGCAAGATCCTGCGCTTCGGCACCCGCATCGCCAACATCGGCAACGTCGACCTGCGCCTCGGCCGCCCCGAAGAGGGCAACCCGCTGTGGGATTGGGATCAATGCCATGGTCACTATCACTTCGATGCCTATGCCATCTACGACCTGATCGACGTCGAGACCGGCGAGCGGCTGCCCATCGGGGCCAAGGCCGGCTTCTCGGTGATCGACATCGGCGTCTACGACCCCGAGATCGCCGTCGACGGCTGCCGGGGCTACAACGGGCGCAACCAGGGCATCACCGCCGGCTGCCAGGACACCTACGGCCGCAACCTGCAGTGCCAGTGGATCGACGTGACCGACATCGCCGACGGCACCTACGATCTGGTGGTGACCACCAACCCCGAGCGGCGCTTCGCCGAGCTGAACCACGATAACAACGCCGCCTCGGTGCGGGTGCGGCTCAGCGGCGACGCGGTGGCGGTGCTCGATACCGAGCGCCTGTGCGCCGATGGCGTCGACGACGACGGCGACGGCGCGATCGACTGCGACGATCCCGACTGCGACGAGCTGTGCGAGCTGCCGCCGCGGGCGCCGGCCAACATCTGCCCGGCCGACGACCTGGGATCGGCCCTGGGCGAGGCGGTGGCCGCCGGCCTCGAACAGCCGGTGGAGGACGGCCTCGCCGGGCTCTGCGCCGGCGGCGGTCGCGGCGAGGTCGCGCTGACGTGGACCGCGCCGGCGGACGACACCTACGTCTTCCATACCCGCGACAGCAGCTTCGACACCGCGGTCTACGTGCTCGACGGCGGCTGCGACGGCGCCGAGCTGGCCTGCGCCGAGGGCCACGACGCGCTGCCCGGCGACGACGCTCTGGTCGAGGTGCCGCTCGCCGAGGGGCAGGCGGTCACCGTGGCGGTCGACGGCATGCTGCGCGACGGCGAGGCGGAGGACGGCGGCCGCTGGCGGCTGTCGATCAACGGGCGCCGCACCGGCTGCCCCGACCAGGGCGATCTGGCGTCGGCGGTGGGGCCGGGGGTGGCCCGGGGCGATACCGCCGCGGCGGCGACCCGGCGGGTGGCCTCGTGCGCCGCCGGCGCCGGGGCCCACGACACCTACGCCTGGACGGCGCCCGAGGCGGGCACCTACACCTTCGACACCGCCGGCTCGCCCTATGACACCGCGCTGTTCCTGCTGGCGGCCGACTGCGACGAAGAGCTGGCCTGCAACGACGATCGCGACGGCCTGCAGTCGTATATCGAGCGCGACTTCGAAGCGGGCGAGGCGGTGGTGATCGGCGTCGGCGGCTATCGCGGCGCCCGCGGGGGCTACGTGCTCAACATCGGGCGCCTCGTCGAGGCCGACGACTGCCCCGCGGCCGATCTGGGCGACGGGCTGGGGGGCCGGCTGGCGTCGGTGCTCGCCGAAGACCTCAACGGCGGGATCGAGTCGAGCTGCGTCGACCCCGAGACCCCCGACATCGGCTTCGAATGGGTCGCGCCGGCCGACGACCGCTACTTCTTCCATACGTTCGGCAGCCTCGCCGAGACGGCGATCGCCGTGCGCGAGGGCGCCTGCGACGGCGCCGAGCTGGCCTGCGCGGCGGACTACGGCGGCACCCGCGGCGATACGCCGGTCTCGAATCAGGCCGGCCTCGAGCTCGACCTGGCGGCGGGCGCCGCGGTGACGGTGGTCGTCGAGGCCAGCGGCGAAGGCGAGGCGCACGTGGGCATCGCCGGGCGCACCGCGGCCTGCCCCGAGGTCGAGCTCGACGGCGCCGAGGGCGGCCCGCTCGGCGAGGTGGCCCGGGGCACGACCGTCGGCGCGCCCACCCGGATGATGGCCAGCTGCCTGCCGTCGGCGGCCCAGGTCACGCTCGGCTGGACGGCGCCGGTCGCCGGGACCTACGTCTTCCATACGGACGGCTCGAGCTACGATACGAGCCTGATGGTGCTCGACGGCGACTGCGGCGAAGAGCTCGCCTGTGACGACGACGGCGGCGAAGGCACGCTGTCGCGGGCGACCGCCGAGCTGGCCGCCGGGCAGCGGGTCACCGTGGTCGTCGGCGGCTTCCGCGGGCGCAGCGGCGACTACGTGCTGCACATCGAGGCCGTCGACGAGGCGCCCTGAACGCGAGCACCGCCGTTCGGCGCTGCGCTCGCGGTTGTCCGCGCCGCGCCGCCGTGCGAGGGTGGAGCCGATGTGGGGGGAGCCATGACCCGTCTGGTCGATTCGAGCGCGGTCCGCCGCTGGGGCGGCGCGGTCCTCGTCGCGGCGCTGTTGCTGGGCGGCGGCGTCTTCGCCAAGACCGGCCAGCCGGGGGATGCGGCGCAGGCCGCTCCCGACGGGGTGGCGGCGCCCGCCGTGCCCGCGGCCCCCGTCGACCCGGCCGACGCGCGCGCCCGGCCGCCCAAGCGGCTGCTGCCGGGCCTGCCCGAGCCACCCAACGTGCCCTCGCCCGACGCGCTCAAGCGCGCGGTCTCCGCGTGGAAGGCCCACGTCGCGGGCGGCGCGGCCGACATCGACGCCGGGCGCTGGGCCGCCGCCGAGAAGCACCTGCGGGCCGCGCTGGTGCTCGACCCGTCCGATCCGCCGCGGCTGGCCCGGCTCGCCATGGCCCTCGACGGCCTCGGCGCGCGCCATCGCGCCACCATCACCCTGCGGCAGGCGGCCTCGCTCGCGTTCTCGCGGCCCGACCGCGCGCAGCGCTGGGCCGAGATCGCGCGCAACGCCGAGGCGCGCGGGCTGACCACCGAGGCGATCGACGCCTGGCGTCGGGTCCAGAGCCTGTCCACCGAGCCCGACCCCGAGATCGACGCGCGCCTCGAAGAGCTGCTCAAGTCAGAGCCGGTCTCGTTGATGTCGCCCCGTTCGCTGTGCCCCTCGCTGCTCGACGCCTGGGGCTGCGCGCCCTCGACCCGGCCCGGCGAGGGCGACATGCGCTGCGCCTGCACCGTCGAGCGGCACCTGCGCACATCGGCGGCGCTCGACGGCGGCCTGCGCGTGATCGACGACTACGGCCTCGCCGGCCTCGACGATCGGGTCCTGCTCGCCGCGGCGCTCTTGCGGGTGCGCGGGGCGGGCACCGCGCTGCTCGACGCGCATCACCTCGCGGTGGAGACCGGCAGCGGCGGCTGGCAGCTCGTCGGCCGGGTGGTCGAGGGCTGGCAGCCGGGCGCGGCCTATACCGCCCGGGACGGCGCGCTGGTCGAGATGGCCTTTCGCGACCTGGGCGACGCCGAGCGCCACGGCCCGTCGCTGGTGGTGCGCACGGTCAACCGCTACGCCGACGCGAACTTCGAACGGCAGCACGTCGTCCGCGCGCGCATCGAGACGCTGATCGTATGCCATGCGCAGGCCGGCGCGCAGTGCGTCGGGCTCTCCACCGCGCTGCGCTTTCAGACGCGGCCGTTCCCCGGCGCCGACGCCGACGCCGAAGACGCCCGCTGGGCGGTCGACGCGCGCCTGCTCGCCGACGGCACGGCCGTCATGACCGGGCGCGAGGGCGCTCAGGCCGAGCGGGCGCAGGCGATGATCGGCAGCCACCGGCTCGGCGAGTTGCAACGCTTGCCCCAGGCCATCGTGACCCCGCTGCGCTAGCGAGCAGCGATGGCATGCGTTACCCGGGTGCACCGACGTCGTCGGACGGGGTATGCTCGGCGATGGCTGATGCCGGTGGTTCGATGGCCGTCGGTGGCCGGGGAGATCGGCAGACGGGGGAGTGATACATGGGGCAGCGAATGGTATTGGCGGCGCTCGCCGGCCTGCTCGGCCTGAGCGCATGCAACGACGAGGGGCCGCCGGACTTCGGCGTGATGGATACGCCGCTCGACATGGGGCAGCGGGACGACATGGGCCCGCCGGTCGACATGGCGCTCGACATGACGCGCGATCAGATGGTCGAGGTGGACGCCTCGCGGTGCCCGCCGCCGGTCTTCACCAACGACGTGGCCCGCTACACCGCCGACGTCGCCAACCCGCTGTTCCAGGCGTGTTCGCTGTGCCACTCCAACCCCGACGCGGCCCCCGAAGAGCTGACGCTCACCGGTGACGGGGCGACCGACGCGGCGGAGGCGGCCACCTTCGTCGAGCCCGACTGCCTCTTCGATCCGGCCACCTGCGAGATCATCGCCTGGCACCCCGAGGCGCACCCGGGCTACGTCGAAGATCCGCTGCTGAGCGCGATGGTGGGCTGGCTCGAGGCGAGCACGACCATCGAGCCCTGCCCCGACGGGCCGCCGCCGCAGCCGGTCGACATGGGCCCCACGGGGCCGCCGGAAGAGGTGCCCTGCGAGGCGCTGCCGCCCGAGGGCGCCGACCTCGCGCGCTCCGAAGACTACCGCCGCGAGTTCGAGCAGCCCGACAACGAGGGGGTCAGCCACAACGACATCCTCGTCGGCTCGTGCGCCCGCAATGGCACCTGCCACGCGATCGCCGCCGAGGGTGATGGCTACTGGCTCATCGAGGGCGAGGACGAGTGCGCCACCAACTGGAACTTCTTCATCACGCAGATCTACATCGACCTGCTCGACCCGCGGGGCTCGCCGCTGCTGACGTTGCCCCGCGACAATCGGGGCCACGGCGGGCGCAGCGTCTTCCAGGGGGCCGACGATCCGCGCCACGTCCGGCTGCTGCGCTGGATTCAGAACGAGGTCAACCGCTCGCCGTGACGGGCCGGGCGCCCGCGGCGCCGGGCTCAGGAGTAGGCTTCGTCCAGCCGCTTCTCGACGGCGCGGGTCTCGTCGACCGCGAAGGCCTCGACCACCCGCCGATAGCGCCGGTTCGAGAGATAGGGCGCCCCGTAGAAGCCGATGACGACGCGATCGCGGTCGATGTCGGCGATCACCTTGCCCCGCAACAGCGCGTCGTAGCCCGGGCCGTGGCTCGGCAGGCCGATGCGCTCGAACCACTCGACGTGGTCGAAGTCGGGCGATGTCTGGTGTACGAAGTGGAAGCTCTCGCCGTCGAAAGCAAACAAGCCTTGAAGCGGGCCATCCCGGTCGACCATCCTCGATACCCCTGTCGCGTGGATGATGGCAGGGTGCCCACTTCGCCGAGCGACCGCAACCGCCGATGACCACGCCGAACCCCTCCCGACCGCCCGCGCCCGCCGCACCCGAGGCGGCGCCGGAGACCTATCGCGCCTTCGAATTCGAAGGGCGCATGACCCCCGGCGCCGAGACCCTGGCCGAAGAGCTGCCCGCGCTGCTGCAGAGCGCCGAGCGCGACTGGCTGCTGCGCGCCGCGGTGATCAGCGAAGGGCTCGCCGAGGCGGTCATCGACGCGGCCGCGTCGATGCTCGATCGCGGCGCGGCGGCCCGCAGCGCCGCCCTGAGCGCGGCGAAGGCGCTGGCGGCCCGCCGCCTGGTGCCGGCCGTCGTCGAGCGCATGTTCGGCCCGCGGTGGTTGGGCTGCCCCGATCCGAGCAATACGCGGCGCACGATCGCTCAGCAGGCCCTGTCTTTCGTCATCAAGACCGTAGGACCCACCGCCGCTGCGCCGCACCTCGAAGAGGCGATCGCCATCCCCGAGCTGCGGGTGGTGGCCTATGGCGCCCTGGCGGCAGACTCGGCGGACAAGCTCTTGCCCCATCTGGCCGATCTGCTCACCGAGTCACCGGGGCTGGCAGCCGACGTCGCCACCCGCTTCGCGCTGGTGCACCCCGAGGCGTGCGTGGACGCCTGCCACGCGATCCGCGGCGTACCCTTCGCCGCGCGCAAGGTCTTCGCGGTCGCGCTGAAGAAGCACCTCGAGCGCACCGGCCGCATCAAGCTCTGGGTCACCTGCCGCGCGCTGCTCGGTGTCCGCTGAGCGCCGGGCCTGGACGAGACCGATGACCACGCCGAGCGCGACGCCCGCCGCGTGGCCCCAGACCGCCGGTCGCCCGCCGTCCAGCGGGACCCACAGCGCGCCGGTGCTCAGTTCGAAGCCCAGCTTGGCCGCCAGCGCCGCGCCGAGCAGCAGGGCCCAGCCGAGCCGCTGCCGCGCCAGATCGAACAGCGCCAGCACGCACAGCGCGTGCACCAGCCCCGAGACGCCGTAGTAGCCCGTGGCCCCCGGATCACCGGCGAAGGTCGCCAGCACGGGCAGGGGCAGGCCCAAGGCGAGCAGGGCCACGGTGGTCGGGGCCGTCGGGCCGAGGCGCGCGCGCAGGAACACCACCAGCGGCAGCAAGCCGCTCAGATCGCGCAGCAGGTGCGCCCCGTCGGCGTGGCGCAGCGGCCCGGTCCACAGCCGCCACGGCTCGGCCGCCGTCAGCGAACGATCGGCCGCGAGGCCGTCGACGGACAACAGCGTGGCCCAGACGCACAGCCCCGCGACGAGAAACCAGAGCCTCACGGCCTCACCCGCGCCGACGCGCGGCGGCCAGCAGCAGCAGCCACAGCCCGCCGAAGAGCCCGAAGTCACCGGTGGCGTAATCGTCGTCGTCGCCGCTGTCCGACGACGAGCCGCCGCCAAAGCCCCAGCTCCAGCCGCCGCCGCCGCCGCTGCTCGAGCCCGAGCCCGAGCCGCCCGAGCCCGACGGGTTGCCCGACGTGCCCGCCGGGGTCTCCTGCGGCTGCTCGACCCGCACGCTGTTGCCGTCGACCACCCGGCCGTCGTCCACCGCCACGAAGCTGGTGTACGGGGTCACCACGGAGAAGTTGAGCCCCAGGGTCGTGATGCGCTCGACCACCTCGCTCGAGTCGGCGTCGGGCCGCGCCTGCAGGCGGTTGATCTCGTCCTTCAGCCAGACATAGGCCACCGGCCGGTTCTCGCGCTCTTCGGGCAGCTCGACGGGCACCACCAGCCCCACCCGCTCGCCGGCGCGATAGCCGCGGATCACCGCCCGTCCGGTCCCCCCGCGGTCGTAGCGCCCGGTCACCACCAGCGGCCGGCCGGCGTAGACATCGGGCACCCGGAAGGGCCCGGCGTCCTCCACGTCGACGTCGAGGAACTCCACCGTCAGATCGGTCAGATAGGGCCACTGCGTCGCCCGCACGAGCCGATCGCCGACCTCTTCGGCGGGCTCCCACAGGTCGAGATAGGTCGGGAACCCGTGCCCTTCCTCGGCGAGCCGGTCGATGAGGTGTCGATTGGGCGCCGCGCCGACGCCCACCGGAAACAAGCGGTTGTGCCCGTCGGGATCACGCACCAGGTCGATGGCCGCGTCGTCGTCGCCGACCCCGCCGTCGGTGAAGATGTAGACCATGCGCACCAGGCCGTCCTCCGGCGGGTGGGCCAGCGCCGCCCGCAGCCCGTCGTCGAGCTCGGTGCCGCCCGAGGCGCTCAGGCCGCGCACGAAGTCCCGCGCCTGCTCGACCACGGCGCCGGTGGCCCACTGCGGCCCCGGCAGAAAACGCCGGGTCTCGCTGGCGAAGGTCAGCACGTTGATCCGATCGCGGGGGGTCAGCGAGTCGAGGATCATCTCGGCGACCGCCTTGCTGCGGCCGAGCGGGTCGATACCCATCGAGCCCGAGCGATCGATGAGGATGATCACCTCGCGCGGCGTGATGTCGCCCTCGCGGAAGGTCAGCTTGGGCTGCACCATCAGCGCGTAGTAGCCGCCGAGCGCTTCGTCCTTGTGGCTGAGCACCGTCGACAGCGTCTGCTCGCCGGCCGGGTGATAGCGCAGCACGAAGTCCTTGTTGGGCACGCTGTCGCTGCGGTCGATCACCACCCGGGCCGAGGTCTCACCGCGGGTGAAGTCGATGCGGTGGGTGAACGACTCGACCTTGCGCAGCGGCATGCCGCCGTCGATCTCGACCTCGATGGCCACCCGGGCCCCGGACACCGTCGGCTCGACGAACGGCGGCTGGCGGCTCGTCGCCGTCTCGCCCGGGCCCAGATAGCGCGGGGTCATCGTCAGCGGATAGACGAAGCTGTAGCCCGTCGCGTGCGCGTACTTCAGCCGCTCGACATAGCGAAAACGCACCGTGATCGTCTCGCGGGGCGCGATGTTGGCGATGTGCTGCACGAAGACATTGCGCTGATCCTCTTCGAGCAGCCCGGCGGTGCGCCCGCTGTCCCGGGCGCGCTCGTAGATCTCGCGGGCCTCCGCCCGTTGGCGGATCTCGCCGACGATGACCCGCTCGCCGATCTCGATGCTGTAGGCGTTGACCGCCGCGTCCACCGAGACGGGGAAGACGTAGACCGCCTCGATGGGCACCTCGTAGGGGTTCTCGAAGATCTGCTCGACCTCGACCTCGGCCACCGCGCCAACGATGTCGGCGTGCACCCGGGTCAGGCGCAGCGGGAAGCCGAGCGTGCGGTTGCCGGCGTCGTCGGGGTGTCCGTCGGGATCGGCGAAGCGCAGCTCGCCGCCGGTGGCCGGGCGCTCGTCGAGGCCGGCGTACGAGGTCGCGTGCGCCGGCGCGACCAGGGCGAAGGCGGCGCACAGCAGCGCAGAGACCCCGCCGAGAGTGAGGGAAGGCATCGAATGCATGAGATACACTCCTGGTGTCATATGCCATGCGCGATGGGAAGGGTCCGATGCCATCAAAGCATCGCCCGGGGCGGGCATGGCCACCGACCTCGCGTAGCCACAACCATGCCAACCGTGTCATGCCCGCGCCGACGCGACATCGGTGTCGGGGGTGGGGGACCGCTGCCCCGCCCGGTGGAGCGGGCGGGCTCCACCGGGCTGCCCGGACGCCGGCCCGCAGGCCCCGAGCGGGCCCGAACGGGCCCACCGCGCGGGGTTGTGGTAAGAGACGGCAGCACGTCGACCGCGTGGGGGGAGCAGATGGCCGACAAGCAGACGGTGCGCGCAGTCTGGGAGCTCGAGAGCAGCGCCTCGCGGGCCGAGGTCTGGGCGCTGTTCTCCGATACCGACCGCTACAACCGGGTGGCCGGCTTCGGCTTTCGCTTCGAAGAGGTGCCGCACGCCGACGGCCGGGTGACCCGCCGCGGCACCGGCAAGGTGCTCGGCGTCGCGCTCAGCTGGCAGGAGCAGCCCTTCGAGTACCGCGAGAACGCGTGGTATCGCATCCGCCGTCGCTTCGAGGGCGGCCCGGCCGAGGGCTATGTCATCACGCTGCGGCTGGCCGATCGCCCCGGCGGCACGGCGATCCGCTATTCGATCGAGGTCACCCCGCGCAACTTCCTCATGCGGCCGGTCGTCGCGCTCGAGATGAAGCAGACCCGCAAGAACGTCACCCGCGCGCTCGACGCGCTGCTCGAACAGCTCGTCGAGCCGGGCGTGATGCCATCGCTCGCGCCGCCGCCGCTGACCGACGCGGGCCGCGCCGCGCTCGCCGCCGCCCGCGCCGGCATGGCCGATGCCGAGCTGAGCCAGCGCCTGTGCGACTTCGTGGCCACCGCGCCGCTGCGCGACCAGGATCGCATGCACCCGCTGCGCCTCGCCCGCGCGTGGCAGGCGCCGCCGGCCCGCGTCGCCGTCTCGCTGCTCGACGCCGTCGACCTCGGCCTGCTGACCCTGAGCCTGGATCTCATCTGCC
Organism: bacterium; assembly: GCA_030427205.1. Classification (GTDB taxonomy): domain Bacteria; phylum Myxococcota_A; class Bradymonadia; order UBA7976; family UBA1532; genus JACKDM01. Next base: position 214,217 of record JAUHXC010000012.1, on the reverse strand, counting down.
CGCTGTGTCGTGGCCCCAAGAAGCGCCTCGGCGCCCTGCCGCGCGGCCGGGTGACCGTGCACTGCACGTCGTGCAACGTGCACTACGACGGCACCTACCCCGACTCGGTCGCGGTGTCGTTCCGCACGGCGCCGGCGGTCCGCGAGTTCGAGGTGAACCCCGAATGCCTCGGCAGCCCGGCCAACCAGGTGCATGTGATCGCGCAAGACAACCTCGCCGCCGATGGCGAGGCCGTCTTCGAGATGCAGCTCGCGCCGGGCGCCTATCGGGTGCGCACCCTGCCGCCGCGGGACACCGCCAGCCTGCAGGTCGAGCCCGGCGGGCAGGCGCACGCCGCGATCGACGTCGGCGCGGGCGGCCTGCGCCCGGTCAACATCGTCGCCGCGCCCGGCGTGGTGCGGCTGGCGGTGCACAACGGCACCGACGGACCCGTCGCCGTCGCGCTCGATCGGCGCGCGATGCCGGCGGATGTACTCAGCGTCGGTCGGCTGCTGCGCATGCCCGGCGTGCTCGAGCGCCTGCCGACCGCGTTCCTCACGCCCGGGTCGGCGGTGCAGAACGTGGAGGCGGCCATCCTCGCGGCCGAGACCGTCGGCCTGGATGCGGGCGCGGCTGATCCCTTGCGGGCCTGGGCCGAGGCGGCCGGCGCCCGCGCATATCGCTACCAGCCGGGCCGCCTCGTCGCCCGCTTCGCCCGCCTGAGCGATGCCATGCGGTCGCTCGAAGCCAGCGCCGACCTGCCGTGGATGCAGGCCGCGGTGGGCGCGGGGGTGGTGGCGGTCGTCGGCGACGACGACGAGGGCATGTTCGCCGGCGCGCTGGTCGACGACACCGTCGCCGCGCTGGGCTGCGCGCGGCCGGGTCAGGTCGTAGTGCTGGAGGGCGCTGCGCCCGACGAGATGCCCGGCTGGCAGATCACACAGCGCTCGGTGGCGGTGCACGCCGATCTGAGGGTGCACCGCCTGCGCTTCACCGGTCCGTCAGCGGGGGTCTGAGACCGCCGGCCCGCGCGCCGGCCCGGATCGACCGCGGGCGAAGTGATCGGGCCCTTCCGCCCGGCCCGCGCGACGGCCCGGATCGACCGCGGTCGAAGTGATCGGGCCCTTCCGCCCGGTCCGCGCGCCGCCCCAGATCGACCGCAGCCGAAGCCAGTCGAGCGCGCAGCGCGAGACGTGAGCGCCCACCGCCTGGAAGTGGCCCTGCGCTCGCCCCCGCGGTGATTCGACCCGGACCGCCACCTCAGATCAGCGAACACGCGAGCGTCAGCGAGCCGCCGAGCGCAGCGCAGGCATGCGGGCTGGCCCGCACGGGTCGGAGCGAGAGCGCAGTCGCGAGCGCAGCGAGCGCGAGCATCGAGCGTAGATCCCGCCCGAGCGCAGCGAGGGTGCCGGAGACGAACTCTGCACATCCGGCTGACTCATTCACCAGCGAACGGCTGAACCATTTGAAAACACGGGCGAATCACCACACGGCGTGTTCCACGAGAGAACTCTTCACGGGCCGTTGTTCCAACCCGAGTTCCACTTCGGCACGTCAATCGCGCTCATCGTCCGCCATGCCCAGCCCGTCGAGCGTTGCCACCGCCGTCTCAAGCTGGCGATCGCCGACGTGGGCGTAACGCTCGGTCATCTTCACCGAGCTGTGCCCCATCAGCACCTGCACGACCTTCAGCGAGCAGCCATTGAGCACGAGGTGCGACGCGAAGGTGTGTCGCAGATCGTGGAAGCGGATCCGCCGCAGCTCGGCCCGGTCGAGGCCCTTGCGCAGCATCGTATTGGCGTAGTTGGTGTTGTAGGTGACACCGCCCGCGCGATTCGGGAAGACGACCTCTCCCACGGACTTCAGCCGCCACCACCGCATCACCTCGACGAGGTCCGCGGTCATCGGGATGACCCGCGTCTTCCCGCTCTTCGGCGTGCCGAGGAGCCCCCGCCAGGCGTTGTGCTCGACGGTGATCCGCCCAGCCTCCAAGTCGACCGAGCGCCAATGCAGCCCGAAGATCTCGCCCTTGCGCATGCCCGTCCGCAGCGCCAGGAAGACCACCGCGCGATAGCGCGGGCTCGGCTCCATCGCGCGCAGCAACGCGCCCGCCTCGTCCGGCCGCAGCCAGTCGAACTCGGCCGCCGTCTCGGGCAGCGGCTTCACCCGCACCCGCTCGGCGAGCACGCCCCACTCGACCGCGCTCTTCATCAGGCTGCTGAGGACACCCAGATGCCGATTGACCGTGCTCGGCGCCAGCTCGCGCCGCAGCTGATCGGCCTTGAACGCCTCGATATCGCGGCGCGTGATCTGGTCCAGCCGTCGCTTGCCAAAGAACGGAACGAGGTGACACCGCAAGGCTTTCTCCTTGCGCAGCCGCCCGCTCGGCTTGTTGTGGACGGCCACGTAGGTCGCCATCCACTCGTCGGCGAACGCGGACATGGTCGGCGCTTCGACCGCCGGCCCCGCATCGGGCCGCTTCGCGGTCAGCTCGAGCCGGAGCTCGACTTCGTACGCCTTCGCCCCGCGCTTGCTCTGCACCGGGCTGACCCGCCGGATCCGCCGGCCGTCGACCGTGAAATCGACGACCCACTTTCCTCTCCACTTCTTGACCGCCATGACCATTCTCCGTGGTCGGTGTCGGGTCCGTGGATTTGGCTGTCAGCATCGTGCCGCTGATGACGGGTGATGGCAAGGGCGGCCAGAGCCGCCTTCAGGGCGCAGACCCGGAGGACCGGCGGGCGCGGCCGGGCGTGAACGTGGTTGACTTCTCGGTGTGGACGTTGGCTCAGGGCGGGGCGCGCCCTGCGCGGCAAGAGATGGGACGGCTCGGCGAGGGCCCGGCGCGGCAGTCAGCGGCTCTGCAATCGAGCATCCGGGCCTGCCTGCGGCCCGTCCGGCCGCAGTCTGTCGGACGGACGGGTCGACCGAGGGCCGTGCATCCGCGGCTCGGCCGCCTGCGTGATTCTGGGCTTGAAGGCCCGAGCGTTGCGATGGCCGCGATCAGCGACTCGTCGGCGACGTGGGCGTACCGCTCGGTGGTCGTGATCGAGGCGTGACCGAGCAGCCGCTGGATGACCCGCAGCGACACACCCTTCAGCACGAGGTGCGACGCGAAGCTGTGCCGCAGGTCGTGGACCCGGATCGCTCTCAAGCCGACGGCGTCGAGCAGGCGGGTCAATGCTCGGTTGACCTGGTTCGGGCTGCGCTCGACCCCGCCATCCGGGCCGGGGAAGACCCACGGGGCCGTGCTACGCCGCTGCCAGCGGCGCAGCGCCGCGACCGTGTCGGCCGTGAGCGGGAGCCGACGGTTGCGGTTGCCCTTCGTCGACCCCAATCGCCCGCGATAGACCGACCGGCGCACGTCGATCGCAGGCGCTTCGAAGTCGACGTCTGCCCAGCGGAGCGCCAGCAACTCACCGCGCCGCAAGCCCGCGCGCAGGGCCAAGGTGAACAGCGCCGACCACTTCGGCTCCGCCGCCGCGACCGCGAGCAAGCGGTCGGCCTCGGGCGGGCGCAGCCAGTCGAACTCGGGCGGCGGCACCTTGAGCTTGTGCATCTTGGGCACGGCGTCGAGCAGGCCCCACTCCACGGCGCAGCGCATCAGCGTCGAGAGCACAGTCAGGTGACCGTTGATCGTGCTCGGGGCCAGGCCGGCGCTCTGTTTGTCGGCGGTGTAGCCGTCCAGATCGTGGGCGGTGATCGCGTCGAGGCGCTTCGCGCCCAGCGCCGGCAGGAGGTGGACCCGCAGGATCGACTCCTTGCGGACCCGGTCGCTGGGCTTGTTGTGGATCAGCACCCGCTCGTTGAGCCAGCGAACGGCGAAGTCACCCAGCCTCGGGCTCGGGCCCGAGCATACGTACGAGGTCGATAGGGCGACCCGCAGCTCGGCCTCGTACGCCTGCGCCCCCTGCTTCGTCTGTAGCGGGCTGACCCGGCGGATCCGCTTGCCGCCGAGCGTGAAGTCGGCGACCCACCTTCCGCGCCATTGCTTGGCGGCCATGATCTGCTCCTCTGTGCCGCGGGCCGGGGCCCCTGGTCGGAGACGGCCGGCTCGGCGCTCCCCCCGACAACTCGACGCGTCCAATGCTACGGAGGCACCCCCAGGCCTCGGCAACAGACAATTCGCCGACATGTACAACCCCGTAGGCGAGGTCGTCGGGCGCTGCTGACACCGCCTCGATTTGGCTGAACGCGAGCAGTGGCGCCAATCTCTGGGAGACGGTCCTTCGTAATGCCCTGGTCGACCCTCGGTCGCAGCACCGCGCCCCGCATGGAGGCGCCCTCGCGATCGGCGCATAGTGCCCTGGTCGTGCCCTGGTCGCCCCTGGTCGACGACGACCCCGCCGAGCCCGATTTCGTGCCCGAATCGTCGAAGAGCCTCAGGGCTATCTTCAGCGCCGCTTCGGTGCATCTTCACCGGTATCTTCAGCGCGCCCCCGGCCCACCTTGAGTGATTCCAGCCTTCAGCCAGGGCAAATCGTGCACGAACGACCCGATCTGGAGGCCGACGGCCGCGCGCACGAGCCGCGCGCGGTGTCTGACGGCTGCCTGTCCGTCGATTTCTTTATTTATTCAGGCATCTTACCGCGTGTCGGCAGGCTGTCCAGCCCGGCAGCGGCCTCCGAAACGGGGCAAGAAGAGCCCAAGGTGCCGGTCAGGCCCACGGCCAGGCTCTCCACGAAGGTCGGCCCCAATGCGCTGCCGAGGCTCGGCCCGCCGCAACCCGCGCCAGCATTGGCTTCGGGCTGCATTTGGCCCCTATGAGGCAACTCGGGCAGGTGCCAGCCACGAAGGTCCGGCGTTTCGAGGGGCGGGCGGGCAATCGGTCCGGCGAGGCCTCCGCGGTCCACGAGACCGACGTCGTTGGTTCTGGCCGTCTCCCCCGCGCTGGACTGGCCGCCGGGCGTCGGCTCGAGCGCGGCGATGGCGGCGGTGAGCGAGGCGTCGGCGACGTGGGCGTATCGCTCGGTGGTGGTGATCGACGCGTGGCCCAGGAGCCGCTGGATGACCCGCAGCGACACGCCGCGCAGCACGAGGTGCGAGGCGAAGCTGTGGCGCAGGTCGTGGACCCTGACGTGGCGCAGGCCGGCGGCGGTCAGCGCGTGGTCCAGCGCCCGGTTGACCCGGTTGGGGCTGCGCTGGACTTCGCCATCGGGGCCCGGGAAGACCCAGCGGCCGGGGCTGTGCGGGCGCCACACCCGCAGCGCGGCGAGTGCGTCGGTGGTCAACGGCACGGTGCGGCGGCGGTTGCCTTTGGTCGAGCCGACGCGGCGGCGGTAGACGCTGTGGCGCACGTCCACGGCGCGGCGCTCGAAGTCGACGTCGGCCCATTGCAGCGCGAGCAGCTCGCCCCGGCGGAGCCCCGTCCGCAGTGCCAGCGTAAACAGCGCGGACCACTTCGGGCCGTCGGCGACGGCCGCCAGCAGCGCGTCGGCTTCTGCCGGCCGCAGCCAGTCGAACTCACGCGGCGGTGTCTTCAGGCGCGGGAACTTCGGCACAGCGTCGAGCTCCCGCCACTCGACCGCGCAGCGCATCAGCGCCGAGAGCACCATCAGGTGGCCGTTGATCGTGCTCGCCGCCAGCCCCACCTCGCGCTTGGCCGCAACGTAGGTGTCGAGGTCGCGGCGGGTGATCCGATCGAGCCGCTTGTGGCCCAGCGCCGGCAGCAGGTTGACCCGCAGGATCGACTCCTTGCGCACGCGGTCGCTGGGCTTGCTGTGCACGACGACCCGCTCGGTCAGCCAGCGGACGGCGAAGTCACTCAGCGTCGGGTACGGGCCCGAGCAGGCGGTCGAGGTCGACAAGGCGACCCGCAGCTCGGCCTCGTAGGCCTCCGCGCCGCGTTTCGTCTGCACCGGGCTGACCCGGCGGATGCGCTTGCCGTCGAGGGTGAAGTCGGCCACCCACCTTCCGCGCCACGTCTTGGCGGTCATCGCGTCCTCCCCGCCGTTGCTCGGCGAGCCATGTATCGAGGGCCGCAGGCTCGAAGCGCAGCCGGTTGGAGATCTTGAGGTGCGGGATTTCACCCCGCGAGGTGAGCCGGTAGAGGTGGCGTCGGCTGATGCGCAGGCGTCCGCAGACTTCGTCGGGGGTCAGCAGCTGGCATTTGCGGGTCATCCGTCTGCTCCGCTGGGGTGGCCGAGTCGGGCGATGCGCTCGATGACGGCGCAGGTCCGCTCGGTCCAGGCGTCGAAGTCGGGTCTCTGGGCGTCTTCGGGTTCTGGCTCGGCGAGTTCGGGGCTGAGCGTCCTGTACAACATGCGAGCGCGTTCCAGGCGCCGCAGACTCTGCTCCAGCGCCTCTTCGAGTTTGCCGACCTGCTCGCTGCGGACCCGCAGCGCCTGCTTCCAGCGCGAGACCTTGGCGCGCAGATGGTCGGCCTCGACCTTCGCTGCGTCGCGCTCGGCTTCGGCGTGCCTGCGGGCCGCCCGCTCCGCGTCGATCGTGGCCCGCAACCGCTCGGCGTCGGAGGGGCGCCTCGGCGCGAACGGCCACGCCCCTGCATAGCGGGCCTCGTAGTCCTGGCGCCCTGCGACGCGTTTGGTTCGCGCCACGACGCGGTAGAGCCCGGCGCCGAGGTGGTAGAGCACCCCCGCAGCGTCGGCGATCGTGGCGTCGACGCCGAGGATGATCGGCCCTCCAGCTGGGTGAGTCGCCCGCTCGGTCTCGCGTCGCCGCGCGTCAAGGCGCCAGAGGTGCAGCCGGGCGTCGGGGTCGATGCGCCGATCCTGGAGCAGCGGGCACAGCGCGCGGGGGTCGTGCTTGCCGGTCGGTGGTTCCTTGCGGCGGCTGCGGTACGAGAGCGGGCGCAGGAGCAGGGACATCGGGGCGGCTCCTTCCGGTTCCGGTGGAGCCACGACGCTACGATGCGCCTTCGATACGCAGACCAGAGGAAAATGCCGGGCTGGGGCATTTCTTTGGCGGGCGCATCGGCCACGGTTGCTCCGGGCAGGGCGCATGTCGCACAAGGCTCTGATTTCATTATTCAAAACGCCTCCGACCTCTCGGGCCATGGTTGCTCGGCTCTCGGACCGCTCTCGGCTACGACCTCGACGCAGCAAGGGCCCGCGTGGGGCCGACGTCGAGCGTCGCTCGGGCCATGCTCGGACAATCGGGGAGACCGCCCGACGCGGGCCCGATGCGGGGGCCGTCGCTGGCCCGATGCGGGCACCGACGCGGGCCCGACGCGGGCCCGACGCGGGCAGGGGTGGGGTCGTCCTGGGGGCCGACGCGGGCCCGGAGGCGCGACCAGTTTCCCCGGCGCAGCGGCGCATTTCACGGGCATGGGTCGCTCTCCTGCGCCGGATTCCCGTCGGTGCCCGTCTCGGGGTCAGTGGGCGGCGGCTCTTCGGAGCCGGTTCTCTCGCGTCGAGATTCGCGGGCGAGCTCCCGGGCGTTGCGGAGGATGCCGAGCCAGTCGGTCTCCGCGCGTCTCGGCCTGGATGCGGACGTCGTCGAAGTGTCTGCGGTGGAGCCGACCGGGCTTGGATCCGGTGAGGTTTCGCGCGTGCGGGCCCTGCGGGCCTTTGCCCGCTCCGCTCGGCTGGCACGGCGGTCCAGGCGCGCCTTGAGTTGATCGATGCGCCGGTCGCGGTGCGCGACCTGGGCCCGCATGCGCTCGAACGCCCGGTGCGCTTCGTGTGCGGCCTGCTCGGCCGCCTGTCGACGACGGGTTTCCGCTGCGAGGGCCTGCTCGAGTTCCTCCATCGGCGATGGCGCCGGCGCGCCCATGACCCGCGCGCACTCGGCGTCGTCGCGCCAGAGCCAGAAGTCGCGGCGGCCGCGCATCTTGCCCTTCGCGTCGCGGGCGACGAACGCGTAGTGGCCGGGCATGTCGGCCATCTCCACCCGCATCACCGGGATGAAGGCGTAGAGGTCGACGGTGACCGGGACCTTGAACCGCCGGCCAGAGCGGTCGTAGACCGCCTCGCGGACGCGGCCGTTGCTGCCGACGTGGTGGATGAACACCGTCTCGGCGCGGACGAAGCCCTCGATGAGCACGCTGTAGGTGTAGCCCGGCTCCTCGGGCATGGGTGGGGGCGGGAAGCAATCCACGCCGGACAGGGAAATACGCATCATGTCGAGCGCCTCCGTGCAGGGGGCCGGTCATTCGGCCTGGGCTCCACGGTCGGACTGCACCTCGACCCGCAGACAAAGAGGTTTTTTCGTGGCGGTGTCGTTTTTCGGCGGCGCTGAGGAGGAGCGCGGCCCCGACGCACGACGAGACCTCGGGTCTCGGGTACGATGCGCCCGTGCGCAGTAGACTCACGAGCCATGGCCGGCGGATCGCGGATTCGGACTGCCGGGCTGCCCTTCCGTTCGGCGATGGGCTCCCCGGGTGGTTCAGGCCTTCGGTTGAGGCCGCGACTCGAGGCCTGCCTACGTCGGGGTGCGCGACCCGGGTCCAGAACTCATGGCGGCGCAGCGCGCCGGCCTCGTCGTGCCGTGATGAACGCCCGAAATCGGTGAAAGCGTCGCAGTGCAAGGCTTTCGGGCCAGACGCGTGCCAGATGGGCACCAGAGCCGAGCCAGATGCCCACCAGGGCGGGGCCAGAGCGAAGCGAGAGGGCTACCAGAGCCAATCAAGAGCTGCACCAGAGGGGCACCAGACGTCGGCCAGAACGCAGCCAGAGCGTCACCGGAGCCAAGCCAGACGTGCTCCAGAGCACAACCAGGGGTTCGCCAGGAGACGACCAGGGGCCAATCGGGCATCTCATGGTCGTCAGGCGTCCGATCCGGCCGACGACGCTGCTCCATTCGGTGTTCCGGGCCCGGTGGATGACGGCGCTTCGGCTCGCCCTATCCTGGTCGCCGGTTGGATCAAGATGGAGAGCACCCGATGAGACGCGCGCTGCTGTTCGTCATCCTGGCGGCGCTCGGGTGTCAGTCCGAGATGTCGAACATGATGCAGGACGGGCCGATGGACGGCGGCGAGCCCGACGCGCGGGTGGAGATGCCCGACGGCATGGTCCCGCCCGACCCGAACGCGCTGCGCATCAACCACATGCAGCTGCGGGCGACGACGAACAGCTACCACCAGCAGGACACCGAGGAAGACCCCGAGCTGTTCGCCTATACCCACCTGCCGCTGGCCGAGCAGGCCGCCGAGCAGGGCATCCGCTTCTTCGACTTCGACCTCTGGCCCGATCGGTGGTCGGGCCGGTCGCTCTATCCGCGGGTCACCGACCATCCGGCGGACAACGCCGCGATCTGCCTGACGTGGTTCAGGTGCCTGAGCAACTTCAGGCCGTGGGTGGAGGCCAACGACGATCAGGCTCTGGTGGTCTTCCTCGTGGGCGAGGCGTGGCTCTTCGCGACCTCGCCCGGACTGCACTTTCAGCTCGATGTCCTGGAGGACGTGATCCTCGCCACCGTCGGCCGCGAGCGGGTCCTCAAGCCGGCGGACGTGCGCGGCGAGCACCCGACGCTGCGCGACGCGATCCGCGCGGACGGTTGGCCGACGGTCGAGGCGACCCGGGGCAGGTTCATGTTCGTGCTCAACAACCGCGCGCTGGCCCGGGAGCGCTATATCGAGCGCGGCGGCCTGGATCCAGACGAGCGGCTGCTCTTCATCGTCGGTGACCCCGACCGGGCGGAGGACCCCGAGACCGGCGACGAGGTGGTCTTCGCCTTCGAGCCCGAGTTCGACGGCGACCCCTGGTACTACGACACCGACCCCGACGATCTCGAGCGCATGCAGGCGCTGTCGGCGGCGGGCTTCCTGGTGTACGGGACCAGCGACGACCCAGCGATGATCGCCGATCTGCGCGCCACGGGCGCCCACGCCGTCGGCACCCGCTTCCCGGCGCTGTTCGGTGAGATCCCGCCGTCCGGCCCCGTCGCCTGCAACCCGATCACCCGGCCCGACGACTGCGACCCGGCCGACTTCCAGCCGCGGCGCTGAGCGCGCTCAGCGGCAGACGAGCGCGTCGCTGCCCGGCTCGACCGGCTGGAACTCGATGGCGAACGGCAAGATCCAGCCGGGGCAGTCGGCGACGCACGACGCCTGGAGCACATCGTCGTCGCTGCACGTGAGGTGCGCGCAGGCGTCCTCGACGCCGAACCGCCGCAGCATCCAGATGTCACCCCGATCGAGGACGAACTCATGTCGTCTCACGAGCCGGCTGTAGGCCTCGGCGGTCGACGGGTCAGCGCCGGCCATCGCCATGCAGCGCGAGGTGCGCGGCATCTCTTCGCCGCGCCAGGTCAACCGGATGGGCTCGTCGGCGACCCGGAACTCGAGCGTGGCGTGGCGCTGCCGAGCCGGCTTGACGAGCCACCACTGCTCGTCCATCGCGAACCGGGCCGGGCCGAGGGCGGCCAGCTCGCCGCTGATGGCCCGGCGGGCGAGCGGGCCGAAGTCGCGGCCGCGCACGAACAGCTCGCGGCCCCGCGCCAGAAGCTTCTCGGAGAAGTCGACCGGCAGCTCGCGCTCGGTATCGACGCAGACATCGGTCGCTCGGAAGACCTGCTCGCCCATCGAGCGACGCACGGGGCGCAGACCGATCGGCTCGACCTCGCAGTCGGCATAGTCGCGCGGCTCTTTCGCGCCGTCGTAGGGCACCGCAACCTCGAATGGCGCGTCGACGGTGCGCGCGCAGCGCAGGCCCAGATCCCGCGTCCGCACACTCGGCTCGACCGCGATCAGCTGCGCACCGGGCTGCCCCGCCGGGCTGAACAGGCTGCGCCCGCGCACCAGCCGCGGTTGGGTGAACGCCTCGCCGCCGACCGGCAAGCCCCAGAGGACGCCGCGCTCGTCGGGCTTCGTGGTCAAGGCGCTCAGCGGATCGGCCAGCCACTCCGATACGTTGCCGATCAGGTGATGAACCGCCTCTGGCGCGGCCAGCCCGGCACCGGCCACGAAGACCCGACCGGCGGCCCCTTTGACGTCGTCCAACGCCAGATCGTCGATCGGCGTATCGAGGCACTCGGCCAGCCAGGGCACCCGCCCGGTCTCGTCGGCCCAGGCGCCGCAGCTCAGCGCATCGTCGAACAGCGTCTTGGGCGCGTTGACCTCGGCCTCCAGCAGCGCGAACTCGTGCGCGGTCGGCAGCCGCGCGCCCATCCGCTTGCAGGCGGTGTAGGCGTCGCACCAGTTCACGCCGGTCATCGGCTGCGCGGCCCGCGCGCTGGCGTCGGGCGCGTCGCGCTCGGCGCACAGCTCGACGCAGTCCCCGTACTTGGGCTCGTCGCAGTCGCACATCCAGTGGCGGTACTGCCCGCGACTCATCTCGTCGGTCATGATCGCGAAGTCGTAGGGCACCCGGGCGCTGATCGAACGCTCGCACGGCGTCCAGCTCACCTCGGCCGTCCGACACGCCGTGCTGTCCAGCCCGTCGGCGCAGCCCGGCGTATGCCCGGCGAACGTCAACCAGCGCCCGCCCAGCTTCGCCACGTTGGCGGGCGGCTCACCGCCCACGTCGACCCGCGGCGGCTCGATCTGAACGCAGCCGTGCCCGCCGACCAGCTCGATCCCCGGCGGGGCCTCATCATCGCGGAAGTCGATACACGCCATCGCCCGCGGCGTCTCGCCCGCCGCGAAGCACTGCCGCCCGGCCGCGCCGCAGTGCAGGACGCTGTCCATCCGGCACTCGTAGTCGACGCACGGCACGCCCGCCGGGCACGCGATGCCGCAGCCGCCGCAGTGGCGCGGGTTGTCGCGAATCCGAGTCCAGTCGCTCTCGCCGATCGATGTGCAGTCGGTGTGTCCGTCGGTTGGCACCTGCGTGTAGAACTCGTCGCCGCAGCCTGCGAGCAGGCCAAACGCGAGCAGGAGCAGGGCGCGATGGCGCATGAGCCTCCGAGAACGACGTGTGAGCAGACTACCACCGCCCGTGACGACCGGCCACCGCGGATACCGTTGATCCGTCGTCTCAGCGGGGCGATGCTGGGGCCGCAACGACTGGAGGGCGACACCATGATCCGCTGCCTGCTCGCCCTGATGGTCCTCACCATCGCCGCGCCGCTGCGCGCCGAGACCTGTGATCCCATCGAGCGCATCCAAGGCCCGCCGGTCTATGCCATCCTGCATGGCTACCCCGACAGTCCCCGCGAGCCCGACCCGCTCTCGATGGTCGACCGCGATCTGCTCAGCATGTGGCGCTTCTTCGGCTCGCTCGGCCCGCGCCGGGCCCTCGTGCACAGCCCGGCGTCGAGCCGCCTCCGAGACAATGGCATCATCCACCAGCCCGCGACGTGGCGCGACCTGCGCGCCAGCGTCGCCACCGTGCTCGCCGATATCGATCCGACCGCCAAACAGCGCCCGCACGTATATCTGTACTTCGCCGGCCACGGGCACGTCGACGCCGCCGACCGGCTCCAGCTCTTCACCGCGCCCGACTCGCCAGCCAAGGGGCCGGGCTTCGACGGTGTCATCGGCGCCCGGCTCATCGCCGAACACATCGTCGCCCCGCTCGCCGCGCGCGCGGACGTTCATGTCATCGTCGACACCTGCCATGGCGCGCACATCGTGCGGACCCGCGGCGGGCAGTCGGAGCCGCCCCGCTTGAGCACCCACGCGCTGGACTTCGTCGGGCGTTTCCCGACGGTCGGCGCCCAGCTCGCCGCCCGTGGCAAGACACCCGAGGTGCGGCCCTACGGTGGCATCTTCAGCCACCTCGTACGCTCGCTCGCGATCGGCGTCGCCGATCACGATCGGGATGGCATCATCACATATGGCGAGATGGCGGATGCCTTGCCGCAGGTGCTGCCCGATCTGCGCGAGAGCCCCGATCCCGAGGTGATCCCACCCGCCGGCAAATGGGATCGACCATTCATCGACTGGCGGGCATCCCGGGCGGCCCGGGTCTGCTTCGGAGGCGACGTCGAGGGGCGGTTCGTCCTGTTCGACGAGCCGGAGCTGTATGCCACGGTTCACTTGCCCGACGAGCCGCGGGTGTATTGGCTTCCGCTCGGACGCACGCTCGGGCTGGAGCGGTGGGGCGGCGCGGGACGCTACTTCGTCGCGGAGAACGGCCCGGTGCAGTATCTCGACCGGGCCACCTTCGCGCTGTCCGAGGGTGCGCCGGAGCACAAAGCACCGGCCGCGCCCCCGACCGCCTGGGAGCCTCTGCCGGCGCTGCTCGCCACCGAGCCCACGCCGAGCCCATGGCTGCCATCCACGCCTTCGCCGGTGAGCGTCGGGGTCGCGGCGCTGGGCGGGCTATCGCTGCTTGATGTCGAAGAGCGCGGGGCGCCCGCGTATTGGGCCCATGGCGATCTCGCCGCGCGGGTCGGCTATCGCCGCCACCGGCTGCTGGCCGAGTTCGCCTACGCCCACGCCTCGGCGTTCGCCACGTCCTCTGATCCGCGCGACCGTCCGGGGGCGTTCACCGGTCACCGCATCGGTGGGCGCGCCGGCTACGGCTACCTCGTCTCCCGTGGGGTCTACGACATCTCGGCGGACATACTCACCGGGCGGCACCGCCTCTGGGGCCGGGGTGGCTTGATCGGCGCGAAGCAGTTCGACATCCAGGACTTCGCGCTGCGTGCCGCGCTCACCTCGCCGATGTTGGCCCACACCCGCTGGCGGGTCGACGCCGAGCTGGGTATCGCGCTGGCCGGCGTCCCGATCGGGCCGACGCTGCGGCTCAACGCGGGGGTCGACTTCGACTCGCTGGCGGGCCTGTAGCCCGAAAAGCACAAAATCCGACAAGCGCAGCGGTCAGATCGGCCGCCTCGTCTCTTAGTCACTCCGACGCTATTACCCGAAGACGGGAGAAGTCGAATGCTCCGCGCCTTGCTGTCGCTGCTGATGCTCATGGCGCTCGGCTCGACGGCGAGCGCGGCCGAAGACTGCCCCGCGATCGAGCGCAGTGAAGGCCCACCGGTCTACGCGCTCCTGTATGGCTATCCGTACGGCGCGCCGGATGGCACGTCGCTGGCATCGGAGAAGCTGCCCGATCTGGCGATGGTCGACGACGATCTGGCGCATATGGCCCGCGTGTTCGAAGCGCTCGGGCCGACGCAGATGCGCCTGCACAGCGAGCCCGGCCCGGACATCCTGCGGCGGATATCGGCCTTCCGCCTGCGCCCGCCGACATGGCGCAGCCTGCGCCAGAGCGTGGCCGAGATCGTCGCCGACATCGATCACCAGCCCTCGAAGGCCCGGCCACGCATCTACGTCTACATCGCGGGCCATGGCCTTCGGGTCCCGTCGGAAGCGGGCGCCCGGCTGGCGTTCTTCGGCCGGCCGGACGGGGCCGGACCGGGCTACGCAGGGGTGATCGACTCGGCCCTCTTCGCCAAGCACGTCCTGGCCCCGCTCGCCGAGCGCGGTGAGGTGCATCTCATCGCCGATACGTGCTTCAGCTATACGTTGCTTCAGATCCGAGCCATGAAGCTGACCGAGCGCGTCGTGCAGCCGCCGCCGCTGGAGACCTACGAGGTCGCGTTCGGCGAGGCCTTCCCAGGCGTCGGCGCGCACCTCGCCGGGCGCTCGGTCACGTTCGAGGGCGCCGAGCGCGGCGGGCTCTTCAGCCACGCCCTGCGCGCGGCGGCGAGCGGCGTCGCGGACGAAGACGCCGACGGCGTCGTGACCTACGCCGAGATGCGCGAGGCGCTCGATGCCATGGCCGAAGACGACCCGGCGCTGCGGCGCGCGGAGATCATCCGGCCGGGCGGCGACGCCGACGCGCCGTTCATCCGCTGGGACCAGAGCCCGGCCGTCCGGCACTGCGCACCGCCGGGTCCGGCCGCGGCGCTGATCGACGGCGTCGATCGCTTCACGACGCTGCCCGCCCGGGCGAAGCCACTGACGCTCTGGCTCTCGCCGTTCGGCCGGTTCACGCTCGGTGACAGCGGGTCGGCCGGGCATGATCGACCGTGACGGGCAACAGTCGGCGCATTCCATAGGGATCGCCCGGCTCAACCTGCCCCGCTCTATGTGAGTCGCCCGCCGTTACGGGTGACGACGCTGCAGCCATCAAGACCAGCGCAACAGACGCCGCTTCGCCTCGGTGGGGACCGATGTCAGGTGTACCGTACACAGCGTCGAGCGGGCGTCCGCAGAGGCATCTGCCTCAACGACCTTGCCGTAGATCGCACGCACGACCGGCGACAGCAGGATCAACTCCAAGTTGTCGAAGACCTGCACCGTACGCGCGATCTCAAGGCGTATCGTCCGGTCGCCGAGGGCGAGTGCGCGCGCGTCGAGGCGCATGTCGGAGACGTGCTTTCCGCTGAGCAGCGCGATCTGCAGAGCACGGGGGGCGTCGAGCGTCCGCATCGAAGCGCTGATATCGGGCACGGTCAGACCGTACGGCGCGCCGATGCTCTCGACGACGTGCAGCGTGAACGGCTGCCCGACATCTACGCCCACGGTGTGCGTCGCGCGCAGGCCGATGGGTGCGCGCGCTGCGTCGATGACCGATTGCGAGACGAGCACCTGTCCACCGACGGTGTAGGACTCGATACGAGCGGTCCGGTTGACCTGCCTGCCGACGACCCCGTAGCGGGTGCGCTTGCGCGAGCCGACATTGCCGACGACCACCTCGCCGGTGTTGACGCCGATGCCCATCTCGAGTTGAGGCCGACCCAGCGCCTTGTTGCGCGCGTTGACGGTGTCCATCGCCTGCTGCATCGCCACCGCGCAGGCCACCGCGCGATCGGCGTGGTCATCGCACGGGGTCGGGGCGCCGAAGACGATCAACAAGGCATCGCCGATGATCTCGTTGATCGTGCCCCCATACTCGAGGCAGACGTCCACCATCACATCGAAGTAATCGTTGAGCAGTCCGATGGTCTGCTCGGGGGTGAGCGTCTCGGCGAGGGCGGTGAAGCCCCGAAGATCGGTCATGACCAGCGTCACCTCACGCTGCTGTCCCCCGAGCCCGAGCGCTTCGTCAGGCTCTTCGAGCAGCGCCCGCATGACCTCGGTCGACATGTAGCGCCCGAACATGTACCGCAGCAGGTCATTGCGCGACGCGAGTTCGGCCTCGTGGATGTGACCGCGGTGCACCGCGTAGCGGATCATGAAGCACACCGACCAGCTGACGATCAGCGTCTGCAATCCGATGATCACATGCCACCATCCTTCGACAGCCCCGGCCTGGTTGGGGGCCTCGGCGAGCAGGAAGGCATGTGGAATCCACCCGAGCATCTCAGCGGTGATGCCAGCCGCGAGCGTCGTGAGGCTCGCGGCCAGAGCCAGCCAGCCCGATCGGGGGCTGTGGGTCCAGATGAAGCTGGCACATGCGATGCCGAAGATCGCGAGGGGAACCCAGGGGCTGGTATCCCAACCGATGGCGAGGGCGAACATCGCATTCTGGAAGCCGTAGAGTATACCGCCCAGATCGCCTATGAGGGCGACATCGCCCTTTGTACGACGCAGCACGAGACACGCCGCGATCATCAGGGTATGCAGCGCGACGCAGACCCACAAGAAGGCATACGAGATTTGAAACCAGCCATCGCGGAACATGGGATCGGTGCTGGCATCGCTCCTATAGGCCCACAGCCCGGTACCGGCGGTGGTGGCCAGCGTGATCCCGTACAGCACGAGCACGCGATCGATGTGCCGCAGCGCGCCGACCCTGGCTTCGAGTCCCCGCCAGCGGTCCCGCGCTGCGTCGGCGGTCGAGCGTATGACGGTCGGCGTCGGACGGCTGCCGTCGTGCACGCCGCGCACGGTCACGAGCTGGATCGGCTCCCCGCCTTTGGGCCGCATGGTGACGCCCGGACTGGCCTCTACCCCGCGCCGGGCGTGCGCGATCACCGAGGCCGATGCCAGTACCTGCCCGCCCGCCGAGTAGGACTCGATGCGGCCGGTTCGGTTCACGTGGCTGCCGACGACGCCGTACTTCGTCCGCTTGCTCGAGCCGATGTTGCCGACGACGACCTCGCCCGTGTTGAGCCCGATGCCCATCTCCAGGATCGGGCGTCCGAGGACCCGATTTCGGGCATTGACCGTCTCCATCGCGCGCTGCATCGCCAGCGCACAGGCCACCGCTCGGTCAGCGTGGTCGTCGCACGACTCCGGCGCGCCGAAGACGACGAGCATGCTGTCGCCGAGGATCTCGTTGATCGTGCCCTGGTGATCGAGGCACACGTCGACCATGACCTCGAAGTAGTCGTTGAGCAGATCGATGATGTCGTGCGGCGCGAGCTTCGCCGACAGCGCCGTGAAGTTTCGCAGCCCGCTCATGAGCAACGTGACCTCGCGCCGATCACCCCCCAGAGTCAGCGCCTCTGCCGGGTTGTCGAGCAATGTCCGCATGACCTCGGTCGACATGTAGCGGCCGAACATGCGCTGCAGGAGACCGTTTCGCTCGGCGACCGCCCGCTCGCTGCGGCGCCAGCGCAGCGCGATGTAGCGCACGAGCAGGAACATGATGATGCAGTTGGAGATCGTCTGCCCGCCGATGAGGCCGTGCCACCACAGTGGCACCTCACCCCCCTGATTCGGAGAGCTCGCGAGCCCCCACGCGTGTGGGATGTAGCCGAGCTGTTCCCCCACGATGCCCGTGAGCAGGACGACGGTCGCCGCCGCCATCGCAACCCAGGTCTCGCGGGGCCGGTCCATCCAGACGAAGCCGCCGCCGGCGATGCCGAAGTAGAACAGCGGCACCCACGGGCCGGTGTCCCAGCCCGTGGCGAGCGCGAAGAGCGCGCTCATGACCCCATAGAGCAGGCTGATCGCGTAGAACGTGACCGGATCTTCGTCCCGGGTGCGCCGAACAGCGAGCAGCCGGATGGAGAGGATCAGCCAGCCGAGCACCGTCGCGACGGTCACCGCGTAGCCCACGTCGTACCAACCCGGGCGCAGGATCGGGTGGTCGTCGGCGTCGTTCCAGAAGCCCCACAAGGCGAACGGCACGGTCGTGGCCAGCACGATGAGGCACATCGTCAAGGTGCGGTCGATGAGCCCGAGGCCGGCCACGCGGGCGACCAGACGCTGCCAGAAGCGCCCGAGCAGGCCCGGCCCCTCGTCGGCGTCGTCGCTGGACTCAGGCACGGGCACGGATCACCTCGGCATCACGGTTGAGACTCGTTGGCCGGCGGGCGGCGTATCACCGCGGATATATCGAATCCGGTTCAGGAGGGCAACGGCGCGGCGCGCGGTGGATGAACAGCGTCGGCGTCGCCGCCGCCACGATGACCGAGACCGGGCGCCGAAACGTATCCTCCGTAGACCTCGGGCTCGTCCACGGCCCGCGCGAAGAGGTTCCCGTCCAGCGCCCGGAGGCATTGCTGCCCCCCCGGGCGAGGCGTGACCCGCTGGCCCTCCCGCATCGGCCTGACGCGTCGCAGACGGTCGCCCACCACGCCGCCTCCCCAGATCCGGTGATGCGCAGCGCACGGGGCTCGTCCGATGCTACGACACCGATGGTCCACTCCGATTCGGGAACCATCGGTTCACGACGGTGACGAAGGAGTTGGCCGATGCGGGCATCCGCACAGAGCGATAGCAGGGCAGGCTCCCTGGCACCCATGGCATGCGACACCACGTTGCTCGCTCGCTTCGAACCGCTCGCGCTCATCACATCGGGCCACCGTGGCACGACGCTGCGCGCACGCCAACGCTCTACGGGTAGAGTGGTCATCATCAAGACAGTGTCTGATGCATGCCGCCGACGGGATGTCATGGCGCGCGTCGACCGTGAGATCAATCTCTGCAATCGGCTGAGGCATCCTCATATCGTGCCGCTGCTCGACGCCCACCGCGGCCCCGACTCGAGCTGGTTCGCCTACGGCCTCGTCGACGGGCAGGGCTTGGACGCGGTGCTCGCCGAACAAAGGCCGCTTGCGCCGCGACGGGCGCTTCGCGTGATGGCGGAGGTCCTCAGCGCCCTGTCTGTCGCGCACAGTGTCGGCATCCTGCACCGCGACCTGACACCCTCGAACATCGTGCTGAGCAGCACCAGCAGTCGACCGTGCGCAATGGTCATCGGCTTCGGCATGGGCGCTGTGCTCGGTCCGCAGAGTGTGAGCGAGCCGACCCGAGCGACCCACGACCACGTCTCGCTCGGCCGTGCGACGTACGCCGCTCCCGAGTTGCTCCAGGGGCACGCACCGACCACGCGCTCCGATCTCTACGCGTGGGCGTTGATCACCCTGGAGTGCCTGAGTGGCTTGCGGGCGTCGGTCCCTCGCTCTTCGGTGGGCTCGCTCGGTCAGCAGACCGCCCCCCATTCCATCGCCGTGCCAGCGCCATGGGCCGAGCGCCCGATCGGCCGCCTGCTGGCCCGCATGCTGTCCGATGACCCGCGCGCTCGGGACGTGTCTCCTGGCCGGCTTCTGCGGGTGCTGGCAGACCAACAAGCCAACCCCCCCTCCTCGAGCGGGGTTCGACGGGAAGAGCGCGCGCCGTATCACACGCCACCCAGCCGCGATGCCGCAGCCGGGCAGACGGCATCCGCACGACCGCCGCTGGACCGATCCGCTGGCGTCGGCCCCACGCGCGTCGAGTCGATCACGCTCGCCGTCGCGACCATCGCTGCGCCCACGGTGCCCTACCCGTGGTGGGCGGCCGACCATTGGATCCGGCGCGAGGCGGCCCGCCTGGCCGAGGTCGCGCGTGGCTTCGGCGGCCGACTGCTCTCGGTATTCGGCCATCGAGTGGTCTTCGTCTTCGGCGAGCCGCCCTGGAGCGAAGATCACGCTCTGCGCGCCGTACGGGCCGCCGTCGCCATCGTACGGGGGAGCGCCGATGGGCCCGCTGCGCGGCGGGGGCGGGCGATCGCGATGGCTCTGCATACCGGCGAGACCCAGCGGGCGCCGGGCGTCGAGGCCAACCCCTTGCTCGGTCGGGCCGCCGACATCGTCGATCGGCTGTCGCGGGGCAGCGAGGTGGGCGAAGTCAGGCTCTCCGAAGCGACCCTGGCGCACCTGCCCGAGCGCTATCACACGCCCGAGGCCACCGAGCTACAGGCCCACTCAGGAGAACCGACGCGTGCGTACCGCCTGCGAACATGCCCAGCTCGTCCTTGACGGTTCGGCAGCGTGGTGTGTTCGGCCTACGCAGGCAATCGATGAGTGCCCTTCGCCGAACTCTCGTCAGTTGGAGTAGTGATTGTGTCCTTGGCCGTGATACTTGACCGGCTTCCGGTTCTTGAGTCTGGCGACGATCTTGTCGAGCAATGATTTTTCGATTCTCAGCTTGGCGGGGGTATTGTCTGCCATGAGAAGTTCGAATGGCGACGCTTCGATCAGGGTCTGCGCTGCTTCCTGCAGTCCGGGTATGTCTTCCCTCACGATACGCTCGACCTCGTCCATCCAGCCAACGTGACCAAAATCGACCAGGAGTGCGGCTATCGCGCTCGTATCGGCCATCAAGATGTAGTGGGCGCCGAGCAGCGGGCACTTGACGAAGATGTCTCGATCGATTGTGTTTTTGGCAAGGATGTGCCTGTTCGCCTCGGATGCCTGTTCGACTTCTTTCTGCAAGGTGCAAGCTGCCTGCGTGACCTCCGTGATCGTGGCGATGAGCATGGTGGCCGTAGTAACGCCCTGACCTACTCCGGCCGTGCAGAGGTTCAATACACCGACTGTCCCCTTGGCCGCGTTGCGGGCTGCAGACACGAGGTGAAACGTCTCTCTCTCCGCCATTGCCATCTCGACCGCAGATATGACTGTGGACATGGCTCCATCTGGCAACTTCTTGCCGAAGTTGGCCAGATAATTGACGGCCTTGTGCTCCTTGTAAGCAGCCTTCCCCGCCGTGATCGCACCTACTATGCTACTGACCGCATTGAAGACGGGGATGTGGTCTTTGACGAATTGGGCAACCGCTCTGCTACATAGCTCTTCGAGCAATGCGCAGAGAACCTGTTGGGCCCATTCATCCTCAGGCTGCGCCGCGTTCAGGAAGGCCTTCTTCTTGATGGTATCGATCAGTCGCTGAATCTGGTCAGGAAGGTCTTTTGCTTTTGAAATGCTGTACGCGGTGCTCAGCACCTTCAACGACTTGGGCTTCAACTTCGTGCCGCGGAAGATATCCTGGTACTGGTTCTCGACCTTGCCTTTCCACCAAGCGATCAACTCTGAATCTGTGCGTAGGTAGAGCCAATCGTTTGCCGACTTGATCTGCGCCTCGAGTTCGCCAATCGCGCCCTTT
The DNA here is from genome assembly GCA_030427205.1 of bacterium. Lineage (GTDB taxonomy): Bacteria > Myxococcota_A > Bradymonadia > UBA7976 > UBA1532 > JACKDM01. The sequence continues at coordinate 193,180 of JAUHXC010000012.1, read as the reverse complement.
TCATTCCGGACCGACTTCAAGTGCTCGACCGTCCCGTTCTTGCCGTTCTTCTCCCACTTCCACAACCTAAATGCGTCGGCGATACTCTCGAAGTAATGCTTGAAATAGTTGGTGGCCAAGAAGTTTGCGGAGATGCTCGGTTGGCACAGCAAACTGTCGATCGTCGACCGCTGAGTATCCAGCGCCTTGATGGCCTGGTCCAGGGCCAGAAGCTGAGACGAGCGCTTGGTACCATTGGCGTGGGTTCCAAGTATCCAATGGTTGTGTTTCATGATGATGGGAAGCGTGAGTTGCTCTGGCATGGATCTCTCCGGCTACTTCTGGTCACTCGATGTGCCTGGCTCCTCACCGAGAATCCCGCGATCATCACGCGCCCGCCTACCCTGATCAGGGGATCGCGCCGCCCATCGACTCAAATGGACAAACCGGCCCGATCGAGACGCCCGTCGGGCGAAGAAGTGGCGCCAGCTGTCTACTATCTGGGCCGCCCTGAAGCGGCTCTCGCGGGCCGAGCTGACGAAGATGACCAGCGCGATCGAACTGCGGTCGGTCGCGCCCGGCGCGGTCCTCGCCGAGATGGACGCGCCGGGCAGCGACGCGTTCGTGGTCCGTACGGGCACCCTCCGGCTCGAGATCCCCGGCCCCCGCGATCAGCACCGGCTGGTCGCCCGCTGCGGCCCTGGCACGCTGGTCGGCGAGGCGTGCCTCGTCAAGCCGAGCACGCGCAGCCTGACCATTCGCGCCGAAGAAGCCGCCGCGGTGTATGTCATCGATGGCCAGCGCTTCGGGGTCCTCTGCGCGGCCGACGACCCGGGCGCGCACAAGATCCTGCGCGCGGTCGCCCTCGCGCTGTGCGACCGCCTGCGCGAGGCGACGGTTCGCGAGGTCGATCACGCGCTGGGCGGCGACCCGATGCAGGAGACGTCGGTCACCATCGGCGTAGGGGTCGACCCACAGCCCAGCGCCTGGCGTCGCCTGCAGCGCCTGTTCGGGAGGAGCGCCTGATGGCCATTGACGCGCGAGCGCTCGCCGCCCTGCCTTTCTTCTCGCGGCTCGATATGCACCAGCGTCGAGCGCTCGCCCAGGTACTGAACGAGCGCCAGTATGCGCCGGGCGAGTCGATCTTCGTCGAGGGCGAGCCGGGCCGGCACTGCGCCTTCATCGTCAGCGGCGCCGCGCGGGTGCAGGTGCAGCTGGCCGCCGGTTCGAACATCAAGAAAGACATCAATACGATGGGCCCCGGCGAGGTCTTCGGCGAGGTCGCGCTGATCGACGGCGGCCCGCGGTCGGCGACCTGTCTCGCCGGGCGTGAGGGCGCGGTGGTCGCCCTACTCTCCCGCGCCGACTTCGGGCTGCTGTTCGACGCGGGCAACCCCTTCGCGTTCGCCATGGTGCGGCTCGTCTGCGAGCAGCTTTCCGATCGGCTGCGATCTGCTGTGGTTCGGTTCAGGCATAGCCTCGGCAGCGAGGGTACCGGACGCCACTGATCGCAGGCTGAGCACCCCGCCCTCCCACTGCGGGCCCCGGCGCGAAGCGTACGCTATTCGAGCGTGCACACGCTCTCGCTGCACGCCTGGCCGTCAGGGCAGTGAGCGTCTTCGAGACACGCCACGCAGGCGTCATTGCCGGCGCAGTACGGTGTGCCATCGCCGCAGTCACCATTGTTGCGGCAAACCACGCAGGCGCCGGTGTCGGCGCAATGCGGCGTATCGCCGTCGCAGTCGCCCTCCTGGCAGGCCGCGCAGGCGTCCTCGCGGCAGATGGGCGTATCGCCGCCGCAGTCGTCGTTGCCGAGGCAGCCGACGCAGGCGCCGGTGTCGGCGCAGTGCGGCGTATCGCCGTCGCAGTCGCCCTCCTCGCAGGCCTGGCAGGTGTCGTCGCGGCAGATGGGCGTATCGCCATCGCAGTCGTCGTTGCCGAGGCAGCCGACGCAGGCGCCGGTGTCGGCGCAGTGCGGCGTATCGCCCTCGCAGTCGCCCTCCTCGCAGGCCTGGCAGGCGTCCTCACGGCAGATGGGGGTATCGCCACCGCAGTCGTCGTCGCCAAGACAGCCGACGCAGGCGCCGGTGTCGGCGCAGTGCGGCGTATCGCCCTCGCAGTCGTTTTCACCGCAGGCCTGGCAGGCATCATCGCGGCAGATAGGCGCATCGCCGCCGCAGTCGTCGTTGTTGCGGCAAGCGACGCAGGCGCCGGTGTCGGCGCAGTGCGGCGTATCGCCGTCGCAGTCGCCCTCCTCGCAGGCATGGCAGGCGTCCTCACGGCAGATGGGGGTATCGCCACCGCAGTCGTCGTTGTTGCGGCAAGCGACGCAGGCGCCGGAATCGGCGCAGTGCGGGGTGTCCCCGCCGCAGTCGCCTTCCCGGCAGGCCGCGCAGGCGGCGTCGCGGCAGATGGGCGTATCGCCGCCGCAGTCGTCGTTGTTGCGGCAAGCGACACAGGCGCCGGTGTCGGCGCAGAGCGGCGTATCGCCGTCGCAGTCGCCCTCCTCGCAGGTCTGGCAGGCGTCGTCGCGGCAGACAGGCGTGTCGCCGCCGCAGTCGTCGTCGCCGAGGCAGCCGACGCAGGTGTCGCTCTCGCCGCAGCGTGGCGTACCCCCGCCACAGTCGCCGTCGTCGCGGCAGCCGACACAGGCGCCGGTGTCGGCGCAGTGCGGCGTATCGCCGAAGCCCTGGCAGTCGAGCGCCCCCCCACAGCCACGGCAGGCATTGTCCTCGCAGATGGGCGTATCCCCGCCACAGTCGCCGCTCTCGACGCACTGCTCGCACCGGCCAATGACGCATCGTTCACCGCGCGGATCTTCGGCGCAGTCGGCGTCGTCATTCTCGCCGTCGCACTCCTGGGGTTCGCAGACGCCGAGCTCGCAGATCTCGCCGGGCTGGCACTCGCCGTCGCCGGCGCACGCTCTTTTGCATACGAAGGCGCGGCACCGGCTGCCGGGATCGCAGTCGCTGTTCCCGAGGCATTGGACGCAGGTCTCGGCGATGGGCTCGCACTGGTGAGGCGCCTCGCATTCGTCATCCAAGACGCACGCCCGATCGCAGGCATCGCCCACGCCGTCGTCGTCGGCGTCCTCCTGAAGCGCGTTGGCCGTCGTGACGCAGTTGTCGATGACGTCGGGCCGGCCGTCGCCGTCGGTGTCGTGGTCGGCGTCGCAGACATCGCCGGTGCCGTCGACGTCGGCGTCACTCTGGTTGGCGTTGGGGATCGCCGGGCAGTTGTCGCAGATGTCGCCGACGCCGTCGTTGTCGCCGTCGGTCTGGTCAGGGTCGGCCGGCTCGTCGCCGTCAGCGGGGCTGAGCGGGCAATTGTCGTCGGCGTCGAGCACCTCGTCGCCGTCGTCGTCGTCGTCGCAAGCATCACCCGCCCCGTCATCGTCGGCGTCCACCTGCGCGAGGTTGGGCGTGAGCGGGCAGTTGTCGCCGAGGTCGAGCGCACCGTCCCCGTCGGTGTCGCGGACACGGGGGTTCGTCCCACGCTGAGCTTCGTCGGCGTCGGAGAGCCCGTCATTGTCATCGTCGGTGTCGCAGGCGTCGCCGTCGTCGTCACCCGGCTGGTCGGCGTTCTCCTGGCCGGGGTTGAAGTGATCGGGGCAGTTGTCATCGTCGTTGGGCAACCCGTCGAGATCGCGATCGAGGTCCGGGTCGCAGACGTCGCCGTCACCGTCACTGTCGGCGTCCGCCTGATCGGCGTTGGCGATGGTGGGGCAGTTGTCGCAGATGTCGCCGACGCCGTCGCTGTCGCCGTCGGACTGGTCGGCGTCGGCGAGCTCGGCGCCTTCACCGGGGCTGAGCGGGCAGTTGTCGACGATATCGGGCACGCCGTCGCCGTCATCGTCGTCATCGCAGATGTCGCCGAGCAGATCACCGTCGGTGTCCTCCTGCCCGGGGTTGGGCACGAGCCGGCAGTTGTCGGGCTGATCGTCGGGCACGCCGTCGTCGTCGTCGTCGTCGTCGCAGGCGTCGCCGAGTTCGTCGCCCGCGACATCGTTCAATGCCTCGTCGGTGTTCGCCTGATCGGAGTTGACGACGTCGGGGCAGTTGTCGCCCTCGTTGAGCCGGCCGTCGCCGTCGATGTCGTCGTCGCAGGCATCACCCTTGCCGTCATTGTCCTGGTCGGCCTGGTCGTCGCCATTGGCGACGTCGCGGCAAGTGTCGGCGCCATCGAGCACGCCGTCATCGTCCCGATCGGGATCGAGCGAGTGGTCGATGATGGTCCCATCGGCGGCCAGGGCGAAGTCCCTCCCGTCGGGCAGACCGTCGTTGTCGTCGTCGTCGTCACAGGCGTCGCCGAGCGCATCGCCCTCGACGATGTCGAGCAGCGCATCGGTATTCTCCTGGCCGGGGTTGGCCACATCGTCGCAGTTGTCCTCGTCATTGCGCACCCCGTCGAGGTCGAGATCGAGGTCCGGGTCGCAGGCGTCACCGAACGGGTCATCGTCGGCGTTGGCCTGATCGGCGTTCGCGACCGTCGGGCAGTTGTCGCAGGCGTCGCCGATGCCATCGCCGTCTTCATCCGCCTGATCGGGGTTCTCGACGAGCCGGCAGTTGTCGTCGTGATTGTCCACCAGATCGCCGTCGATGTCGTCATCGCAGACATCGCCGAGCGGGTCGTCGTCGGTATTCTCCTGGCCGGCGTTGACCAACAGCGGGCAGTTGTCGGCGCCGTCGATGGCGCCGTCGCCATCGGTGTCGCGAACGAGCCGGTCTGTGCCGCGCCGCTCTTCTTCGGCGTCGGAGAGCAAGTCGTCGTCGTCGTCTTCGTCGCAGGCGTCGCCGTCCTCGTCTCTATCGGTGTCGAGCTGGTCGGGGTTGGGCACATCAGAGCAGTTGTCGTCGGCGTCGGGGATGCCGTCCGCGTCCTGGTCGAGCGTGCAACCTCCGTCGAGGCAGCGGTACCCCTCGCCGCGGTGTTCGCAGTTGTCGTCTGCGGCGCAGGCGCTGCAGCGACTGTCGGCGCAGATCTGTCCACCGGGGTGCCCGACACAGTCGAGGTTGCCCTCACACGCGCGACAGGCGCCCGCATCACAGATATAGCCACGGTAGAGCTCGTCTTCGTGGCAGTCATCCACCTCGAGGCAGAACTCACAGCTCCCCGCGGTGCAGACCCGCCCGTCTTCACAGTGGCTGCCGTCCTCGCATCCCTGGCAACGCCACTCGCCTTCGGTGAGCAGACAGGCCGGCGTATCCGACGACCGGTTGCAGCCTTCGTGTGTATCGCGATCACAGGCCGCGCATCGGCCGTCCACGCAATGGTCGCGATCCACCCCGTGCTGTTCGCAGTGCGCGTCCTCGGTGCACGCCTCGCACGACTTGCTGTCGGCGTTGCAGAACGGGGTCGCCGAGTCGGGCGCACACGCCCGGCCTTCGCCCGCGGCATCTGGCCCGGCGCAGCTCTGGCAGCGTCCATCCTGCCCGCAGTAGGGGCCCTCCTCGTTGCCGGCGCATTCACTGTCGTCGTCGCAGGACGTGCACCGGTCGTTGTGGCAGACGCTGCCGTCCGGGTGGTTGGTGCAGTCCTCGTTGCCTTCGCACGGCTCACAGGCCCCACTCTCGCCGCACACGTTGAATACGAGGTGCTGCGCGCAGCCTTCAGGCCCGCCGCACGTAACGCATGCGCCTTCGATGCAGCTGTGCCCCTCGCCGCATTCGGCGTCGCCGGCACACCCCCGGCAGCTGGCGCCGGCGCAGATCGGCGCGTCGGCGGGGCAACTCGGGTTGCTCTGGCGGTATGCGCCGCCCGCTGGCGCCTCCTCGTTCTCGAGCGGGTCGCAGGCCTGGCAGGCTGCCCCTCCATCGTCCAGCCGGACACACCGCTCGAAGCCCGGGCAGCCGCCGTCGGGCGTGCCGTCGGTCGGATCGCATATGAGGCATGCGGGCGCGGCATCCCCCAATCGCACGCAGCGCTGAGGCGCCGGACAGCCGTCGTCATCGGCCGGGTCGCACTCGAGACAAGCCGGCGGATCGTCGCCGAGTTGCACGCAGCGCCGGGTGTCCGGGCAGCCGCCGTTGGCGGGGGCCTCGTCGGCCGGGTCGCACGCCTGGCAGGTCGGCGCCCCGATGTCCGGCTGCACGCAGCGTTGATCGTCCGGGCAGCCGCCGTTGTCGGGCGCGCCCTCGGTCGGATCACACGCCTGGCAGGCCGACGTGCCGTCGTCGAGCGATACGCATCGCTGCCCATCGGGGCAGGCTGCTCCGGCGCCACACTGGCACAGGTGCGGTCCTCCGGCCGGCCCCTTCAGGCAGATATCGGCGCTACCATCGGGGCAGCCGACATGGCACCCGAGGCAGCGGGTCGTGGCACCGAGGACCACGCACGCGTTGTTGCAGCAGATCTCGTCGGCTCCACAGTGCCCATCGTTGAGACACGCCCGGCATCCGCCGCTGTCGAGGCAGTACAGGCCCTCGCCGCAGTCAGCGTGATTCTGGCACGCGCGACAGTTGTTGTTCTGGCAGATGGACAGCGTATCACCACACCGCGAGTCGTCCTGCGCGAGGCGGGGGTCATAGTTGCCCGTGCACGCGCCGCACCGGTTGACGCAGGCTTCACCCTCACACTGATTGCAGTTGATCCCCCCGCCGCAGTCGTCGCTCGTGCGGCAGCCGCCGCACGCGCCTGCGTGCTCAGGGGCCATGTCGAGGGCGCAGAACGGCGTCCCGCTGTCGCAGCCCGTGTCGCTCGCCTCCTGAGGCCGCCCGCCATCCGGGATGCACGCCACGCAGCTCACCCGGTGAGCGACCGCCTCCTCCGGCCGGAAGTCGACGGCCTGCTCCAGCTCGGCGAGCCTGGGCGCCTCGTCGTCGATGGCCACCTGGTAGCAATAGGGCCGCCCTTCGCTGCGCTGGCACTGCGTATGGTCCTGGCAGACCACGCACGCGTCACCCTGGCAGACGAGGCCGTCCTGGCACCCTCGATTGTCAGCCTCGTCGCATGTCCGGCAGGTATTGTCGACGCAGACGCCGTCGCCGCAGTCGCCATCGTCCACGCAGTCGACGCATGCGATCGTACAACCGTGGGCCGCGTCGCCCTCACAGCGACGACAGCGCCGCCCATCGCCGCAGTCGACATCGTCCCGGCAGAGCACGCAGCCGTTCTCGACGTCGCAGAACTCCCCCTCGGGGCACTGAGCGCGGTCGCCACACCGGCAGGCCCAGGTCGAGCCATCGTCCCCCGTGTCGAGAAGGCGACACGCCGACGCGCGCCTGTCATCGCACTCGTCGGTGCAGCTCGAGCAGTGCTGCATCGTCCCCAACCGGGTCTCGCACCCGGTGCGTGCCCCTGCTGCGCCGCTGGAATCATCGCAGTCGTCGAAGCCGTCGTCACACTCGAGGATACAGCCGAACCCGATCGAGTTGTCTTCGGGGATACGGCAATTGTCGACGATGCAGTCGTCGACGCACTGCTGCGGCTCCTCGTTGTGCTGACACCTCTCTGCGCACTCGTCGTACGGGTTGAGCGGCGCGTCGGAGTCGTCCCCTCCGCCCTGGGACAAGAGGCCGTCGCAGATGGGGATACACGCCGGTGTACCGTTCGTATCCGAGCACGCGGTGGGTATGCCGTCGTCACCGGGACATCCGCCGCAGAACGCGCTGGTATCATAGGCGACGAGCCGGTCGTCGCCTTCGGGGCTGGGGTACAGGGTGACGAAGTCTTCGTCGACCGCGCCGTCGCAGTCGTTGTCGACGGCGTCACAGACCTCATCGACTCTGCGCGTCCGGGCCCTGGTGCACAGCGAACGGCCCAGGGTGGTCTTCTGTCCCGGCGCGCTGGTACCCGACGGGTCACAGACCCAGGCCGGGCTGAGCCCATCGGGACTGGGCTCGGCGTGACAGGCCCACAAACCGCGACACGTGCAATGCCCATCGGGGTCGGGGTCGCCATGGCCGGCTTGCCACATCGCGACGTCGCACGGTTGGTTGATCGCTCGCTGCTCCCCCTCCACGGGCCCACAGGTGGACTCGCAATCCAGGCCCCCGCCCAGGTCGAGCCACCCATCCTCGCAGCCGTCGGCGTACCGCTTGGTGTCGGTGACGGGGATGAGTTCGCCGCGGCCGCCTCGCGTGGCGCGGACACACGCGCCGTGGTCGCACATCGCATCCTGGATGTGGTTGTCCCGGTTCCGCACGAGCTCGGTATCGCACCAGACGTGCGCGTCGTCCTCGTCGATCGTGCCGTCACAGTCCTCATCACCCGTGCGCGCCCTGGAGTCCACAGGCTCGGCCTCGCCGCAGATCTCGCGTTCGACCGCGTACGTGGCTACACAGATGATCGCGGGGGCGCCTCCATCGACCCGGCATGCGTACCGGCCGAGGGTGCAATCGCCCTCCGGGCCCTCCACGATGCAGAACTCGCTATCGCCTTCGACGTCCTTGGGAAAGGGCCCCTCGTCGGTCGCGCCGTCGCAGTCATTGTCCAGCCCGTCGCACAGCTCGTAGTCGAGCCCCACCGCCTCGTCTACGCAGCCGTCGCCGTCCTCGTCCTGATCGGGCACCCCGTCACGCTCGAGCGCACCGGTATCCTGGCCGCCGTCGTCGGGGTCCGGCGCGCCGTCGTCCACGCCGTCTGCGACCTGCCCGTCGTGGCAGGCGCGATAGCCCCGCTGGCAATAGCGCTTCTGCGCCGACGCCGCGTCCGCCCGCACATAGTCCCTCACCGTCAGGCCCTCGCCGTCCGGACCGTTGTAGCAAGACCCCGTCTTCAGGTCGGGGGCTTCGTCGACCTCGCCGTCGCCGTCCTCATCTCTGCCGTCGCACCGCTCGGTGCACGGGACCGGGTCGCCGCCAGGCCCTTCGAGGATGCGCCCGTCGGCATCCCTTGGGTAGCGATTGCCATCACGGATCGAGGTGACGATCGTCTGAGCGTCATCGTCACAGGTGCGCTCACTCGCCGGCCGCGTCTCATCGAGCATGGAGAAGTAGCGGACGCACATGCCATCGAGGTCGGGATCGGCCACCTCATGGCCCGGCAGACACACGGGTGAACAGGCATAGTCTTCCGGTTCGAGGCCGGGCAAGCACTCGCCGCGCCGGTGTCCGACCTTGCAATCGTCGAGTTCGACGTTTTGTCCGTCTCGGGGCCGATCGTCGACACCGTCGCAGTTGTTGTCGAAGCCGTCACAGATTTCGGTCGCGCCTGGATGCACGGCCGGGTTGCGGTCAGCGTCGCCGCTTTCGGGGATTTCGGTGCACTCGAACCTGGACACGAGCCCCTCATCGGAGGCACGCCATCCAGCGATACCCAGGCAGTGGCTGAGAGCGAATGTATCGTCGGGATCGAAAGTCCGTCGCCGCAGCTCGGGCAGGCGCAGATAGGTCGTGATCTTCTCTGGCATGTCTCGGGCTGCCATCGCAGCCTGCACCGCCTCCCATTGGCCGGTCAGCCCTGCGTCTCGGATCACATCGTGGAAACCGACGAGTTCGGGCTGTCCGTCGTCGTTGAGGACGATGTCGGCCCCACCGGCTGCCGGATCGGACAGGTCGGCATCGTATACCTCGATCAGGTCGTCGACTACGCCGGGCGCGATCTCGTCGAGCAAGACATAGAAGAGTCGACACGGCTCGCAGGCCTGATAACCGTCCCGGTCGGCGTCGAAACCCTCGTCGGTGGCGCCGTCGCAGTCGTCGTCCCTGCCGTTGCCACACCACTCCACGCGATCCTCGCCGCGCCGGGCGCAGACGACGCCGCTCTCGCCTGCATTGCACTCATAGACAGCGCCCTGACACTGGCCCACGAAGCCACATTCGGCACCGAGGTAGGGCCCCTCGTAGCCTTCGTCATTGTCGGGCGTCCAGGTCTCGTCGACCTTCTGATCGCAGTCGTCGTCGACGCCGTTGCACGCCTCCGCTTTGACGATGCCCGTGGCGAGGCATGCCAGGTGGGGTTCATCCTCGGCGTTCGAGAAATAGGCGGGGTTGCAGCTGACGCGGGGGCGCGCTTCGCTGTCGGCGGTGCACGCGCCCGTGCTGCACGCCTGGCGGAGATAGTATCGCGTGTCTCCATCATCCGACCCGGTCGATCCTGGGGCGGGCGACCACTCGATCCGCCCGTCCTCCGACTCGCCGACCCGGGGCGCCGTGAAGCGCTCGTCGATGTGACCATCGCAGTCGTCATCGATGCCATTGCAGACCTCCTCACCCGGTGACCCCCCCGTGAACTGGCCATCCCGCAGGCACGGGCCCTCTTCGAGCCGGCCGTACGTCGTCGGTCCGTAGTAGCAATATCCGGGTTGCTCGCCCCCGTCGGCGTCGTCGTCGACCACGCCCGGCCGCGCGTCGCCGGCATGCATCCGCGGAATGCAGAACCCCGAGGCGCACCCCCAACGCACGTAGTCCCACGAGCTCTCGCCACGATCGCCACCGAAGCGCAGGTAGACGTCACGACGCCGCTGCTCGGTGAATTCACCGTGCCCGTCGCGGAAGATGTCGGCGCGGTTTCGGAGGACGTCACCGAGGCTCCAGTGGTGCTCGCCGTCCACGTAGAGTGCGATCCTGACCTGACCGTCCAGGCCGGCGTCCCCATCACCGGCTGCGCCGACCTGGCTGTACTCGATCCGGTAGACATGGTCTCGGGTGACGTCGATCTCGCGGTCGGTCGACTGTTCTTCGCTGCCTTCGATGGAGAACTTGCCGTTGCCGATGCACGCCGTGATCACAGCGTAGTCGGCCCCGCGCAGCGCCGGGATCCTCAGCCCGAGCGCCGCCTGGCAAGGGTCGGTCGCGTTGTCGTCGGCGACGAGCTTGAGCCGGGCTTCGACGAAGACGCTCCGCGGGCTCACCCCTTGAGGCGGGCGCCCGGTATTCAATACCCAGATCGGATCCGGCACGAAGAAGTCGGCCTCGAAGAGCCAGCGCTTCTCGCGACTCTGCCCGGCGATCTCCAGGCGACGCTCGGACGGGCCATCGCTCGGGTTCTCGAGGTGCAGCCCGACCGCGTCGTCGCCCACCAGCGGACGGGGGTAGATGGCGCGCACCACGAGGTCCGGCGCGTCGTCGGCTGTCGGTCCCCCGGCCGAATAGGGTGGGATGTGGGCGCCGGTGAAGATCCCCGCACCGCACGGCTCGTCGGGCAGACACTCGCCCGCGTAGCACGCCTCGTCGTCCTTGCAATCCGTGTCGGATGTGCACGGCGGCAGCGGCTGGATCGGCTCGTCGCACGCGGTCCAGCAGGCGGCGGTCGCCAGGAACAGGAGGGCCCACTTCGAGCCCCGACGGCGCTGCGTTCGCAGGTGCCCGCTGTAGCGTCGCGCCAGCCCGGATGTCGTCGTCGGCCTGATCAGAGCCTGGAGCATGCCATCTCGGCTCGCGTTCGTCTTCATCTGAAGGACCCCCTTCGGGACAGCCGATCGCCCGGAGCACTCGTCGCGCCCGGGACCCATCGTCCAGGGCTATCGCAGAGTGTGTGCCACCCGCGCGACTCGACGAATCCCCTGTACTGGTGATCCCCCCGTACCCATGCTTCGGCATCCGGTGACCGGTGGGTGGATGGCTGCCGAGGCCCCCGTGGCGGACCTGCCCGCTGCCCCCGTGGCGGACCTGCTCGCTGCCCCCGTGGCGGACCTGCCCGCTGCCCCCGCGGCGGACCTGCCCGCTGCCCCCGCGGCGGACCTACTCGGTGCCGCTCGTCCCCGACGCGCTACGCACGGCCTGACCCCAGACCCGGCTCGCTTGTCGCATCCGCCTGGCGAGTTGCCGGGTGATCGAGCGAACCATCGAGAATGCGAAAGGGTTGCCGGCATCGAACAGCAGCCCGAAGTCCTGATGGGTCAGGAGTGCGATACGTGCGCCGTCCATGCCGGCGATACAGCTCGCCGATCGGCGTCCGCCATCGAGCAGCGCGATCTCGCCGAAGACTTCGCCGGCGCCCATCGTATTGATCCGTTCGCGGGGCTTGCCCGGACCCACCCTGAGCTCGGCGTGAACCGTACCCGCGATGATGAAGGCGCACGCCAGGCCCGGTGTGCCTTCTTCGAAGATGACCTCCCCCGGGCAGACACTGTGCTCGTCGAGCACCCGCGAGACCGCTTCGCGTTGCTCGACCGTCAGCTGAGAGAAGAACGGGAGGACAGCGAGCTTGTCGGCGCCGTTGTTCATCGGACGCCCCTCCGAAACAACCGCGTGAGGCGGCGCCAGGAGTTCTCGCCGGGAACCGGTCCGATGAGGCCCGCCGCTACCTGCGCCCGATCGATCGGCTCTTCCCCCCGCAGTTCCTGCTGCAGCCGGACGGTCGTCTGGCGCAGGCGATCACACAGTGTCAGAGCGATCAGCCGCAATATCTTGTGGGCGCCCGGATCGTTCTGGTCGCACAGCTCGGCGAAGCGCCGACCGTCCAGCACGTAGACCGTCGTCGACGTCGAGGCGCAGATACGCAGGGTGCGCGGCGCCGCCTCGACGAGACAGACCTCGCCGACGAGGGTCGCGGGCCCCATGCGGGTGACGAGCCGCGTCTGCCGGCCGTACACAGGCAACTCCAGGGTCAACTCGCCCTCTCTGACGAGGTAGGCGTCGAAGCCCTGCTCACCCTGTTCTGCGAGGACCTGCCCCGCGTGCAGCGTGCGGCGATAGAGGGCGCCCGCGAGTCGATCGCGCTCGGCGCCGGTCAACTGCCGCAGGAACCGGACCTGATCGAGAAAAGCCCGGTCATCGGCCGCAACGGGCTCCTGTGGCACCTCGGCATGGGTGACGATACGACCTTCCCCGTGCGCGATCATCGCCTCGGGGCTCATGGTCGGCTCGGCGGATTCGGCCTCCGTGGTGGATGTGGCTTGCGGCGGAGAGCCGTGCGCCGCGAGCGCATCGATCTCGTGTGTATCGAGCGAATCGAGCATCGACAGGAGCGAGCTCGCCGAGACGGTCCGCCGGCTGACATCCTTCTCCAGGGCGCGCGAGAGGATGGGGCCGATCCTGTGCTCGCGCAAGCCAGGGGGCAGCTCGATCGGTCGCGGCCCGAGCTGCTGCACGATGATGTGCGACAGCCTCGATCCCGAGATGACCCGCGCGCCCGTCAGGCACTCGATGAACGTCAGGGCCCAGGCGTAGACGTCGGAAAATACGGTCGGTGCCTCGCCGCGCAGTTGCTCGGGCGCGGCGTAGCGTGGTGTACCCACGACCGCACCGCCATCGCCCTCGGGCCCGATGTCGATCGTCTGGCGCCCCGCGGCCAAGGTGCCGACGCCGAAGTCCAGCACCTTGGTGTTTCGGCGCGCACCGGTGCGCGTCACCATGATGTTGGACGGCTTGATGTCCCGGTGCACCACCCCCCGAGAGTGGGCTGCGGCGAGCGCGTCGAGGACCTGGCCCATCAGCCGAACCGCCTCCGCAGGCCGCAAGTGGCCCTCTTCGCGGAGGACTTCAGCCAGATTGCGACCGGGGATCCACTCGAAGGTGAGCCACGCGACGCCGTCTGCTTGATGAGCGTCGATCAGGCGGATGATGTGCGGATGATGCAGCGCAGCGCAGAGCCGCGCCTCGCGCGCGAGGCGCTGCCAGTCGCCCGCCGACCTGGTCGGTGAGTCGAGCACCTTGATCGCCACGACCTGGCCGGTCGCCTTCTGAATCCCCCGATAGATGCGCCCCTGCCCACCGTGGCCGATCTCCTCCAGGATGTCGTAGCGCGCGCGCAGAATCACGTCGTCGAACATGCCCCCCCCGGTCGACGCAGTCGTCCACACGGGCAGTGTGGACGAAGCCGAGCCCCGTATGCAAGACAGCGGCCAATCGGAGCCGAAGCCGCGCGGACCGCGTCCGTTCATGCACGGTGAGAGCGCAGATCGAACCCAGGTCGGATCTGATGTTCGGCCGGGTGTACCGTCGCCGCGTCCCTGCAGCGCTACAGCTGCGCGACTGCAGCGCTGCGCCTGCGCTACACCCTTTCGGGTCATCAAAAGGCACGAACAGCGCCTCTTGGCCCTCGATCCCGTCACATGTGGTACACCATATATGGAACACGTCTTGCTGAGTCGTCGCCGTGTTCAAAAGAGCTTGATGTCGTCCACTCCGCGATGAACTGGAGAAGGAGCATCGGCCATGGCCGACGAGACCAGCAGAAGAGACCAGAGCCCTCGCACCGAGGGGGGCCCGGGCACCGACGGCTATCAGCGCATCTTGAGGTCGGTGAGAGACTTGACCGGGGGATGGGCTGCGTTCACCTATGAGATCCTGCGCTTCGACAACCAACTCTACTTCGCCGAGGTCCATGCCATCGGGCCGCCGGCGTTTGTCACCACCACCCGCGCCCTCGAGGGTAGACGCATCCTCGACTACATCGGCTCGCCGGGCCGTGAGACCTGGCCTGGCGACGTCTTCCACCTCCAGCGGTTCGCGTCGGTGACTCGAGCGCAGGGTCGTCGGCTGGGCGCATGGGGTATGCATTGGTCGGACGCAGGCGTCCTCGCGGCCCATGGCATGACCGTATCAGACGGAGCGGCGGTGCTGGGCGGGATCGTCGGCGTCCGCCTCGCAGGGCACAAGCCCCTCGGACGCAAGGTGCGGGCTGTGCTCCGGTCGGCAGAGGCCCGACTGGGCGAGTCGTTCATCCGGGCCTGCCACCAACAGAGGCGGGCAGCGTTGCCACCTGGCTCGGAGAGCCTGCTCGTCTTCGATGATCGGGGCTCCTTCGTTGCCAGCAGCCCAGGCTGCTCACCATGGCTCGACAGCGACGCGCGGCAGCGTATCGGATCCCTCGCCGGCAGCCGGCCCGGCCGACGTGAGTCCGTCTCGTTCGTCCGGCGGTCGCCGGTCCGGCTCAGGCCCCTCAAGGGCGCGCGCACGCTGACAGTCGCAATCGTGACGGAGGGTGAAACATATCGCCCGGGCCCCCGTGAGAGACTCACCCCAGCTCAGCGCGCGGTGGCTGATTGTGCGGCGTCGGGCGCGACCATCGACGAGATCGCACGGCACTTCGGGCGCAGCCCGCGGACCGTGCACCATCACCTCAAATCCATCTATTCTCGCCTGGGTATCGGTTGCCGGGCCGAACTCGCGCGCACACTCGACGCCGCGCCTGCGTCGACGGGCTGACGCATCGTCCGCTCCGCGCGACCTCGATCAGTCGGGGCCGACCATCGGATCGGATGAGACCGGCATCAAGTCCAGGGCATTGAGACGCGGCATGAGGCTGTGCTTCGATAGCCGCAGGATGTCACACATGGCATCCAGATTGCCTTCGGCTGCATGCCATGCCGCACGCACATCGGCGTCTGAAACGTCCGCCGATGTGCGAGCGAGGCCATGCTTCTTGGCCCATCGGTACACTGTGGTCCGTGCGATCCCGAGTGAACGGGCTGCCGAACTCACGCTCCAGCGTGCGTGGCGCAGCGCATCGGCCACGGCAGCGCGGGTCAACTCGTCGGCCCCCGACGCGGGGCCCTGACCGGCAGAACCCGAACCGGTGACGGGTGACTCGGCGGCGCTCTCGGGGTGAGGAGCCGATCCGTCCGACGGCGCGGCAGCCGTCGCCACCGCGGTCGCGTCTTCGGCCGCACCGGCGAGTCGTTGGGAGATCCGATCCAGCGCCTTGATGTGATCAGGTCGCACTTGCGCGCGTCGCCGACCGACAAGGGCGATCTGGTGAGCGATGCTCAACAGCTCTCGCACGTTGCCGGGCCACGAGTAGCGGCAGAGAAGACCGATGACCGAGGCGTCCAACCAAAGGTGCTGCTGTTTCTTCTGCTCGTCGAGGCGGTCGACGGCGCCGAGCAGGCCGAGCTCCTGCCGCAGGCTCCACACAAGCAGTCGGGTGATGTCTTCTCGTCGATGGCGCAGCGGCGGGACCTCGAGCTCGATCTGGCCGAGCCGGTAGAGGAGCGGCCGGGAGAACGGCGTAGTTTTCAGGTCGGCGTCGGTCGCTGCGATGATGCGGACGTCGGTCCGGATCGGCCCCTGGCCGCCGACGGGCTGAATCTCGTTGGACTGCAGCGCGCGCAGGAGCATGGGCTGCATGTCGCCCGGCAGGGCGCCGATCTCGTCGAGAAACAAAGTCCCGGTCGCGGCTGACGCGAAGTAGCCCGGTCGCCCTTGTTCGGCCCCGCTGAACGCGCCGCGTACGTGACCGAAGAAGGCGGACGCTGCGACCGGAGGGGGGATCGCGGCGACGTTGACCGCCAGGTATGGCGCTGCGGACCGCTCACTGCGTCGATGCAGCGCGCGGGCGACGAGCTCTTTGCCCACGCCAGTCTCGCCGTGGATCAGCACCGCCGCCTCGGACGATGCCGCCACCTCGATGTCGCGCCGCAACCGGCGCATCGCCACGCTGTCGCCGACGAGCCCCAGACCATCGGCATCGGCTCGATGGATGATGGGCAGCCGGTGCAGGAGCAAAACGATTCGACTGGCGAGTTCGATGGTGACGCCGCGGTCGATCTCGGCTGAGCTGACCCGCCGCGCGCCGTCGAGGGGGCGCCCATCGATCCGGGCGCGGCCCTCGACCCGGTAGCCTTGCTCGACGCGGGTGAAGACGAGAGGCGAACGGCTGACATAGGGGTCGCCGAGGGGGCCGGTCGAGCGGCCGTCCACCGAGAGGAAGTCCGGCTCGAGGCGGCTGATCAGGACGGCGTCGTCTGAGAACGGCAACCGGTCGCCGACCCGCTCCACTGCGGGGTGCCACATCAACGTCAGCCCCACCGCGACCGGCTCTGCTGGATCCGCAGGCCCGGGCAGCAGCGGGCCCAAGCTGAGCGTCGTTCGGTCGGATACCACTGAATGTTTCCCCAAGACGGCTGCCCATCCTCGCCGGGGCGGCCCGCTTTCGGTCATCGATATTGCGGGCGGCGCCCATGGTTCTCAAGTGCGATCGCGTATCCAGATGTCCCGACCTGATCGAGCGTACCCGTTGCTCTTCACCCGGGTGTCTCGTGCAAGGTCTCGCCGGTCGCGCAGCGCAGGATAGGGCGATACCCGAACGCGGGTGATCACCAGACTTGGTGATCACCCGCGCTGCCCCGCTGGGGCATAGTGACCGCACGGTCCGTGCTCCGCCACGGGCCGCTTCGACTCGGGAGTGAGAGTATGGTGACCGATATCGGCCGCGGGCTTGTACGGGACGTCTGTCGCGCGATGCATCAGCGCGGCGCAGGCGCTGACCCGGGTGCCCGCACGCCCTTCGGCGGCGCTCGGTCACTTCGCCAGAGGGGGCTGGGCATCGTCGTGTGCACCCTCGCGTCGACTCTGGGCTGTGTGCGAGCGCCCCAGCCGCTGCTCGAAACGAGGCCTGGCCCGGCGGTATCGCAGTCTGGGCCCGGCGTACGTGTCGAAGGCCCGGTCGATGCGACGCCGGCAACGGTCTCTGGACCCATGCCACGGGGCACAGAGGGTCCGCAGGCTGAAGAGATGAATGCCATCGATGCCAGCCGGCTCCTGGCCCCGGGATTTCTCGGTCTGGCAGCGATCGGCATGGGGGCGGGCGTGGGGCTGGCCATCTCTTCGAGTCGACTGGTCGAAGAGACACACGGGCTGACACAGAGAGATCAGGCACGGCACGCCGCGCTGGCGCAGCAAGTCACCGAGGAGCGCACGGCGATGGTCATCGGCTTCGCGACGAGCGCCTTGTTCGCATCGCTCGGCATGTGGCTCCTGCTCTCGGATGGGCCCGCGGAGACCGAGCGGCAGGCTCGACCCACCACGGGGTGGTCTGTTCACTGGTGACAGTCTGGAGCGGGCCACGGATGCGGCGCTCCTGGATGCGCAGCACCCGGGAGGGACCGTTCGGATCCCCTGTACTGGGGATTCGTCGATCCGGACACACCTGCATGATGTCATTGAAGACAGCAGGCCACCCGGAGCGTACGCCGGCGCGATACGCCGCACGGGGCTCGAGGCTCACGCATCGGGCGTGCCCGGCTGCGCGACGCGGAGCGATACGAGCGCAGCCCGAGCGCGGCGACCGGAGTGATGGAGGTGGCATGGCACACCGAACGGTAGGAGCACCCATGTGGGTGAAGCTCGTCGCACTCAACATCCGGCGCCTCGCAGATGAGCGAGGGATGCGTCTCGTGCACCTCGCCGACCGGGCGGGGGTCGGGCGGACGACGATGTGGCGGATCCTGGACACCAATGACCAGGGGCCGAGCAACCCTCGGCTGTCGACGATCGAGGCGCTCGCGGACGAGTTGGGCGTGGGCCCGCTCGAGCTGCTTCGACCCGCTGACGACAATGACTGAGCCCCCTCTGTCGCGGGCCCTCGCGAAGCTCGCCGGTCTGTGTCTCGATCACCTGATTTCGAGGGAGGTGTCATGGCCGCCGCGCTGACCCGAGGCTCTTCGAGGGCGAAGCTGATCCTGACGCCCGCGAGCCTTGCTGAGCGTGATGCCGGAGGGATCGGGCGCCGATGGGCGGTACTCGCTCTGTGCGCGCTCTGGTTCATGGCTCCTGGCTGCAGCAGCGATGAGGGCTCGGGCGATGATGGTCTGGCTGATGGCCTACCATGTACGTCGTCTGCAGAGTGCAGATCGGGCGTGTGCGCCCGAGCGAGCCTGACATGTCGAGCCAGGTGTGAACAGGGCTCGTGCCCCAGCGGCTCGGCTTGCGCAGCGATCACTTCGATCGAAGGAGAGTTCATCGATGCGTGCCTGCCACCACAGGGGCCTCGAGTGATCGACTCGGACGTCTGCGCGGGGGCCGAGCGAGCCCCGTCCAGAGTGTGCGATCTACCCGGCTGGGACACCCCCTGCGCATGCGCGGATCTGCGGGGCGTGCGCCTCGACGATGTCGATCTCGCCCCGCTCGATCTGCGGGGTGCGCTCTTCGATGAAGCGACGCAGTGGCCCCCTGACTTCGACCCGGTCGCGGCAGGTATGCTCGGGCCGGGTGTCGGGCTCGCCGCGTCCGATCTCCGGGGCGCGACGTTGCGCGGCCTAGTGTTGGCCGGGGCTGATCTGTCGGGTGCCGATCTGCGCGAGGCGGACGTCCGCGGGACCACCTTCGCCGAGGCGCGCCTGGTGGACGCCGACATAGCGCGGGCGACGGTCGAGGACGCCGACTTCACCGACGCCGAAGGCCTGCCGCCGTGGGTCGAGGCGTCGCTGCGCAATGACGGCACGGCCAGCCGCAGTCGACTGCTCGCCGCCATCGACGAGGACCCGGAGCTGGACCTCAGCGGCGCTCAGCTCGGAGGGGCAGACTTGACGGCCAAGGTGTTGTCGGGGCGCGCGCTGGTGGGCGCCGATCTGTCCGGTACGGCGCTGGCGGGTGTCGATGCTCGACGGGCCGACCTCCGCGCGGCGGTCTTTGACGCCGCCGACGGCCGCGCGCTGGAAGGGCACCCACCGGTGCGGCTGGATGAAGCCAACTTGCGCGACGCTTCCCTGGAATCCGCGGCGCTCGCGGGCGCGAGCATCATCGGCGCCGACCTGACGGGCGCCGACGCGTCGAGGGCCGAGCTCAGCGCCGTCGATGCGCGCGGGGCGCGTTTGGTAGGCGCAGTCCTGCACGGGACCGAGGCGACGAACGCCGATCTGCGCGGCGCGAACCTGAGCGGCGCGGATCTGACCGGCGCGCGTATGCCGAGTGATGCCCGAGGCCCGAGCCCGGTCGATACGTCGCCGGACCCCGAGGAGCGGGCCCTCGCGGGGAAGACGCTTCTGGTGGGCGCAAACCTGTCGAACGCCAACCTGACCGGCGCCGATCTCTCCGGCGCGGTGCTGACCGCCGCCCGGCTCGAAGGGGCCTTCGCCGGCTCGGGCATCTGCCGATCCGGCACGGGCTGCGACATCGACGCGCACCCGTGCGATGACGGCAGCGTATGCGCGCCCGCCGCCGACCAGACGCCGCTCGACCTGTCGGCCGCCGATCTGACCAACGCCGAGTTGGGGGGCGCGACGCTGCGTGGAGCGCGCCTCGCTGGCGCCGACATGGCCGACGCCGATCTGACCGGTGGCCCGGGCACACCCCCGGCCGATCTGACGGGCGCCGACCTCACGGGCGCCGACCTCACCGGCTCGAAGGCCGCGGGGGCACAGCTCTCGGCAGCCGACTTGTCGGAGGCCAACCTGACCGATGCAGAGCTGGAGGGGGCGAACCTCTCGGGCGCCGATCTGACGGGCGCGACGCTGGATGGTGCCGGCTTGCAGGCAGCCGACCTGCGTGGCGCAACGCTTTCGGGCTCCACCATGGCCGGCGCGGAGCTGACCGGCGCCGATCTGCGCGGCGCGTCGTTCAGCGAGGCGCCCGAACCCGGACCCGGCCCCAAGAAGGCCGGCGCTCGGCCAGCCGACTTCACCGACGCGTCGCTGGCCGAGGCAAACCTCGCCGGCCAGACGAATCTCGCGGGCCACGATCTGACGGGGGTCGACCTGGCGTCGGCCAACCTGCGAGGAGCCGACTTGACCGGCACCGTGCTGACCGAGGGCAACCTCGCTGGTGCCGATCTGCGAGATGCGCTGATGCACGGCGCCGATCTGACCGACGCGAACCTGACGGGGGCCGACCTGCGCGGTGTGGCCTTCGATGGTCGGGGCGGGTGTCCGGACGATGAGGTCGAGCTGCCACTCGAAGAGGTCGATGCCGGGGTCGAGCCGGACGGAGGGCTCGACCCCGGGGTGGATTCGGATGGTGGGACGGATGCCGATGTGGGCGCGCCCGAGGTGGACCCGACGGGCACGGTCTTCGATGGTGCCAACTTCGCCGAGGCTCGGCTCGACCGAGTGGATCTGTCGGAGCTGAGGCTCGATGCCCTCGACTTCACCGGGGCCGACTTGTCCTCGGCCGACCTCACCTGTGCCTCGATGACCGACGCGGTTCTCGTGGGCGCCGATCTGACCGATGCGATCCTGGTTCGAGCGAACTTCGAGCGCGCCGACCTGACGGCGTCGAACCTGCGTCGGGCCCACTTCGAGGATTCGCGGGTCTTCGAGGCGATTTTCGCTTCGGCCGATCTGCGCGGCGTCGATCTGAGCGACCAGGACTTCAGCACCGCCGACCTGACCGGCGCGCGGCTCAACGGCGCGCGGCTGGTCGGGACCATGTTCGTCGAGGCGGTGCTCGACGAGGCCGACCTCTCCCGAGCGGACTGCACCGGGGCGGTGATGACGCGTGCGTCGCTCTCGAAGACCATCTTCATCGACACCATCCTGCACGACGCCAATGTGCGGGAAGCCGACTTCGAGAAGAGCGATCTGCGCCGGGCCGACTTCGGCGCGGCGGGACAACGCCCGGACTTCACCGGCGCGAGCCTCAAGGAGGTCAACCTGAGCGAGAAGGACCTCACCGGCATCGAGCTGGTCGGGGTCGGGTTCATCGAGGCCCGTCTGGTCGGCACCGTGCTGCGCAACGCCCGCCTCGACGGCTCGGACTTCACCAACGCGCAGATGCGCGGCGCGATGCTCGGATGCTGCGTCAACTGCGCGCGCGTGCCCCGGCCCTCCGAGCGCGACTGCGTCCCGGCGCGGGTGAGCAACGTCAAGTTCTCGGGCGTCGATCTGCGCCAGATCACCGACGACGATCCCGAGGAGCCCAAGGGCGGCGCCGATCTGGCGAGCGTAGACGTCCGTCGGCTCGACATGGTGGACGCGCAGCTCAGCGGCGCGTTGGTCGAACAGACCGATTTCCGACAGACGCAGCTCAACGGCGCATCGGCGATGGCGGTCGACTTCACCCGGGCTCTGCTGGACGGCGCGGTGATGGACCGGGCGACCCTGACCGGCGCCGATATGAGCTGTCGCTCGCTGGCGGGGATCCGCTTCGTCGACGCCGACCTGTCCCAGGCAATCCTGGCGGGCAGCGACCTGACCGGCGCCAACTTCGAAGGCGCCTGGCTCGAAGACACCAACCTCAGCCGGGCCGACTTGACGGGGGCGAGCTTCGCCAGCGCGACAATCCGCGGCGACCTGGACCGCGACCCCGGCGCGGCCGCAGCGTGCGGCGACGCGCCGCCGTCCATCGTGATGCACGACACCGTGCTCGAAGGCGCGCGTCTGTCCGAGACCTCGTTGGCGTCGATCGACTACTGCCGGGCCAACTTCGAAGGGGCCTTGTTCGAAGGCGGGATCACCCAGAACGCGGACCTCGGCTGGCTCGACGCGGGGCTCGCGGACGGCGCTTGGAGCCTGGAGACGCTGCTCGCGGGTGTCCGGGCGAATGCGCTCGAGGAGCCTGTCGGCCCCGCCAACGCCGATGGCCCGTTTCAGTCCGACAGCGGCGATGAGCCACCCTGCCCCGGTGAATTGAACCCGCCACTCCCGGGTGCATGCGGCGGGTGGGCGGGCGAAGACCGCGGCGCGGCCTGCGCCGCACCCGAGGCGCAGGCCGCGCCCGCGGGCGGTGGCGTCGGCCTCGACTGCCTGCGCCTGGTCGACACGGACCTCAGCGGGCTCGATCTGACCGGCAGCGGCTTTCGTCGGGCGGCTTTGAGCGGGGTCGACTTCACGGGCTCCCGGCTGGATGGGGCCGACTTTCGCGGCGCCGAGCTCCAGGGGGTGGTCTTCGAGAGCGTCTCGGCGAGCGACGCGCGCTTCAATGGCACATCCGGCGATGCCACGACATTCGCCGGCTCGGTGCTCGAGGGGGCCGACTTCACCGAGAGCCGCCTGACCGGGCTCGACTTCGCGGGGGCCGACCTGATGCGGGCGCGCTTTTCGGGGGTCGATCTGGAGGGCGCGTCATTCGAGGGGGCGCGCGCGGTCTGCGCTGACTTCACCAGCAGCGGGCTCGAGAATACACGCTTCGCTGGCGCCATTCTGGACGGCGCCCGCTTCGCCTGCGCCAGCGGACGACAGACGATCCTCGAGCACGCCTCGCTGCGTCACACCGCCTTCACCGCCGCCGATCTGCCCGGCGCGAACGTCGCCAGCGCCGACCTGAGCAAGTCATACATGGGTGGCGCCGCCCTGGTGGGTGCCCGACTCGCCGGTGCCCGCCTGGCAGGTGCCCGCCTGTGCGGCGCCATGATGACGGGCGTCGACTTCGCCGAGGCCGACGTGTCGGGCACGGACTTGGGACACGCGAGGTTGAACTCGGCCGACTTCACCGACGCGACGGGCCGCCCCTCCAGCTTCGGCCAGGCCAACCTGTCGGGCGCGACGCTGTGTGGCTTGCGCTGGGCCGACTACGGCATCCCCCCGGGGGACACGACACTGGACGCGGCGACGGTCTGCCCTCTGCGGGACGAGAACAATCAGTGCACGATCACCGCCGGTAGCGGTTTGCCGAACGAGGCGGAATGCCCTGATGGCCCCGGCGGCGGTGAGGATGAAGGGGAGAACGGCGGCGAGGGCGAGGGCGAGGGCGAAGGCGAAGGCGAGGGCGAGGGCGAAGGCGAAGGCGAGGGCGAGGGCGAAGGAGAAGGCGAAGGCGAGGGTGAGGGCGAAGGCGAGAGCCGCCAACTCCAAGGCGTGATCCTCACAGGACGCGACCTGCGTGATGAAAACCTCCGCGGCGCGGATCTCAGCGGCGCGGATCTCAGCAGCACCAACCTCGAAGGCCAGGACCTGAGAGACGCAACCCTCGCCGGCACCAACCTCAGCGAGGCGAACTTGACCGGCGCGAACCTCGAAGGCGCGAACTTCGCGGGCGCGAACCTCGCTGGCGCGACCATGGGCGGAGCTGTCTGCACCGACGCGAACTTCGCTGACGCAGATCTGAACGGGGCCGAACTGGCGGAGGCCGACTTCACCGGCGCCACGCTGGATGGCGCGCAGATGGTCGAAGTCGACGCGACCGCCGCAACCTTCGTCAATGCGAGCCTGAGTCGAGCCGACCTGTCGGATGCCTCGGCGCCGGGCGCGACGTTCTGTGGAGCCGACCTGAGCCGAGCGGTGCTCGCCGGCGCGACGCTGCGCGATGCGACGTTCGAGGGCACGAACGCCGAGAAGGCCGACTTCACCGGCGCCGATCTGTTCGGCGCGACGCTCGATCGGGCGCTCGGAGACGCTTGCGCGCCCGAAGAAGGCGAAGTCGAGGTCGGTACATTCGAGAGCGCGATCTTCGTCGAGGCCAATGTCTTGCGTACCATCTGGAAGGGTGGCCCCGCGGAGACACCGGAGAGCCCTCTGCAACTGCAGGGCGCCGACTTCACCGATGCGACGGGCTACCCGACGGCTGATCCGGCGCCGAGCGCCGATCTGTCGGGCGCGACGCTGTGCGGCACCGTATGGGGGACGCTGCTCGATGGGGTGAGTGATGTGCCGTCCGAGGGGTTGGTGGTGAGTGACGACACCATCTGCCCCGTCCGTGATCCGGCAACGAACCAATGCGTTCAGATCGGCGGGTGCCTGCTCTTCGACCAGGCGCCCGAGCCCGAAGCTGCCGACGGTGAGGCGGGTGACGAACCCGCAGACGGCGAAGCACCCGCAGCCGGCGATGCGCCAGAAGAACCGTGACCCGAGGGCTGCGCGCCCTGGTCTCGGCGCGGGCGACGCCGAGCCGTCCATCCCCCCGCCGGGTGGCGATCCGGCGCGGAGTCACTCCAGCGGAGGATCGAGTCGATTGAGGCGATACGTCAGCGAGCGGGACGAGATGCGCAAGCGATCGATCAGTGCGCGACGATTGCCCGAGCACGCCGCCCATGCCTCTCGTATCTCGTCGTCGGTGATCGCCTCCTGCTTCCGGACGAGCTGATGGCGCTCGACGAATCGATACAGAGTGCTCTTGGCGATCCCCATTTCTCTGGCGGCGACCGGAATGCTCCATCGAGCGCGCTCGAGCACCTCGAGCACGCGCGCCTCGGTCAACTCGCCCCGGAGCGAGGGGCTCACATCCGGTGCGATCCGGGTGGCTGCGGCATGTGTGGTGCTCGATGCGCGGGGCAGCTTCAGGATGCGCTGTACGGCTGGCAGTTCATGCGCCGGGATCGGCTCCGACCCGCGGGCGCCCAGCACGATCTGGCGGGCGATGTTCATCAGCTCTCTCACATTGCCCGGCCAGCGGTAGCGACTCAGCCGGGCGACGGTGATCGCATCGAGCCACCACCAGTCGCCGTCGGCGATCGGATCGGGCCCCTGCCCGGGCGCGGTTCGCCGGAGCGCAAGCCGCACACCGTGCACGAGAAGCCGGCCGATGTCGTCCCGCCGGTCGCGCAACGGCGGCACGTGGACCTCCACGCCGCTCAGCCGATGGACGAGCGCCCGCGAGAAGCGACCCGCCTCGACCGCGTCCTCGAGGCGCGCGTCCGTCGCGGCGATGATCCGGACATCGACCCGATGGGTGCCATGGGCGCCCACCGGCTGGACCTCACCGGACTCCAACGCCCGCAGGAGCATGGGCTGGATCTCGCGGGGCAGATCGCCGATTTCGTCGAGGAAGAGTGTGCCGCCATCTGAAGCGCCGAAGTACCCCGGCTGACTCTGAGCGGCCCCGCTGAACGCGCCGCGTACGTGCCCGAAGAAGGCTGACGCGGCGACCGATGGGGGGACCGCCGCCACGTTGACCGCTTGGTAGGGGCCGGCGGCTCGGGGGCTCGCGTCGTGAATGGCGCGGGCGACGAGTTCCTTGCCTGCGCCGGTCTCTCCCCGAATCAGGACCGCTGCGCGCGCCGGGCCGCTCCGGGCGATCTCGGCGCGCAGCCGGCGCATGGCCAGGCTGTCCCCGACCAGCCCACGACCGGCATCGGACCTCGAGCTGAGCGGTGGCCGGTGCAGCATCAGCGCGACCCGCGGCCCCAGCTCCAGGACGACGCCCGCGGTGATGGACGCCTCGTCGAAGTGCTGCGCCCCAGCGATCGGAGTGCCGTCGGCCACATACCGGCCGCTCACCCGGATCCCGCCTTCGCTGTCATCGAAGACGATCGGTGTCCGGCTGACGAAGGGATCGCGCAGAGGCCCCGTGGTCTGCCCTCGGGCGTCGGTGAACACGCCTTCGTGTCGTGAGACCCGCGTCTCTCGCGCAGAGAACCAGAGCCGGTCCCCGGCCCGCTCCGGCTCGGGGTGCCACAACACTGTCAAGCCCGTCGCCGTCACGGTGTCAGTCGCCTTCGTCGCGGGCCCGCGCCCTCGGAAGTCGCCGAGGGTGAGGGTCGATTCGTCGTGCATGGGGGGCTGATCCTTGGTCCGGCACTGCGTGGCCTTCCACCGCGTGGCATCCTACGTGCTCCACCCCCCGATTGACCATCGCGCTGTGCGGCGATCGGGGAGCACGAGAAGCCGAGCGGGCTTGCCCGGACTTGCGGCCTACAGCGCGGCGACCGCGCCCAGCAGGCCCGTCGCCGCCTCACGCACCGTCGGGTCGGCGTCGCCCTGCGCAGCAGCCTCCAGCAGCGCCCGGGCCCCTTCCTCGATCGCGGCCCGGCGACCGGCGAAGCTGACGATTGCGCTGCGTACGGCGCGGTGCCCGCCCGCCATCATCTGGCCCAGGGTAGCCCACTGCGCAGGCGTGCTGCGGAACTCGATGGCCTTGAGCGCGGCGAGCTGCGTCGGCACGGCGCTGGCGGCCATCACCTGCCACAGCCGGGCGTCGACGCCGCCGAGGGGAATGCCCCGCAGCGCGAAGACCGCCTCCTCCTGCAGCGTTCCGGGCACGGCGGCGATGGGATCGAGCACCG
Organism: bacterium; assembly: GCA_030427205.1. Lineage (GTDB taxonomy): Bacteria > Myxococcota_A > Bradymonadia > UBA7976 > UBA1532 > JACKDM01. The sequence goes on along the minus strand of JAUHXC010000012.1, from coordinate 166,723 downwards.
GGAAGGCCTCGGCGCTGGCGGTATTGCCCAGGGCGTCGATGATCACCGCGCGCTCATGGTCGGTGGGCGCCGCCTGCAGCATCGCCGCGAGCTCGGTGACCACCGAGGGCGCCTCGGCCTCGTCAGCGATCGGCTCCCCCTCGAAGACCGGCTCGCCGGTCTCCTCCTGAGCCTTGCGGTGCAGGTTGCCCAGGCCCAGCGTGGCGGTCTGCTGCAGCGTCTGGTCCACGTCGCCGTCGGCGTTGCGGGCCAGCTCGGTCAGCGCCGCGCGCGACGCGTGGGTCGGGTTGTCGCTGGTGCCCAGCGAGGCGACGGCGCCAACCCGATGCGCCGGATCCACATCGGCCCCCGTCGCCAGCTCCACCAGCTCTGCCTGCGACTGGGCGGTGCCCGCGGCGCCGAGTACGCCGACGAGGTGCTCGGTCATGGGCGAGGGCTCGGCGTTGCGCACCCGATCGCCGACGGCTGCGGCGTTCTCGGGGTGCAGCCGCAGCGAGGCGGCCAGCCGAAGCGCCGCCTCACCCCGGGCGACGCGCCCCTCGGCCCCTTCCCGGTCCATTGCGCCGCCGAGCACGTCGAGCAGAGTCCCGAAAGACGCCTCGCCCACAAGCTGGCGGTCGAGGTCATGGGTATTGTCAGCGGTGGCGTCCTGACCGCTGACCGCGGTCGTATCCAGATCCCACAACGAGAGCGCCGCCACCGGTCCGTGTCGACGGTCGATCAGCGTCAGCCGGGTCTGCTCGACGTAGGCGATGGCGATCGGCCCCACCTCGGCGTCCACCGCCTCCCGCCCCCGCCAGCGGGTCGGCCAGCCGTCGGGTCCCAGGGTGATCTCGGCGGCCCCGTCGACCGTGTAGCGGTCACCTTCCGCCGGCGCCTGCAAGCCGTCGACGGTCGCGATGCGACGGTAGTGTTCCTTGGACTTGTGCACCACCGGCCCCTCGTCGCCGGCGCGGGCCGCGCGGTAGGTCGCCCGATACTCGCCGGTGCTGTCTTCTTCGTGGCTGACCCAGCGCGGGCCGGCGTCGGCCGGCAGTACGAGCTGGACCGAAGCGACCAGCGCCTTGACGAGCATCCGGGTCTTCGACGACCAGCCCCGGGGTACGTGCAGGGCCTCGACGCGGCCCGCCGGGCTCATCGAGACCATGAAGGGCGCCTCGAGCTGACTCCGCAACGGGTGGTCGGTGGGCACGCCGTCGTGCTCCAGCCGGGCGTCGCTCAGCTCCACCTGCACCCGCACCAGCTCGCCCTCCCGGGCGACGGGGGTCATGTCGAGCCGGGCGGAGAGCCCGATGTCGATCGCCGGGCTGCCTTCGCCTCCCAGGCTGATCGACTTATCGCTGCGGTAGTCATAACGATGACGGGTGCCGATCTCGAAGGTGCGGGCCGGCAGTCGAACGCGGCGGGTGGCCTCGAGTGGGCCCGCGGTCCGGGTCTGGGCCGGCGGCTCGGCCAGGCTCGGTGCAGAGGCTGGCGGCGCGTCGAGTTCTACGCCCGGGGCGTCACCCATGGCGAACCAGATGGTGGTCGCGGTCAGGAGCGTCAGGCCGGACAGAGAGAGCGCGAGCTTCATGGGATCTCCCAGGTCGTGCGCAGTGCGCGATGAGGGGCGAGATGGTTCGGATACGGATGATTCGGAGTCGGCAGCGTCGGATCTCCTCGCCGCCGCGGAGCGCAGGCCCGGCGGCGGCGAGGACACCCCCCGAACGCGGGGCGTTCGGGGCGAGCACGAGGTGCTCAGTGGATGAGCATCATGCCGTCCTCGTCGATGAGGTTGAACACCCGGTTCCACCCATTGAACCGGATGATCTCCCAGCTGCCGATTTCGCCGCCCCAGAGCGACTCGACGAAGGCTGTGAGCGTGCCCGCGAGCGCCGACGTCCGCAGGCTCACGTCCGCCGAGTACCGCGCCGAGTCCCAGCCGAGCACCTGCTCAAGCGCCACCTGCGTCGGCGTCCGGACCGAGAAGATCTCGACCGAGCCCCGCACGCCGGCGCTGGCGAAACCGACGTGCAGCGTCGCCGAGCCGGTCACCGTCGCATCGGCCCGGGTATCCCCCTCGATGAGAAGGATCTTGCGCCCCCATACGCTGCTCGAGCCGATATGGCCGGTGGCGGAGAGGTTGCCCCAGGCCGCGAGCCGCACGTTGACCGGGATCCCGCCGATGGTCGTCCACTTCTCGCGACTGACCAGCTCCCGGCTCATCCGCTGATCGACGTGCCTCATCTCGGCCCACGGGTTCGACCAGCCGTTGCTGGAGATGGTGTAGCCCCCGGCTCGCATGGTCGCCCAGCCACCGAAGTGGTCCCTGTGCTGCACACCCAGCTCGGCCAGACCGAAGTTGCCACCGAAGGTGAACAGGCTGCCGCGACCGACGGCGGCGGCCTCGACGCGAGCATCGCGCCCCTCCCGGCAGCCCCAGGCGAAGTAGCCGCACCGGACGATGCGGTTCAGCATCAGGCCCTCGATGCGCCCGTAGGCCGACAGCTCCTCGTTGCCGCCCCCCACCTCGCGCTCGAAGACGATGATATCGGCCGAGGCGCTGCTCGACAGGAGCGCGGCGCAGGCGACGATGAAGATGGCGGTGGCGCGGCTGACCCAGTTGCGGTTGCGACGAGACACGATGACTCCCTCCCAGCCGGATGCATTCGACGACGAGCGGCTGTGTACTGTGACTGTGATTGCTTCGAGCCCCGACGGCTCCCCGTCTACGCAAGGGTTCGATTGCAGACGCCGTGCCAGACGCGCTCGGTGTAGAGAACGGGCCCCCGCCCCCGCCCCACATTGCCTATATTCGTCGCATACAGTTGCTCAGCGGCGACGGATTCAAAGTCCGCAATCGGTCTCGAATCGTTGTCGAGACCGATCCGAGACCGTTCCGATACGCTACGATACGTTTGGGCTCGAATTGGTTGTTGCCCTGTCGTACGCGGCGCGACTTCGGTCGCGGCGCCAACTCAGCGCACGCCCAACGTCATGGCCGGCTGCGGCTGGCCCGGGAAGCCATCCGGCGGCCACGGTCCGCTCTTCCTCCTGGCGCCCCGGGGCAAGATCCTCTTCGCACGTCGTCACCGTGCCGAAGAACGGTCGAGCCACCCGAGTCCGGTGGTCGACTCCAAGCGCCCATTCACCGGCACCGAGCAGGGGCTTCGCGACATCAGCCGTACATCCACGAGGTGGAGCTGTCGGGCGATCAGCTCCTCCACATCACTGGCCACGCGGTCATTCGGACTGACCCGCAGGGAAGACGTCACTGTCGGCAGCTTCATCCAACGGCGCTTGCCGCATTGCAATGCGGCAAGCCTCGAAGTTCCAAGTCGCGTTCCAGGATCAGCCCATACGAAGCGGGCTCAACGAGCGCCAGCCGGTAGCAGAGGACAATGCCCAAATACCCGACACCGTGGCCAAATCCACGAATCCGCAGGGTTTCGCGCGATCGGGTGGATAGTTGGAGACGAGCACGGCACACCAAACACTGTTGGCGCGGTCCAACCCACCGAGAGCTGGATCGCCGTGCCCGCCCTCAGCGTTGCCCACGCTGTCGCCACGCCCGCCCTCAGCGTTGCCGATGCGGCCATCGTTTCGACCGATCTGCCGACCACCTCTCTCGAGATCTCGCTGGCCAGACCTTCGCGAGCACCCCTGACCCGCTCGGGCTCGTCGTCGAGCCGATTTCCGGCACATGTGCCCCGATCGGCCTCGAAGGCGAGGGTGCCCATGAGGATATGTCCTCACACGAGGTCTGGATGCCCAGCCGATTTCCGGCACATGTGCCCCGGTCGGCCTCGATGACGAGGGTGCCCATGAGGACATATCCTCATACGAGGTCTGGATGCCCAGCCGATTTCCGGCACATGTGCCTCGATCGGCCTCGATGACGAGGTCCCGCATGAGGACATGTCCTCACACGAGGTCTGGATGCCCAGCCGATTTCCGGCACATGTGGCCCGATCGGCCTCGAAGGCGAGGGTGCCCATGAGGATATGTCCTCATACGAGGTCTGGATGCCCAGCCGATTTCCGGCACATGTGGCCCGATCGGCCTCGAAGACGAGGGTGCCCATGAGGACATGTCCTCATGGGGGGTCTGGATGCCCAGCCGATTTCCGGCAGGTGTGCCCAGAGGCGGCTGGAGGGCGAGCCTGGCCGGGGCACCTCTGCCGGGAAGTGGCTGGAGGCCGAGGGTTGCCAGGGCAGGAGTGCCCGAAATCGGTGGAAGAGCAGCGTCTGGGCAACGCTGAGGACGGGCGTGGCGACAGTGTGGGCAACGCCCAGGGCGGGCACGGCGATCCAGCTCTCGGTGGGTCGGACCGCGCCAACAGTGTTTGGTGTGCCGTGCTCGACTCCGGCACCCCGGCTGCGCCGGGGCGGGATCTCCGCTCGATGCTCGGGCTCACTGCGTTCGCCGCTGCGCTCTCGCTCCGACCCGTGCGGGCCAGCCCGCATGCCTGCGCTGCGCTCGGCGGCTCGGCTTCGCCTCGCGTGTTCGCGATCTGGGGTGGCGGTCCGGGTCGAATCGCCGCGGGGGCGAGCGCAGGGCCACTTCCAGGCGGTGGGCGCTCACGTCTCGCGCTGCGCGCTCGACTGGCTTCGGCTGCGGTTGCGCTGGGTCGCGGCTTGGGCCGTTGCCATGGCATCGGAGGCATGCGATGACGGGCCGTCGCACCCGGAGGGCATGATGATCGACTTGCAGGCGGAGCTGGCGAAGGTCAAGGCGGAGAAGGCCGAGCGCCACGAAGCGTATGCCGGAGCTGTGCGGAGAGTTCTGAAGCAACCCTGGAACCCCACCCAAAAGTACCGCCCAGACTATGGTAGGGCGGTGTACCGCGAGGCGACCTTTGGAGCGCCCGAGGTTCAAGAATCACTGTGGAACGGTGCCGATGAAGCCATCGTCATTGGAGTTGGACGTCGAGTCGTTGTAGGCGCTGGCGCCTTCGTCGATGAACCTATCGTTCGCCAATTCGAAGCTCTTCGAGCGGATGAGCCATCACCGAGCAACGAGGACCTGGACGAGGCCCTAACCGACCTCCTCGAGCGAATGATGAGCGAGGGGCACGTCAGCATGCGCCCCCGCGCGCGGCTCATGCGTATCTTCGCCCTGATCCGACCGTGGGATGTCGCCCCCATCGTCTGGGAACCCCGCTTGGACAACGCCTTCGCCCAACTGGGCCTGCCCAAGCCATCCGCCGGTGTCATGCAGAAGCACCGGCTGCTGCTCGACGCGCTCTGGGACCGCCTGGGCAAGCCCGACACCCTCGAAGAGCAGCTCTGGTACAACCTGCTCGCCCACCACCTCGGCACTCTGCCGCTGCCCGTGACCGCGCCCGACCCATCCGCGCCCGAGTCATCCACCCCCAATCCCATCGACGCCCCCGTCGCAGCCACCCCCGCGCCGACCCATACCGACCCCGCGTACTGGCTCGCGCGCTACGCCCCGGCCGACCTCGTCGACCTGCCCCTCGACGCCCTCACCGCCGCCTTTGCCACCGATGACTTCATCTTCCCCGACGACATGCTGCGCCACATGCACGCCGCGCTCACCGCGCTGCCCGACAAGCGCTTCGCCGTCATCGGCGGCCTCTCCGGCACCGGGAAGTCCACCTTCGCCCGACTCTATGCCAAAGCCATCTGCGCCATCGCCGACGTCGACGAGGCCGCCAATCACATCCGCTTCGTCGCCGTGCGCCCCGACTGGACCGATCCGGCGGGGCTGCTCGGTCACCCCAACCTGCTGTTCGAGCCCCCGCGCTGGCATCACACCGCCGCGCTGAGCCTCATTCTCGCGGCGGTGGGTGACCCGACGCGGCCGTATGTGCTCATCCTCGAAGAGATGAACCTCGCCCGGGTCGAGCACTACCTCGCGCCCTTGCTCACGGCGATGGAGAACCCCGCCGCCGGGCTGCGGCTGCATGGCCTGGGGCACATGATCGGCGACGTGCCCCCGCTGATCCCGTGGCCGCGCAACCTGTTCATCATCGGCACGGTGAACATGGACGCGACGACCCAGGCGTTCTCCGACAAGGTGCTCGATCGGGCGTTCATCTGGGAGATGGCGACCGCCGACGTCGGGGCGTGGGTCGAACGCCAGCGCTCGGCGGGTGAGAGCGATGACATCCTCGATCCTGTCGCCGACGTGCTCGTGAGGCTGTATCCGCCGCTCGAAGCCGCCGGGCGACACTTCGGCTATCGGGTCTGCGACGAGATCCTGGCGTTCTGCCGCTCTGCCGGAGACGCCGACGCGGCGACCCTCGACGTGGCCGTCTTCTCCAAGGTGCTGCCCCGCCTGCGCGGTGATGATCACGGCGGCTTGAGCGCCGCTTTGTCTGCGGCCTATGCCATCTGCTCCGAGCGCGGGTTCGCCCGCTCGGCCGAGCGGGTGCGGCGGATGCAGGCCGACCTCAACAACCACCACGTCGCCCGGTTCTGGTCGTGACCCGCGTCTTGCGGGTCGTCGACCTCGGCGCGAACCCGTGGGTCGAGGTCGACGACGATCACTGCGGTGCAGCCATCAAGCTGGTGGTCTGTCATCCGACGCGGCCTGCAGGTCAGGTCGACGGGCTGCCGCAGGCGGTCGAGTTCAAGGCGAAGGATCGCGACGGGGCGCGCTGGTGGACGGCGACGGTCACCGCGCCGTGGTGGCCGCGGCTGCTCTCCGCGCTCGGGCGGATCGAGCGGCAGCCGCTGCCGCACGTCGAACATCGGGGCTTGTCCAGAGGGGTCGCTCATCGCCGGACCTCCGTCGTCTCCGTCGATATGACTGAGGTCCACGGCGGGGCAAGTGGTCGAATCGGGGGCTATGTCGAGTCGGGATGCATCGACTGTTCGACAGTGCGGATCATAGCTTCCAGCCCGCGGGCGTAGCGCCTGTTGGAGTGGAGACGACATCGTTGAGATCGTGGATCCCAGCGGCCCCAGGACGGCTCCGCGTTCCGTCCAGATGGGGAGAGGGCATGACTTACATACTTTGGAGTAGAGAGGTATAGGGTGCAGGTCGGAATCGCTACAGGTCTCACCGATCAAGAGATCGCGGTGATTGATGCATGCTTTCGAGCAATCCTCGAAGGGCCGTGGTTGAGCAGACGCGACGAACTCCAAGTGCGCATGGGCATCTCAAGGGACATCCTCGAACAGATCGCCAGGGCGTGGCCGGGGTACCATGACCTTCGAGAAGAAGGGTTTGCAGTATCGGGTGCACTGCGAGAAGTCGCCTATGGAATCCGCTTCACAGAAAACGAGTGGGGTCGTTGGTTCACGGTAGAGAAGGCACAACTCAAGGAGCTGGCCACCAAGGTGCACCGTTTCAGGAAGGGCGAGGCTTCCACAGGGCCTCAATGACGGGCTCCCCACCAGGGCATCGACCGTCGGTAGACCGGGACCATTCTTCGTGCCTCCACTGCGTGCGTCGGGTCGATGACGAGCAGGCGATGGTGGGCGGCACGACCCGGTTGAAGGCAGCGCTGGGCGGCTGATGCGCGGCTGACGCGCGGTGGCGGGCCCGGCGGCGATCATCGATCGGCGCCGCGCGCGCCGCCGCCGACGACCAGGCGGGCCATGACTTCGAACCGCGCGGCGAAGTCGACGTCGCTGGCGTAGTCGAGCACCGAGGGGTCGTTGGCCCAGCCCACGGCGTTCACCGCGAAGCCGGCGTTGCGGCCGTAGAAGCCGACCTCCCAGGCCATGCCGAAGCCCGGCAGCGGGCCGTGGGCGCGATGGCTGCCGTTGAAGACCGAACCCACCACCCGCAGGTCGGTGTGCAGCCGGATGACATCCACCGGCCGGCCGGACATCTGCTGCTCGGCGGGCAAGTGCGCCGCGGGCGCGGTGTCGAAGGTCAAACGCAGCGTGGCCTCCGCCGAGCGCAGGCGGCCCGTATCGAGCTCCAACTCGGCCCGGGTATCGACGAAGACGCCGCCCTCCCAGGTGCCCGTGAGGATGATGTCCGTGACGGCGGCGTAGGCGGTGTAGACGTCGTCGATGCGCAGCCAGCGCGCGCCGCCGCCGATCGCCAGCGGGCCGAGGGGGATCGGGCGGACGCCGATGTCGACGTCTTCGAATCGCTGCTCGTCGAGCACGAAGGCGAGCCGCACGCCGTGGCTGGCCGCCGAGAGCATCCAGCCCGGGCCCGAGAGCGCCGACGCTTCGCCGGGGCCGAACCGGACGAGGCCCAGCTCGAGCCAGTCGGTGTGGCCGATGAACGCGCCGAAGGCGTACTGGCCGTGCACCGGCCGTTCGGTCTCCGGCGCCCAGCTGTCGGCTTTCAGCGAGGGTGCCAGGGCCAGCGCGCGCAGGCGCCAACCGCCGAACCCGGCCTGGCCCGCGGCGCCGAAGACATCCTCCGACGCGTCCCGCGGCCCGGCGCCCGAGACGCAGAGCTTGCGCGGGCTGGCCGCCGTGCCGCCGATGGCGGTGACCCGGTGGCGCATGACGTCGGCCCCGTAGGCCAGGCGATAGCGCCGCCCGTCGTCGTCGAGGGTGTGCAGCACCCGCTGGACGGTGTCGATCGTCGCCCGGCGGATGTGATCCTCGAGCAGGTGCTCGCAGTCGGCGGCCGCGGGTGATGCGCAGAGGCACAGCAGCGTGAACCATGCCCACACGGGGCGGCGGGGCAGGGGGTGGCTCGACGCGGTGGCACGGGCGATCGCGGCGGATGGGCAGGTCGTTCGGCAGCGCATGGCCCGCCGTTCAGCAATCCGCGGGCCAGCGCTGCACGGCCCGCACCGGGCGCGCCGACCAGCCGGTGGCGCGGAATCGGCCAGCCCCCGTTCGGGCCGTCATCGTGCACACTGAGGCCCCGACCCGGATGAATGGGAGTCCTCCATGTCTGCCCCCGACGGCCTGCGGCCCGCCCGCATCTTGCTCACGCTCAGCGCCCTCGAGTTCTTCGGCCCCGCCGTGCGCGATCTGGGGGACAGCCACGCCCTCAACGTCGCCTGGGTGCCGCACGCCCGGCTGCACATGGTCTGGTTCATCGGCTTCCTCGTGCTGTCGGGCCTGGTCAATCTCCATCTCATCTGGGGCCGCCGCTCGGGTGTGGCCGGCCTGCGGATCTCGGCGGCCTGGCAGGCGTGCGCGCTCGGCGGCTTCTGGATTGCCCTGGCGACTCAGGGCCTCTACGGCGGCTCGCTGATCGAGCCCGGGCATCACGTCGAGATCCTGGGCGTCGAGGAGAACCTGCTCGGCTTCTGCATTCTCTCGGCGCTGTGGCTGGCGGGGGTGGTGATGCTGCGCCGCCGGGCGCCCGCAGCGGCGGCATGACCGCGCCCGACGCCATCGAGACCGCCGTGCTCATCGTCGGCGGCGGCCCGACCGGGCTGACCGCGGCGCTGGCCCTGTCGCGGCTCGGCGTGCCCTGCGTGCTCGTCGAGCGCCGCGACGGGCCCGATCCGCACCCCAAGGCGCACGAGCTCGGCTGCCGCTCGGTGGAGATCCTGACCGCGCTGGGCATCGACCGGGCCGCCATCGCCGCTGAGGCCGCGCCGGCCGACGAGGCCGCCCGTATCTCGTTCGGGCTGGGGGTGCAGCGCGAGCTGGCCCGCATCGATCTGGCCACGCCCGAGATCGCCGCGCCGTATCGGGCGCACCTCGAGCACCCGCCGGGCTACTTCAACATCTCGCAGACCGCCCTCGAGGGCATCCTGTGGGCCGCGGTGCGCCGGGCCGCCGGCGTCGCGGTGCATACGGGCTGCACCTGGCGCGGGTTGCATGACAACGGCGCCCGGGTGACCTCGACCATCGAGCGGGCCGACGGCGCGTCCTTCACGGTCGTCAGCCGCTATCTGCTCGGCGCGGACGGCGCGGGCAGCCGGGTGCGCAAGGCGCTGGGCGTGGCGATGGTGGGCCCCGACGCGCTGCAGGACATGGTCAACGCCTACTTCGAGGGCGACGCGACGCCCATTCTGCCGGTGCGGGCCAAGCTCTACTGGTGCTGCGATCCGCGCGCGCCGGGCACGCTGGTGGCCCACGACTGCGCGGCGCGCTGGGTCATGCATACGCCGCTCGCGCCGGGTGAGACCGTCGCCGATTATCCGCCCGCGCGCTTCGAGCGCCTGCTGCGGCTGGCCATGGGCCGGCCGGTCGACCTGAAGCTGGTCTCCATCGAGACGTGGCGCATGACGGCCCAGGTCGCCGCGCGGTTTGCGGTGGGGCGCACCTTCCTGGTGGGCGACGCGGCCCACCGCTTCCCGCCGACGGGCGGCCTGGGCATGAACAGCGGCATCGGCGACGCCTACAACCTGTGCTGGAAGCTGGCCGCGGTGCTGCGCGGCGGCGACGCCGGGCTGCTGGAGACCTACGAGGCCGAGCGGCGGCCCATCGTCGAGCGCAACTGCGCCGAGAGCCGGGCCAACTTCGACGATGTCATGGCGTTGCTGCCGATCGTCGGGCTCGACCCGCGGATGCTGACCCGCATCGGTCACTGGCAGACGACGGGGTGGGGGCGATGGCTGCCGGCTCGGCTGCGGGCCGGTCTCGTGCGGGGGTTGGCCTTCATCGCCAGCCGGATGGCCGCCCGGCGCATGAAGCGGCCGTCGCTCAGGGCGCGCTTCGTCGAGCAGGTGCAGGCTCAGCGGTCGCACTTCGATCGGCTCGCGATCGACCTGGGGCCGCTGCCCGACGCCGCGGCGGTGCTGGCCGATGGCGCGCCGGTCGAGGCGGGCGCGCTGTCGTCGACCCGGCCCGGCAGCCGCTGGCCCCACGTCTGGCTCGATGAAGCGCAGCGCCGCTCGAGCCGGCGGCTCATCGCGCCGGATCGCTTCACCCTGGTCGTCGACGGCGCGGGGCGCTGGCAGGCGGCGCAGGAGACCGCGGGCCTGTTGCCGCTCGCCGTCGTCGACATCTCGGGCGCCGAGGTCTGCGACAGCGGGCGGCGCGCGCTGATCCCCGACGAGGGCGGCGCGGTCTTGATCCGCCCGGATGGCTACGTCGCCGCTCGCTGGGCGGCGGTCGAGCATCCCGCGGCGGCGCTGGCCGCGGCCTGGGCCGCCGCGGGTATGCGGCGCGGTGAAGCCCGGTGATCCCGTGGCCGCGGTCGCGTAGTCTGGGGGTGGATCGCCGTCGGGAGGTCGCATGATTCACCGTGCGTGGGCGCTGGGTGCGCTGTTGTGGCTCGGATGTGAGGCCGAAGAGGCGGTGAGCGCGGCAGACGGGTCGGCCACGGACGCCGCGGTGGCCGACGTGGGGGCAGATGCCATGCCGGATGCCATGCTCGATGCCATGGGTGGCATGCCCGATGCCACTCTGGTCGGCCTGGATGCCACGGCAGATGTCTCCGATGCCATGCCGGATGTCATGCTTGATGCCATGCCGGACGCCATGCCGGATGCCATGCCGGCGGCCCCGCGCATTCGGATCCCATGCGTCGTCGGCGAGCCGGTCGATACGGGCCTCGACCCGGCGCACTGCTTCGACATCTTCGCCGCGCAGCCCGACGCCGAGACGGGCTGCTATCTCTTCGACGACGGCGCCGGCGGGCTCACCGAGGGCTATTGCTGGCGTCGGCGGGCGCTGGTGGTCCTGGTCAACAACGACATCGAGGCCGAGCCCTTGCCCGACGATACGGACGGCGACGGGGTCGTCGATCGCGGGCCGCTGGCCGGGCTGAACTTTCCGCCCGATCCGCTGGAGGGCACGCCGGCCGAGGCCGCCGAGCGCATGGCCCGCGAGATCCGGGCGTGGTTCCGCGAGGTGTCGTACGACAGCCTGTGGATCGACGCGGCCGACGTGCACTACGTACCCGAGAGCGAGGCGGGGCCGGCGCGCTGGTTCCGCCTGCAGCAGCTGCGGCCCGGCTTCGCGCAGGCGGGCATCTTCCGCGAGATCTGCCGCCAGCGCGGGGGTATGCGGGCGGCGGACTGGCGGGCGTTCGACTTCATCGTGACGGTCATCACCGACGGCACGGCGACGAGCGGCTCGCAGAAGCGGACCGAGGCGCTGCCGGTGGGTGAGGGCTGCGCCGAGACGGCGGACATCACCGGCGATTACATCGTCGCCAAGCGCTTCGGCAGCTGGTCGCGGCTGGGCACGCTGTTTCACGAGCTGGGGCATGGCCTGAGCCGCGATCCGGTGGACGAGCCTTCGCTGGGGCACAGCGAGGCGACCCACGCGGTGGATGGCACGAGCGCCGAGTATGGCGATCTGACGGATGTGATGGGTGAGTCATCGGATCGGGGTCACTTCTCGCTGCCGCAGAAGCTCTTCACCCGCATGCTGCCCCGGGATCTGCTGGTGACGGTGCCCGCTGGCGCGCCGCTGACCGCGCTGCGCGTGCCGCCGATCGAGCGCAACGTGGCCGAGCCCAAGGGGTTGATGATCCCCGTGGAGCAGGGGCGGGCGTATTACGTCGAGGCGCGGCGGGCCATCGGCGCCGATACCCGGCTGGACGCGCTGTTTCATCAAGGGGCGCTCATCAAGCGGGCCAACGCCGTCGACGGGGCCAACAAGAGCTGGATCGTCGATCCGACGCCGGAGTCGCCGACGGTGCGCAGCGATGACAGCGTATTGCTGCCGGGGCGTACGTTCGCCGACCGGGTGAACGGGCTCTTCATCAGCGCGTTGGAGAGCGACGCCGAGGGCACGCTGATCGAGGTGCGCCGCGGGGCGCCGAGCGCGGCGCCGCCGGTGATCGAGGGGATCGACGTCGACGGGCTGGTTCTGACCGCGCGGGCGCGGCCGGGTGATCCGGCGGTGCCGGCGGATGAGCTGCTGTACTTCTGGAAGCTGGGGCCGCTGGACGGTGTGCTGGCGGCGGATCGCTGGCGCGCGGGGCCGGTGGTCGGCTTCGCGGCGGGCTTGCCCGAGCAGGCGCTGTGGCTGCTGGTCTCCGATCGGCGCGGCGGCGAGACCTGGGTCGAGTGGCGGGCGCCATGAGATCGGCGGCGCCGGGCGGAGACATGGGTGCAGTGCGGAGAGCTGTGCCGAACGGTCGACGGGAGGGGGCGCGATGCGGTTGATGGCGATCTCGATGAAGGTCTTGCTGGTGCTGGCGGGGTGCGCGCTCGCGGGCTGCATCCAGCAGACATCGTCCGGTGAAGGGGAGGAGGACGGCTGCCTGGAGGGAGACGAGGTCGCCTGCCGGTGTCCGGGTGGCGTGAACTCGGTCCAGGTCTGCGGTGCGGATGGCGAATGGGGGGCCTGCGTCTGCGGCGGCGAGGGCGAGGGCGAGGGCGAGGGCGAGGGCGAAGGCGAGGGCGAAGGCGAGGGCGAGGGCGAGGGCGAAGGAGAGGGTGAAGGCGAAGAAGATCTGCCCGGTTCAGGCGAACCTCCGCATTGCCCGCTGCCGATCCCGGCCGCGACAGGCCTGCGGGTCGAGCCGCTGGACGTCATCGAGCTCGACGCCAGCCCCTCGCGCCCGGGAGACGCTCCGCTGACGGCCTGGCGCTGGATCGTCGTGGCGCGCCCCGATGGCTCGACGGCGGGCGTCGTGGAGAGCTTCCACGATCCGGCCCAGCCGGCGGACGGCGGGCTGCCCGACGACGAGTCGACGCCGAGCGCGCGGTTCTTCGTCGACATGCCCGGCGACTTCGTCTTCGAACTGCGGGTCTTCGACGAGGACGGCCGGGTCGCGCCGGGGCCCGACTGCCCCGATCCGGCGCCGCAGGTGCGGGTGCGGGCGGTGTACCCCGGCGATGTGTACATTCAGGTGTCGTGGCAGACGCCGGGCGATGACGACCGACTCGACGATGACGGCGCCGACGTCGATCTCTCGCTGCTGCACCCCCGCGCGCGGGGGTGGGATGACGTCCCCTATCGCTGCAACTACCGCAACCCCGACCCGGACTGGGGCGAGCTGGACGACGGGTCGGACGATCCGCGGCTGTTGCTCGACGACGCCAATGGCGAGGGTCCGGAGGTCATCGTCTATGACCGCGTGCCGGAGACCGACCCGGCGGACGGGCCCTATCGCGTCGGCGTGCACTACTACCGGAGCTTTCGACGGGTGGGTGCCGGCGAGTTCGGCCCGAGCTTCGTGACGGTCAACGTCTATCTCGACGGGGCGTTGGCCTACTCGCAGGGGCGTGAGCTGGTCGATACCGACGACTTCTGGGAGCCGGTCGATCTGCACTGGGAGGAGGGCGTGGGCGACCTGCGCCTGCGGGACGACTTCTGGCAGATGCCGCCGTGAGGGGTCGAGGCCCTATCGGCCGTCGTCGACGCCGGGGAAGACCGCGGGGCCCACCAGCGGCTCGCCGCGCTGGTAGAGCCGCATGACCCACGGGTCGAGGCGGGTGGAGATCCGCGGGGGCATGTCGGGGCGGTCGATGGGCGGCGGGAAGACGCCCGCGGCGCGCAGGACGTCGTCCGGCGGCGCGAGATAGCGCGCGGCGAAGGGCAGCGGGCGGGTCCATTCGGGGTGGCGATCGACGCGGGCGACGTGCCAGCCCCACTCGCCGAAGGTCGGCACGTGGGCGTGCAGCGAGCGGACCCGGAAGCCGGCCGCTTCGAGGGTATCGCGCACCGCCCAGAAGGCGCTGCGGGTGAAGTAGGGGCTCGACGCCTGCACCGCGAGCACGCCGCCGGGCCGCAGGCGGGTGCGCAGGGCCTGGTAGAGCTCGAGGCTGAAGAGCTTGGCCAGATCGGGCGTGGACGGGTCGGGGAAGTCGGCGATGACCACGTCCCACTCGCTGGGCACGTCGCGGATGTAGGCGTCGGCGTCGAGGTGCAGCAGCGCGACCTCGGCCACCCGCTCGGTGTAACCGATCAGCGCGTCCCGCGGGCGCTCGGCGGCCTTCGTGACGGGGATGGTCGGGCCGGGGCTGACGCCGGCGGCGGCGCGGGTGATGACCCGGGCGTCGGTCAGCGCGCCGCCGGTGAGCTCGACCAGCGGGGGATAGGTGCGGGCCAGCGCGGTCACCGCCGGGTCGAGGTCGACGAGCAGCACCTCTTCGACCGACGGCCACCGCAGCACCTCGCGCACCGCGAGCCCGTCGCCGCCGCCGAGCACCAGCACCCGCCGCGGCGGGTCGGCGGCGGCCATCATCGCCGGGTGCACCAAGAGCTCGTGGTAGATGAACTCGTCTTCGCTGTCGAACTGCAGGTGGCCGTTGAGGTAGAGCGCGAAGCGCTGGCCGGTGCCGGTGACCACGATGTCTTGATACGGGCTCTGCACGTGGTGCCGGATGGGATCGGCGTACAGCCGCTGCCGCGCGTCGACGACCAGCCCCGGCGCGGCCATCGTCAGCGCGGCGAGCGCCGCCGCCGATCCGCCGAGCGCGCCGACGACCAGGACTTTGCGCTGGATGTAGCGCCAGAAGGCGACCAGCGTGATGGCCGCGGCGACCATGTTGGCCAGCCCCAGGAAGAGGCTGATGCGGTCGAGCGGGAAGAGCGGCAGCAGCAGGAAGGCCCAGACGAGGGCGCCGAGCAGCGCGCCGATGTAGTCCAGCGAGAAGACGTCGCCGACGTTGTCGCGCAGATCGGCCCGCCAGGCCCGGTTGATGCGCAAGAGCAGCGGGATCTCGAGGCCGATGCCGAAGCCGATGAGCAGCGCGAGGCCGTAGAGCACCAACCGGAAGTGGTCGAGCCAGGCGAAGGCCAGATAGAGCAGCACCGCCGAGGCGCCGCCGACGAGGCCGAGCGCGGTCTCGAGCAGCACGAACCACTCGGCGATGCGCTCGGGGTTGCGCATCCAGCGCTGGGCGAGGCCGGCGATGCCCATGGCGAAGAGCATCAGCGCGATGATCAGGCTGAACTGCTCGACGGAGTTGCCGAGCAGGTGCGTCGCCAGGGTCGAGATGCAGTATTCGTAGACCAGCCCCGATCCGCCGAGGAAGAGCACGACGAGCGCCAGCACGATCCGGCGGCTGCGGGTCGGGGCCAGCGGGGGCATGGGGGCGAGGTCTTCGGTATCGGGGATCAACGGGTTCGCGCGGGTCGGGGTGGGCTACAGGACGAAGACGAGCACCATCGCCATGCCGATCACCGAGGCGGTCTCGAGCAGCGCGGCGTTGGTATTGCGGTCGACGTAGATCTCCTTGGCCAGATCGGCCTTGCCCAGCATCACCTTGTCGACGAAGAAGCGCCACAGCACCAGCAGCACGATGCCCACGCCCGCGGCGATGCCGAACTCGATGAGGTTGTCGGCCCAGCCGATGAAGTCGGCCCGCGCCGCGCCGAACAGCACCAGCCCCAGCGCGGTGAGGTTGCCGCCGAGCGCGATGCCCGCCGCGGCGTTGCCCCCGCGGGTCCGGCCGTCTTTGCCGACGTAGTCTTCTTCGATGGCCCGCAAGACGTCGGTCGGCTGCATGACCCGGTAGAGCACGCCGAAGACGATCAGCGCGACCTGGCCCAGCGCGAAGAAGGTCAGCCCGCTCATCACCTCGTGGGTCAGCCGGTCGAGGCGGGTGGCCTCGTCGGGCAGAAGCTCGGGATCGACGACGCCGGTCAGCGCGCCGGCGAGCACCAGCCCCGAGGCGAGATAGCTGCCGCACAGCGTCGCGCCGACCCCGAGGTTGCGGTCGTCGACGAGCTCTTTCTTGTTCTCGAAGCCGCGCAGCAGCAGCTTGTCGTTGAGCCAGCCCGAGAGCTTGAGCAGCACGATCGCCATCAGGCCCCAGCCCATGAACTCGCTGAGATCCCAGGCGATGCCGATGGGATCGTCGAGCGCGGCGCCGTCGGTGCCGAGCAGCCCGGCGAGCACGATGGTCACGCCGCCGAGGAAGCCGAAGAGCGCGGGGCCCACCGCCGGGTTGTCGGCCTCGGTCAGCTCGTGGTCGACGTCGAAGCGGGCCAGCACGCCGTAGAGCACCCGGGCGATGAGCAGCAGCCCCGCCGAGATGAGCAGCGCCGAGGCGGAGTAGACGGCGTCCATCGGATCGAACCAGCTCTCCATCACTTGCCTCCGCCGCCGAAGCTGGAGCTGCGGTAGCGGCTGCCGCGGGATCCGCCCGAGCGCCGCCCGCCGCTGCCGCCGTAACGCGAGCTGCTGTAGCGCCGGTTGCCGCTGCTGCCGCTGTAGCGCGAGCTGCTGTAGGTGCGCTTGCGCTCCTGCTTGAAGTAGTTGCTGCCGGCGTAGCGGGTCTTCGTCGCCGTGCCCTTGGTGCCGTACTGCTTCTTGGCGCCGAAGTAGGGTTTGCCGGTGTTGACGGTCTTGCGATAGCTGCCGTAGTGGGTGCGCGGCACGCCGCGGTAGCGGCCGGCGCCCCAGAAGACGTCGCGCATCAGCGAATACTTGCCGTAGAAGACCCAGAAGCTCTGGCCGTTGCGCTGCTCCCAATAGCCGTAGCGGGTATTGCCGACGTAGTTGTAGCCCGGCGGCGCGGCGACTTTGACGGCGTCTTCGGGCAGCACGCCTTCGGGCTTGCTGTACAGCGTCATGCCCAGGTGGTCGCGGTGCTGCTGGTAGACGCTGCGGGTGACCTCCTCCCAGTCGCCTTCGCGGGCCACGCCGTTCTCGACGGTCTTGTACTTGTGGTGGTAGCGCCCGTTCTCGTCCTTCATGTCGACGAGCACCTTGTCGACGCTGCGGCGCAGCTGGGCGATGTCGTTCTTGAGGTTGGCCTGCATCTTGTCGAGGGCGCCGCCGCCCTTGATGATCGCGTCGGCGGTCTTGCCCGCGGCGACGTAGTCGATGGGCGAGGCGGCGGCCAGCGTCTCGAGCCGGGCGCCGCTCTGCTGAAGCTGCGCGGCGTGTTTGCGGATGTCGGCGACCCGGCTGTCGAGCTTGGGCTTCACGTCGGGGTAGCTGCTGGCGGCCAGATCGACCTGGGTCTGCAACGTGCTGTCCGCCGCGCCGACGGTACCGGCACTCGCCAGCCGGCTGCGGGCGGCGTCGAGCAGCTCTTTGTGGCGGGTCTTGTAGTCGAGCAGCGTGCGGGCGACCCCGACGTTGACGTCGACGCCGACGACCGCGTTGGACGAGGTGGTCACCGCCTGGCGGGCCAGCTCGACGATGCGCGCGTTGTTGTCGTAGTCGCCGCTGTCGACGAGCGGCGGGATCTGCTCGCCGAGGATGGCCTTGGCCTCGGCGATCTTCGCCCGGCGCTGCTCGAAGCTCTTCTTCGCGGCCTTCACGTCGCCCTGGCCTTCGAGGTAGCTCGGATCCTGGCGGATGAGCTTGACGAAGTCGTCGTGGGCGCCTTCGAGGGTGGCGCTGTCACCGGCGACGGCTTCCTGGGCGGCGGCGACCGCGTCGAGGGTCGACGACTCGATGCCGCGGGTGAGGAAGTAGGCCGCCAGCCCCAGGCCCGCGCCGAGCATGAGCAGCCCGGCCCATGCCGCGCGGCTCATCGTTTCACCTCGCCGGCGTCGAAGATCTCGATCGCCCGGGCATCGACGTTGTGCAGCACGTAGACGTAGAACTTGTGGTCGCCGGCCCACTTCTCGATCGACATGTTGCGCGACTCGTCGTCGGACTCGAACTCCCAGCAGTAGAAGCCCTCGTCTTCGCGGCCGTCGTCGGCGAAGTAGAGCCGCTCGCCGGACTCGCTGAGGTGCCAGGTGTCGCCGTCCCAGTCGAAGCGGCCGCGGCCGGCCTCGTCGAACGCGATGAGCCGGTCTTCATCGAGGCCGACGTCGTCGAGGCGCGGGTGCTCGTCGTCGTAGCCGGCGGTGACATAGACCTCGCCGCCCTCGCGGGACCACTCGACGACCATCTCCCGGCGGCCGTGCTCGCAGACGAGCTCGTACCAGGGCATGCCGCCCTCGGGATCCTGATAGCGGTGGCGGGTCTTGACGTAGGTCTCGATGGGCAGCCGGTTCTTGCCGAACGGCGGCATCTTGAGCACGCCGCCGGGGCCGACCCGGGTGATGTCATTGGTCACGTTGGCGCCGCTGACGGCGTCTTCGCGGGCCTGACGGCGCTCGTCTTCGGCCTTCTTGCGGCGGGAGATGACCATGCCGATGACCCCGGCGACGCCGGCGCCGATGAGCGCGAACCACAGTGCATTCATGCGCGTATCCCTCGTGTGCGGACGGGCGCATCATGCCAGAGTCGGATCGTGATCGACAGCGGCGGCGCGCGCCGAACGATCTCGGCGCGGCGCGCGGCGCGGCCGGCGGAGGGGGACAGTCGATGGAGAGCCGGGGGCGTCCGCTGGGCGCTTTGGAGTACGTGGTGGCCGTCGCCGATCGGGCGGCGCCGATCAACTTCGTGATGGTGGCCGATCTGCGGGGCCCGCTGGATGAAGCGGGCCTCGTCGGCGGGCTGCGCGCGGTGCAGCGGCGCCATCCGCTGCTGGCCATGCGCATCGTCTCCCATCGGCGGCGGCTCGCCTTCGACCCGGGCGCCGGGCCGATCCCGCTGCGTATCGTCGACGCCGATCGGGCGGCGGTGTCCGGGATCTGCGCCGCCGAGAGCACGTCACGGCTGCCCGAAGAGACGGGGCCGCTGCTGCGGGCGACGTGGGTCCGTCACGGCGGCGAGGCGTCGACGGTGCTGCTGACATTCCATCACAGCATCGGCGATGGCACCGCAGGGGCCTACCTTCTGCGGGATCTGCTCGAAGCCCTCGACGGGCGCGTGGCCTCCGATGCGCTGCCGGCGGCGATCGAGGATCATCTGCCCGCCAGGACCGTGGGCCTGCGCGGGGTGCTGGCCCATCTGGGCTTCATCGGCCGGATCGTCCGCCGGTTGGTCGGCCTGCGCGGTCTGCCCGGCTATCGGGTAGCGGGCGCGCCGCGGGCGCCCATCGCCGAGCGGGCGGTGCATGTCACGCGGCGCGATCTGACCGCGCAAGAGACCGCGGCGCTGGCGCAGGCGGCCCGGCGCCACGGGACGACGGTGCACGGGGTGCTGGGGGCGGCTTTGCTACAGGCGGCGTTCGCGGTGAGCGACAAGCGCCCGGTCGTGGGCTTCGGCAGCCCGGTCGATCTGCGCGCACGGCTGGCGCCGCCGGTCGGCGATGACGTGGGGCTCTTCATTACGATGGTGGCCTCGCTGCACCGCCTGGATCCGATGCCCGACTTCTGGGATCTGGCGCGCGACGTGCGCGGGCAGCTGCAGGCGATGGTGGCCAACGGCGATGTCTTCGCGGCCATCCCGTTTCAGGCGCGGGGCCTCGCGCGCATCGCGCCATGGCTCGGCGGCGGCGTCGCGGGGGCGCTGCGTTTCGTGCGGCTGATGCGCGCGATCTGGCTCGATGGCATCGGCGTCTCGAACCTGGGGCGGCTGACGATCGCCTCGCGCTATGGCGCGGTCGAGGTCGAGGCGGTGGGCTTCTGCGCCGCGCCGACGATCTTCGGCGATCTGGTGGCGTTCGCCGCGACCCTCGACGGGCGGATGTGCCTGCACTGGGTCGGCGTGACGCCGCATGTGCCGCCAACGACGCTGGATGCCATCGCCGACGACATGCTGCGCCGGCTGGAGACCGCTCGCGGTCAGTAGACCTCGGGCTGGCCGTCGACGACGCTGCGCAGGAACTGGCGATAGCGGCTGCGGGCGCTGACGCTGTCCTGGATGATGAAGTGTCCCAGGTTGGGGTATTGCGCTACCCCGGCGCTGGCGGCGCCGCCAGCGACGTTGTTGCGCACGGGCGGTACGCCGGCGCCGTCGATGCCGAAGATCTCGAAGAGCGGGATCGGGTAGGACACCGGGTCGAGCACCGGCACCCCGCCGGCGGCGGCGAGGGCGAAGATGGCGTCGGGCGGGGTGTAGTCGTCCTGCAGGCCGCCGGTCATGAAGATGCTCTTGGGGGCGAAGCCGGCCGGCGGCTCGTCGAACCAGAAGCGGGCGTAGTTCACCGGGTCGCCCTTCTCGATGAAGGTCTGCAGCAGCATCAGGGTGGGGTGCCAGCGGTCGAAGGGCTCGTTCTCGCCGAGGGGCAGCACCTCGCGGATGAGCGTCGGGATGTCGACCGGGCGGCGCTTCTGCTCGACGCTGATGGCGATCGTCGCGCCGGCGGCGCTGAGCATGCCGGCCTTGACGAGCGGCTCGACGGCGAGGAAGAGCGGCCCGTTGATGCCGCCCTGGCTGTGGCCCATGAACATCACGTTGTCCGGGTCGAGGCGCACGGCGGTCTCGTTGGCGCTCACCGCCGCGTCGATCTCGAAGTTCTGGGCGAGCCGCAGCAGCGAGACGAAGTCGAGGGCCGACTGGCGCACGTTGTCCCGGCCGGCGCCGGGCACGATGAAGTTGAAGAACGACGCGCCCACGCAGCCGGCGTAGTCGATGTCGTCCTGGCAGCCGAGCTCCCGCGGATCGCGCGTGCCATGGTGGATCTGGTCGATGCTGAGCACCGCGATGCCCTCCGGGGCGAGCGAGGCGGCGACCCGGGCGCTGATGTAGCTGAGGTAGTCGCCGCCGGTGCCGTGGCCGTAGAGCACGACCGGCCAGCCGTTGGCGGGCATCTCGCCCGCGTCGACCGGGACCGACAGGCTGAAGCGGATCTCTTCGTCGCCCTGCACGACCGGGTTGCCGTCGCCGTCGTAGGCGAAGGTGCCCGGCCCGGTGGCCGGGGTGCGGTAGGGCGGCTCGCCCTGCTGGAAGCGCGGGGCGCGATAGGTGCCGGTGAAGTGCTCGTAGAGCTGCTGCTGGATGCCTTGGGTCTCGACCTTCACGATGCCCGGCGCGGGCAGCGTATGCAGGTAGTCCCGCGCCCGGAAGAGCTCGCCGACCGTGTCTTGCGTGGTGAAGACCGCGGCGCTGGCGAGCTCGACGCCGGCCTCGGCGGCCCAGGCGCGCAGGGGCGCGTGCACGTCCCACGCCGCGCCGAGCGCGCCGTCGGGGCGGCCGTCGGCCATGGTCGCGGCGAAGTCGGGGGCCGGGTCGGCGGCGGCGGTGGTGGCGACGAGGGCATAGGTCGTCGTCGGTCGCAGCGCGGCGCCCTCGACGAGGCGCACCGCGAGGGTGTCGTCGGGCAGGTAGAGGGTGGCGGTGGGGCTGATGCGCCAGGTGATCGGCCACATGCGGCCGCGCTCGGCGGAGCCGGGGTCGATGTCGACGAGCATCAGGGCGCTGTCGTCGGCGATCGACGCGGCGCCGTCGGCGGGCAGGGCGGTGGGGTCGATCGTGCCTTCGAAGGCCATGTACAGCGTCGCCGAGGTGCCGAAGCCATCGGTCCCGTCCTCGATGGCGTCGACGATGCGCTCGAGGATGGAGTCCTGCCGCTGCTGGGGGAAGCCCCGCAGATCGATCGCGCCGCCGGCGGTGCGATAGAGGTCGCTGGGGAACGGCACGTCGCCGAGCGGGGTGGTCGGCGCGTCGTCGGCGAGCGCGAAGCGCGCGGTGGGCAGCTCGGCGGGGATGGGCAGCCCGCCGTCGGTGACCGTCACCGGCGGGGCCGCGTCGCTGGCGGCGTCGAGCGGGCCGCCATCGGCGCCGGACTCACCCGGATCGTCGCCGTCGCAGGCGGTGAGCCCGAGGGCGACGAGCGATGCGATCCACCACGGGGTGCGGGTCATGGAATCCTCCTGGGTCTCTCGTGGGACGCCGCCGGGTGCGGGGTGCCGTGGGCCGACGCTCGTCATACACCACCGGCCGGGTATGCATCACCCGCGTCGTGACCCGATGGCCGGGTGGCGTTGCGTCGGTCTCGGCGGACCCGCAGAATCCGGGCATGTTCGACACCGCATGTCGCCCCCGTGGGATTCGCAGCGCGCCGATCGGCGGGCTGGCCCTGCTCGCCGCGCTCGGCCTCCTCGCGGCGGGCTGTGAAGACGGCTCGACGATGTCGGCCGACCGGGGCCCGCCGGACGCCCGGTCCGATGTGGGTTCGACCGATCCCGCTGAGGACGCTGCGCTCGACGCGGGCGATATGCTCTCGATGGACGGCGCGCCGGACATGGCCGCCGACGGGGCGCTCGTGGCGGACGCCGCGCCCGATCCGGCGGCGGCGGCGTGCCCGGTGATCCCATCGCCGCGTGCCCCTGACGGGCTGCGGGTCGCCGGCTGTCGGCTGGTGCGTGACGGTGAGGCGGCGGTCTGGCCCCGGGTGGTCGTGGTCTCCGGCGACAGCCTGCTGCGCGCGGCCGCCACGCCATGGCACGAGCCGGCGCATTGGGCCGATCTGGCGCGCGCGGGCGTCGACGTGGTGTGGATGCCGGTCCTCTGGTCGGGCATCGAGCCGGCGCCGGGCACTTACAACGGGGCCTATACCGCGCGGCTGTGCCAGAGCGCCCGGCAGGCGGGCGAGGCCGGGCTGGGGGTGGTGCTGGCGCTGACGCAGCATCGCTTCGGGCCCGCGCTGGGCGGGCATGGCATGCCCGAGTGGGTGACGCCGCCGGGGCTGTCGCCGATCGCCGTCGATGACCCCCGCGGGCCGGCGCACCCGTCGCTGTCGGCCGCCTGGCGGGCTTTCTGGGACGGCGACGCGCCCGCTGCGCTGACGGCGGCGTGGGGCCGCCTGATCGACGCGTGTGCGCTCGAGGAGGCGCCCGGGATCATCGGGATCTCCGCCCTGGGCGCGCCCCATGGGAGCGCGGACGATCGGGCGCGGTTCGCGGCGCTCGCCGATGGGATCGAGCGGGACGCCGAGGCGCGGTTGGGGCCTCTTCTGCGCTTCGAACACGGACTGTGGGTCGATGGCGCGCTGCGTTGGACCGAGCGCGACGGGCCGGATCGCATCCGGGTCGTGCCCGGTTGGGGGCCGGCGCGCTGGCCCGGCGCCGCGACTGCCGCGCGGGGCTGGCGCAGCACAGAGCGGGACGCCGCGCGCCTTGCCGGGCGGCCGCTGTGGCTGGTCGAGGTGGGTGGGCAAGGCCCGGACGCGATGAACGGGGCGCTGTCCGACGCCGAGGCGGCGGGGCTCGTGCCGGCGGTGTGGCAGGATGGCTTCGGCTCGCCGTATGGACTGCGCGACGAGGACGGTCGGCCCGCCGCCACGTGGGCGCCGGCGCTGTCGCGTCCGCGGCCCGCGCTGCTCGCGGGGCGGATTCTGGCGTGGCGGGCCGATGACGCCGGGTTGACCCTGCGCTGGTTCGCCGATGGCTCCGACCAGGGCCTCTCGCGCTTGGATCTGGCAGGTCGGCTGCCGGGCGAGGCGCGGCTGGACGGCGGGCCGGCGGTCGACTGGTTCACCGACTACGATCCCGCCAGCGGTCTGCTGGCCGTGTTCGTGGAGGGCGCGGTGGGCGTGGTCGAGCTGACCGTGCCTTTCGTCGAGCCCATGCAATCGCCGTGAGAGCGGCACGGGATGTCCGAGGCACGGACCGACATCGATGGGGGAGTGTGCGATGAGGCGAGTGATGTGCGGCGGATCGGGCCGTTGGCTGTTGTTGGCGGCGCTGGCGCTGCTGGGGCCGTGGGCCTGCGAGACCGACGAGCAAGGGTCGATCGGCGCGGGCAGCGATCCCGACGGCGGGCAGGTGGCGCCGGCCGACGCCGGCGATGGAGACAGCGGCGGCGCGGACGCTGCGCCCACGACGGACAGCGGAGACGGGGCCGACGCTGCGCTCGACCCCGACGGCGGCATGCCCGGGCCGGTCGAGGTCGAGCCGTGCGTGCAGACGGTGACCATCGGCGACCTCGAGATCTTCGCCTACGAGGCGAGCCGGGTCGACGCGACCGATGTGGAGCCAGGCTTCGACGAGAGCGCCGGCCTGTGCAGTCAGCCCGGCGTGCTGCCGTGGACCGGGCTCACCTGGCCCGACGCGAACCGGGTCTGCATGGCGCACGGCTTCCGGCTGTGCACCAACGACGAGTGGCAGCTGGCCTGCGCCGGCGCCGAGCGGATGTGGAGCTTTCCCTACGGGCCGCGCCATGTGGACGCGCGCTGCAACGAGCACGTCAGCGGATCGGAGGCGCTCGAGCCGTCGGGCGCGCGGCCGGGGTGCCGCACCCCCGACGGCATCTACGACATGAGCGGCAACGTCTGGGAGCTGACGATGGACGGCGCCAAGCGGGGGGCGAGCTTCAAGCTCAACGCGGTGATGTTCCGGGTCGATGCGGCGCGCTGCGACATCTTCTACGACGTCAACGAGGGCTTCGCCGATGATGATCTGGGCTTTCGCTGCTGCCGCTGAGCGCAGAGTCCGGGTCAGCCGCTCGGCGGGCGCGCGGCGATCAGGGCCACGGGCGCCGGCTGTGCCACGTCGGAGCGCCCCTTGCGGGCGCTGGGCTCGGGCGGGTTGAGCATCAGCCAGACCACGGCGACCAGGATGAACAGCACCGACAGCACGATGATGATCGTCAGCAGGCTCGAGCGGGTCTTGGGCGCGCCGATCGGTTCGTCTTCGTCGTCCCGGATGGGCTCGACGAGCAGGGTCTTCTCGGCCTCGCGCCGGGGCGGCGGCGGGCGCCAGTTCGCGGCCCAGTTGTCGTCCTGGATCGGGGCCGGCGCGGGCGGCGGCGGGGGTTCGGGCTTGCTCTCGGGGCGGCCGTAGGGCTTGCGCGGCGGGGGCGGCGGAGGCGGGGCCTGCGCCGGATCCATGGGCTCGTCTTCCGGATCGGGGATGTCGGCGAACTGCGCCTGCAAGGAGCCCAGATCGAAGACGATGCCGTCGGGCCGCTCGGGGTCTTCGTCGGCCGAGGTGATGCGCACGCCGCGGGCGTGGCAATCGGGCGTCGAGCAGATTTCGCCGGCGGCGCCGGGCGCGCCGCACTCGGGACAGCGATCGAGCAGTGAGGGCATCGAGGGGCCTGCCAGTCAATCTGCCGACAGGCTACCAAGATTCTGCGCCGGGCGCCTTTTCGTCGCCGTGTACCTCGGACGGGTGACGCCGTGGGAACTCCGGGCCGCTCGCGCTGACTGATGCGTGCACCGCGTCTGCGGATCTGCGATACCCGGAGTCGGGGGATTCAGATCGCCGCGCCCTCTCGCCCGTAGCGGGTCGGCACGTCGACGAAGAGACAACGAGGAGGATCGATGAGTCGTCTGCTCCTGGCCGCCTGCGCCGCGGCCCTGGCCCTCGGCTGCGCGCCGCGCGATGGCGGCGAAGGCCCGCCCGGCACCGATGAGACCGCGGGGTCGAAGGCCGCCGCCGAGCTGGCGGCTCAGCCGCCGGTCGTCAAACCCGATGTGGATCCCGACGCGCCGAAAAAGAAGACCATCCGGCCGCCGGTGGCCGCCGAGCAGGCGCCGGCGGCTTCGCCCCGGCTGGAGAAGCTGCCGCCGGTCGACGAGCTGACGCAGAAGATCGCGACCCACTTCGAAGGCGAGGTGAACCGGCGGATCTACGTGCAGGTCGACAAGCCGCTGTACAAGCCGGGCGAGACGATCTGGATCAAGGCGTGGGATCTGAAGCTGCGCGACCTGAGCGGGCCCGAGCAGTTCTCCGACGTGCACTACGAGCTCGTCAGCCCCAAGGGATCGACGGTCATCTCCAAGCGGGTGGCGCAGCAGAAGGGGCTGTCGACCAACGACTTCGTGCTGCCCGACGGGGTGCAGGGCGGCGAGTACGAGGTGCGGGCCACCGCCCGGGACGGCGAGAAGGGCATCCGCAAGATCATCGTCAGCACCTACGAGCCGCCGCGGGTCAAGAAGAAGCTCGAGTTCGTGCGCAAGGCCTATGGGGCAGGGGACGAGGTCACCGCGACCATCGAGGTCAAGCGGCCGACCGGCGAGCCGCTCGGCGGTCAGGCCCTGCGGGGGCTGGTGACCCTCGACGGGCAGCAGCTGCCGCCGATCTCGCTGACCACCAACGCCGACGGCGGCGGGCTGGTGCGCTTCCAGCTGCCGGCCGAGATCGAGCGCGGTGACGCGCTGCTCACGGTGCTCGTCGACGACGGCGGCGTCACCGAGTCGATCACCCGGCGGGTGCCGATCATCCTCAAGAAGCTCGAGTTCAGCGTCTTCCCCGAGGGCGGCGCGCTGGTGACCGGGCTGCCGTCGCGGGTCTACTTCGAGGCGAAGAACCTCATCGGCAAGCCGGCGGACGTCGCCGGGCGGGTCGTCGACGATCAGGGCAACGCGGTCGCCAGGTTCGAGAGCTACAAGAACGGCCTCGGTCGCTTCGAGTTCACCCCCGCCACCGGCCGCACCTACAAGGTGGAGATCACCCGCCCGGTGGGCGTCACCGAGCAGTACACCGTGCCCGTCGCCGAGGATGACGGCTGCGTCCTGCGGACCTTCGACGACCTCGATGGTCAGGCGGACGCGCTGCGGCTCGCGGTGCGCTGCGCCAGCCCGCGCACGGTCATCGTGACCGGCATGCTGCGCGACCGGCTGCTCGACGCGGCCGCGGTGGCCGTGCCCGACAGCGGGCCGGCGATCGTGCACCTGAAGCCGCAGGACGAGGGGCTGGGCAAGGCCCGCGGCGTCGCCCGGGTCACCGTCTTCGACGAGACGCTCGAGCCGATGGCCGAGCGGGTCGTCATGCGTAACCGCCGCGCCGGCCTGCAGGTGAAGGTGGAGCCGAGCGCCGAGCGCTACGTGCCGCGGGCCCAGGCGGCGTTGGAGATCACGACCACCGCGCCCGACGGCACGCCGGTGCCCGCGGAGCTGGCGCTGTCGGTGGTCGATGACACCGTCATCAGCTTCGCCGACGACAAGAAAGGCCACCTGCTGGCCAAGGTGCTGCTCGAGGGCGAGGTGCCCGGCAAGATCGAGGAGCCCAAGTTCTACTTCGACCTGAAAGAAGAGAAGTCGGCGCTGGCCATGGAGCTGTTGATGGGCACCCGCGGCTGGCGCAAGTTCGAGTGGCAGCGGGTCAAGAACCCGCCGCCGAAGGTCTCCGCGACCACCGGCTCGGTCTTCGGCGGCGCCATCGGTCAGGCCGAGGGCTTCGGCGGCCTCGGCCTGCGCGGCGTCGGGCGCGGCGGCGGCGGTCGGGGGCAGGGCCTGGGGCTGGGCAACATCGGGGCCCGCGGCAAGGGCGCCGGACCGGGGGCTCGGCCGCGGCGGCCACGCGGCGCTGCGCCCGTACCTGCACGTCCGATGGCGGTGGCGGCGGCCGAACAGGCCCGCCCGGCCGCTGATCCGGCGCCGCCCGCCGAGCCGGCGCCTCCGCCTCCGCCCCCGGCGGCCCAGCCGGCGAGGGCCGCCGAGGCCCCGCGCATGGAAGAGGCCGAAGCGGAGCCGATGCCGATGGCTCGTCAGGCGCGTCGCCGGGCGATGAAGCCGATGCTCGACGCCCGGATGGACGACGACATCGCCGCCGACGTCGCCGCCAAGGGCGAGATCGCCCAGCTCTTCGCCGAGGCCGACAAAGACTGGGCCGGCGCCGAGAAGAAGAAGATGGCGGCCAATGTCGGCGGCTGGTGGAGCGCGCCGGTGACCAAGGCCCGGGTCTTCCCCGCGCCGGACTATCCGCTGGAGTACGACGGCCCGCGCACCGACTTCCGCGAGACCATCCACTGGGCCCCGGCGGTGCGCACCGGCCCCGACGGCAAGGCCACGGTGACGTTCCACCTCAGCGACGCGGTCACGTCGTTCCGGGTCTTCGCTGAAGGCGCCGGCGGGGCGATGATCGGCCGATCGGAAGAGGTCATCACCTCGAGCCTGCCGTTCAGCATGGCGGCCAAGCTGCCGGTCGAGGTGAGCCAGGGCGACGTGCTCGAGCTGCCGCTGATCTTGTCCAACGAGCAGAAGAACCCGCTGCCGCTGTCGCTCGCCAGCGACTTCGGCGAGGGCCTGAAGCTGCAGAAGCCGGTGACGCTGCCCGAGCCGACGCTGGCCCCCGAAGCCCGCCAGAGCCTGTACTACCCGCTCGAGGTCACCGCCGTGCGCGGCCAGAGCGACGTCAAGCTCGCGGCCAACGCCGGCGGGTTGAAGGACGAGTTCGTCCGCCAGGTGCGCATCGAGCCGCTCGGCTTCCCGCAGCTCGCCGAGAGCGGCGGCACGTTGTCCAAGGACGGTGTCTCGATGAACTTCGACTTCTCCGCGGCCACCGCCGGCACCTTCGAGGGCACGCTCAAGCTGTATCCCAGCCCGATCTCGACGATGACCGGCGGCCTCGCCGGCCTCATCCGTCAGCCCTCGGGCTGCTTCGAGCAGACGAGCAGCAGCAACTACCCCAACGTGATGGTGCTGCGTTATCTGCAGGCCAACGACGTGGCCGATCCGGCGCTGGTGGCGCGCACCAACGGGCTCATCGAGAAGGGCTACAACCGGCTGGTGGGCTACGAGACCAAGAAGGACGGCTACGAGTGGTTCGGCTCTTCGCCGCCCCACGAGGCGCTGACCGCCTATGGCATCTTGCAGTTCCTCGACATGAAGCGGGTCTACGGCGGCGTCGACGACGCGATGATCCAGCGCACGGTGGCCTATCTGAAGGGCCGGCGCGACGGCAAGGGCGGCTTCCAGCGCAATCAGAAGGCGCTCGACAGCTTCGGGCGCGCCTCGAAGGAGGTCACCGACGCCTACATCACCTGGGCGGTGGCCGAGGCGGGCCTGGGCGCCGACTTCGGGCCCGAGATCGACGCCCAGACCAGGCGTGGGACGACGACCAAGGACGCCTATCTGCTGGCGCTGGCGGCCAATACGCTGCTGGCGATGCCGGCGCGGGCCGACGCGGGGCGCGACATGGCCCGTCGGCTGGCCGAGATGCAGGGTTCGGAGGGCGCCTGGACCGGCGCTGATCACTCGATCACCAAGAGCAGCGGCAAGAACCTGCACATCGAGACCACGGCGCTGGCGATGATGGCGCTGATGTCGGCCGGCGGGCACGAGGACGCGGTGCGCAAGGCGGTGGACTGGCTCAACAAGAACCGCGGCGGCTTCGGTCAGTGGGGCGCGACGCAGGCCACGGTGCTCGCGCTCGAGGCGATGACCGCCTACACCGAGAAGAACCGGGCGACCAAGGGCGCGGGCACCGTCTCGCTGGTGGTCGACGGCAAGGTCGTGGCCAGCAAGGCCTACGCCGCGGGGCACCGCGATCCCATCGAGTTCGATGACATCGGGCGCCACCTGAGCCCGGCGAAGCACACCATCGAGCTGCGCCTCGACGGGGCCGACCGGCTGCCGTTCTCCATGGCCATCGAGTATCGCGCGCAGAACCCGGAGAGCCACCCCGAGGCCACCGTGGCCGTCGCGACCACGCTCAGCCGGGACAGCGTGCCCATGGGCGAGGCGGTCCGGCTGATGGCGACGGTGAAGAACGTGACCGACCAGGGGCAGCCGATGACCCTCGCCCGGATCGGCTTCCCCGGTGGCCTGACCTTCCAGACGTGGCAGCTCAAGGAGCTGCGCGAGAAGAAGATCATCGCGTTCTAAGAGACGCGCCCGCGGGAGGTCATCCTCTACTTCCGCGATCTGGCGCCGGGCGCCGAGAAGCAGGTGCCGCTCGATCTGGTGGCGCAGGTGCCGGGCACCTTCACCGGGCCGGCCTCGCAGGCCTACCTGTACTACACCGACGACAAGAAGCACTGGGCGCCCGGGCTGAAGGTCGCCGTCACCCGCTGACCCCCGCCGCCAGACGCCGCGCGCCCGCTACCGTATGCGGTGCGCCTTCCATCGACGGCCGGCCGGTGTCATGATCCAGCCGTCAGGGGAGGGTGCATGATCCGCTCGGCGCACATCCGAGGCTTCAAGTCGCTGCTCGACGTCAAGCTCGATCTGGCCCGGTTCAACGTCTTCGTGGGGCCGGGCGGCTCGGGCAAGACCAACCTGCTCGAAGCCCTCGGTCTGGCCGCCGAGGGCACGCACCCCGAAGGCGTCAAGGAGATCCGGCTGTGGCGCCGCGGGGTCCGGCCGGGCTCGCCGTCGCGCTACCTCTCGGGCTTCACCGACCGCGGCTCGGGGGCGGTCTGGATCGCGCTGGCCGACGAAGACGGCAACAAGCGCACGCTGGCCATCAAGCCCGATCACGAGGATCCCAAGCTGTGGAGCGTGCGCGACAAGGTCGAGCCGGCGGCCGGCGGCCCGGCCGAACGCGGTGAGCGCCCGCCGCCGCTCGAGCCCGAGCTGGGGCGCTTCGGGGTCTTCTCCCTGGCGACCCCCGTCCTGCAGGGGGCCTACCCCGATCCCATGGGCGGCGCGCCGCTCGGCTTCTCCGGGGGCGGGCTGGCCGACGCGGTGCCCGAGGTGCTCGCCGGCCCCGAAGGGCGGCGCCTGGAGGCGCTGCTCGAAGAGGTCATCCCCTGGACCGATCGCCCGACCCTGGCGACGCCGCGCGAGACCCATCTGTCGACCGTGGTGCCGACCCGGCGCTACGTGCTGGCGCTGCACGACCGCCGCCTCGCGCCGAGCCACAACGCGCTGTCGGCCTTCGACGCGCCGGAGAGCGCGCTGCACGCGCTGTTTCTCACGACCCTGATGCTGCACCCCGACGTGCCGCCGGTGGTGGCCATCGACAGCGCCGATCAGGCGCTCGACGCGCCGCTGGCCAAGCAGGTGGTCGACGAGCTGCAGGCGCTGGTGCTGCGCGACGATGCCCGCCCGCAGGTGCTGATGACCCTGCGCCACGCCGCCGGGCTCGACGCCCTGGCCCTCGAAGACGAGCGGGTGCGGCTGTTCGAGGTCGAGCGTCTGCCGCGGGGCGATACCGTGGTGCGCCGGGTGACCCGCAAAGACGCCGACGCGCTGCGGGCCGGCGGCGACGCGCTGTCGTCGGTCTGGACCCGCGAAGGCTCGATCAACTACCGGCCCGAGTGAGGTCGGCCGAGGCCGAGTGATGCACTGCCCGCATCCTGCCATCACCCGCCGGTGATGGATTATGGCTTTGCTGTAACTTTCTGCTAGTGTTTCGGCCTGTATCGCCTGCATGCGCCCAACGAGGGGGACGGGGGGGACGATGCGGTTCGATGATTACATCACCCGCGCGGTCGACGGTGACTGCCTGCGTGCCCTGCGCGCCGGTCGGAACTTCTACGTCTTCGGGCCACCGCAGACCGGCAAGACCCGGCTGCGCGAGCGCATGGGCGATACCCTCCGGGCCAGCGGCCTGCGGGTCGTCGAGATCGACCTCGCCGCGCGGGGCGGGGGAGAGCTCTACTTCGATCTCTCGCTGGCGTGCGCGGTGCAGTTCGGCCTCGGTGATCCGGCGCGCTTCTGGGATGACTACCGCGATCTCGATCCCGCCGAGCGCTGGCAGCGCTACCTGCAGACGGTACCCGCCGGCGGGCCGGTGGTGCTGCTGATCGACAGCGTCGAGGCGCTGCTGGCGGGCGGACACGACATCGACGCCTTCTTCGGGGCGCTGCGCCCGGCCAAGGTCGTCGGGCGAACCCCGATCGTCACCTGCTTGTTCGGCGCGGTCGAGCGGATCGACCTGGGCATCGACATCCGCACGGCCTCGCTGGGCCGATCCCATACCCGGACGTGGTTCCGCACCGCCGTGCAGCTGCGCCCCGATCCGTTCACCGCCGAGGAGGCCGAGGTGGTCCTGCCGCGGCTCGAGACGCCGGGCGGCGACGCGCGGGCCCTGCTCGACGGGATCATGGACTGGACCGCCGGCCA
Organism: bacterium; assembly: GCA_030427205.1. Taxonomy (GTDB): domain Bacteria; phylum Myxococcota_A; class Bradymonadia; order UBA7976; family UBA1532; genus JACKDM01. Next base: position 134,520 of record JAUHXC010000012.1, on the reverse strand, counting down.
CCCCGCGCTGACCACGGTGCTCGTCGACGCGATCGCCGAGGGCGGCCCGCTGATGGTCTCGGGCAGCGAGGCCGATACCGTCGCCGCCACGGTCGACGCGCTCCTCTTCGACGCGGAGCTGTCGTCGGTGCCGACCTTCGCCGCCGCTGAGGCCTGGACCGACTGCGCCGATCCCGGGGCGACGGCCCGTTGGTGGAGCCGGATCCGCCGCGACGATCGGGTCGACTGGAAGCCGGGCGAAGAGGCTCAGCGCCAGCTGCGCATGGCCGGGCTCGCCCGGGTCGACGGCGCCGTGCTGCGGCCCACCAACCGGCTCTTGGTCGAGGTCTTCGATCAAGCGTGGTGCGACGCGCGCACCCTGGGCGATGGGCTGGCCGCCCGCGCCCGCGAATGGTTGGAGCGCGACCAGGACCCGGGCCATCTGCTCGACGGCGACCTGCTGCGGCGGGCGAGCGCCTGGTCCGAAGGGCGGGACATCGACCCGGCGATCTCGGAGCTGATCGTCGCCAGCTGGGTGCACGCGCGCCACAGCGAGCAGCCGGCCGATCTCGCGCCGCCGCGCATCGAGGTGGCCTCCGCGCCGCCGGTCTCGATGACGCAGACGGCGCCGCCGGGTCTGATCGCCGCTGCGCCCCCGGGCCTTGGCGGCGCGGCGCCCGAGTCGGCGCCGCGCGCGCCGGATGTCGAGCCGGAGCAAGGCCCGGACGATGCCCGTACCGTGATGGCGACCCCGCCGGGCAGCTCGGCCGCTCTGCGTTGGCTGGCGGTCGCCGTGGCCGTTATGGCGCTGGTCACGGCCGGTCTGCTGGCGGCTTTGCTTCAGAGTCGCGGCAGCGTCGATCGCACCATCGCCGCGTTGATGGGCCGGACCCCGGCCCCGGCGGTCTCGACGTCGACCTCTACCGCCGCGTCGCGCGCCGGCGCGAGCAGCATGCCGTCGGCCGATCCGGCGCAGCCCGCGGCCGATCGGGTGGCCGCCCTCGAAGCCGCGATCGCCCGCACCGAGGCCCGGCTGGATGCGTTGGAGGCCGGCGCGGCCCCGACGGCGCCGACCGACGAGGCCCGGGTTGATGCGCCGGTGGGCGCGGGTCTCGTTGCCGCTGCGGCCCCGGCGGCGCGCGCCTCGTCAAGGGACGGGAGCCCCGCGGATGCCGAGTTGACCGCGCGGGCGAACGCCGCCGAGCGCGCGGCGGGGGAGAGCCGACGGCAGGCCCGAGCGGCGGCTGAGCGTGAGGCGGCCGAGCGTGAGGCGGCCGAGGCGCGCGCGGCGAAGGCCCGGGCCGAGCAGCGGGCCGAAGCCAAGGCCCGGCGACGGGCCGAGAAGAAGGCCGCCGAGCGCGCCGCCCGGCGCAAGGCCCGCACGCTCGCCGAGAGCCGCCGCGCCGCCCGCCGGGCCCTCGAAGCACGGCAGGCGGCCGAAGCGGAAGCGGCCCGCCGCCCCGGGCCCGTCGCGCCGCCGAGCCCGGCCAACGCCGTGGCCCGGCAGGCGCCGAGCTATCGCCGCTCGCTGGTGCGCTGCAAGCTCTACGACCTGCCGTTGCACTTGCGCGTGAAGCTCACGGTGCAGTCGGATGGGCGGGTCTCGCAGTCGGCGATCGCCGGCGGCGCCGTGGAGCGGGTCGACGCCGCGTGCGTCCGGCAGAGCGCCCGCAACTTCCGCTTCGCGCCCTTCTCGGGCTCGGCGGTCACCGCGACGGTCGACTATCGGCTCTGATCGCCATCGAAGGCGCCCCGCCGACCCGGTGGCGATGATAGATGACCGACGCCCGGCGACCGGCTATCCTGCCGCGGCCGATGAACGCCGAAATCCCCCAGACGCCGTTTACGCTCGACGCCTACGACCTGCACGACCTGCTCGGCAAAGGCGCGATGGGCGAGGTCTGGCGCGGCGTGCACCGCGAGCAGGGCGCCGAGGTGGCCATCAAGGTGCTCACCGGTCCGCTGGCCCGCAAGCCGCAGTATCGCGCCGCCTTCCGCGAAGAGGTGCGCGCGGTGGCGATGCTCGATCACCCGCACATCGTCGCGGTCTACGACTACGGCCAGCTCACCGCCGAGAGCAGCCGGGCGTGCGGCGGGCGCTACCCCGAGGGCAGCCCCTATCTGGTGATGGAGCTCGTCGACGGCGGCTCGATGGTCAACGCCTGCGGCCGCAGCGACTGGCCGACCCTCTATCGGCTGCTGATCGCCCTGCTCGACGCCCTGGGCCACGCCCACGCGCGCGGCCTGGTGCATCGCGACCTCAAGCCGCACAACGTACTCGTGCCCGCGGAAGGAGGCGTGCGGCTGACCGACTTCGGCCTGGCCCACGCCCTCTACCGCGACGAAGATCCCTTCCGCGATCACATGGCGGGCACCCCCAACTACATGGCCCCCGAGCAGGTCCGCTGCGAGTGGCGCGACTACGGCCCGGCGACGGATCTCTACGCCGTCGGCTGCTGCGCCTACGCGCTGGTCACCGGCACGCCGCCGTTCCGCCGCATCGAGGCCCGGGACACCCTGCAGGCCCACCTCTACACCCCGCCGCCGTCGGTCGCCCGCGAGGGCTTGCCCGAGGGCTTCGAGGCCTGGGTGCACCGGCTGCTCGAGAAGGACCCCGCCCGGCGCTTTCAGCGGGCCGCCGACGCCGCGTGGGCGCTCATGCGGCTGGCCGAGGGCCCGTTCACCGGCGAGGCGCCCTCGCTGACCCGCCCCGATCTGCCGCCGATGGACAGCGATCCCGGCAGCGACCCGACCGAAGCGGTCTCCGACAGCGTGCATACGCTCACCTGGAAGTGGGATGACTGGTCGGCCCCGGCCCCCGAGCGCCCGACGCCCGAGGTGCAGGTGCCGACGATCCCCGCCGACTGGCGGCGGGATGAAGCGGTCTCGTGGAATCCGCTGCTCGGCGTCGGCCTCGGCCTGTACGGCCTGCGCACGGTGCCGCTGGTCGATCGCTTCGACGAGCGCGACGGGCTCTGGAACAACCTGCGCACCGTGACCCGCGAGCGACAGCCGCGGGCGGTGGTCCTGCGCGGCCCGGCGGGCATGGGCAAGAGCCGGCTGGCCGACTGGATCGGCGAGCGGGCCCACGAGCTGGGCGCGGCGACGGTCTTGCGGGCGGTGCACAACCCCATCCCCGGCGCGCGGGATGGCGTCGGCCCGATGCTCTCGCGCTTCCACGTCTGCCGCGGGCTCGATCGGGACGCCGTCGTCGAGCGCCTCGAGAGCGTGCTGCGCGACATGGGCGAGAGCCGTGAAGAGACCTGGCATCAGCTCGCCGCGCTGATTGCCCCCACCGGCGAGCGGCTGTCGAGCAGTCAGCGCTACGCGGTCTTCGAGGCCCATCTGCGCCGGCTCGCGCGCAACCGGGCGGTGGTGCTGCTCGTCGACGACGCCCAGTGGGGCCCCGAGGCGGTGGCCCACATCCGCCGATTGCTCGACGCCGACGATCTGCCGCTGCTGGCGGTGCTGACGGTCGAAGAGGCCAACCGCATGGCCGAAGCCGGCGCGCGCCATGTCATCGAGCGGCTGGGCGATCATCCGGCGACCACGGTGCGCCCCATCGGCTCGCTGCCCGATACCCATCGGCCGCGGCTGGTCCAGGCGCTGCTGGGGCTCGAGAGCGACGTCGCCGCCCAGGTCGAGGCCCGCACCGAAGGCAACCCGCTCTTCGCGATCCACCTCGTCGGCGACTGGGTGCAGCGGGGCGCCCTGGTGCCGGCCGCCCAGGGGTTCACCCTGCGGCCGGGCGTCGCGCCGCGGCTGCCCGATGGCATCCACGACATCTGGCGCCAGCGCATCGACGAGGTCTTGGCCGCCCGCCCCGTCGAGAGCCGGGCCTTCGATCGGCGGGCGATCGAGCTGGCGGCCATGCTCGGGCGCGACGTCGATCGCGATGAATGGGCCGACGCCACGACCCGCGAGGTCGACACCCACGTCGAGCCGCTGCTCGCCGACCTGCGCGACGTCTTGCTGGCCCGCCGGCTCGCCGTCGGTCAGCCCGGCGAGCCCGGCTGGTCGTTCGCCCACGCGATGCTGCGCGAGAGCCTGCTGCGGCGCATCGCCGACGAGGGGCGCGCCGCCGAGCTGCACGCCACCTGCGCCGCCGCGCTCGGCGGACGGCGGGGCCCCGGCATCCCCGAGCGCCTCGCCGAGCACCTGATCGGCGCCGGCCGCGACGAAGAGGCGCTCGGCCCGCTCATCCGGGCGGCGTGGGAGCGCCTGGGTCAGAGCGACTTCAAGGCCGCGCGCCGGCTGCTGTCGACCTGGCAGAGCGCCGTCGATCGGGTCGGGCTCGAGCCTGCCGACGACCGACGGGGCGAGGGCTGGATGGTGACCTGCCGCATCGCCCGGGCCTCCGGTGAGCTACAGCGCGCGCGCTCGCTGGCCGCCGCCGCCGAAGAAGAGGCCCGTCAGCACGGCTGGCGCAAGGTACTCAGCCGGGCGCTGGTCGATCGGGCGTGGGACGCCATCAACCGCGGCGAGCACGAGCTGGGCTTCGCCCGCATGGACGAGGCGGCCACGATCGCCGCCGAGCTGGGCGACAATACGCTGATGGCCAACTGTCGACGCAATCAGGGGGTCATCCTGCTCGATCGCGGCGCGCCGGCGCGGGTCGAAGGCCTGCTGCGCGAGGCCCTGCGGATCTACGCTGCCCACGAGCACCCGGTCGGCGCGGCGCTGGCCCGGGTCAATCTGGCCCAGCTCGCCCGGCGCTACGGGCACTACGAGGACGCCCTGCGCCATCTGCAGGCCGCCGAGATCCGCTTCGCGAGCGCCGCCAGCCGCTGGGGTCAGGCGATGGTGCTCACCGAGCGCGGGCTCGTCCACCTCGAGACGGGTCGACTCGCCGAGGCCGAAGAGGCCTTGGACGCGGCGACCGCGCGCTACGCGGTCATCGGCGGGATCAACGCGCCGCTGGCCAGCCTGTATCGGGCGCGGGTGCTGCTCGCCCGCGAGCAGACCGACGAGGCGCGCAAGACGCTCGCGGCGCTGCTCGAGCGCTTCGCATCGCAGAAGCGCCACGGGCGGGCTCTGCTGTGCGTGCTGGCGCTGCTCGAATGCGCGGCGATCCAGCGGGACTGGGAGATGTGGGCGACCCAGCTCACCGTGGCCGGCGGGCTCATCGATCAGCTCGACCTGCACACCCGGGACGGCGCCCGCATGGCCGAGGCCGCCGCCGAGCGGGCCGAGCGCGCCGGCGCCGCCGATCGCGCGTGGGAAGCGCGGCGTCTGGCGTTGCTGCAGTGGGAGGCGCTCGGCGCGACCGCCGAGGCGGCCCGCTTGCGCTGACCTCGGCGCGTCGGTGAGGCCGTCGACCGCGCGGACTGCGAACGACGCGCTACGGCGAGTGCGAAGGCGTGTACGCGGGCCGCTCGCCCGTCGGTGCGTCAGCCATCGGCCCGCTCCGGCTCGTCGAGGGGCCACCGCGCGCGCTCAGAAGCCGCCCGAGATCGAGACCGAGCCCGGGCCGACGCTCACCCGAGGCCGGGCAGCGGAGACCGAGCGGGTATATTGCACCAGGCCGGTGACGCCCAGCGCGAGGCCGACGCCGATGCCGGTCACGGCGACACCCAGGCTCATGCGGGTCGTGGCCCGGGTGTCCAGGTCGAGGTCGAAGCAGGCCGGACCGCCATGGGGTGACTCGCACGATGACTCGGGCTCTGGCGGCGGCGGATCGGAGAGCGCGATCCCGAGGGTCACGATGGTGAAGTACGCGGTCAGGGCGCCGCCGGTGACCATCAAGACGTTGCCCGGGTGATCGATGTCGACGACCTCGGCGCGATCGACCGTGGCCCGGGAGAAACGCGCGGGCTCGCTGGCGGACGCGTCGGTCGGCGACTCGGCCGGACCGATCTTGACCCCGTCGACCATGTGCAAGGTGTCGCGGTCGCTCGCGGTGATCGTGCCGCGGGTGAGCGCCCCGTCCTGCGTCCGCACCTCGGCGTTGCAGCCGGTGGCCAGAGCCAGCATCGACAGGCCGACGATACGGTGGGTGGGGGACATGAGGGCCTCCTCGTGTGTACTCGACAGCGGCCTGCCATTCCGCCGTGCGCGACGGCATGGCGCAACTGCATGGGGCAACTGCATGGGGCGGCTGCGTGGGGCAACAGCATGCAGGAAGCGTGCACAGCTCCCGCGGCGCGAACCCGGTACCTTTGATACCTGCCCCTTGACTGGCCTGCCTCCCCCGTAGACCATGCCCGGCATCCCCATGAACGGAGCCGGCCCATGAAGCTGCCCAACGGCGTCACGCTGCACAAGTGGCCCCACCAGACCACGCCCGACGCCGAGTCCGTCGCCGCCGAGATGGCCCGTTTCGGGTTCAAGAGCTACGACCTGCAGACGGTGCCCGGCTGGTTCGATCGCAGCCGGCACAGCCACGACGAAGAAGAGATCCGCGGCGCGGTCGACGGGGTGATCACCTTCCACTTCGACGAGGGCCCGGTCACCATCGAAGGCGGCGACATCCTCATCATCCCCGCCGGCGTGGCCCACGAGGTCAAGACCCACAACCCGCGTACGTTCTCGGCGTACAAGGGCTCGCGCAGCGGCGTGCGCCGGGTCACCGAGCACGCCGACGGCCGCGGCAGCGTCGAAGATCTCGCCGGACGGGGCGCCCGGTGACGGTCATCTGCTTCGATCTCGACGGCACCCTCGAAGACAGCCGGGACGACATGGTGGCCGCGGTGCAGCGGGTCCGGGCCGCGCTGAAGCTGCCCCCGCGGGTGGACGAGGACTTCGTGCTCCACGTCAACCGCGGCATGGAGCACCTCTACCGCACCTGCTTCGCCGAAGCGTTCGCGCGCCCGGGGGCCGACGAGGCGGCGCTGCTGGCGCAGCTGGCGGCGGACTATGCCGAGTCGTACGCCGCCGACATCGCCAACTCGACGACGCTGTACGACGGCATCGCGCCCGTGCTCTCCGAGCTGGCCGAGGTCGCGCCGCTGGCGCTCGTGACCAACAAGCCCGAAGACCTGTCGCAGAAGCTCCTGTCTGCCCTGGGCGTCGCCGACCGCTTCGTGGCGGTCATCGGCGGCGATACGCTGCCGGTGAGCAAGCCCGATCCGGCGATGATCGACGCGGCGATGGCCCGGGCCGGCGGGGCGCCGGCGGTCATGATCGGCGACTCCGCCGGCGACATCCGCTGCGCGAAGGCCCACGGCACGCCGATCATCTGGTGCGCCTGGGGCTACGCCGACGACCCCGGGCCGGTCGCGCCGGATGCCATCGCGAAGCACCCCTCCGAGCTGCCGCGCCTGATCGCCGAGCTGCTGCCCGCGCTGCCCTGGCCGGAGTCCCCGCCCGAGCCGAGGGCGTGAGCCGACGCTACCCCGACAAGAACCCGCCATTCCTGCCCGAGCGTTTCCTGGTCATCGACCTGGAGGCCACCTGTGATCGCGGCGACTGGCCGCGCGATCGCATGGAGGTCATCGAGATCGGCGCGCTGCTCGTCGCCGCCGACGGCGAGCGGGTGATCGACGACTTCCAGACCTTCGTCCGGCCGTCCATGCACCCCCGGTTGACGCCGTTCTGCGTCGAGTTGACCGGCATCGCGCAGGCCGACGTCGACCGGGCGCCGACGTTTCCGCCCGCCTTCGCCGCTCTGACGGACTGGCTCGAAGACAACGACACGCTGTTCTGCTCGTGGGGCGGCTTCGACGCGCGCATCTTCGTCGACGAGCGGGCGCGGCATGGCATCACGACGGGCCTGCCGCGGCATTGGAACCTGGCGCGGGCGTTCTCCGGGCGCCTCGGGCGCCGCCGGCGCTACTCGGTGCTCGGCGCCCTCGAGCGCTGCGGCCTGACCTTCGAGGGGCGCCCCCATCGCGGGATCGACGACGCCCGCAACATCGCCCGCCTGCTCCCGTGGTGCCTGGGGCGGCGCGCGTTCCCCCCCGAGCCGCCGCGCTGGGTGCGCCGCGCCCAGCGTCGCGCGCGAGAGGCCGAGAAGGCCGCGCGTGGGCGAGCGGGCCGCGACCGACCCTGAGCGCGACGTAGACCGACCCCGAGCGCGACGTAGACCGACGCTGCTGCGGCGGGTTGCGGTACGCTGACCGAGAGGGGGCTGTGGCACACGGCCGCATCCGGACCGTCGCTCGGCGCCAGGGGAGGGGAGATGGGCCCGTTGTCCGCAGCGAATCGATCGCGATGGGCCGCGCTGCTGTGCGTGGCCGCTGCCTGCGCCGGGGCCTGCGACGACGAGGTCGGGGCGTTGGGCGAAGACGCGGGCCGCGCCGATGCCGCGAACCCGCCGGACGACGATCCCGCGCTCGAGCCGGCGCCCGATCCGGAGCCTGGGCCCGATCTGGCGCCCGCCGGCGAGGCCTACGCGGTGCGGGTGGTCACCCTGCGCCCGGAGCCCGTTCGCCTCGATCTGCTCTGGGTCATCGAAGACGGGTCGTCGATGTGCGGCGAACAGTTCACCGTGCCCGACGCCATCGGGCCGTTCGTCGACGCGCTGCTCGACGGCGCGCCCGACCTCGACCTGGCGATGACGACCGTCCTGACCGACATGGACCCCGGGCGCGGCCTCGACGGGCGCTTCGTGGCTGCGCCGGCCATCGCCGTGCCGACGCCCGGCTGCATCGACCCGCGCAACGGCCTGCCCTACGTACCGCCGACGGACCAATGCGAGGCCCGCGCCGCGGGCGGCTGGTTGCCGGCCATCGCCACCTGGGGCGGCGCGGGCCGGGGCGAGGCGGGCCCCGACTGCCCCGACGTCGAGTGCAAGCGCGAGTGGCTGCGGTTCAACGCCCATTGCCTGACGACCGTCGGGGTGCGTGGCAGTGATTTCCCCAGCGGCATCGCGGCGCTGAGGCGGGCGACCGCCTGCGACGGCCCGAACAAGGCCCTGCTCGGACACTGCTGCGATCGGGGCCTCGACCCGGACTGCGGGCGCTTCTGGCGCCAGGGGGCGGCCCGCGCGGTCATCATCGTGGCCGACGGCGACGACTGCTCGGCCCCCGCCGACTTCCCGCGGGACGATCCCGGGCGCTGCGCGTGGCAGGCGGCGGCGCTCGATGCCATCCCGCCGACCGTCGATCACTTGCGCAGCCTCGGACCCGAGCCGCTCACCGTCTTCGTCTGGAGCGCGCCCGACGCGGTCACCGACGACGGCGCGGCGGCCCGCTGGCGGCCGTATGTCGCCGGGGACGACCCGCCCGAGTGTGATCCCGCCGCGGATCGGCGCAGCGACTTCGAGGCGTGGCGGCTGGCGTGTTGCCCGGTCGGCGAGCCATGTATCGGCCCGCCGCGCTCGACCTGCTCGATCCTGGCCGAAGACGGCGCGGCCGCGACGCCCCGCTACCGGGCGCTGGCGTCGGCTCTGGGCGGGGAGGCGGTCGACGTCACCGTCTGTGATCCGATGGTCGGGCCGGCCCTGGGCGCGCGGGTCGCCGCCTTCGCCCAGCCCGAGCGTCGGATATGTCTGGGGCCGGTGGTGGGCCCGCTGCGCTTCACCGGCCGCTGCCTCGAACGGCCGGCGCTGCCCGGCGCGGCGTGTGATGAAGACTGGCAGCTGTATCCCGGCATCGATCTGCGGGTCGACGATCCGGGCTGTGACGGCGTCGCTCTGCAGCTGCCGCCGGGCACCGCGCCCGGGGCCGAGATCAGGGTGGAGTACGAGAGCCCGATGCCCATGGGCGCCGCGGCGCCGACGTGCGCGTTGCCCGTGGCATGCGCCGAGAGGTCGAGCGAGCGCCGCGACGGCTTCAGCGTCGACTTCGCGTGGCGTTGCGCCGCGCCCGGCCTGGGCTGCGTCGGCGGCTGGTGTGTCGGTCAGCCGGGGATCGAGCCCGGGTGCACCATCGAGTGCCGCGCGCCCGACGACTGCCCGATCGGCGCGTGTCGGCCGGTGCATCCCGAGGGCTGCGCCGCGGCCGGCGGCGGGTGCGTCTGCGTCGAGTGATGGCAGGCTGTATGTCATCGACTATGCCATCCATGTGATGGCTGAGTGATGGCTGGGGAGTGATTATGCCATAGTGTGGCATGCTATGCTATGCAGAGCCATCATGCTATATGAGATCCCATGCCGCGCATGGCTCAGCGAACCTCGGGCGGCGTCATGCACGCCCCGTAGAGCCCATAGAGCGCCACGCTCGACAGACGCCGCCCGATCCAGGCGTCGGGCGGCCGACCGCGGCCATCGGCGAACGCCGCCGCCGCCCGCCGGATGCTCGCCGCGGGGCTGCCGGTGCGCGCGCGGATCGCGTCGACGTCGCATCCATCGGCCAGCAGCGCGGCGATCGTCTGCGCGCGCCCCTTCTTGATGCGTCGGGGGCGGGTGATGAAGCGCAGCCGACGCCCGATATAGCGCGGCATCTGCCCGTGCTGGGCCGCGCGCTTGAGCGTGAGCCCCACCCGCGGCGTCGCCAGCAGAGTATCGTCGCTCGTCTCGGCATCCGGGCGGATCCGGGCGGCGAGGTGCAGCCGCCCGCGGGCGTCGCCGGCGTCGGGCGACGCGGCGTCGAGCGGCGCGATGGCGGCCTCGCCTGCGATGGCGAGCAGGTGGTCGACGACGTTGCAGCTGCCGTCGATCAGGCGCCTGTCGGCGGTCTCTATGCAGCGCAGCAGCCAGCCACAGCCGACGCCCGGTCCACCGGTCGAGAGATCGAGCCCCTTGAACGTGCCGCCGCGATAGCTGCCGCCAACGCGGTGGAAGTACCAGGCGCCGGCGCGCGCCTGCTCGGCCGCCCGGTGCACGAACGGATCGGGGTGCCCCGGGCTGTGCAGATACAGCTCGATCTCGCGCAGCCGATGGGATCGGCCATCACAGACCAGCGCGGTCTCGTCGAGCAGCCTGCGGGCCCGCTCGAAAGCCCAGGTGTCGATGGCGTCCGGGCCCGCTTCGGGCGGCGGCGGTGAGAACAGATCGCGGGGCGGCGCGGGCGTTGTCATGCCCGTGCAGTATCAGCCTCGACGGCGCCGCGCGAGCCCCAATACGAGGCAGAGCAGCGCGCCGACCGCCGGCCAGCCCGACGCGCGCCCGCCGGGCCCCTGCGCGCAGTCGCCGGGATCACCGCGCGGCGGCTCGCCGCCATCCGCCGGCTCCACCCGGGCGTCCGGCGCGGCGTCGAGCGCGACGTCGGCCTGCATCGAGACGTCGAGGCCGGCGTCGACGGGCGGCATGGCGTCGGCGACCTGTGTCCGCGGATCCCGCCCGGGGGTGAAGTCGGTGCACGATCCGTCGACGCAGGCGGTGCCGGCGGGGCAGCGCACGGCGGCGCAGGGGGCGTCTGGCGCGCACGCGCCGTCGACGCAGGCGGTGCCGGCGGGGCAGTCGACGGCGGCGCACGGGTCGGCCACGCAGGCCCCGTCGACCGGATCGCAGCGGCTGCCGCGCAAGCACCGCCCGCCGCAGGGATCGCCGACGCACAGCCCGTCGACGCAGACCCGATCGGGGCCGCACGACGCCACGCGGCAGGCGTCGACGCACTCGCCGTCGCGACAGAAAGCGTCCTGGCCGCAGTCGACGTCGGCGCAGGGATCGCCGAGGCAGCCGTCGGCCGTGCAGCGTTCACCTTCGATACATCCGTCCGGGCACGGCTCGGCCAGGCACTCGCCGAATACACAGCGCTCGCCCGCGGCGCACTGCACGCCGACGCACGGATCGCTGCACGCGCCCACCGCGTCGGTGCAGGTCAGCCCCGGCGAGCAATAGGCCGCCGCGCACGGCTCGGGGTGGCAGTAGCGCGCGCCGGGCCAGACCGCGAGGCAGGCGAAGCCGGGGCGGCACTCGCCGGCCGAGCCGCACGGCTGCACGCACTCGCCGGCGAAGCACAAGAAGCCCGCCGGGCACAGCGCGTCGTCGTCGACGCGGCCGTCGCAGTTGTCGTCCAGCCCGTTGCACGCCTCGGGCGGCGGCGGGCCGCATTGACCGCAGGCGTTGATCAGCCCCTCGTCGGCGGCGCCGTCGCAGTCGTCGTCCCGCCCGTTGCACGTCTCGTCCGCCGGACCCACCGCGTCTTCGCACGCCGCGAGCCAGCCGTCCTCGGCGCAGAGGCCGTTGGCGCAGGCCTGCGGATCGCAGCGCCGCTGGCCGACGCGGCACTCGCCGACGTCGCCGATGTCCAGCGCCGGGCCGCACGGTCGGGTCTCTTCGTCCACCGCGCCGTCGCAGTCGTCATCGGTGCCGTCGCACTGCTCGTCCCGGGGCACGACGCCGTCGCAGGCGCCCCACTCGCCGGCGACGCACGCCTCACGGCCGGCGGCGCAGGCGCCCACGTCGCGGCTGCACGGCCGCGACAGCGGCAGATCGGCGCCGGGCCGATTGTCGATGCGGCCGTCGCAGTCGTCGTCGACGCCGTTGCAGACCTCCTCGCGAACCAGCGCGCAGCCGCCGCAGGCGTTGTCCACCGCCTCGTCGACCGCGCCGTCGCAGTCGTCGTCGATGTCGTTGCACACCTCGCCGGGCAGCGGACCGCATTGCCCGCAGGCGTTGAGCGCGCCCTCGTCGACGCGGCCGTCGCAGTCGTCGTCGTTGCCGTCGCAGTCTTCTTCCGGCGGCGGGCCGCAGCCGCCGCAGAGGTTCTGCACCCCCTCGTCGACGCGGCCGTCGCAGTCGTCGTCGAGCCCGTTGCACAGCTCGGTGGGGATGGCTTCGCGCACGATCGCGCTGAACGCCCGCCGCAGCGAGATCAGATCCGAGGCTTCGTAGGGCCCGCCGGTGGGATCGGGCTCGCCGCGCAGATCGACCGCGGTGCCGCCGGCCCGGGCCAGCGCGGTGAGCTGGTCATAGGCCCGCTGGTTGACCCCGTAGGCCACCACGAAGGTGCGCACGTCCTGCACGACCTCTTCGCCGTCGACCACGAAGCGCAGCTCACGCAGCGCGGCGCCGCGTTCGGCGAGGCGCTGCTCGCGCTCGGCGAAAGGCACGCACGACTCGCTGCCGTCGGTCAGCAGCACCACCGCCGTGCGCCGGCAGCGGGCCCCGGGATCGCCGCGGCCGATCTCGACGAGATACTGCTCGGCCAGGCGCAGGGTCTCGACGATCGGCGTCGAGCCCTCGGCGCGCAGCTCCTTGTCGGCGGGGAAGTCCTCACGGTGGTCGAGCCAGCGCACGATGTCGGTCTCGTTGTCGTCGCTGAAGGGCACCACCAGCGCGAAGGCTTCGTCGGGATCACCCGGGCGCAGCAGCCCGGTGCACTCGCCGGCGTAGTTCAGCGGTTGCTCTTCGAGGCCGGCGTAGCTCTGATTCTGCCGCCCGTCGATGACCCCGCGGTTGATGCCGAGGCCCTCGCGCATCGGATAGCGCATCAGCGCGAACTCGACCTCCGACTGGGTCGTGATCAGCCCCGCGAGGGCCTCCTTGGCCACGAAGAGCCGGCTCAGGCCGCCATCGCCGGGGTACTCGCGGCTGTTGTCGCCGCCGGTCGGCTCGCCGGTCTCGATGTCGACGCCCATGCTGCCCGAGGTGTCGAACAGCACCAGCACCCGCGACCGCTGCTGCTCCTGGCCCTGCGCGGATGCGCCGGCAAGCGGCAGCAGCGCGAGGCTCAGCGCGCACGTCGTCAGCAGGCGCAGAGCGCCGGGGGCGCGACGCATACGACGGATCACCTGTGTCCCCCCACGGCTCGAACTCCACGCGTTCTCCGACCGGCAGTATCCCGACCGGCGGAGGCCGGCTCAACCGGCGCGACGCCCGATGGCCGTCCGGCGGGGCGTCATCGGGCGAGCAGCGCGGCGATCGTGATGGCGGCGGCGGTCAGCGCGGGGGCGATCAAGAGCCCGATGGTGGGCAGCAGCGGCCGCGGGTGGAAGCGGCCATCGGCCTCGACGGCGATCACGTCGGGCTTGCTGTCGAGCAGCACCGCGACGCCGGGCCGCTCGGGCAGATAGAGCAGGGCTTCTTCGGCCTCGTCGAGCAGATCCTCGGGCTCCAGCGTCTTCGAGGTGACGCTGTGCCGCCCGCCGAGGTGGTCGGTATAGCTGAAGGTCACCGCGATCTCGGGCACCTCGTTGATGGTCGTGCCCGTGGGCCGGTGGTCGGTCGCGGTGGCCCGAGCGGGTCGACCGTGGCGCAGCGCGCGCACCTCGCGCCCGCCCTGGCGGAAGGTGCGCACGGCGAAGACGAAGCCGACGCCGGGGAAGATGAGCAGCAAGCCGATGACCCACAGCGGCATCGGGCCGGCCATCATGCCGTCGATGCGCGACGCCCGCGGATCGCCGACGGCGTAGACCACCGTGACCCGGCTCTCCGGCTCGGGCGCCCGGTCGACCGCGAAGCTGATGCCTTCGTAGAGCACGCCGTCGACGGCGTACTCGAAGTGGGTGCCGATCACCGGCTGCTCGTTGACCTCGACCGGCGCCTCGGACCAGCCGAGCACCCGCCCGTTCACCGTCGCCGTATCGTCGAGGGCGAGCCGGGCGGCGACCAGCGGGTGGACGAACGTCGAGAACCCGAGCAGCATGCCGGTGCCGATGGCGAGGAACAGCCAGCCGATGAGCCCCATCGCCCCGCCGAACCGCAGGCGGATGACGAGCGAGAGCGGGACGGCGCGCGGGGCGCGGGGCAGACGGTCGAGATCGTCGATGGGCATGGGATCCTCGCGGGCGGCGCGTCGGGGCGGACCGGCTCGGGGCGGCGCCGGTCAGGGCAGCTCGGGGCAGACGTTGGGCAGCGTCGCGAAGACCGCCGATCGGCCCTGGGCCTCGTAGCTGAACATCACGCCGATGCCTTCGCCATCGCCCGCATAGGCCCCCGTGGCCCCGCCGGTCGTGCCCTGCTCGCCGAAGATGCGCTGCACGGTGGGCGAGGCGGCCCAGCCCCGGTCGGCGTCGACCACCCAGCCGAGCTCGATCTGGAAGCCCACGTCGTTGCTGCGATCCCAGACCACCGCGAGGCGATCGACGCCCTCGCGGCCGGCGATGGGCACCAGCGACGAGCGCTGCGCGTCGGCGGCCGTCGGCAGGCTCACCCGCGCGACCTCACGGCACGCCGCATCGAGCACCGCGACCTTGACCCGGCGTACGCCGCGCTCGACCTCGTCCCAGCTCACCGCGTACAGCTGACGGCCGGCGAGGAAGTGCAGATCGGGGTCCCGGGCGGTGCCCGACTCGCTGACCGTGCAGACCACCGGCTGCAGGGCCCCGCGGACGAAGCGGGCGAGCTCGAGGTTGCCCGCGTTGCTGCGCAGATCGGTGCGCACATAGGCCACGGCGGTGGTATCGGCGACGGCCCCGCTGGTCAGGACCACGCTCGGATCGCGCAGGGCGTTCTGCCCGCCGACGATGGTCCGGCGCACGGGGCGGGCGCCGACGCCGTAGGTCTCGAGGCCGATGTCCCGCGTCCCCGCCCCGACGTCGGCGTCCTCGTAGACCGCCGTGACGCCGCGCTCCAGATCCCAGGCCACGTCGACGTTGTTGCTGAACGGGACATCGGCGTCGAAGCGCTCGCCGACCTCCGCGCCGCCGCCCGACAGGTTGAGCACGGTCACGCCCGAGCCGAGGCCGTCGTAGGCGACGATCAGCCGGAAGCCCTCGCGGAAGATCGAGGTCATCGCGATGTGGGTCGCGATCGTATCGTCGCCGTTGAAGAAGCCCACCTCGGCCGGCTCGATCTCCCACTCGTCGCCCAGCGCGAGGCCGAAGAAGACCCGCCCGTCGTCGATGTAGGCCACCCCGTGGAACTCGCCGTAGGACGAGACCGCGGTGCGCCAGTGATCCACCCGGTTGCCGGTGAAGAGCCGGCTGACGCTGAGCGGGGTGTCCTCGTCGGTGCGGCCGTCGCAGTCGTCGTCGCGCAGGTTGCAGCTCTCGGGGATGCCGGCGGGCGCCTCGGCGGGGCAGACCAGCTCGCCGTCGTTCGAGCCGGCGCAAGTCAAAGGCGCCGAGACCCGGCACTCGCCCAGGCCCACGGTGCACAGCTGGCCGTCGGCCAGCGCCGGCAGGTCGTCCACCGTGCCGTTGCAGTCGTCGTCGATGTCGTTGCAGCGCTCCTCGGTGCCGTCGAGCCCGCCCTCGCAGGGGCCCCACGCGCCGTCGGCGCAGGTCTGGGTGCCGAAGCGGCACGCGCCGACGTCGCTGCCGCAATCCTGGGTCGCGCCGTCGATGCAGTCGCAGCCTTCGTCGGTCTCGTCGTCGCAGTCGTTGTCGACCCCGTCGCAGACCTCGTCCGCCGGGTCGACCGCGCCGAGGCAGGCGTCATACACGCCCTCGGCGTTGCAGAACTGCTGCCCGACCTGACAGGCGCCGACATCGGTGCCGCACGGCCGCGAGGTGCCGGGCTCGCACTCGCCGGGCGGCGCGGCGTCGGGGGCGATTGCGTCGGGGCCCGCGGCGTCGGGGCCCGTGGCGTCGGGGCCCGTGGCGTCGGGGGCGGTGGCGTCGGGGGCCGCGCCGTCGGACGGCCACATGTCCGGGCCGGCGTCGGGCGGCCACACGTCGGAGCGCGCATCGGGCCCCGCGTCCTGCGGCTGCCCGTCGGGCACGGGCCCTTCGTCGGCCGGCATGGGCCCGACGTCGGGTCCCGCGTCGAGCGGTCTGGCGTCGGCCTCGCAGCCCGCCGTGCCCGGGGGTAGCTCGGCGCAGGTCTTGCTCTGGGGATCACCCAGACAACCCGTCGCGAGCGAGGCGAGCAGACACAGGGCGGGCAGGGGACCGATGGGGCGCATGTTGTTCTCCGAATGCCGTGGATGGCCGAAGATGCCAAACCGTGCGCCGCCACTGCAATCACGGCGGCGCGCGCATGGCACGCGGCGTTGACGGTTGGTATCGTGCAGCCCGAATCTGGGGGAGCGCAGATGAGCACAGGCGACGAACGGCGCGGCCGACGGCGCTTCACCGGCTCGATCACGGCGCTGTGGTCGGCGGTCACCGGCCGCAAGGCCGAGCGGCCTCAGCCGAGCTACCGCGGCCTCGCCCGTCGCTGGGAGGGCTCGGCGCTCATCGGCCAGAGCCCGAGCATGGCGCCGGCGCCGATGCCGCCGCCCGACGACGAGGCGCCCGTCGCGCCGGTCGTCGAGCGGCGCCGAGACGGCATCCGCGCCACCTACAGCGATGAGGTCATCGAGGCCCGCATCGACGGCGCGGCGCCGGCTTTTTCGGTGATCCCGGCCCGCGACGCGGCGCCGCCCTCGATCCGCGGCGATCGGGTCGCCGGCCAGATCGCGATGTCCGACCCGGCCCGCGCCGCGGCGCGCAAAGCGCTCGAAGGCGGCGCGCTCTTCGAGCAAGGCGCCTGGAAGAAGCGTCTGCCGGGCGAGGTCGACCCCGACGCGGTCGTCGCCTGGGGTGAGCTGCTCATCGACGCCGCGCGGGCCTTGCGCGAGCCGGTGCCCGGCCCGAAGGCCGTCTGGTCGCAGCGCCCGGCCAGCGTACGGCTGCGGCTGCTGGTGCTGTGTCACTTCGACGGGCACCCCGAGACCGGCGCCGTCCGCTCGCTGGCGCTGCGCGACGCCGACGACGACGTGCGCGTCGTCGCCGAAGGCCTGCGCTCGAAGGGCTATCTGCCGACCCTGATCCGCCCGCCGGTGCCCGCCGATCTGCGCGGCGAGATGATCGGCCGGCTCGACCACACCTCGCGGGCGTCGGCCCTCGTCGCGGTGCTCGCCGACCCCGATCCGGCGGCGGCGGTGGCGGTCGTGCCCCATCTGGCCACCGACGGGGTCGCCGCCCTCGCGCCGGCGCTGATGGCCCCGCACCCCGACGTGCGGCTGGCGGCGGTGCGCGCCCTGATGAACGCCAACGGCGACAAGCTGACCCCCGCCACCGACGCCATCGGCGATCGCGACGCGCGGGTGGTGCGCGCGGCGGCGACGGTGCTGGCGTGGTTCGGCGGCGAGACCCAGGCCCGCGCGATGCGCGCCCGCGCCGCGGCCGAGGGGCCCGAGACCGAGCTGCACCGCATCCTCGAAGAGGCGGCGCGGGTGATCATCGAGCGCTACGATCGCGTGGGGCGGGGCGATCACGCGCGGCGCAGCCTGGGTTATCCATCCATCGCCGAAGAGCGGGCGAGCCGGGCGCCGCCGGGTGTGCCACCGCCCGAGGATTCGCGGGGTTGAGCCGGGGCCCGACCCGCGCGCGACCCGCCCCGACCGCCACGCATCTGCTCGCCGGGCTGCAGAGCGACCTGTACCGTCCGCGCGCTGCAGAGCGACCTGTATCGTCCGCGCGCCGGCCGCGTGCGGCAGCATGCGCGCCCACTGTCTGCGCAGCCAACCATGAGGAGGCACCGTGCCTGCGATCGACGTGAACGGAAAAGCCATCGAGACCGATGGCATCGACCCGGCGATGCCGCTGCTGTGGTTCCTGCGGGACCACGCGGGCATGACGGGGGTCAAGTTCGGCTGCGGCATGGCCCAATGCGGCTGCTGCACGGTGCACCTCGGCGGCCGCGCCGTGCGGGCGTGCGTGACCCCGGTCAGCGCGGCCATGGGCCAGCCGGTGGTCACCATCGAAGGGCTCGACGAGAAGGGTGAGCACCCGCTGCAGAAGGCCTGGGCCGCCGCCGGCGTGCCGCAGTGCGGCTACTGCCAGGCGGGCCAGATCATGTCGGCGGCCGCGCTGCTCGCGCAGAACAAGGGGCCGTCCGACGACGACATCGACCGGGCGATGCGCGGCAACCTCTGCCGCTGCGGGACCTATCCCCGCATCCGCGAGGCCATCAAGGCCGCGGCCAAGGAGATGGGATGAGCGCGCACGGCAACGAGACCTCGCGGCGCATCGTCGCCATCGGCCCCGATCGGCGGGGCTTCCTCAAGGGCATGGTCGGCGCCGGCGCCTTCCTGCTCGGCGTGCGGGCCGGCGTCATCGCCGCGCCCCGCCCGAGCGACGGCCCGGGTGACGCCGCGGCGGCCTTCGCCCCCAACGTGTGGCTGGCGATCGAGGCCGACGACCGGGTGCGCATCGTCGCCCACCGATCCGAGATGGGCACCGGCATCCGCACCGTCCTGCCGCTCGTCGTCGCCGACGAGCTGGGCTGCAGCCGGGAGAAGGTCGAGATCGTCCAGGCCATCGGCGACGAGAAGTACGGCTCCCAGGACACCGACGGATCGCGCAGCATCCGCCGCTTCTACGAGCCGATGCGGGCGGCCGGCGCGACCGCCGCGCTCATGCTGCGCCGGGCGGCGGCGGCCCGCTGGAAGGTGCCGGTCGGCGAGACCCACACCGCCGACCACGCGGTGGTGCACGGCGCGACCGGCAAGCGCCTGGGCTTCGGCGCGCTGGCGGCCGACGCGGCCAAGCTGCCCGTGCCCGACGCGACCGAGCTGACCTTCAAGAAGCCCGCCGACCGGCGCTTCATCGGCGCCGACGCGCCCATCGACGACGCGCGCGGCATCGTCACCGGCGCGGCGAAGTTCGGCGGCGACATCCGGCGTCCGGGCATGCTCTTCGCGATGATCGTGCGCCCGCCGGCCTTGGGTCAGGCGGTGAAGACCGTCGACGACAAGGCGACCCGGGCGTTGAAGGGCGTCGTCGACGTGGTTCGGGTGCCCGGCTTCTCCGGGGCCCACGCGTTCCAGCCGCTGGGCGGGGTCGCGGTGCTGGCGCGGGATACGTGGTCGGCGCTGCAGGGCCGGCGCCTGCTGCAGGTGACCTGGGGCGAGAGCCCGCACAGCGCGCTCGACGACGCCGCCCTGGCCGAGCGCCTCGTGAAGATCGTCGAGAAGCCCGGCGCGGTGCTGCGCGAGCGCGGCGATACGCCGAAGGCCCTGAAGTCGGCCGACACCCGCATCGCGGCGACCTATCGCACGGCGCGGCTGGCCCACGCCCCGATGGAGCCGCCGGTGGCCACCGCCGAGTGGAAGGACGGCGCGTGCACCGTCTGGGCCCCGACCCAGAACCCGCAGGCCGCTCGCGACGAGGTGGCGCGCATGTGCGCGGTCGACAAGGCGGCGGTGACGGTCGAGGTGACCCTGCTCGGCGGCGGCTTCGGCCGCAAGTCGAAGGCCGACTTCGCCTCGGAGGCCGCCTGGCTGGCGCGCCACGCCAAGGCGCCGGTGCAGGTGGTCTGGACCCGCGAGGACGACATCGCCCACAGCTACTTCCACGCGCCGGCGGCGGTGCACCTCGAGGCGGGGCTCGATCAGAAGAAGCGGCCGGTGGCCTGGCTGCAGCGCAGCGCGTTTCCGACGATCACCAGCACCTTCAACCCGGCCGCCAAGGCGCCGAGCCCGATGGAGATGGGCCTCGGCTTCACCGATGTGCCGTGGGCCGTGCCCAACCTGCGGGCCGAAGGCGGCGAGGTCGAACACCACAGCCGCATCGGCTGGTATCGGGCGGTGTGCAACATCTGGCATGCCTTCGCGGTGCATGGCTTCGCCGACGAGCTGGCCCACGCCGCCGGCGCCGATCCGCTGGCCTTCCTGCGCGATCTGATCGGGCCAAAGCGGCTGGTCGACCCGACGACGGAGGGCTGCACCTATCCCAACTACGGCGAGCCGTTGGCGAAGTATCCCATCGATACCGGCCGCCTGCGCCGGGTGCTCGATCGGGCCGCCGAAGACATCGGCTGGGGCCGCAAGACGCCCGCGGGCACGGGTCTGGGCATCGCGGTGCATCGCAGCTTCCTGACGTACGTCGCCGCCGCCTGCGAGGTGCAGGTGAGCCAGCAGGGCAAGGTCAGCATCCCGCGGTTCGTCATCGCCGCCGACTGTGGCTTGGCGGTCAACCCCGATCGCGTGCGCGCGCAGATGGAGGGCTCGGTGGTCTTTGGGGTCAGCCTCGCGCTGCACAGCGCGGCGAGCCACAAGGCGGGCCGCATCGAGCAGAGCAACTTCCACGACTATCGCATCGCCCGCATCACCGACGCGCCGCGGCGGATCGATGTGCGCCTCGTCGGCGATGGCGAGAACCTGCCGACGGGGGTCGGGGAGCCGGGCGTGCCGCCGATCGCCCCGGCGTTGGCCAACGGGATCTTCGCGGCCACCGGAAAGCGGGTGCGCGAGCTGCCGTTGAGTCGGGCCGACCTGAGCTGGAGCTGAGGGAACGCGCGGGGAGGAGCCTCGACGCCGGCCTCTCCGCGATCTACCGTCGACAGGCAAGACCGGAGGTCTGTCGATGGTGCTCGCCCGTTCATTGACCGCCCGCGCGCTGAGTAGCCACCCGGCCCTGTGCGCGCTGCTCCTGGGCATCGGCGGCTGCGTCGAGGCGCCGGCCCTGCCCGACCTGGGGCTCGGCGCGCTCGACGGGTCGCCGGTTGATGCCATGTCTGATGCGGCCGATGCCATGGATGTCATGCCTGATGCCATCGATGCCATGGGCGCCATGCCTGATGCCACCGATACCATGGGTGCCATGGATGCCATCGCCGACATGGCGCCTCGGCCCGACATGGGCCCTCGGCCCGACATGGGCCCTCCGCCCGACTGCGACGGGCCCGACGGCATCGCCCGCGGCTGCCCCGCTCGGATGTGTCGCGGCGAACCCGAGCCGCCGTGCAACGGGTCCGATGGGATCGAGCTGCCCCATGGCATGGCCTACATCCCCGCCGGCCCGCTCGTGCTCGGCAGCGCCGACGACGAGCCGGGTCGGGTGGCGGGCCTCGAAGGGCCGCGCCAGCCGGCCGAGGTCACCCGTCCCTTCCTGCTGATGCGCACCGAGCTCAGCGCCGACGATTGGCGCGACGTGCTGGGCGCCGAACACCCGCTGCCGAGCTACTTCGACGGGGCCGATGGCCGCTTCTGCGAGACCGACGGCGCGCCGTGCCCGGTCGAGCGGGTGAGCTGGCTCGACGGGCTGTGGTTCGCCAACGCGCTGTCGCGGGTCCACGGGCTCGAGCCGTGCTACGACCTCGATCGGGCGGGCGGTCTGGCGGCGTGCGTCGACGATCTGGGGGGCGGCTGTCCACCCGGCGAGAGCACATGCAACCACGCCGCCGACTGCGACGCCGAGCGGCTGGGTCGCTTCGGCGACGTCGAGCCGGGCTGCACCGGCTATCGCCTGCCGACGAGCGCCGAGTGGGTCCGCGCCGCTCGGGCCGGCGCCGAGACCGCGTGGTGGACGGGCGACAGCCCGGTCGGCGCGGCGGAGGTCGACTGGTTCGACGAGAACGCCGACGATCGGACCCACGGCGTGGCCGAGCCGCCGCGCAGTCGGCTCGCGCATCCGTTCGGGCTCTTCGACGTGCAGGGCAACGTCGCCGAGTGGGTCGCCGACGTGCACGGCCCGCACCCCGATCCGCCGCCGGCCATCCCGATGCGCGACCCGCAGCTGCTGCCTCGCCTGAGTCGGCGGGCGGTACGCGGCGGCGCGTGGACCAGCCGCCGCAGCGACGTCCGCATCGCCCATCACGACGGGCTGTTGCCCGATCAGCGCGGGCGCAGCGTCGGCCTGCGTCTGGCCCGCTCGGTGCCCACCGTCGACGCGACGCCCGCGCCCGAGATGGGCCCTTTGCTCGTCGAGCCGGCGTCGCTGCTGCCCGGCGAGCAAGCGACGCTCTCGGTGGGCGTCGCGGGCGACGGTCCGCTGACGGGCGCGGTCTATGCCGTCGGCACCGAGACCCGCAGCCCGGCGCTCGAGATCGCCCGCTTCGAAGACGTCGGCGGCGGCGTCTTCGAAGCGACGGTGAGCTGGGAGGCGGTCAACGCCATCGCGCCGGCCAGCTTCGGGCCGGCCGGCGGGCTGGTCATCCTCGTGGCGCGCTTCTCCGACGCCACCGGCCGCGGCGACATCGCGCGCACGACGCTGACGGCCCGCTGCGCGGTGGGCGGTCAGCCGGTCGGCGCCTGCGACGGGATCTGCGTCGACCGGTTGGACGCGGCGTGCGAGGTGGGCTGCGACGCGGTGGACGACGATCTGGACGGCCGCAGCGACGAGGGCTGCGCCGAGGTGCGCTGCGGCGACGACAACGACGACCCGGTGCCCCCGTGCAACGGCGCGCCGCCCGAGGACGACGTGGTGATCCCCAGCGGGTTCGTCTACGTGCCGGCCGGAGGCTTCATGATGGGCAGCCCGGTCGACGAGGTCGGCCGACGCTACCCCGACGAAGGGCCCGCGCAGGACGTCGACATCCGGCGACCTTTCTTGATCGGGCGCACGGAGGTCACCCGCGCCGAGTGGACGGCGATCGCCGACGCCGACCCGTCGTTTCACGGGCCGTCACACCCCGACGCGCATCGACGGTGCGCCGGCCCGCTGTGCCCGGTGGAGCAGGTGAGCTGGTACGACGCGGTCTGGTACGCCAATGCCCGCTCGCTGAGAGAGGGGCTGAGGCCGTGCTACAGCCAGGATCTGGTCGAACGCTGCATCGCCGAGCCGTCCGGCGGCTGTTCACCGCCTGCGCCGGCGCAGTGTGAAGGGCAGGGGTGCGTCTGCGAAGACGGGCCGCCGGGCTGCCGCCGAGCCCTCGCCGATGGCTGCGACGAAGAGGACGGGCTCGATCTGATGGCGCTCGACGCGGACTGCGACGGCTATCGGTTGCCGACCGAGGCCGAGTGGGAGAAGGCCGCCCGCGCGGGCACCGACAGCCGGTTCTGGTCGGGCCGGGCCAACAGTGACGGCGACGCGGTGGGCTGGATGCTGCTCGACGAGGCGCGCTGCCACCCCGAGCCGGTGGCGACCCGGCAGACCCCCGGCCGCCCGTCGCACCCGTGGGGCCTCGAAGACGTGCACGGCAACGTCTGGGAGTGGACCCACGATCGCTACGGCCCCTACCTCGACCCGCCGCCGGCCGATCCGGCGGTCGATCGCATAGCGCTGCCCTGGGGCGGCGGTCGGGTCCTGCGCGGCGGCGGCTATCGAACGGGCCCCAACGACTGCCGGTCGGCGTTTCGCACCTTCGTACAGGCCGACCAACGGATGTACGACGCGGGCGTCCGCCTGGTGCGGGTGCTGGAGCCGCCGCCTCGGCCGCAGCGGCCCCCGGGCATCACCATCACATCGCTGACGGTGAGCCCCGAGCCGATCGTACCCGGGCGCCCGGCGACCATCAGCGTGGAGGTCGAGAGCCCGGCGGGCGGCGCGCGCGGCGCGGCGTGGTATATCGCCGAGACCCGGGCGCCGACCGCGCGGGTCGCGCACTTCGAAGAGATTGCGCCGGGGCGCTTCGCGGCCGAGATCCCCTGGGATGCGCTCGCCGCCGAGGTGCGTCCGGCCGAGTTCGGGCCGCAGGGTATCTCTCGCCAGCTGGTGGTGCGCTTCGTCGACGCCGACGGGCAGGCCGACACCGTCAACCCGTCGGTCGTGTTCGCCTGCACCGCCGACGGCGAGCCGGTGGGCGCGTGCGACGGCGCGTGCCTGCCATCGGCCGAGGCCGAGTGCGATGCCCGCTGATGCCATCGACGATGCAGGCCGAAGGCGCGCTATGGTCTGCGCCGCGCCTGCGACCCCCCTGGAACCGGAGATCCCCATGGCCCGTACCCGAGAGTTCACCTTCGACGCCGAGCGCGCCGCGAAGTACGACGGCATGTTCGCGCCCATGAGCCCGCTCAAAGGCGCGCTGCACCTGCTCACCCGGCTCGCGCTGGCCGATCTGCCCGACGGCGCGCGGGTGATGTCGGTGGGCGCCGGCACCGGCTCGGAGCTGATGTACCTCGCCGCGGCGTTCCCGAGCTGGCGGTTCACCGTGGTCGAGCCGTCGGCGCCCATGCTCGAGATCTGCCGCGCCCGCATCGCCGAAGCCGGCATCGGCGAGCGCTGCACGCTGCACGAGGGCGTCGTGCCGACGCTGCCCGCCGGTCCGCCGCACGACGCCGCGGTGGCGCACTTCGTCTCGCATTTTCTCGTCGAGCCCGGCAGCCGGCAGGCCTTCTTCGCCGACATCGCTGCCCGCCTCGCGCCCGGCGGTCACCTCGTCGCCGCCGACATCGCCGGCTCGAAGGCCGAGGCCGACTGGCCGGCCATGGTGCGGCTCTTTGATCCCGGGTTGGCGTTGTGCGGTATGGACGAGAGCGCGCGGGCCGACTACTGGACGTCGCTGGGTCGCGACGTCGCGCTGCAGTCGGTGGGCGAGGTCAGCGCCTTGATCGGCGCGGCGGGCTTCGAGCAGGTGACCCACATGTGCCGCATGCTGCACATGCACGGATGGCACGCCCGGCGGGCGGGGTAGGGGGCGGTCAGGGCACGATGCCGCCGACGATGGCGAAGGTCTCGTCGCGGTCGGTGCAGATGATGAACCGTCGCCGCAGGAACTCACCGTCCAGGTCGAACTCGCACCGCAGCCCGGGGTCGTTGTCGCTGATGTCCTCGTCGCCGGACTGCAGCACCAGGACACTGCCCGCGAGCACGGTGACCCGGCCCAGTTCGGCGCCGCTGTCGGTCTCCCAGGCCCCGGTGAAGGTGTCCTGCCGGGTCGGGGTGCCGCCGACGTACTCGTCGTCGAGCCAGACGTTCACGTACGGATCGGGGGCTCCACAGCCCACATCCCAGCAGTCGCCGTTCGGCTTGCGCTCGGGCAGTACGGCCCGGAAGACCGCCAGCGCGTAGCGCCGGCTGAACGCCGATTCGCAGCGTCCGCCGCCCGCGGGGCACAGGCCGTCGTCGGGGCAGATGCAGATGTCGCTGCCGGTGCAGGTGTCGACGACCCATTGATCGCCGTCGGTATACGAGGTCGAGCAACCCGGGTCGATTTCGCCCTCGCCCTCGCCCTCGCCCTCTCCTTCACCCTCGCCCTCTCCTTCGCCCTCGCCCTCGCCCTCGCCCTCGCCCTCCGCCCCCATATCGGCCTGTCTGCCTTCGCCTCCACCGCCGCCGCCTCCACCGCCGCCCCCCGGGGCGCAGCCCGAGCCCAAGAGCAGGACGAGCACCGTCAGCCATGCGGCTGCCCGCTTGCGTTCACGCATGTGATTCTTCCCTGTTGCCGTGTGCCCGGGACTCTATGACATCCCGCGACCGCGGGCGATTACACGGACATGACAGCGGGATGACAGCTCACGGTGACAGCAGGGCGGCTCGGGCCCGCGGCGGGAAGCGATCGGGTGGGTGCCGGTCAGCGCGCGCCGGGCAGCTCGGAGGGATCGGGCGCCTCGAGCAGATGCTCGGGCAGCGGCGGGCAGTCGAGCGTACGCAGGAAGGCCGCCATCGCGTCTTCGTTGCCGCCGCCGTTGGGGAAGTCGGGCGAGAGCTGGCCGACGAAGTCATTGCCGTTGCCGCCGTTGCCGCCGTTGCCGCCGCGCCCGCCCCGTCCGCCGCGGCCCCCCGGGCGGTCGTAGACGTCGTCGATCCAGTCGGCGAGGTCCGTCTCGTGGCCCAGGTGCCCGAAGCGATCCCGCTGGCCGACGCCGCGCAGGTTGGGGGTCTTGAAGGCGCCCACGTCCGCCGAGCGCCCCAGGGCCACCTCGGCCAGCCGCCGCGCGCCGAAGCTGGGATCATCCGAGTAGTCACCCACGCCGTTGAAGGGATCGTCGAGCAAAGCTTCGACGCCCTCCGCGCGGCCGTAGTCCGGGTTGCCGCCGTGATCGAGGCCGAGGTTGTGGAAGCGATCGTCGGTGAGGTTCGGGCCGCTGTGGCAGTCGGCGCAGTCACCGCCGCCGAGGAAGTTGCGCGCCCCGTCCATCTCGCGCTCGCTGAGCGGCTCGCCCTCGAGCATGAAGCGATCGAAGCGGGTATCGACGCACAGCAGCTTGCGCTCGTAGGCCTCGATGGCTTTGCCGACGTTGGCCGCGATGCGATTGACCGCGTCCCGCTGGCTGTCCGACATGCCGGCCCAGGCGGCGTCCCCCGGCTTGGCCCGCGACGGCAGCCCGCTCAGATCGGGCAGCGGCCCGAAGACCTCGACGTAGGCCGCGCTGTACTCCGACGCGATGAAGTGGGCCAGTTCGGTGCGGCTGAAGTCGCCCTCGGGCTCGGCCTCGATGGCCTTGATCGGCTGCGACCACAGCGAGTCGGCGCGGCCGTCCCACAGGGTGAACTCGTTGAAGGCCACGTTGAGCAGGCTCGGCGCGTGACGGCCGCCGAGCCGGGCGAAGCTGCCCATCGAGAACTGGTCCGGGTCGGCGAAGGCGTGGTCCGGATCGTGGCACGAGACACAGCCCACCTCGCCGTCGGCGCTCATGCGGGTATCGAAGAACAGCGCCTGACCGAGCACCGCCGCCTCGGGGTCGTCGGCCCAGGCGTTGGTCGGCGAGGGCGGCAGGTCGTCGGCGGTCAGCCCGCCGAGCCGCTCGAAGTCCGGCGGGCCGTCGCAGCCGAAGGCGAGGGCGGAACACATCAATGACGAGATCAGTGCGGAACGCGCGGCGCGCATGGCATCCTCCGAGGCAGCGTTGGGGTTCGACAGGTGCGTGCCCGCGTCGTCGGCGATCCTTCGCAAAAAAGATCGCACGACCCGAAAAAAAACGTCGCCCCGCTCGGAGCCCGCCCCATGACCGATACCTTGAAGGCCCGCGTCTGGGTCAGCGGCGAGACGCCGAGCTACCCCGAGGCGTCGACCGCGCTCGTCGACCGCACGGGCAATACCGGCATCTGCCTCTCCGGTGGCGGGACCCGGGCGATGGCGGCGGGCATCGGCCAGCTGCGGGGCTTGCGGGCGCTGGGCCTGCTCGACCGGGTGCGCTACATCTCGGCGGTGTCGGGTGGCACATGGGTGAGCGGGCCGCTGCTCTTCAGCCGCGACCCCGAAGATACGCTGCTCGGGCCGGTGGAAGAGCCGGGCAGCCTCACGCTCAAGAGCCTCGACGTCCTGCCCTACGGCAGCCTGGGTCATCTGGCGACGCGCAGCCTCAAGTCGCGGCTGTGGACGTACTATCACGAGGTCGACGACAGCCGATTGTGGATCGACGCCGTCGGCGACCAGTTCCTCACCCCGCTGGGGCTCTTCGATCGCAGCGACACCGCGTACTACGCCCTCGACGACGCCGCGGTCGCCGACGTGCAGCGCCGCAACCCGGGCCTGGGGCATCGCTTCGTCACCCCGCGGCCGAACCGCCCGTTCTGGATCGCCAACGGCTGCATCATCGGCCCCAAGAGCCTGACCCCGCTGAAGCGCGAGTCGCCGGTCGCCATCGAGTTCACCCCGATGTACAGCGGCAGCCCGCGGCGCATGGACGTGACGTTCTACGATCAGAAGGGCAAGGGCTCGAAGCTCACCGTCGGCGGAGGCTACGTCGAGCCGTTCGCCTTCGGCGGGGCCGCGCCGCAGTCGGTGGGGCAGGGCGGCGTCGTCGAGCTGCCGGCGCCGCAGCATCGCTGGTGCCTGGCCGACAGCATCGGGGTCAGCAGCTCGGCCTTCGCCGGCTACGCGGAGCTCGATCACCTCATCGACGCCCTCGACGTGCTCGCGCCCCAGAGCCCGCTGTGGCCGATGCCGCCCGAGAAGGCGCAGCCCTTCGCCCTCGGCGACGGGGGCATCCTGGAGAACTACGGCATCATCCCGCTGATCCTGCGCGGGGTCGAACGCATCGTCGTCTTCGTCAATACCGGCACCCGGCTCGAGCCGACGTTCGACGAGAATCGCCCGACCCAGTGGAAGGGCATCGACGACTACCTGCCGGCGCTCTTCGGCTATCGGGTCGTCGATACGGGCACCGCGCTGCAGAACAACCACGTCTTCGAGCAGGGCCAGCTCCACGCGCTCGTCGACACGTTGAAGGCGGCCCGCGTCGCGGGGCAGGGGATCATCGCCCGATCGAAGCTGACGACCGTCGCCAACGACTGGTGGGGGGTCGCCGCCGGCCAGACCGTCGACGTGATCTGGGTCTACAACGATCGGGTGACCGCCTGGGAGCAGCAGCTGCACCGCGAGGTGCACGACGCGGTGCGCAAGGGCAACAGCGACGTGTTCTTCCACGGGCCGCTCGAGCTGTTCCCCAACTACAAGACCGCCGGTGAGAACACCCTCGACATCGTCGAGCTGACCAACGTGCAGGTCAACGCGCTGGCCAACCTGACCTGCTGGACGGTCATGCACAACCGCGATCTGTTCACCGACGCGCTCGGCTGACGGCGGGACCCGAGAAAAAAGACGGCCGCCGGCGAAGGATCGCGCGCGGCCGGGCACAGACCCCGTGAACCGCGAGCCCGTCACCCCCTGGAGCCGCCCCGTGAAGCCCGCCCGCCCGCCGATCCGAAGCCGCGCCGCAGCCGTCATCGGCTGGGCCTGCATCGGCGCGGTCATCGTGAGCGGGTCGGCCTCCGCACGAACCTGCCCCCCCAGCGCGACGCTGTCGGCGCCGATGCCCGAGCTGCGCGAGGCGCTCGCCCGGCGCGGCGTCGCCGATCCGGCGCCCGGCTGCCCGTCCATCGCCGTGCGGGTCGAGGCCGGCGCCGCCGGGCTGCGGGTGGCCCAGGGCGAGGGCCCGTTCCAGCCGGTGCCCGACGTCGACACCGCCGCGCTGCTCATCGAGACCTGGGTCCGCGCCGATCTCATCGATCCGCTGCTCGCCGCCCGCCGCGGTCCGCCGCCGCCGCCCGTGCGCCCGATCACGCTCGACGTGGGCATCGACGGCGCCGCCACCAACGACATCGGCAGCTGGATCGGCGCCCGGGTCGAGGGTTGCATCGCGCTGGGCTGGATCTGCCCCGGGGTGCGCCTGCGCGGGCTCTACGATCCGGGCCTGACCGGGCAGAGCGCCGCGAAGGACGTCTGGCGCGTGGGCCTCGGCGCGATGGCCACCGGCGACATCCTGCTCGGCGACCTGCGGCTGGGCATCGGCGTCGGGGTCGACGTGGTGCGCACCGACGGGCAGGCGGGCGTCGAGGACGCCTCGGGGGCGCCGCTCTTCGAGGCGCGCATCGGCTACGCGGTGCCCATCGCCGAGACCTGGGCCATCGAGGCCAGCCTCGCCGGCGATCTGGCCCTGTGGCCGCGCCGAGCGCAGAACGACCTCGGCGATCAAGATCTGCCCGGCCTGCCGCTCTTCATGGGTCTGGCGGGCGTCGGCCTGCGCTGGCGGGCGCCATGAGTGGCCGGGTCATCCCCCTGCGGCGGGTCGCCGGCACCGTCGAGGAGATGTCCGACGAGGCGGTGCTCGCCGCCTGCGCGGCCGGCGACTCGGCGGCGCTCGGCGCGCTCTTCGATCGGCATCACGCGGCGGTCTATCGCTTCGTGACCCGCCTGAGCGCGGTCGACCCCGACGACGTCGACGACCTCGTGCAGAATACCTTCCTCACCGTCATGAAGAGCGCCCACAAGTTCGGCGGCCGCTCCACCGTGCGCACCTGGATCTTCGGCATCGCGGTCAATACCGTCCGCCGCCACAGCCGCGGCCGGGGTCGGCGCCGGCGCCTGGCCCTGGCGGTCTCCGCCGAGCCGACGCCGCGCTCGGTGCCCATCGATGACGTCGCCGCGCGCCGTCAGTCGCTGCGCCAGCTCGAGGACGCCCTCGCCGCGCTGCCCGAGAAGCTGCGGGTCTGCTTCGTGATGTGCCAGCTCGAAGGGGTGCCCGGACCCGAGGCCGCGCGGGTGCTCGGCCTGCGCAGCGGCACGCTCTACCGGCGGATCCACGAGGCCCGCAAGCAGCTGCGCGCCGCCCTGGAGGCGCCATGAGCGACTGCAACCGCTTCCCGCGCCTGCTGCAGCTGCGCGACGCCGGCGATCTCGACGCCGTGCAGGCGCACCTCGCCGAGTGCTCGGCGTGCGCCGACGCCTGGGATGACCTCGAGGCCCTGACCGCCTTGGGCCAGTCGCTGCCCGACGGCCGCCCCGACGAGGCCCGAAGGGAGAGCGTGCGCACGCGGATTCTGGCTCAGGCGCAGCTCGAGAGCGGGCGCTCGCCGGCCCGGCGCCCGATCCGGCTGGTCGCGCTGGCCGCGGCGGCGGCGATCGGGGCCTGGATCATCGGCACGCAGTTCGTGGCCGAGCCGCCCGCACCCATCGGCCGCATCGCCAGCGCGCCCGGCGCCGTCTTCAGCGTGCGCAAGACCGAGGCCGTCGAGTGGGTGGCGCTCGACGAGGGGCGGATCACGATCCGGGTGCCGACGCTGCCCGACGATCGGCGGCTGGTGGTCGTAACCGACGACGCCGAGGTCGAGGTGCGCGGCACGATCTTCACCGTCGAGGCCATCGACGGCCGGCTCACCGCGGTGGAGGTCGAGGAGGGCGTCGTCGAGGTCCGCCCGGCGGGCGCCGAGGCCGTCCGCTTGAAGCCCAGCCAGCGCTGGGCCACCGAGCGGGCCGCCGCGCGCCCGGCCGCGCCCGAGCCGCCATCGAGCGCCATCGCCGCGGCGGATGTACCCCGTGAATTGCCCGGCGAGCCCACGCAACCACCGTCAGAACCCCGTGAATGGCCCCGCGCCGACGCCCGAGCCCCGGAGGCCGCGCCCAGAGTGCCCGCCAAGCCGCCCCAGGGCCCGCCGGCGGGCCGTTCGGACGCCGCGCCTGTACCGAAGGCGGCAGACCCCGAACCGGCCCCAGCCGGGCGCCCGGTGGCCCCTGCGGGCACGCGGGCTGCACCCGTGGCGGCCCCTGATGACCCGCCTGCGCCCGACGCCGGCCCGATCGACGCTCCCGCAAAGGCCGACGCGTCGGCGACGCCCGACCCGGGCGTCTCACCGCAGACCGCCCGCTTCGACGAAGGGTGGCAGGCGCTGCGCGCCGGGCGGCCGTCTGCGGCGGCGGCGGCGTTCGCCGCGGCGGCTGCGCTCGATGGCCCGTTGATCGCCGACGCCCGCTGGTGGCGCGCGGTCGCCCTCGGCCGCGGAGGCGATGACGGCGCGGCCCGCGAAGCGGTGCTCGACTTCCTGCGCCTGCACCCGCGCTCGCCGCGCAAGGCCGAGGCCTCGGTCATGCTCGGCTGGCTCGACTTCGCCGCGGGCCGGGTCGACGCGGCCGAGGCGGCGTTCACCGCCGGCCTGAGCGGCGCCCGCCCCGCCGTGCGTGAGAGCGCCCGCGAAGGCCTCGACGCGGTGAAGAACTGGCGCGCCGCGCGGGAGTGAGCGCGTCGCCCGCGCTGCTCGCCTCGCCCACACTGCGCGCCTCGCCCACGCTGCGCGCCTCGCCCACGCTGCGCGCCTCGCCCACGCTGCGCGCCTCGCCCGCGTGGGGTATGCTCCGCCGGTGAGCCCCCGTCGTCCGATCTGCGCCCTGCCGCTCTCTCGCCCGCCGCTCGTCTGGCTGCCGCTCGTCTGCCTGCTGCTCTGCGGGCTCGCGGCGAGCGCCTTCGCTGCGCCGCGGGTGCTCGACGCCCGACTCGACGACAGCCCGGCCGCCGTGCGCGACGCGGCGCGCGCCCGGCTCGCCGAGCTGATTGGCCAGCCCCTCGAACCCGCGGCGCTGGCCGCGGCGGTGCGCGCTTTGGGCCAGCTGCCGGGCGTCGGCGGGGTCTCCGTCGAGCAGGCGCGGGTCGGGCCGGGGGTCACCCTCGAGTTCAGCCACGATGGTCGGCCGCGTCGCGTCGCCGACGTGCGCTACGTCGTCGACGGCGAGGCGCTGGTGCCCGACGCCGGCTGGCGGCTGCACCGGCGGCTCGAGGCCGGCGCGGGCGTCTTCCTCTCGGCCGGCGAGCGCCACCACCCGCACCTGCTGGCGCGGGATCGGGCCAGCATCACCGAGTGGTATCGCGACCGCGGCCACCGCGACGCGGCGGTCGCCGTCGACGTGGCGCTGACCGACGATCTGGCGACGATCACCTGGCGGGTGCGCCGCGGGCCGATCTTCCGGGTCGAGCGGGTCGCGGTGCAGGGTCTGCCCGAAGGCATCGAAGCCACCGGCCTGCGCACGGTCGCCGAAGAGCTGCTGTCGGCCGCCGACGTCGAGCGCGATCGGCGGGTCCTCACCGACCGGCTGTGCCGCGCGGGCCACCCGCGGGCCGCGGTGCAGGTCACGACCCATCGCCTGGCCCCGACGGTCAACGCGGTCGAAGAGGCGATGACCGAGCGCCTGGCGGTCACCTTCGACGCGACGCCGGGGCCGCCGGTCACGACGGGCCGGGTGCAGATCGTGGGCCGTCGCGTGCCCTGGCCGATTCAAGCCCGGCTCGCGCTCGTCGAGGGCCAGCCGTTCTGCCCGGCGGTGGTCGAGCAGGCGCGCAAGCAGGTCGCCGCCTTCCTGCGCGAGGTGGGCGTGCCCGATCCACGCATCGGGGCCCATACGCTGACCCGGCTGCGCCCCGATGGGCAGCGGGTGACCAGCGTCACCTTCGATATCCGGCGCCTGGCCGACGCGCACATCGAGCGGGTCTGGTTCGCGGGCAACCGGGTGACCCGGGAGGACGTGCTGCGCCAGCTCTCGGCGGTCACCGAGGGCGAGCTGTATCGCCAGGGCGCGGTGGACGCGACGGTGCAGGCCCTGCGCCGCAGCGGGCTCTTCCGCCGGGTCTCGGCCGAGGTCATCGAGGGCAGCAGCCCCGACCGGGTCTTCCTGACCTTCCGCCTGCAGGAGCGCGAGGCGCTCGGCTTCGACGTGACCAACGCCCGCCTCATCCTGCGCAACGTCGACATCATGGCCTGGCCCGAAGACTTCGCCGCCTTCGAGCAGGGGCGCGCGTTTCGGGGGGCGGGGCAGCGGGTCGATCTCACCGGTCAGCCCGATCGGCAGTCCATCGCCGGGCGGGACGACTTCGTGACCCGCTATGTGGTCACCCGCAGCGCGCTGGCCCGCCAGACGACGAGCAACGCCGGCTTCGACGCCGAGTGGTGGACGCTGACCGCCGGCGGCGGGCTCAAGCTGCTCGAGACGTCGATCACCGCGGTGCTGCTCGGCGAGCTGGAGTATGTGACGACCACGGCCAAGGGCGGCGCGGTGCTGCCGGTCTTCGAGGGGGATCGCATCACCGGCGCGGCGCTGCTCGACGCCCGCCTCGACCTGACCCGGCGGGACGACGAGCGCATCCAGTACGTGGGCGTCGAGGCCGGGCTCGTCGGGCGCTTCGGCGGAGCGCTCGACGGCGCCGAGTCGACCTGGCTCGATACCCTGGGCCGCGTCCGGGTGCATATACCCATCTGGCGGACGAGGCGCGGTCAGCACCTCGTGGCCCGCTTCAGCGCGCGCAATCGCGCGGTCTTCGCGTTCGCTGGCGAGGACGCCGACCTGCCGGCCCATCGGCGGCTGTTTCCCCAGGCGCGGGGCTACAGCCGCGGCGATCTGGGCCTGCGCTTCGCGCTGCCCGACGGCGACACCCTCGATCTGGGCGGCCTGCACGCCCTGGACGGCACCATCGAGCTGCGGATCCCGCTGCCGTTCGGTCGGCGCAACGCGCTGAGCCCGTTCGTCGACGCGGCGTCGGTGGGCGACGCGCCCGAAGAGCTGCGGGAAGACGTCGCGACGGCGGTGGGGCTGGCGTTCGCCTTCAGCTTCTTCCGCGAGCGCATCGAAGGCGTCGTCTGGGGCGCTTTCCCGCTGCGCGAGGACGCCGACGCGACCTATGTCGGCGGCAGCCTGGGCGGCAACTTCTGACCGACCGCCGGCGCTCAGCCGTGGCCGAACAGCACGAAGACACCGAGAAACGCGTTGACCGCCATGATCAAGACGTAGGGGTCGGGGGCGTAGAACACACGCCGCTCGGGGGCGAACAGGGCCGCCCGCGCCCCGGCGCTGGTCAGAATGGCCAGGCACATCAGCGCCAGCGTGAGCATCGGCGCCGCGGTGACGACCCGCGCGATCAGCGGCGTCTGCTCGTCGATGCGCCCGCGCCAGCCGTTGAGGGCCAGCCCGCTCAACAGCAGGCCGTTCCAGCCGATGAAGATCGCGGCCATGATCCAGGCGCGCAGCGCCATCAACCCGCGCGGCGATATACGCATCAGCGGCGGCCGCTCACCAGAGCTTCCACCACGGGTTCTCGCCGTCTTCGCCTTCGGCCGCGCCGTCGGCGGCGCCATCCTGCGCGGCGGCGGCCTCGGGCTGCGGGGCAGGGGAGTCGGCGGTCGGTTGCGGCTGGGCGGCGGCGGGCTTGGGCGTCGGGCCGTAGCCGTGCGTCGCGTGCAGCGCCGCGACCCGCTTCATCAGCGGGCCGCCCTTTTCGGGGTCGACCATGTAGACGAAGCTGGCGAACCCGCCGATGGCCGCGAGCACGTTCGCGTGCGGATCGCCCCAGGTCTTGCCGTCGGGCCCGTCCTTCTCGATCTGGAAGAGCGTCGCCCGGAACCGGCGCAGCGTCTTGCGCTCGACGCCGACGCCGTCATTGACGGTCAGCCCGGTGACCTCCTGCCGGCGCCCGCGGCGCAGGACGCGGGTCTTGTCCGGGTGAACCGCGAAGCCCTCGCGCTGCACGATGTAGCGCACCCGGCGCAGCAGCTTGCCGACCGCCGCGCTGTCGGCGTCGTCGCCGGAGAACGTGAGGTCATCGGCGTAGCGGGTGTAGGTGAAGCCGCTGTTGCCGGCCAGAGTGCTCAGCGCCCGATCGAGCCGGCGGCAGATGATGTTGGTCAGCGCCGGGCTGCTCGGCGCGCCCTGCGGCAAGGAGCGCGCGTCGTGGGCCACGTACCAGCGGCGGCCGTCGAGCTCGATCTCGTCGACCTCGGGCTCGGTGCAGATCAGCGCGAGGATCGTCGCCGCCGCGGGGGAGTAGCCCAGCGCCTTGAACTGACCCCAGACCCGTGGATAGCCGACCGTCGGGAAGAAGTCCTTCAGGTCGAGGTTGACCACCACGGCCCGGCCGACGTGCGGCCGCGCGTTGCTCAGGATCGACCGCCCGGGCACGAAGCCGTGGGCCGCGTCGTGCAGCTCGACCTTGTTCAGGATGTTATCGAGCACCCAGCGCTGCGCCGTCTTGAGCCGGGGCATCGGCGCCGAGATGATCCGCTCGCCGCCCGTCTTCTTGGGCACGCTGAAGCGCCGGTAATGCGTCGTCTGGCTGACCCGCCGGGCGAAGGCCAGGAAGCGCAGCTCGCCGACCGGGATGCCCATGGCCCGGGCGATCGCCGCGCCGTCGCTCAGCGCCGGCAGCCCGGCGGCTTCGAGGCGCGCCTTCTCGGTCGTCGTCTTCTGCAGCGCCCCCGAGACGCCGGCGCCGACGAATGTGATCTCGGTGGCCTTCTTGCGGGCCCAGGCCGCTGCCCGCTGCTGGCGCTCGGCCTCGCGCCGGGCCTTGGTCTCCTCCCGCTTGCGGCGGGACTCGGCCATGCGCTGCTTGCGGATCTCGCGCAGCAGCGCGGCCTCGTCCCGCAGGCGGGCCTGCTGCTCGCGCAGCCGGCGCAGCTCGGTGCGCAGGTCGCTCTGCAGCTTCATCTCGGCTTGCAGGCTGTTCGGCCCGCCGGCCTCGGGATCCCAGAAGCCGAGCCGGATCATCTCGTGCAGGATGTACTCCTGCTTCGACGTCTCGCGGATGCGGGCGTATATCTCGGCGCGGCTGGTCATGGGCCGGTGCTCATGGGCAGAAAAAGATGCGAGCGCGCGCGCGACCTTCGAAGAGGCTCTCGACTGGACGGGTCAACTCACCGCGGGGAGGGGGCCCCTGCGGATGTGGGGCTCACGGAGCCCGCACCGCGAACATCCGCAGGGGCCCCTTCCCCGCTCAGTTACGAGCCGGCCAGTGATGCGTGATCGACCATGCGGCAAGGACGGCGATCCACCGTCCGGGTTGCAAGGCTCGGGCACGCGCGCTCGCAGAAACTCCTTATAGCATCAGCGCCGGGCCCGTGAAGCCGCCATCCTCAACGCGAGGATGTGGGCGCACGGTCCGCGGCGCAGTTTGTTCTGAAAATGCCAGCGGCAGCCGCACTCGGCGGCCCGCAGGCGCTCGTCTTCGTCGATCCGGGCGCTGACGTCGAGGGTGCGCGACTCGGCGCGCACCGTGCCGGCCAGGTTGAGCTGACCCTCGCCGTCGAGCCGCTGACTGCGCACCCGGACCTTGCCCCGATCGACCAGATCGGTGGCCTCGGCCTCGCGCTCGCTGGCGAAGCGCAGCTGGCTCATCGGCAGCGGGTCGCGGCTGAGCTCGCGGGCGCGGTAGACCCCGGCGTGCAGGTCGTAGATCGCCCGCCCGGCCTGGGTCCACGCGCCCAGGGCGCCGAGCACCGTCGAGCGCTCGAGATCGAGCCGGGTCGCCAGCTCGTCGGGCGTCGCCAGCCAGGTCTCTTTGAGCCCTTCGAACACCCGCCGCTTCGTGCCCTCGTCGACCTCCGCGCGCGGCGCCATCAGGTCGAAGTTGCCGGCGGTGGACCAGTCGTTGGCCGTCCAGCCCGAGAGGCCGAGGGTGAAGACCATCGAGCCCATGTCGGCGACGTAGAACGATGGCATGCCTTTGCCGAGCAGGTGCACGGTGAACTTGCGGGTCACCGGGATCAGCCGCTCGAGGATGTGGATGCGCCGCCGCCCCCAGACGCGGATCTCGGTGGCCTCGGGCCCCTGGTAGATCGAGCGCGGGCACTCGATGACGTGGTTCCACGGCTCGAAGACGACCTTCACCGGCTCGCCGGGCGTCAGGCAGTAGCGCATCGACCGCGGCCCGCGGGTCTCGCGGTTGCGGCGCAGGAAGACGCAGAAGTTGTAGACGTCGAGCGGGTGCAGCTCGACGGTCGTCGCCGGCAGCGACATCGCCGAGCTGACCTGCAAGAAGCCGCGGACCCACGAATCGGGCAGGTCGATCTTGACCTCGCGCAGCGTCTCTTCGCCCGTCGTCGCCACCTCGAAGCCGCCCGGATCGACCTTGAGCTTCGTGGTCTTGTAGGTGCGGATCTTCTGGAACTCGTCGTACAGCTGCGCCGAGTAGTCGATATTCGTCGTGCCGCAGGCCCGATCGCCGATCTGGTCGAACTCTTCGTAGCGCGCCGCGAGGCAGCCGTAGGTCGACTCGTCTTTGCTGAAGCACTCGAAGAAGACCTGATCGGGGTGCACCGTGATGACCGGATCGAGGATGAGCCACGCGGTGTAGTCGCGGGTGTAGATGTAGTCGAAGTAGCGCCGCTGGGCCTGCCAGAACGGCTGCATCTTGCCCCGGATGCGGCGGCTGACGTCGTCGAGCTGGCGCTCGATGGCCTCGATCTCGCGGCGCACGGCGGCGCTCTGGGACATCGCCCGCAGCAGATCGCGCTCTTCCTGCTCTTCGAGCCACTTCTTGTAGGCCGCGCGATCCTTGGGCGTATAGCGCAGGTCGCTGATGACGACGTCGTGCAGCGCGCTGATGGCCTCGCGGAACTCGATACCCGCCCGCAGCGTGCCCTCGAAGTGCGTCGGCGGCCGGGTGGCGTCGGGCACGAAGCTGAGGTCGCTGGCGGTCGGCGAGTTGTTGACGGCGGTGTGCCCGCGGTAGGCGTAGTCGAACTGCATCACGCCCCCCGCTCGGCCGCGGCGCCGGCTGACACCGCGCTGATCGGCACCACTCGGATCGGCAGCTGCACCTCGGGCCAGCGCCGGTGGATGGCGGCCATCGTATCGATGCACGCCGCCCGATCTTCGATGGCCGTCGTCGCCGACTGCCGGGTGAGGATGCCGGCGACGATCTCCGCGCAGCGGCGGTCGGCCAGGGCTTCGTCACGCAAGAAGGCATGGGCCCGGCGCTTGGCGGCGCGCCCGCGGTTGATGCCGCACAAGACCCGCACGAAGTACGGCGCGAGGCGGGCCAGCGTCTCCGGATCACCCGCGGCGTGCGCGCGCAGGTAGTTGCTCGCGAAGAGCTGCACGTCGCTCGACGGGTGCTCGCTGAGCTCGAGCAGGTAGCGCTGCCCGTGGGCCGGGTCGAAGTGCCGCGAGATGAGCCGCCGCCCGAAGCGCTGCACGTCGGGGCGCACGCTGTCGCAGATGCTCACCAGCACCGTCGCCCCGTCTTCGCCGGCGAAGTCGCCGTACTCGAAGCGCGCCTCGAACAGGTCGAAGGCGAACAGGCGGGTATCCTCCCAGCGGCTGTCGAGCACGCCGACCGCCTCGCCGAGCGCCGCCTTGAGCCGGGGCACGGCCTCGCGCATCGCCTGCCACGCCGCCTCGCGCACCGCCTTGACCTCGTGATCGGCCAGCTCGACGAGCTGCGCGATGGAGACGACCGCCGGATCGAGGTGGTGGGGCAGCAGCAGCCCGCCCAGCTCCTGCGCGGCGCCGTCTTTGCTGCGCAGCAGGCGCCAGGCGACCTCGGCGGGCACGCCGCGCAGCGCGTCGGCGAAGTCTTCGCGCAAGACCTGCACCACGAACGCCGGCACGCCATCGGGCAGCCGCCGCCGCAGCAGCGAGGCGATCAGCATCTGCAGGAACTGCCCGCCAAACGCCGCATCACGGGCCGCGAGGCGGCGCACGATGGGCCGCGCGGCGTCGCGCACCGCCGGATCGCGGCCGATCAGCGAGGTCCACAAGAGCTCGTTGGCCTCGCGCAGCGCGGCGTCGTCGACCCGGCCGAGCACCCGCAGCGCGGCGACCCGCACCTCGGGGTGATCCGAGCCCAGGAGCGCGCCGAGGGCGCTCGGGGCCAGCGGCACGAGGCCGTCGGCCATCAGCCGCGCGGCGAAGCTCTGCACGACGGCGAGCGGGTGGCGGGCCAGATCGTCGATGACCTGCGGGCCCAGCGCGGCGAGCGCGGCGGTGAAGTGGTCGTCGATGAGCCCGATCAGCCGATTGGCGGAGGTCACCGCGCGCATGCCGCTGTCTTCGAGGCCCATTACGTGCGCCAGCAGGCCGCCGGTCAGCGTGCGGGCGGTGGCGCTGTCGAAGCGCATGCCGCGCAGCAGATCGCGCATCGCTTGCCAGACATCGTCGTACTTGCACGCCGCCAGCCGGGCCAGCTCGCCGGGCGCGTCGATGAGCAGCTGCGGCTCACGCTCGAGCCAGCCGAGGCCCGTGCGCCGGGCCTCGGCCTCGACGCTCAGGGCCATGGCGACGCCCAGCGTACGCCGCGCGCCCGCCGAGAGCCCGCCCCGCCGCCAGCGATCCCGCGCGAGGCGCGCGCCGAGCCGGGCGCTGACGCCGTAGTGCGCGCCGATGAGGATCGTCAGCGCCTCGGGCGGCAGCGCGTCGAGGAAAACCGTCTGCTCGCCGAGCACACCGGCGGCGAAGGCGTGCACCGCGCCGCAGCGGCTGCCGTCGATGAGCTGCATCAGCCCCGCGGGCCGGCGATCCCACAGGTGCTTGAAGGCCTCGCCGCGCGGCTGGGGCTCGCTCTCCCGCCGTCGGTTGCGGCGGCGCTCGCGCCGGCTGTACGCCGTCCGATAGGGCTCGCGGTCGCGATCGTGCACGATGCGCTGGAAGGTCTTGTCGGTGCGCAGCAGATCGCGATCGGCGTCGGTGTAGCCGAGCAGCACGCCCACGGCCAGCGGCACGTAGTCGTCGCTGTCCAGCTCGCCGAGGCGCTTGAGCGTGCGCCACGTGCGGCGGCGCAGATAGTCGCGGGTGCGGCTGCCGTAGGCGATCTCGGCGTCGACGCTGCGCAGCGCCCGCTTGTGATCGTAGATGCGACGCCCGCGCCCGCCTGCGCTGGTGGTCCAGGCCCAGCCGCGGCGGCTGATGTCGAACATCGCCCGGGTCGTCGCGAAGCGATGGGCGATGGCGCCGAAGATGGCCGGATCGCGGCGCTGCTCGGCCAGCTTGAACAGCGCGCGCACCTGCTTGAAGGCCGGCGGGCGCAGCGGCAGGTCGGGGATGATGCCCAACAGCGCGTCCCGCGCCGCCGGGGTGCCGATCAGATACAGCGTCTCGATCGCCGCCCACTTCTTGCGGTCGCGCTCGCCGAACGGGGTGGGGGCTTCGTCGTCGCCCTGGGGCGGCCCGGCGAGGTGCGCCCGCAGCGCGGCCTCGAGCTCGGCGCCGCCGTCGCCGCGCAGCGCCGCCGGCAGTCGATGCCTCAGGCTGTCGACGAACGCCGCCTTCTCGTCGGGGCCGAAGAGAGCCAGCAGCGCGCCGGCCGCCGCGCGAGCGACGTGCGGCGGCGTGCCCGGGTCGCGATACAGCCGCATCAGCGCGCCGACCGCCGAGGCGTCTCCGCAGCGGGTCAGCGCCCACGCCGCGCAGTAGTCGCGCATCGCGTCGTCGGTGCCGATGAAGCTCACCAGCATGGGCCCGGCTTCGGTGAGACCCAGCTCGCCGGCGCGCCACATCGCGCGGGTCAATGACCAGTCACCGCCGCCCGAGCTGCGCCGCTCGCGGCGGCCGCGACCGCGCCCCCGGCCGCGGCGGCGTTGGGCGCGCAGCGCGGCCTGGATCTCGCGACGGGTCCGGCCGCCGCGGGTCGGCGTCTCTTCGGGCTGCGCCTGACGCCCCGTCCGTGGCTTGGGCCGATCACCCCGGGCGAGCCGCTCGAACACGGCCTGCGCCAGCGGATCATCGACCCGGGGCGTCCGGGTGGGCGTCGGGGGCGGGGCCGGGCGCGCGGGCTCGGGTGGCGCGGGCGCCGGCTCGGGTTCGGGTTCGGGCTCGGGCGGCGCCGGCGCGAACGACGGCCCGCCGACGTAGCCCTGGGCCTGCTTCTGCTCGACCAGCTTGCGAAACTCGGCGCGGGCCTTGGCCTCGGAGACCGGCTCGACGGTCTGGGTGCCCTCCTTGAGGGGCTTGCCCCGGCGCCCGTAGCGATAGTTCACCACGAACCGATCGCCGCCGACGGCGCAGAGATCGATCTCGTAGACCTTCTCGCTGCGCCCCCGGGTGAACACCAGGGTGACCTGATCGACGAGCCGCATGATCCTCCGTCTGCCTCCCGCGCCGTCGCTGCGCCTTCAGCCGTCCGTCAGCCGTCCGTCAGCCGTCCAGCCGGCGGATGTCGCCATAGGCCCGGTAGAAGCCGCCGCGGGACGACTCCTTGACCGAGTCGACCACATAGCGCGCGCCCTCTTCGCGCAGGTTGCGCGGGAACTGCACGTTCCACTGGGTATTGTAGCCCTCGCTGGCCACGCGCACCCGCAGCTTCGAGCCTTCCTTGTAGCACTCGAGCACCACGCCGTCGCCGGCGTCGGCCGTGCGCTCGATGTTGGCGGTGGTCGCCGTCTGCACCGCCGGCGCCGCCGCGGCGGCCTTGATGTTGCGCACCTTCGGCACCGTGCCGGCCTTGGCGGCCTCGATGGCCTCTTCACGGGCGTCGAGGCAGGCCAGCGCGCCGGTCGTCGTCACGATGTAGACCCGGCCGTCGTGGTACTGCATCGAGAAGGCCGAACCGCAGGTGGTATCGAGCTTCCACAGCCGCGTGCCGTCCTGGGCGAAGCAGTAGATCGACGAGCTGGAGTCGCCGGCGAAGACGTACTTGCCGTCCTCCGTCGCCGCGCACGAGAACACCGAGTCGTCGCACTTGTAGGTGCCCGCCGTCTCGCCCTGCTTGGTGAAGCGATAGACCTTGTCGTCCGAGCAGCCGGCGTAGACCGTCGTGGCCTCCTGCCAGCCGAAGAGCACCGACCCGCGGGTATCGCGATGCCACAGCTGGGAGCCGTCCTCCCAGTCGTACATCGTCACCCCGCCCGAGTGGCCGTGGTAGACGCCGATGTCGTCGCAGCGGACCATCCAGCCCGAGCTGCCCTTCGACTTCTGCTGCCACTGGGTCACGTCTTCGTGGTTGAAGACGTGCACCGAGCCCTTGGCGTCGGCCACGCCGAGCACGCCGTCGGCGATGTCGAGCCAGTAGATGTCGACGTTGGCGTCGATCTCGTAGGCCACCGCCGGCAGCTTGCCGGTCAGGTCGTAGACGTTGCCGTCGTCGCAGCCCACGTACAGCCAGTCGTCGTCGCGCACGATGCACTTCACGCCGTCGGGCAGCTTGAACTCGCGCTTCACCTGGCCATCGTGATCCAACGAGAAGACGCGGCCGGCCTCGTTGCCGACCCAGGCGCCGCGATCGTCGACGAAGACACCGAAGGCCGACCGCCCGGTATCGAACTTCCACAAGATCGGCGCCTTCTTGGCGGTCGAGCGGCGGCTGGTGATGCTGCGCCGGGTGATCGCCCGCCGCTGGCGCACGCCCATCACCGCCTCTTCGTAGCCCTTGCGCTTCTTCGACTTGATCTTCTTCTCGGCCTCTTTGAGCGCCTTCTCCTCGGTGGGGAAGCTCTTGCTGCTCTTCTGGCCGTCGGTGCCGATGCGCCCGTAGCGGATCGTCATCGTCGTGCCGTCGACGACGACCTCGTAGAACTTGTGGGAGACGCCTTCGTCCTCGCTGAGTTCGAGGTAGGTGCGCTGGGCCATCGGTGTGGGCTCCGGGCTGGGGTTGGCTGAATGTGTATTCGGAAACGGTACGCCGATCGGGTTATCAGCTGACCCGGCGGTCCGCAAGCGGTCTGTCGCGGCTCTGCTGACGACGTCTGGCAGCAGTCTGCCCCGCGGCCCCCAGCATCACCCCGCCGCATCAGCCCGCGCTCGACCACTCGACCCAGCCGACGCGGCGGCTGCCGACCCGCACCGTCACCGCGTCTTCGCCCGCCACGACCCAGCGCAGCAGCCGCCGATCGGCGTGCCCCGGGCTGTCGGGCCACATGGGCGATCCGCTGCCGTCGAGCCCGCTGCCCCAGCCTTTCAGGTGGCCCACCTTCACCCGCGCCGGGCCGTTGACCGGCGCGGGGGAGATCTCGGCCCACAGCGGCTCGTTATGGGATCGCTCGCGGGCGGCGCCGCAG
The DNA here is from genome assembly GCA_030427205.1 of bacterium. Classification (GTDB taxonomy): domain Bacteria; phylum Myxococcota_A; class Bradymonadia; order UBA7976; family UBA1532; genus JACKDM01. The sequence goes on along the minus strand of JAUHXC010000012.1, from coordinate 91,278 downwards.
ACGTGGGTCGGCAGATAGCCGGCGTTGCGCACCGTCAACGAGACCGCCCGTAGACCGTCGCTCAGGTCGGTGATCGTCGCGTCGTCCAGCGCCAGCCGCGGCCCGATCGCCGCCAGCCGCAGCAGCGGCTGCACCTGTCGGTCGCAGACGTCGGGCATCTGGCTCGGCGGCGGGTTCTTGAAGCCGAAGATGGGATCGCCGGTGCCGATCTCGACCGGGCCCAGCTGCGGATGCTCGAAAGGCACCCAGTCGCCTATCCCGCGGCCGCCGTTGTGCTCGGCGTCCCACTGCGCCATGTCGGCCATCTGCTCGCGGGTCAGCCGATAGCTGTCGATGAAGGGTTTCTGGCGCTCGATGCCCATCTGCGCGAACAGGTCGTGCAGCTCGACGACGTAGGCGAACGCGCCGCGCTGGTGGTAGGCGAACTCGATGAGATCGCCGTAGATCGGCACGTCGGGCCGATAGCAGAACTCCTCGGCGCCGCTCACCATCGGGTAGCCCGTCGCCGCCTCGGCCCACTCGCCGAGCTGGCGGAAGACGGCCAGATCGAAGCGATCCATCTTGTTGTCGGGCTTCTCGCCGTCGGGGCGGATGCAGACGCCGCCGAAGGTGTGGAAGTCGACCCAGGCGAAGATCTCGGGGTGGCCCACGGCGAACTCGAGCAGCGCCCGGCTCTCGGGCGCCGAGCCGGGGAAGTCGCCGGCGCCGGCCTGGGTCGGCTCGGGCTTCCACGACCAGGGGAAGTTGCGGTTGAGGTCGAGCTGCGGGGCGTAGCTCGGGTCGGGCACGGTGCCGTCGAAGTGCGCGATGGTGCCCTCGGGGAAGACTTTGTAGTACGGCGGCGGATCGTCGATGCGCCGCGGCAGCAGCAGCCCGGGGTGCGCGTCGTGGGCCACGAGCTGCCCGTTCGGATCCTTCACCCGCATCAGGCGGCTGCGCCCGTCGCCGGTGAGATCGCCGCGGATCCAGCGCGGCGTGGGCTCGGCGTGCGTTGCCACCCGCGGCACGCTGCGGATCTGGCGCCCCGTATCGAGGACGTGCTCGCCGCCGTCGGGGGTGATGCGCGGCACGACGAAGAACCGCACGTCGCGCAGCGCCGCGGCCACCGTCGGGGGCAGGTCGTCGGCGACCCCTTTCGGCACGCCGTCGCCGTGGGCGCCGATGACCGCTTCGGCGAAGGCCAGGGCCACCGAGCTGCCGGCGAGCTCGGTGGCGTGCATGTTCGCGCTGACCATCATCGCCGGCCGGATACGCGCCGGCTCGGGGCCGATGTCCAGCGCCACGATGGGCCGGCCCTCGGGGGTGGTGCCCAGATCGATCCGGCGGACGCGCTCGGGGTGCGCGGCGACCCAGGCGTCCACCTGAGCCAGGATGCGGTCGTAGGGCAGGAAGGCGTTGCGCCACGGGCGGTCGGACGGCTCGACAGACATGCATGCTCCGGGGATTGGGACGCCGATGGTAGCCCTTCGCCGGCCGATCGTCGACGGCCTCGCCGAGCCGGCGCCGATGGGCCCAGCTACGGGTTCAGCAGGGTCTGCACCGCGGCGTCGAGCATGGGATCGATGCCATCGCCCATGAGATCGGCCATGACATCGGGCCTCAGCCCCGGCTCGAGCGGCGCGCCGTCGGCGTCGGTCAGCCGCCCGGTGCTCAGGCGCAGCTGCCAGCCGTTGGACAGCTCGACCCAGGCCGGCAGCCCGCCGCCGCCGCCCGTCGGCTGACCGATGAGCGTCGCGCGCTCGCGCAGCAGGAAGCACAAGGCGTTGGCGGCGCTGTAGCTGTGGCCGTCGATCAGCACCGCGATCGGGCCCACGAAGCCGGGCGCGACAGCCTCGAAGTCCCGCCGGGACGGCGCCGTGAGCGCGTCGCGGGCCGGGCCGTCGGTGAATTGATAGCTCAAGCCGGCCCGCGCGCCCGCGGCCGGATCGTGCAGCCGCCCGGCGAAGCGGAACATGGCTTCGAGGCTGCCGCCGCCGTTGCTGCGCAGGTCGAGGATGAGGCCGGCGGCGCCGTCGAACCCGGCGATGATGGCATCCAGGATGTCATCGGCAGGTATGCCATCGAAGTCATCGAGTCGCAGGTATGCGATGTCATCGGATGACATACCTGCGGCCGCGACAGCGTCGACCGAGATGGCCTCGCCCGCCGGCGAGAGCGCCCCGTAGAGCAGGCTGCCGGCGCGCCGGGCCAGAGCGCCGAAGAGGCGCCGCTCGACCCGATCGGCCTCGTAGAGCCGCGGGGCGTCCAGCGTGCGGATGAGCTGCCCCGAGACGTCGAACGGCGCGCGCAGGTTGGTGTGCTGGTCGTCCAGCTCGGTCAGCATGCCGGCGATGACGTCGAAGAGCCGGGTATCGCTGGGCGCGTCGCCCAGCGCGTCCAGCGCCCGTTCGCGGGCGCCGTCCCAGTCCAGGTCGGGCTTGTCGCCGAAGAGCGCGTAGCGGGTATCGACCAGCGTCCAGACCTCGTCGATCACCGCCGCGGGCGTGGGCGTCTCGTCGGCGGAGAGACAGCCCGCCGCGGCGCCGGCCACGCCCGCGAGCAGCGCCAGCCATGTCATGCGAAGCCATGCCACCGGAAGCCCTGCCATCCGAAGCCATACGCAGCGCATCACAGGCTCCATTCGAGCACGACGTCGGCGGTCACGCTCGACGCCTCGACGGTCTGGGGCAGGGGGATGCGCTCGTAGCGCCACGCGAGGTCGACGCGCAGCCCGCGGCCCTCACGGCGCCACGCCCCGCTGACCGACGCGGTCACGCCCTGCAGCGTATGGGGCGCGGCCAGCCGGGTATCGCCGAATTCGAGATCGCGCCCGTCGAGCAGCGAGGCATAGCCCGGCCTGCGCAAACCGCCGATCAGCGGCGTGCGCAGGCCGGCGACGAGGCTCAGCGCGGGCCACGTCACCCGCCAGCTCGCCGCCGGCTCGAGCACCGAGCGCATGTCCCAGCCGGTCGCGATACCCTCGCGGATCGCCAGCCCCGTCCGCCAGGCCCCGCCGACGAGCAATTCGCCGTGCGCGGTGCGCCAGACGGCGCGCTCCAGGCGCCAGTCGAGCTCGATGCCCCAGCGCTCGATCTCGCCCATGGTCGGGATGTCGCTCGCCGCGAGCCCGCCGCCGTGGCCGGTGAAGCGGATGCGGTCGATCCAGTCGTCGTCGTCGGCGTCGAGGCCGACGCCGAGCCGCCACGCCGCGCCGCCGTAGCGCAGCGGCGAGACGTGCCGATCGCGCACCTGGGTCGCGTCGAGGCCGGCCGAGACGCTCAGCTCGCTGGCGAGCGTCGGGGTCGCGCACAGCGCCAGCGCGAGCAGCGCGCGGCAGACAAAGAGGGCAGGGGACACGGGGCCTCCGGGGTTGTTGGGGCAGGAGTCTACCATCGCCGTGAAACAGCGCGGCGACGCGGGCGCCTGCAGCGACCGGACATTGAATCTGACCGTGCTCGCTCGCCCCATTTAAGCCCGCTTAAGTTGGTCTGCGCGCGGCCCCTCACCATGCTGGCCTCACTCAAGCAGCGAGGTCAGCCACCATGTCCAAGACCCTCTCCCACGCGTCGATCGCCTGCCTCCTCGGCCTCCTCTCCACCCCGGCCCTGGCCGACGGCGATCCGACGACCGACGCCGTGCCCCGCGCCATCCCGTACCAGGGGATCATCGAGATCGACGGCGAGCCCGTCGACGCGAGCGGCGCCGACGCCATCCCGATCCGCTTCGCCCTCTACGACCGACCCGACGGCGACGCCCCGGTGTACGCCCAGCGGATCGACGTCGAGGTCTACCGGGGCCGCTTCACCGCGAGCATCGGGCCGCGCGACGACGCCGGCCGGGCCATCGAGGAGGTCGTCCGCGCCGCCGACGGGCTGACCCTCGGCATGACCCTGCTCGGCGATCCCGACGATCCCGACGACGACATCGAGCTGGCCAACCGCCAGCGCCTGATGGCCACCCCCTACGCCCTGTGGACCACGTCGGCCGCCCACTTCACGGTCGCGGCGGATCTCACCGTCGGCGGTGACGTGCGCATGAGCGGCGGCACCCTCGACCTCGGCGGCGGCACCCTCGACCTCGGCGGCGGCACCCTGCGCGGCGTGAACGTCATCGAGGGCGGCCTGCAACTCGGCGGCGGCGTCGATCTCGGTGGCGGGGCGCTGTCCGGTGTGGGCGCGGTCAACGGCGGCCTCGCGGTCGACGGCGCGCTGAGTGCCGAGACGCTGAGCGCCGAGACGCTGAGTGCCGAGACGCTGAGTGCCGAGACGCTGAGCGTCGGCGGGCAGATCATCGAGCCGCGCTACCACGTGGTCCACCGCGACAAGGGCGACTCGGTGCTGCTCGATCAGGCGCGCATCGCCACCCTGTGCGGCGACGGCGACGGCTGCGACGTACGCATCGCGATGCGTTTGTGGGGCGGCGCGAACGACACCGCGGCGGCGAGCCGGCAGTTCCTGCTGTACTTCGATGCGCCCAGCCGCCGCTGGCGGACGTCCAGGGATGCGGCGGGTCAGATCGGCGACGGCCGGCACGAACACGCCTTCCAGTCGTTCGAGACGTGCTACCTCACCGAAGGCCGCTACGTGGACTTCCGCAACGAAGGCGACGACGGCCTGGGCTTCAAGCTGCTGTTGTGGAACGGCTTCAACGGGCCCGACCGGGAGTGCGCCATCACCTTCATCGACTGAACGGCTGCGCGTGCGGGCGAACGTCGGGACAGGGCGGCGACGCGGTCGCTCATTCGAAGGAACGGCCAGCGCGGCCGGCCCAACGGACGAACGTGCCAGGATCGAGCGCGGCTCGCCCGCGGGCCGAATGAACGCCCCGGGATCGGGCTCGACTGCATCCGCGCGGCGTAGTTCGTCGCGAAAATCGTGCGGCCTACGTCGTTCGGGCGATGGAACGCCCGAAAATCGAGCGTCGTTGGCCCCGCGAGCGTTCCACCGTGCCAAAATCGGGCAGGATTTCTCGCCCGAGCGTTCCACCGTGCCAAAATCGGGCCCCAAAATCCGCGCGGGGGCGGATCAACGCCCGCGGATCGAGCGCGTTTTGAGCGACAGACCGAATCATCCCACGGCCGAGCAGACCGCCCGGGTCGGCCGGGCGCGTTCCATCGGGCGTCGCCGACGTCAGAAATGAGCCGATCAACGAAAGAACGGTCGCAGGAGGCGTCGCCGGCGACCGATGCATCGCTCACGCGGCCAACGACGCGCGATTTTTGAGCGTTCGTTCGGTCGCGCGGCGTGGGCGGTGGGATTTTCGCAGCGAAGAGCGCCGCGATGACGCAGTGACGTCCGATTTTGCGGCGTTCCATCGACCGGCGGTCCAGCGGCGCCCGATTTCTGGGCGTTCCATCCCCCCGACGGGCCGGCGCCGCCGGCCGATGGAACGAAGCACCGCGCGGGGATCGGGCGTATCTGCCCGGTGAACCGGTTCGACGCGGTCGCCGATCGGGCCTCCTGCATTTCGGGCCGCCGGTGTAATGCTGAGGCAATGCGGCCCCGCCGGCGAACGTGCTATGGCCCGATCATGCTCGCCTCGACCTCCGCGCCGGATCGTCCGCCGGTCACCGTGCTGCACGCCGCCGACCAGGGCGCCTGGGCCGACTGGCTGCGCGAGCAGGCCGCCGGCCTCGGCTTTGACGCGACGGCGCTGCTGAGCGTCGGCGTCGGCGAGAACCGGGTCGCCTTCGACGAGCGCGCCCTCGCCGCGCCCTACATCCTGGCGCTCATCACCGACGGCGCGGTGCTCGACAACCGCTTCATCGCGACGCTGCGCGCGGCCATCGTGCGCATGCAGGATCAGAAGGCGAAGCTGATCCCGGTGCTGACCCGGCCGCGGGACGATCTGCCCGACATCCTGGGGGCGGTGCGGCCGCTGTCGCTGGTCATGGCCGACGAGCCCGAGGCGGTCCGCCTGCTGGCGCGGGCGCTCGACGTGGCCGAGCCGGAGAAGGCGGCGCCGTATCCCGGCGGGGTGCAGTGGCCCGGCGAGAACCCATTCCCCGGGCTGGCGGCGTTCAGCTTCGAGCAGGCGGCGCTCTTCGGCGGGCGCGATCGGGACATCGCGGCCTGTCTGAAGCAGCTCGCGCGGGTGCCCTGGCTGCGCATCGAAGGGGCGAGCGGGCACGGCAAGTCGTCGCTGGCGCGGGCGGGCGTCCTGCCGCGGCTGGCGGCGGGCCACGGCGATCTGCCGGCGCATCACCCGATCGTCATCCGCCCGTCGGGCACGCCGCTGCGCAGCCTCGCCCGCGCGCTGGCCGATCTCGACGAGGACCCTGCGGTCACGCCCGACGCGGTGCATGCCGACCTGCTCGCCGGCGACGCTCACCGCCTGGCGTGGTGGCTCGACGAGCGCCTGGATCAGCCGGTGGCGCTGCTCGTCGACCAGTTCGAGGAGGCCCTGCGCCCGGGTGAAGATCGCGCGCTGCTGCGCCTCGACGCGCTGCTGGCGGCGGCCCTGCCCGCGGGCAACCTGCGGCTCATCACGACGCTGCGCAGCGATCACGCCCCGTCGCTGACCCGCATGCCGGCCCTCGCCGCCCGCGTCGCGGAGTGCGCGGCGCAGCACCTGCTGCTGCCGATGGGGGAGGCCGCCCTGCGCAATGCCCTCGATCGCCCGCTGGCCCACCACGGCCTGCGCTGGCCCGAGCCCGAGCTGCCCGCGCGCATCGTCGCCGACGCTCTCGATCGCCAGCGCGATCCGGAGGCCGACGGCGGCGCCGTGCTGCCGCTGGTGGCCCATATGGCCCACGAACTCTGGGGCGCCGCCGGCACCGACGCCGCTCCGCGCCTGACCCTCGCCGCCTATACGGCTCGCGGCGGGGTCGCCGGCGCGCTGGCCAAGAGCGCCGATCGCTGCCTCGCCGGGCTGGGCGAGGCCGACCGGCGCGTCGCCGAGCGCGTCCTCCTGCGCCTCGTCCGTTCCGGTCGTGGCGCGAACCATGCGCGCGCGCCGATGGCGCTCGATGCCCTGGTCGCGATCGTCGCCAATGAGCCCGACCTGCGGGCCCAGCCGTCGAGCGTAGCGAAGGTCGTGTATTACCTGTCGGGGATGGTTCGGGAAACGGGGGCGACAAGCACAAGACCCCCACGGCTCGTCACGATCCATCGCGCGGCCGACGAAAGAACCTGGGTCGAGTTGATTCACGAGGCTCTGCTCGTCGACTGGCCTCGACTCAGAGGCCTCATCGAGCAGTGGAGTGACGTACTCGAACGCCGCGCTGCCCGAAGGGAGGCTGCCTCCGCTTGGGACGCTGAAGCGCAGAAGGCCGACGCACCCGATTGGTTGCCGAAGCGCGCGCGCCTGGCATGGATGCGTGGCACCGATCTCGAGCCGCAGGATCAGAGGCGCCTGGCGGCCGGGATCGAGCCGGTCGTCCTGCGCTTCCTCCGGGCTGCGGATAGGGAGCTGGCGCGGCAGGACGCTGCAGAGAAGGAGACGGCCGAGAGCCTTCGCCGACGCGCCCGAGTGGCGGTGTCAGCTGCAGTGCTGCTGGCCATAGTCGCCATCGGTGCCGGCTATCAGTGGCGGGCTGCCGTGCGAGCGAGGCAGCAGGCCGACATCGCGATCGGCAAGGCGCTTGAGGTCGCCAGAGCCCTCCAACGGACCGCAGCCGTCGAGCTGCCGAGGCTACCGGGCGGTGGCCAGCTGAGCGCGAAGTTGCTCGACGAGAGCGCGGATCTCATCCGCACCCTGCGGTCGGTGCAGGCCGACCGACCCGACGTCACCCGGGCCGCGCATGTCAACGCCATCAACGACTGCGAGGTGTTGCTGAAACGGGGGGAGGTCGCCGCTGCGAGAGCGGCTTGTCGAGCCGCCGTGGCCGCCGCACGGGCTTTGGTGAAGCAAGGGGTCGATGGGGCCGAGTGGGATCTCGCGGGGGGGTTGAAGCTGCTGGGTGGGGCCGAGAGACGCGCGGGCCGACTTGCCCAAGCTCGAGACGCCTATGAGCGGAGCGTGTACATCGCGCGCCGGCTGATCGAGCGCGGGAGCGTCGATCCGGTGAAGCTGCGCGTTCTGGCCGTCAGCCTCATCGGGCTCGGCGACGGGCATTTCGAGGCGCTGGCTTTGGTCGAGGCGAGGCGGGCCTACGTGGAGAGTCTGCAGATCCGGCGCCGCCTCGTGGAAGAGAAGCCCGACGACTCGCGGGCCCAGCGCGATCTCGCCTTGTGCCTCAACAAGGTCGGCGATGCCAACTGGGCGTTGAAGGCAGTCGAGCCTGCGCGTGCCTCCTTCCTCGAGAGCTATGATATCCGCGCGGCGTTGCTCCAGCGAGATCCCCGGAACGCAGGGCTCAAGCGAGACATGGCCGCGAGCCTGGCCAGGCTCGGTGACATCGCGACCGATGCCCGCGATGTCACCGAGGCGCGGCGACTCTATCGCGAGAGCATGGACCTGCTTCAGCCTCTGGCAGACGCCGACGCCCGCGATGCAGAGCTCCGCCGAAACCTCGCGGTCGCGGCCAGCAAGTTCGGCCAGCTCGAAGGGGGCGAGGGCAACTGGGAAGCGGCCCGGGGAGCGTTCCGGCGGAGTCTCACCATGCGCCTCGAACTCGCCGAACTGGATCCGGAAGACACCGTCGCGCGGGCCGACGTAATGCGGGTCCACATGCAATTGGCCAATGTCGCGATCAAGTTGGGCCAGCTCACCGCGGCGCGAGGAGCGCTCACGGATGCGCTGGAATCGGCTAAACGCCTCGCTGATCTGGACCGCAGCAATCCGCGGTGGCACTTCGTTGTGCTGACGCAGGTGAGCCGACTGGTCCAACTGGCCGATCGGGTCGGAACACTGGCGGACGCTCGGGCCGCGATGTGGCAAGCTGGCCCGCATCTCGCTGCGCTTGCGCGATCCGGTGCCTGGTCGAGTGGAGGGCTGGTTCGCGAGATGCACGCCTTGATGACAGCACTCGCGCGGGTCCTCGTCGAGCCGAGGTTGGCGCAGGAAGCAGAGTCCAAGGCCAAGAAGCTCGAACAGGCGAAGTTGCCCAACCTCGCCGAGGCGATGCGTGAGGAAGGCCGCGCGCTGTGAGCCGAACCGGAGGTGAGATGACAGCGCCCGTATTTCTCTCGAACCCGCCCGACCTGAAGGCCGACGCCGAGGCGCTGGCCGCTGCGCTCGAACAGGCCGGGCTCACCGTGCGCGGTCGGGTGAAGCTCCTCCCGGGCGACCTGTGGGACCAACTGCACTACACCCAGCGCGGCACGCGGGTCACGGCGGCGCTGATCCCGCCGGACGCGCCGGATGAGTGGTACCAGAGCGATGACATCGCCCGGGCCATCGCCCTGCAGGTCGAGGGGCGGCATCGCATCGTGCCGGTGTATCGCGGAGATCCACCGTCCCACCCGCCGGCCGGCCTCATGCGGGTCGAACCGGCGACGTGGCCCGTCGGTGAGCCGCCGACCGCGGCGGTGCACGCGATCAAGGCCGTCGCCGAGCGCATGGCCGCGGCGCCCGCGCCGACCCCTGCGCCGGCGGCGACGACCGTCTTTCTGCTCTACGCCCGCCCGGACGCCGACTGGGCGCTGTGGATGGCCGATCAGCTCGCGGCGGCGGGCTTCGAGCCGCGGCTGGCGGACCGGGATCTCACCGCCGGGCAGAACCGCTGGCTCTACGACGAAGGACAGCTGCGGGCCGATCGGGTCTTGCTGCTGACCTCGGCGCATATGCCGGCCGACGATCGGCTCAAGGCGGTGTGGACCGCGGCGTTTGATGGCGATCCGGCGGGTACGCGGGCTCAGCTGGTGCCGGTGCTGCTGGATGATACGCCGCCGCCGCGACTGCTCGGGCCCCTGGTGGAGATCGATCTGCGGCCGCATCTCGAAGATCCGGCGGCCGCGGCGAAGGCGCTGACCGCGGCGCTCAGGCCCCGCCGGCCGACAGGGCCGGCGCCGTTTCCGGGGCGCAGGGGGTAGGGGGGGATGGTCGTGGGCCCGCCTATCAGGCCGGCGCGCGCAGGTGCCACGCCCGCGGTTTGACGAAGCAGCGGATGCCCTCCAGCCCGAGCGTCGAGCCGACGCCGCTGTGGCCGCGCCCGCTCCACGGCAGATAGGGGCTCACCCGATCGCAGCAGTTCCAATAGGCGGTGCCGCTGCGCACCCGCGAGAGAATCCGCGCGGCGCGCGCCCGATCGCGGCTGTAGACCGACGCGGTCAGGCCATACTCGGTGTCGTTCATCAGCGCGGTGGCCTCGTCGTCGCCGTCGACGACCTGGATACCGATGATCGGCCCGAAGCTCTCCTCCCGCATCACATCCATCGTGTGGTTCACATCGACGAGCACCGTCGGCTCGAAGTACGCGCCGGGCCCGTCGACCCGCTTGCCGCCGGCCAGCAGCGTGGCGCCCTTGTCCAGGGCGTCTTGCACCTGCCCTTCGAGCACCGCGATTTGCGCGTCGCGGGTCAGCGGGCCGAGGTAGGTCTCGCTGGCCGCCGGATCGCCCATCACGAAGCCCTTCACCGCCTGGGTGAACGCCCCGCGGAAGGCGTCGGCGATCGCCCGGTGCACGTAGATCCGCTCGACCGCGCAGCAGCTCTGGCCGTTGTTGTAGAACGCGCCGTCGGCCAGCCCCGCGGCGACCGCCTCGGGGTCGGCGACGTCATCGGCCACGTACACCGGATCCTTGCCGCCCAGCTCGAGCTGCACCGGGATCATCTTGCTGCCGGCCGCCGCGGCGATCTTGGCGCCGGTGCCGTGGGAGCCGGTGAAGAAGACGCCGTCGATGTCCTGCTCCAAGAGCGCCGCGCCGGCGAGGCCGCCGCCGACGATGCACTGGAAGACGTCTTTCGGCACGCCGGCCTCGTGCAGCAGGTCGGCCATGGCCATGCCGGTCAGCGTCGCGAACTCGCTGGGCTTGTACAGCACCACGCTGCCGGTCAGCAGCGCCGGCACGTAGACGTTGCTGCCCACGAACCAGGGGTAGTTCCACGCCGAGATGTTCACCACGACGCCCAGCGGGTCGAAGGTCACGACCTCTTCGGTCTCGCCCGGCGCGCCGATGGCCGGCACGTCGACGTCGGGCTTGGCCAGCCGGGCGGCGAGCTGCGATTGCACATTGGCCAGGAAGAAGTCGATGCGCCCGGGGGTCGCGCCGATCTCGCCGCGGGCCTGGCTGATGGGCTTGCCGGTCTCGGCGCTCTGGGTCAGCGCGAGGGTGTCGCGCCGCTCGCCGAGCAGATCGCGGAACTTGCGGATGATGGCCGCCCGCTCTTCGAAGCTGCGGGCGGCCCAGGCCGGCTGGGCCTTGCGGGCGGCGGCGGCCTTGCGGGCGATCGAGTTGGCGTCGTCCGCCGGCAGCTCGCGCAGGACGGTGCCGGTGGCCGGGTTGTTGATGGTCAGCACGCTCACAGTCCGAAGGCCTCGCTGTAGATGGCCCGGAAGTCGTCGGCCGAGACCGGGCGCGGGTTGAACTGGTGGCACATGTCGGCGACGGCGACCGGGATGAGGTCGTCGAGCTTGTCTTTGGCGATGCCCAGCGACGTGAGCCCGGCGGGGATGTCGAGGCGCGCGCGCAGGCCTTCGAGCCAGGTGATGAACTCGGCGCCGTCCTTGGCCGCGGGGTCGATGATGCGCGCCAGCCGCAGGAACTTCTCGGGCACGGCTTCGAGGTTGAAGCGCATGGCGAAGGGCAGCATCACCGCGTTGGCCAGCCCGTGGTGGGTATCGGCCACCGTCGAGAGCGCGTGGGCGCAGGAGTGGGTGACGCCCAGCTCTTTCTGAAACGCGGTCGCGCCCATCATCGACGCGTCGAGCATGTCGGCCCGCGCGGCGAGGTGGGCCGCGTCGTCGATCGTCTCGCCGGCGGCCTGCTTCTTGGCGCAGTCGACGGCGGTCTCGAGCGAGCGGGCCACGAGTCGGATGCCTTCCTGGGCGATGCCATCACACATCGGGTGGTGCTCGTGGGTCAGGAAAGCCTCGACGAGGTGGGTCAGCGCGTCGAAGCCGGTCGCCGCGGTGAGGTGCGCCGGCAGGCCCAGCGTGACCTCGGGATCGGCCAGCACGATGCGCGGCAGCAGGCCGGCGTCGAAGATGATCTTCTTGGCGTGGGTCTCGTCGTCGCTGATGACCGCGCTCCGGCCGACCTCGCTGCCGGTGCCCGCCGTCGAGGGGATGGCCACGATCGGCGGCAGCTTCGCCGCGTCGATGGGCGCCATGTCGGGGCCCCAGGCGAAGTCCATGATGGTGCCGTCGTGGCTGTGCACCACGGCGATGGCCTTGCTGACGTCGACCGCCGCGCCGCCGCCGACCGCGATGATCAGATCGGCGGCGTGGCCCCGGGTCACCGCGGCGCCGGCCATGACCTGCGAGCCGACCGGGTTGCCCCAGATCTCGCTGAAGACGGCGGTTTCGAACTCGGCGGAGACCGCGTCGACCAGGGCGGTGAACCAGCCGAGCTTCGCGATGCCGCGGTCGGTGACGAAGGCCGGTCGGCTCGCGCCGAAGCCGCGGATGGCCTCGCACAGCTCGTGCCGGGCGCCGGCGCCGAAGCGGATGCGGGTGGGGAAGTTATAGGTGACGATGCCGCTCACGAGGTGTCTCCCGGCCCGCACCCGCGGGCGCTGCGCAATGTGGTGAGTCAGATGCCGGCCGGCAGCGAAGGCCGCCGCCGCGGGCTCAGATGATCTCGAAGTAGCGCTTCATCTCCCAGTCGGTGACGGCGGCCTTGAACTGGCGCACCTCCCACCGGCGGGTGGCGACGAAGTGGTTGACGAACGCGTCGCCAAAGAGCGCCCGGGCGGCCTTCGAGCCGTCGAGCGCGTCGGCGGCCTCGGCGAGGCTGCCGGGCAGCCGCGGGTGGCCCTCGGCGGTGTAGCCGTTGCCGACCACCGGCTCGGAGGGCAGCTCGAGCCGGTTCTGGATGCCGTAGAGCCCCGCGGCGAGCGCGGCGGCGACCGACAGGTAGGGGTTGACGTCGGATCCGCTCACCCGCGTCTCGAGCCGGGTCGACTTCTTGCTGCCCGGGATGACCCGCAGGGCCACGGTGCGGTTGTCGATGGCCCAGTTGGCCTTCGTCGGCGCCCACATGCCCTCGACCAGCCGCTTGAAGCTGTTGATGGTCGGCGCGAGCATCGCCAGCACCTCGGGCAGCAGCGTGAGCTGGCCGGCGAGGTAGTGGCGGAAGGTGTCGCTCATCTTGTTGGGGTCGGCGGGGTCGTAGAAGACGTTGGCCCCGTCCTTCCACAGGCTCTGGTGCATATGCCCGCTGCACCCGGGCAGGTCGACGTTCCACTTGGCCATGAAGGTCGGCATGATGCCGTGCCGATAGCCGATCTCGCGGGCGGCGCTCTTGAAGAGCACGGCGCGGTCGGCGGCTTCGAGGGCGTCGTCGACGGTGATGGCCGCCTCGAGCACGCCGGGGCCGGTCTCGGTGTGCAGCCCTTCGAGCGGCACGCCGAAGTCGGCGGTCAGCTCCATCAGATCACGGAAGAACGGGCTGTTGAGGCTCGAGCGCAGCACCGAGTAGCCGAACATGCCGGGGGTGATCGGCTCGGGCCGGATGTAGTGCTTCTCGGCGATGCTGTTGGGCGTCTCGCGGAAGTTGAACCACTCGAACTCCATGCCGAACATCGCTTCGAGGCCCATGTCGCGGGCCATCGCGATGACCCGCCGCAGCACCTGACGCGGGCAGACCCCGAGCGGGGCCTCGGTGCCGTCGGCGCCCCGGGTGACGAAGTGGCCGAGCATGAAGGGCACGCCGTCTTCCCAGGGGATGGTGCGGTAGGTGCTCGGATCGAGCCGGGCCTCGGCGTCGGGGTAGCCCGAGTGCCAGCCGGTGAACTCGACGCCGGCGTCCTCGTAGCAGACGTCGCTCGAGTCCCAGCCGAAGACCACGTCGCAGAAGCCGAATCCGCCCGACAGCGCCGAGCGCAGCTTGTCGACCGAGATGTACTTGCCGCGCAGTATGCCGTCGATGTCGGTGATGGCGACCTTGGCCCGGCGGGCGCCGCTCTGGCTCAGCTCGCGCAGGACGTCTTCGGCGGTCGGTCGGCTCATGTCGCGCTCCTCATGATGGGGTTTTGGCGTACACCAACTGACCGCCGGGCGCCATGGGTTTCGTGGGTCCGGGTCGCGTGGCCGGTCGGTTCGCGAAGGCGCGCGGTTCAGCCGTCGATCAGTCGTTGAAAGGCGGCGGTACGGGGTCGATGCTGGAGCGCGCGACCGCGGCGCCGGCGGGTCGCCGGGCGGCCACCCGGGCGATCCGGCCGGCGAGTCGGCCGATGGCGAAGACGGCGCCGCCGCTGCCCCGGGCGAGCCCGAGCGCCCGGGTGAGCGCGACCAGACCGTAGGGCAGCCGCGGCGGCGGATGCCGGGCGGCCTTCATCGCGGCGGCGATGGCGTCCATCGTGCGCACGGCCTGATCGTCGCCGCGGTGCGTGCGGGCCAGTTGCATCAGCCGGGCCGAGCGCGGGTCGCCCTCCGGGTAGCGCGGGTGGCCGAAGCCCGGCGGCACCGCGTCTTCGAGCAGCCGCTCGCCGATGGCGTCCGCCGCCCAGCGCGGTGAGCCGACCGCCTCGACCAGATCTTCGATCTCGCGGCACAGGGTCTCGTTGCGGTTGCCCCGCGGCGCTGAGAGCGCGACGGAGACGCAGCCGTATAGATCGGTGCCGTTGACCGCCGCGGCCGAGAGCACCCGATCGGCCGCGGAGTCCGGGTGATCGGCGCAGAGCACCAGCGCCCGATCGAGCAGGGGCGCGTCGGCCCGCTCGCCGCCGAGCGCGACGATCAGCCGCTCGGCGACGGTGCGCCCCTTCATGGCCGGGGCGATGCGCCGGCGATCGAAGGCGGCGCCCACGACGGCGGCGAGCAGGGGGATGAGCCGCCGCGCCCGCGCGAGGTCGTCTTTGACGCTGATCTCCTCGCGGTGCAGATCGTCGATCGCCATGGCCGTCAGCGCGAAGCGCAGCGTGGCGTCGACCCGATCGAGGGCCGGCAGTCGGCGCAGCGTCGGGCCGGGCACCGCGTTCACCGGCCACCACGCCCGGCGGGGCTCGGCGCCGGTCCACAGCAGCTCGGCGACCCCCTCGAAGGGCACCTCGGCGTCGGCGAGGAAGATGGCCGAATAGCCCCGGTAGGCCGGCCCGGCAGCGCCGACCGATACCCGGATCTGGTCGTCGTCTTCCACCGGCTGAGCTGCGGCGGGCATGGTCGACTCGGGGGCCATGGCATACCGTCGCCCGTACTCGACAGGCATGTCAAAGAGGAAGACGTCATCCGGGCACCGGCGGGGTCCATGCGCCGGCAGACGCGCCGGGCGAGCGCCGGGCGCGCGGCCGGATCGTCGACGGGCTCGCGCGCCGTATGTGTCAGCATCGGCAGAGGGTGTATGGCAGCAGTGGCGTGTCCTGGCCCTTTGTTGTGTCGCGGTGTTGACAGGGGTGGCGTCGGCGGCATACGGTCCCTGTCAGGAATGTTGGACCGATTCCCGCTGTTGTGTGCCCTCGCCGTGGTCAGCCTGTCGCTCGTAAAGAGCGTCGAGGTGCGCGCTGTCACAATCGACCGCCCACCGCTGGATGAGATGCTTTTCGAAGCCGGCTTCGTCTTCGAAGCGCGCGTCGTCTCGGTCGCAGACGACCATGGATCGTCGGCCGGACCGCGAACGCGGGTGACCACCCGGGTCGTCGATGTGCTGGCCGGTCGGGCGGCGGCACCCGGCGAGACCTTCGTCTTCGACTTGCCCGAGGGCCGACTGCCCGACGGCCGCGTCGTCGTCCTGGCCGCCGCGCCGCGCCTCGCGGCCGGTGAGCGCTACCTCCTCTTCTACCGATCCGGCGGCTGGTACCACACGCCGTTCGTGGGCTGGGGTCACGGCGTACTGCGCTTCGACGCCGCCGAGGGCGGGGTCTGGGTCGACGGTCATGGCCGCTGCGTCGTCGGGCTGCACCGCGGCGGCATCGACGTGGGTCGTCGAGTGGCCCGGCCCGATCCGGTCGCGCCCGGTTGGTCGCGGCAGCGTGGGGGGCACGCCGTCGAAGAGCCGACGGCGGGCTGTTTGTCGGCGGCGGCCGTGCGCACGGCGCTGTCCCGCCGGCTGTTGGAGCTGAAGCGCCCCGCGCGCCATGGGATCGAGCGCCATGGGATCGAGCACGAGCCGCGCGCCGGCGGTTGGGTCGAAGCGAGGCGTGCGCCGTGAACGCTGGCTCTGCAGCATCCGCTCGTACATTGCACCGCCGTCGCATCGCCCGCAGCGTATGCATCGCGGTGATCGCGATCCTGGGGGTGGGCGAGGCCGCGGCGTGGGACGTGCGGCTCTGCAATCAGCAGCCGGTTCGCCGCGCCGATACACCCCTGAAGATCGACATCATGCAGTGCTCGGCGCCGCGCGGCAGCCATCGAGCGGCGGATCTCACGGCGGGCATCGCCGGCTGGGCGGCGGTGCCGGGCATCGGCCTGACCCTCGAAGCGCGCCCGGGTCCGATGACGTGCCGGGTCGAGATCAACCGTCGCAACGAGATGGCCTACGTCCGCCCGGAGCAGCTCGACGGGGCGCGCGCGCTGACGCGGGTGGTCTTCGACAGCACCTGCGCCGTGCCCTCGACGGGGCAGACGTGGCCCGATGCGCCGGCGATCGTCGAGAGCGATGTCATCGTCGCCGACTTCGCGCACGACCGGCTCGGGCCACCCGACACCTGCGATGACGCCGACCCGAACGCGCCGCTGCGGCGAGCGGTCGTCCTGCACGAGGTCGGGCATACGCTGGGCCTGCTGCACGAAGACGACCACATGGCGGTGATGAATACGGCGTCGACCGCCGCTCGGTACTGCGGCGCCCGGGCGATGGAGCCGCATCCCGACGATCGATCGGGCGGGCGTTGGCTGTACCCGAAAGCGGGGCCGACGGTGCGCGATGTGGCGGCCACCGCCTTCCACCTGGTTCGGCCGGGTTATGCGCGGCCGGTCACCGACAATCGGCACGTGCGGGTCTGCCCGGGGCAGCCGATCGACGTGCGCTGGTCGGTCGCCAATCAGGGGACGGTCGATACGACGACCCGGGTCGAGTGGTTCGTCTCGGACAACGACATCATCAGCCGCCACGATCGCTCGGCCGGGGTCAGCGCGCCGTTCGCGATCGAGGCCGGCCGCCTTCGCACCGAGACCCAGCGCATCATCGTGCCCGAGCTGCCCCGTCGGGCGAATGGGGAGAGCGGGCCTTGGTGGTTGGGTTACGTCGTCGACCCGGAGGGACCGGGCTTCGAATTGCCCGCCACCAACGACTGGACCTATACCGGCTTGCGGCTGTGGCTGCGCGACGCCGAAGAGTGCCCCTGAGGGCAGGGTGCTCCTGAGGCAGGGTGCTCCTGAGGGCGGCAGGGTGCTCCTGAGGGCGGCGGCGCTGCGGGGCTTGTAGCTAACGCCCTACGCCGCGGGCGAGGCCGAGGAACTCGGTTCGGGTGCGCGCGTCGTCGCGGAAGTTGCCGAGCATGGCCGAGGTCACCATCGAAGAGCGCTGCTTCTGGACCCCGCGCATCATCATGCAGAGGTGGCGCGCCTCCATGATCACGCCGACGCCGAGTGGCTCGAGGCTGTCCATCAAGGCGGTGGCGACCTGATGGGTCAGGTTCTCCTGAACCTGCAGCCGGCGGGCGAAATGGTCGACGATGCGGGCGACCTTCGAGAGGCCGATGATCCGCCCACGGGGGATGTAGCCGACGTGGCACTTGCCGGTGAACGGCAGCAGGTGGTGTTCGCACAGCGAGTAGAACTCGATGTCGCGCACGATCACCATCTCGTCGTTGGTCGTCTCGAAGATGGCGTTGTTGATGAGCTCGTCGAGGTTCTGGCGGTAGCCGACGGTCAGGTCGGCCATCGCCTTGGCGGCGCGGGCCGGGGTATCGACGAGCCCCTCGCGGGTGGGGTCTTCGCCGAGGGCGGTCAGGATCTGGTGATACTGGTCTTTCATGATCACGGCTTGCAGTCGGTTGGATCTGGAAGAGTTGGCTTCGGAGGCGGCGGCTCTGGAGACGACGGGCTCCGGAAACGAGAGGGATTCAGTCGGCTCGGCGGGTATCGGTCTCCGCCGGGCTGTCGTCCGTATCGCGTCGTTCGGCGGCGAGAACCGCATCGCCATGTTCGGCCCACCAGTTGTTGGTGAAGTCGGCCGCCTTGCGATAGCTGTCGCGCATCGCGCGCTCGAGGAAGCCCTCCACGAGCTTGCCGATCCCGAAGATGCGCGTCTGGACCCGCACGTCGAGCACCCGATCCGACCCGCCATTGGCGCGCGGCTGCAGGTGCATGCGGGTCCGCACGTCGAGCTTGTCGCCGAGGGCCGGCACCTCGAGCAGGGTCTCCCAGCTCTTGCTCTCGGGGTCGAAGCGCCCCCGCTCGAAGTACCAGACCCGCCCGCCGACGAGGCGGCGCACCGGGGCCGGCATCTCGAGCCGGGGCACGATCCGCGCCGAGCGGATGAGCTGCCCGTCGCCGGGTTCGATGCGTTCGATGATCTCGTACTTCTCGAAGTTGAGCGCCTTGGCGTACAACTCGGCGTTGAACGCGTCGTCGAAGAACATCTTCGACCAGAAATCGTCCGGCGACATCGCGTAGGCGTGGCGGACGGTGAATCTCATGGCGACTCCTTCGGGGCGTCGGGCAGATTACGCCGCGTCGGCCGCCGACCGAAAGAGGGGCGACCCGAAACGCTGCCCGACCTCCGCCCGCGTAAATCGATTCGCGTCGAGGGCAGGGGCCGCGAAAATCGCTACGCGGTTGAAATCCGCTCGATATCGGCGGTAATCATCCGCGGCCGAATCGATCGGGAGTCAAGCGTGGCCGCAGCGGCTTTCTACGACGTCGACGGGACCCTCATCGGGACCAACGTGGTGCACGCGTATGCGTTCTACGCGCGCAACGTGCCCACGTTCGCCGGCAAGCTGACCCGCTCGGCGAAGCTCGCGGCGTCGTTGCCGTTCTACGCGGTCGCCGACAAGCTCGGCCGCAAGTACTTCAACGACATCTTCTACGCCAACTACAAGGGGATCTCCGAAGATCGCCTCTGGGTCCTCGGCGAGGAGCTGTTCGACAAGGTCATCCGCAAGCGGGTGTTCGGCGACATGGTGGCGCTCATCAAGCGCTCCCGGGACGAAGGGTACCGCCAGGTGCTCATCACCGGGGCCATCGAGCAGATGATCCGCCCGCTGGCCGAGTACCTCGAGATCGACGACTGGTTCGCCAATACGCTCGAGTTCGACGCGGGCTATGCGACCGGTCGGCTGACGCCGCCGGTGCTCGCCGGCCCGGAGAAGGCCGCTTTCGTCCGGCGCTACGCGCTCGACCACGGGCTGGATCTCAACGTCTGTCGGGCCTATGCCGACAGCGCGAGCGACATCCCGATGCTGTCGACCGTGGGCCGACCGGTGGCGGTGAACCCCGACTGGAACCTGCGCGCGACCGCCGTCGCCCACGATTGGCCGATCATCGAAGCGGCTTGACCGAGACTGCTGAGCGAGGCTGCTGACCCGAAGGCCCGCAGCGACCGCCCAACCGCACCCGAACCGGAGACGATCCCCACCATGGCTCGACCGCGCCCCAGGATCACCCGCGATCCCAACATCGAGTTCATCGACGACAAGTCCGGCCCGCGCTACGTGCACTTCGGCGCCCGGTTCAAAGAGGTGATGCTGCCCCGGGGCACCCGGGTCATCTATCCCAACAAGGCGATGGAGCCGCTGCAGAACCCGCGCGCGGCGATCAAGTACGCGCTCAATCACCCGATCGAGGCCGATCCGCTCTATGCCCAGCTGCGGCCGGGCATGAAGCTGACCATCGCCATCGACGACATCTCGCTGCCGCTGCCGCCGATGCAGCGACCCGATCTGCGGGAGATGATCCTCACCGAGATCCTCGAGCTGTGCGCCCAGCACGGGGTCGACGACATCGAGATCATCATCGCGGTGTGCCTGCACCGGCACATGACCGGGCCCGAGGTCCGGCGCATGGTGGGCGACAAGATCTTCCGCGAGTACTGGCCCGACCGGCTGTACAACCACGACGCCGAAGACCTGGACAACATCGTCGAGATCGCGACGACCAAGGAGGGCGACCGGGTTCGCCTCAACCGGCGCGCGGTCGAGAGCGATCTGCTGGTCTACGTCAACATCAACCTCGTGCCGATGGACGGCGGCCACAAGAGCGTCACCGTGGGGCTGTGCGACTACATCTCGGTCAGCGCACACCACAACACCCATGTGATGCACAAGTGCCACAGCTATATGGACCCGCGGCCCGACAAGTCCGAGCTGTCGAAGGTCGTCGATCGCATGGGCAAAGAGGTCGACAAGCAGCTCAACGTCTTCCACATCGAGACGGCGCTGAACAACCGCATGTTCGGCGGGCAGATGTCGTACCTGCTCAAGCACGAGAACGACTGGTCCGAGTTCGACCGGGCGAAGTTCCAGGCGTCGTGCGCGCTGCTCGACCGTCTGCCCGAGGCCGGACGCCGGGCGGTCTTCGAGAAGATCTACGCGCCCTATGGCCTCATCGCCGTGCACGCGGGCAAGACCGAGCCGGTGCACCAGAAGATCCTCGACGCGAGCTTCAAGCAGTATGCGGTGCCGGTGAAGGGGCAGGCCGACGTGCTGCTGGCCGGGGTGCCTTTCATCTCGCCGTACAACGTCAACAGCATCCTCAACCCGCTGCTGGTGCAGGTGATGGTGCTGGGCTATCTGTTCAACTTCTACCGCAATGCGCCGCTGGTGAAGAAGGACGGGGTCATCATCGCGTTCCACCCGCTGCCCGAGGACTTCAACCGCACGCACCATCCGTCGTACGTCGAGTTCTATCACCGCATCCTGTCGCACTCGACGAACAGCTACGACATCCACAAGTTCGAGAAAGAGTTCGCCCACAACCCGGACTACATTCAGATGTACCGCCACGGGAACGCCTATCACGGCGTGCATCCCTTCTACATGTGGTACTGGGGCGACGCCGGCCGGGCGCATGTGGGCAAGGTCATCGTCTGCGGGGCGGAGAACCCGCGGGTGGCGAAGCAGCTCGGCTGGGAGAGCGCGCCGGACCTCAATACGGCCCTGGACATGGCGCGCAGCTACCTCGGCAAGAGCCAGCCCGAGATCACGATGTCGCACGCGCCGCCGATCATGGTGACCGACGTCGAGGTGTGAGGTCGGTCAGGCTTCGGGGTGCGTCAGGCCGCGGATGACATCCAGGCCGTCATAGATCTCGACGAGCGGCAGGGAGAAGCCGAAGGTCTTCAACTCGACCGCACCCTGGTCGGCGATCCGGGTCATCAGCCATTGATCGTCCGCTACGCGGTGGAAATGCTCGACCACGCGAGACGTGACGTGCACGAACAGCATGTCCTGCAGGGCCGAGATGCTCTGATAGGCCTTCCACTTCGGGCCCTCGTCCACGTCTCGCGTACTGTCGGACAATACCTCGCAGACCAGCCGCGGGTCGGCCATGGTCAGTCGCTTGTCGTCCAGCCACGAGAAGGGCGCGCAGGCGACGCTGACATCCGGGTAGACATAGCTGGCCGTGGAGCGGATGTAGACCCGCTGATCGCTGTTGAACGGTGTGCACGGTCGGCCGCTCAGTCGCGTGCGCAGCGCCATGTAGATACTGCCGCTGATGTGATTGTGGTCGGCCGGCGCGCCGGCCATCGCGTACAGCCGCCCGTCGATGAGTTCGTACTTGCGTGCGCTGGCCCCGTCGATGGCCAGGTACTCGGCCTCGGTGACCGATGAATACGCGTGTGCATGCACTGGGGTGATGACCTCCATGCCCGTGAGTCTATCGCATGAGACTAGGGGAGGACCAAGGCCAAGTGTCCGCGACCGCCCCGATTCGCCGCTCGGTTCCCCTATGCCGTCAGCCCCGACTGTGCTAATCCGAGCCGACCTCAGCGCATGGAGGAACGCCCGGTGTCGACGACGTCCGAAACCCTGACCGAACTGCTGCAGACCGTCGAAGCCGGCGGCAAGCCCAAGTATCACGAGGCCAACGCGGCGAAGGGCAAGCTCTTCGCGCGCGACCGGCTCGCCCGACTGCTCGACGCGGGCACCTTCGTCGAAGACGGCGCGCTGGCCAACGTGCTCGCCGGCGACCTGCCCGCCGACGGCGTCGTGACCGGCCTGGGTCGGATCGACGGGCGCCCGGTCGCGATCATGGCCAACGACAGCACGGTCAAGGCCGGCTCGTGGGGCAAGCGCACCGTCGAGAAGATCATTCGCATCCAGGAGGTCGCCCTCAAGCGGCGCTGCCCGATGCTGTATCTCGTCGACTCGGCCGGGGCCCGCATCACCGACCAGGTGGAGATGTTCCCCGGGCGGCGTGGCGCCGGGAAGATCTTCTACAATCAGGTGCAGATGAGCGGCCTCGTGCCGCAGGTGTGCCTGTTGTTCGGTCCGTCGGCGGCGGGCGGGGCGTATATCCCCGCGTTCTGCGATGTGGTCGTGATGGTCAACAAGAACGCCAGCATGTACCTCGGCAGCCCGCGCATGGCCGAGATGGTCATCGGCGAGACGGTCACCCTCGAAGAGATGGGCGGCGCGCGCATGCACACCGGTGAGTCGGGCTGCGGCGATGTGCTGGTCAAGACCGAGCCCGAGGCCCTCGAGTGGTGCCAGCGGTATCTGGCCTACTTCCCGGGCAACTACAGCGCCATGCCGCCGCAGGCCGCCGGGGCCGAGCCGGTGGAGAACCCGGGCATCGACGCGATCGTGCCGCCGGCCCAGAACAAGCTCTTCGACATCAAGAAGGTGATCGAAGCGCTGGTCGACGCCGACTCGTTCCTCGAGATCAAGCAACGGTTCGCGAAGGAGCTGGTCACAGGCCTTGCCCGGTTGAACGGCCACCCGGTCGGCATTCTGGCGAACAACCCGCGCCAGAAGGGCGGGGTGCTCTTCGTCGACTCGGCCGACAAGGCCGCGCGCTTCATCAACCTCTGCGACGCGTTCAACATCCCGCTGCTGTACCTCGCCGACGTGCCCGGGTTCATGATCGGCAGCAAGGTCGAGCGTGAAGGCATCATCCGGCACGGGGCCAAGATGATCTCGGCGATGAGCTCGGCGACCGTGCCGCGTATCTCCGTGGTCGTGCGCAAGGCCTATGGCGCGGGGCTCTACGCGATGTGCGGGCCCGGCTTCGACCCCGACTGCACCATCGCGCTGCCCCAGGCGATGATCGCCGTGATGGGGCCCGAGGCGGCGGTCAATGCCGTCTTCGCCAAGAAGATCGCCGAGCTGCCCGAGGGGGAGCGCGAGGCGTACGTCGCCCAGAAACGGGCCGAGTACGCCGCCGACGTCGACATCGTCAAGCTGGCCTCCGAGCTGGTCATCGACGCGATCGTGGCGGGTGATCACCTGCGCGACGAGCTGATCCGGCGCTTCGCCTTCTATCGCGAGGGCTACCGCCTGCCCGATCACCGCAAGCACGGGGTGACGCCGGTCTGAGCGGCGACGCCGGGATCGCAGCGCAGCAAGCGGCCCGGCTGTCGCGGGCTGCCGTCGCGCCGGTGATCTACAATGCGAGCGATGGTAGCCTGGGGCGTCGCCGTCACCGACGCCGAGGAGGGCACATGCCGCGCGTGGTCGAGCGAGCGCTTCGCTGGATGATCCTGGTCCCGGCCCTGGCGCTGTGCGCGGCGTGTGCCGACGGCACGCCGCTGCCCGGCGGGGATGCCTCGACCGGCGGTATCCCACCGCCGCCGCCGCCGGACAAGCCCGGCACGCCCCCGGCGGGGCCCGATCCCGATCGGCCGAACGAGCCGCCGCCGGACCAACCGGAAGCCGAGCCGCCGCCCGAAGAGGGGCAGCCGACCGACGACTGCATGGGCATCGACTTCCTCGGCGTATGCCACGGGACGCTGGCCGTCTGGTGCGAAGCGGACGAAGGGCAGCTGTACGCCTACGACTGCGCCGACGAAGGGCTGGTCTGCGACTACATCGACGAAGACATCGGCTACTACTGCGTGCCCGATCGGGCCGGCGGCCCGCCGGAAGATCAGCCGCCAGAGCGCGAGCCCGATCCGCCACCCGAGCGTGAGCCCGACCCGGCGCCGGACCTGCCCCCGGAAGATCAGCCGCCCGAGCAGCCCGCCGAACCGGCGGATCCATGCCCCGGGGTCGACTGGTTCGGCCGCTGCGATGGCAATGTGGCGGTGTGGTGCGACGACGAGGAGGAGATCCTGCAGTTCGACTGCTCGTGGATCGGCATGATCTGCCAGGACCTCGGCATCTTCGGGCATCGCTGCGTCGCGCCCGACCAGAACCAGAGCCCGCCACAGAACCCGAGTTCGCCGGGCGGCTGAACCCCGCAGGGTTTCAGGTATCCCGGAGGAAGCTGCGGTACCGCGCCCGCAGATCGGCTTCGTCGAAGGGCACCGCGCAGACCTGGGAGATCCGGTCGAGCAAGGCGAGTTCGGCGGGCACGAGGCTGCCGTCGCTCACGGCCATCAGCGCCAGCAGCTCGAGCACGACCTCGCGGAACTCGTGGTCGTCGCCCAGCGCTTCCAGGCTCGCGTAGAGGGTCTCCTCGGGCGCGGTCAGCGCGTCGAGCAGCTCTTCTCGCGGGGTGCCATCGGCCGCGAGCCGATCGAGCGAGCGGCGCAGCAGATCGCGCTCGCGGCGGTCGATCCGGCCGTCGACCGCGGCCATCATGCCCATCAGCCCGAGCAGCAGCCGGCGCAGCGCGTCTTCGTGGTCGTCGACGAGCGCGAGCTTGCGGTCGGCGTGGCTGCGCTGCCCGAGATTCCGCCGGGCGTGGCGGCCCAGCGAGCGGGTCATGAGGTAGTTCATGCCGCTGCCGAGCCCGATGGACAGCACGGGCACGCTGTAGCGGACGAAGGCCCGCTGCATGAAGCGCACGCCGATGATGCGGAAGAGCGCCACCGCGCCGTCCCGGCCCCACGCGGCGGCGCGGGTCGCGCCCTTGACCTTGAGCACGTTGCCGTAGAGGTGCCCGATGTCGTGCAGATCATCGGGCGAGATGCTGTGCCCGTGCAGGTCGGACAGCGTGAAGATCATGCGCGCCTGGATGCGCTCGATCACCGCCAACTCGGCCAGCACCATGAGAAACGCGGCGCTGATCGTCGAGCCGAGGGTGCCGATGGCCGCCAGCTCGGCGGCGCTGATCAGGGCGCCCGATGTGCCGCCGACCACCGCGGCGCGGCGGGCCGAACGCTGGACCACCCGCTCCATGAGCCGCGGGGGCTCGAGCTCGGGGTGCGCCTCGCGCCAGGCGGCGCCGATGTCCATGCGGGCGCGGCGCTCGATATGCCGCCGGGCGCTGCGCTGCAGGATGCTCTGAAACCACGAGCCGTCGGTGAGCCGACCCGGCCGCATCTGGCTCAGCTGGGTGCGGGCCTCTTCGAGCGCGCTGCGCACCGAGGCGGCGTTCGGCGCCTCAGGCGGTGAGGTGCTCGATGGCTTCACCCAGACCCTCCAGCGTCAGCTCGAACATCGGGAAGACCTCGCCGATCGCGGTGATGGTGGGGTGCATCCACCATCGCTTCTCGATGGGGTTGAGCCAGGCCCGATGGCGAAAGTGATCGCCGAGGCGCTGCAGCCAGGCCTGCCCGGTCACTTCGTTCTGCTGCCAGTAGTCGATCGCGCCGTAGGTGGCGGACAACTCGTAGGGCGCCATGTGCGCGTCGCCGACGACGATCAGGCGCGTCTCGGGCTGCAGCCAGCGCATCAGCTCGAGCGTCGACAGGCCGTCGAGCATCAGCGCGTCGCGATAGACCTTGTCGTAGACGCAGTTGTGAAAATAGAAGGCGTGGAACTCTCGAAAATGCGTCGCCTGATGCGCGGCGCTGAAGAGACGGCTGACCAGCCGCGCGAAGGGATCCATCGAGCCGCCGACGTCCATCAGCAAGAGGACCTTGAGCCGGTTCTCCCGCGGCGGCGCCATCACCACCTCGATGTCGCCGGCGTTGCGCGCGGTGGCGTCGATGGTGTGGTCGATGTCGACCTCGGTGCGCCGGCCGTCCCGGCCCAGGCGGCGCAGCTTGCGCAGCGCCACCGACAGCTGGCGGGTCTCGAGCACGATGTCGGTGCGGTAGGCCCGGAAGCGCCGCTTGGCCGCCACCTGAACCGCGCGCCGCCCGCCGCCGCTGCCGCCGACCCGAATGCCGGCCGGGTGTTGTCCCGAGTGCCCGAACGGGCTGGTGCCGCCCGTGCCGATCCAGCGGTTGCCGCCGTCGTGGCGCTCGTCCTGCTCGCGCATGCGCTCTTCGAACATCTCGCGCAGCTCGTCGAGGCCGTACTGCTCGAGGGCCGCGAGCTCTTCTTCCGACAGCTGGGGGATGGGCAGCGGCTCGGAGAGCCACTCGTCGAGCGCCTTCTCGAACGCCCGGGGCGGCCGCGCGCCGGCGAAGAAGTGCGTAAAGCACTGATCGAAGAGGTCGTAGTGCTTCTCGTCCTTGACCAGCGTCGCCCGGGCCAGCGCGTAGAAGCGGTAGAGATCGGCGGCGACGAGCCCCTTGTCGAGCGCCTCGATGAAGGTCAGCCACTCGCGGGACGAGACCGGCAGCCCGACTTTGCGCAGCAGATAGAAGAAGTCGAGGAAGAGGGTCTCGCCCGCGGGGCCCGCCTCGGCTGCCCCTGGCGCGCTCACCGGCGCCTCCGCGCTTCGAAGCGGGCGAGCGTATCGAGATCCTGCTCCTTCTTGATCAGCGTGCCGAGGTACGGCACCCGCTCGGCGAGCTGGTCCGGGTCGACCCCGCCCTTCACGAGCGCGCCGATCCAGTCGATGAGCTCGCTGGTCGAGGGCCGCTTGCGCAGCTCGGGCAGGGTGCGCAGCCAGTAGAAGCGGGCGATGGCCTCCTGTACGAGCGTCTCGCGCACCGCCGGGTGGTGCACCTTGACGATGCGCGCCATCAGCGCCTCGTCGGGGAAGGCGATGAAGTGGAAGATGCAGCGCCGCAGGAAGGCGTCGGGCAGCTCTTTCTCGTTGTTGCTGGTGATGATGACCAGCGGCCGGTGCGTCGCCTCGTGCCGATCGCCGGTCTCGAGCACGGTGAAGCTCATCCGATCGAGCTCGTGCAGCAGGTCGTTGGGGAACTCGAGGTCGGCCTTGTCGATCTCGTCGATGAGCACCACCGACGGGTCGGGGCTGAGGAACGACTGCCCGAGGCCGCCAAAGCGGATGTACTGGCGGATGTCGTCGACGTCGCGGTCCTCGAACCGGCTGTCGTGCAGGCGCTGGACCGCGTCGTAGACATACAGCCCGTCCTGCGCGCGGCTGGTGCTCTTGACGTGCCAGGTGAACAGCGGGCGATCGAGCGCCTGGGCCACCGCCTCGGCGAGCAGCGTCTTGCCGGTGCCCGGCTCGCCCTTGACGAGCAGCGGACGCTGCAGGGCCAGGGCGACGTTGACCGCCTCCTGCAGCTCGATGGAGGCGATGTAGTCTGCGGTTCCGGTGAAGTTGGCGAACACGGGCATCCTCGGGGCGGTGGCGGCGGGCGGATTATGCCGGATTCGAGTCGGCAGCGTCGACCACCGTGAACCAGGGCGCTACACTGCCTCGACGAACTTGATGGAGAGAGCGTGCCCGATCCGAGCGACCAGGCCCTGCGGGACGAGCTGCTGGCGCTCTTGACCGAGCGGCAGCTGACCCCCGAAGGGCGCGCGGCTGTCGCCGACTTGCTGACTCGGGCCGAGACCTGCTTCACCGCTGCGCCGGCCCGCCGGCCGAGCGTGCCCCGACGGGTCCTGCGCACCATCGACGCCTTGCCCGGCGGGCTCTTCGGTGGCCATTACGACGCCGACGGCGTCGGCCACGTCGAGTGGATGAGCCCGCAGCTCGCGGAGCTCCTGGGCCTCGATCCGGAGAACCCGGGCGATACGACCGCGATGGCCCGCAAGCTGCGAATCGAGAAGCCCGAGGCGCTGCACGACCGGATCACCACCAGCGCGATCGAGCAGGAGACCCTGACCTACGAGGTGCGGGTGATCGACGCCGCGCAGCGCCCGCGCTGGATGCGGTTGGTGACCGTCTTCGACCCGCCGGTCGGGGACGATCATCCGTTCACGACGCTGGTGCTGGACTCGACAGGCATTCGACAGACCGGCGAGGCCCTCGTGCGCTCGGACGCTGGCTTCAGGGCGATGCTGCGCGGCAGCCGATCGGCGTTTGCGCTCATCGATCCCGATCATCGTCTCCTGTGGTTCAACGATGTCGCCGTGGGCTACGCCGAGAACATGGGGTGGAGCGCGCCCGAGGTCGGCGCGCGCATGTTCGACATCTTCGATCGGAGCTTCTTCGACTACTACCTGCGGGCCCGGGAGAAAGTCTGGCAGGGGCACACCGTCGAGCGGCGGATGACGTTCGAGACCCGGACGAGCTGCAGACCGACGCTCGACATCGTCTTTCTGCCCGTGCGCCGACCGAGCGGTGAGATCTTCGCCGTGGGGTTCACCGGCAGCGACGTGACCCGGCAAGTGGCTGCCGAGCAGGGCCTCAAGGAATCCGAACGCATCCTCTCGCGCCTGCCGGTCGGCGTCGCGACGGTCGATCGTGCCGGCATCATCCAGCGCTGGCGGGCGGCCGCGCCCGAGATGTTCGACCTGCCGCCGGCGAGCGCCGAGGGCATGGCCTTCGGCGATCTGCTCGTGATCGAGGAGCGCCGGCGGGCCTGGCCGCAGATCGTCGAGGCGCTGTCGGAGGGGCGCAGCCTGCGCCTCGAAGCCGACGCCCGTCGACCGGATGGCACTCAGATCCCGTTGCAGCTCTCCCTGTCGGCGCTGCCCGAGCCGGAAGGGCACATGGTGGTGGTGCTCGAAGACGTCACCGGCCGGCGGGCTTTGCAGCGCCAGGTCATCGAATCCCAGAAGATGGAGGCGGTGGGTCTCTTCGCGGCGGGGCTGGCCCACGACTTCAACAACCTGCTGGCCGCGATCGTGGGCCATACGGCGATGCTCGATCTGGACATGCGGCCCGACGACCCCCTGCGGGCGGAGATCGAAGGGATCGAGCAGACGACCGGCCGGGCCGCGACGCTCGTTCGCTCCATGCTCGGTCTGGCCCGCCAACGGCCGGGCGGGGCGCGGACGATCGATCTGGTGACGCTGGCTCAGAAGGCGCAGCCGTTGCTGAGCCGTGTCGCGGGCAACAGCTGTCGCGTCGACGTGCGGGTCGATGTCGACGCCCTGGCGGTGCGGGTCGATCCGGTCCAGCTCGAGCAGGTGCTGGTCAACCTCGTCGTCAACGCCCGCGATGCGTCGCCGCAGGGCGGGCAGATCGACGTCACGGTCTCGGGCGAGGTGCTCGATCGCGACGAGGCGCGCGCGCGCACGATGATGCCCGGTCGGGTGGCGCGGATCGACGTGGTCGACGACGGGCAGGGGATTCCGCCCGAGATCGTCGCCCGGGTCTTCGACCCGTTCTTCACCACCAAGACCGAGGGCCGGGGGACGGGGCTCGGGCTGGCGATCTGCAGCCAGATCCTGCGGGCGAACGGCGGTGAGATTCGCCTGAAGAGTGAGCCCGGACGCGGCACCCGGGTGAGCCTCTGGCTGCCGGCGAGCCCCGATGCGCCGGTGGTCGGCTCCGACGACGAAGGGGTCACCATGGTCGGGGGCGACGAGCGCATCCTGCTCGTGGAGGACGTCGTCGATCTGCGACAGGTTTGGAGTCGCCTGCTCGAACGCCTGGGCTATCGGGTCGAGTGCGCGACCGATGGCATCGAGGCGATCGAGCTGCTCGACGCGGGCCGCGCCTTCGACATCCTCGTCTCCGACGTGGTCATGCCCCGGGTGGGTGGCCTGGCGGTCGCCCGGCGGTTTCGGGAGCTGAACCCCGACGGCCCGATCCTGATGGTGAGCGCCTACCCGGGCGATGCGTTCGATACCCGCAGCCTGTCGGACATCAAGGCCCGCCTGGTGCGCAAGCCGATCACCGGGCCGGCGCTCGCGCGTCGGATTCGCGAGCTGCTGTCGAGCTGACGCCGAGGCGGCCTCCGACCGCCCACGGTCTACGGTTGCCCGGTGCATCGACCGCGCGCCCTGCGCTATGGTCACTCTCTTGTGAGACACCGCCCCTCAGGCGGGGGCGTCTGGCGGGAGACGAGACGATGAACTTCCACCCTGCGACGCGATGTCTTCTTCGGTGCGGCAGGCCCATCGGCCTGCTGCTCGCCCTGCTCGCCTGGGGCTGTACCCCGGTGAGCGGCGGCGGAGGCGACGACGGCGGCGGTGTGGGCGACGGTGCGCTCGACGGTCCGGCGTCCGACAGCGATCTGCCCGACCTCGCCGGCCCCGACGCGGGCGACCGGGGGGCGGGGGATGCCACGGCGCCGGTGGACGCGGCGCCCCAACCGGAGCCCGACTTCGCCGAGCCGCTGCCCGACGCCGGTCGGATCGACAGCGGCCCCGACGTCTGCCGCGCCGATACCGATTGCGCAGATCCGATCGAGCAGAGCTGCCTCGCCGGGATCTGTAGCGCCAACCCGTGCGGCGTCGCGCTCTTCACCTTCGACCCGGGCGGCGTCGACTACGCGTCGGTGCACGTCGCGGGCAGCTTCAACGGGTGGCCCGGTGAGCAGGGCGCCGGGCTGGCGATGGTCTGGGATGCCGAGCGCGCCGTGTGGTGGGCCAAGGATGCCTTCGCGAATGGGCGCTACGAGTACAAGTTCGTGCTCTATCGCCCGGGGGTCGCCGAGCCGGAGTGGATCCGTGATCCGGGCAATCCGGTGGGGGCCGACGATGGCTTCGGCGGCATGAACTCGGTGCTGGAGGTGGCCTGCGCCGAGTGTGAGGCGGACGCCGACTGCCCGGATGGGGCGTGTCTCTTCGGCACGTGTACCCGGGCGACGGCCTGCGAGCCGGGCTTCGACTGGCGGGACGCGGTGATGTACTTCGCCCTGGTCGACCGCTTCTACGACGGCGACGGGCGGGCGCTGCCGGTGCCCGGGGCAGACGCCGGACCGGCCGACGGCCCCAGCGCGCAGTATATGGGCGGCGATCTGGTCGGGGTGATCGAGAAGATCCCGTATCTCTCCGACCTGGGGGTCACCGCGCTGTGGATCACCGCGCCCTTCGAGAACCGGGACGCCGCCGGAGCGGCGATCGACCCCGGCGCCGATCCGCACCAGTACTCGGCCTACCACGGCTACTGGCCGTCGCCGGTCGATACGGTCTTCGACGGCCGCGGCGGCGCCGAGCCGCGCCCGCGGGTCGAATCGCGCATCGGCACCGAGGACGACCTGCACGCGCTGGTGCGCGAAGCCCACGACGCCGACAGCGCAGACGGCGAAGGCATCAAGGTGCTCTTCGACTACGTGATGAACCACGTCGACATCGACAGCGAACTCTATCGGGCGCACCCCGAATGGTGGGCTCGGGATCCGGGGCGCGGGGGCGTCTTCCGGTCGTGCGGTATCGAGAACCTGTGGGAGGACGACTACTGGGGGACGCGCTGCGCCTTCACCGACTACCTGCCGCCGTTCGCCTTCGACGAGGCCCCCGACGCGCTGCGCTGGTCGGTCGACGACGCCGCGTGGTGGGCGTCGACCTATGGCATCGACGGCTATCGGCTCGACGCCATCAAGCATGTGCCGTTGCAGTGGCTCACCGCGCTCGTCGACCGGCTGGGCGAGGCGATGCTCGACCCGCCGGGCGACCGCTTCTACCTGGTCGGCGAGACCTTCGACTACTTCAACCGCGACAACCTCGCTCGCTTCGTCGAGCCGGGCGTGATGCTCGATGGCCAGTTCGACTTCCCGTTCAAGCGGCTGCTCTGCGAGGCTTTGTTCCGGCCCGACGGCGACCTGTCCCAGTTCGCCGCCTGGATGGACGGCAACGACGGCTACTACGGCCCGGGCGCGATCATGACGACCTGGATCGGCAACCACGACATCCCGCGGGCGATTCACTTCGCGAGCGGGCAGATCGCCAATTGCAGTGAAGGCAGCAGCCCGGCCAACGGGTGGACCGATGACTATCGTCAGCCCCAGGACGCGGCGCCGTACGAGCGGCTGGGCCTGGCGTTCGCGGTGATGATGACCAATCCGGGCATCCCGCTCATCTACTACGGTGACGAGATCGGGCTGGCGGGCGGCGGTGATCCGGACAATCGGCGGATGATGGTCTGGGACGACGCCCAGCTCCTGCCCGCTCAGCGGCGCTTGCGCAGTCAGGTGCGTGCGCTGGCGCGCCTGCGGGCGCGCTATCCGTCGCTCGGGCGCGGCGACCGGGTGACCCATCCGGGCACCGACCGCGACATCTGGATGTACAGTCGCCTCGGCTGCGCCGGTGATCCGCCGCTGCTGGTGGTCATCAACAAGTCGGACGCCGAGC
This sequence comes from bacterium, assembly GCA_030427205.1. Taxonomy (GTDB): domain Bacteria; phylum Myxococcota_A; class Bradymonadia; order UBA7976; family UBA1532; genus JACKDM01. Next base: position 59,053 of record JAUHXC010000012.1, on the reverse strand, counting down.
GGCAGGTCGAGCTGCCCGCTGGACGGTTCGTCGACCTGCTCGCCGAGAACGCGCCGGTCGAGGGCGGTCCGCGCATGATGGCGCCGCGCAGCGTGCTCGTGCTGCGCCGTTCGGTCGTGGGCAACTGAAGCGCTCGGACGCCGGCGAAGGTTCTGGCGCGGTCTGGCGCCGCTGTCAGATCGAGCGCGATGCCGGCGTGAGCCGGGACAACCACTCGGGCAGCCCCGCCCGCCGGGCCAGCGCCTGCAGGCGGCCGTCGGCTTCGGCCCGCATCTCCCGCCAATCGTCGCTGCACAGCAAGCTGCGGCGCAGATCGCCGCGCTCGCCGATCCAGCGACCGTCGACCATCAAGCCCCAGGGCGAGCCGATATCACCCATAGTCAACGCACGCACAGGCGCGGTCCGCGGCCACCAGGCCGGATCGTCCGCGTCCCAGATGCACAGGTTCGCCCGGGCGCCGGCGCGCAGCTCACCGACCTCCAGCTTCGGATGCAGCCGGCCGGGGACCTGCCAGACGGTGTCGAGCAGGGTCTGGGGATCGGCCAGCGCCTGCTGCTCGGTCCTGCGCTGTCGGCGCAGGCCATCGAGCGCGGCGGCCTGCTCGATCGCGCCCTCGGCTCTGAAGCGCCGGCCGACGGTGGACGGCGCGACCGCGAAGGCGCGGCCCGAGGCCAGCAACCGCAGCTCCTGCTGCACGCTCATCGAGTCGTTGCTCGCGCCGCAGTCGGTGCCCACCGTGAACGGGATGCCGGCCTTCCACCACCCCTCGACCGCGGCGGGGAACCCGAACTGCAGCTGGGAGAACGGGCAGTAGCACAGCACGTTGCCGCCCGCCTTCAAGCGGGCGAGGTCGGCCTCGGTGACATAGAGCCCGTGCACCAGCAACATGCCGGCGCCCGCGTCGAGCGCTCCCAGCTGCCCCAGACGGGCGACCGGGCTGGCCGAGTGCCGCTGCATCGAGCGGGTATACTCTTCGACCGACTGCGCGACGTGCGCGTGGATCGGGATCTGATGGGTCTCCGCCAACTCGGCGATCCGTCGCCACAGGGCGTCGCTGACGGTGTCGGTGGCATGTGGCCCGCAGGCGGCGAAGATACCGCGCTCGGACCACGTGTCGTCCGTGGCGAGGCGGGCAGTGGCGTCGAGGGCGTCCTCCAGCCGTGGGACGCCGGGTCCAGCGAGGTCTTGAGCGGTCGGCGCGACGACGCCGGTCAGCCCCAGATCGGCCATGCCCGCGGCGACGGCCTCGCCGAAGTAATAATGGTCCCAGACCGCGCCGACGCCGGCCAGCAGGCTCTCGGCCGCCCCCATCCGGGTGAACGCCCGGACGTCGTCGGCGGTGAGCAGCGCCTCTATCCTGAAGTAGAGATCTTCGATGATATTGCCCGCCATGGCCTCGAGGCCGACGCCGCGCAGGGCCGACATGGCGAGGTGCGTATGTCCGTTGACGAAGGCCGGCGTGACCAGATGATCGCCGACGTCGACCACCTCGACGTCGCTCGGGGCTTCATCGGGCGTATCGTCGGCCGCGCGGACCTCGACGATGCGGTTGCCCTCGACGACGAGGAGCGCCGGGGTCGGGGTCAGCCGGCGGCTGCCGAGCACGGCGCGGCGGGTGCGGATCCAGGTCGGCATGTCGCCTCTCTCACTTCGAGCGGTTCGAACAGAATCGCCGACGCAGGCCGGCCAGATCGAGCACATCGTTCGACGCGTCGGTCATGTCGACGAACTCGAAGAGGTTGAAGCCCTGGCCGATGCAGGGCCAGCTCGGCGGCGGCGCGTGCCAACGATCGCCATTACGCATATGCCGTCGATCGCTCGCGAAGCGTTCGACATAGGTCGAGCCCGGGACGGCCCGAAACCGCGGGTCGTACCGCGCGTCGACCCGGCCCACATGGGGGAAGCTCACGGCGAGCCAGCGTTCGATCGGCAGCGGGGTGCCGGCCGTGCAGTCGGGGTCGTGCAGCTGCCAGCCGTCCTCGCTCGGGCAGGCCACGACGACGTGGTAGTCCCAGACCACATAGGGCAGCTCATCGGCGGCTCGCTGGGCGAAGAGCACCACCTGGCGCGGCGGGTTGCTGACGAAGAGCGCGACGCTGCTCGGCCCCAGGCTCCGGCAGCGGTGCCAGGCGTTCTCTTCGCAGTAGTAGGGCTGGTAGGGCAGGGCGCCATCGCTCATGGGAGGCCGCCCGCCGCTCGGCGCAGGCTGCGGGCGAAAGCGCTCGGCGCTTCACCGACGAGCGCGCCGAAGGCGTGGCTGAAGGCGCCCGGGCTGTCGAAGCCGACGCTGAACGCGGTATCGGTCACCGAATGCCCGTCGGCGAGCAGCTCCATCGCGCGCAGCACCCGCGCGGTGCGCAACCAGGTGCGCCAGCTCATGCCCGTCTCGTCGCGAAAGCGCCGGGACAGCGTGCGGGTCGACATGCCGCCGGCCGCCGCGACCGCCTCAGCCCGGGCCTCGCCGAGGTTGTCGCGGGCGAAGCTCATGGCCAGGCCGAGCTCGGGGCTGCGGGCCCGGGGCAGACGGAAGGGTTGGATGGCGTCGACCCAGTCCACACAGCAGTCGACCAACGCAGCGAAGAAGCGATTGGCCCGCGCGTCCTCAGGCGAGCGATCGGGGCCCCAGCGCATACCATGCAGGATCATCTCACGGCAGAGATCCGAGACCGCGAAGACCCGGCAGTCACCCAGAGAGTCGACCGCCGATGGCACCGCATCGGTGGCAAAATACACCGTGCGCAGAGAGGCGGGCGCGTGCACGGTCGCCCGATGGCGGGTCCCCGCACGCAGCCAGGCGGCCCTCGCCGAAGGCAACGCCCAGCGCCCGCCGTCTATCTCGAGTTGCATCACGCCGCGGGCGGCATACAACAACTGGTGATGTCGATGGGTATGCCAGTGCCCCTCGCCGGGTGTCAGCTCGTCGGCCAGGGCGAACGCGGGTCCGGGCAAGGCGTCGATATCGAGCCAGTCATCGGTCATCACCGTCTCCTCTGACGCGCCGGATGCATGCTCGAACGAGAGAGAGCCTGCATGGGCATCGGCGAGAGATCACACCGGCGTATGCAGGAAGCAGGAAGCAGGAAGCAGGAAGCAGGACGAGGGGAGAGGTCATCGGTCGGGCGGCGCAGGAGGCTGCCCCGCCCGTTGCTCGGGACCGTTCAGCGCACCCGACGGCGCACGCGCACGCCGGGTCGAGCGGCGCTCATGCCCCGCTCGTCGGTCGGATCCTCGGCGGCGGTGTCTTCAGCCGGCGCTGCCGCAGCCGCAGACGTCGCCCAGATCCAGGCCTTCTCCCCCGTCGGCGCAAACGTCGCCTCGAACGGGGGCTCGATCTCCGCATCGCGAAACGCCGACAGGATCGGGTCGACGATCCCAGAGACCGCGCGGGCCTTGGCCAGGCTGAAGGTGTCGAGCACCTCCTGCATGGTCATCATCTCGCGCTGACGCAGCGTCCGGACGAACAGGGACGCCCGGTCGCTCAAGCCTTCGATGATCGCTTCGATCGCCGCTTCACGGGTCTCCTCAGCCGAATTCGCGCCCTCGGGGGTCGACGCCTCGGGCGTCACCCCCGCGGGCGCTTCAGCTTTTGGGGACGTGCCCTCCGCATCGTCGGTCGGTGCGCCGAGCCACTTCCAGGCGCGCTCGCCGTCGACCGTGATGGCCTCGTAGGGCACCGGGATGTTGCGGACCGGCGCCCAGCGGCCGATGCTGCCGGTGATGCCGCCCATCGCCTTGGGCACGGTGAGCCCGAGGGCCTCCATCGCATCGCTGATGGTCAACACACCCTTCTCTTCGACGAGCGCGATGAACTGCTGCGAGCGATCGGGCAGGTTGGCCACGAAGGCCTGGTAGCGCTGCGCGAGGCTGCCATCGTCGGCGGGCGCCGGCGTCTTGGCCTTGGCCTTCTTCGAGGCTGCCTTGCCCTTCTTCGCGCTGCTCTTCTTGGTGCTGCTCTTCTTGCCAGCCGGCTTCTTGGCGGCGGGCTTGGCCGGCGTGGCGCCGTCCGGGCCGCCGATCCAGGTCCAGGTGCGCACCCCGTCGACCATCGAGGCCTCGTAGGGGATCGGCACCTTGCGGACCGGCGCCCAGCGGCCGATGCTACCGGTGATGCCACCCATGGCCTTGGGCACCGAGATGTCGAGGGCCTCCATCGCTTCGTTGATGGTCAGCGAGCCGCGCTGCCGAAGCAGATCGAGGAACGCACGGGACCGCTCGGGCAGGTTCTCGACGAAGGCTTCGTAGCGCGCGACCACGTCACCCTCTGCGTCGGGCTTCGCGGCGGCCTTGCTCGGCGCGCTCTTGCGGGCCTTGCGGGGCGCCTTCGCGGCTGCGGGCGCCTTGGCCGCCGGCGCGGGGGCCGGTGCTGCTGCCGGGGGCGGGGCTGCCGGGGCCAGGGCTGCCGGGGCCGCGGCCTTCGCTGGGGCGGACGGTTCGGAAGGTTTCTTCTGACCGGTCGCCGCGCCGCCCAGCGCGAGGACCAGATTTGCGAGGGCTTTGGCGACCGATGGGTCGTTGAGCCTGTCTACACCGATTTGGATGGTGACCGCCATCGTATGTGTTCTCCAGAGTGAGTCAGGTGCACCCTGACCGAGACTGCGTCGTGCCATTGGTGTCGCTCTACCAGGGGCACACCGACGTGAGTCGGCGGGCATGTGATACTGCGAATGCCAGATAGCGTCAACTAGTGGATGACCCACCCCGTCCCACGAGGTGCCAGAGTGAGTCCGAACTCACGCGTCGGTTGCATGGATGCACGCTCAGCAGGCGTGGTCGCGGCTTATTTGCCGAAAAAGTGTCTGCGCGCGAGTCTCAACAACCCATCACTGCCTTTGTGCACTGTTTCGCGTGTCAGTGCAAGGGCAGTAGTACCCATTGTCGGCATTGCATGGCATCGGCCGGTGAGGCCCGCGGCCGGGCCGGCAGCAACCCGGTGACGACGCCGTCGGGTGGTGGCGCTGCCCGGTGAGATCGGCGCGGTGAATCGCAGTCGGTCGAACGCGCGACCGGCTCGGCAGGGCCGGCTTCAGCCGCGACGGCGCCGCCGCAGAGGCAGGCCGGCGAGCAGCAGGAGCAGCCACGCGCTGCCGGAGCCGTCGCTGTCGGCGCGACACGCGCAACCGACGACCTCCGCATCGGCGCCGCCGCCGGTGCCTTCGTCGGCCGTACCCGGCGGCAGCCCGCCGTCGCTCGGCGCGATGGCGCCATCGGTGCCCGGCGGCGGCAGCCCGTTGTCGCGGTCATCGTCCGGCGGGTCCATGCCGCCGTCACGGGTGGGCGGCGGGTCGCCCGGGTCGGACCCGCCCACACACTGCGCCGTGCCGCCCGGACCGGCTTCACAGATCTGTCCGGCCGGACAGTCGACGGCGAGGCAGGGGTCGGTCTGGCAGAAGCCGCCGATGCATGCCTGACCCTCGGGGCACTCGGCGTCCTGACACGGGTCCTCGAAGCAGGCACCGTCGGTGCAACTCTGGCCGGCGGGGCAGTCGACGCCGTAGCAGGGATCACCGATGCACTCGCCGTCCACGCAGCGCTCGTCGAGCGCGCAGCTCACGAAGCCACAGCTGCCGACACACACGCCCTCCCGGCAGAACGCATCGCCCTCGCACTCGACGTCGGCGCAGGGGTCGTCGATGCAGCCGGCGTCGGTGCAGACCTCGCCCGGTGGGCAGCCGACGGTGAAGCAGTTGGCGTCGCCGCACTCGCCGAGGTAGCAGCCGAGGTCCCCGCAGTCGATGGCGTCACACGGATCGAAGCACCGACCGTCTTCGCACAGCTGCCCCTGCGGACAATCGGTGGCATCGCAGGGGTCTTCGACGCAGACCCCGGCCACGCAGGTGAGATCCGGCGGGCACTCGTTGCGCACGCACTCGTCGATGCACTCGCCGTTGATGCACTGCGTGCCGGTGGGGCACTGGCTGTCTTCGTCGACGGTGCCGTCGCAGTCGTTGTCGATGCCGTCGCATTCGTCGAGGCCGAGCTCGCCGCACTGCCCGCAGGCGTTGCGCAGCTCTTCGTCGATCAGGCCGTCGCAATCGTCGTCGAGGCCGTTGCACGTCTCGACGACCGGCTGCGCGTCGGGGTTGCACTGCTCCTCCCCGAAGACACAGGCCGTCGTCCCCGCAGCGCACGCGCCGGGCTCGCCGGTCGGGCAGGTCTGGCCGACGCCGAAGACGTCCTCGTCGGCGGTGCCGTCGCAGTCGTTGTCGATCCCGTCGCAGATCTCGGGGACCGGCTCGATGAGCGGCAGGCAGATGTAACCACCACCATCACATACGACCTCACCCTGGCTGCACGCCCCCGGCGCGTCGGCCTCGCAGGCATTACCGGCCGGCGGCTCGTCGACGTTCTCGTCGGTGATGCCATCGCAGTCGTTGTCGAGCCCATCACAGACCTCGGGCTGCGGATCACCGCTGCACGGGTCGCAGACGTCGCCGAGGCCGTCGCCGTCGCTGTCTGCCTGCTCGTCGTTGGGCATGTCGGTGCAGTTGTCGCAGACGTCGCCGACGGTATCGCGGTCGACGTCGCTCTGGTCGTCATTGGCGATCTGCGGGCAGTTGTCGCAGGCGTCGCCCACCGCGTCGCCGTCGCCGTCGGCCTGCCCGCCGTTGGCCGCCGCGGGGCAGTTGTCGCAGACGTCGCCGCGGCCGTCACCGTCGCCGTCGGCCTGGTTCGCATTGGCCGCCGCGGGGCAGTTGTCGCAGGCGTCGCCGAGCGCGTCGCCGTCGCCGTCGGCCTGATCCGGGTTGGCGGCCCCGGCGCAGTTGTCGCAGACATCGCCCCGACCGTCGTCGTCGCCGTCGGCCTGATCGCCGTTGGGCGTCGCGGGGCAGTTGTCGCAGGGATCGCCGATGCCATCGCCGTCGCTGTCGACCGCGTTGGCGTCGTTGTCGTCCGGGCAGGCGTCGCAGACGTCGCCGTTGGCGTCGCCGTCGCGGTTGCTCTGATCGGGGTTGGCGTCACCCGGGCAGTTGTCGCAGACGTCGCCGACGCCGTCACCGTCTCCGTCGGCCTGGCCGGGGTTGGCGACCTGCGGGCAGTTGTCCTCGGCGTCGCAGATGCCGTCCTCGTCCGAGTCGACGCAGCCGCCGCCCACCGAACGCTCGAGCACGAGCAGGGCGTAGGCCTGGGTCGAGTACGCGTTCCATGCGTTGTGCCCGGGCGGCGGGGTGTACTGCCCGTTGCCCTGCTGGCGGCCCATGATCGTATGGGCGTAGTCGAAGTACCAGCGCGGCTGCTCGCGCAGGTCGTTGTAGAAGCCGGCGCCGTTGTTGCCGAATCGGGGGACGCGCGAGACCGCGGCCGGGTTGAGGTGCTGCTGCCGGTTCCCGAAGGCCGGCGCGTTGCCCGGGGGCAGCGTACCCAGGTCTTCGGTGGAGATGTTGGCCCCGGCCGGCTGCACGCCCGCGTCTTCGAGGAAGGTATAGGCCTTGGCCGACGACCACAGGTAGTAGAAGTAGGACTGCGACCAGCCCCCGTTCGCGGGCGCGGTGCTGGTATAGCTGTACCGGTGGTACAGCCACTTCAGATAGGCCTGGATCGAGCCGTCGTTGATGTCCCGGCCGCCGATGATCTGGCACCACAGCCCCGACGCGGTCTGCTGGTAGCTGGGCGCGTTGCCCCGGCGATAGCCATGGCCCCGGTCGTTGTTCAGGCCGCCGTTGACGCCGTTGTTGGCGTAGGCGTCGCCGGTGCGCCGGGTCGCGGCGTTGAGGCTGTTGAGCCGGTTGGCGTCGCCGCCTTGCGGCGCGGCGTAGACCCCGCGGGCCGCCGCCAGCCCGGCCATGACCAGCTGCGTCGTCGACGAGTCCTCACAGCCGCCGTTGTTGTAGCACCAGTAGCCGTGGCCGCCCTGGTTCTGGATGGTGCGATCGAAGATCTGGTTGAGCGCGTTGCGCGCCTGCCCGTTGGGTCCACCGGTGCGCAGGTAGACCGCCAGCGCCATCATCTCGGCGCCGTCGCGGTAGGCGTAGAAGCCCTGACCGGCCTGGGCGATGATGTAGGCGATGACCCGATCGATACGCTGCTGATCGGCCGGCGATGCGTTCTGGTAGCCCTGCACCGCGGCGTTCTGGTCGGCGCTCTCGCGTTTTTCGAGGAGGGCCAGCGCGCAGAGGCCCGCCCCGTCGCCGCAGGAGCTGGGGTTGTTGAACGCCCCCTGCGCGTCGAGCCAGGCGAGGCCGTCGTCGATCGACTCAGCGACGTCGGTGCTGAAGTTGGTGACCTGAGCCGTGGCCGGGCCGGCAAGCAAGATCACGGTCGCGGCCAGCAACACATGGGCTGACGTACGCATTGAGACCCCCGATGTCCTCGAGACGAAACCTCACATACGATCCCCGTTTCCCGACCTCGGATCAACCGTCATTGTGCATAGATACCAACCAGCGTCGCCGATCGTCACGGATGGGGCACAGACTCTACAATGGGTGAGTCTACCCGGTGCCCGGGCGGGGCTGCTGACAGAACGAGCGGGGTCGACCCTTGATACTGTCGTGCGTTCGTGGCTTGCTCCCGCCATGAGCATCGAGCGCTTTCACCTGGGCGGTCCCCTCTGGGGGGCCCAGATATGGCAGGACGATTTCTTCTCGACCGGCGCCCGGCAGGGCGACTTTCTGGCGGAGTATGCCTCCGTCTTCAACACCGTCGAGGGGAATACGACGTTCTATCGGGTGCCGACGACCGAGACCTCGGCCCGCTGGGCCGCGGCGGTATCGCCCGACTTCCGCTTCTGCCTCAAGCTCGAGCGGGGCATCACCCACGACGCGCTGCTCGCGCCCCCCCGCAAGACCATCGAGCGCTTCTTCGCTGCGGTGGCGCCGCTCGCCGATCACATGGGCCCGCTGTTCGTGCAGCTGCCCGCGGCGTTCGGGCCGGAGCGGCTCGCCGTCCTGGCGGACTTTCTGGGCGGTCTGCCCCCGTCGCTGGCCGTCGCGGTCGAGGTGCGTCACCCGGCTTTCTTCGACGGCGGCTCGGCCGAGCAGGCGCTCGAGGCGCTGTTGCTCGAAGCGGGGGCCGACCGGGTGGTGATGGATACCCGGGCCCTGCGTACGGCCTCACCGCCCTTCGACGAGCCGACCCGAAACGCGCTGACCCGCAAGCCCGATCTACCGGTTCGCCCGATCGGGCTCGGGCCGCATCCGTTCATCCGCATCGTGGCGCACCCCGTCGCGACCGCCAACGGCCCGTGGCTGGCGGCGTGGGCCGACGTGGTGGCCCGCTGGATCGCCGAAGGGCGTGATCCCTATGTCTTCATGCACAGCCCGGGGGATGCCGACGTGCCGCTGCTCGCGCGCGCCTTCCACGGCATGCTGCGACGGCGGGGCGCGCCGGTGGGTGAGCTGCCGCCGTGGCCCCGTGAGCGGGAAGCCGCCCAGCTGAGCTTGATCTGACGGCGGCCGTCGGCGTCGACGCTATCGGGCGCGCGGTTGGGGCTGCTAGACTGCCGCCATGCTCGAACCCAGCACGCCCCGGCGCATCGCGACGGCCGCCTTGCTCGCCCTCTGCGCCCTGATGATGGTGAGTGCACCGGCGCTCGCCGCCGGCTCGCAGGACGGCGGGCCGATCCCGTGGCACGCCGACGCCTACGAGGCGGCGCTCGCCGAGGCGCGCGCGACGAATCGACCATTGGTCATCGATCTCTGGGCCGAGTGGTGCCACACCTGCCTGTCGATGAAGCACACCGTGCTGCGGGACCCGCACCTCGCGGCGGTCGCTGACCGCTTCGTCTGGCTGGCGATGGACACCGATCGCGCCGTCAACGCGGCGGCGCTCGCGAAGTTCCCGCCCGAGGTCTGGCCGACGTTCTTCGTCGTCGACGCCCGCGACGAGTCGGTGGCCGCGCGGCTGCTCGGGGCCGCGAGCCCGGAAGCGTTCGTCGCTTTCCTCGACGCCGGCGCGCGGCGGGTCGCCGGGCGTGAGAGCCCGGCCGAAGAAGCGGCGCGGGTCGGCGATATGGCGTCGGCCGGCGGACGCTACCCTGCAGCCGCGGACGCCTTCGCCCGCGCGGTGAAGGCCGCGCCCGGCGACTGGCCCCGCGGGCCGGCGGTGCGGGTCGCCTGGCTCAACGCGCTCTACCGGGCCGGGGCTCATCGGCGCTGCGTCGATGTGGGCCGGGCCGAGTTGAAGGCGGCGACGCGGGGCCATACCCCCGCCGCGGCGGACTTCGTCTACTACCTGCACGGGTGCGCCGTGGCCCGGGCCAGGGCCGGAGCGCCGCTCGATGGCGCGCTGCTCGACACGGCGATCGCCGCGGTGCAGGCCGCCGTCGACGACCCGGCGGCGCCGCTGACCGTCGACGATCGCAGCGAGGCGCGGCGTATCCTGCGCGAGATCCACATGACGCGGGGCCGCCCCGAGGCGGCCCGGACCCAGGCTGAGGCGCAGCGCGCGCTGCTCGATCGGGCGGCGGCGCAGGCGACGCCCTACGCCGCGATGACCTGGCATTGGCCGCGGGCCGAGGTCTACGCGTTTCTCGGCGAGCCGGCGGAGCTGATCCCGGCGCTGAAGGCCTCGATGAAGGCGCTGCCCGACGCCTACGAGCCGCCCTATCGCCTGGCCTGGATCCAGCTGAAGGCCAACCAGCCCGACGCCGCGCGGGCCAGCGCGCGCGCCGCCATCGAGCGGGTCTACGGGCCGCGGGCCGCCCGGGCGTGGACGCTGTTGGCCGATATCGAAGTGGCCCGAGGCGACCGGGTGGCGGCCCGCGCGGCGCTCGCCGAGGCCGTCGCCGTCTGGAAGGCGTTGCCCGAGGGCCAGCGCCGAGCCTCGGCCCGGGCGGCGGCCGAGAAGCGCCTCGCCGACTTCGACGCCGAGACGGCCCGGGAAACGCAGCGCTGAGCGGGAGATAGGTGTGGGAAAGCTCGACCGGAAGACCGTCCTGATCACCGGCGCGAGCCGTGGCCTGGGCCACGCGCTCGCCCGTCGCGCCGTCGCCGCCGGTGCGCGCGTCGCCCTGCTCGCCCGGTCTGCCGATGGCCTCGCCGAGTTGGCCGGTCAGATCGAGCGCGACGCGGGGCCCGGGCGCACCTTCCATCGCTCGGTCGACGTCCGCGACGCCGCGGCGGTCGGGGCGTTCGTCGATGACGCGGCGGCGGCGCTCGGCGGATTGCACGTCGTCGTCAACAACGCCGGAGTCGGGCGCTACGCCGGGTTGCTCGACCAGGACGTCGCCGAGATCGACTTCACCGTCGATGTCTGCCTCAAGGGCCCGATCTACGTCAGCCGCGCGGCCATCCCGCATCTGCTGGCGGGCGGGGGAGGGCACATCGTCAACGTGGCGTCCGATCTGGCCCGGCGGCCGCTGGCCCGCATGGCCCCCTACGCGGCCGCCAAGCATGGACTCGCGGGCTTCTCGGGCTCGATCCTGCGCGAGTTCAAAGACCGCGGCCTGCGGGTGACCCTGCTCAATCCGGGCATCATGGACACCTGGTTCGGCGGCACCACGCCCGGCCGATCGCGCGATGGCGCCATGCCCGCCGACACCGTCGCCGAGATGATCGTCGACGTGCTCGGCTGGCCGGCGCATGTGGTCGTCGACGAAATCTTCGCCCACCCGCTGCGGCAGGACTTCTGACGTGCGCCGCTGTCTGCTATAGGGTAGGGTGTACGGTGTGCCCCTTATAGGGGAACTGCGGAACCTGTTCGAAAGGTGAACCGGATGCCGGTCGGCGCGCGCCCTCCACACCTCGAAGCCCGAGCGAGCGGCCCGCCGCGCGGCGGCGCATCGCGTGGGCGGCGGTGGATCGCCCCGCTGGCGGTCCTGCTGTGCCTCGGCGCCGCGCCCGTCAGCGCCGAGATCGGTGACGGCGCTCGCCGATCCGAGCCCATCACCCCGATCGCCCCGGCGCTGTTTCCGCCCAAGCCGCAGGCCGAACTCGGCCGGCGGCTCTTCAACGATACCGGCCTGTCGGGCGATGGCAGCGTCTCGTGCGCCTCGTGCCATCCGCTGGCCAAGGGCGGCATGGACGGGCGGGCACGCTCGGTGGGCGTCGGCGGACAGCTCGGCGTGATCAACGCGCCGACCGTCTTCAATTCGGCGCTGCAGTTCGCGCAGTTCTGGGACGCGCGGGCCAGCGACGTGCGCGCGCAGGTGGACGGGCCGCTGCTCGACCCCCGCGAGATGGGCACCGACTGGAAGCGGGTCATCGCCTATCTCGAGTCCGACGAGCGCTACCGAGCCGCTTTCAAGGAGCACTACGACGGGGCGCGGCGGATCGAGCCCCGGCATGTGCGCGACGCCATCGGCAGCTTCGTCGAGACCCTCGTCACCCCCGGGTCGCCCTTCGATCGCTGGTTGCAGGGCGACGACGACGCGCTGAGCGCCGAGCAGCTCGCCGGCTATGGCCGGTTCAAGTCCTTGGGTTGCGTCGCCTGCCATCAAGGGGTGGCCGTCGGCGGCAACATGCTGCAGCGGTTCGGGATTCTCGGGGATTACTTCGCCGATCGCGGGACGCCGATCGAGAAGGCCGACATGGGCCGGTTCAACGTCACCCGCGACGAGGCCGATCGCCATCGGTTCAAGGTGCCGTCGTTGCGCAACGTGGCCGTGACGGCGCCCTATTTTCACGACGGCAGCGCCGCGACCCTCGAAGACGCGGTGCGGGTCATGATCAAGTATCAGCTCGGGCGCCGCGCGACCGACGACGACATCCGGCTGCTCGTCGCGTTTCTGGAGTCGCTCACGGGCGAGTGGGGCGGCCAGCCGGTGGGCGGAGGTGAAGGCCGGTGATGGGCGTGCGCCACCTGCTGACGGTCTTCCTGTGGATCATGGGGCTCGTCGGCGCGCTGTTGCTCAGCGGTGAGCCGCTGCAACAACGGGCCGACCGGGTCGCGGTGGCCATCGATGAGGTCCGGGCGCTGCAGTTCGCCGAGGTTCGACTCGACGGGGCGCTGCGTGAGGCGCAGCACTCCATCGGCGCGAGCTATGACGAGCTGACCCGGCAGGCGTTGACGATCACCGCGGCGGTCAACGGCGGGCGCGACGCCATCGCAGCCATTCGCGGCGGCGAGCCGACGTCGATGGACGCCGAGGCCGACCGCACGCCCCTGTCGCACAATATGGGCGACGTGGCCTCCGACCCCCAGGTGGGCGAGACGCCGTCGAGCCTGTTCGATACGATCGCCGAGACCGTCGAAGGCAAGCGCAAGCAGGTCGAGGGCTTCAAGTCCGAGCACGCGATCCTGCAGAACTCGGTCACCTATGTGCCGACGCTCATCGGCGAGATCCTGCCCGAAGCGGAGCAGGAGCCGCCGGAGCGCGCGGCCCGCCTGGACGGTCTGCTGCGCGGGCTGTGGCAGGATACGCTGATCTTCGGTCTGCGCGGCGGCGAGGCCCGCGGGCGCTCCATCGAGGCCCGGGCGACCGAGCTGGGGCAGGTCGAGGGGCTTCAGCCGTCCCTCGCCGAGAAGATCGGCGGGTTGCGGCGCCACCTCGAAGTGCTCGTCAGCAGTCGCCGGGAGGTCGATCGGCGCCTCGAAGCCTACTTCGGCGCCACCGAGGGCGAGACCTACGCGCAGTTGCAGGGCCAGCTGAGCGAGCTGCGAAAGAACGCCGTGAAGGACGCGCAGCTGCGGGACAACCTGCGGCTGGTGCTCATCGGTCTGCTCATCCTGCTCGCCGTTCAGGGCCTGTGGGGCATGCGTCGACGGGCGCTGCGCCTCGAAGAAGGCCTCGAAGCCCGTACGCTGGCGCTCGAAGCGGCCAACGCCGAGCTCGAGGCCGAGGTGGAGGCCCGCCGGCGCACCGAGAACGAACTCGCCGAGGCGTTGAAGAAGTCACGGGCGGCGACCCAGGCCAAAGCCGACTTCCTCGCCAACATGAGCCACGAGATCCGCACGCCGATGAACGGCGTGGTCGGCATGACGACGCTGTTGCTCGATACGCGGCTCGACGACGAGCAGATGCAGTATGTCAGCAGCATCGAGCGCTCGGGCACGGCGCTGCTGACGGTCATCAACGACATCCTCGACTTCTCCAAGATCGAGGCGGGGCGCATGGATATCGAGTCCCGCCCGTTCGATGTGCATCAGGTCGTGCAAGACGTCGCCGGCGTGCTGCTGCCGGCGGCGCAGGGCAAGGAGATCCGCATCGAGTCACGGGTCGACGAGCGCGTGCCGCAATGGGTGCTCGGCGACGCGGTGCGCCTGCGCCAGATCCTGCTCAACCTGGCGGGCAACGCGGTCAAGTTCACCCGCGAAGGCAAGGTGGCCGTCGAGGTCATCTGGCGCGGCGAGGACATGCTCGAGTTCGTCGTCGCCGATACCGGCATCGGCATCCCCGCCGAGAAGCTGCGCTACATCTTCGACGCCTTCAGCCAGGCCGACTCGTCGACGACCCGCAAGTTCGGCGGCACCGGCCTCGGGCTGGCGATCTGTCGCCGCCTCGCCGAGCTGATGCGCGGTGAGATCCGCGTCGAGAGTCAGGTGGGGCGCGGCAGCCGCTTCCGGGTCAGCCTGCCGATGGGCGCCGCCGACGCCCCCGTAGAGGCCAAGACCGACGACGACAAGGCCAACGATCGGTTGATCGAGCCGGTCACCGATCAGATCCGGGTGCTGCTCGCCGAAGACAACGTCATCAACCAGCGGGTGGCGACGCGGCTGCTCGAGAAGCTCGGCTGCGACGTGCACAGCGTCGACGACGGCACCGGCGCGGTCGAGCAGGCGCTCGGCAAGGACTACGACATCATCTTCATGGACTGTCAGATGCCGCGGATGGATGGCTACGCCGCCACCCGCACCCTGCGCGCCCAGGGCTACGAGAAGCCGATCGTGGCGATGACGGCCAACGCGATGCCCGGCGACCGCGAGCGATGCCTCGAAGCGGGCATGGACGACTACATCCCCAAGCCGATTCCGCGTGGTGTCCTCGAGCGCGTGCTGCGCACGTGGGCCCCGGTGAGCGGTGAAGGCGCGAGCGACGAGGCCAGACCGCCCGAGCCGCCCGCGACCGCGTCGCGGCCCGGGGCCTGACCGGCCGCCGGCGGCGCACCGGAACACTCCGCGGACATCAGCGTTCGGTCGGCACCGCCCGCAGAATCGGTGAGGGCACCACCGGCGCATCCACCGGCCATGTGCCCAGGGCCGTGGCGTAGACGTATCCGTCCGGGCCCGTGGCGAAGGCCGTCGCGAAGTGCAGGTGGCCCACCGGCCAGCTCTCGCCCCCACCCATCGAACGCCCGCGCACGTAGCCCACGAAGGCGTCGCCGAACAGCATCACCTCGTCCCAGCGCCCGTCGTACGGATCGGGTCCGGCGTCGGTTGCGCGGGGCGGGGCGACCCAGACCGAGCGCAGGCGGCTGCTCGTGGCCTGCGGGTCGTCGAGCACGAAACGATCGCTGCCGCCGCGGCCGTAGCTCAGCCACGGCGGCTCGGTGCCCGCGCAATCGCCGGCGGGGCAGGGGCCCTCGAAGTCGGGCCAGCCGAAGTTCAATCCGGGGGCGTCGATCCGGTTGATCTCCTCGAATCGGTCGAGGCCCACGTCGCCCAGGACGAAGCTGCCCCGCCACCAGAAGCCGGTCCACGGCGAGCGGAAGCCCTTGGCATACACGGTGGGGTGCCCCGAGCCATCGAGATACGGGTTGTCGGGCGGCACGTCGAAGCCGCCCTCGGGCAGAGGTACCAGGCGAACCAACGCCCCGAGCGGCGAGTGCGGGTCGGCGGCGTTCTCGTCGATGACCTTGTCGCCGAAGAGCGCCCACAGCACCCCGTCGTCGTCGAAGCCCATCTTGCCGATGTTGTGCCACGAGCGCGGCGCGCGCGGCTCCTCGGCCGCGAAGACATCAACCGCGCTGGCGGGCACGGCGTCGTGGTCACCCGCCAGCCGATAGCGTCGGATGACGCTGGCCTGCCGGCTGGGGGTGTAGCCGAGGTAGATGAAGCGATTCTGCGCGAAGTCCGGGTCCACGGCGACGCTGATGAGGCCGGCGTCGGATTCGCTCCAGACGTCGTCGAGCCGAAAGGCGCCGAGGCGGATGGCGCCGTCGCCATCCAGCCGCATATGAATGACGTCGCCGTCTTTGTCGAGCACGACGAACTCACCGTCGGTGCCCGGCAGGAAGGCGAGATCGGTGATGCGCAGCGCGCCCGCGTCGTGCTCGATGGGTACGAAATCGAGCTGTAGCGGTTGCTCGGGCGCCGGCTCGGGCTCGGGCGTCGGATCCGACTCCGGCTCCGGCATCTGAGGGGCGACCGCGGCGTCGGCTGGACGGCCGATCGGATCAAAAGGCGCCGATGACGTATCGTCGCATCCGCTCGCCGTCAGCAGCGCCATGAGCGTGGCCGCGCGCATCACCACGCCAAGGCGCAGGCCCGCTGACCACCCCGGGAATCGCCCCGTGAATAGTGCCCCGGGCAGCGATCTGCCGCGGACGCAGCCCATGGACGCGGGGCGCCGCTCGGTCGGCATCTTCAGGGCGCCTCCAGGCTGTCGATCCAGCGGGAGAGGATCGCCGCAGCGTCGTGGTCGCCGGTCACGATGCCGACCGGCGGCATCGGCTTGAAGTCTCCGCTGTAGTCCGGCTTCCAGGCCTCGACGACCGCCTCGTACAGCGCGCTGGCCGCCGCGTCGCCCGGCACCACGCGGATCCCGTCGCCCGACGCCGAGCTGTCCGTCGGCACGCCCACCGTATTGGTCAGCAGCGCCTCGGGGCGCAGATCGAACGCGGCGTTGTCGCTGCCCCGCTGACCGTGGTGGCAATGCACACAGTTGCCGACGATATAGCTCATCGCCTTCTCCTCGACCGCGTCGCGCGCCGGCAGCGCGGTCGTCGTCGGCGGCGTCGTGAAGAGCTCGGCGCGCTCGAGCAGCGCCGGATCGAGGTTCGTCGGCCCGAGCCCGATCACCGGGGCCTGGGTATGGGTCTCGTGGCACGCCTCACAGTCCAACTCGCCGGGGATGACGTACTCGAAGTCGCTGCCGTTGACGTCTTCGAGCAGAAAGCGTGACTCGGGCCAGCGCGCGTCGGCCAGGCGCGCCTGCCGACCGGCGGCGTCCCAGTGGTAGACCCCATACTGCCAGCCATCGGGCTGTCGGCGGATCACCCGGGTCTCGACGGCCACGTCGCCGAAGCGGCCCTCGACGTGGCGATAGGCGAAGGTCTTGATCAGCACCGTGCCGACGGGAAAGACCCAGGCCTCGTCCGCCGTCGCGATCCGGGTCTCGGGCGGCAGCCACAGCAGTCGATCCTTGTCGGCGCGGTTGCTGTACAGGCCATGGGGCGGCACGTACGACACCCAGGCGCCGGCGGGCTCGAGGGCGGCCAGATCGGCGTAGACGCCCGCCTCGGACAGCCACTGCGGCAGCGGCGCGCTCGGATCGAGCAGCCAGCGGGGCGTGACGTCCGATCCGTCGCCGCAGGACGCCATGCAGAGCGCCACGCCCAGCGCGAGCAGCGTCGCGGGCATGCGGGCGGGGCGGCGGTGAAGCATGGCGGTCGTCGGCTCCTGGCGTCCCGGTTCGCGGCACCATAACCGACCGCCCGCGACGGATACAATCGACCGCCGAGCGGCGAAGAGGCGGGCGGGCGTTGAATCTGCTAGGGTGCCGGATCGAGATCGACCCCCTGCATGGAGGCTGCATGCGCTCGTCGTCGATGACCGCGATCGCCGAAGGACCGGCTGCCCCGCTCAGCCCGCGAACCCGGGCCGACCTGCGGGCGGATCGGCCACCCCCGCCAGCGCCGTTCGTGCGCAGCGAGTCCGGCCGCCGCCTGGCGCGCGCGCTCGACCGCTTCGCCCGCGGCGAGCGGGATCGGGACGCGCTGCTCATCTTCGGTCCGCAGGGCTCGGGCCGCAGCACGGTGGTCCATCGCGCCGTCGAGCAGGCGATGGTCGCGCTGACCTGGCTCGATCGCCCGGTGCAGCTGCTGCCGGTGCACATCCGCAGCAGCGCCTTGTGGACCAGCGGCGGCGATCGCTTCGACGAGGTGCGCGTCGTGGCCCGGTTCCTGGCCGTCGCCGCGCTGAACGAGCTGGTCGAGCGCCTCGCGGCGCGGGTGGGGGACGAGGCGGAGCGCGCGTCGGCGGTCGACGATCTGCGGCAGGCGCTGCGCGCGGTGCCCGAGCGGGACGAACTCAAGACCCTGCGCTCGGCCGCGGAGCCGCGCTACTCGCTCTTCGGCGACGAGGATGACGACGACGAGGACGAGAGCGTGGGCCGCGAGGCGAGCGTGCTGTGGCAGGCGGTGCGCCTGCGCGGCGTGCGCCCGCCGGCGCCGCCGACCCCGATCATCGAGCAGGTCGGCCCGTCGGTTGATCCCGAGGTCGTCGAGGCCCTGCGCGAGGAGGTCGGTCGGCTGACCACCGCGCTCGCCGAGCGCGACGCCGCGCTGCAGAGCCACCTCGAAGAGGTCGAGACCGGCGATCCCTCGGCGGTCGTGCTCGGGGCCATTGCTGGCGGTGGCCTCGGCCTGCACTACGGCGTGACCGGCGGCATCGTCGGCGGGATCGTCGGCGGAGGCCTGGGCTTCTTCCTGGCCAACCGCGGCAAGGATGGCCCGGGCATCGAGCTCGACCCGCTGCCGGCGATGGCCGACCCGCCGCCGCCGACCGAGCGCCCCACCGAGCCGATGCCGGTGCCCGACGAGCACGCGCAGGAGGCCGTCGCCGACGGTCCGCCCGACGTCGACGCGCTCATCGACATGGTGCGCCACTTCATGCACGACCTGCGCAGCGTGGGTTATGCGCCGGTGTTCATCCTCGACGAGCTCGACCGGGCGCACCGCGATCCGGCGGCCGTCGAGGGTCGTATCGGCCGCCTGCTGGCCGATCTGCCCGACGGGGCCTGCGCGATCCTGGTCGCCGAGCAGGCGGACTTCGCCGAGGGGGTGCCCGAGATCACCGAGCGGCTCTCGGTGAGCTACGCGCCGTCCGCGCTGCACGCTTATCTCGACCACCGCATCGCGCTGCCCGACGACCTGTCCGAGACCGCCGCGGCGGACGCCCGGCTCGACAAGGCCATCCTGCGCTACGCGCTGCTGCACGCCTCGCGCATGCGCCCCGAGGCGCTGATCCGCATGCTCGAAGAGCGACGGCTGGGCTCGATCCGGCTCGACGCGCAGACCGCGCGCAGCGTCTACGGCTTGCGCATCCGGGCCGCTCAGCAGCTCGCCCTCGAGGTCGTGCTCTCCGAGCGGGGCGGCCATCCGATGAGCGGGGGTCACTTCGCCCGGGTGCTGGCCGCGGCGCTGCAGCTGCCGCTGGTGCAGTGGGAGACCGGCCAGGATCCCGACATCACCGTCGACGACCTCGTCCGCCACCTCGACCTGCTGCATCCCGGCGCCTGGGGCGGGCTCGATCAGGCCGCACGGGACAAGATCTGGTCGTCGCTGAGCCTGCTGCTCGGCCTGATGAGCAGCCGCGCCGGCCTCGTCGCTCGACTGCCGGTGCAGCTCGCGCCGCTGGCCGACTTCATCCCCGACGCTCCGCTGGTGGTCCACCACGGCGACAGCTGGGTCTGGGCGTTCGACCCCGAAGGCAAGCCGACGGCGGCGAGCCTCTCCGACGACCCGCAGCCGGCCCGCATCCAGGGCCGCCCGTCGGCCGATGAGATGGGCGCGCGTTTTCGGGCGATGGCGGGCAATACGTCCGGCAACAACCTGGAGGCGCCGCGGCGGCTGCGCCCGGGTGATCCGCTGCCGTTGACCGGCGAGTATCGGGCCTACACCTCGAGCCTCGTGCCGCGCGAGCCCGATGGCTCGATGGATGGCTCCATGGACGGCTCGATGGACGAGCCGCGCACCTCGGGCATCGGCACCCGCCGGCCGCTGATCGACGCGGCCGAAGCGGCGCGGTTCCTGGAAGGAGTCGACGAGGCGCTCGCCGGCATCGGCGAGGGGGCCCTGAGCGTGCAGCGGCTGGCCCGTGTCGGCCTCGTGCCGACGATTCCGGCGCCGGCCGCGGTGGCCCGGGCCCTGGCGGAGGGCGATACGCCCAACGCCCGCGTGGTGCTCGACGAGGCGGTCGGGCGCATCCGTGAGCGGTTGGGCATCATCGAGAAGTTCTCCCTCTGGCTGACCGCGGCGCGCACGCTGGTGCCCGACGAGGGCATCGGCACGCTGCAGATCGCCGCCACGCTGGTCAAGGCGCGCGCCCTGCGCGGCCGCCCGGCCTCGGCGCAGCACGCCCACCTGGTCAATCGGGTCCTGCAGTCCGAGCTGCGCAGCTTGTGCCCCCGGCTGCGGCTCAAGTCGTCGATCTTCCGGCGGCAGGCGAACCCGGGCACCGATCCCGAAGCGCTGGCCCGCTGGGGCGAGACGCTGCGGCGCAAGTGCGACGAGCTGGCCGACGCGCTGGCGGTCGGCACCACCGACAAGGGCCTCGATCGGGTCGCCTGGCGCGCGCTGCGCACGCGCCTGCGGCTGCTGGTCATCGACGGCGAGGCCGGGCTGCCCACGTTCGCCGAGGCCATCGCGGCTCTGGTCGGCGTGGCCGGGGCCACCGTGACCGACTGGCTGACGCCCGAGCCCACGGCGCGCAACCTCAGCGCGTTGCTGCTCGCCGCCCGGGAGCACTCCCAGGCCGATCGACTGGGGGACGGCGGGCTCTACGCCGCGCTGGCGCTGGGTCTCAATCAGAACGGCACCGACGCGGTGGGGCTCGAGCTGCCCGAGAAGGAGACCAGCGAGGCCGGCGATCTCATCCGCGAGTCGGCCCGTGCGCGGGCGCCCGTGGCGCTGGTGCTCACCAGCGATCCCCGTCGGGGGCTGGCGGCGAGCCGGCCCCCCCGCCGGGGCTCGGCGCTGGTGCTGACCCCCGACGAGGTGATCACCAGCACCAAGAAGCTCGGCTTCGAGGTGATCTTCCTCGACGACCCGAACATCGACGCGGGCATGCTGCCGCTGCCGCCGGCGCCGGTGCTCGCGCCGCCCCAGACCGATGACATCGACGCCGCCCTCGGGTGGTGGACGACTCACCGCTGACGCTGCGCCGAGCCCGACGGCTCGGCTTTGCGTGCACCACCCGGTTCTCCGATACTGCGTCGTCGCGGGCATACGCCCATCAGCCCGCCAGGGAGATCTGATGAAGTCGCTGCTGTTGTACCTGCTGTTGCCCGGGTTGCTCGCCACGATGACGCTGGCCGGGTGCGAGGGCTCTTCGGATGAGACGGCGATCGATGCCGGAGGCGGCGAGGGCGAGGGCGAGGGTGAAGGGGAGGGCGAGGGTGAAGGCGAGGGCGGGGGTGAAGGCGAGGGTGAGGGTGAAGGCGAGGGCGAGGGTGAAGGCGAGGGTGAAGGCGAGGGCGAAGGCGAGGGCGAGGGTGAAGGCGAGGGCGAGGGCGAGGGCGAGGGTGAAGGCGAGGGTGAAGGCGAGGGTGAAGGCGAGGGCGAGGGCGAGGGCGAAGGCGAGGCGGTCTGCATCGCCCCCGACGGCGCACCGATGTGTGACGCCGATACGCCCGAGGACAACTGCGCGCTCGCCTGTGCGTTCCTCGGCACCTGCGCCGAGTCAGCGGATTTCTGCCCCGGTATCCCGTGCGGCGGCGGGCCGATGGTCGAGGCGCAGTGCATCGAGCAATGCGCCGAAATGGCCGGCGTGATCGCCGGTGCGCTCTGCGGTCGGCCCGACTGCGCGGGGGTCATCGACGTCGTCTCCGGCGTGGACGACGCCTTCGCCGAACAGTGCGCCGCCGAACCGCCGATGTGACCGTCCGCCCCCGAGCTCTTCCGCTTCGAGGGTCGTCGGCGCGGGGAAACGTCGAGGCCCCTTTGCCCCGATCCCCCCAAGTGTTTCATACTCCCGCGGAACACGGCGCGCGGCGTGCCGTGGATGTCGATTGAGGGAGACCGACACCGTGAAATTGACTGAGCGTTTGTTGCTGGCGCTGCTCCTGGCTTGCGCGATGCCCATGATGACCGCCTGTGACGACGGGACCGAAGACCCCGTCGCCGACATGGGCGGTGAGGGCGAGGGTGAAGGCGAAGGTGAGGGCGAAGGCGAGGGCGAGGGCGAAGGTGAGGGCGAGGGCGAGGGCGAGGGCGAGGGCGAAGGTGAGGGCGAAGGTGAGGGCGAGGGCGAGCAGCTGGAGGCTCCGCCTTGCGATGAGGACCCCGATCCGTGCGTGGGTGCCTGTCGCTGGTTGACGTTCTGCGCGACGGGGGACGACTTCTGCCCGGGCTACGGCCCCGACAACGCTGACGGCCTCTACGAGAGCTGCCTCGAGACCTGCGCCGGTCAGGCGGCGCTGGCCAGCATCGTCTGCACCAATACGATGTGCGGGCAGACCATCACGTTCATCAGCAACGCCAGCGCCGAATTCGCCGATGGCTGCGCCGGGGGCGGCGAGGGTGAGGGCGAAGGTGAGGGTGAGGGCGAAGGTGAGGGTGAGGGTGAGGGCGAAGGTGAGGGTGAGGGCGAAGGTGAGGGTGAGGGCGAAGGTGAGGGTGAGGGCGAAGGTGAGGGCGAAGGCGAAGGTGAGGGCGAGGGCGAGATGGGCGCCTTCACCGACGTCGAGGCTCAGAACTTCATCTCGGGCCAGTGCGCGCCGTGCCACACCAACGGCGCGCAGCGCAACGGGCTCAATCTGGACGACATCATGATGTCCGTCGGCCAGGGCTCGGGCGCCGACGTGCCCCAGATCACCGCCGGCGATCACATGAACAGCTACATCTGGCGCAAGATGGACGGCAGCCAGGCCGAGGTCGGCGGGGGCGGCAGCACCATGCCGCTCGGCCGTGCGCCGGTGCCGGCGGGTGATCTCGCTCGCTTCGCCGCCTGGATCGACGGGTTGATGGAGTAGTCCCTCTGTTCCGGGCGGGGCATACGTACCCGCCCCGCCTGGAGCACAGCCCCTCCGCCGCAGCCGCCCGGCCGCGGCCCGCCGATGGCACATCGATTGCTTCGGCCCGCCCCGACCCTCACCTCGACCGCAGACGCGGCTTGAATCCCGAGGCCAATCGCAGTACACGCCGTCTCGGCGCTCACCCGGAGGCACCCATGCGCATCATCAACGTGGTCGGAGCCCGGCCCAACTTCATGAAGATCGCCCCGCTGATGGCGGCCTACCCGGCCCATCCGGAGATCGAGCCGCTGCTGGTGCATACCGGGCAGCACTACGACCACGCGATGAGCACGCTCTTCTTCGAAGAGCTGGGCATCCCGCGCCCCGACCTCAACCTCGGCGTGCACGGCGGCGGCCACGCCAGCCAGCACGCGCGGGTCATGACCGCCTTCGAGGAGGTCTGCAAGACGCACGCGCCCGACCTGGTGCTCGTCGTCGGCGAC
The DNA here is from genome assembly GCA_030427205.1 of bacterium. Taxonomy (GTDB): domain Bacteria; phylum Myxococcota_A; class Bradymonadia; order UBA7976; family UBA1532; genus JACKDM01. Next base: position 35,839 of record JAUHXC010000012.1, on the reverse strand, counting down.
GTCAACTCGACGCTCTCGTGCGCGCTCGTCGCGGTGAAGCTCGGCATCCGGGTGGCCCACGTCGAGGCCGGCCTGCGCAGCTTCGACCGCACGATGCCCGAAGAGATCAACCGGGTCATGACCGACCAGATCAGCGACCTGCTGTTCGTCAGCGAGCAGAGCGGGCTGGTCAACCTCGCCCGCGAAGGGCTGGACCACGAGGGCGTGCACTTCGTGGGCAACGTCATGATCGACTCGCTGCTGCGCAACCTGCAGAAGGCGGCGAAGTCGACGGTCCTGGCCGATCACGGCCTCGAGTCGCGGGGCTACGCGGCGCTGACCATGCACCGCCCGGCCAACGTCGACGATCCGAAGGTGCTCGGCGGGCTGCTCGACGTCATCGAGCGGGTCGCCGCGGAGCAGCGCATCGTCTTCCCGGCCCACCCGCGCACGCTCGATCGCTTGCAGAGCTTCGGCCTCAAGGGCCGCCTCGACGCGATGGACACGGTGACCGTCGTGCCGCCCATGGGCTACCTCGACTTCCTGCACCTCGTCGGCAACGCGCGCATCATCCTCACCGACTCCGGCGGCATCCAGGAAGAGACCACCGTCCTGCGGGTGCCGTGCATCACCCTGCGCGAGTCGACCGAGCGACCGTCGACCTGCCTCATCGGCACCAACCGCCTCGCGGGCGTCGACCCCGACCGGGTATGGTCCGAGTACCGCGCGGGCATGGAGACCGACCCCGCGGCCTTCGGCATCCCCGCGAAGTGGGATGGCAAGGCCGCCGAGCGCATCGCGGCCGTGCTCGCCGCAGAAGGGCCCAAGCCGCGCGCCACCTCGCTCGGCTGGACCGCCCACGGGGCGCTGCCCCGCCTGTCGCGGGCCTGAGCAGTCTGCCGGAGAGCCCTTGATGCCGTCGACCCGCCGTGTGCTGCTCATCTCGCCGTACTTCCCGCCGATGGGGGTCTCGGGCGCGAAACGGGCGCTGCATCTCACCCGCAACCTGCCCGCCGAAGGCTGGACGCCGGTCGTGCTCGCCGGCCCGCCGATCAAGGAGCGCCACGATCAGGAGCTGGCGGACTGCATCCCGCCGGACGCCATCGTCAACTACGGCTTCTCGGGCGTCGTGCGGCCCTGGCTCGCGCAGCGGCGCAAGGCGAAATCGAGCCAGGGGCCGCGCTCGGCCCGCGGGTGGCGCGCGCTGCTCGACGGCCTGCCCGACGAGGTGGGCCGGGTGGCCGAGACGGTCGGCGGCGCCGCCGAGGTGGTCGGCGACGCGGTGGGCGCCGCGCTCAAGTCGGCCGCATCGGTCGCCGGTCAGGCGCTGCCCGAGCGGGATTGGAGCTTCCTGACGCCGTTCGATCGCTACCTGGCCGACCTGCCCGCCGGCCTGGAGGCCGCCCGGGCGCTGATTCATCAGCACGCCCCCGAGGTCATCCACATCAGCGCCGATCCCTGGTCGCCGCTGATCACCGCGCTGCAGCTGACCCGCGAGACCGGCCTGCCGCTCGTCGTCGACTTCCGTGATCCGTGGTCGCAGCACGCCGGCAAGATGGCCCTGCGCCCGGTGGTCTCCCGGCGCGCGCTCGAACGCTTCGAGCAGACCCTCTTCAGCGCCGCGGCCAAGGTCATCCTCAATACCGAGGCCTGCCGTGACGCCTATGTGCGGGCCTACGCCGGCCGCGTCGCCGAGACGAAGTTCACCGCGGTGCGTAACGCCTTCGATCGCGGGCTCTTCCTGCCTACGCCGGCCCCCGAGGCCGATCCGCGGCGGCCCTTCACGGTGCTGTACTTCGGCCGTTTTCGGCGCTTCGTCGAGCCGGACGCGCTGCTCGACGGCTTCGCGCGCTTCGTGCGCAGCGAGGGGCTCGATCCGAGCCGCGCCCGGTTGACCTTCGTCGGCGGCCTCGACGACGAGCACGCGGCCCGCGCCGCCGAGTTCGGGCTCGACGACCACCTCTTCGTGATGCCCGCCGTCTCGTTCCGCCACAGCCTGCCCGTCCTGCAGGCGGCGGACGCGCTCGCGCTCATCATCGAGCCCGAGTGCGAGCTTCAGATCCCGGGCAAGCTGTACGACTATCTCTGCGCGGGGCGCCCGATTCTCGCCATCTCGGCCAACGAGGAGGCCAATCGCATCGTGCGCGAGGCCGGCGCCGGTCTGTGCCCGCCCCATGGTGATCCGGCCGCGGTCGCCGAGGCGATCGGCCGACTGTATCGGGCGCACCTCGACGGGGCGCCGATGACGCCCGATCCCGCCGCCATCGCGCCCTACGACGCGCACACCCAGGCCCGGCGCATCGCCGCGATCTATCGCGAGATCACCTGAACGCGGCCCGAATTCGGCCCGCGGCCGGTGCAAACGCTCGATATTCAAAGGATTCCGCGTGCCGCAGGCGCTTTGCGGCGGATTTTGCTCTGCCGGGATGCGGGCTCAGGTGCCCGGCGCGGATCGGGTGCCCGCGCACTGCACGAGGTCGCCCAGATAGCGGGCGGCGGTATCGAGGGTGCGTCCGGGTTCACCCGGCGCGCCGTGGGCCAGCGGCGGGGCCACCTCGACCAGATCGCCGCCGACCAGCGGGAAGCGCTGCGCCAGCAGCCGGGTCAGCGACGAGACCAGATCCGGGGTCAGCCCATCGGGCTCGGGCGTGCCGGTCGCGCCGGCGTAGGCCACGTCGGTGCCGTCGATGTCGTTGCTGACATAGAGCGCGTCGACGCCCAGCCGGGTGAACCGCTCGGCGATCTCGTCGGCCAGCGCCTCCGCACCCCGCCGATTGGCCTCCGCGGCGCGGATCTGGCGTACGCCCAGGGTGTCTTCCCAATGGGCCTGCGGGCGGGCGCTCGCCCGGACGCCCACCTGCACCAGCCGACCGTCCCGTCCGAGCAGCTCATTGGCGTGCCAGGCCCAGGTGGCGAAGCAGTACTTGATGCCCAGCCGGCTCTCGAGAAGGTCGGTGTGGGCGTCGAAGTGCAGCAGGCCCAGGCGGAGGCCGCGGGCCTGCTCCCAGTGGCGGTGCGCGGCGAGGAAGGCGGGCCAGCCGACGCTGTGATCGCCGCCGATGACGATCGGCACGACGTCGGGCGCGACGGCGAAGATGCACGCCAGCGCCCGGGCGCACAGATCGAGGGGCGAGACCGGCAACCCCGCCGCGAGCGGGTCGTCGCCGTAGAGCGCCGCCCGCGTCGCCGCGATCTGGGCGTCGCCGAGCATCTCGTCGCTGAGCAGCTGCGGCACGACCCGGACGTCGCCGGCGTCGACGGTCGTCCACAGCGGGTGTCGCGGGCGGCCCAGCAGCCACGCGCGCAGCGCCGCGGGGGCCCGGTTGGCGCCGCGGGTGAAGCCGGCGCCCACGTCCGACGGCACGCCGAGCGTGACCACCGACGCCTCGGGCAGCGTCGCCAGGGCCGCCTGCCAGCGCGCGTGCACGTCGGCGTCCGTCTCGGCGCCGTAGACCTGGCGTTGCAGCGCGCGCTGCTCGGCGAGCCCGGTGCTGACGACATAGACCCCGCCGCCGGCCGGCCGCAGGATGCGCTGCAAGACATCGAGGGGACGGGCGCCGGGCTTCACGTGCGCCCGCCCAGGTCGAACTCGATCACGACCCGGTCTTCGAGCACCAGCGTGCCGAGCAGCGCCTTGTAGGGCTTGATGCCCCAATGGCTCGGCTTCAGCTCGACCCGGCCCGCCATGCGCGCGCCTTCGGCCCGCACCGCGAAGTCGATGTCGGCGGTGCGCCCGACGAGCGTCAGGCCGCCCTTGACCCGCCCGTCTGCGTGGGTGCCGACGAAGCGCACCTCGCGGTGGCGACGGGTGCGCAGGACGTCCTTGCGCATGCCCGAGAGGATCTTCGAGCGCTCGAGCTTGCCGAACGCGCCGACGTCGACCCGGCCCTCGCGCACCGGCCCGTCGACCTCTATGCTCTCGGGGTCGAACCAGCCGCGGACCCGCCCCTCGTCGAGCGTGATTTCGAAGCGCCGGCATCGCAGCCGCAGATCGTGCGCGATCGGCGAGAGCAAGCGGGTGGGATCCTTGAAGGTGAAGATGTAGACATGGCCATCGGTGAAGGTGCGCATGGCGGCAGATTATCAGATCGGCCCGCCGGAAACCTCGCCGCCGGTCACCGCAGCGCGCGAACGGGCATCGCACAGCGACGCCCCGCCGAGGAGAGACAGATGACCCCGTGGTCCCCCGATTCCTGGCGCAGCCGCCCGGCTCGCCAGCAGCCCGATTACGCCGAACCGCAGGCGCTGGCGCCCATCGCCCGCCGCATCGGCAGCCTGCCGCCGCTGGTCTTCAGCGGCGAGGTCGAGGGCCTCAAGGCCGAGCTGGCGCGGGCGGAGGCCGGTCGGGCCTTCGTGCTGCACGGCGGCGACTGCGCCGAGCGGTTCGCCGACTGCGAGCGCGATACCATCGTACGCAAGCTGAAGATCCTGCTGCAGATGAGCCTGATCCTCAGCCACGCCGGGCGCCGGCCGGTGGTTCGGCTCGGGCGTATCGCCGGGCAATACGCCAAGCCGCGATCGAGCCCGACCGAGGTGGTCGACGGCGTCGAGATGCCGGTGTATCGCGGCGATCTGGTCAACGGGCTCGCGGCCGAGCCGGCGCAGCGGCAGCCCGACCCCCAGCGCATGCTGACCGCCTACCACCACGCCGCGACCACGCTGAACTTCATCCGGGCGCTGACCGCCGGCGGCTTCGCCGACCTGCATCACCCCGAGCACTGGCGGCTGGACTTCATGGCCGGTCAGCCACGGCAGGCGGCCTTCCAGCAGATGGCCGAGCGCATCCACGACGCCATCGACTTCGTCGAGAGCATCGGCGCGCTGCGGGACGGCGTGCTCGACCGGGTGACGTTCTACACCTCCCACGAGGGGCTGGTGCTGCCTTATGAAGAGGCCTTCACCACCCAGCCGCCGCGGCGCTCGGGGCACTACAACCTGGGCGCGCACTTCTTGTGGATCGGCGACCGGACCCGGCAGCTCGACGGCGCGCACGTCGAGTACTTCCGCGGCATCCGCAACCCGATCGGGGTCAAGATCGGCCCCAGCTGCAGCCCCGCCGAACTCGTCGAGCTCATCGAGAAGCTCGACCCCGACGACGAACCCGGCCGGCTGACCCTGATCACCCGCTACGGCGCCGATCGCATCGCCGACTATCTGCCCAAGCACATCGAGACGGTGAAGGCCACCGGCCGGCGGGTGCTGTGGAGCTGCGACCCGATGCACGGCAACGGGCGCAAGACCCGCGACGGCGTCAAGACCCGCGACTTCTCGCGCATCCTCACCGAGCTGGAGCGGGCTTTCGCGCTGCATCGCGCGGCGGGCAGCCGCCTGGGCGGGGTGCACTTCGAGCTGACCGGCGACGACGTCACCGAGTGCCTCGGCGGGGCGCAGGCGCTCGAAGAGGCCGATCTGACGCGCAGCTACACCACCGGCTGCGATCCGCGGCTGAACTATGCCCAGAGCCTGGAGATGGCGTTCCGCATCGCCGAGATGATGCGCGCGCCCTGAGTCAGCTCTCGTCGAGGGACCGGGCGCTGATGGTTTCGTCGTAGAGCACCTCGCCGTCGGCGGCGCGGGTGAAGACCGGGCGCACCGTATCGGCCGCGGGATCGAAGTCGATCCACGTGGCGGCGTGCTCGCCCTGGGCGAAGTCGATGCGGCCCTCGGGGAAGTAGAGCGACGGCACCGACTCGGCGAGCTCGAGCCGCTTGCTCGGCGCGCTGCCCGCCGGACCGCACAGGATCTCCCACAGGCCCGAGCGCGGACCGCTGCCTTCCACCCGCCACACGGCGCTGACGTGGAAGTCGCCGGCGAGGAACCAGACGTTCGCCAGCCCCTCGTCGACGATGTGGCCGAGCAGCTGCTCGCGCTGGGTCGGGTACTCCGTCCAGCGGTCTTCGATGAGCCAGCCCCGGGGCAGATCGGCGATGGGCACCGAGTTGAGGATGACCTTGAAGTGGCACGGGCTGGCGGAGAGCGCGCCGAGCAGCCAGTCCATCTGCTTGCCGCCGAGGTAGATGTCTTCGGCGCCGCGGCTCTGCGGCTGGCGCTCGAGCCGGCTGTCGAGCAGGAAGAACTCGGCGGTGTCGCCCCAGCGATAGCTGCCCCAATGCACCCGATCGTCGATCAGCGCGCCGGCGCCCGGCTCGTCGCGCACGTCGACGGCGAGGTAGTCGTAGAAGGCCTGCTTGCCCAGCGCGACTCGGCTCAGATCGACGTCGGGCGCGTGCAGCTCGCCGCTGTCGAAGAACTCGTGGTCGTCCCAGACGAAGTACGCGCCGGTCGACGACAGCAGCGCGCGGTAGCCGGGCAGCTGGTGGGTCTTCTCCCAGTCGGCGGCGTAGGTCTCGGCGTCGTAGGCCGCGTCGTTGTAGACCATGTCGCCCAGGTGGCAGAAGACGTCGCAGCGGGCCTCGGCGGTGAGGCCGAGGGCGGGGAAGGGGTTGCGGCTGTAGGCCGTGCACGCGGTGGCGCCGACCCGCAGCGGGGCGCGCACGCCCGGGGCGAAGGCGGTGCGCACCCGGGCGACCGGCGAGCGGACCCCGCGGGCGTCGTCGTAGAAGGCGTAGCGCCACCACTCGCCCGGCGGCAGGCCGCTGACCTTCGGCGCGCAGAAGCCGCCTTCGGCGGGCGTGACGTCCACCTCGATCGCCGGCTGGGCGTCGGCCGGCGCCGCCTCGGGCCAGATCCGCAGGATCAGCGGGGCCCGATCGGCGCAGCGGGTCCAGAAGATGGCGCTGTCGTGGGTCATGCCGCCGGCGTGCAATCCGGCGGGGAAGACGGCGTCGTCCAGCGGTCGGTCGACGAAGGGGGTGGCGTCGTCCTCGGCGCACCCGACCAGCGAGAGCGCGGGCACCGCGGCCAGGGCGCCGGCGCTCCACCGCAAGAAGGTCCGGCGGTTGATGCGGCAGGGTGGGCGTCGCTTCATGGCGGGGGCTCCTCGGCGGTCGACGCAGGGACCCTACCGCGCTGCGCCGCGCGGAGACAGGGGCTCGACCGGCCTTCGAAGATTTATTTCCTATTTGATACCTGCGGGTTACGCAGCCAGACGCCCGGTCACCGCGGCGGATCGCGCAGGTCGAGCCCCAGCCGGTCGGCGAGGTCGCGGATCGGCCGCAGGTTGCCCACGGTGCGGCGTACGGTCGCCAGCTCGACGGGGCCGGCGTCGGTCACGAGCCAGAGCCGCCAGCTCGACGCGCGGCCCTCGCCGACGGCCTCCGGGCGCAGCGCGGTCACATCCGCCCGCGGGACTTCGATGGTCCGCCGCAGGCCGGCGATGCCCGCCCGCTGCAGCACGATGCGCTCCCGCTCCACCGCGAACCGGTGCACGCCGCCGCTGCGGCCCATCCACCAGAGCGCCGCGAGCCCGCCGGCGAGGAAGGTCACCGCGAACAGGCCGGCGATGGCGCTGTTGCCGCCGTCGAGTCGGCTCGCCGCGACGGCGAGCAGGATGGCCAGGATGATCTGGCTCGCGCCGACGAAGCGCATCGCCAGGCGCATCAGGCGATCCATGCGATGGGGCGGGCGGGCGTAGACGAAGCCCTCGGCGGACGGGGCGGGCTGCTCGACATAGGGGGGAATCGACATGGGCGGCAGTGTCGTCGGCGGGCGGTGGCGGTGCAAGGCGCACGCGCCGACGGTTGCACCGCACGGTGGGCTTCGTTCATCTTCCGGGTCTGCGCGCCGGCCGCGCGCCCGACCCCGGGAGCCCGATGATCCCCCGACTGCCCACCGGACCGTCCCTCGGCGACGACTACCTGGCGTTCCTCGACGCGCTGCCCGCCCGCGGCTATGGCGGTGAGATCGCGCCCGACTACGCGCGCCGGCTCGTCGGCGGGACCGACAACAGCGTCTATCAGCTGCTGCCGCAGGCGGTGCTGTATCCCCGCACCGCGCGCGACGTCGAGGTCGTACTCGCGCTGCTGGCCGAGCCGCGATTCCGCTCGGTCTCGGTGACCGCCCGCGGCGGCGGCACCGGCACCAACGGGCAATCGCTGACCGACGGGCTCGTATTGGACGTCAGCCGCCACCTCGATCGCATCCTAGAGGTCGACCTCGCAGCCGGCGTCGCCCGCATCGAGCCGGGGGTCGTGCTCGATCAGCTCAACGACCACCTGCGGCCCCACGGGGTCTTCTTCGCGCCGAACCTCTCGCCGTCGAGCCGCGCGACCATCGGCGGCATGATCAGCACCGACGCGGCCGGCAAGGGGTCGCGGGTCTACGGCAAGACGAGCGAACACATCGTCTCGCTCGACGCGGTCCTGCTCGGCGGGGCCCGCCATAGCTGCCGCGCGATGGGCCCGGCCGCGCTGGCCGAGCGCAAGACGGGCGAAGCCCCGGTGGCGCGGGTGTACCGGGAGGTGGACCGGGTGCTGGATGAGCACCGCGACGCCATCGGGCGGGCCTACCCCGATCTGAAGCGGTTCATGACCGGCTACGACCTCGTGCATACGCGCCCGGCGGACGGCGGGCTCGACCTGCGGGCGCTGTTCTGCGGCGCCGAGGGCACGCTGGGCGTCGTGGTCGAAGCGACGGTGCGCCTGACGCCCATCCCGACCCACAGCGAGCTCGTCGTGCTGGGCTACGGGGCCTTCGAGCACGCCCTGGCGTCGGCCGAGGCGCTCGTCGAGCGCGATCCGAGCGCCATCGAGACCGTCGATCAGATGGTGCTCGGGCTGGCCCGAAAGGATGCGATCTGGCCGCGGGTGGCCGGGATCCTCGCCGACAGCGACGGCCTGGCCGCGGTCAACCTCGTCGAGTTCGCCGGCACCGACCCCGATGCCATTCAAGCCAAGGTCGACGGGCTGATCGCGAGCCTCGCCGACGCCGCGGATCCGCCGCCCCACGCGCCGATCACCTGGGCGGTGGCCCGCGATGCGGCCGAGGCCGCGGCCCTGTGGGATCTGCGCAAGAAGGGGGTCGGTCTGCTGGGCAACGCGCCCGGTCCGCGCCGGCCGGTGCCCTTCGTCGAAGACACGGTCGTGCCGCCGCGCAACCTGCGGGCCTATATCGCCGAGTTCCGCGCCCTGCTCGACGCCGAGGGCCTGCGCTATGGCATGTTCGGGCACATCGACGTCGGCTGCCTGCACGTGCGGCCCGCGCTCGACCTGCGCGATCCCGAAGACGAGGCGCGGCTGCAGCGCATCAGCGACGGGGTCTGCGGGCTCGTCGAGAAGTACGGCGGCCTGATCTGGGGCGAGCACGGCAAAGGCATGCGCAGCGCCTACAGCCCGCGCTTCTTCGGCGAAGCCTGGCCGGCGGTGCGCGCGATCAAGGCCGTCTTCGACCCGCACGATCAGCTCAACCCGGGCAAGATCGCCACCGTCGAGGCGCCGCTGGTGACGATCGACGCGCCGACCCGCGGTCAGCGCGACCGTCGGATCGACCCGCGGGATCAGGCGCGGTTCGAGGTCGCCGTGGCGTGCAATGGCAACGGGGCCTGCTATGACTATCACCCCGATCACGTCATGTGCCCCTCGTCGAAGATCACCCGCGATCGCATCCACAGCCCCAAGGGGCGGGCCGGTCTCATGCGCGAGTGGCTGCGGCTCCTGGCCGACGCCGGTCAGCCGCTGGCCGCCGATGGTCCGCCCGGCTCGTGGCTGGCCCGCGCCCGCAACTCCGCCCGGGACGAGGCCGACTTCAGCCACGAGGTCTACGACGCCATGCACGGCTGCCTCTCGTGCAAGGCCTGCGCGACGCAATGCCCGGTCAAGGTCGACGTGCCGGCCTTCAAAGCCGAGTTTCTCGAGGCCTATCACGGGCGTTATCTGCGTCCGCTGCGGGACCACCTCGTCGGCTGGCTCGAGTCGACGGCGCCGCTCGCGGCCCGGGTGCCCCGCCTGGCCAACCTGATGTCCGCCCTGCCGCCGGTGAAGTGGTTGCTCGCCCGGCTCGGCGGCATCGTCGATCCGCCGCATTTCTCGCACCCCACCGCGCGGCACGGGCTTCGTCAGCGCGGCGCCCGGCAGGCCGAGCCGGCGGTGCTGGCATCGCTCACGGGTTCGGACAAGGCCCGCGCGGTGGTGCTCGTGCCCGACGCCTTCACCACGTTCTTCGACGCCCCGGCGCTGCTGGCGAGCTACGACCTGCTCGTCAGCCTGGGCTACACGCCCTACGTGGCGCCCTTCGTGCCCAACGGCAAGGGGCTGCACGTCAAGGGCTTCCTGCGGCGCTTCGCCGACGTCGCCCGGGCCAACGCCGACGCGCTGGGCGCGCTGGCTGCGAGCGGCGTGCCGTTGATCGGCGTCGATCCGGCGGTGGTGCTGACCTATCGCGACGAGTATCCCCACGCGCTGGGCGACGGCGCGGTCGGCTTCGAGGTGGCGCTGATTCAGGATTGGCTCGTCGAGCAGCGATCCCGGATCACCGAGGTGGCCGGCGGGCGCACGGACGCCGCGCCGTGGACGCTCATGGCCCACTGCACCGAGCGCACCGCGAGCCCGACGGCCGAGGCCCGCTGGCGTCAGGCCTTCGCGGCGGCCGGCCTCGAGCTCACGGCGGCGGCGGTCGGCTGCTGTGGCATGTGCGGCATCTACGGCCACGAGGCGGAGCACGCCACCGAGTCGGCGGGCATCTATCGGATGAGCTGGGGCCCGAAGGTCGCCCTCGCCGGCGAGCGGGTCGTGGCCGATGGCTACTCGTGCCGCAGCCAGATCCGACGCCTGGACGGCCGGCAGGTCGTGCATCCGGCGCGGGTCCTCGCCGACCACCTCGCGGGCTGAGGCGGCCCGGATCTGACACAGATCGGTACGCAGCGGGCTGTCTGTTCGGCTTTTTCGATGATTTTGCGTAATCCTGGCGACTTTGTTCGGGCTGATCGAATCCCAGATCGGGTTGCTCGCAGGAGGCGCGCGCGATGGATGACCTCAACTACCACCACCTGCTGTACTTCTGGGTCGCGGCCCGCGACGGCGGCATCACCGCCGCCAGCCGGACCCTGAGCCTGGCGCCGTCCACCATCAGCGCGCAGATCCGGCAGCTCGAAGAGCAGCTGGGGCACGCGCTCTTTCGCCGCGACGGGCGGGCGCTGGCCCTCACCGACGTGGGCCGCACCGTCTATGGCTACGCCGACGAGATCTTCGCGCTGGGCCGCGAGCTGAGCCAGACCCTCGCCGAGAACCCGCTCGATCGCATGGCCCGGCTGGTGGTCGGGGTGGCCGACGTCTTGCCCCGATTGCTGGCGATGCGGCTGGTGCGGCCGGTGCTCGAGCTGGGCGACGGCGTGCGCCTGGCCTGCCGCACCGGCGCGCCGGATACGCTGGTCGAAGAGATGCGATTGCATCAGGTCCACCTGGTGATCAGCGACGCGCCGGCGCCGTCGACGGACGGGGTCGATCGGGTCACCAGCCATCTCATCGGGCGCTGTGGCATCGTTCTCTTCGCCGCGCCCGACGTCGCGACCCGCTATCGCACGCCGATGCCGCGAGTGCTCGACGGCGCGCCGTTTCTCCTGCCGGGCACGCACACCCGCATGCGGCGGGCCCTCGACGAGTGGTTCGTCGCCCGCCGCATCCGCCCGCGGGTGGTCGCCGAGTTCGACGACAGCGCGTTGATGAAGGTGTTCGGTCAGGCCGGGCACGGCATCTTCCCCGGGCCGGCGCTGGTCGCGCGGGAGATCGCGCAGGACTTCGGGGTCTTGCCCATCGGCCGCCTCGACGGCGCCGAAGAGCGGGTCTACGCCCACACCTTGGAGCGCCGCACGGCCCATCCGCTCGTCGAGCACGTCATCGCGGGGGCCCGGCAGGCCTTCGTGGGCGGCGCGCGCAACGGCGAGCTCGCCTGAGAGGCCGATACGCCCCGGGCGTCAGGCGCGCATCGCCGGCATGTCGGGCAGACCCGCAGGGCCGGTATCGAGGCCCATAAGCTGGCACAGCCCGGCGAAGATCTGAGGCTCGTCCATCTCTCGGCCGGGCTCGGGATCGCCCGTGCGCGGGTCGAAGCCATAGGTCAGGGCGGTATCGGGGTCGACGCCGCCCAGGATGCGATTGCCGTTGGCCATCGGCGAGACGATGAGCGAGCCGTTGTTGAGGTGGTGTCCGCTGCTGAACTCGCTGGCGTTCGACGGGCGGTTGCGCGTGCGGCCGAAGTCGGTGGCCACGTAGAGCGCCGAGCGATCCCAGAAGCTCTGGCCGTCGCCGAACTCCACCTGCTTCAACAGCCCGATGAGCCGATCGGCGACGCTCAACAGGCGGCTCCACATGAGCGCCTGGGTGCCGCGATGCGCCGAGTGGGAGAAGTCGAAGGCCAGCGGCGGGCTGTCGACGATCTGCTGGCCGCCGACCCCCGGCGAGAGGCCGGGCCCGATGGTCACCGTCACCGCGACCCGGTTGCGGATCAAGAGATACGCCAGCGCGGCCTGCCCTTCGAGCGGATCCTGGGCGTACAGCGGGAAGGTCTGGCGCACCCGATCGGCGTCGGCGGCGCTCTCGAGCCCGAACCGGGCCAGCGGCGTCGTCGGGCTGTCGGGCAGCACGTTGAGCGCGGTGATGAGATCGGCTCGCTCGACGGCGGGGGCCAGCTCGCTGCGCTGCCGCAGCCAGCGCTGCAGCGCCCGGCTCTCGCCGAACGTGCGGCTGAAAGACGATCGGGGATCGATGCGCTCGTCGCGCACCCGGCGCGCCAGATCGACCAACGAGTGGGCCGGCGCGCCGGCGATGCCGCGCGAGCCGTGCAGGCCGGAGAACCACACGTTGGCGTCGACGACGGCCTCGGCGCGCGCGCGATCGGCCAGCGTCGGGTCGATGCCCGGCTCGATGTAGCCGCCGACGCTCATGTTGACGTTGGGGATCGGGAAGCCGCCGCCATAGGCCTCGGCGACGAGCTCCTGCACGGTGCGGCCAGCCCAGGCGTCGTTGCCGGTCAGCGCCCGCTTCTGGGCGACGAGGTGATTGACGCTGGTGCCGGTGTGGGTGACCACCATCATGTCGGCGGCGTGGCGCCGCACGAAGTCGCTCTGGTTCGACGCGCCCTGGTAGGGCAGGGGGCCCAGATCGCGCAGGTTCATGTCGATCGCGCGAAACGGGCTGCCCTCGATGCCTTGCACCATGTCATCGGGGAAGGTGTTGATGGTCGCCGCGTTGCGTGACTCCGACGCGCGGATCGCCAGCATGGCGTCGATGATCGACGCCCCGCCGGTGGCGGTGAGCACGATCAGGAAGCGGGGATCGGCGGCGGGCCCGCCCTGGGCCTGCGCCCGGCGGACGGGTCGGCCCATGGTCAGGCCGGCGGCCAGGCCGGCGGCGCCGGTGGCCATGCTGCGCAGCGCGTCGCGGCGAGTGGGTCGGATCAGCACGGTGCTCCTCGGTCTCGGCTCGGCACGGCTCAGTAGAACAGCGACTCGACGCTGGTCAGGGTGATCATGCAGGTCAGCACCGCCCAATCGGCGGCGGGGATCTCACTGTCGGCGGACGCCTCGACGTCGCGGTAGAGCTGACGGATGTCGGCGAGGTCGTCGGCGCTCGGCCGGCGCAGCAGCGCGCGGGTGAAGAGCCGCTCGATGGCCGCGGTGACCGTCGGATCGTCCACATCGCCCAGGCGCCCGTCGACGGTCACCGGCACATCGGTGAAGATGACCGCCTCGGCCAGGTTGGCGGCGTCGAGCTGCACCCGGCGCGAGCACGCCGCGAGGGCGACCCGCTCGACCACCAGCGGGGCGCTGATCGAGGTGTGTTCGAAGGCGGTGTAGATGTTGGCCCGATAGGGCTCGACGCCGCCGAGGGTGACCCGGTGGATCTCATCGAGGCAGCTGTAGAGCCCCAGCTCGGCGCACAGCTGGTCGGGCTGCAGTTCGAGGATGCGGGCGAACTCGAGCTCGATCCGGTCGGTGCGCTTGAAGCGCAGGTTGTTGCGGGCCGACTCATAGGTCGGCGCCCGGGCGCTGCCGCCCGCGCCGCCCTCTCCGCCTTGCCCGCCGGCGCCGCCCGCGCCGCCTTCTCCAGCGCCGCCACCCTCACCGCCGGCGCCGCCGCCATCGGCGCTGATCGGGTCGCCGCCTACGCCGCCGGTATTGCCATTGCCCGCCGGCTCGTCACAGCCGAACATGAGCGCCGCGCAGACGGCGAGTGCGTACCAACCGCCGGTGAACCCGGCGCGCTTCGTCCTCGTCGCTTCACGGCGCACCGTAGGCCTCCGTCCGCACCAGATCGTGCAGCATGCGCTCCACCCGGTACTCGTGGGTCGTGCGGAAGGCGCGCCACAGCGCGTCGAACTCCGCCTGCTCGCTCGGCGTCGGGTCATGGCCCACCAGCAGCCGCCAGTAGTCGGCGACGGTGGCCCGGGCGAAGGCGTCGCTGTTGGCGGCGAGCTCGCTCCACTCGACCAGATCGGCCACCGGCTCGCCGAAGAGGTACCCCTGCTCGGGCACCTCGCGGATGCGGCTGCCTTCGTCGAGGCTGAAGAACCTCATCCGATCCGCCGAGTAGGCGCCGGAGTTGCCGCCCGAGATGCCGCGGTAGCGGCTGAAGGGATAGGACAGCGGGTCGAGCGTCGTATGGCATGCCGCGCAGGTGGGCTCGGTGACGCCCTTGTCGTCGTAGTCGATGAGCTCGACGCCCGCGGGCGGCAGCAGCCCCTCGCTGCGGGCGATGTCGAGCCCGAGATACGCGCGGTAGGCCTGCGCCGCAGTCGTACGCGGCACCGGGGTGAACATCGTATTGATCACGAAGAACCAGCGGGTGGTGATCATGCCGGCCCGGCGGTCGACCGCCGCGCGCTCGTCGCCGTGGGCCGCGGTGTCGTACTCGGTCGTGCCCCGCAGCCGCACGTGGTAGTCGGCGGTGATCAGCTCGCGGGCGTCGCGGTCGTCGCTGCTGACGTACGCGAACAGCGCGTAATCGTGATCGTAGTCGGCGAGCGGCACCGGCCCCGAGCCCTGGCCGCTCTTGATCGCCTGCAGCGGGCGGATCTTGGCGTGGGCCAGACGCCAGAGCACCCCGTCCCGCCCGAGCCAGAACGGGGTGTCGAGGCAGGCGTCGAGCGCGTCGTCGATCCACGCCATCTGCTCGTCCCGCGGCAGCCCGGCGAAGGACTCGACGTCGGCGAAGCTCGGCGAGCGACCGCAGACATCGACGTAGACCTTCTTGAAGGCGTAGGTCGGGTCGTAGCCGCAGACATCCCAGTCGGGGTTGATATTGGGCCCCGAGCAGCCCTGGCCGGTGGCCATGGGCACCTCGTCGGCGTCGGCGGGCGACGTGCCGGCGAGGATCTCTTCGACGTTGGTGGCGCCGTCGCCGTCGGCGTCCTCGTCGGCCACCGCCGACAGCGCGGCAGGCAGCTCGGCGGTGAACGTCTGGGCGTCGAGCGGGCGCGACAGGTCGGGGGCCAGCACCTCTTCGATGGCGACGCCGAAGACGTTTCGAGCCGGCGGGACGATATGGCAGGTGGCACACTCGGGCAGGCCGTCGGCGCAGATCGCCGCCTCGGGCCAGACCTCGCAGACCACCGACGGACCCGGGGGCAGCGCCAGGCTCGCGGCGGGCGCGAGCAGGACCGCCGGCAGGGCGAATACGGCGAGGTGCAGTCGATGCATGGGCGAAGTATGGCGACGGCGGGGGTCCGGTTCAAACGAACTCGCGGTGACGACGTATTTCGAACGGCGGTGGCGGTTGTCGAGCGGGCCAGGGGTCGGCATGCTCCTGTCGATGAATCGAAGAGACGCTGATCATGGCCCGGCCCCCGCGCGGGCGGTGTGGGCCGCGGTCGTGCTCCTGGCCCTGTGCGCCGGGTGTCGGCCCGCGCCACCGGCAGAGCCACCGAGCGCGTCGGTCGGCCCGCCGCTGCCGTGGCTCTGGATGGCCGACGCCCCGCCCGACCGGCTACTCGATCGGGGCGAGAGCCGGCTGGTGATGCGCCTGTCGCGCGACGAGGTCGCCGCCGCCCAGCGGCTCTACGGCGAACCGCGCCCGGGCGCCATCGCCGGCTGGTGGATCCGGCCGCTCGCGCCGCGTCCGACCGGCGCGTGGATGGTGCTGAGCGTCTCGGGGGGCATCTACGCGGTCATCGCGCCGCCGACCGCGCTGCCCGAGGCGGGCAAGTGGCCGGCGCATCGGGTGGGGCTGGCCTGGCGTGACCTGCTGCGCGACCGCTGAGCTCAGCGCAGCGCACGATCGCGCGCCGTCTGCTGCAATCGGGGCAGGACCGAGCGCTTCAGCTCGAAGAGGCGGGCGAACTTCACCTTGGCCTTGGAGTCGATGTGCAGGGCGCGGGGCTTGACGATCTCGCCGTCGATGAGCATGGCAGACATGTCGACGAATTGGACCCGCGGCTTCTCGGTGGGGGTGGCGGGATCGGCCAGCGCGGATGTCGCCCAGGCCGAGCAGAGGGTCGTCGCGAGAGTGATGGTGCGGAGCGATGGCATCGATGACTCCTGATGGGTTGTCCGACAGCGTCGGCCGAGACCACAGCGGCCTCGTCTTCGAGAGCCACGACGCGGGCGAATCGGCTCAGCGCGGTCGCAGATCGGGCAGCGCCCGCTGACGCATGCGCGGCGCGTGCGGGCCGTCGGGCGCCGCGCGCAAGGCGGCCCGGGCAGCGCGAGCGGCGCGGGCCCGCTCACCGGCGGCGGCCCAGCCGTCCGAGATCAAGACGTAGAGCGGCGCCGAGGGGGGGATGCCGGCGGCGAGCCCGGCCTCGGCGATCGCAGCGCCCCGTGGAGCATCGGTCGCGGCGGCGTCCCGGGCCTCTGCGAGCAGCGCGGCGCTGCCGGCGTCGGTCGGACCCAAGCGATCCACGACCCGTCGAGCGACCGACGCGGGCGGCGTAGGGGACGCCCGTCCATCCGGCGGGGCGAGATCGGGCGCGGGTACCACGGGAGCAGGCGCTGTCGGGGCCGACGCCGTGGGCGTGGGCACCGGGAGAGCGGGCGGCGGGGGAGCGAGCCGCGGCCGAGCCGGCGTCCGGGGGGCGGGCGTCTCCGACTCAGTCGGGATGACATTCAGCGGCGGCGTATGCGGCATACGAGGCGCTGGATTCGCCGTCGCGGGCTTCAGCGACGAGGACGCCGACGGGCTGGGGACGGTGCCCACGGCCTCGTCCTTGGGGCCCGGCGTCGCGGCGACGAGACCGTAGACCAGCGCCACCGCCACGGCCGCAGTGGCCGCGATGCCGACGCCGGCGGCCCAGCTGAACGCGCGCGGCGGCGGGGCAGTCTCCAGTCGGCGCCAGATCCGTTCGAGCGCCGCGTCGTCGGCGGGGGTCAGCTCGCGCCCGATCGGCGGATCGTCGTCATTCGGGTATCGACTCATGCGTCATTGCCCCATCGCGGCCGAGACGGCTCGATCGGCGACCGCGATCCGCCGCTTCACGGTCGCGAGACTCAGGCCGACCGCCTCGGCGATCTCGGGCAGGGTATGCCCCTCGACCCGGCGCAGGCACCAGCAGATCCGCACCGCGGGCGCTTGCTCCTCGAGCACCGCGGCGATGCGGCGCAGCTCGGCCCGCCGCTCGGGCGCGCAGTCGGGCGCCGCGAGGCGATCGAGCGTCGCATCCCGCTCGTAGGAGAGCCCGAGCAGGCCGCGCAAGCGGCGGCGGCGCAGCGTTCGATGGCATCGGTTGAGCACGATGCGTCGCAGCCACGCGCCGAACGCGCCGGGGTCCCGCAGTCGATGCAGGCGGCCGAAGGCGTCGGCGAAGGCATCATGCACCGCGTCTTCGGCGTCGGCGTGACAGGCCAGCACGCGGGTGGCGAGCGCAAGCGAACGGCCCGCGTGGCGGGTATACAGGGCGCGCTGCGCCGAGCGCTCGCCGGCGCGGGCCCGCCGGACCAGCGCGGCGTCGGGTCGGGTGTCGGCGGGCGCCGAGGCGGGCAGTGTGATCGCGGCCATCATCGGTAGAGTGCCGCGAGCCGCTCGATCCGGCTCACGTTTTTTCGGCGGCCGCCGTCGAGCCCCGTCCCATGAGCGCCACCAGCCCGATCGCCAGCGCGCTGGCGCCGAGCAGCGCGTACCACGGCAGCTGCTGGTCCTCGGCGACCGCGCCGGTCGAGGCCAGCGTGAAGAGCAGCCCGTTGTGCACCGCGTGCATGATGATCGGGATCCACAGCGAGCCGCTGCGCAGCACCGCCCAGGTCAGCAGCACCCCGAGCACGCCGGTCGGCAGGATACGGGGCACCGCGAGGTGGATGAGCCCGAACATCGCGCCGACGGCCAGCATGACCCCGAGGCGGCCCAGCCGGCGCTCCATCAGCCCTACGAGCGCGCCGCGGAACAGGATCTCTTCGCAGATGCCCGGCAGCAGCGCGAAGAGCAGCAGCGCCTGCGCCAACCCGAAGCCTTCGAACTGACCGCCGAACTGCTCGAGGAACGCCTCGGGCACCGGGATGAGCGGCGACTGCACCAGCGCGACCAGCTGGCCCACGCCCGTCGCGGCCGCGCCGGCGATCACCGCGAGCAGCGCGTCGCGCATCCGCGGGGCGCGCAGGCGCAGGGTGGCGCCGATCGGTCGACCGAGCCACGCCACCGCGGCGACGGCGGGCAGCGCGATGGTCAGGATCTGGGTGACCAGCATGCCGATGGTCAGGTCGAGGCCCTGGGCGGTCTGCCCGAAGAACCACAGGCAGAGGATGGCCAGCAGGAAGAGGCCGACGCCCTCCACGGCGAAGTCGCCGCGGGCGTGGCGCGCGCGGCGGTCGGGCGGCCCGAGCAGGAACCGCTCGCCGGTGAGCGCCTGCCCGGCGAAGCGCACCGTCAACCCGGCGTGGGCCACCGCCGCGCCGAGGGCCAGCAGCACCAGGCCCGGCTCGGCGACGCCGGACAGGACCTCACGGACGGCCAACGCGATGCCGGTGATCGGGATCAGGGCCAGCAGCGGGCCCAGCTCGGCCTCGGGCAGCGCCGCCAGACCCGCCGGCAGCAGCACGACCATCATCGCGGGCGCCGAGAGGAACTGCCCGGCCTTGTAGTCGGGCACCCGGGCGGCCAGCAGCATCAGCGCCGCGGTCAGCATCACGACCAGCGGCAGCATGAGCAGCCCGGCCATGGCGATGCGGGCCGGCGGCAGCGACGCGTCGAGGCCGTCGAGGCCCATGTCGAACAGCGCGGTGGATATGCCCAGGCTGATCAGCGCGAGCACAGTCGAGACGCCGGCCGTGACCAGCACCGACAGGCCCTTGGCATACAGCACCGCGCGCCGCTCGACCGGCGCCGAGAGCAGCGTCTCGAGGGTCCCGCGCTCGCGCTCGCCGGTGATGATGTCGAGGGCGGTGTGCAGCCCGCCGGTCATGACCAGCAGCAGCAAGACCAGCGGCGCGAGCCGGCCGAGCAGGTCGCCGGCGCGGGCCTCGGCGGTCGACGCGTCGCGCACGGCGGTCGCCAGGATCTGATCCGGCGGGGGCAGCCCGAGGCGGGCGAAGCGATCGGCCCGGCGGGCTTCTTCGTGGCGGCGGATGACCGTCCGCACCCGCTCGAGCGCGGCGCTGCCCTCCAGCCGGGCGCCGCGATAGCGCACGCGATAGGGTTCACCCTGCTCGACGGGCAGAATCACCTGAGCCAGCGGCGCGGTCACATCCGGCTCTGTGTCGTCGGTCTCGCCGGCGGTCTCGTCGTCGCCCTGGCCCGCCGGCTCGGTCGCGGCGCCATGGGGCGCGCCGGGCTCTTCGAGCGTGCCGTCGATGACGATCAGCGCGTCGTCGCTGTCGACCCATTCGGCGAACGCGATCGGCGCGGCGACCACCAGCGGACCTTCGCGGCGATCGTCCGCCGACTGACTCAGCCAGGTCATCGCCGGCACAAGCACCAGCGGGGTGAGGATCATCAGCAGCAGCGTGCGCGGATCGCGCAGCTGATAGCGCAGATCCCAGCGGAACATGCGCAGGACCTGCTGTCTCAGGCCCCACTGCCCGGCCGGGCCCTCACTCACCGGCGCTCTCCACCAGCTGCACGAAGACCTGCTCGAGGTCGGTCTCGCCGGTGCGCGCCCGCAGCCCGTCGAGGGTGTCTTCGGCGAGGATGCGCCCCTTGTGGATGATCGCGATGCGGTCGCAGAGGCGCTCGGCCTCGCGCATCACATGGGTCGAGAACAGCACCGTCCGGCCCGCGGCCCGTCGCTCCTCGATGAAGGCGAGCAGGGTCTGGGCGACGAGCACGTCGAGCCCCAGCGTCGGCTCGTCGAAGATGAGCACTGGCGGATCGTGAACGATGGCGCGGGCGATGCTGACCTTCTGCTTCATGCCGGTCGAGAGGCGATCGCAGCGCACGTGGGCGAACGGCCCGATCTCGAAGCGCTCCATCAGCGCGTCGACCCGACGGCCGGCGTCGGGCACCTGGTGCAGCTCGGCGAAGTAGGTCAGCGTCTCGCGGGCGGTCAGACGCGGGTACAGCCCGGTGCTCGCCGAGAGATAGCCGATCGACCGGCGCACCTGATCCGGCTCCTCGACGACATCGTGGCCGGCGACGGCGGCGCTGCCCACATCGGGCGAGAGCAGCGTCGCCAGGATGCGCAGCGTGGTGGTCTTGCCGGCGCCGTTGGGCCCGAGCAGGCCCACGACCTCACCCGGCTCGCAGTGAAAGCCGACCCCGTCGACCGCCACGATCGGATCGGGCCGATGGAACGTCTTGCCCAGTCCGCGGACCTCGATCATGCGTCGCCTCCTCGATCGGGCTCTTCGGGATCGCCCTTGCCGCGGGCCGGGCCGCCGAGCAGGTAGCTCTCGTCGCGCAGCTTGCGGGCGGCGAGCCCGAGCAGCGCCGCGGCGCAGGCCAGATAGACCGCCGTGGCCACCAGCGCCGGCAGCCAGCCCAAGGTGCCGCGCACCGCGTCGCGGATGATGCCGATGGGGCTCGTCAGCGGATTGAGCGCGCCCAGCACGTCCAGATCGCGGGGGTTTCGCTGCGCGAGCATCGCCGCGACCATGCCGCCGATGAGCACGTAGCTCGCCCGCTGCTGCCCCTCTTTGAAAGACTGCGTCGGCAGGACCGCCAGCACCGTCGCGGCCACGATCGCCACCGTGGCGGCGAGCAGGGCCGGCAGCGCCAGCAGGATCGCTCCCAGGTCGAAGGCCAGGGCGCCGGTATCGACGCCGCCCAGCGTCACGACGAATTGCACCACCGTCAGGCCCACCGCCAGCGCGTTGCCGGTCATCGCGCACAGGCCGATGAAGACCACCGCGGCCACCTTGCCCAGCGCGACCTGCGCCGGGTGGGTCGCGGTCACCAGCGTGGTCTCCACCGTGCCGCGCTCGCGCTCGCCGGCCACCGTATCGACGGCGGGGAAGATCACCGCCATCAGCAGCGACGCGAAGATCACGATCGGCAGCATCTCGCCGAGCAGCTCGCTCCAGCGCTCGTCGGCCGCGGAGATGTCTTCGGCCGCGATCTCCGGCGGCGCCAGCCGGGCCGGGTCGAGGCCGCGGGCCTCGGCCAGCGCGCGCACCCGCACCTCGGATTGCTCTTGCAGCCGCTCGACGACCAGCCGGCGGGCGCGCACCGAGCGCCGGCGGGTCGAGTCGTGGGCCACGTGCGCCGTCCAGGCGTCGCCCTGCCGTTCGAGGGTCACCCGGACGTCGAAGGCGCCATCGCGCAGCAGGCGGTCGATGTCGCTCTGGTCGAGATCGGCCTGCTCGGCGGGCAGGGCGGCGGCCTCGATCGGCTCGTCCAGCAGCGCCGCGCGCACCGCGTCGGGCACGCCTTCGGCGACGACGACCCGCGGGGGCTCCTGCTCGGCGCTGCCCGCCTGCAGCAGCGCGAACTGCGTCGCGCCCCACAAGATCAGCGGGATGATGATCAGCGGAAAGAGGAAGGCGTTGACCAGCACCAGCGGGTCGCGCAGCGTCTCGCGCAGCTCTTTGCGCAGAACCACCCGGGCGGTGGCCAGCGGCTTGGTGCGGTGGGCGGGCAGGGGGCTTCTCCGGGGTGTGACGCCGGCGCGTCAGAGGGGGATGTTGCCGTGCTTCTTCGCCGGGTTCTGCTGCACTTTGTTCTCGAGCAGCGCGAGGCTGCGGATCAAGCGCCCGCGGGTCTCTCGCGGGCGCACGATCGCGTCGATGAAGCCGAGCTCGGCGGCTTTGAAGGGGTTGGCGAACGTCTCGCGGTAGTCCTCGACGAGCTCCGACTTCTTGGCGACGGGGTCGTCGGCCGCCTTGAGCGTCTTGCGGTGGATGATGTTGACCGCGCCGTCGGGCCCCATCACCGCGATCTCGGCGGTGGGCCAGGCGTAGTTGACGTCGGCCCGGATGTGCTTGCTGGCCATCACGTCGTAGGCCCCGCCGTAGGCCTTGCGGGTGATCAGCGTCACCTTGGGCACGGTGGCCTCGGCGAACGCGTAGAGCAGCTTCGCCCCATGGGTGATGATGCCGCCCCACTCCTGCGCCGTGCCCGGCAGGAAGCCCGGCACGTCGACCAGGGTCACCAGCGGGATGTTGAAGGCGTCGCAGAACCGCACGAAGCGGGCCGCCTTGACGCTGGCGCCGATGTCGAGGCAGCCGGCGAGCACCATCGGCTGGTTGGCGACGATACCCACGCTGCGGCCGCCGAGGCGGGCGAAGCCGATGACCATATTGGCGGCGTAGCTGGCCTGGATCTCGAAGAAGACCCCGTCGTCGGCGAGCAGCTCGATGATCTGCTTGATGTCGTAGGGCTTGTTGGGGTTGTCCGGCACCAGGGTGTCCAGCTCGGGCGCCTCGCGATCCGGCGGATCGTCGGTGGGCACGAAGGGCGGATCCTCGGCGTTGTTCGACGGCAGGTACGACAAGAGCTCGCGCACCGTATCGAGGCAGGCGTGCTCGTCGGGCGCGGTGAGGTGGCAGACGCCGCTCTTCGTCGAGTGCGCCCGCGCGCCGCCCAGGTCTTCCTGGGTCACCTCTTCGTGGGTCACCGAGCGGATCACGTCGGGCCCGGTGATGAACATGTAGCTCGAGCCCTCGACCATCACCGTGAAGTCGGTGATCGCCGGGCTGTAGACCGCGCCGCCGGCGCAAGGGCCCATGATGGCGCTGATCTGGGGCACCACCCCGCTCGCGAGGGTATTGCGCAGGAAGATGTCGGCGTAGCCCGCCAGCGACTCGACGCCCTCCTGGATGCGCGCGCCGCCGCTGTCGTTGAGCCCGATGACCGGCGCGCCGACCCGCATCGCGGCGTCCATGATCTTGCAGATCTTCTCGGCGAAGGCCATCGACAGCGAGCCGCCGAAGACGGTGAAGTCCTGGGCGAAGACGAAGACCCGCCGACCCTCGATCGTGCCGTGGCCGGTCACCACCCCGTCGCCCGGGATGCGCTGCTGCTCCATGCCGAAGTGCGTGCAGCGGTGGGTCTTGAGCTGGTCGTACTCCTCGAAGCTGCCCGGATCGAGCAGGGCGTCGATGCGCTCGCGGGCGGTGAGCTTGCCCTTGGCGTGCTGCCGGTCGATGCGCGCCTGGCCGCCGCCGACGCGGGCCTGCTGCTCGAGCTCTTCGAGGCGATCGAGGATCTGCTTTCGGCGGCTCATGAGCCCTCCTGCGAGGCCGTGCGCCCGGTCAGCCGGGCGTAGATCGCGGCGTAGGCGTCGGCCGGGCCGGCCCACGACCAGTCCAGCGCCATCCCGCGGGCTTGTATCGCTTCTCGGGCCTCGCCGTCGAGGGTCATGCCGCGGCGCACGGCGTCGAGCACCGCCTGCGCGCTCGCCTCGTCGAAGACCAGCCCCGTCTCACCATCGACCACGGTATCGGCCAGCCCGCCGGTGCGGCGCACGATCGGGATCGAGCCGTAGCGCATGCCGATCATCTGCACCAGGCCGCACGGCTCGAAGAGGCTCGGCACGACCAGGAAGTCGGACCCGGCGTAGACCCGCTGGGCCAGATCGATGTCGAACGCGTCGCTGTAGGCGAAGGCGTCGGGGTGGGCGCGGGCGACCCGGCGCAGCATCTCGACGATGCCTTTCTCACCCGACGCGACCACCGCGAACCGGGCGCCCTCGGCGATGGCCTTCGGCGCCGCGGCGGCGAGCAGATCGAGGCCCTTCTGACCCGCCGCGCGCCCCACGTAGCCGAAGATCGGCCCGTCGCCGAGCTTCAACTCGGCCCGCAGGGCATCGCGACAGGCGTCCTTGCCGGAGATGTCGTCGGCGTCGTAGCGCGCGGCGAGCGTCTCGCCGATCGCCGGGTCGAAGGGCGCTGGCCCCAACCCGTTGAGGATGCCGTGCAACCCGCCGCGCCGGTGGCGGAAGAGGCCCGACAAGCCGTGGCCCAGCGGCTCGCTCTGGATCTCGCGGCTGTAGGTCGGGCTCACCGTCGTCAGCCGGTCGGCCAGCACCAGCCCGGCCTTGAGCAGGCTGACCCGACCGTAGAACTCGACCCCCTCGTAGGTGCGCAGCGCATGCGGGATGCCCAGCCGATCGGCCCACTCGAAGCCGCACAGGCCCTGGTAGGCCAGGTTGTGCACCGTCAGCACGACCGGCCGCCGGCCGCCGAGATACATCGCCGTCAGGCCCGCCTGCCAGTCATGCAGGTGGTATACATCGGCCTCGCGCCACAGGCTCGCCGCCACCTTGCAGAACGCGCCGAAGCGCAGCGGGTTGTCGGCGTAGTCGCCCCCCGGACCGCCGTAGTTGTGCGGCCGGTCGAGCAGGCCGGGCAGGTCGACGAAGGTGATGTGCCGCGCGTCGTCGTGCCACAGCCGCCCGGTGAACGTGCGCCCGCCCAGGGTCAGCGGCGTGATGGCGACGCCCCGGCGCAGGCCGCTGCGGTCGATGTGCCCGTAGAGCGGCGTGATGACCCGGGCGTCGGCGCCCGCCGCGCGCTGAGCCGGCGGCAGCTCGGCCAGCACGAACCCCAGCCCGCCGGTCGCGCTGTAGGGGTGCAGCTCGGCGGTGACGTGAACGATCCGCACCGGCGCAGCCATCGTCTTCACTCCGTCGGCAGCGCGCGCAGGAACTCGGCGGCCTCTTCGGGGGCGGTCGGGTTGATGTAGAAGCCGGTGCCCCACTCGAAGCCGGCGACCCGGGTGAGCTTGGGCATCACCTGGATGTGCCAGCGATACCAGGGGGCATCCTGCATGTGATACGGCGCGCTCTGGATGATGAAGTTGTACGCCGGGTTGCCCAGCCCGCGGTCGAGCCGATCGAGCGCGGTGCGCAGCGCTTCGGCCAAGGTCGCGAGCTGCGGCCGACGGGTGGCCTCGAAGCGCGGCGACTGGAAGCGCGGCACGATCCACAACTCGAAGGGCAGCCGGCTGGCGTAGGGGGCCATCACGACGAAGTCGCGGTTCTCGAAGACCAGCCGTCGGCCGTCCTCGAGCTCCTGGCGCACCATGTCTTCGAAGACGTTGCGATCGCGGAACTCGTAGTAGCGCCGGGCGCCGTCGAGCAGCTCGCGCACCTCGTGGGGCACGACCGGCAGGGCGATGAGCTGCGCGTGGCCGTGAGCGATGCTGGCTCCGGCCGCGGCGCCGTGATTACGAAACAGCAGGCTGAAGCGGAAGCGTGGATCGCCCTGCAGATCCTCCATGCGATGGCGGTAGGTCTCGAGGGCCGCCACCAGGTGGTCGTCGGCCAGCCGGTGCAGCTTGAAGTCGTGCTGCGGCGACTCGATGATCACCTCGTGGGCCCCGACCCCGTTCATGTGGTCGTAGATGCCCTCGGGCCGCTTGTCGAGGCCGCCTTCGATGCGCAGGGCGGGGTACTTGTTCGGCACGACCCGCACCTGCCAGCCCGGCGTATTCTTGGGGGTCGTGCGGTCGCGCACCGCGTAGATCTCGTCGGGGGTCAGCTTCTCGTTGCCCGCGCAGAACGGGCAGCTCTTGCCCTCGGGCGGCGAGACCGCGGTGACCTGGAAGTCCTTGGGTCGCAAGGCGCGCTCGGTGGCGATGATGGCCCAGCGATGGGTGATGGGATCCCGGCGAAGTTCCGGCATGACGCGCTCCACGCAGACGCCGCGCGGGGGGCGCGCGGCACAGACGTCGCTCATACCTGATCCACGCTTCGCGGTAAAGGGCGCCGGGCGGCCGTCAGCGCCCGATCGGGCGGCGGCTCTCGCGGTTCGCAGGGGCCGCTCGGCGAGAGCCCCGGCGGCCGTTCAGTCGCGGCTCTTGTCCAGCTTGCGCTGCAGATCGCGATCTTCGGCCGCGGCGCGGTCGCGGGTGCCGTCGGCGTCGGCGGGGGTCTCGGGCGCGCCGCCACAGGCCGAGAGGGCGAAGGCGAAGAGCAGGGTCAGGGGAACGAGGGCCAGGCGCATGGGGATCTCCGGGGTCGGGGGTCGTGAGTCTCGGGACGCAGTATCCATCGCCGGCGGTCGGCTGTCATCCCCGCCGGCCATCGGCGCAGCACTCAACGGCGCGGCCCGCGATCCATTCAAGGCCCGTGGCGATCCGGCGTAACCCCACGACGGGCCCCCTGACACGCCCTTGACGCGCCGCGTTATCGTGCTTGACAGAACTTGGTACGAATCCCTATACCAAGACCGAATGCGGAACGACCGCGTCGATAAAACGGACAGCACACCATGACCCATCGGCCGTTCACCCCCAGTACGCCGCCTTTTGCGTTCCCCGCGATCATGAATGATGTCGCCCTCGCCCTCGGCCGCAGCCGTCGCCTGCCGCCGGTGGGTCCGCCCGCTTTACTCGCCCCGTCGGCTGATCCGGCCGCGGTGGTGGTCACCGGGTTGCTGCTCGATGCCTTCGATCGGCCGCCGTCGCGCCTCAGCATCATGGATCTCGGCGCCGGTGATGGCCGCTGCGGGCAGATCCTCGCCCGGCACGGCGTCGCGACGCTCGTCGCCGTCGATCGCGAAGCCGGGCTCACCCCGATCGCCTACACCGATCACATCGTCGGCGAGCTGACCACGCTCGATGCCCACCAGCAGGCGCGCCTCGATCGCCATCGATTCGACGGCCTGGTCTCGGCCATCGGCCTGGGCCATGCGGGCCTGGCCCCGTCGGAGTTCCTCGAAGCCATCGACCATGTCACATGCGGCGGGTGGATCTGCGTCGCCCTCGACGCCGGCGTGCTCGGCGCCCGCGATCGCTCCGGCTTCGGTGCGTTGGTCAGGGCGTTGTCGGTGCGCGGCGTGCTCGAGATCGAGACCCTGACCGACTTCGGCCGCCGCGTCGCTGGCGTGCACCGCGAGCAGGTGGCGCTGCTCGCCCGGAAGGGGCGCGCGATCTACGACGCGTGACGCGCGCCTCGCGGCTGCTGTCGGGTGATATCCGCTGACGAGCGTGCTAGATCTGCGCCATGGCATACAGGCCGGCTCACATGACGGGTGCGCCGAACGCTCGATGGTGCAGCGCAGCTCTGTGGGTATTGCTGGCTGGCTGCGTATCCGCGCCGGAGCTGCCGGCGATCGACTACGATACGGCCGACCAGAGCGCGCTGGCGCCCGATCGGGCGTCGGCGGAAGCCGACGACGCCATCCCCGACGGCGGGCGAGAAGTGGGAGCGCCGTCTCCGCCGCCCGAGCCTCTCTGTATGGATCGCGAAGCGTGCAACGGGCGCGACGACGACTGCGATGGCGTCATCGACGAGTTCTCACCGGGTGAACTGCGCTCGATCGACTTCGGGGTCTGCGACGATCTGCCCATCGAATGCCGTGGCGGGCAGCCCACCGAGCCCGATCTGCGCGTGGTGCCGGGCTACGAACTCGACGAGCGGACGTGCGATGGCCTGGACAACGACTGCGACAACGTCGTCGACGAGAGCCACTTCGGCGACCTCGGCCAGCCCTGCGGTCAGGGGCAGGGCATCTGCTTCCGCAGCGGCGTTCGGATCTGCGATCCGCGCGTGCCTTTCGGCCCCACCATCTGCAGCGCGGCGGCCGCCGCGGACGCCATGCGGGTCGAGAAGTGCAACGGCCTCGACGACGATTGCGACGGCACGACCGACGAAGGCATCGGTCGCGGAGAGGCCTGCCCCCTCGACGCCCGGCAACCGTGCGCCCCCGGGCGAATGGGCTGTGCCGACGGGCAGTGGCGGTGCCTGCCCGACGAGGCGGCCGCGCGCGAAGTCTGCAATGGTGTCGACGATGACTGCGATGGTCGTATCGATGAAGACGGCCCGCAGATCTGTGCGCCCTTCGAGGTGAACCCGGGTAGCGGCACGCCGCTGTGTATCGACGGCGAGTGCGGGGTGGGGTGGTGCAACCCGGGCAGCTTCGACAGCGACGGCGCGGCGAGGAACGGCTGCGAGTGCACGCCGCGCTTCGGCGGGCAGGAGCACTGCAACGGGCTCGACGACGACTGCGACGGTGAGGCCGACGCGCCCCTCGTCGAAGCCGCGCCGGCCGCTGACCTGGACGAGGGCCTTTGCGCGGGGCTGCGCCGGCGGTGCGTCGGCGGCGCGTGGCGCGAGCCATCCTACCCCGACGATGTGCCCGGCTTCGAGGCCATCGAGATCACCTGCGACCGCCTGGACAACGACTGCGACGGCGCGGTGGACGAAGGGCTGGACGGCTGCCGATAGACGCCACAGACACCTTGTGGCCCCGGGCGCGCTGTGGCACGGATCGGGAGGTCGCGCATGCGCGCGCAGCAGCAACGGCGGAGGTGCCCGTGGCCTGGGAAGAGGCGAAGCTCGTCGCCAAGCACGAGTGGGACGAAGGGCTCTACACCCTCACCCTCGATCGCGCCCTCGACTTCAAGCCGGGGCAGTTCGTCAACCTGGGGATCATCATCGAGGGCAAGCGCATCAAGCGGGCCTACTCGATCGGCTCGGCCCCCGGCGCGCCGCTCGAGTTCTTCATCGTCGAGGTCGACGATGGCGCGTTGACCCCGCGCGTCCTGAACAAGTCCATCGGCGATACCGTGCTCGTCAACCCGCGGCCCGCGGGCTTCTTCACCCTCGACTACGTCGCCGACGCCCGCGACCTGTGGCTGGTCTCGTCGGGCACCGGCCTCGCCCCCTACATCTCGATGATGCGCACCGCCGAGCCCTGGCAGCGCTTCGAGCGGATCATCGTGCTGCACGGCGTACGCTATGCGGCGCAGCTGGGTTATGCCGACGAGCTGCGGCGTCACGCCGCCGAGCGGCCGGGGCAGCTGGTCTACATCCCCGTCGTCAGCCGCGAGCCCGAGGCCCCGGGCGTGGTGCACGGCCGGGTGACGAGCGCGCTGACCGACGGATCGCTCGAGAAGCTCGCCGGCCGGCTGCCCGATCCGGCGCTCGATCACGCGATGCTGTGCGGCAACCCGGCCATGCTCGACGACATGCAGGCCCTGCTCGAAGAGCGGGGCATGGTGATCAACCGGCGCAAGAAGCCGGGTCAGATCACCGTCGAGCGATACTGGTAGCCATCCGATGCCATCGGAATGCCATTCGGATGCCATCGAGTGGCACTTTGGTGGTATCCCGATGGCATCCGGCAGTCATTCGGATGCCATCGAGCATCATCACTGTTTGCCCGGCAGCCCTGCTGCCTCGTGCGACGACCCGGAGCTGAATCCATGGATCAGGCCTTCCTCGACCGCCTCTCCACCGAACTCGACGGCCTGCGCGAGGCCGGTCTGTACAAGGCCGAGCGCATCATCCGCTCGCCGCAGCAGGCGGCGATCGCCGTCGGGCCGGCGGGGCAGACTGCGACCGTCATCAACTTCTGCGCGAACAACTACCTCGGCCTCGCCAACCACCCGGCGCTGGTCGAGGCGGCGGCGGACGCGGTCAAGACCTATGGCTACGGCATGTCGTCGGTGCGCTTCATCTGCGGCACGCAGGACGTGCACAAAGAGCTCGAGGCGCGGCTGAGCGCCTTCCTCGGCACCGAAGACACCATCCTCTACGCGGCGGCCTTCGACGCCAACGGCGGCCTCTTCGAGCCGTTGCTCGGGCCCGAGGACGCCATCATCAGCGATCAGCTCAACCACGCGTCGATCATCGACGGCGTGCGGCTGTGCAAGGCGAAGCGCTTCCGCTACGCCAACAACGACATGGCCGATCTCGAGCGCCAGCTGCAGGCGGCCGACGCGGCGGGCGCGCGCACCAAGCTCATCGCCACCGACGGCGTCTTCTCGATGGACGGCTACATCGCCAACCTGAAGGGCATCTGCGACCTCGCCGACAAATACGGCGCGCTGACGATGATCGACGACTGCCACGCGGTCGGCTTCGTCGGCGAGAAGGGCAAAGGCACCCCCGAACACTGTGATGTCATGGGCCGCATCGACATCATCACCGGCACGCTGGGCAAGGCGCTCGGCGGCGCGATGGGCGGCTATACGGCGGCCCGCGGCCCCATCGTCGAGTGGCTGCGTCAGCGCTCGCGGCCGTATCTCTTCTCCAATACCCTGGCCCCGGTCATCGCGGCGACGAGCATCGCGGCGCTCGACCTGCTCGAGAGCAGCGACGGGCTGCGGGCGAAGCTGCGCCACAATACGCAGCGTTTTCGCGCCGAGATGGGCGCCGCCGGCTTCGACATCCTGCCCGGCACCCACCCGATCGTGCCGGTGATGCTCGGCGACGCGAAGCTGGCGAGCACCATGGCCGACCGGCTGCTCGAGAAGGGGATCTACGTGATCGGCTTCAGCTATCCGGTGGTGCCCAAGGGCAAGGCCCGCATCCGCTGTCAGATGTCGGCGGCCCACGACGACGCCCACATCGACCGCGCCGTGGCGGCGTTCACCGCCGTCGGTCGCGAGCTGGGTGTGATCCAGTGAAGGCGCTGGTCAAGTCGAAGCCCGAGCCCGGGATCTGGATGCAGGATGTGCCCGAGCCGGAGATCGGCCCCAACGATCTGCGGGTGCGCATCCAGAAGACGGCGATCTGCGGGACGGACATCCACATCTACAAGTGGGACGACTGGTCGAAGCGCACCATCCCGGTGCCGATGGTGGTCGGCCACGAGTTCATGGGCGTCGTCGAGCAGGTCGGCAGCCACGTGCGCGGCTTCGAGGTGGGCGATCGGGTCACCGGCGAGGGGCACATCACCTGCGGCTATTGCCGCAACTGCCGCGCGGGGCGGCGGCACCTCTGCCCGAATACGGTGGGCATCGGCGTCAACCGGCAGGGGGCCTTCGCCGAGTATCTCAGCCTGCCGGCCTTCAACGCCTTCAAGCTGCCCGACGACATCCCCGACGAGATCGCGGCGTTCTTCGATCCGTTCGGCAACGCGGTGCACACCGCGCTGTCGTTCGATCTCGTCGGCGAGGACGTGCTGATCACCGGCGCGGGGCCCATCGGCTGCATGGCGGCGGCGGTCTGCCGCCACGTGGGCGCGCGCAACGTCGTGGTGACCGACATCAACCCCCACCGGCTGAAGCTGGCCGAGAAGCTCGGCGCGACGCTGGCCATCGACGTCACCCGCACCTCGCCGCGGGCGGTGATGGGCCAGCTCAATATGACCGAAGGCTTCGACGTGGGGCTCGAGATGTCGGGCAGCCCGGCGGCGCTGCGCCAGCTCATCGGCTCGATGATGCACGGCGGCCGGGTCGCGCTGTTGGGCATCCCGCCCAACGACACCGCCATCGATTGGGATCAGGTCATCTTCAAGGGGCTGGTGCTCAAGGGCATCTACGGCCGCGAGATGTTCGAGACCTGGTACAAGATGAAGACGCTGGTGCAGAGCGGGCTCGACCTCTCGCCCATCTTGACCCACGAGATGAGCATCGACGACTACGAGCACGGCTTCGAGATCATGGCGTCGGGCCAATCGGGCAAGGTCGTACTCGACTGGGGGTGAGCGGTGGCCGGGGCCGTGCGGATCTATTTCGACTTCATCTCGCCGTATGCGTGGCTGGGCTGGATCGGGGCGAGCGCCCTGGCCGAGGCTCATGGCCGGCCGATCGAGCCGGCGCCGGTGCTCTTCGCCGGCCTGCTCGACGCCCACGGGCAGCTCGGCCCGGCCGAGATCCCCGCCAAGCGGCGCTATGTGATGCGCGACGCGTGGCGCAAGGCGCGGCGCATGGGTATCGAGATGCACGTGCCGCCGGCGCATCCGTTCAACCCGCTCACGGCGCTGCGCGCGGTGGGGCTGCTCGAGGGGGAGGCGCAGCGGCGGGCGATCGGCGCGTGCTTCCGGGCGGTCTGGGGCGGCGGCGCGGGGGTGCACGGGCCCGAGGCGGTCGCGCGGGCGCTCTCCGACGCGGGCTTCGACGGCGCCGCGCTGGTGGCGGCGACGCGCGATCCAACGGTCAAGGCGCGGCTGCGGGACCAGACCGCGGCGGCCATCGCCGCGGGCATCTTCGGCGTGCCGTCCATGGTCGTGGACGGCGAGCTCTTCTGGGGCACCGACAGCCTCGACGACCTCGAAGACTGCCTGGCCGGCCGCCCGGGCCCGCCGGCGAACCTGGACGACCTGTGGCGCACGCTGCCGGCGGCCGCGGTTCGCCCCGGCAGCCGCAAGGACGCGGGCCGATGAAGCGCAAGCTGCTCGTAGGCGCGGGGCTTCTGCTGGCGGTGGCGGTCGTCGGCGGCGTCATCGGCCTGACGGCCCGCTCGATCCCCGAGACGTCGAAGTACGCCATCGACATCGAGCGCTGGCGCGCCCTGGCGGTCTCGCTGCCCGGCCCGCGGCCCACCGACGTGCGGGTGCTCGAGATCGCCACCAATACCGTCGGGCAGTGGCTGGCCATCGAGGACGGCGGCTTCGGCGACGTCTTCGACATGCGGGGCTACGCGTTCCAGGTGCGCTGGGCCGACGGCACTTCGCTGATCATCGATCCGATCAACGACGCCGACAGCCAGCAGGAGGTCTTCCCCCACGCGACCTGGGACGCGCTCGCCTGGCAGGAGATGCAGGAGGCGATGCTGGCGGCGCAGACCATCATCGCGACCCACGAGCACTTCGATCACGTCAACGGCTTGACGAACTCGCCGCACTTCGACGCGCTGGTCGGCAAGACGATCTTCACCCGGGCGCAGCTCGACGCGCAGCTGAGCATGGGCCTCAGCGGCATCGACGACCGCATCCGCGCCGGGGCGAAGGCGCTGGACTACAGCGGCGCCCACGCGCTGCGGCCGGGGGTCGTGCTCGTCGAGGCGCCGAGCCACACCCCGGGCAGCCAGCTGATCTATCTGCGGCTGGCCGACGACACCGAGCTCTTGATGGTCGGCGACGTCGCCTGGAACCGGGCGAACATCGATCGCCCGGCGACCCGCCCGCGCATGGTGGAGTGGGCGATGGGCGAGCAGGGCGAGAATACGGCCCACTGGCTGCGCGCGCTGCACGACCTGGCGCGGGCCCACCCCGAGGTCAAGCAGATCGTCGCCCACGACCGGGCGACGGTCGAGCCGCTGGTGAAGGCGGGGGTGATCGCGGAGGGCTTCGTCGTCGAGGGCGGCTGAAGGGGGTCGGGCGCGGTCGCGCGCTCAGCGGTTGGCGTTCTGCCACAGCGCGAACTCGGCGCCCGCCGGATCGACGAGCACCGCGAAGGCGCCCATGCCCGGAATCTCCGTCGGCGGGACCATCTGCTTCGCGCCGAGTTCGAGCGCGCGCGCCGTCGACGCGGCGATGTCCGCCACGGCCACGTAGCCCAGCCAGTGATCCCGGGCGTCGGCCGGCGCATCGGCCGGCTTCTGCATCACCGTGCCCACCGTATTCTGCGGTCCCTCACCGACGCCGACCGTCCAGGTCGCGTGGCCCTGGCCCGGCATGGGCCCGGTCTGCCAGCCGAGGGCCTCGCGATAGAAGGGCAGGACCGCCTCGCCATCGCTCGAAAGCAGCTGAGTCCAGCAGAAGCTGCCGGTGGGCACCATGGCATGCTGCGGCACCTTCTCGGGGTGGGCCAGCGCGATGACCGAGAGGTAGCCGCCCTTGGGGTCTTCGAGGATGGCGAAGGTGCCCTGGCCGGGTACGGTGAACGGCTTCTGGCAGACCGTGCCGCCGGCCCGCTCGATCGCGGCGCAGGTCTCGGCGGCGTCCGCGACGGCCACATAGGGCATCCAGTGCGAGGGGATCGGCGCGTCGCCCAACGGTACGAGGGCGCCGATGGTCTCGTCGCCGTTGTAGAGCACGTTCGCCGGGAAGCCCTCGATGGTGATGCGCTTGGTCGTCCAGCCGAAGAGTCCGGTGTAGAACGCCCGGCTGGCGTCGGGATCCTTCGACATCATGTCGTAGCGTACGAATCGTCCGATGGGGTGGTCCATGGGGTGCCTCCTGATGGGTGGCGGCACCGTGCCATGGGCGCCGAGCGGGCTCAACCGCCGTTGGCGGGTCAGCCGACGCCGAGCCGCACGGCGCTCGGTGAATCGGCGGGCGCCGATGGGGGCGCCAAGATGTTTGGGTAACTATTGTTCAAGGTTTCGCATCGACAGGACACCCGCGCCGTAGCAGCGCCGCGGGTCGCCTGATCTCAACTCGCTGGAGGTTGCTCCGTGCTCGATGGACCGGTCCGCAGATTTTTCCTGATCCTGTGCGTCGCCGCGATGGCGGCGTGGGGGTGTGACGACGGCGCGGGAGATCCCGGCGACGAAGCCGACATGATCGTCGAGGTCGACGCCGGCGACGGCATGGGCGGCGAAGGCGGCGCTGGCGGCGAAGGCGGCGCTGGCGGTGAAGGCGGCGCTGGCGGTGAAGGCGGCGCTGGTGGTGAAGGCGGCGCTGGTGGTGAAAGTGCGCTGGTGGTGAAGGTGGCGCGGGCGGCGCGGGCGGCGCGGGCGGCGACATACCGCCGGGCGATCTGGTTCAGGTCGCCGCGGCCGACGGCCGGTTCACGACCCTGTTGACGGCGGTCGAGGCGGCGGGCTTGACCGCCACCCTCGCCGGCGAGGTCGACGCCGAGGCTCGATTCACGGTCTTCGGGCCGACCGACGAGGCCTTCGCCGACGTGCCGCAGGCCGCGCTCGACGCGTTGCTGGGTGACGTCGACGCGCTCACGGCGGTCCTGCTCTACCACGTGGCGGGCCGCGGATGTCGTCGCGCTCGACGGCGGCGTGATCGCGACGCCGGCTGAGTTGGACCTGCCCGTCGCGGTGGATGGCGATACGGTGCGGGTCGGAGGCGCTGCGGTCGTCGACGCCGATCTCATCGCATCGAATGGCGTCCTGCATGCCATCGACGCCGTCCTCGAGCCGCCCGTAGAGCCGCCGCTGCCCGAGACCGTCGTGGACGTGCTGGCCGCCGACGGCCGCTTCGGCACGCTGATCGAGCTCGTCGTGGCTGCGGGACTGGCCGACGCGCTGCAGGGCCAGGGACCGTTCACGGTGTTCGCGCCGACGGATGAGCAGTTCGCCGTGGTGCCGGCGGAGGTGCTGGACTTCCTGGCAAACAACCCCGCCGCTCTCGCGGCGGTGCTGACGGCGCACGTCGGCGCCGGTGACTTCGACTCGGCTGCGGTGGTCGCGGCCGACGGCGACGCGCTGCCCAGCCTCAACGAGGACGCGCCGCTGACCGTCGAGGTGGGCGAAGGCATTCTCATCAGCGGCGTGCCGCTGGGCGAACCGCTGGACTTGCGGGCGCAGAACGGCGTGGTCCATACGCTCGACGGTGTCATCGTGCCCGATGGCATCCTGCCGCAGCCGCTGCCCGAGACCGTCGTGGACGTGCTGGCCGCCGACGGCCGCTTCGGCACGCTGATCGAACTGGTCGTCGCAGCGGGGCTCGCTGACGCGTTGCAGGGCGAGGGGCCGTTCACGGTGTTCGCGCCGACGGATGAGCAGTTCGCCGCGGTGCCGGCGGATGTGCTGGACTTCCTGGCAAACAACCCCGCTGCGCTCGCGGCGGTTCTGACGGCGCACGTGGGCGCGGGCAACTTCGACTCGGGCGCCGTCGTGGCCGCCGATGGCGACGCGCTGCCCAGCCTCAACGAGGACGCGCCGCTGACCGTCGAGATCGGCGAAGGCATCCTGATCAGCGGCGTGCCGCTGGGCGAGCCGCTGGATCTGCGGGCGCAGAACGGCGTGGTTCATACGCTCGACGGTGTCATCGTGCCCGATGGCATCCTGCCGCAGCCGCTGCCCGAGACCGTCGTGGACGTGCTGGCCGCCGACGGCCGCTTCGGCACGCTGATCGAACTGGTCGTCGCAGCGGGGC
>JAUHXC010000072.1 GCA_030427205.1 bacterium | reverse complement strand
GACGAGTGCGACCCGGGCGCCGACGGCATCGACAACGACGGCGACGGCCAGATCGACGAGCCGGGTGAAGAGTTCGGCGACGGCGACGACGGGCAGGACAACTGCCAGTACGTCGACAACCCGGTGCAGACCGATACCGACGGCGACGGCATCGGCGACGCGTGCGACCCGGACATCGACGATGATGGCGTGCTCAACGAAGACGACAACTGCGTCTTCACCCCCAACCCGCCCCAGGTCGATACCGACGGCGACGGCGACGGCAACGTCTGCGACATCGACGACGACGACGACGGCGTGCTCGACTGCGGCAACGACGGCCAGTGCCCCGCCTCGGCCGACGGGGTCGACAACGACGGCGACGGCAACTACGACGAAGACCTCGAGTGCCTGCTCGAAGGCGACGACTGCGATCCGGCCAACGACGGCCTCGACAACGACGGCGACGGCCAGATCGACGAGCCGGGTGAGGCCTTCCCCGCGCCCGACCCGGCGCAGGACAACTGCCAGCTCGTGGCCAACCCCGACCAGGAGGACGCCGACGGCAACGGCCGCGGCGACGCCTGCGACGAAGACCGCGACGGCGACGGCGTCGGCGACGACGAGGACAACTGCCCCGACATCTTCAACCCCGACCAGGAGAACCTGGACGGCGACGCGTTCGGCGACGCCTGCGACTGCGATCGGGACAACGACGGCTTCAACAACGAGGGCGTCGACGTCGACGGGGTGAGCTGCATGGGGCCGTTCGACAACTGCCCCGACGTGGCCAACCCCGACCAGAGCGACATCGACGGCGACGGCGTCGGCGACGCCTGCGATCCCGATGACGACGGCGACGGCGTGCCCGACGACGAAGACAACTGCCCGGTGGTCGCCAACCCCGACCAGGCCGACAGCGACGACGACGGCATCGGCGACGCCTGCGACTGCGACGCCGACAATGACGGGGTCAATAACTCGCCGGGCGAGGGGCTCAACAACCTCGACGAGAACGGCGAGGCCTGCCCCGACCAGACCGACAACTGCAACTTCGACGCGAACCCCGATCAGGCCGATCTCGACGAGGATGGCTGGGGTGATGCGTGCGACGGCGACGTCGACGGCGACGGCATCGACGACCGACCCGACAACTGCCCCGAAGTGCCCAACCCGGCACAGGACGATAACGACCGCGACGGCGAAGGTGATGCGTGCGACGACGACCTCGACAACGACGGCGTGTCCAACGACGACGACAACTGCGTGGCCATCCCCAACCCGGATCGGGCCGATAACGACGGCGACGGCGCCGGCGATCTCTGCGACGACGACGACGACGACGACGGCATCCTCGACGGGGACGACAACTGCCCCTTCGACGTCAACCGCGAGCAACGCGATACGGACAGCGACGGCGCGGGCGATACGTGCGACGACGACGACGATGCCGACGGCATCGCCGACGACGACGACAACTGCCCGCTCGACCCCAACCCGGGTCAGGCCGATAACGACGGCGACGGCATCGGCGACGTCTGCGACCCCGACGACGACAACGACGGGGTGCTCGACGACGAAGACTACTGCCAGTTCGAGCCCAACGCCGACCAGGAAGACGACGACGGCGACGGCATCGGCAACCTCTGCGACGGCGACTGGGATAACGACGGCGTGCCCAATGACGCCGACAACTGCGCCCGGACCTACAACCTGGAGCAGCTCGATCGGGACGGGAACGGCATCGGCGACGCCTGCGACTGGTGCGTACCGCTCTATGAGTGCGTCAAAGGCGGCCCGGCCGGATGGGGCTTCGAGTCCGGCTGCGGGTGCGCGGTCGGTGCACCCGACGACGGCCCGCCGACGACGCTGCTGATCGGTCTGCTCGGGCTCGTGCTGCTCAGAACAGGGCGGACACGGCGAGCCCGCACCGATAGCCGAACCAGCCCTCGAAGTGATCGAGATAGTCGAGCGCCTCGGCATCCGCCGGGACGTTGATCCGGGCCAACCCCGTCCCGCCGTCGATCGCGAGCCGTAGTCGGGCCGCGCCCAGAGCCCAGTCGTAGGACGCGCCCACGACGCCATCGACCGCGACCGACGCCATGTCGACGTCGACCCAGCCAGTGCCGCCGGCGACATCCGACCGCTCGACCGCGTCGACTACCCAGCCCCCGCGCA
Organism: bacterium; assembly: GCA_030427205.1. GTDB lineage: Bacteria > Myxococcota_A > Bradymonadia > UBA7976 > UBA1532 > JACKDM01. The sequence continues at coordinate 36,059 of JAUHXC010000072.1, read as the reverse complement.
GGCCGATCCGCAACGCCAGGTCGCCGACGCCCGGGAACCACGCGCCGGCCACGGTGGCCTCGACGATGGTGCGCAACCAGGTGCCCGACTGCACGCCCAGGTCATCGTGCGCGTAGCCCTGGCGGAAGTTGATGGTCGTCGCGGTGACGCTGGGCTCGACGAGCAGCGCCAGCGACCCGCCCGGCGCTCGACGCTCGACGACCATGCCCAGACCGACGGTCACCCCCGGCGAGACGAGATCTGTCGGATCGGCCCCCCACAAGCCCGAGACCCCGCCTTCGAGGCGCGGCCCGAACGACCAGGAGCCGGGCGGCGGGACGGGCTCTGCGGTGTCCGCCGTCGACGCGTCGGCGTCCGGCGCCGGAGCGGTATCGGCCACCTTCTCGCCAACCCGTGGCTCTGGCGGCGTCGGCGGCGCCTCCTCGACGACCGGCGCGCCGCCCGCATCTGGCGCATCGACTCTGGCAGCCGCCGTCGGCCTGCGCCAATCCGTAGCCGCCTCGTATTCGAGGCAGAGCCGGCGGGCATCGATCAACAGCGCGGCGGCGCCATCGGCCACCACACGATTCTCCGCCGCGGCCGCCCGCTCCAGATGCTCCACGGCGTCACAGGCGCTCGCAGGCGACGACTCGGCCAGGGTCAGCAGCACGCGCCCCATGCTGAAGTCCAGCAGCGGCCCGACCGGAGGCTCGCGACAGGCCGCGATGTCGAGCGCGCCCGCGAACGCGGCTTCGGCGTCGTCCAGGCGACCCTGCAAGAGAGCCGTCGATCCCTTCTCGAGCGCCGCGTAGCACGCCGCGTGATCCGCCGCGAGCCCCGCCCACGGCGCCAGGGCGGCGCATGCCCCCACGAGGAGGGCGACGTCGAGAGGCTCGCGGCTCCACACCCCTACCGTCCGCTTCATCGACACCCTCCGGGCAGCCCGACGACGACGCATCGGGTCGAGTAGCTCGAGCGCAGCCCCTCGGCCCGCGAGCGATCGAGCGCGCCCAACCGGGCCAGCTTGGACTTGATGCCCGGGCAGCGGCACGCGCCGAGATCGGCCTCGATCTCGCTCACCAGTCGGCGTGCCAGGGCCCGTCGATCGGGGCCCCTCGGCTTCGCGGTCCGCCTTGGCTTCGGCTTCGGCTTCGGCTTCACCACCGGCGGATCATCGACGGGCACCGGTCTCAGCACGAGCGCGTCGGCCGGCGGCGCAGCGTCGACAGCGGCGTCCGATACGGCGAGATCGGGCGGCGCTTCGGGCCCGGCATCCAGCGGACTCGAGATCCCTCGATCGACCACCGGGGGCTGCGACCCATCGTCGGAGAGCGAGCGTACCGCGCCCAACCCCAGGCCGACCCCCGCGACGAGCAGCAGCGGCAAGAGCCAGCGCCGACCGGCCTGCGCCCGCGGCTGATCGGCGACGGCTGCGTCGATCACCCCCCGGCTCTCGACCGAGGTCGAGCCGCTGCGATCGGCGAGGGCCGGCGCCGAGTCGCGCGGCGACGGCGCGGACCACGGCGCACGCTCGGCCTCGCCGATCAGCGGCTCGTGCCCCGCGCCGTCGACCGGGCCGGACGGCAAGGTATCGTCGGGCCTGCCGCCATCGTGCGCGGCCGCGACCGGCGCCCCGACCGGGCGCGCGATCACCGCCCCGATCGACAGCCGCGGCAGGCTGCGCAGCGCGGCGGCCATCTCGTCGGCGTCGGCATAGCGTGCGCCAGGGGTCTTGGCCATGGCCCGGCGCACGATCGCGGCCAGCGCCGGCGCCACATCGGCGGGCAGGGCCGGCACCGGATCCTGCAGGTGAGCCAGATAGACCTTGGGCACCCCGTACGGGTAGGGCTTGTAGCCTGCCAGCAAGCAGAACAGGGTCACTCCGAGGGCGTAGAGGTCGGAGGCCGGCTCGGCGTTCCCCTGGATCTGCTCCGGCGCCATGTACGACGGCGTGCCGGGCGAATGCCCGGTGCGGGTGAGCTCGGACTGGTCAGCGTCGCCCTCGCCCCGCATCTTGGCGATGCCGAAGTCGAGCAGTTGAACCCGCGGCGCGTCGAGCCCACCGCGCAGCATCAGGTTGGCCGGCTTGATGTCCCGGTGCACCACGCCCGACCGATGGGCCGCCGCCAGGGCGCTGAGGGTCTGCACACCGATCTGTACGACCGTGTTCGCGGGCAGCCGCCCATGAGCCCGCAGCAGCGCGTCGAGCGGCCGACCGTCGACGAACTCCTGGACCATGTAGACGTGGCCGTCGGCGTCCTGGCCATAGTCGTACATACGCACGATGTGCGGATGGCGCAGCGCCATCAGCGTCCGCGCTTCTCGCTTGAAGCGCCGGCCGAGGCTGCCATCGACCCGAAAGGCCACCTTGACCGCGATGGGTACGTCCAGAAAGGTATGCCACCCACGGTACACGGCACCCATCCCGCCGCTGCCCAACAACGCATCGAGTCGATACTTGTCTCCCAGGACGGTGCCGATGAGCGCTTCGCCGAACTGACTCAAGACCCTCTCCGCGACGGCAGGAGCCTATCACGGGCCGGCAGCGATCAGAAAGACTCGGTGGGGTTGTCGGCGACCCGCTCGGCGAGGCCCAGGCGCCCGCCGGGGCGGGCGAAGTACAAGAGGTAGCGCGCGCCGAAGCGGATGTTGCTCGGCGCGAACTCGTCGGGGTCGCCGCCCAGGGCCGGGTCGAAGGGCCAGTCGGAGAAAGCGCCGCCCTCGAACGCGGCGGCGAAGGCCAGATCGGCGTCGCCGCCGCCCGGGCGCCCGGCGTAGACCATGCGGTAGACGCTGCGCCCGGCGCCGGTGGTCGCCCGTCGGATCTCGGGCTGCAGGATCGCCGGCGGGGTCCAGTCCGCGGGGCGGTGCTCGACCACCAGCGGATCGGGGAAGACGTGGCCCGTGTCCAGCTCGGCGTGGCGCAACGCCTGCGCGCCGTCCGCCTCGCGGGTGAAGAAGAGCCGGCCGTCGACCGCGCTCGGCGATCCCAGGCGGGCGCCCGGCTCTTCGAGCACGGCCCGGACGTCGGTCCCGTCGAGGCGACCGCTGACGAGGGCTGCGCCCTCGCCGCGCACGGCGTAGAAGACATCGCCGACGACATAGGGCTCGGTCAGCCCCGCGGGGTCTTCGGCGACGGTCTCCAGCGGACCGAAGGCCCGACCGTCGGCGCTCGTGGCCACCGCGATGCGGCACGGGACGCCGTCGGGACACAGCGAGACGTAGAGCTCGACCCGCCCGTCGACGACCCGGGCGAAGGGGTCGCCGAGGGCCACGCCGTCGGGCTTCTCCACCGGCTGCAGCGGCGCCTCGTCGGCGGCGAGCACCCGGGTATAACCGGCGAAGCCGCGCTCGGGCAGGTTCGAGCCGCCGTCCCCTGCGTCGCCGCCGGCGGCGCAGCCGAGCGATGCCATGGCAACCATGACCCACGGCAAACCAGATGGCATCCAGGATGGCATCCCGGATGGCAGGAGCCCCCACTTCGACTCATCCCCGGATGGCACCAATGATGGCATGACCGATGGCACCCCCGATGGCACCCCCGATGGTATCCACTTCATATCCGGCATCCCATCAGCCATCAGAAGTCGAACCCGAGGCCGGCGGTGATGCCCAACGCCCAGCCTTCGGCGGTGAAGTCACCGATGGGATCGGCCGGGTCGTCCTTGAGGTAGGTGCGCGGTGTCATGCGGATGACCTGCGCGCCGACGTCGAGCTGCACCGGATGGGGCAGCACGCCCGATGGATCGGCCAGCGCCAGCCCCATGCCCAGCGCCGCGGCCCACTTGTCGCTGTCGACATAGTTGGTCGCCCCGGGCTGGTCGGGCGCCGGCGAGGGCTCGTAGAACCCGCCGCCGCGCAGGTCGAGCCGGCCCCAGGGCGCCTCGATGGCCCGATACTCCAGGCCCAGCCGCGGCACGATGATGTCGTGGAAGCCCGGCGCGATCGGCTCCGCGGGCAGCGGCAGGTCGAAGTTCAGCGGCGCGAGGTCCAGCTCGAGCTCGAGCCGGGCGGTGGGCGTCGGGAAGCGGCTCCAATCGAGCCAGCCCAGATCGGCCGAGACGCGCCAGCGCTCGATGTCGAACGCCGCGCCGACGAAGACCTGCTGCGGCGAGTAGAGCGTCTGGTTGAGCGAGCGCAGCTGGAAGAGCCCCTCGGGCACCACCGGCACCCCGGGCGCCGAGAGCACCGCGCCGTTCACCCGCACGTCGAGGTCGAGCTTCAGCGAGAAGTCCTGCCGATAGCACAGGCCGAGGCGCCAGCCCTCGCCGACATAGAGCGCGCCGGCGGTCACGTAGCGCACCGCGGCCAGATCGACGTCTACCGCGCTGTCGAGCCGGGTCAGCTCGACGTCGAAGAGCCCCACGTCTCCGCGGATGTCGAGGGTGCCGCCGGTATTGGCCAGGTAGGTCAACCCGGCGCCGACGAAGAGGTTGTCGAGGGTCTCGAAGGCCACCGACGACGAGATCACCACCCGCTGGGGGCGGTTGTCCCACAGCACCCAGCGCGGCTGGCGCTCGGGCAGCGCCCGGATGCGGCTGACCCGCTCGTCGGGCAGGTGCAGCCCCAGCGAGAAGCCGACCCGGCGGCCGAAGAGCTCTCCGGGCAGCGCCACCCCGCCCTGAAAACCCCGGCTGTCGTCGACGTTCTGGTCGCCGCCGTTCATCGTCAGCGCCGGGCGCACGAAGGCATAGCCCAGATCGAGGCGCAGGTGCTCGGCCGCCGCGAGCCCGGCGGGGTTGTAGTAGTTGGCCGCCACGTCGGTGCTGACGGCGGTCGCCGCGCCGCCCAGACCCACCGCGCGGGCCCCGTAGCCGAAGGCGTCGAGCGGGTTGGCTTGCGCTGAGGCGCCGCCGCATACGAGCGCTGCGGTCAATGCGAGAGCGCGCCTCACAGGTCGACCCCCAGCTCGACCATGCCGCCGATGATCTGGCCGTGGTGAGCGTGGCGCTCGGCCTGCTCGGCGGGATCGTAGCCGGCGGCCGTGATGGCGTCGGCGTCCTTGACGTGCGATCGCTCGACCAGCCGATGCCATTGCAGCGCCAGATCGAGGCGCAGCCCGGCCCAGCGCACCCCGCCGCCAAGGGCCAGCGTATGCCGGTCGCTGTCGAGCAGGCTGTGCAGCCCGCGCTGCTCGGGGGCCGGCGTCGGCGCGAAGCGATAGCCGAGGCGCGCAGCGAAGGCCAGCGGGTCGAGCCGCGGGGTCCACTCGACGCCGGCGCGCCACTCGATCACATCGTCGAAGCCCGGCGCCGGCTGGCTGGGGAAGTCCTCGGGCACCGCGGTGTAGACGATCGGCGCCGGATAGGCGCTCCAGCGGCTCCAGGCGCCGCCGACGGCGACCCGCAGGCCGTCGGGCTGCCACGAGAGCTCGTAGCCCAGGGCCGCGGGGTCGTATTGCGCGACGCCTTCGACCTGCAGCGTCGGCACGGGCAGCGGGAAGCGCTCGCCCAGATCGGCGGTGATGGGCAGATAGAAGCGGGCGGCCGACTCGCCGCGCCAGGTCAACCCCAGGGCCAGATCGACCGGCAGCCGGGCCTGCACGCCGAAGATGGGCGCGTAGTCGGCGACGAGCTGATCCCGCGCCTGGGAGCCGATGCGCCCCTCGGCGTTGGGCGCGACGTCGATGGCCCCGTCGAGCGCCGAGAGCGCGATGAACCCGGCGCCGATGGCGAGCCCGTCGAGCAGGCGCACGCCGACGGCAGCCTGCAGACTCACCGTCTGGGCCCGGTTCTCGACGAGCACGAACTGCGGCGCGCCGGGGCGCGGGATGTCGGCGACGAGCACCGAGTTGGTGGGGATGACGAAGCCGCCGCCGAGGGCGATGCGCTCGGCGAGCGCGCCGCCGAGCGGCAGAGGCAGGTCGAAGCCGATGGTGGTGGCGGTGGCGTCCCGGGCGGCGTGGCCCGCGCCGTCGAGGGTCAGGTCGAAGCGGGCGAATTGATAGCCCAACGCGACGCTGGGCACCGTCTCGAAGGCCAGCCCGGCGGGGTTGGCGTGCACCGCGCCGTGCCCGCGGGCGTCGCTGACCACCGCGCCGGCCAGGCCCTGGGCCCGGGCGCCGTAGCCGAACAGCTCGGGGGCGCTGGCGTGGGCCGGGCACGCCACGAGCGTCGCGGCGATGAGGATGGATGCGCGCATCGCCGGTGACGTACTGCGCCGAGCGATCGGGCGCAAGGGGTCTGGACTGGGGGGCTGCGGGACTCGGGACTGCGGGCTGGCATCAACCGGCGGCATTCGGGTACACCCGGACCGCACGGAGAAGCCGAGGGAGGATGAGCTTCATGATGCGTAAGTGGGCGGCAGTGGCGCTGATGCTGGGGGTGATGGCCGGGTGCGACGACGGCGAGGGCGGCGACGCCGCCGACATGGGCATGGTCCAGGGCGAAGCGCCCGAGGCCTACACCATGATCTGCTCGTCGTGCCACGGCGCGGAGGGCGGGGGCACGACCCTCGGCCCCGACATCCGCAACCCGGCCGAGTGGGGCTACGGCGATCATGTCGTGCGCAACGGCCGCGACGAAATGGACGAGTTCTCGTCGGGCATGCCGGCCTACGCCGACGGCATCGTCGCTCAGGACAGCCTCGACGCCATCTGGACCTGGCTCGGCCAGGCGGAGAAGCCGGGGGACGGCGCGGGTCTCTTCGCCCGCTTCTGCGCCAACTGCCACGACGTCGACGGCTCGGGCGGCCGCGCGGAGAAGACGGTCATCATCGACGAGGCCACGATCCGGGCGATCGTGCGCAGCGGTCACGGCGGCGACGCCTTCGGTAACGCAACCCAGTACATGCCGGCGTTCGACACCGATCTGATCACCGACGCCGAGCTGGATCTGATCGTCGAGCACATCGGCACGCTCTGAACCTGTCGACGCGCGCCGACCCCGCCTGCTGGCCGCGACCGCGATACCGGGGCACGGCCCGTCGATAGACCCACCGCGGCAGCCGGATCGGATCAGCGCGCCCGCGGCGTGGCCATGACCGGCCGCGCCGGCCGCAGGGAGATCGAGGCGACCCAGTCGACGGGATCGTCGTCGACGCGCTCGAGCCAGCCGCGCTGGATCAGCATCGCCAGAGTGAAGGTCATCTCCATCATCGCGAAGCGGTCGCCGATGCACTTGCGCGGGCCGAGGCTGAACGGCTCCCAGGCGCCCGAGCGGATGTCCGCGTCGGGGGCGAACCGATCGGGGTCGAAGCGCTCGGGATCGGGCCAGACGTCTGGGTGACGGTGGGCGAGGTAGAGGCAGCCGACGGTCCACGTGCCCGCCGGCACCGCGAAGCCGCCGAGCGTATCGTCTTCGACGGCGTTGCGCGCGACCGCCCACAGCGGCGGGCGCAGCCGCAGGGTCTCCTTGAGCACCTGCTGGGTGTAGACCAGCCGATCGAGGTCGGCCACCGTCGGGTCGCGGCGACCGAGCACCACGTCGACCTCGGCCTCGACCCGGGCGCGCAGGTCCGGGTGCGCGTGCAGCAGGGTCACGCACCAGGTCAGGGTCAGCGCGGTGGTCTCGTGGCCCGCCACGAACAAGGTCACGATGTGATCGCGCAGCGCCCGATCGGAGAACGGCTCGCCCGTCTCGGCGTCGCGGGCGTTGGCCAGCATCTCGAGCAGCAGCGCGCCCGACTCGGTCTTGCCCGACGTCCGGTAGCGGTCGAGCACCAGGCGCACGTGGGCGTCGAGCGTATCGAGGGCGCGCACAACCGCCCGATTGCCGGGGCTCGGCATCCACAGCGGCAACGAGATCGGCTGATCGGACCGGGCGAGCAGCAGCGACAGCGCCTCGGTCATCGCGGCGGCGGTCGCGGTGGCCGAGTCGGAGAGGTCTTGGTCGAAGAGCGCGTAGCCCATGATGACCAGGGCCACCCGCATCATGACGTCGCCCACGTCGACCGGGGCATCCTCGGCGAAGACGGCGTCGAGGCGCTCGGCGATGCAGCGCACCATCATCTCTTCGAGGGCGGCGATGCGCGCCCGCCGAAACGCCGGCTGCAACGTGCGTCGATCGCTGCGCCAGCGCGCGCCTTCGCTCGAGATCAGCCCCTCGCCCCCCAGCTTGCGAAACTCGTCGTAGGCCGGGCCCTTGATGAAGTTGCGCCCCTTCTTGATGACCATCTCCCGCAGGATGTCGGGGTGGCAGACCACCAGCTGGTAGCGGCCGAGCAGCGAGAAGCCGAAGACATCGCCCAGCGTACGCTGGCCGTCGACGAAGACGTTGAGCGGGCCGCGCTTGCCCAGCTCGATCGCCGGACCGATCACCGGCCAGCCCTTCAGATCGGGCGCCCGGCGGCTCACGACGCACCCCGCGCGCGCAGATCGAAGCGATCCGTATAGCCGGCGAAGCGCTCGGCGAGCAGCGCATCGTCGAGCCCGAAGGTCTCCAGGCGATACGTATGCCGCCCGTGGCGATCCCGCCGATGGGCGTCGAGCCAGGCCCGCATGCGCTCGGCGGTGCCGTCCGCGCACGGGATGTCGAGCCGCTGCATCAGCTCGAGCGCCGCCTTGGCCGGATCGGGCACGAAGTCCTCGAAGCGCACGTCGAAGAACGGCGCCTCGCCCACCTTCGCCCGCACGGCCAGCGCGCGGTCCATCGCCACCGCCCAGGTATCGAGCCACTCCCGCCCCAGCCGGACGGGATCCTGATGATCAGTGAACAGCTGTCGGGTGACCGAATACAGACTGCAGCACGACGCCGCCACCTGCCGCGGGTCGCGATGGGTCTGCACGATGCGCGCGTCGGGGAAGACATCGAGCAGCGCGTCGAGGTTGAACAGGTGGGTCGGCGCCTTGAGCACCCAGACCGGCCGCCGATCGTGGAACGACAGCACCTGGAGGACGCGGCGGTAGTAGCGATAGGCCGGCCGCATGTCGCAGCCCATCAGCCACTGCATGTAGTCATCGCACGGGGCCTGCGCGTTGGCGGTGCGATTGTGGAACGCCAGCCCGAAGACGTAGAAGCACTCGTCGGGGCCGTCGGCGTCGAGCGGGTGCATGCGCAGCAGGTCGGGGATGGCCCGATGCACCTGCTTGACGTCCTCGCGCACCCGCAGCAGGCGCGGCTCGTCGGGCGGGGTCTCGGCGGGCGGCGGCGGAGCCGGGCGAAGCAGCTCCCACATCTTCGGCGTGCGGACCGCCGGCTCGGTGCCCAGCAGGTTGTGCAGCACGGTCGTGCCCGTCCGCGGGAACCCCAGGATGAACACCGGACGCTCGATGGGCACGTCGGCGATCGCCGGATTCTCGCGGAACGCCTCGGCGATGCGCGCCCGCTGGGTCAGGATGCGCAGGTATTCGCGGCGCATGGCGTGCTGGCCGACGAAGCTCAGGCGGCCCTGGGTGGCATAGGCCTCACGGTGGCGGCGCCAGCCCTCCCGCCAGCCGTCGTCGGGGCCGAAGTCGGTCAATCCGGTCGAGGCGCTGACCTCGGCCATGATGCGCTCGGGGTCGAGATCGGCCTTGCCGATCCCGATGCGAGCCAGGCCGCGCCCCATGCGATTGACCATGCGCATGCCCCACGGGCTGCGCACGTCGTCCGTCTGCCGGCTCATTGCGGCTCCTCCTTCGGACCCATGGGGATCCGTCGGAGAGACAGTAGCAAATCGTCAGCGCCACGGAACAGCCGCTGGCCGCCACCCGGGCCCCTCAGCCCAGGTCGACCCGCACGTTCGCGATGATGTCGCGCAGCGCCTGCCGCACGACCTCGGTCTCGCGGTGGCGCACGATGACATAGCCCTCGCCCTCGTAGCTGCCCGTCGGGAACATGCCCACGCGCGGCATCTGCACCTCGACGACCAGCCCGGCGACGCGCTTCTGGGCCGCTTCGAGCCCACGCACCGCACGGACCCGACCACGTCCCTGCCCGCGCAGGAAGGCCGCGCCGACGGCGTAGGTGCGCGGCGGCGCCTCGAAGGCGTCGTGCACCATCAGCCGGGCCCACTTCTGATAGAAGTCCACCTCGCCGGCGAATGACATCAAGCGCATGATCTGGGCCCCCGGCGGGCGGGCGGCGATCTCGCTGATGGCCAGGGTGCCGTCGGGCCGGCGGAACCACTCCATATGGCTCAAGCCGGTGCCCATGCCCAAGGCCTTCAGCGCCGCGAAGCCGTTGTGGCGCACGTCGTCGAAGGCGGGATCGTCCACCTCGCGGGGCAGGCAGACCGTCCACTGGATCCAGGGGTTCTCCACCACCCGGATCGGCTGCGGATCGTACATCGTCAGCGAGTGCCACACCGGCTCGCCGCCGACGCTGATGACCTCGAACGAGCGCTCGAGGCCCTGCATGAACTCTTCGCAGAGCACCGGCCGATCGGGGCGGGCCGGGGCGACGACCCGCTTCAAGGTCTCGATGTCTTCGACCCGATGGGTGGCCACCGAGCCGGCGCCGTCGGGCGGCTTGACGATCATCGGCAGCCCCACCTGATCGGCGAAGGCCAGCGCGGCGCCCACCGAGCCCACCAGCTTGTGCCGGGCGCAGGGCAGGCCGGCGGCGCGCAAGACATCCTTCATGCGCGACTTGTCGCGGAAGTTGCGCGCCGCCGCGGCGCCCATGCCGGGCAGGCCCAGGGCGTCGCGCACCTCGCCGAGCGGCACCTGCAGTTGCTCGTACATACCCAGCAGCCGATGACAGCCGCCGAGCTGACCGGCGAGCCAGCGGGTGCCGTCGGCGATCTGCTGCGGGTCCATGCCATCCTTGATGCCATAATGCGCCGCGATGCGCGGCCGCAGGTCGGCGGGGATGGCCTCGGCGGGGCTGGCGGTGACCAGCCCCAGCTTCACGTCGGGCAGCGCGGCGGCGGCCCGGATGAAGCGCAGTGTATTGAAGCCCAGGAAGGGCGTGGCGAAGACGATGGGGGTCATGATGGCATCTCCGATGGCATCAGATGGCATTCGCGAAGCAAGAGATGGCATAAAAATGACTCAGAATGACATCCAGATGGCATCTGGACGTCATCCGGGCCTCAGGCGGTGAGCTTGTCCAGATACTGAGGCAGCATGGCGCGCCAGGTGACCCAGTCGTGATCCCACTGCTGGCCCCAGTCATCCACCCGATTGGGGACGCCCCGGCCGCCGAGCGCGCGGGCCACCTGCCAGCTCTCGCCCGGGGCCTCCCACTTGCCCGAGCCGGTGGCCAGCAGCACGAACCGCTGCCGCAAGAGCGCCAGCTGGCGGCTGCTCTCGTCCAGCTCGGGCACGAAGTGCAGCGGCGAGCCCACGTGGAAGTCGAAGGTGTGCTCGCCGCCCATCCAGCGGGTGAGGTCGTAAGTGCCCGACATGCACACCGCGGCCTTGAAGACATCCGGGTGGCGGCAGAGCACCGACAGCGCGTTGAAGGCGCCGATGCTGGCGCCGGCGGTGATGATCTCGACCGGCGCGCCGCAGTCGGTGCGGATGGCCGGCACCAGCTCTTCGTAGATGAAGCCGTCGAAGCGGCTCTGCATCCAGGCGCGGTGCCCGCCGGAGTGACCGTCGCCGATCCAGTAGCGGCCCGAGACGCTGTCGACGCTGTAGATGCGCACCCGCCCCGCCTCGATGAGCGGCGCGAGCACACGGAGCATCAAGAAGCGCTCGCACTCCTCGAAGTCGCCGCCCGCCGTGGGGAAGAGCAGCACCGGCTGGCCGGCGTGGCCCCAGCGGGCGACGTTGACATGCTGCTTGACCCGATCGGAGTACCAGCGGTCGGTGAGCTTGTTCACAGCAGCCCCCCCGGCGGCTCGTCGGCGCGGGCGTCGGGGGTCGGCGCCGCGGGCGCGCCGCCGTTGATGCGATCCTCTTCGGTCTTGCCCCAGAAGCGGATGAGCCCCCAGAAGTGCTCGGTGAACTTCTCGACCTCGTGGGCCGGGAAGAGCGCCTGCACCTTCTGCTGGATGAGCGCCTTGCACGCGTCGCTGCGGAAGAAGCGCAGGGCGACCTCGTCGAGGTGCGCCAGATGCGTCTCACAGAACTCGGCGAAGGCGTCGGCCTGCATGCGCTCGCGGGTGATGTCGGCGTAGGCCGCCAGCCGCTCGCGATAGGGCAGGTCGCGCTTGGCCACCGCGAAGTACGGCGTCCAGTCGAGGGTCGGCGGGTTGACGTGGCCCGACGCGGCGCAGAAGAGCGACCAGCGCACCATCTTCTTGACCATGTTCGGCCAGTGATAGTGCAGCGAGGTCACCTGGAAGTCGGGGCAGGCGTTGGCGAAGTCGATGGGGTGGAAGACCCCGCCGCGGCGCAGGCTCTCGCAGGAGTTGAACTCCCAGCCGAAGAAGCCGTTGATGGTCAGCATCTGGTCGGTCAACAGCGACCACTCGTCGCCGTCGACGAAGAAGAAGTCGACCTTGTAGCGATCGTGCAGCGCCGCGCCGGGGTCGTAGCGCACGATCTCGACCTGCGGGCCGATGCCGATGGTGCGCACGAAGAGGTCGAACGGCTCGATGGCCTCCTGCAGGTGCATCACCCGCCGGCCCGACTGCTCGTAGGCCGCCTTGAGCTCGGCCTCGTTGTCGATGCGGGTCACGCCGACCCACGCGCCGCCGTCGTAGGGCTTCATGAACAGCGGGTAGCCCAGGTTGCGGCCCACCTCGCCGAGGTCGAAGAGGCGCGCGTAGCGGTCGAGGGTCGGCCCCACGTCGGGGGTCGCCACCGCGTCGTGCTCCTTGGGCGGGGCCATCCAGGTGCGCGGCACCGGCAGCCCCAGCTTCATCATCGCCGCGTAGCTGGTCTGCTTCTCCATCGACTGCACGGCCCACGGGTTGTTGAGCACGTGCAGGCCATCCATGATGACCGCCTTCTTGATCCACTCGCGGCTGGTATGAAACCAGTGCGTCAGCCGGTCGAGCACCACGGCGTAGCTGCAGGGCTGCTGCAGGTCGTAGGGCTCGACGGTGACCCGCTCGACGGCGAAGTCGACGGTCTGTCCGCCGAGCGCCAGCTCGAGGTTCAGGTCGCGGACGATGGCTTCGTAGGCCCCCGGCCAGCAGATGTCGGCGCCCAACGAGAGGCCGATCTTCTTGGTGACGCGGCTCATGCGCTCTCCCCCGCCGGCGTGACTCCGCCGATGCGCGCGCCTAATACGTCGCTTGGTGCGGCAGCGCAAGCCTGTGCGCGCCGATCGTCGGTGAATTCGGCGTGACGGCCCTCGGGCGCCTCTCGCCTCGCGCTTGGAGATCCCTCTATTCGGGTGTCTCCCGAACCTCGATACGGTCGCCCCGTATATCCGTCGAGCGCAGGCTCGACAGCGTTGGGAGGGAGGAAGCCATGGGCCTGATACCACGCCTCGTCGGCCTGCTCGCCGTGGCCTCGCTGGTCGCGTGCGATGGGTCATCGGCGGATGACCAGGCGACGGATGCCGCGGTCGACGCCGCGACCGACGCCGCGGTCGGCATGGGCGGCGATCCCGAGCTCGTCGCCTTCCTGCGCGAGACCTACGGCCTGCGCATGACGCAGCTCGAGGCGCAGCAGAGCGTCGACGCCGAGGGTCGGACCCGCTTCGCCGAGCGCTACCGGGTCGAGTTCGAAGGCGAGCCGGCCGGCGACATCGAGCTCGAGCAGACGATCTTTCCCATGTCCGAGGGCGGCGGCATCACCCTCGGCATCGTCGACGCGCAGACCGACGACGTGCGCAGCTTCGGCTGGACGATCGCCGACAACGCGATCAACCTCACCCGCCAGGATCCCGGCGTCGAGCAGGCCTACGTGGCCCATGTCTACCTGGAGCTGAACGGGCGCTACACGCTCATCCGCCAGGTCGATGGCGAGGAGGAGCAGATCGACACCGGGCTCTCCGGGCGGCGGGCGGTCGAGCTGCTCGACGACTTCATCGACTTCGGCTCCGCGCCGGCGCGGGTGACCATGGCCGCCTTCGCCATCGCCCATACCTCGCCGCCCGAGGCCCGCCTGCCGCAGTCGTGCGCCGACACCGCGACCACGCCGCCGGTCTGCGATGTCTTCTCGGCGTTCTGCGATTGCGTGCCCTGCCGCGTGCTCGACCGGCCCGAGCTGTGCGCCCGCTGCCCCGCAGACTGAGCTCGGCGCCGCCCGTCGATCGCCCGCTCGGGCGGCGCGGATTCTTCGGGCTGTGCGCCGCGGCCGCCGCCGCCGGCGGGCTGAGTTGGGTGCACCCGGCGCTCTTCGCCGGCGCCTGGATCTGGGTCGCGCTGTCGACGGTCATCCTGCTGCGCAGCCGCAGCCGCTGGGCCGCCTTCGCCGGCTGCTGGGCGGCGAGCGTGCTGGCCCACGCCATCGGCTTCGACTGGGTCGCCGAGATGACCACGATCTCGGTGGGCTATCAGGGCGCGGGCGCGGTGGCCTTCGCCGTGGCCCAATACGCGGCCTTCGGCCTGTTCACCGCCGGCGCCATCGCCGCGACCTCGGCCCTCGCGCGCGGCCGGCTGCCGGCGGCGCTCTGGCTGCCCCCGGCGTGGCTGCTCGCCGAGCACGCCCGCTTCGCCCTGCTGGCGGTGTCGATCGACGACTGGCTGGCGACGCAGTGGCGGGTCGAGCCGGTGCTGGTGGTGCTGGGCCACTGGGGCTGGTGGCCCGCCGCGGCGCTGTGCCTCGCAGCCTGCGCCGGGATCGGCGAGGCGCTGGTCCGACGGCGCGTCCGCCATCTGCTGCCGGCCGTGGGGGTCGCCGGCGCGATGCTGGCGCTGCCGCCGCTGCCCGTCGTCGGCCTGGATCAGCTCGAAGGCATCGCGGCGGTGCATGTCGAAGACGACGTGACGCTGCCCCACCGCGCGCCGCCCGACGCCGCGCTCGATCTGATCGTCTGGCCCGAAGACGCGCAGCACCTGCGCCCGATCCTGCGCGAGGGGCAGGCGCGCGGGGTCCGGCTGCAGCCGCTCCTGCCGACGAGCCGGGCGAGCCATCTGATCGGGCTGACGACGCAGACCGGCCGCGGCGCCCAACAGAACCAGGCGGTCGTGGTCGACGCCGACGGCCGGGTGCAATACAGCCGGGCCAAGCAGGTGCTGCTGCCGGTCACCGAGCGCAGCCTGCTGGGGGTGGTGGGCGAAGATCACTACCTGCCCGGCCGGCTCTCGCCGCGGCTGCGCATCGGCGAGCACGCGGTCGGCGCCCTGATCTGCGGCGAGCTGCTCGACCGGGCGCTGGTCCGGCAAGCGGTGGCCGAGGGCGCGCGGGTGCTGCTCGTGCCCGCCCGCGACCAGATGATGGTCAGCGATCGCGCGCTGCGGCACCTGCTGGCGATGCAGGTGCTGCGCTCGGTCGAGTTCGGCGTGCCTTCGGTGCGGGCGGCGATCGGCGGCCGGGCGGTCTTCATCGCCTCCGACGGCCGCCTGCTGGCGCGCAGCGCGCGGGGGCGCAACGGCTTCTTGATGTGGGATCGGGCGCGCGGCGCGCGGGCCGTGGACTTCTTCGGCGCACCGCTGAGCGACGGGGCGACGGGGCGACGACCGATGGCCGAGAGGCCGACGCCCGACGTGGTCGTGCTCTATTCGGCCGACGCGCCGCGCTTCCGGGCGCGCTGTCCGGAGGGCCGCTGCCGCTATGTGCCCCTGCAGGGCTTCACCTGCCGCGGCGAGGCGGCCTCGACGGTGATCGTCTCGGGGCATGGGCGCCCGCCGCGCTATCTCTCGCATCCGGCCGAAGAGCTCGCGGCGGCGGTGCGCTGCCATCGGCCCGAGTTGGTGATCATCGACACGTGCTATGGCGCCTCAGCGCCGCTGCTCGCTGCGTTGAGCGACATGCCGGCGCTGATCGTCGGCGCGACGTCGCTGGTGCCGCCGGCCGGGCTGCGGTACGGCCCGGCGTTCTTCGGCGACGGGCCACCGGCAGAGCGGGCGGCGGCGGTCACGCTGCCCCACGGCGCGCTGACCCGCTGGCGTGCTTCGCCCGACGATCTGACGCGCGCCGAGGCGGCGTTCGACGAGATGACCCACGCCGATCTGGCGGCGCGGGTCGTGCGCCGGTCGCCGATGCAGGCCCGGATGCCCCTGCCCGGCGGGCACGTGCTGCTGCCCGTCGAGACCGCCCGCGCCGAGCGGCTCGGCCCCCACCTGGCCCGCATCGCCGCCCGCCGCAGCCGCGAGCGCATGCGACTGAATCGACGCCCGGCCCTGCCCGAGTGATCGGCGCCCGACGCACCCCGCTCAATCCTGGGCGAAGTCCCACTTCGAGCGCTGGTGGGTCGCCGCGAAGCCGAAGCGATCGCCGGCCACCGCCCGGCCCTGCGCCTCGCTGCCTTCGAGGTAGTAGACGAAGTCGAGCTGGCGGTCGGCGCGCTGCATCTCGTCGGTGAAGACCCGGGCGATCTCGTTGGCCGGCAGGGTCTTGCGCCCGGCGACGACGACCGGCGGGATACGCAGGCCGGGGGTGCCGCCCCGCGGGCGATAGGCGCGCCAGACCAGCTCGGTGCAGACCAGCGCGTGGTCGGTGGCGAAGTCGAAGTCGAAGTCGTAGGGCCGGCCGAGCTGGCGCAGCGCGAAGACGATGGCCCGCGCCCGGATCCAGTTGGGCAGCCGCGGGCGCAGCGCGACGAGGTAGTCCCCCGCCGCCGACTCGAGCGTGCTCTGCACGACGCCTTCGGAGATCGCCTCGATGATCGGCAGCGGCTCGCCGAGGGCCTCGGCCTTCTCCATGGCGGCCCAGGCGGCGGGGAAGCGGCGGGCGACGAAGGCGGTGAACGTCTCGGGTCGGCCGGTGCGCCGCTCGATCCACGCGGTGACGGTGGGGTCGTCGTCGAAGGCCTCGGCGAGCTGGGCGCGGGTGCCGGTCCAGATCAGCGCGTGGGGCCAGAAGCCGGGCAGGCCGACGTTGCTCAGGTACCAGTTCTTGCGGGCGAGCATGATGTCGCCCGGCTGCAGCGTGGGCTTCATGGCGGCGAGCGCCTCGGGGTCGATGAGGTAGCGCCCCTTGCGCTTGACCTTGAAGTCGCCGAGGAAGGCGGCGACGCCCTTCTGCAGCGGGAAGGTGCGCGCCTTGACCTCGCGCATCAACGGCGCCAGATCGGCGCCGACGCTGGCGGTGGTCAGGTCGAGGGTGCCCTTCTCGTCGAGCCGCGCGAGCCGGGCCTCGACCTCGCGCCACAGGTCGCCATAGCCCCGCGCCTCGGCGTCGGCGTCGGCGCCGTGGGCCATGGCCAGCCACTGCTGGTAGCGCTTGCCGCCGGCGACCCGGGCCAGATCGGTCAGCCCCAACAGCTCTTCGCGGACCCAGGTCACCGAGCCGGCGGTCAGGCCCCGCGAGCGGCGGTCGAGCTCGAGCAGCTTGACCACGTTGGGGTTGCGGTCGACGAGCTCGATGAGGTCGGCGGTGTATTCGTAGAGCGCCAGCTCGGCGGCGAAGGTCAGCAGAAACGCGCGCACGTGGCGGTCGCGTTCGAGGCGGCTGAGGTCGAAGGCGTAGTAGTCCTCGTAGAACGCCCGGATCTGGTCGAGGGCGAAGGCGGTGTCGACGAAGCCGGCCCAGACGTCGACGAGGAAGCGCTCTTCGTCGTCGCTGGCCACCCGCGGCGAGGCCCCGTCGGCGGGGAAGAGGTCGGCCCGGCCTTCGAAGGTGCGCCGCAGGCCGTCGAGGGTCGCCGCGAGCTGGGCCACCTGCCGCCGGTCGGCCTCGAAGCCGTCGTGGAAGGCGCGCTGCGTGAGCTGGGTCAGCGGCTTGGGCGCGCCGGCCCAGTGCACCGCGACCCGCACGATGCCCGCGCCGAGCAGCAGCGCGGTGAAGAGCACGATGCGCCGCCGGCCCACCTCGCGGCCGGCGTAGGGGCCGATGAGGAACATGCCGGCGATCATCAGCACCAGCGAGAGCATGCCCACGGCGAGCAGGCCGGCGAGCATCTGCGGCAGCCAGCGGGTGCCGGCGTCGGCGAGCCAGTAGCCGGCCATGGCGCCCACGCCCATCAGGATCGCCGCGACGCCGACACCGAAGCAGATCTGACCCGCGCGGTACGAGCGGCGCGGCGCCTGCCGCGGCGGCGCGTCGGGGATCGACTCGCTCGGCGGCGTGCTCGCCGGCTGCGGGCGGCGGAATCTGCGCTTCATCGGCGGCTCCCCGGCTCGGGCCTCGTCGGCGGCACGATAGCAGACCGATTCGAAGGGGTGCAGATCGCTGCACCCGCGGCCGCTGCGGCGGGCTGCGCTTCACAACGTAACTCTCGAAGCTCACAATCAACGCGACAGGGAACACACACACCAGATGACATGGGAGTCATGCCATGGGAACCCCGCCCGCATTGTTTCGCGGCCTCGCCGCCGTCTGCCTCGGCCTCTCGGGCTGCGTCGTCGAGACCGCCGACCCCGCCGAGCCCGCCGACTGCGTCGACTGCGCCGACGCGGCCCCCGACGGCGCCGCGCCCGCGCCCGAGCCACCGGCCCAGCCGGCCTGCCTCGACGAGCGCCCGCCGCTCGACCTGCTGCTCGTCATCGACAACAGCGGCTCGATGTGTGAAGAGCAGGACGCCTTGGGGCAGGCATTCGAGGCGTTTCACGCTGCCATCGGCGAATGGGATTGGCGGCTGGCGGTCGTCAGCACCGACATGAACCCCGACAATGGCTTCCGCGGCGCATTCGGCGCGTCGCCGGCCCTGCCGGTGCCCTCGCTCAACTGCCTCGACGCGGCAGGCGAGCCGCACGTGCCCGACACCGAGGATTGCCGCGACGTGGACGGGGTGCCGGTGCTCGACAGCCGCTTCTTCGAGCCCGACGAGCTCGCCCGGCGCTTCCGCTGCATGGTCAACCTGGGCACCCACGGCGATGGCTTCGAGAAGGCGCTCGCGGCGGCCGATCTGAGCCTCGACTGCGGCGGGCCCAACGCCGATCTGCTGTTCCCCTGCGGCGCGGCGGACCCGCAGTTCTTGCGGCCGGGCGCGGCGCTGGCGGTGATCTACATCGGCGACGAGGACGACTGCTCGGCGCCGGTGGACGACATGGCGTCGGGGCGCATGGTCGACTGCGACCCCGAGACGGCGCGCTGCGAGATCCCGCGCACGGAGAACAACAGCTGCGTCTGGTACGCCGACGATCTGATCCCGGTGCAGACCTATGTCGAGCGGCTGCGGCGGGTGAACCCCGACGCGGCGGCGGTGACCGCGCTGACCCTGAGCGGGCCGCGCTTCGCGCCCATCGACGGTCACCCGGTGCGCTTCGAGCCGGGGCCCGCCGATCCGATGTGCGTCGATGACGCCGACGAGCCGATCGTCGACGCGGCGTGCTGCCCCGAGGGCCGCTGCACCGGTGCCATCCCCCCCGTCTGCGAGGGCGGCTTCGGCGCGGCCTTCGCCGGCAACCGCCTGCGGGCGATGACCGAGGCCTTCCCCGGCGGCTGCGTCGGCCGGGACTGCAGCTCGATCTGCGCGCCCGATGACATGAACGGCCTCGCCGGGCAGCTCGCGCTCAAGCTGTCGGCGGCGCTGCCCCCGCCGTGCGAGTGATGGGGCGCATGCGATAGCGCAGCACGAGGAAGAGCCGCCCGAAGATCCACATGTCGTGGCGGGCGACGAGCGCGCCGTCGCCCCGCTCGACGGTGATCGTCTCGTCGATGGGCGTGCGCCAGGGTCGGGCCCCGAAGAGGCGCAGGTAGACCCCCTGATCGCCGCGATCGCCTTCGGCGCGGCGGGTCGTCAGCGCCAGCCCGCCGCCCGGGCGATGCTCGATGCGCAGCAGCGACGTCAGGCTGCCGCCGGGCACGGGGAAGGCGATGTTCATATAGCGTACGCCATGAGTGACGTGTTCGCTGTAGAGCGCGACGTAGAGCGTATCGCCGGTGGCCTCCCAGGTGCGGACCCAGGCGCGCACGCCCGGGCGGCCGTCGATGGCATCGTCGATGTCGATGATGGCATTGGTCATGGCACCGGCGGGTGTATTCGGGCCGGGCAGTCCCATCTGTCCCATGCGTCGGGCGAAGGCGCTCCACAGCGCGCCGCCGACGCGGAAGCCCGGCTGCCATCGATGGGTGGCTTCGATGTCATGGTCGGCGGTGTGATCGTAGAAGCGCACCAGCGCGGGGTCGATCCGGGCGGGGTCGAAGTCATCGCGGCCGTAGCGGGTGAAGTCATCGGTCAGGCCGGTCGGCGCGCCGGGATGGGAGGGCTTCAGCGTCTCGACGAAGGCCGGCCCGACCCGCAGCGGCGCGCGCACCGCCGAGAAGGGCGCGGCGATGGCCGGGGTGCGGGGCCGCGGCGCCATCAGACCGAGGCCGACGAGGCCCAGCAGCCCGTGGCCCACGGCGTTGCTCAGCCCGTGCAGCCAGGCCATCTGCTGCAGGTCGAACCGCCGGGCGCCGAGGGCCCAGTCGGCGGCGAGCGAGAGGGTGACGAGCGGCACGGTCAGCGCGAGCCCGGTGACGAGGCCGCCGCGGCGGCGCCAGATGCGGGCCTGCACCGCGAGCATCCACTGGGCGGCGAAGAGGGCCATGTAGGCCACGGTGCCGGCCTTCTCGAGGGCCGGCGCGCCGTCGATGCCCGCGGCGACGAGCGCGAAGGCCACCGGGTGGGCGGCGAGCAGCCACCCGCCGCGGCCGAGCGCGCGCACGAGCAGCGCGGTGACGGCCACCGCGGCGAAGCCGGCGGCGTGGAAGTGCGCCGCGGTCAACAGCGCCCACGTCCCGCCGAAGCCGCGCAGCGTGCCGCCGCTGGCGGCGGTGGCGAGCCAGATGCCGCCGCCGACGACCCCGATCCAGGCGCCGGCGAGGCCGACCTCGCTGGCTTGCAAGAGCGGGCGGGAGAGCGCCCGGGGCAGCGCGCGCAGGCCCAGCGCGATGGCGCCGAGGATGTAGAGCGCCGCCAGACAGAGGCCCGGCAGGCCCCGGGCGGCGGGCAGGCAGGCGCCGATCGCGATCGCCGGCAGCGCGAAGGCCAGCGCCCGCGCCCGCCGATCGGCCCGAGCTTCGGGGTCGGCGAGGTGCAGCGCGGGCACCGCGAGGCTGGCGGCGGCGAAGCCGAGGAGAATCGGGTCGAGGGTCAACGGGCAGGCTCGGCCGCCGGGCGGAGGTTCACCGCCCTCGGCCCCGGCCCCGGCCCCGGCGCATCCGGCGGGCGGGCACCCAGTCGTCGATGTCGTCTTCGGGCACCTCGGGCACGATCACCAGCGGGTGCCCCAGCCGACGGGCGATCTGCTCGACCACCGCCGCGGTCAGCCGGCCGAACGCGGCGCCTTCGATCTTGATCCAGAAGCGGGCGACGGCGGTGGGCTGGCCGAAGTCGATCTGCCACAGGGTCAGCGCGGTGCGGCACGAGGGGCACAGGTAGTCGAAGCGCTCGACGGGCCGATAGACGAGCACCTCGAGGGCGTCGAGCAGCGCGTCGGTATCGACCGGCTCGTCGCACAGGGTGCACACCGCCGCCTCGAACTCATCGGCCGGCACCTCCACCGGCAGAAAGCGCGCGCGGTTCGAGCGGTGCACCGAGAGGCTCTCGAAGGTCAGCTCGGCGGGCAGCAGCAGCTCGTCGGCGTCGCCGTGGAACAACGCCGCCACCGCGACCCCCGGCGCGAACGCATCGGCCCCGAGGGGGTTGCCGATGAGGCGCTGGTCGGCCAAAAAGGCGAGCACATCGTCGATGGCGTCGTCGGCGGGCATCGGCGCCTTGCCGCTGCGGGGCGCGAGGTAGAGGTTCAGCATCGCGCCATTCAAGCGCAGCGGTGCCCGCCACGCAACGGCCGCCGCCGCGCCGTCGACCCGATCGAAGTACGGAGCCCCCGATGCACCGCCTCCTCGCCTTCTTCGTGCCCGCTGTGGCCGCCTTCGCCGCGCTCGTCGGCTGCGAGCCGGCCGCGCCGCTGCCCGCCGTCGACGCCGGGCCGCCCGACGCCGTGGTCGACCGCGACCTGCCGCAGGTCGACATGGCGCCGGCCTGCCCCGACGCCGACGGGGACGGGGCCTACGACAGCGCCTGCGCCGAGATCGGGCAGACCCCCGACTGCAACGACGACGACGCCCGCATCCGACCCGGCGCGAGCGACCCCTGCGGGGACGGCGTCGATCAGGACTGCGACGGCCGCGATACGATGTGCCCCGAGGGCTGCACCCCCAACGCCGACGGCGACCCGTGCGACGCGGTGGACGACGACTGCGACGGCGTACTCGACGAGTGCGCCGAGGGGCAGGTCTGCGAGGACGCGGCGTGCGCCGCCCTGCCCGGCGAGCCGTGCGCCGTGGACTGCGCCCGCGGGTCGGCGTGCATCGACGGCGCGTGCACGCCCATCGAGCCCGGCGGCCTGTGCGACGGCGACGGCGACTGCCCGCTCGACGCGTTCTGCGGGTCCAACGACGCCTGCGACGAGTTCGACGATCGCTGCTACGCGGTGCAGGGCGCGCGCTGCGCAGACAGCTGTGACTGCGGCGGGCGCTGGCTGTGCACCGACGACGGCTACTGCGGCGCCTGCCTCTTCGACGGGCAGTGCGACGGCGGCGGCGTCTGCACCCCGGCCGGGCTGTGCGCGGTGCCGACGGCCCTCACAGGCGAGGCGCTCGACAGCCTGCTGACGATATTGCTCGACTGCCGCGGCCGGTTCGCCGCGTCGGGCAACGCCGAAGGCTGCGCGCTGATCGACAGCGGCATGCTGACCGCCGACGGCGCCGCCATCGGGGCGCTCGAGCCGCCGCCGATGGGTGATCCGGCGGTGTGCGACGCCGCCGGGCTGATGGCGCGCGGCTTCGGCGCCGACGGGGTCGCGGCCATCGGCGAGCTGTTCGGCTGCGCCGGCGCGCCGACCCTCGATTGGCAGGCCCCGATCGCCGCCGAGCGCGAGGCGGCGGCCTGCGTCACCCATCTGCCGGCCTGGGCCCGCGGCGGCGCGGGGCCGGGCCTCGCGGTGGCGCCCTGCGGCGCGGTGGTCTACGGGCGGGACTGACCGCGGCGCCTCAGAACTCGACGAGCACCTCGTCGACCGGCTTGCGGCTGATGTCGGGCACGCGGCAGTCGTCGGCGGGATAGCCCACCGGGATGAGCAGATAGGCCCGCTCGTAGGCCGGCCGGTCCAGGATCCGGCCCAGAAAGCCCATCGGGCTGGGGGTGTGGGTCAGCGTCGCCAGCCCGCACAGATGCAGCGACGCCAGCAGCATGCCGCAGGCGATGCCGACCGACTCGTTGACGTAGTAGTTCTTGCCGCCGTCCTCGCCGGTGCGATGGGCGAAGACCACGACCAGCGCCGGCGCGAGCTCCAGGAAGGGCTTGTGGGCGTCGGTGCCGAGCGGCGCCAGGTCGTCGAGCCAGCTCTGCGGGGCGCGGCCGCCGTAGAAGCTGCGCTCTTCCTGCTCGGCGGCGGTCCGAATCTTCGCCTTGATCTGCGGGTCGGTCACCAGCGCGAAGGTCCACGGCTGCTTGTTGGCCCCCGACGGGGCCTGGGCTGCGGCCCGGATGCAGCGGCGCACGACGTCGAGCGGGATCGGCGCGTCGCTGAAGTGGCGCACCGAGCGCCGGCGGCTCAGCGCCGTCAGCAGCCCGTCGGCGCGGGCCTGCATGGCCTCGGGTGGCTGCCGTTCGAAGTCGAGCGGCGTGGTCGGCAGGTCGTCGTCGTGATAGTCCGGCACGGCTCCTCCGGGTCAGGTCGGCGTATGGTAACGCATCGGTCGCCACCGGTGGCGGGCGGGCCCCATCGGCGACGATTTCCGGTCATTGGCGTCACCGAAACACTACGATGGCGGGGTGCCCGGCCCAGCGCCCGGCCGAGGAGACCGTATGACATCCGCCCGCCTCGCCCCGCTGCTGCGGCCCCACGCCGTCGAGCCGGCGGTGCTCGAAGCGCGCTACGGCGCCATCAACCAGCTGCTGCGGCGCATGCTGGGCACCGTACCGCACGCCGGCCGCTACATGGAGATCTGGCCGCCGGCCCTGCGCGCCGAGAACCTGCTGGTGCCCAACCTGCTCAACGTGCCGCACTCGGTGTTCGGCTTCGCCGCGCCGATGCCGCTCGTCGGGCTGTCGATGTACACCAGCAGCCGCGCCGCCGAGTGCATGTACTGCACCGCGCACTGCTGCACGTTCGCCGCCCGCCGCGGCCTGTCGCCCGAAGCGATCGCCCGCACCATCGGCATGCCCGACCCGGAGAAGATGACCGCCGCCGAGCGCGCGGTCGTGGCCGTCGCCGGCGGCCTGGGGCGGGCGCCGGCCCGGGTCGAGCCGGATCAGGTGCGCGCCCTGCGCGACGCCGTCGGCGAGGCGCACGCCGAGTGGATCGCGTTGGCGGCCTGCATGATGGGCTTCCTCAACAAGGTGATGGATCTGCTGGGCCTCGAGCTCGAGCAGTCGGTGGTCGACGAGGTGGGCCAGACCCTCGGCGCGAACGGCTGGCACGCCGAGCGCCATCCGCCGGCCCCGGATTTCTCGGCGGCCATTCCGCTGCGCAGGGACGGGTTCTTCAACCTGCTGGGCTGGCTGCGCTATCTGCCCGCGGCGCTGCGCTTCGACATGCAGGCGAGCCGCGGCATGCCCGCCCGCTGGCCGGCGACGGGCGAGACGCTGGCGGCAGAGGTGGGCCACGACTTCCCGCTGCTGGGCGCCATCGGACCCGACCGGGCGCGGCGCGCCATCGCCGTCGCGCTGCGCGACCACCTCGGCGAGACCGCGCTCGGGGCGCCGACCAAACACCGCGTCTTCGCGCTGATGGGCGCCCTGCTCGACGACGCGGCGCTTAGCGAAGCCGGCGAGGCGATGGCCGGCCGGGCGCTGCCCGAGGTCCGCGCGCTCACCGAGCCGATCGACCTCGACGACGGCGGCGCGCACGCCGCGGCGATGCTGGCCGAGCGCTTCCGGCTCGACGCGAAGACCATCGCCGCGCTGCTGCTGACCGTCGGCGGATCGGAGAGCCCGGCCCGTCTGCCGCCGCGCCTCGTCGAGATCCACGCCGCCGCGCTCGCGCCCGCAGAGCTCGTCGAGTGGGTCAGCTGGATGGGCCTCGGCGGCCTGCTGCACCGCCTCGGCGCGTGGTCCCGGGCCGCCGCCGACTGAGCCGTCAATCGATGCCGCGCCGGCCAGGTCGAAGGGCGGGCCACTCGAACCAGAGCGTCCGCCGCCCGTCGACGCCGACCGTGCGGCCCAGGCGACCGTCCCGCCGCCGCAGGATGCGGCGACAGATCACGAGGTGGAAGTCGTCCACCGCGTCCATCGCCGCCGACGCCTCGTCGATCTGCGGCTCGACGCCGGCCTCGGCGAGCACGAAGCGCCAGCCGCCCCGCACCGCGCTGCAGGTCAAGCGCAGGACGCACTCGGCGCCAGGCGCCCGGTCGTAGAGGCTGTGGCGGATCAGGCTGCCCAACAGCAGCTCCACTTCACGGCGGATCCCACGCACGCTCGGCAGCGCGCCGACCAGCAGGCGGACCCCGAGCGCATCGGCCTCGGGCGCGAGCGTCTCGCAGACCGCCGCGGCGACGTCGCCCACGTCGACCCGCCCGAAGGTGGTCTCGTCGAATGTGGACTCGGCCAGCCGGGAGACCAGCTCGACGCTCTCTCGCAGCGCCGCGTCGACCTGCGCGAGCCGCTCGACGATCCCGCGCAGCGCGCTGGCGTCGGCGCCCGCGTCGAGGTCGGTGAGCGCGTGGTCGAGCGCCGCCGAGGGCCCGGCGAGGCGCCGACTCAACCCGCGCACGAAGGCGTCGAGCTCACGATCGCGGGCGTCGAGGGCCCGCGCCTGGGCGTCGAGCATCGACTCGATGCGCTCGTCGGTGCTCGCGTCTTCGAGCCCCAGCACCACCCCGCCCGGCTGGCGGTGCACCCGCACCCGAAGCGCCCGGTGCCCCCGATCGACGCGCACCTGCTGCGGGCCCCAGCCGGCCAGGGCCGCCTCGAGGGCTTCCCGCTGCACGGCGTCGACGCGATCGGCGAAGACCCGGGCGAGCGGCGTGCCGATCGGCGGGGCGCGGCCGAGCAGGCCACCGGCGGCGTCGTTGCACGCGATCACCCGTCGACCCAGCGGGTCGTCGGCGTCGCAGAGATCGGCGACGACGAGCAGCCCGGTGGGGCACCAGCGGGCGAAGTCGCTCCAGATGTCGTGGCCGCCGAACTGCGCTGTCTCCGGCCTCGGCGGCGGTGGCAGCGCGCCGATCCGCTCCGGCGATCCGGCGGCGCGGCCGGCCGTGGATGTCACCGCGCCGTGCCACGTCCTCATCAACCGGCTGGCGGTCTCATTGGCCGGCCACCACCGCGCGGCGACGCGATCCCACCGCAACAGCGGTACGTCGTCGGGTGCCGCGTCCGAGCGGCTCGTGTGTCTGCTGCTCATTTTGCCCTCCCGTGTGTATCCACAGAGATACAAAAAACCGGGGTCGAATAGCAAATCGAAGTGCGCGCCTGTGGTTGAGCCGCAGTATGGCTTCGCATCAACCGCAGAGTATGCTCAACTGCGCTGCCATTCCTGCCCTCTGGAGGCCGTATGAACCTCGCCGCCCGCGCCGTCACCGCGCTCATCGGCCTGCTGCACGTCTACATCCTGGTGCTCGAGATGTTCCTCTGGCAGACCGAGCGCGGCTTCGCGGCCTTCGGCACGACCGCCGAGTACGCCGAGATGACCGCGGTGCTCGCCGCCAACCAGGGGCTCTACAACGGCTTCCTCGCGGCGGGGCTGCTGTGGGGCGCCTTCCACCGCAACCCGGCGTTCGCCTTCCAGGTGCGGCTGTTCTTCCTCGGCTGCGTCGCTGTGGCGGGGGTCTACGGGGCAGCCACCGTCAAGATCAGCATCCTGTTCATCCAGACGGTGCCCGCCGTCATCGGCCTCGCGCTCGTGCTGCTCGCGGCCCGCAAGGCACCCTGAGCCTGCGGGCAGCCATCACTGGACGGTGCGAAAATGTCACCGTTCGGTATCACTGCGTCGAGCGCGGACGGCCTCGAATATACGCAGCCGCACCGGCTTCGCCCAGTCCCACGCGTCGATCGCTTGGGTGTCGGCCTCCGGTGCGTCGAGCCAGCGTTCAAACCCAACCTGCAGCGCGTCCCGCCGTGGCTCGGCGAGCATCCACTGCACCCAGCGACGCGGGCTGCGGGCGCCGAGGCGGTTCCTGCCCGCTGCCGGGCTTGCAGACACGTGCGCAGCCGCGCGGTGTCCGGGCGCCACGGCCGGCCATCGGTGGGCAGATCCACCATTTGCGGCGCCGTTCGAGCGCGTGTCATGGTGCGTGGATGTCGCCTTCCGACCCTCTGGCACCGCCCCCGCCGATCCGCTCGATGGTCGCGCTGCTGCTGGCTCTGGCCCTGGTCGGCTGCCCCCGGGACGAGCGCCCGCCGCCGCTGACCGCGGGCGCCACCCCCGAGAGCGAGGCCCTGCGGCTCGCGGGTGATCCGACGGCCACGCCGCTGCTCGACCATCTGGTCCAGGTCTTCGAGTCGCGCCTGCCGGGCGCGCCGCTCGTCGTCGAGCCGCCGCTGGGCGCCGCCGGTGCCTACGCGGCGATGGCCGATGGGCGGCTGGCGGGCGTGATCGAGACGGTGCCGCTCGGCGCGCCGCCCGCCGGACAGCGCATCGCCCGCTCGGCGGTCGTGCTGGTCGTCGGCCCCGGCGTGCGCGATCGACGCCTCGAAGCGGCCGAGCTGATCGCGCTCGCCCGCGGCGAGCCGGGGCGCTGGCCCGGTGGGCTGCCGCGGCAGCTCGCCCTGCGACCGCTGCACGATCCGCTGCAACACGCGCTGATCGAGGGCATGCCGGCCCTGGGCGAGCCGCTGCTCGACGCGGTGCGGGCGCGGCAGTGGCCGGTTCATACCCGCGAAGCCACGCTGCGCGAGGCGGTGCGTCGGCCGGGCGTGGTCGGTATCGCCGATCGCGGAAATCTGCGGCTGCACGGCTCGCCGACCTTCGAGGTCACCCTGCCCGGGCGTCGGCCGGCGGCGGTCGAGATCCGGCTGGTGCCCGCCGAGCCGGTGCCGCCGCGCCTGCGCGCGTTCCTCGCCTTCGCCACCGGGGAAGAAGGCCGCGCGCTGGTGATCGATCTGGGCTTCGAGGCGCCCGCGGAGCCGGCCCGATGAAGCCCGCGCCGCTGGCGGGGCGCTTCGCCCGACGGATGCTGCCGCTGGCGTTGCTCGCCGGCGCGGTCGTCGGCGGCGTCGTGCCGTTCTTCTACACCCGGCAGGTCGTCGCCGAGCGGGCGGGTGAAGCCACCGCCTGGGCTCGCCAGCTGGCCGATCGCATCGAGGGCCTCGCCCGCACCCGGCCCACCCTGTGGTCGTACGATCGCCTGACCCTGGACGCGCTGGCGGCGCCGCTGCTCGGCCCGCCGGTCGACGCGCGGGTCCGCCTCGATACGCACAGCCACCCGGCGATCTACGAAGCCGGCGAGCCCCACCCGGACGCGGTGGGCGGCTGGGCGGTCGTGCGCCGCGGCGCGCGGCCCATCGGGCGCATCCGCGTCGAGCTGCCGGCCCCGCGCGGCCCGGTCGCGGTCTGGATCGGCGCGCCATTGGTCGGCCTGGCGCTGGCGGCGGGGCTGTTCTTCTTGCCGCTGGCGGCGGTTCGCCGGGGCGATGAGCGCAACGCCGAGCTGTGGCGCGCGCTCGTAGAGGCCAACGCGTCGCTCGAAGCCCGGGTCGAGGCGCGCACCGCCGAGCTGCGCCGCCGCGAGACCGAGCTTCAAGCCCTCGGCGCGCGGCTGATGGCGGTGCAGGAGGAAGAGCGGGCGCGCATCAGCCGCGATCTGCACGACGATCTGGGGCAGGTGCTCACCGGCTTGCGGCTGCGATTGACGGCCCTCGAGGCGGCGCTCGCCGGCGCGCATCAGGCGCACCTGACCGCGGCGCTGGCGGCGGTGGACGATGGGGTGGAGGCCGTGCGCCGGCTGGCCCACGACCTGCGCCCGCCGGCCCTCGACGCCTTGGGCCTGCTCGACGCGATCGACAGCCACGCCCGCAGCTGGGCGGCGATGGCGGGGCTCGAGGTCGAGCTCGCGCTCGAGTCGGTTCAGCCCGACGCCAACGCCGCCGAGGTGCTGTTCCGCGTCTGCCAGGAGGCCCTGACCAACGTCGCCCGCCACGCCGACGCCGCGCGGGTGCGCATCACCCTCGGCCCGGCGGACGACGGCTGGCGGCTGGAGGTCGAAGACGACGGCCGCGGATTCAATGGCGCCGACGCGCCGGGTGAAGGCGGCGGCGGGCTGGGGCTGCTCGGGGCCCGCGAGCGGGTCGAGCGGGCCGGCGGCTACCTCGATCTGGAGCCGGGCACCCGCTCCGATGGCACCGCCGGCGGCGCCCGGGTCGTCGCCTGGCTGCCCGTGGAGGCTTGAGCGATGCGCGTTGGCCTCTTGATGGATGGCATCACCGCCCGATGGCACGAACGCTCGATGACACCCTCTCTGATGACATGAGACGCCTGTACGGAGAACACCGATGAGCAACACCGAGAGCCCGATCCGCGTATTCGTGGTCGAGGACCACACCATCGTGCGCCAGGGTCTGGTGGCCCTGCTCGAGACCGCCGACGACCTGCACGTGATCGGCGAGGCGGGCGACGGCCGCAGCGCGCTGGAGAAGATCCTCGAGCTGCGCCCCGACGTGGTGCTGTGCGATCTGGCGATGCCCGGCCTGTCGGGGCTCGAGGTCATCAAGCGACTGCAGGACGAGGAGACCCCGCCGCGGGTGGTGGTGCTGTCGATGTATCACGACCCGGTGTGGGTCAAGCGCGCGCTCGACGCCGGGGCCAACGGCTATCTGCTGAAGGGATCGGGGGTCAAGGACGTGCTCGACGCCGTCCGCGCGGTGGCCGCCGGTGAGGACTACCTCTCGCCGGGCGCTCAGCGCTCGGCCGACGCCGATCCGCTCACCGGCCGCGAGCGGGAGGTGCTGACGCTCATCGCCCAGGGCCATACCAGCAAGGAGATCGGGGCCATCCTCGGCATCAGCCCGCGCACCGCCGAGCATCACCGCGCGCGCATCATGAACAAGCTGCGCATCGGTGATGTGGCCGGACTGACCCGCTATGCCATCCGCACCGGCCTCGTGGACGAGAACCTGCGCTGAGCGTCGGTCTGGCTCAGCCGCGGGGCGCCGGGCCGGCCTGGATGACCGCCTCGGGCACATCGGGCAGCTTGGCGATGGCGCCCTGAAAGATGCCTGCCAGCTTGTCGCGCGCGGCGGCATAGGCCGCGCCGTCGGCCCAGAAGTTCGCCGGGTCGAGCACCTTCGACTCGACGCCGGGCACCGCCTTGGGCACGTGGTGCTTGAAGACCGGATCGTAGACGAAGTTGTCGTCGCTGAGGTCGACCTGCCCGTCGCGCACCGCGTTGATGATCGCCTTGCTCACCAGGATGTCGACCCGCCCGCGATCGGGCGTGGCCGGCCCGAGCCAGCCGGTATTGACCAGCCACACCTCGGTGCCGTGCACCGCGATCAGCTTGGCGAGCAGATCGGTGTAGTAGGCCGGCTTGAGCGGCATGAACGGCTTGCCGAAGAACGCCGAGAAGGTCGGCTTGGGCTCGGTGATGCCCTGCTCGGTGCCCGGCATCTTGCTGGTGAAGCCGGCGGCGAAGTGGAACTTGGCCCCGTCCACCGTCAGCCGGGCGAGCGGCGGCAGCACGCCGAAGCCGTCGGCGGTCAGGAAGGTGATCGCCTGGGGCGCGCCGCTGGTGCCGCTGGCCTTGGCGGTGTCGACGAACTCGAGCGGGTAGCCCACCCGGCCGTTGGCGGTGATGTGGGTGTCGTCGTAGCGCGCGACCCCCTCGCCGTCGACGGCGATGTTCTCGGCGGTGGTGCCGTAGCGGATCGCGTCGTAGGTCTCGGGCTCTTTGTCGCGGCGCAGGTTCTCGGTCTTGGCGTACTGACCGCCCTCCATGTTGGAGATGACCGCGTCGGCGTCGGGGCTCTCGATCTCGATGACGATCTGGTCGTCGGCCACCGGGTGGCCGGTGTTCGACAGCGTCGTCTTGCCGGTGCCCGACAGCCCGGCGTGGATCGCCGCCCGCCCGCCGTCGCCCTCGCTGGCCCCGGCGTGCATGGTCAGGATGCCGGCGAGCGGCAGCCGGAAGTTCTGCACCGCGAAGATGCTCTTCTTGATCTGCCCGTGGTAGCGGGTGCCGCCGATGATCGTCAGCGAGCCGGCGAGGTCGGTGATCACGAACGCCTTGCCGTTGGTGCCGTCGGCCGCCTCGGCCTCGACCGCCGGCGCGTGCAGGATCGTCCACGCAGGCTTGAAGCCGACCAGCTCGTCGGCGGTGGGCCGCAGGAAGATATTGCGGGCGAAGAGCGCGCTCGTCGGGCGGCTGGTGATGACCCGCACGCCGAGGCGACTGGCCGGGGTGCGCGCGCTCCAGGCGTCGGTGATGTAGAGGTCGCCGTCGCCGGAGAGGTGCTCGATAACCCGGCTGCGCAGGCGCTGGTAGACCGCCGGCGCGATGGGCAGGTTGTCGAACTCGTTCTGGGCCGGATCGCCCCAGGCGATGAGATCGTCGAGGCTGCGGCCGGCGATGCGCACATCCGGGTCGTTGACGTAGAACGACGACTTCGCCGCCCGGCCGAAGAAGGGGCTCGTATCCTGAAGCAGCGCGCCGTTGGCGATGACCTGCGCCTGGCCCCGCTGAACCGCCGCCTGATAGAGGCTGTCGACGTCCAGGTTGCGGTAGACCAGCCCGGCGGGGCGGATGTCGTGCCCGCTGAGGAGTTCACGGGCGTCGGTGAATCGGCGGCCGTCGGTGATCTGGCTCATGTCGCCTCGCTTCTTTATCTCGTGCTTCTTCTACACGATTTCAAAGGGCGGCAGATTAGCACAGGGCCCGCAGACAGGGGGAGGCACCCACATGTGAGCGACGCCGCTTTTTCACCGGGCCGTCACGGCGCGGCCGGCGGCCGGCGCGCGGCGACGGGCTCGGCCCGCTGGCGGGCGTCTTCCGCTTCGGGTAGAACGCCCGCGCAGCAGGAGGATGAGATGAGCCGGCAGGCCGACGACGGCGCGACGATTCACTTCGAAGGGCGCTCGCTGCCCGCCGCGGCGGTGATCGAGGCGCTCGCGCCCCACGTCACCGACGGCCGCCTCGAGCGCATGCGACGGGTGCTCGATCACCGGCTGGGCTCGGTGGCGCTGGGCATCGAAGACCTGCACCACGCCCACAACGGGCACGCCTGCCTGCGCACCGCCGAAGCGCTGGGCCTGCAGGACGCCGTCGCGGTCGAGCTGCGCCATGACTACCCGCTCGACGATCCGGGCGCGGCCTCCGACGCGCTGCCCCAGGGTGCGCCAGAGCCCGAAGACGATGGCCCGCACCGCAAGATCACCATGGCCGCCCACCGCTGGATCTCGCTGCATCGGGTGCCGACGAGCGACGACCTGATCCGCTGGGCCCGCGCGCGCGACATGCTGATCTGCGGCGCCGGCCCGCGGGGTGATCGCACGCTGGCCGAGCTGCCCGCCGACCGCCCGATCATGGTGCTGTTCGGCAACGAGAAAGAGGGCCTGCGTCCGCAGACCATGGCCGCCTGCGACGTCGTCTATCGCATCCCGATGTATGGCTTCTGCGAGTCGTTCAACGTCTCGGTCAGCGTCGGCATGACCCTCGCCGCGCACACCGCTCGGGTCCGCGCGCGTCTGGCTGAGCAAGGCGGTGTGCGCGGCGATCTCGACCCCGCGCGCCAGCAGACGCTGCTCGCCGAGTGGCTGCTGGCCGACCACCGCGCGGCGCCGGCGATCGTGCGACGCAAGCTGGGCCTCGGCTGAGCCCAGCGCGGCGCGCATCGACCCGCCACATCGGCCGGGGGTGCTGTATCATCACGGCGCAGTCATCCCAGCGCACGATCCCGCGGAGCTCCCGATGTCCGACGCCCTCGCAGCCCTGCTCGACGCCCACGTCGCCGATCCCGAACGCCGCGCGGCCATCACCGCCGCCGCGAAGAGCGACGCCCCCGCCGAGGATCGCTGGCGGCAGATCTCACGCACGCTGCTGACCCCCGCCGACGACCACGCGCTGCACGCGGGCCTCTTCGCGGCGGTCTTCGCCGACTGGCCCGCCACCTTCGGCCCGCCGCCGGCCTGGAGCCCGACCGCCGAGGAGCGCGCCGCCGCCCGCATCGCCGCGCTGGGGGACGACTTCACCGCGATCCACCGCCGCTCGCTCGACGAGCCCGAGTGGTTCTGGCAGAAGGCGCTGGCGGCGCTGAACATCGATCCGGTGACCCGCGCCGAGCGGGTGCTGACGGGCGAGGCCCATGACCCGGTCTGGTTCGGCGGCATGCGGCTCAACGCGGCCGAGGCGTGCTTCCACCGGCGGGACCTCGACCGCGTGGCGTTGATCCGCGGTCGGGAGGGGCAGCCGGCGCTCGACCGCTTCACTTTGGGTGAGATCAAGACCCGGGCGCAGCGGGTCGCCCGGGCGTTGCGGGCCCGCGGGCTGAAGCCGGGCGACGCCTGGGCGGTCGACATGCCGATGACCGCCGACTCGGTCTGGATCTACCTGGGCATCGTGCTCGCGGGCGGGGTCGTCGTCTCGATCGCCGACAGCTTCTCGCCCAAGGAGATCCGCACCCGGCTCGAGATCGCGCACGCGGCGGGCATCTTCACCCAGGACGTGATCCCACGGGGCGGCAAGACGCTGCCGCTCTACGCCCGCGTGGTCGAGGCGGACGCGCCGCAGGCGGTCGTGATGCCGGCGGGCGATACGCTGGCCGTCGAGCTGCGCGACGGCGACATTTCGTGGGCCGACTTCCTGGCCGGGGCTGTCGACGACGGTCCGTTCGAGGCCCATGTGGCCGACGCCGCCGACCCGAGCAACATCCTGTTCTCGTCGGGCACCACCGGCACCCCCAAGGCGATCCCGTGGACCCACCTGACGCCGATCAAAGCCGCCGCCGACGGGTGGGCGCATCACGACCTGCGCCCCGGCGACGTGGTCGCCTGGCCCACCAACCTGGGCTGGATGATGGGCCCGTGGCTGATCTACGCCAGCCTGCTCAACGACGGGGCCATCGCGCTCTTCGAGGGCAGCCCGGGCGGGCGCGGCTTCTGTGAGTTCGTGCAGGACGCCGGGGTGAACATGCTGGGCGTCGTGCCGAGCCTGGTGCGCGCGTGGCGCACCCACGATACGACGCGCGGTCTCGACTGGACGGCCGTGCGCTGCTTCAGCTCGACGGGCGAGGCGTCCAACGCCGACGACATGCTGTGGCTGATGGCCCGGGCCCGCTACGCGCCGGTGATCGAGTATTGCGGCGGCACCGAGATCGGCGGCGGCTATATCTGCGGCAGCCGCATGCAGCCCCAGGCGCCATCGACCTTCAGCACGGGGGCCATCGGCTGCCGCTTCGTCTTGATCGGCGACGACGGCGAGTGGGCCGACGAGGGCGAGGTGGGGCTGGTGGCGCCGATGTTCGGCACGAGCCAGACCCTGCTCAACAAGGACCACCACGCGGTCTACTTCGCCGGCATGCCCGCGGGTCCGACGGGCGAGACCCTGCGCCGACACGGCGATCGGATGGCCCACCTGGGCGGCGGCTACTATCGCGCGCAGGGGCGAGCCGACGACGCGATGAACCTGGGCGGCATCAAGATCAGCGCCGCAGAGCTCGAGCGGGCGTGCGCGGTGCACGGGGTGCACGAGGTCGCCGCCATCGCCCACGACCCGGCGGGCGGCGGCCCGTCGCAGCTGGTGCTGGTGGTCGTGCCCGATGGTGCGCCGCGGCCGGCGGACGCGTTGAAGGGCGATATGCAGCGCGCCATCCGACGCGACTTGAACCCGCTGTTCAAGGTGCACGATGTCTGGGTGATCGACGCGCTTCCGCGCACGGCGTCGAACAAGGTGATGCGCCGGGTCTTGCGGGCGAAATACGCGAAGCGGGCTACAGGGCGGGCCTGATTCGTCAAAACCTTGGCGACAGAGCTCCCCTCGCGATCAAATCTGCCCCGAATCACCCAAAAACCGTCAGCCGCATGTCGATCCTCGTTTTCGAACATGTGGTTGGCACCTGCCGAAGCACCTGCCGAACATGCGGTTGGCACCTGCCGAACATGTGGTTGGCGCCTGCCGACCGCGCCTGCCGACCGATCGCCGGGGGCTGTAGTCAGTACACCCGAAACTGGCACAATAGGGTCGAACGCGCGAAGGGGGAGAACATGGGCGACCGGATATCGACCGGGTGCTGGCTCGTGGTGCTGCTGGCATCACTCGTGGTGGGCATCGTGGGCTGTGATGACGACGAGGCCGATCCGCCGAGCGACGCCACCGTCGACGCCGTGCTGGACGGGGCGATCGACGCCGCGCCGCCGGTCTGCGGCGACGGGGTCGTCAACGGCGACGAGGATTGCGACGGCGACCCGCAGCCGTGCGCGCAGGGCGAGCGGTGCGGCGACGATTGTCGCTGCGTGGGCATTTGCGGCGACGGCCAACGGGTGGAGGGCGAGCAGTGCGAGTTCGATGGCGACTGCGCCGGTGAGTTCGAGGTCTGCGAGGACTGCGTCTGTCGCGACGTGGGCTGCGGCGAGCTGACCTGCCCCGGCTGCTGCCCGGCGCCCGGCGGCCCCTGCCTGGTGGCCGACCGCGGCGACGCGCGCTGCGGCAGCGGCGGCGCGCAGTGCGTCGCCTGCGCCGCGACCGAGCGGTGCGACGACGGCGTATGCGTGGAGAGCCCGTGCAATGCGGAGAATTGCGCCGATGGGTGCTGCGCGGGCGACGTCTGCCTGCTCGGCGATCGGGACGCGCAGCGCTGCGGATCCGGCGGCGCCGCCTGCGCGCCGTGCGAAGGGGGCGAGGACTGCGTGGCGGGGGTCTGCGAGCCGGCCGCGGGCTGCGGTCGCGACTCGTGCATCGAGGGGTGCTGCCTGCCGGACGGGACATGTGTCACCGGCGACCGCGACGCCCAGCAGTGCGGCGCCGGCGGCGCTCAGTGCGCGCCATGCCCCGCCGGCCAGGTGTGCGACGCTGGCTTCTGCCGCGAGGGCTGCAGCCCGGCGAACTGCGCCAGCGGCTGCTGCGCACCCGACGGGATGTGCCTCGTCGGTGATAGGAACGAGCAGCGCTGCGGCACCGGCGGCGCCGCTTGCGCCCCCTGCGGCCCGGGCGAGATCTGCGACGGCGGCGTCTGCATCCCCCTCTGCGACGCCGAGTTCTGCCCCGATGGGTGCTGCCAGAACGGCGTCTGCATCCAAGGCGATCGCGACGAGCAGCGCTGCGGTACCGGCGGCGTCGCCTGCGCCCCCTGCGGCCCGGATGAGACCTGCGATGGCGGCGTCTGCACCCCGCTCTGCGACCCCGAGTTCTGCGCCGA
>JAUHXC010000071.1 GCA_030427205.1 bacterium | reverse complement strand
CTCGGGCTCAGGCTCAGGCTCCGGTTCCGGCTCCGGCTCGGGCTCAGGCTCCGGCTCGGGCTCCGGCTCAGGCTCGGGCTCCGGCTCAGGCTCAGGCTCGGGCTCCGGCTCCGGCTCAGGCTCGGGTTCAGGCTCGGGCTCGGGCTCCGGCTCCGGTTCTGGTTCGGGCTCAGGCTCCGGCTCAGGCTCAGGCTCCGGCTCGGGCTCGGGCTCGGGCTCCGGCTCCGGTTCTGGTTCGGGCTCGGGCTCGGGCTCGGGTTCCGGCTCCGGCTCGGGCTCGGGCTCGGGCTCGGGCTCAGGCTCCGGCTCAGGCTCAGGCTCCGGCTCCGGCTCCGGCTCCGGAATGGGGATGATGATGATCTCCCCATCGCAATCGCACGGCTGCGACAGCGTGTCGTAGAACGCACACCGGAACGTCTCCGTCGACCGCGGCCCCTCCTTGGCCATCTCCTCGCGGCACGGGCTGCAATCGCCGACCGCGCAGGGGAACGCCTCCTTCTTGCCCTTCACCAGGAAGATGATCACCCGGCGGTTGGGCTCGCACGGCTCGTGGGCCGTCGCGTTGGCCTCGACCGGGTTGAACTCCGAGCAGCCCATCCACGGCAGCGCGAAGAAGCGATCGGGCGAGACCTCCACGGCGTTGGTGCCCGTGAAGTACGCCATGAACAGCGCCTCGCGGGTCTTCGGACCCGCCACGCCGTCCACCGACAGCCCCTTCTCCTGCTGGAAGGCCTTGATCGCCGCCTGGGTCTTGGGCCCATCCAGCCCGTCGACCGCGCCCGGGTCGAACTTCTGGTCGTAGTCGCGGGCGAAGTCCTTGAGGATCTCCTGGATCTCTCGCAGACCCCAGCCTTCGCTGTTGTAGAGCACCTCCCACTGGCTCGGATCGCGGGTCAAGAGCCCGTAGACCGAGCGCGCCCGCCGCTCCGAGAGCGACTTGTTGTAGTCGTCGCTGCCGCAGTTGTCGGTGTGGCCGTAGATGATGATCTGGTAGTCCGGGTGGTCGGCGAGCAGCTTCTCGAGCTCCTTGAGCTGGCCGATGTAGTCCCGGGTGCTGTTCGCCGCGTCCTTCTGGTCGGTGGGCATGTCGGCGTCGAAGGTCGAGCCGAAGCTGCGCAGGAAGCTCTTGTCGAACTCGAACTTGACGTCGTCGAGGCACAGGCAGGTCTCGACCTCGAACTCCGGCGGGGGCGGCGGCGGCTTGGTATCGCAGTCGCACGGCGCCGAGAGCGTATCGTAGAACTTGCAGCCGAAGGTCTCGGTCGTGCGCGGACCCTCGATCGCGATCTGCTCCTGGCAGGGGCTGCAATCGCCCACCGCGCAGGGGAAGGCCTCCTTGTCGCCCTTGACCAGGAAGATCAGGACCCGCCGGTTGGGCTCGCACGGCTCGTGGGCCGTGGCGTTGGCCACCAGCGGGTTGAACTCCGAGCAGCCCATCCACGGCAGTTCGAAGAAGCGGTCGGCGGCCACCTCGATGGCGTTGGTGCCGCTGAAGTAGGCCAGGAAGAGCGCCTCGCGGGTCTGCGGGCCCACTTTGCCGTCGACGTCGAGGCCCTTGGCCTGCTGGAAGGCCTTGACCGCCGCTTGGGTCTTGGGGCCGTCGGCGCCGTCCACCGGGCCCGGATCGAAGGCCTGGTCACCGTCGCGGGCGAGATCCTTGAGGATCTCCTGGGCCTCGCGCAGCCCCCAGCCCTCGTCGTTCCACAGCGCCTCCCACTGCGAGGCGTCGCGGGTCAAGAGCCCGTAGACCGAGCGCGCCCGCCGCTCGGAGAGCGCCTTGTTGTACTCGTCGGAGCCACAGTTGTCGGTGTGGCCGTAGATGATGATCTGGTAGTCCGGGTGCTCGGCGAGCAGCGCCTCGAGCTCCTTGAGCTGCTGCACGTAGTCCCGGGTCTCGTTGCCCGCGGCCTTCTTGTCGCTGGGCATCGCGGCGTCGAAGGTCGAGCCGAAGCTGCGCAAAAAGCTCTTGTCGAACTCGAACTTGACGTCGTCGAGGCACAGGCACGCCTCGACCTCGAACGGCACCGGCGGCGGCGGCGGAGGCGGCGGCGGCGGGGCGGCGTCGCAGTCACACGGCGACGAGAGCTTGTCGTAGAACGCGCACTTGAAGGTGTCGGTGATGCGCGGCCCGCCGTCCATCTGGGCCCGGCACGGCTCAGTGTCGCCGATGGCGCACGGGATCTCGTCGGTGTCGCCCTCGACGAGGAAGATCAACACCCGGCGGTTGGTCTCGCAGGGCAGGTCGACCTCGACCGGCGGCCCCTCGCCGCGGATGTAGAGCAGCACCTCTTCGAGGTACTTCTTGATCGACGCCAGCGACTTCGCGGTGTGCGCGGTGCGCAGGTTGTAGTTGGTCGGCACCGGCCGCATCAGGTCGTGCTGGTCGCGCGACAGCCGGGCGGTGGGGGTGTTCTGGCCGTAGCCGCCGCCGTCCTGGCCGCTGGCCTGCAGCTCGGCCTTCTTGTTGGCGAAGCCCGCCTTGGCTCGGGCGCGCAGCTTCTCGATGTCGTTGACCAGATCGCGCCGCTTGCGCTCGTCGTCCGATCCGCGGCGGGGCACCTGGGTGTAGCGGGTCTTGGGCAGCTCGAGCTTCGGCCGCCGCGGGCGGCTCTCGGTGGGCGCCGGCACGATCGGGTTGAACTCGGAGCAGCCCATGGTGGGCATCGAGTCGAGGAAGCGGTGCCCGGGCACCTCGACAGCGTTCTTGCCGCTGAAGTACGCGGTGAACAGCGCCTTGCGGGTATTGGGGCCGGCGATGCCGTCGACCGAGAGCCCCTCGGCCTCCTGGAACGCCTTGACCGCCTTCTGGGTCGCCGGCCCGTCGAGGCCATCCACCACGCCCGGGTCGAAGTCGGGGTTCACGTCCCGGGCGAGGTCCTTGAGGATCTCCTGGATCGCCCGCAGGCCCCAGCTCTCCTCGGCGTACAGTTTCTCCCAGATCGCCGGATCGCGGGCGAGGATCGCGTGCACCGCGCTCGCCCGCCGCTCGGACAGCGCCTTGTTGTATGCGTCAGTGCCGCAGTTGTCGGTGTGGCCGTAGACGATCACCTTGCCGTTGGGGTGATCGGCCAAGAGCTTCTCGAGCTCTTTGAGCTGCTCGATGTAGTCGGCGCTGCCCTTGCCGTCGGCCTTCATGTCTTCGGGCATGTCGGCGTCGAAGGCCGATCCGAAGCTGCGTACGAAGCTCTTGTCGAACTCGAACTTGATGTCGTCGAGGCAGAGGCAGGCCTTGATCGAGAACGGCTCGGGCGGCGGCGGCGGGTAGGGGTCCTTGGCCTCGCCGTCGCAGTCGCAGGGCAGCGAGATGCTGTCGTAGAAGCTGCAGCGGAAGGTATCGACGAAGCGCTGCCCGCCGTCCATCTGCTGCTTGCACGGGGCCAGATCGCCGGTCTTGCACGGCAGGCCGGCCCGCCCGCCGGGCAGTACGCCCTCGTGGAACAGGAAGACGACCACCCGCCGGTTGCGCTCGCTGGGGTACTCGTCTTTGACCTTGCCCTTGCCGTCGACGTAGTCGAGCACCTTCTGCAGGTAGTCGCGGATGCTCTCGAGCGAGGTGGCGGTGTGCGCGGTGCGCAGGCTGTAGGCCGTGGGCACCGGCTTCATCAGCTCGTACTGGTCGCGGCTGAGTTTGTTGAGCGGGCTGTTCTGGCTGTAGTCCTTGCGCTTGCCCTTCTCGGCCTCTTCGATCGCCGCCTTCTTGGCGGCGAACTTCTGCTTGGCCTGCTCGCGCATGCGCTCGATCTGGGCCACCAGGTCGTTGCGCTTCTTCTCGTCGTCCGACCCGCGGCGGGCCACCTGGGTGTAGCGGGTCTTGGGCAGGCGCAGCCTGGGCCGCGGCGGCGGCTCGTACGACTTGGGGCCGAGCTCGAGCGGGTTGAACTCCGAGCAGCCGACGGTCGACTGGTCCATGAACCGGTCGGCGGGGATGTCGACCTGGTTGACGCCGCTGAAGTAGGCGACGAAGAGCGCCTTGCGGGTATTGGGGCCGACGATGCCGTCGACCGCGAGGCCTTCGGAATCCTGGAAGGCTTTGACCGCGCCCTGGGTCTTGGGGCCGTCGAGGCCGTCGACCACGCCCGGGTCGAAGCTCGGGTTCCCATCGCGGGCGAGGTCGGCGAGCATCTCCTGGATCGCCCGCAGGCCCCAGTTCTCGGTGTGGTAGAGCCGCTCCCACTCCTGGGGGTCCTTGGTCAAAAAGGCGTAGACCGAGCGCGCCCGCCGCTCGGCGAGGCTCTTGTTGTATTCGTCGCTGCCGCAGTTGTCGGTGTGGCCGAAGATGACCATCTTCGACTGCGGGTGGGCCTTGAGCAGCACCTCGAGCTGCTTGAGCTGCGCGACGTAATCGGCCTTGCTGCCGCCGGCGACCTTGTTGTCCGACGCCATCGCCGCGTCGTTGACGTTGCCGAAGCTGCGCAGAAAGCTCTTGTCGAACTCGAAGTTGAGGTCGTCGAAGCAGAGGCAGGCCTGGTGCTGGGGAGCGAGCGCCTCCTGGCGGCGCAGCTTGATGGTGACGGTGGCCTCGGCGGCGAGGCCCTCGGCCTTGAAGGCCACCGGGATGAGCAGGTCTTTATTGGGCTTCAGGTCGTCGGTGATGACGTAGAAGCCCTGCGGGCTGCGCTTGTAGGCGCCCAGCCAGTCGCGCAGGCACTGGTCGATGACCTTGGGGTCGGCGGTGCCGAAGTTGAAACGGGCGATGTCGGCCGCGGTGAGCGGGTTGCCGTTTTCGGTCTCGCGCGCCGCGATCTTGTCGAGGGTGTCTCCCTCGACCGGCACGTACTTCTTCGCTTTGGAGCGCGCGTCGAAAACCATCGATTTCCTGCCCCGTCAGCCGGGGCACCCCCCATGATCGGTCACCCGATCAGCTTCTCTTCTTCTTGCGCCGCGCCCGCCGCTCGCGCCGTTTCTCGGCTTTGCGGGTGATCTCCGGCGGGATGTCGTCTCGGGTCTTGAGCGACAGCCCGCGGGCCTTGCGGATGCGGTTGGTATGCGTCAGCCAGGCGTCTTCCTCGGGGAAGAGCGGCCGGTCGTTGCTCGGCTCGGGCTCGGGCTCGGGCTCTGCAGGCGGCGGCGCGGGCGCGGCGACCGCGGGCTCGGGCTCGGGCTCCGGAGGCGGCGGCGGCGGCTCGGCGCCGGCCTTGTCCTCGGTGATCGAGACCACCTCCAGGCCGAGCACGTCCTCCATCGCCTCGATGTCGAAGCCCTTCTCGGTGACGCCTTCCAACTCGACGATGCCTCGCGCGTCGGGCTGCAGCAGCCGCTCCTCGCCGTCGATGGTCACACGGACCACCACGTTGGCCAGGTCGATGCCCTCGCCGGCGTCGAGCTTGATCGTCGCCCAGCCCTTGGCCGGCTTCGCCGTCTCGGGGGTCTCGGCGAGGCCGTCGAGTGTCTTGCCCGCCTCCTCGGCGGCGTTGGCCACCGCCTCGCCGGCCACCGCGCTCTCCATGACCAGCGCGCTGCTGGTGCCCGAAGGCGCCGGCGGCTCGCCCTCGGGCGGGTCGGCGTTGATGGCGTCGACCGCCTGCTGGGCCTTCTCGGTGGCCTGATTGATGCCCTCGGCCTGGGTCTGCGCGTTCTCGGTGAGCGCGCCCTTGACCTCCGACGGCGCCGGGCGCTCGCTGGGCGCCGGGTCGAGCATGCGCCCGACGAGCGCCGAGGTGTCGCTGGCGACCTCTTCGATGCCGCGGCCCTGACGGCCGGCCTCGCCCTTCATCGAATCGGCCACCGCGCTGGGCGCGAGGGGCGCGGGCGGCCCGCCGAGCAGGCTCTCGACGAGCACGCCGGTGCGGTTGGCGGCGCCGACGACGGTATCGGCCGAGCTCTGCGCCTCGCGGGACAGGCTCTCGGCCACCAGGCTGGGGCCGGGTCCGCCGCCGTCGCCGCCCGCCAGCCCGGCCACCGCGCCGCCGAAGTTGCCGGCCTCGGTCTGCACCGCGTTGGCGTGCCCCCGGGCCAGATCGCCGAGCGCCTCGGCCACCGCCGAGATGGGGATGACCTTCTCGCCGATCCAGCGCAGCAGGTCGAGCAGCACGCTCATCTTGAAGGCGCTGAGGTCGACGGTGTCCGCCTCGCGCTTCGCCAGCCGGGGGTACTCCGGCGGGATGATCGGCTCGGGCTTGGTCTCTTCGTACTCCGGCTCGGTCTCGGCGGCCTCGACGAGGTCGTAGGTCTGCTCGAGCTCTTCCGGATCGCCGCTCGCCTGATCGG
Source organism: bacterium (assembly GCA_030427205.1). Lineage (GTDB taxonomy): Bacteria > Myxococcota_A > Bradymonadia > UBA7976 > UBA1532 > JACKDM01. The sequence goes on along the minus strand of JAUHXC010000071.1, from coordinate 35,406 downwards.
AGTCGGAGATCGTCAGCGGCAGGGTGCGCAGGTCGACGGCCACGCAGGCGCGGGCGATCAGCCGGGCGACCTGGCGCAGCACCTCGTCGTCGCGCAGGCGGCCGACGAAGATGTTCGAGAAGTGCTCGCCGAGTGCCCGGCGCAGGGTCGAGAGGTTGGTCGGGGTATTGGCGAAGGGCAGCAGCCAGCGGTAGGCGTCTTCTTCCGAGAGGAACGGCCGGAATTCATCGGGGGAGGCGACGAGCAGCGCCGAGCCGTCTGTCCCGTGAAGATCGGCGCGCATGCGTCTCGGCCCCCCTGCGGCTGTCGACTCGACGCACGAAAGGGCCGGCGCCCGGATGCGCGTGATGAGTCTTGGTGAAAAGATCCTGTGGTGATGGATGGAGGCGAGTCAAGCTCGGCGAGGCCGTTGCCCCGTATTCCGCATGCGGCAAAGCGATCGGCGCGCTCAGCCGATGGGCGGATCGCCGAAGGTCAGCCGATGCACCCGCCGATCGGGGGTCAGCTCGGGGTGGAAGGCGGCCCCGATCACCGCCCCCTCGCGCACCATGATCGGCTCGCCGTCGATGGTGGCGAGCACCTCGACGCCGGGCCCGACCGCGGTGATGCGCGGGGCGCGGATGAACAACAGCTGCAGCGGCGCCTGCCCGGCGAAGGGGCCGCCTCGGGGCGGCGGATCGGCCTCGCCTTCGAAGCTGTGCACCTGCCGGCCCCAGGCGTTGCGCGCGACCTCGACGTCGAGCCAGCCGAAGGCCTTCTGCCGCGGCTCGACGGCGCGGGCGGAGAGGATGAGCCCGGCGCAGGTGGCCAGCACCGGCTTGCCGCTGCCGACGAAGCGGTCGAGGGCGTCGGCGAGGCCGAAGCGCTCGATCAGCTTGAGGTGGGTGGTGCTCTCGCCGCCGGGCAGGCACAGGCCGTCGACGGCGGCGAGCTGTTGTGCGGTGCGGACCTCGACCGCGGTGTGGCCCAGATCGGTCAGCGCGGCCTTGTGGGCCGCCCAGCCGCCCTGCAGGGCGAGTACGCCGACGGTGCGTACCGCGGCACCCGCCCTCGAAGAACGGCCCGCAGCGGCCACTACCAGCCCCGGTGGGCCAGCCGCTCGTGCTCGGCGAGCTTGTTGATCTCGAGCCCGCTCATGGGCTTGCCGAGGCCGGTGGAGATCTCGGCGAGCTTCTTGGCGTCTTCCCAGTGGGTGACCGCGTCGACGATGGCCCGCGCCCGCTGCTCGGGGTCTTCGGAGAGGAAGACGCCCGAGCCGACGAAGACCGCCTCGGCGCCGAGGGCCATGCACAGCGCGGCGTCGGCGGGGGTCGCGATGCCGCCGGCGGCGAACTGCGGCACCGGCAGCCGCCCGTTCTCGGCGACCCACTTCACCAGATCGTAGGGCGCGCCGAGGTTCTTGGCCTCGGTCATCAGCTCTTCGGGGCGCATGCGGGTCAGCTTGCGGATGTGCCCGTTGACCGAGCGCAGGTGGCGCACGCCTTCGACGATGTTGCCGGTGCCCGCCTCGCCCTTGGTGCGCATCATCGCCGCGCCCTCGCCGATGCGGCGCAGGGCCTCGCCGAGCCCGGTGCAGCCGCAGACGAAGGGCACCGCGAAGTCGTGCTTCTCGATGTGGAAGTCGTCGTCGGCGGGGGTGAGCACTTCGCTCTCGTCGATGAAGTCCACCTCGAGGGCCTCGAGGATGCGGGCCTCCATGAAGTGGCCGATGCGCACCTTGGCCATCACCGGGATGGTCACCGCCTGCTGGATCTCGGTGATCATCTTGGGGTCCGAGGCCCGGGCGACGCCGCCCTCCTTGCGGATCTGGGCCGGCACCCGCTCGAGGGCCATGACCGCGCAGGCGCCCGCGTCCTGGGCGATGCGGGCCTGCTCGGGGTTGACGACGTCCATGATGACGCCGCCCTTGAGCATCTCGGCGAGGCCCACCTTGGCCTGGAACGTGGACTTCTGCATGGCGAGCGACCTCCTGGGAGCTGCCGGCTCGGGCGAGCCGAAGGGCGTGGGATGCGCCGGGGTTCTACTCGGTTGCGGGCGGCCGGCGCAACCGTTGCGGGCCGGTGACGTCGTCGCAGCGCCCGGCGAGGCCCGGCGCGGGCGCCGAGCGCAGCCCTTCGGGGGTTGTCCGGCCGGTTCGAGCCCGTGGTAACGTGCGCCCCGCATGCCCGTACCCTCCCCCGAACAGATCGCCCGGCTCGCCGACGCCATGGGGCGCTACGCCGACGGCGACGCGGCGTCCTTCGCGGTGGTCTACGAGGCGCTGTACCCGGTGGTCCGCCGCTGCATGCGGCGGTGGATCAACGACCCGGCGCTGGCGGAGGATCTGGTGCAGGAGACCTTCCTGCGGGTCCACCGCGCCCGCGCCCGCTATCGGCCGGGCGCGCCGGTGGGGCCGTGGGTGCTGACCATCGCCCGCCGCTTGAGCATCGACGCTCATCGGCGGCGGGGCAGCAATCGGGTCGTCTTGACCCGGGAGGGCGAGGTGCCCGAGGTGAAGGTGGCGCCGGTCGAGCCCGAGGACGACGCGGCGGAGCTGATCGCCGAGGTGCGGGCGGCCATCGCCGCGCTGCCCGACAGCCTGCGCCCGGTGGTGCAGATGCACAAGCTCGAGGGGCGGCCGATGAACGAGATCGCCGCCGAACTCGGCATCAAGGAAGGGGCCGCCCGGGTGCGGGCCCATCGCGGTTACAAGCGGCTCAAGACGAGCCTGGCCCGAGTATTCGGAAAGGAAGCCTGACCCGGTGTCGTCCCTCGCCCCCGATTCGATGCCCCCGCTGCCGTCGGCGCTGCTCGACGAGGTCCGCCGGGATTGCGCGGCGCTGGCCCGGACCCGTCGCCGGCGCTGGGCGCTCTTCGCCGGTCTGGCGGTGACGCTGACGCTCGGCCTGGGCTTCGGCATGGGCTGGCGCGACGGCGCCCTGGTCGGCGCCGGCTGCGGGTCGGCGCTGCACACCGGGCTGGTGGTGGCCCTGGGCCTCGGCGGCCTGGGTCTGATCGGGCTGGCCTTCGGGTTGACCTTGCCCGCCGGGCGGCGGCTGCGCGGGCTGCCGGTGATCGGGCTGGCGGTGGGGCTGGCGGTGCTGGCGGCGATCTCGGCGGCCTACGGCGCGCCGCTCGACGGGCACTCGGGCTGGGCCTGTCTGTCCATCGGCGGCGCCTGCGCCCTGGGGCTGGTGGTGCTGGTGGTGGGGCTCGGGCGACGGATCATCCGGCGCCACGCGCCGAGCGCCGGGCTCTTCGGCGTCGGCGTCGGCCTGCTGGCGCTGGTGCCGCTGAGCCTGGCCTGCCACGACGCGTCGGCGAGCCACCTGATGATCTGGCATGGGCTGGTGCCGGTGGTCGGCGGCGCCCTGGGCCTGCTCGTCTGGTCGCTGGCCCGCCCCGAGTAGGTCCGACGCGATGTCGATGACGCAGAAGACGAGCCGCCACGCGGTGTGGTGCGAGGTCGACGCCGACGCGCTGGCGGAGAACATGCGCACCTTCCGCCGGCTGGTGGGGCCCGATGTCAGGCTGGCGCCGGCGGTCAAGGGCGGCGCCTACGGCCACGGCCTCATCCCCGCGTCGCGGGCGTTCGTCGCCGGCGGGGCCGACTGGCTGTGCATCCACGAGATCGACGAGGGCCGGCGGCTGCGGGCGGCGGGTATCGACGTGCCGCTGCATCAGGTGGGCCCGACCCTGCTCGACGATCTGGCCGAGGTCGAGCGGCTGGCGGTGCAGCCGGTGGTCTACAACCCCGAGACCGTCGAGCGGCTGGTGAGCCTCGGGGTGCGGGCGAAGTTGCACCTCAAGCTGGAGACCGGCAACCACCGCCAGGGGCTCGAGCTGCCGGCGGCCCTGGCGCTCGCCGAGACGATCCGGCAGGCGCCGGGCCTCGAGCTGGCGGGGGTGTCGAGCCACTTCGCCAACATCGAGGACACCACCGACCACCGCTACGCGCGCCAGCAGCTCGCCCGCTTCGAAGAGGGCGTCGCGGCGCTGCGGGCGGCGGGCCACGCGGTGCCCATCCGCCACCTGTCGAACAGCGCCGCGGCGCTGCTGTGGCCCGACCAGGGCTTCGAGATGGTGCGTATCGGCGTCGGCGGCTACGGGCTGTGGCCGAGCAAGGAGACCCGGGTGGCGGCGGCGCTGGCCGGCCGCGGGCGCATCGAGCTGCGCCCGGCGCTGACCTGGAAGGCGCGGGTGGCCCAGATCAAGACCGTGCCCGAGGGGGCCTTCGTGGGCTACGGCTGCACGTTCATGACCACCCACCAGACCCGGCTGGCCATCGTGCCGGTGGGGTACTACGACGGCTACGACCGCGCGCTGTCGAACCTGGCCCACGTCTTGATTCGCGGGCGGCGGGCGCCGGTGCGCGGGCGGGTGTGCATGAACATCATCATGGTCGACGTGACCGACATCGCCGACGCGGCCCTCGAAGACGAGGTGGTGCTGCTCGGCGCGCAGGGCGACGACCGGATCAGCGCCGAGCAGCTCGCCGGCTGGGCGGGCACGATCAACTACGAGGTGGTCACCCGCATCGGCGGGCACGTGCCGCGGGTGGTCGTGCGCGGCGCGGCCCCGGCGCCGGGCGGAGATCGACTCTACCGCCGCCCCCGCTGAAGCGCTCCACCGAGCCGTGCGCGGCGGCGCCGCAGACCGTTTTCGAGACGTCGGCTGCGCTGAGCGGTCGATCCCCGACCGGCGGATGTACTAAGATCGACAGCGATGGCATCCCCCGAAACCGCCCCCGAACGCCCGAGACGCCGCCGTCGCCGCCGCCGGTTCGACCTGCAGAAGGCGATGTTCATCCTGCCGAACCTGTTCACGGTCAGCTCGATCTTCTGCGGGTTCTACGGCGCGGTCACCGCCGCCGCCGCCACCGGACCCGGCGACCTCTACCGGGCCTGCATCGCCATCCTCTTCGCGATGGTCTTCGACTCGGTGGACGGCCGGGTGGCCCGGCTGACCCGCACCCAGAGCGACTTCGGGGTGCAGATGGACTCGCTGGCCGACGTGATCTCGTTCGGCGCCGCGCCGGCGCTGGTCGCGTGGCACTGGGGCCTCGACGGCTTCGGCACCGTCGGGCTGCTCGCCTGCTTCGTCTACACCGCCTGCGGCGCGATCCGGCTGGCCCGGTTCAACGTGATGGCGGCGCAGGAGAGCGGGCCGTCGAGCTACTTCCTCGGGCTGCCGATCCCGGCCGCCGCCGGGCTGCTGGTGGCGACGATCATCGCGTCGTTGCAAGCGGGGCACGCCCTGGGCGGCACCGAGGTCTGGGCCCCGCTGGGCATGGTCGCCCTGGGGCTGTTGATGGTCAGCAACATCCGCTTCCCCACCTTCAAGGCCACCCGCATGACCCGCCGGGCGTTCGCCGCGCTGATGGCGGTGTTCGGCTGCGTGGTGGTGCTGGCGGTGCAGGTGCGGCCGTCGTTCGCCATCGTCACGCTGATGGGCAGCTACCTGCTGCTCGGCCTGGTCGGCGAGGCCGCCCGGTTCGTGCGCCGCGTCGGGGCCGACGCCCCCGTCGACGACGAGGACGAGGACGAGCCGCCCTTCGAACAGCTGCACCTCGGCCTCGACGACGAAGACGAAGAGCTGCTGGACTGACGGTGGCCACCGACCCCCACACCTTCGTCGCCGAGAGCCTGCGGGTGCTCGGCGCGATCTTCGAGCGCCCCACCGATCGGGTGCACGCCCTGGGCCGCCCGCTGGCCCGCCGGGTGGCCGAGCAGGCGCGGGAGGCGCTGGTCGAGACCATGGCGGCGGTGCCGCCGGCCGAGGCCGACCCGGTGCACGGGCTGCGGGTGGGGCTCGTCGCCTGCGCGCTCGGCGAGCGGCGCGGTCTGGGCCCCGACTCGTGCGCGGCGCTGGCCTGCGGCGCGTTGATGCACGACCTGGGCAAGACCCTGGTGCCCGCCGAGATCCGCGAGCGGGCGCCGCTGCTCGACGGCGCCGAGCGCGAGCTGTACCTGCAGCACCCCGAGCTGTCGCTGGGCCTGCTCATCGGCCGCGGGCGCATCGACCCGCTGACCCGGGACGCGGTGCTCGCCCACCACGAGCGGCTCGACGGCACCGGCACCCCCTATGGCCTCGAGGGCGAAGCGGTGCCGCTCGGCGGGCGGCTGGTGGCGGTGGCCGACGCCTACGACGCCTGGATGCGCCGACCCGGCCGCCGCGACCCGAGCTCGGCCCTCGCGGCGCTGCAGCCGCTCGCGCCGGGGCTCGACCCGCTGCTCGTCGAGCTGCTCGCCGGGCTGATCGAGGTGGACGGCATCGACCGCGCCCCGGGGCCCGACGGGCCCGCCGGCTTGACCGCCGATGGCCCGCGTCGTATAGCAATCGGGCCCCGATGACGGGCACACCGCGCCGGGTCATCCGGCGCCCGGACTCCGATACTCAAGAGGTGAGCATGCGGTCGTCGCATTGGATGTCGCTCTCGGCTTTCGCCCTCGGGGCGCTGATCTTCACCGGTTGCGAGACCGGCGGCAACGCGGTGGCCGAGGGCCGCAAGGCCGCCCGACGCGGTGACTACGCCGCGGCGCTCAAGCACTTCGACGACGCCTTGAAGGCCGATCCCGAAGACTACAACGCGCTGTGGGGCAAGGCCGACATCTACCAGCGCGAGGGCAACCTGCTCGAGCAGCAGACGCTGCTCGAGAAGCTCAATACCGAGCCGTACAAGGAGTACGCCGGGGTCATCAAGCCGGCGCTCGAGTCGAACTACCGCAAGCAGGCCGAGGCGATCCTCGGCGGCAACCCGGACAAGGGCGAAGAGCTGCTGCGCAAGGCGATCGGCATCAACAAGAAGAGCGAGGCCAACCAGACCCTCGCCGAGCTGCTCGAGCGCAAGGGCGACGAGGCCCTGCGCAAGGCCGACTGGAAGACCGCCGCCGAGTCGTTCGCCGCCGCCAAGGAGCTGCGCATCGCCCGCAAGATGCGCAGCAAGCTCGAAGGCAAGCTCGAGATCGCCTCGTTCAAGGTCTTCAAGGCCGAGTTCGAGCCGCGCTTCAAGGCGGCCATCGGCGAGCCCACCGACAAGGGCATCCACATCGTCACCGAGCAGGCGATCTATGACCCCAAGGAGGGCATGTTCACCGTCGAGGCGATCGCCCAGCTCGGTCGCAAGGAGCCCAAGGAAGACGAGGAGAAGGCCCAGGCGGCCAAGCAGGGGCTCTACGAGGTGACCCAGGCGCTCGCCAACCTGTCGTGGAAGATGGCCGGCAAGCCGCGCCCCGAAGGCGCGATGGTCAGCTACAGCAACGAGGTGGTCGAGGTCGTCGCCCAGGGGCTCGACAAAGAGAAGCGGGAGTGGTTCTACGGCTTCCGGGTCAAGCTGCCCGAGGACGCCGTGATCGAGCAGGTGCAGGTCATCGACAAGGGCGAGTTCAAGAAGCCCGAGCCGGCCCCCGCCGAGGGCGCCGCGCCGGCTGAAGGCGCCGCGCCGGCCGAAGGTGCCGCGCCGGCCGAGGGCGCCAAGCCCGCAGATCAGAAGTAGAGCGCAGACGCAGAGAGAGCAGGTGCTCGGCCAGCGCTGATCGGCCAGCGCTGATCGCCCACGACGCCCGGCTTCGGCCGGGCGTTCTCTTTTCGAACGTCAGAGGCCCAGACCCCAGCGGGCGATCAGCTCGTTCATCACCTCGGTGGTCCCGCCGCCGATGGGCAGCAGGCGCGCGTCGCGGGAGAGCCGCTCGACCCGGGTCTCGCGCATGTAGCCCATGCCGCCGTGGATCTGCACCGCCTCGTAGGTGACCTCCATCGCCACATCACAGGCGAAGTTCTTGGCCATCGCCACCTCGGCCGCCGGCGACTCACCCCGCCGCATGCGCTCGGCGAGCGCGTAGTTGAGCGTGCGGCTCGCCAGCACCCGGGTCGCCATGTGGGCCAGCTTGTGCTTCGTCACCTGGAACTTGCCGATGGGCCGGCCGAAAGCCTCGCGCTCTCGGGCGTAGGCGATGGCGTCGCGCAGCGCGATCTCGGCGGTGGCGTGGCCCATGAACGCCAGCGCCAGCCGCTCGCCGACGAAGCTCTGCATCAGCGCGACGAAGCCCGAGCCCTCGGGGCCGATACGGTTGGCCGCCGGCACCCGCACCGCGTCGAAGGCCAGCTCGGCGGTATCGCTCGCCCGCCAGCCGGTCTTCTTGAGCGCCCGCGAGGCGGTGAAGCCGGGCATGCCCCGCTCGACGACGAAGAAGGTCAGCCCGCCGTGCGGATCGTCGCCGGTGCGGGCGAGCACCGTCACCCGATCGGCGCGCATGCCGCTGGTGATGAAGAGCTTCGACCCGTCGAGGATGTAGCGCTCGCCGTCGCGCACCGCGCGGGTGCGCACGCCGGCCACGTCGCTGCCGGCGCCGGGCTCGGTGATGGCCAGGGCGGTGATCTTCTCGCCGGCGATGGCCGACGGCACGAAGCGCTGCTTCTGTTCGTCATCGCCCAGGTTGAGGATCGGCGGCAGGGCGATGCCCAGCGACTGCAGGCCGACGACGACGCCGGTGCTGCCCCCCTCCAGGAGCGCCTCGGCGGCCACCAGCGGCGCGAGCGGGTCCGACCCGCTGCCCCCCAGCGCCTCGGGGAATCCGGCCCCCAGGATGCCCGCAGCGGCCGCCTGGCCGTACAGGGCCCGGGGGAAGGCCTCGGCTTCTTCCCATTCGTAGGCGAAGGGCGCGATCTGCTCGCGGGCGAAGCGCTGGCAGGTCTGGCGGATGAGGGCGAGGTCTTCGTCGAGCGGGTGGGGCTTCATGGGGCCAGCATAGCCCATCCGTCGGCGGGGCGGCTCACTTGCCCGGGGCGATGCGCTCCTCGAGCTTGCGCCGGTCGCTGGCGTGGGGCAGCAGGCCGAAGAGGGTGTGGGTATTCTCGGGGTCGAGCAGCCGCGGGTGCAGCAGGGCGAGCACGTCGACCTTGTCCGAGCTGAACGAGAAGTGCTCGACGACCTGCTTGACCTGAGCGGTGGTGAACCAGTTGTCGGGGGCGGCGAGGCGGATGACCCGCATCTTGTCCTTGCGGAAGCTGGCCTGGCGCAGCGAGTTCGACAGCGAGGTCAGCTGGGCGCCGGTCATCGCCCGCGGCTTCTCCTCGACGACCGGCGGCGGCCGACGGTCGCGGCGGTCGTCGCGCAGGTCGCGGCGATCTTCGCGCAGGTCGCGGCGGCGGGCCTCGACGACGGCGCCGTCCCGCAGCTCGGCCCGCACGGCGGCGAGGCGGTCGGAGACGGCGGCGAGCTGGTCGGCGAGCGCCTTGCGCTCCCGGCGGTCGCGCACCAGATCGAGCATGCGTTCGAAGGTCTTCAGGTCGCCGTCGAGGGCGTCGAGCTGGTCTTTGAGCTCGGCCCGGTCGATCACCACCGGGTCGTCCATCTTGCGCACGTCGCGGCGGCTGACGCCTTCGGCGGTGAGGGTCGCCTCCGGCGGGCCGGCGAACGCGGCGGGGGCCAGCATCAGGGCGCACAGGGCGACGAGCAGGGCGGTGCTGAGGGACGGCAGCTGCGGGGTTCGGCGCGACATCGGGGCCTCCGGGCAGTGAATGAGTGGATTCGGCGCCGGCCGACGGGGCGCGGGCCGCCACATTCAGCGACGCGGTCGATCTGGCCCCGATCGCCGGTCGAGGTCAAGCGGCGCGTCGCCCCCCAGGGCATCTTCGGTGGGTCTTCGGCGGTCTTCGCCCGCCGCTCAGCGGGCCAGCAGCGCGACCCGGGCCCGCTCGCGGATGCGCGGCTCGGCGGCGGCGGTGGCCAGCCCGTCGAGCAGGGTCTGCCGATGGGGCTGCTCGGGGTGCAGCGCGGCGGCGAGCAGGCTGCCCTCGGCGGAGGCGCCCAGCGCGCCCTCCCGCAGCGCGGCCATGAGCGGGTCGAGGTCGTCGGCGCTCAGGCCCGGCAGCAGCGCTTCGACCGCCCGGGTGCGCACCCGGCCGTCGGCGTCGGTGCTCAGCCGCAGCAGCGCCGCGCGGGCGTCGGTGTCGGGCAGGTGGCGCAGCGCGCGGGCGGCGGCGGCCCGTACGGCGGGCGCCTCGCTCTCGGCGAAGGGCAGCGCGACCCGGGCGGCCGGGCGACCGCTGTTGCCCAGCCCCAGCAGGTGCGCCCGCTGCGCGTCGACGGTCTCGGCCTCGTTCAGACCGCGCTGCAGCCGGCCGAGCGCGGCGTCGGCCGCGGCGGGGTCGGTCTCGGCCAGCCGCCCGGCGACCGCGCCCAGCGCGTTGGCCGCCGCCGGGCCCACCTGAGGATCGTCGAGCTGGCGGGCGAGCCAGTCGGCCGCCTCGGGGGTCGGCGTGCGCAGGTTGAGGTGGCTCTGCAGCAGGCGGTGGCGCACCGCCGGGCCCAGCGCGCTGTGATCGATGAGATCGCGCAGCGCCGCCTGGGCCGCCCCGTGACCGACGCCGGCCAGCACGTCCGCCGCCAGCGCCTGCATCTCGCCGGTCGCGCCGTCGACCAACGCGGCGGCGGCGAAGGCGGCGCAGTGCTCGGGGTGGCGGTGCAGGAAGCCCGAGACCCGATAGAGCCAGCGGCTGTGCCCCGGCAGGTCGCCGCGGGCGTAGCGCGCCACCCCGTCGAGGGCCTCGGCGGCGGTCAGGCCGTCGATGCGCACGTCGAGCGCCCGCGCCGCCGGGTCGTGGGCCGGCGCCGCGGTCGACGATGCGGCGGGGCCATCTGCGGCGGGCGCCCCGGGGGACACCGCGCCGCGGGGCGCGCCGGGGTCGACGGACGGCGCCACAGGCCCGGCAGGCGGGGCCGTCGGGGCGAGCGCGAGGGCCACGACGGCGGCGGTCAGCAGCAGGAGCACGAGCGCGGCGGGCAGGGCGAGGCGGGACATGGCGAGGCGGGACATGGCGGGTCTCCTGGGGGGTCGAGGGGCGGTCTCGGCGCTGGCCGGTCAGAGCCGGCCGGTCAGAGCCGGTCGGTCAGAGGCGACACTGCAGGTCCGGCTGGGCGCAGGCGGCGATCCAGGTGTCGAGGTCGGCGAACCAGGCGTGGTCGAAGAGCGAGAGCGCCTCGTCGAAGGCTGCCGGCCAGTCGAAGAGCGAGGTGCTGTAGCGCCCGCCGACGCAGCGGTCGGTGAAGGGCACGCAGACCCGGGGGAACTCCACGTAGGCCCCGACCTCGCCGGCCAGCGATTGCAGGGTCAGCTGCGCCCCCGCGTCGATGGACAGCTCGACGCCGTCGACCTCGCTGGCGTGGGTCTCGAGGTGCATCGGCAGCCCGATGTCGAGCAGGTTGACCTCGATGTAGGCCCCGCCGCCGATGCCGGTCACCGAGGGCCCGGCGTGACCCATGGCGTCGACCCGGGCGAAAGGCCGCGCCTCGAACTCGACGTCGCGGTGGTGCCCGCGCCCCGAGACCTCGATGCCGATCCGGCCCGAGAGGCCGGCGCACAGCTCGAAGGGCACGCCGGCCGCGTCGAGGCCGAGGCACGCGCTGCCCTCGGCGCCGCGCTCGGTATCGCCCACCGCCGGCACGACGTCGAAGTGCGCCAGGCTGCCGCGGTTGCCGCCCTGCATCTCCCAGCCGTAGTCCAGGTAGTCGTGGCCGGCGACCTCCAGGTCGAGCACGCGGCGGTCGCGGCGGATGTCGAAGGCGGCCTCGGCGCGGAAGATGCGCAGGCGGCGGCCGAAGACCCAGGCGTCCCCCTGCAGCCGGGCGGTGCCGTTGGGGTTGATGTCGCTGGCGTGGTCGACGACGCGATCGGCCAGCCCGAAGCTGAGGTGGCGCTCGAGCTGCGCGCGGGCCCAGCGGCTGTTGCCCCAGCTCTGGGTATCGCCGAAGACGTTGCGGTAGTGCGGCACGAGGTCGCCGTCGAACTGAGCCAGGTAGAACGCGATGGTATCCCGCCGACGGTGCAGGTAGCGCTCGAGCTGGTACTCGTCGCGATAAGGGTCGATGCCGCTGCGCCGGGCGAGCCCGCTGCGGGTGCGGTAGTCATAGCCGTCGGCCACCGCCGCCGGGTCGGGCGCGTTGGCCTCGCAGGTCTCGCGGTACCACTCGGCGTGGGGCAGCATCTGCCGGGTCAGCGCCGGCAGGAAGTCGTCGGGCGCCCAGTCGCAGCGGGTCGGATAGTAGATGCCGCGCTCGGGGTCGTGCTGGCGGATGTCCTGGTCGAGGCAGTCGAGGTCGTCGGCGTTGGCCAGGGCGTCCATGATCGCGTCGTCGAGCACCCGCACGTCCGCCGACCAGGTGGCGTGGCCCTCACGGCGCAGCGCCCGCCGCGCCTCGACCAGCGCCCGGAAGTCGGCCCGCATCCGGGCGATGACCTTCAGCTCGGCGTCGGGGGTCTCGGCCACCCGCTCGGCCATCTGCGCGTGCCACTGCCACAGCGTCGGATAGCGATCGGCCAGGTGGGCCGAGGCGGGGCCACGCAGCCGGACCCGCCAGTAGTGGCGCCCCAGCGACAGCCGCCAGTGCAGGAAGGCGTCGCGCTCGGCGATCATGCGCAGCTCGTCGTCGGTCAGCGCGAAGAAGTCGTTCTTGGGCAGCAGCGTGCTGACGTCGGTATTGTCCGGCACCTGGGGCACGACGGGCAGCGGATCCCACAGCGCCATGCTCGAGCTGCCGCGGCGGCGGCGCATCGGCGACGAGCCGTGGATCGGGCGCTCGACGTGCAGCGTACCGAGGGCCAGCTCGTCGTCGCTGTAGGCCAGCTCGAAGATCGCGCGGGCGTCGTCGCCGGCCGCCCGGGCCCGGTCGTAGAAGCGGCTCCAGGTGTGCAGGTGCTGGTAGACGAACTCGTCGCAGCTCGCGACCCGATCGCCGCTGCGCTCGTAGGCCCAATGGGCCCAGTTGATGCGGATCGAAGGCGGCTCGGAGGCGATGCGCAGGCTGTCGAGGGCGTTGGCTTCGAGCCGATCGAGGCCCAGCCGCGCGACGGGCACCGACAGCAGCCGGCCGTCGGCCTCGGCGTCTTCGACAGTCTCGACCAGCGCTTCACCGAGCAGCTGCACGCAGCGGCGGTGCTGGGCGGCGCTGGCGTCGTCGAGCCAGTCGGCGTCGCGGCAGTCGTCGGCCGTGATCAGCGCGGGGGCGCCCGGCTGCACGACGATCGCGTAGGGATGGGCCGAGGCCTCGGCGGCGAAGAGGGTGCCGAGGGCGACGGCGGCGAGAGAGTAACGGGGCATGGCGGCCTCCGGTCAGGGTTCACCGGGGGTAGCCACGCCGGGCGGGCGGCCTTTTTTCTTCGGAGGCGTTTTTCTCGGCGGCGCGCTCAGAAGCGCGGCTGGCGCGCCCGCTCGATGCAGCGGTCGAACTCGCGGCCGACGGGGCGGAAGCCGCAGCGGCCCTCGATGCAGCCGCAGCCCTCTTCGCGCACGAAGCAGCGGGCCTCGGGCCCGAGCATCGGCGCGGCGGCGCTGGGCGCGGCGGCGCAGACCGAGCGCTGGGCGCCGGTCAGCATGCAGTCGGCGTCCACTTCGCAGGCGAGCATCGGCGGGGGCTCGTAGCACGCCTCGGCGTCCGCGACCCGCTCGGCCGGGCGGCCGCCGCACTCGGCGTCGCACGCGGTGGCCCGCAGCACGCCGTCGCCACAGACCGGCGCCCACTCTCGCGGGCAGCGGCGGCAGTCGATCTCGACCGGGCCGTTCTCGCACGGCCCGGCGACGAGTCGCGCGTCGGCGATGCCGGCGCAGCGCGCCGCGCAGCGGGAGGGATACTCGATGCGCTCGTCGACGCACACCGGCTCGTCGGCCTCGGGGCAATCGCAGGGCAGGCACAGCGACAGCCCCCGCGGATCGGGCAGGCACTGCAGGCCCTCGAAGCAGCGATCCCCCGGCCCGCACGGCGGCAGGCAGACGAAGCGCCCGTCGAGCGGGGTGCACATCGCCCGGTTGCAGCCGCGCTCGGGGCGGCACTCGATGGTGCAGATGCCCGGCCCGTCGCCGCCGCGCGCGCAGACCTGCCCGCGGGGGCACGTATCGTCGTCTTCACACGCGGTGGTCAGCGGCGGCCCTTCGCACGGGCCTTCGTAGGCCAACGTCTCGCCGGCGCACTGCAGCTGGCACAGGTTGGAGAACGTGCGCCCCGACTCGGCGCACACCGGCGCGACCTCGGCGGGGCAATCGCAGACGCAGCGCCCCGCGCGACACGCCCGGCCATCGGGGCACGGCAGATCGGGCCCGCACTGCTCGGCCATGCAGGCGCCCGCCTCGATGTCTTCGGCGCCCTCGCACCCGGCGACGCAGCGGTTGGGCCAGGTGCGGCCCTCATCGTCGCAGACCGGGTCGAGCGGCTCGTCGGCGCAGCGCTCGGCGCAGCTCGCCGCGGGGCGACAGACACCGTCGCGGCACTGCTCGCCGGTGAGGCAGTCGTCGTCGGCCATGCAGACCGCGTCCTCCTGACAGCCGCAGCCGCGACAGCCGTCGTCCTCGATGGCGTAGCCCTGCTCGCAGTACAGGTCGCAGGGCTCGACGGCAGGGCAGATCGCGTCGGCGCAGTCGGGGCAGTCGAGGGCCAGGGCGTAATTCGCGGGGCCGCCGACGAGCAGCCGCACGAGGATGAAGTAGTGCCCGTCGGCGGGCAGCGCGGCCGCGGAGATGCGCAGGACCCCCTCCCCGCTCGTCGCCTGCAGCGGCCGGCCCCACAAGCCGCTGTCGTCCCGCGGGCCGTACAGCGCCAACGAAACCCGCGCCGGCCCCTGCACGTCGAGGATGATCGTCGGCTGATCGCCCGCGCTGCCGGCGAACTCGTAGCCGCTGAGCGCGTCGACCGGCGGCAGCGGATCGTCGACCCGTTCGCCATAGCTCAGCGTGCCCAGCGGCGTCAGCAGGGTGCGGCCGACGCCGTCGGCGTCGAGGTAGTGGGCGCTGCCGTCGGGCGGCGTCTCGTCCACCGGCGGCGGCGGCGGCGGCGGCCGGTCGCACGCGAGCAGCAGACCACCGACGATCAACAGCAAGGGCCAGTGCTTCATGTTCTACTCGACGAGTCGAGCCGGCGATCGGCTTCACGCAGTGTCCGGCGACGGCGCCGGACGTGGTCTCCAGCGGAGGGAGAACGCAAAAAACGGGCCGGAAAAACAGGGGCGATGGGCCGCGCTCGCGCGCGCTGGGGGCAGGAGGCTGTCAAGCGGGCTTGACACCCGTCGCGCGCGCTTGACGCCGCCCGGCTCACCGGTGGTCAGAACCGGCCGACGATCCCGAGGCCGTCGGGACCGATCCACGGGGTGACGGCCAGCGACGGGTCGCCGTCGTCCGCCAGCCAGGCCCAGGTCGCGCCCGCCGCGAGGGCCACGCCCAGCCCGAGGGCGACGTAGCTGGCGGTGGCCAGGGTCTCGGCCTGATCGTACGACTCTTTCTGGGCGTCGAGGAACTTCTGATCGAAGGTGCCGTCGTCGCGGGTGGCCAGGTTGCCGAAGCGCACGCCGTCCTCCACCGCGGCCTCGGCGCCGAGGTACAGCCCCAGCCAGCCGGCGAAAGACAGCGCCGCGCCGCCGGTCAGGCTCCAGGCGAGCACGTTGACCGGCCCCTCGGGCTCGGGGGTCAGCACCCGCACCTCGACGGTCGCGCCCTTGACCACCTCGGCCGGCGCCCGCTGCTCGCGACCGTCGGGCGAGCGGGCCAGGATCACGTGCGGGCCGGGGGCGACGCCGGTGAAGGTGTGATTGCAGCCGGCCTGCTCGTCGCCGCCGACGAGCGCGACGGTGGCCCCCTGCACGTCGCAGAGCACCAGGATGCGGCCGAGCGCGGCGCTCTCGAGCTCACGCACCCGCTCGCGGATCGGATCGGCGAGCTGGGCGGCGAGCGGGCCGGTCAGGCTGCGGCGATAGGCCTCGAGCGCGTCGACCTTCTGCCCCAGCTCGTCGTAGCAGCGGCCCAGGTTGAACCGCACGATCGCCAGCTCCTTGTCGCGGCCCTCGACCGTCTGCAGGAGCTTCTCGACCGCCTCGTAGAGCTGAGCCGCGGTGGCGAAGTCGCCCTGGGAGAACGCGGTGTTGGCCGCCGCCCCCTGCTCGCGGATCACGGTGTAGACCTCGTCGGTTGCAGAGGCGGTGACGGGCGGGGCGGCGAGGGCGAGGGCGAGGGCGAGGGGCGCGAACCGGCTCATCGATCCTTCGGCTTGGACGGCATGGGCAGTGCTTCGATTAGCACGTCCTGCGGCTGCGCGTCAGGTTTCTTCGGCGGCTTTCCGATGGGGCGGGGATCGACCGCATCCGGGCTACGGCGGGTGCGCGTCCGCCGGGCCGGGGTCCGCCGGGCGCGGGCGCGGCGCGTGCGGGACGGCGGCGCGGCCTTGGGGGCGGCGTCCACCGCGGCGTCGATCGCCGCGTCGACGGCCGCGTCGGCCTCCGCCGCCGCCGCGTCGGGGGACTGGATCGCGGGCACCACCGGCGGCGCCTCGGGGGCGGCGCCCACCGAGATGCGCGTCGGGGTCTCGGTGCCCGCCTCGGCCACGCCGCCGGCCGGCGGGTCGTCGCCCATCAAGAGCACCGCGCCGATGACCCCGATCACCGCCGCGAGGGCCACCAACGAGGCGACCAGCGGCCAGCGGGAGCGCACCTTGTGGTCGAAGGGGTTGGTCGTCGGCGCCTCGAACGGGGCCAGGGTGCCGCTCGAATCGACCGTCGGCGCCAGCTCGACCGATGGATTGGCCGCCTCGGCGCCGAGCAGCGGCACCGCCGCCTCGTCGGGCAGCGCCTCGACCGCGGCGAGCACCTCGTCGGCGAACGCGCTCACCGACGGCTGCCGATCGTCGACGTCCTTGGCCATCGCGGTGTGGATCACCGCCTCGAGGCGCTTGCGCAGCTTGTTGCGCCCGGGGCCGGGCAGCTTGGGCGGCGCCTCGTTGACCTGCTTGAACAGGATGTGCATCGGCTCCTTGCCGTCGAACGGCGGCGAGCCGGCGAGCATCTCGAAGAGCACGACGCCGAGCGCGTAGAGGTCGGTGCGGTGGTCGACCAGGCTGCGGTCGTTGCTGCCGGCGCACTGCTCGGGGGCCATGTAGTGCGGCGTGCCCATCATCACGCCGGTGCGGGTGCGCCGGCCGTCGTCCATGCGGGCGACGCCGAAGTCGATCACCTTGGCGATGTTGCGCCCGTCGGGCGTCGTCGTCAGCAGCACATTCGACGGCTTGATGTCGCGGTGGATGATGCCGATGCGGTGGGCCTCGTCGAGGGAGCGGGCCACGTCGGCGACGATCTGCGCCGCCAGCTTCGGCGGCAGCGGGCCGTCCTGGATCCGGGAGAACAAGTCGGGCCCGCGGACCAGCTCGAGCACGATGTACGCGGTGCCCGACAGCGGAGGCCGGGTCGCGACGCCGTAGTCGTAGACGGTGACGGTGTGCTCGCTGTGCAGCCGGCTCAGCGCCTGCGCCTCGCGTTCGAAGCGGGCGCGGTCGTCCTCGCCGAGCATCGCCATCGCGCCGAGCACCTTGACCGCGATGGCCCGATCGAGCCGGCGGTCGATGCCCCGATAGACCGTGCCCATGCCCCCGTCGCCCAGCAGGTCGATCAGCACGTAGCGATCGGCGAAGATCTGCCCCAACAGCGGCGCCCGATCGCGGCGGGCGGCGGCGACCGGGTCGACCGCGTACAGCCCGTGCTCGGGGCACACCTCGGCGCCGCCGGACGGCGGACGGCTGCACGCCGGGCAGACCTTGGGGATGCTGCTCACGCAGGGGCTCCCGCCGGTCGGGGTGAGGTGGGGTGGGGGGTCATCGTGCGTACGTCTCGCGGCGTCCGTCGGCGAATCGAGCGGTCTGCCCGGCAGTCTACCCCGCCTCGGGCCATCGCTCCACCATCGTTACGATCCGACGGGCGCGCGGTGTGCGCGAAGGCCGGGCGCCCGCGGGTTCGTGCCGCGCGGCGGCCCCCTCAGCGGGCGAACAGCTGCGCCTGATTCTCCACGATCCAGGCGCAGTCGCGGTCGCTCTCGAGCCGGGTCGAGCGGAAGACGCTCTTCGTCGGGTCGTCGTCGGCCTCGAACGGCGCGCCCATCTGCAGCAGCGGATCGTCGGCGGCGACGATCGACTCCTCGGCGGTCCAGCCCAACAGCCCGTCGAGCCGATCGCCCTCGAGCCCGCCCGACAGCCGGGTCACCGCCCGCTGCACCAGATAGACCTCGCCGTCGACCAGCCCCGAGACCCGGGCCGTCAGCCCCGGGTTGCCGTCGGCGTCGAGGTCGATGATGCGCGGGTCGTCGGGCTCGGTGGGCAGCGGATCGTCCGCCGGGTTCTCCAGCTCGACCGCGCGCAGCTCGACGAACCAATCCGCCTCGAAGGCCCCGTCGGCCACGGTGGCCAGCCGCTCGACGGGGGCGAGGGCCTCGATGAACGTCAGCGGGATCTCGGTGGTGACCACGTCGCGCTCGCGCTCGATGCGCACCTCGCACAGCCGCAGGGTCAGCGCCAGCGTGCCCGCCGCCGCGCCCGGCGCCACCGTCATGTGCATCACGCCGTAGGTGGTCGTCGGCTCGGCCCCCAGCACCGGCAGGATCGCCAGCCCGAACTGCACCTGAACGTGGGCCCAGGTGCCGGTGTACGGGCTCAGGTCGACCGGGTCCGGCGCGGCGTCGGCCCCGGCGTCGACGTCGGTCGCTGCGTCCCCGACATCCGGCGGCGCCGCATCGGGCAGGGCGGCGTCGGGCGGCGCGCCGTCAGGCACGATCGGCGCCGACGGCTCGACGGCCGCGTAGCTGCCCGGCTGCCCGTCGTCCAACTCGGCGCCGCAGCCCGGCCCCAGGGCCGCCGCCATGATCATCAGCGTCCTGGCGCGCCGGCTCACAGCCCGACCCCCACGCCCACCGTCGCCGTCCACAGCCAGCCCCCGTGGGAGAAGCCGGGGAAGCCCGGGTTGTTGGTCTGCAGGCCCGCCGAGCCCACCAGCGGCTCGCCGGTGCTCACCTGCACCGCGTCGGGCAGCTCGTCGACCACCGGATCGGCCGCGTCGCTGCGCTTCTGATGCGCCCGCTGCAAGAGCCGCTGCCCCGAGAGCCCCACGCTCACCGAGAGCCGCTGCCCCTCGATCGTCCAGCCGTGGCGCCAGCCGAGGCCCAGCCCCAGCCGGCTGTTGTCGACGTAGTTGGTGCGCCCGCTCTGCTCGGGCACCGGGCTCGGCGCGTACCACAGCCCCGCCGAGAAGGCGTCGGCGTCCGCCTCGGCCCGCACCCCGCCGCGCACGTCGACGGTGTCGCTCCAGTCGGGCGTCGCGCCGTGGCGGTCGCGATAGGCCGACCACTGGCTCCAGGTGCCCTCCAGCCAGCCGTCGAGCTGCCAGCCGCCCGCTTCGAGCTCACCGGCCACGCCCAGCCCGGCCCGCAGCGGCTCGAAGGCGTAGACGTAGGTGAAGTTCTGGAAGAGCGCGTCCTGCCCTTCGGGGTAGGCGTAGTCGAAGAACTGCAGCTCCGACCCGCCGTCCACCGTCGACTCGGAGGCGAAGTGCAGCGTGCCGCCCACCGTCAGCCGATCGTCGCCCAGCGGCCTCACCGCCACCCCGAGGTGCGGCGCGAAGACCGCGTCCACCGCGACCGAGGTGGCGGTCTCGACGACCTCCGGCTCGCCGGCGTCGGGCACGTAGATCGAGGCGGTGGTGCGCGCCTCGTTGAGCATGGTCGCGCCGGCGCCGATCGAGAGCTGGTCGAGCACCCGGACGCCGAGGCCCGTGGTGAAGGTGGTCATCTGCAGCCGATCGCCGAAGCGCTCGAAGTGCAGGCTGTTGTCGAAGTACTGCGCCCGCTCGTCGACGTGCCACGGGTACTGGTTCTGAAAGGCGCCGGTGGGCAGCACCGCGGTGAAGCCCAGGCTCAGGCGATCGGGCCACAGCGGCAGCGCGCCGCCCAGGGCCACGAAGACATCGGTGCCGCCGGGCTCGACGCTGCCGCGGGCCGACCGCAGCTCGGCGGTGGGCAGCGGGCGCCGGTCGAGGCGGGCGGTGCCGTCGGCGGTGATGCGGCGGGCGTCGCGCACGCTCGCCGGCACGTCGTAACCCGCCGGCCGCGCGTCGAGGTCGAGGTCGACCGCGCGCCCGAGGGCCGCCGCGCGCACCTCGAAGACCGTGCGGTCGGTGGCGAGCAGCGCCGGGTTGAAATAGGCCGTCTGCGCCCCGTTGGCCGCGCTGCGGGCGGCGAACGGGCGGTCGGCGCCGAAGCCGCCGGTCAACTCGAGGACGGGCACGGCGGCCGCGCTGGCGGGCAGGCTGACGGCGGCGATCAAGAACAGGCGGCGCAATGCGTGGGCTCCGATGACCGATGGCGGCTGCCCGGCAGGATGGACAAGACACGCGGTGCGTCGCAAGCATCGGCCGCGCTTCTCCCCGACCCCGGCAAATACAGCGGCCGGAGATTGAAGCTGACCAGGGATCGCGCAGACCGATTCGCCGAGGGCAAGGCGCGAGACGCAGACGCTGCTGGGGGCAACGGCAAGTCGAGCAACGCCGCCATCGGCGAATCGGGCAAGCGAGCACGGTCAGATTCAATGTCTGGTAACTCTACTGTCGTCGTTCCTGCCGGAACCGAAGACCGCCACAAGACGTTGCTCTGCAAAGGCTTTTCGGCCCGACGGCGTTCCGCCGCTGAACTATCCTCAGCCCGATGTTCCGAATCCGTTCCACTTTCGGTTCAGGTCGACTCGTCTTCGCCCTTGTCGACCACCAGCGCTTGGACCGCCTCGACGAGCTGGTCGTCGCCGACATGAGCGTAGCGCTCGGTCATCGTCACCGAGTGGTGTCCCATCAGCTGCTGCACGACCTTGAGCGAGCAGCCCCGCAGCACGAGCTGTGACGCGAAGGTGTGCCGCAGGTCGTGGAACCGGATACGCCGCAGGCCGGCGCGCTTCAGGGCACGGTCCAGCGCCTGATTGGCGATGGCCTGCCCGTACACCGGCTGCCCTTTCCGACTCGGGAAGACCAGCTCGCCGGGCGTGCGCTCGCGCCACGCCGACAGCACATCGACCAGATCGGCCGCGATGGGCACCTCGCGGCTCTTGCCGTTCTTCGGCGTGCCGAGCTGCCCCATCCAGACCGTGTAGCGGACCGTGAGCCGCCGCCGTTCGAGGTCGATCTCCGACCAATGCAACCCGAAAATCTCGCCCTTGCGTAGCCCGGTCCGCAGCGCGACGTAGAAGAACGTGAACCACCGCAGGTTCATCGCCTTCGTCGCGTCGAGCAGCCGCTCCGACTCATCGGGGCGCAGCCACTCGGTCGGTTCGACCTGCTTGCGCATCATCCTGATGGTCGGCATCTCGCGGATCACGCCCCAATCGACGGCGCAGCGCATCAGCCGAGCGAGGGCCGCCAGGTGCCGGTTGACGGTGTTCACCGCCAGCCCCTGGCTGAGCTGCTGCGCGCGGAACGTCTCCACGTCCCGCTGCGTGATCTGGTCCAGCCGCCGCTTGCCAAAGAACGGAACGAGGTGGTTGCGCAAGGTGCGACTCTTGCGGTCCTGCTCGCTCGGCTTGTTGTGGACCCGCACCGACGTGCTCATCCACTCGGTCGCGAACTCGGCCAGGGTCGGCACCTCGGCCGCAGGCGCTGCGCCAGACTCGGGCGTCGCGGAGGTCAATTCGAGCCGAAGCTCGACCTCGTACGCCTTCGCCCCGCGCTTCGTCTGCACCGGGCTGACCCGCCGAACCCGCTTGCCGTCGACGATGAAGTCGACGACCCACTTTCCTCTCCACTTCTTGACCGCCATGACCATTCTCCGTGGTCGGTGGCGGGCGCGTGGATTCGGCCGAGGGCATCGTGCCCCGGCCGGTGGACGAAGGCAAGGTGTTGGCGGGAGAGGCGGGCAGGTAGGGGCGACGCCCCCGGCTCAGTTCTCGTCGGGCTCGGGCAGCGCCTCGGCGTCGACGGAATCGGCCAACGACGCCAGCAGGCCACCGATGACCGCGCCAGCGGCTGCAGCACCGCCGCTGCGGCCTACAGCGGCGCCGATGATCGCGCCGAAGGTCGCCGCTGCACCGACCGACGACGGGGCCTCCGCGAGGTAGTCGAAAGCCTTCACCGACAAGTCGATCACCGCGAGCATGGCCTCGTAGTGCTCCTGGAATTCGCGCACATGCAACCCGGCCTGGGTCGGCGCGAGTTGGAGCCGATAGTCGCCGACCTGGCCCTCGGGCAGGCCGACGGTGCGGGTCATGCCATGCACCGCCGTCGGGTGCGCGATCTGGTGCTTCGGGATGAGCAGGCGCTTGCCGGACTCGGGCGGCCAGAGGGCGCGGACAGCGTCGGTCCAGGTGGCTTCGGGCTTCAGGATGTCGTTCATCAGTCTTCCTCTTCGATTCGGGCGAGGACCGTCGACAGGGTGACGCCCTGCCAGGGCTCGAGTTCGTCGGTGGGCTCCAGGGTCAGCAGCTTCTCCCAACCCTCCCGGCACCGCTTGGTGCGTTGGGCCAGCGCTGCGTCGGTCGTATCGGCGAGGAGCACCGGGTGGCGTCGTCGGAGTTGGGCGTAGCTCGGCTTCGACTGCTCCCCCATCGCCTTGGCGTAGTTGCGCCGGAACAGCACGGCCTCCGCAGGCGGCAGGCTGTGCATGACCTCGACCAGCCGCTGTCGCCGCTCCAGCAGTTCCCCCTGCTCCTTGCTGATGAAGCACAGGGCCTCGGCGAGTTCGTCGTGGTGCGTGTCGAAGAGCACCTTCATCATGGCCGTGGGCGGCACGAACGGGTCACTCAGGACCCCGAGTTCCCGCTGGTAGTCGGGCGACTGGAGCATCGTGTCCAGCTCGTGCTCCGCGAGGTGCTCGACGAACTCGGTCGGCGTCTCGCACTCGAAGGGCCGCGGGCCGAGGCTCGGATCCCGGGTCCAGTCGTTGGTGAGCCGAAGGCCGACACACAGCAGTTCGAACACGACGAACCGGCCGAGCATGCGGTTCGCCGCGTGGCCATTCACCATCATGGCGAAGGCGATCTGCCCGATCCGGGTGAATCGGGTGGGGTCGGTCTCGCCGAGGGCGTTCAGTCGACGGATCCAGCCGTCGAGTTCCTGGGGGACCTCGGCTCGCATCACGTCGGTGGCGTAGCCGTGGACCCGGCTCAGGTGCGGGTAGTTCTCGGTGTCGACGACGGCGCGGGCGAGCGGGACGCTCTTGCGCGCGGCGCGCATCAACTCACCGAGGAGGACGGCCGCGTCCGCCAGGATGTCGTCGAAGCCGGCCCGCAGCTCGTCGATCGGGATGATCTCGCCGAAGCCGCTCTCCTCGTACACCTGCAACAGGTGCTCCTTGAGCGCTTCGGGCGTCGGATCGGTCACCGGGACCAGCCCCTCCGGCTCGGTCTCGATCAATGCGTTCTTCATGAACTCGGCCTCCCGCCAGCAGTTGTACATCCAGGGTAGCGGGGGCATCAGGCGGGTATGACAGGCGCCCGTCGTTTTCTTGCGCGCTCGTCGTTTCTGGAGCACAGCGCCCATCATTCCGGCTCGGCGCGGCCACCTCGTGATCGACAGTCGCGTTGTCTCCGACGGTTGGAAGCTGGGAGGAGGGGTCTCGCCGAGAGGGCGCTGGTGCGTTTCATCGCGACCGACGACCGAATACCGGGCAGGTGGTGACGCACCTTCGGCGGCGTGTGCAGCCGGGCCGGGCTTCCGCCCGTTCTTCTGGTGCTCTGCCTCCCAAATGAGCCGCCGAGATGCCTCGATTCGTAGAAGATCGCCCCACTTTCTGCGCCCCTGGGCGGGTGATCGGCCTCAACCCTGAGTTGATCCTGTTGATGACCTTCGCGCTGCGCCTCGCCGCGACCCTGAGCCCGATCTTGGAGTCGACCCTCGCGGTGCGCCTCATCGCCTTCTTGAGCCCGACCCTGGAGTCGATCCTCGTGGTGCGCCTCGTCGTCAGCCTGGGCCCGACCCTGGGGTCGGGCCTCGCAGGAAGCCTCGTCGTGACCCTGGCCCGCGTCTCGGGAGATCAAGTGGGCGGTGAGCACTCCCTGGCGGCGTGGCAGGGCGTCCAGGCAAATGCTGGGCGTGGAAGCCGCCTCAAGAGCGCGGCACTGATGTTATCTGCGATGGGCGCGTTGGAAGCGCCCGATGTCGGTGGTCTGTGTGAGTCGGACGAAGCCGCTTCGCGGCACCGCTCCGGGCCACCGTCGAGGCCTGACCGCCGTCCAGCCAGCGCGTCGCGGGCGAACTCGCGATCCCCACCGGCCTGAGCCCCCCTGCGCTGGGGCGTCCACGCCGGACGCTCGATGCAGAAGATGGCCGATGGGCCAGTTGAAAGGATCGGATGACCGCCGACATGCGGCGGATGAACTACGCGCCGGACACGGTGTACCGCTACGTCCGCCACTGCGAGTGGTTCGCCGCCCACTTCATGCGCTCGCCCGAGGAGATGGGAAAGGCCGAGATCAAGGCCTACGTCGACACGCTGATCGAGCGTCCGAGCGCGATGAAGGCTGCCTTCGCCGGGCTGAAGTTCCTCTACACCTACACCCAGCTCGGTGTCTCGGCGGAGCTGTCCTGGCCCCGCCGCCCGAACCAGAAGGGCTTGATCGAGAACCTGGTCGGCCGGGTCAAGGGATCGTTCTTCAAGCAGCGTCGCTTCATCGACCACGATGACATGCTGTGGCAGTTCTCCCAGTGGCTGCGCGAGATCAACGAGGAGCGACCGAGAGACCAGCGCGATCCCGCCCAGTCCTGTCGCAGTGATTCAGCGGCGGCCAAGCGTCGAAGTCCACGCTCATCGAAATCGGGGGAGAGTTGCTTGAACAGACGGGCGATCGCGGCTTTATCGTCGGCGTAGTGGCTGGGGTCTCCCGGGTCCAACGAGTGGACATAGTTGGTGGCAAACGGGCTTCGAGACTGGCTCCATGTGGGTGGCAGGCACTACCAGATGATCCGATCGCAGACGCGCCCCCGCCCCCTGACGTTGTTTGTCTCCTCCAGACAAGCTACAGTACGTCTTCAAAGGAAGGTTACATATGAGGAACTGGCCCGCAAGCGAGCCCTGGTGCCTGTCGGCGATGTTATTCCTGTTGACTACGCCGCTCCTTACGATGGGCTGCCAAGCCGATCCTGAAATCACCGGGATCGCGACGCAAAGCCACGAGCAGGCAGGCGCGCTGGACGCAGACGCCGTGCCGGACGCCGCCCTCCTCGTGGCGGAGTTCGAAACAGAGGGGCAGATCGTCGCTCCACCGCCGATCGTCGAGCCGACCGTCGCCCGACAGGCGACCCCGCTGTATGGCCCCTTCACCGACGATGACGACGAGGACGGGGTGCTCCCAGCGGCCGAGTTGAATGCCCGTCGAGCCGTCTGGCTCGGCCGCTGGGCCGACACCTGTTCCACTCATGACGTGACAGGCGTGTTCGAGGTCGTCGGCCTGCGGTGGAGCCGCCTGCCGCCCCAATATCCCGGCGATCCTTCACGAGTCGCGGTGCACCATGCCACCCTCTCTGCCATCCGAGTCGTACGCAACGCGCGGGGTTGGGACCCGGAGACGGAGATCGCGTACTTCCCCAGCGCGCATGGCTTGGCTCTGGAGGTGGGCGAGCGCTATCTCTTGTCGCTCTCGCCGAGCCAGAGGCCGGGCTTCTTCACGGGTACGCAGACCCGGGAGCGGGCCGGTGTCCTCAAAGCGGCCCGGCTGCCCACCGAGGATGTGCTGGCCCATCTCGGAGCCACTTGTGAAGGGGGCGCGCAATGAGACATGTCATCTATCTGACGAGCCTGCTCCTGTTCGCCTGGACGGGGTCAGCCATGGCGCAACCCTATGGCTGCGACCATGGCGCGAGCTTCGATCCGGTCCCGGGCGTGATCGACTACTATATCGAGACCGACCTCGCGACGAATGGTCTGGGCAGCCTCAGCGGATCTGCAGCCGTCTGGTCGATTCGCGCGGCCATCGAGCGGCTGCATCGACAGTCCGGAGCGAACGTCTCCTTCAAGTACCGTGGGACGACCTCGACGCTCGACTGCACGCCGAGCACCGACGAGAGCGAATACGCCACGCCGACGGTGATCATCAAACGGACGACGACCTGTGATGTGTGCGTGAGCAACGGACCCGCCTGCGCCAACAGCTACCTTGAGAACGGGACCGAGATGAACTGCGGCTGGATCCTGTTCATCGACGGCTCGGGGGACTGCTCGGAGCATGCCTGGGGGGCCTACGGGGACAACAACCCGGCCAGCGAGGACGACATAATCAAGACGACGATCCACGAGATGATGCACGTCTTGAGGATCGGCCACCTGACCTGTGTCGACCACCTCAACGACGACTCGGTCATGAAGGGGTATGCGTCGAGACGCCGCTCGCTGAGCCGAGCCGACAGGAAGTATCTTCGCTCCCGCTATGGCTTCAACTCCGCGGCAGTCACATACCAGTGGGACAGCGCTTTCGGGCCGGCCTCCTGGACGGAGGTCTCCGGCACACCGGCCACGACCTCGATCTCTCCCGCTGTCATGACCGTTCAGGACGACACCAACCGGGGAGTCGGCTTCTTGACGTCGGTGGGCTCCGTCTACGAGTCGGAGATGCGGATGTACATCTGCGAAGGCGGAAGCTGCAGTGTCGAGTCACCGATCTCCGCGAACGTCTTTCAGACTCCGGCTGTCGCCCGAAGCTTCGGGACCGATGACAGGTGGCTTCTCGCCGGGCTGTACGGTGACAGCATGACTTCCTACGAGAAGGACATCTACGTCGCGCGCCGCGATTTCGGGGGCTCCTGGTCGTACCAGTCGCTCAATGTCAACACCGACCGGCCGTTCATCTCGGCGGCGTACGATGACGTCACGGAGAGCTTCGTCATCACGTTCGTCAATGACTCTGACGAGATCGAGGTCGCCTTTGCCGACGTGAACAGCTCGACATGGTACTACACCGACACCAACATCAAGGCGTTCGATGGCGCGACCGTGGCGTGTGACGAGGTCGCGGACAACGCCGAGGGCAACTGCATGCTCGCCTGGAGCAATATCGAGGCCAACCACGGCGGGCGCTGGGCCCGCTTCGAGATCGATACGGTCAATGACACGATCAGCATCGGTCCGGTGCGCTCTACGGGGTGGCTCACGTCTGCGCGGCCGTCGATCGCGAACAACGTCGCATCCGACGGCGACCCCGAGTTCCTCATGAGCTTCGTGCAGGCCGGAAGGACGATGTACGTGCGCACTCTGAATGGCGGGTCGACATCCTGGAGCGGTGGCCCCGCCGTCACCGCGGATGACGACACCTGGCTGGGTCCGGGCAACGCCGGTTTCCGGTCCACGGGTGGCTTCGACTACTCGTACCTCTATTACTCGGAGTGATGCGCGCTGGAGGGAGCATGAAGAACCGACTGATGATCGTGCTGTGGGCTGTCGCCCTCTCCGCCTGCGAGCAGGCCGAGGTGCCCGCCGGGGTGGATGCAGCGCGCGAGCCGAGCGATGGCGCGCCCCCATCGGTCGATGGCGCGCCCCCGCAGGCCGACATGGACGTCGAACCGGACATGGGGCGTGACGACACCGGTCCGGGTACCGTGCCCGATGCATGGCAGGGAAGTGGGTGCCCGGACATGACAAGACTTCCGCTCTCCGAGTGCGTGCGTGCGGCGGTGGTTGCCGACTGCGGGGGGGAGGGCGCGCCTCGGCTCTTCTGCCGCGCTGTCGATGAGTTGGCGTCGCCCGAGTGTCTCTGGTTCGACGGTGGCTGTCCGGCGCTGGAGTTCTCCCGGCGGTGTGACGTCGCGTCTGCCCCGGATTGCTACCCCGGGAGGTTCGGTGGGTTCGGTGCGGCGCCGTGGACCCTCGAACGGGCGACCACGATCGATACAGCCGTGAACCCGGCGCTCGGCGACATGCGGGATGTGACGGTCGATTGCGGCCCGTGCGGGATCATACCCGGGGCTGCTGCGCCGGATGGCTGGGAAGAGGGGCGCTGCCTGCGGCGGGAAGGGCTCTGTGGCGAGCTCCTCGAACCCCTCCGGCTGCAGCGTTCTAGCGCGGAGTGGCCCTGGTCATCGTGGGTCAGCTGGATGATCGTGCACCCGAGCCTGGGAGGCGGGGCAGCCCTCCTCATCGAGTTCGACCCGCGGGCGGAGGGTGGGCATGCGCGAGCCTGTATCGTTTGGCAGTCGGACGCGGGCATCACAGAGGATCCCCCGATCTGCGCGACGAACGGTGAGCTTGAGGTCGATCATTGGCCCGTGTCGCGAGAAGACGCGGCGACCGTGAAGGGTCGGCTGGTCGCCG
The DNA here is from genome assembly GCA_030427205.1 of bacterium. GTDB lineage: Bacteria > Myxococcota_A > Bradymonadia > UBA7976 > UBA1532 > JACKDM01. Next base: position 7,359 of record JAUHXC010000071.1, on the reverse strand, counting down.
ATTTCCCTCCGCTCAGCCCATACCCGAGTGTCGAGCCGTTCATCGATGGGCTGCACATCGAGGCGCGCTTCTGATCGGCATCCCCGACTCTCCCATGAGTGACTCGCCGTGCAGCCGATCAGGTCAATGGCTCACCTTCCGCCCAATCTGCCAACGTAGCTGAGACCCGAACACGACCCACGACTACCAACCTGGGCGGCTATGTTGGAGACGATGAAAGACCAGCCTATCTGGAGCCAGGACTCCACGACCGACGCGCTGCCCGAGACGCCCCGGGTCGATATCGAGGTCCCGGAGTAGCCCAAGCGCCGGCGATTCACCGCGGTGTACAAACTGCGCATCCTCGAGGGCGACGGCATCGACGGGCTCTTCTCCGAGTACACCGGCGACGAGGCCCGGCGCCACGAAATCCTGAGCCCAACCGGTGTCAGGATGCTCAGACGAGTCGCCGATTGACTCTTGAGAGCGATCCGGGTCCGACGCGTCCCAGCCGGCCGGGCTGCGTCGAGAACGGCGTCATGGATCCGCCGTGTGAAGGCGTCTACCGCTTCGATAGTTGACGCGCAACTCCCTTCGCGCCGAGCACCCGCAGGATCACCGACGGCTCGTGATCGGGCCCGTGCTCGGCTGACGGGCCGAGCACCAGCAGCCGAGCGTTCGAGGCTGGCTCTACGACGGCGTTCGATCTCGACTCTGGCGAGGCCCTGGCACCGTCGAGCGGCCATGGCGTTCCGCGTGTAGCTGCGAAGCCGGTGAGGTGTCGAAGGCCGGCCCCCTCAGGGAAGACGTCGCCTTGGCCCATACATGGCATCGTTCGGCTTCTCAGCGCCGTGGCCGTGATCACGGCGATCATGTCCTACGCCCCGCGGCTCGCCGACAGTCCTGGCCCTGGAGACGTCGAGTCACAGCGCCTGTGGTACCAGAGCGCCATGCTCAGCACTGCCAGCGCGCCCACAGGCAGCCTCGGCCGGTTCGAGGGACCGGAGCGTGTCGGCATCTCATGGAGCGGGCCGAGACGAGACGGGCGGTCTCGGGTACATTCTCCCTATGAACAGCCGCATTGCCCACCCGAGCCTCGCCGCCTGCCTGTGTGGTAGGGGGTTGCTGACCGGGCTGGCCGTGGCCCCCACCGTGTGGGGGTGAGCCGATGACGACGAAATCGCCGCCTGGTCTTCGTGGTCGACGAGACGCGGACATCACGCGCGCTCTCGCACTCGAGGGCCGCTATGGCCGCGACCAACGACTCGTCGGCGACGTGGGCATAGCGCTCGGTCGTGGTGATAGACGCGTGTCCGAGCAGCCGCTGGATGACCCGCAACGATACGCTCCGAAGCACGAGGTGCGACGCGAAGCTGTGGCGCAGGTCGTGGACCCGGACGGCTCGGAGCCCGGCGGCAGCGAGCAGCCGCGCCAGGGCCGCGTTCACCCGCTGTGGGCAGCGCTCAACGGCTCCATGGGCGTCGGGGAAGACCCAGCCTTGCCTGGGCCCGCCCTTCGCCCTCCAGCGGCGCAGCGCCGCGACCGCGTCGGCCGTCAGCGGCACCCGACGATGCCGGTTGCCCTTCGTCGAGCCCACGCGGCCTCGATAGACCGAGCGGCGCACGTCGACGGCCGGCGCGTCGAAGTCGACGTCGCGCCACTTCAAAGCCAGCAACTCACCTCGCCGGAGGCCGGTGCGCAGCGCGACGGTGAACATGGCCGACCACTTCGGCTCGCGTTGCGCAGCAGTCAGCAGCCGCTCGGCCTCGGCTGGGCGCAGCCAGTCGAACTCGGGGGGCGGCACCGTCCGCTTGTGCATCTTCAGCACGGCGTCGAGCAGGCCCCACTCGACCGCACACTTCATCAGGGTCGACAACACCGTCAGGTGCCCGTTGATCGTGCTCGGCGCCAGCCCCGCCCCCTGCTTCTCGGCGGTGTAGGCGTCCAGGTCGTGGGTCGTGACCTCGTCGAGCCGCTTCGAGCCCAGCGCCGGCAGCAGGTGGACCCGCAGAATCGACTCCTTGCGCACCCGGCTGCTCGGCTTGTTGCGCACCAGCACCCGCTCGGTGAGCCAGCGCACGGCGAAGTCACCCAGCCGGGGGCTCGGGCCCGAGGAGACGGTCGAGGTCGACAAGCCGACCCGCAGCTCGGCCTCGTACGCCTCCGCGCCGCGCTTCGTCTGCACCGGGCTGACCCGCCGGATGCGCTTGCCGTCGAGGGTGAAGTCGGCGACCCACTTCCCGCGCCACTGCTTCGCCGCCATCGGCGCCCCCTCCTCGCCGGCGAGCGGCGATCCACTGGTCGACGGCCTCGGGCTCGAAGCGGAGCCGGTTCGAGACCTTCAGGTGCGGCAGCTCGCCGCGAGCGACGAGCCGGTACAGGTGGCGGCGGCTGATGCGGAGCCGAGCACACACCTCGTCGGGTATGAGCAGCTTGTCCGACACCCGCGCCTCCGTCGCCGCGTGCCCGGGGAGCCGGTGCGTCGCCGCGTCCGGTCCGAGGGCTCGGGATGTAGTGTACCCACCCCCTCCTGCCCACGGTCTGTCACCAGACATCTACCGGCCGGCGAAAAAGTGCGATGCAACCCGCCGAGGGCCCGGTGGCTGGTCGATCGAGCCGGACGAGCGACGAGCGTTTGTCGCGCAGTTGCCAGCGTGCCGTCGGGTTCGGGGAAGGCCCCTCTCTCATGTGCGGCGCGGCGCCGAGTCGACAGGCTCACGGTGGTCTGCGCCCTATCGAGCGTGCGCGCATGATCGCGATCGCGCGCGAGGCTCGACGAAAATTCGCGTTTACGTGATTTCAGGTACTTACGGGCCGAAAGCCTCAGCCGAGCCTCGGGGTGACCTTGGGGGAGAGCCTCACCGTCACCTTGACCCCGACCCTCACGGCGACCCTCGCGGTGAGCCTCACCGTGGCCTTGACCACGACCCTCGCAGAGACCCTCGCGGGAAGCCTCACCGTGAGCCTGACCACGACCCTCATAGAGACCCTCGCGGGAAGCCTCACCGTGAACCTCGCCACGACCTGGGGGTGAACGGGGGTCTGGGGTCGAACTGGCCCCGGCCACGGCCCCACAGGCTCCGAAACGGTGCGTTGCGCCGTCTGGAGGCCCCCGAGACGGCCTTCAAGGGCGCGTTCGGGCCCGAGTCTGGGCATGTGGGGTCCCGATTCGAGTGGAATCGGCTGCCCCGCGAGCCCGATCCCGAGGACGAGTGGTGTCGTCCGGGCCAATGCGGTTGGGCTAGCCGTCCGAGCCAGCCCGATGCCCGTCGCGGACATGGCGAATGCCCAACACGAGCTGGCTGCAAGCCGGACGCGGGCCGTCGGTGCATCTCGGGCATGGTTGCCATCGATCCGGCTGGTGCTGGCCCCGCTGCGCGCGCGTGCTGGACCCCAGCGAGAGCCGTGAGCAGCTCGTTGGGCCCGCCGCATTCTTTGAGGGGCGTCGGGGCTCTACGGCGTCGTCCCGACGCTGTAGACGCGGAGGCGGCGCGGGCGCGATGGCAACGTGCCGACGTTCTGCGCCCCGTACTCGTGGGGTGCACGCCGGCGGCGGATGAAGCCAGCCAGAGCCTCCGACCTCTGCACGATGCCCGGGGCGATGCGCGGACGATGCTCGGACGATGCGCGGGGCGATGCTCGGACGATGCGCGGGGCGATACTCGGACGATGCGCGGGACGGACCGCGGGACGGACCGCGGGACGATGCGCGGAGGATATCACCGCACCCGAACTCGGTGCCTTGAATGGTCCCAGCCCCGGATCAAGGCGACGGCGCGAGATCAGATCAGGTGGGGGTGGGTGGCCAGGGCCGAGAGCCGGCGGTCGGGCAGGCCGCTGGCCTCGCTACGCCCTGGCGTTGGCCCGAAATCGCCGGAAATGGCGCAGTGGCGGGCTGTCGGGCCAGGGGGCACCCAGATGCCCGCCAGAACCGAACCAGACGCTCACCAGAAGGCGACCAGTACAGCACCAGGAGACCACCGGAGCCGAGCCAGAGTGAACCCAGACGGTCGCCAGACCTCGACCGGAGCGGTGCCAGAGGCCCACGAGCGACCAGCCGGACATGGGCCGGGGCTCAGCGGGGACCCCGCCGGGGCCCGACCGGGGGCCAACCGGGGGCTTGGCGGGGCTCGGACGGCCGAATCGGCCGACGCTCTTGCTCCATTCGGTGTTCCGGGCCCGGTCGATGACGTCGAGCCCGGTCGCCCTATCCTGGTCGCCGGCTCGACCAGCGTGGAGGGCGATCGATGAGACGCGCGCTGCTATTCGTCATCCTCGCGGCGCTGGGGTGCGAGCGTGAGATGGCGAGCATGATGGAGGGCGGGCCGATGGACGGCGGCAGCCCCGACGCCCTGGTCGGCATGCCCGATCGGATGATGCCGGAGGCCGGGCCGGTCGACGCTGAGCCGCCGGACGTCGAACCCGACGCCGACCCGAACGCCCTGCGCGTGAACCACATGCAGGTGCGCGGGACCAACAACAGCTACCACACGAACACCAACCCGTTCGATCTGGAGTTTCGGGACTACTACCACCTGCCGATCAGCGAGCAGGCGGGGGAGCAGGGCATCCGCTTCTTCGACTTCGATCTCGATCCCGATCGACGGGCAAGCATCGTGCTCGAGCCCAGGGTCAGCGATGCCCTGGACATCGAGACGATCTGTGGGACGTGGTTCACCTGCCTGTTCGAACTCGACCTCTGGATGGACGAGAACCCGCGGCATGCGTTGATCGTCTTCTTCATCGCCGAGTCGTGGCGCTTCAACTCGCCGCCGTTCCTGTTCCAACAACTCGATGACCTTGAAAGATACGCTGTGGACGCCCTTGGCCGGGACAGGATTCTGAGCCCGGCCAATGTACGTGGAGAGTTCCGCACGCTGCGGGAGGCTATCCAGCAGCGGGGCTGGCCCCCGACGCACGAGACTCAGGGCAAGGTGATGCTGGTGTTGAATGACCGGGCCGAGGCACGGGCTCGCTATCTAGAACGTGGTGGCGATGATCCCGAAGACCGGCTGCTGTTCCTCATCGGCGATCCTGCTCAGGCGGAAGATCCAGACACTGGCGATGAAGTGGTCTTCTCGTTCGAGCCGGAGTTCGATGGCGACCCATGGTACTTCGAGACCGAGCCGGGCGAGTTGGAGCGCATGCGCGAACTCGCCGCCGCTGGCTATCTGGTGCATGGCGTCAGCGACGACCCTCAGATGATCGCCGATCTCCGAGCGGCTGGCGCTCACTTCGTCGCCACCCGGTACCCCGACGATATCTTTGGTGAGGTCCCGCCCGCCGGCCCGGTCGCATGCAACCCGGTGACCCGTCCCGACGATTGTGAACCGGCCGAGTTCGAGGCAGCGCCGCGTTGACCCGAATCTCGTTCAGCGACAGAACCGGGTCGCGCTGCTCGGCTCGACCGGGCTGAACGCAATCGCCCAGGGCAGAATCCAGCCCGGACAGTCTGCTTCGCACGTTTCGGCATCGACGTCGCGTTCAGCGCAGTCGAGGTGTTTGCAGGCATCGGCTACGTTGAAGCGATCAAGCAACCAGATGTCCCCCCGGTCGAGAACGAAGGCATGCCGCCGCACGATACGATCCCAGGCGGCTTCGCTCGCTGGCTCGTCCTCCGACATCGAGATGCACGCCGATGTACGGGGGAACGTCTCGCCGGCCCACTCCAGCTCGATCGGCATGTCCCCAGCTCGGAGGTCGACCCGTTGGCCCGCTTGCCGTGCGGGCTTCGTCAGCCACCACTGCTCGTCCATCGCGAAGCGGGCTGGGCCGATCGCCATCAATTCGCCTGCGCTGGCGCGACGCGCCAGAGGACCGAAGGTGGCGTTGCGGACGAAGAGGTCATAGCCACGCCCGATGAGCTTCTGGCGGAGGTCGTCCGGCAACTCCCGCTCGCTGTCGACGCAGACTCCTGTCGCCCGAAAGACTTGCTCGCCGACCGAGCGTCGGACCGGGCGTATCCCGATCGGCTCCTGATAGCACCGGGCATGGTGATGAGATTCGACAGTCGCGTCGTACGGCATCGGCACGCCGAAAGGCGAGTCGACGGTCACGGCGCAGCGCAGGCCCAGATCCTCGGCCGCGACACTCGGCTCGACCGCGATCAACTGTGCGCCCGGCTTGCCCGCCGGGGTATGGAGGCTGCGACCGCGCACCATTCGAGGAGTGTCGAACTCGACCGGGCTCCTTGGCAGCCCCCAGGCGGGACTGTCCGCGCCGGACACGCCCTCCGTCAAGCCCGTCACCGGATCGGCCATCCACTCGGCAGCATTGTCTGGCAGATGGTGGATCGACTCCGAGCCTGCCAGCGCCCCGCCGACCACAAACACCCGCCCCGGCTCGCCCTTCACCCGATCGTAGTACAGTTCTTCGGTCGCCCGGTTCAGGCACTCGGCGACCCACGGCACCCACCGCGTGTTCTCGGCCCATGCCCCACAATTCAATGGCGCCTCGAACAGAGACCGCGGTGTGGTCGCCTGCGCTTCGAGCACCGCCCGCTCCCGCACCGTCGGTAGGCGGGCGCCCAACTTTTGGCAAGCGGCGTACGCCTCGCACCAGTTCACCCCGGTCATCGGTTTGTCCGCCAACAAGCCAGCATTCGGCGAGGCCTGCTCGTCGCAGAGCATGATGCACTGCTCGGAAGCCGGCGCGTCGCAGTCGCACATCAACTCGCGGAATTGCCCCCGGCTCATCTCGCTGGTCATGATCGCGAAGTCGTAGGCAAACCGCTCGGTGACCGGCTCGGCGCAGGCGTCGGTGTACTCGACCACCGCCGTCGCGCAGGCGTTCGCGTCGAGGCCATCGTCGCACGCCGCCGCGTGCCCCGGGATGGTCAACCAGCGCACGCCTTCGAGCTTCGGCGGCTCGACGACCTCCGGCTCCCCGTCGTCCCCAACCACGACCCGTGGCGGGGGGTCGAGTGCCACGCAGCCGTGGCCCTTGATCACCTCGACCCCGTCGGGCGGCGTCTCGCCCTCGCCGAACGCAACACACGACACGGCCCGCGGCTGGTCACCGGCCGCCACGCAACGCCGGTCGGCCTCGCCGCAGTGCAGCACCGTGTCGAACTGGCACGCCGTGCCCACGCAGGGCACGCCCGCGGGACAGTCGTTGCCGCACGCCCCGCAGTGCGCCGGGTTGTCCCAGACCAGCGTCCACTCGTCGCCCTCGTGCTTCGAGCAGTCGTGGTAGTACGTGGCGTCGATGATCGAATAGTCCGGCCAACTGCACCCGACGGTGAGGGCGGCCGAGGCGATCAGCGCGAGGGGCAGCGGGCGCATCGTTCTCCCGGTACGAAGACTCACGGGCAGATTACCAGCCCCCCGCCCGTCCGACCACACCGGGTTGACGACCCGTGTCAGCAGCGCGATGCTCAGT